>NZ_JBEGHE010000023.1:0-70296 GCF_040675795.1 Neorhizobium sp. LMR1-1-1.1
CCGCCACGCGAACGTCCCATGCAAGGATCGGCAGATCCCCCTTTTTAGCGTTGGCACCATGTTGGTGAACGCGGACACAGGATGAATCGATCATCACGATGTCGCCGTCGTAACGCTTTGAAACGGCGTCCAGAAGGCGATCCCAGACACCTGCTTTGCGCCAACGGGAGAAACGATTGTAGAGCGTCGTGCGCGGACCATAACGCTCTGGCACGTCGCGCCAGGACGAACCAGTCCTGAAACGCCACAGGATGCCATTGATCACTCGGCGGTCGTCAACACGTTCAATTCCACGGGTATTGGTCGGCAGAAGTGGTGCGATGACAGCCCATTCTTCGTCGCTCAATTCGTGACGGCGCATGGCAATCTCCTTTCAAGGAGATTGAATCACACACCGCCGACAAGATGAACCCCGTTTATGGGGACGCGGCCTAGTCGTCGCCGGTGTCTGGAGCGTTACAATGATGGTGCACTTCAGGTCGTGCCGGCCTCGGAACAGGTGTCCGAACCAGACCCTGTTTATCACCAGATTACCGTCCCAAATAGTTCGTGGGCGAAATTGTCGAGCTACCAATCGGCAAGGCTGAGAACGAGAAAGGCTGGCATTGCAACCGGCAAGAGGGGCGCCTACAGACGATTGATGCAGCCGCATGCGCCGGCCGATCCCGTCCTGGGCTACGGGAATGGCCGGCCGGCGCATTATGAGATGACGTCAGGCGGTGAGGTGCTGGTCGAAGAAGCTGTTGAGCTTGTCGAACGGGATCAGATCGACGCGGTCGTAGAGATCGACATGGCCCGCTCCCTTGACCCATACCAGTTCCTTCGGCTCGGACGCGCGCTTGTAAGCGTCTTCGCTAAATTCCTTCGAATGGGCCTGGTCGCCGGAGATGAACAGCATCGGGCGAGGGGAGATCGTCTCGATGTCGTTGAACGGATAGAAGTTCGCGAATTTGACGATACTGCTCATCGTCGGCTTCGTTGTCGTCTGGGGCGTGGCGCCGGTGGGGGTAAACTCGCCCCGCGGCGTGCGATAGTAATCGTAGAATTCGCGCTGCACCGGATCTGTGTCTGCCGTAAGGGCGAGCGTCGTTCCGCCGACATACTCGATTGCTCCACCGTCGGCTTCAGCCCAGCGCTGCTCGGCCGCTGCTGCGATGAACTGCTTGCGCTGCTCGACCGTCTGCGACTTGTTCAGGGCGTCACGGAAGGCAGCTCCCATATCGTACATGCTGACGGTGGCAATTGCCTTGATGCGCGGATCGATCTTGGCGGCGCTGATGACAAAACTACCACTGCCGCATACCCCGATCGCGCCGATCCTTTGGCGATCCACGAAGACATGCGAACCGAGGAAATCTATGCCGGCACTGAATGCCTCAGCATAGACTTCAGGGGACACAAGATTGCGAGATTGTCCTTCGCTCTCGCCCCAGAAAGGCAGATCGATCGACATGGCGACAAAACCCTGCTCGGCCATCTTGGTCGCATAGAGGTTGGCGCTCTGCTCTTTGACAGCACCCATGGGGTGGCCGACGATGATGGCCGGGTTCTTTGCCGCCTGGTTGAGATCCTTGGGGAGATAGAGGTTGCCCGCGACATGCGTCTGGTACTGGGTTTTGAAGGTGACCTTCTGAAGGGTCACCCTGTCGCTGGTGTAGAAATTGGCGGCGCCGTTGGACATGTCTTGTGCCTCTGCAAAACTGGTGTTGAAAATGGACATCATGCCGAGAGCGGCCGCGGCGGCGCTCGACATCTTCAGGAGATTGCGTCTGTCGATACTGGAGTTCAGGGGCTGCGCGTCATTGAGTGCTTGCTTGTTAGTCATTTGCTGTCTCCTTCATTTGTTGAGTTTGAAACTGGGCCACGGTGGCATCGGCGGGAGCGTTCAGATCGGAATGATCCGAAGTGGAAACTCCCCTCGGGTAAGAAGCGGCTCGAAACCGAGATCGAAGCGGCCGAGACGGATCAGCCCTCTCGAATGCCGGTAGTCGGCGTGGTAGAAGACGAGATTGCCCCAAGGCGCGAAATAGGCGATGTCGCCTGGACGCCCGTCGCCAAAAGGGACATCCTGATGTTTGGTCAGCTTGCGCGGCAGATAGGCGATCTTTTCGTTGGTCGAGTAGTCCTCGATCTTGAGATCGAGTGGCAGCAATCCGAAAAGCTCCAGCGACGCCGGGCTTTCGTCGAGGGTTGCTGCCATCTGGTGATCGCTGAATGTCATCTTGAACTTCATGGCGCGTCCCATTTTATTCGACTGTGCGTGTGACCACGCCGGAGCTGAAGCCATGGCGACCATCGCTACGATCGCGGAACGGCGGTCGATCATGGCCAGACCCTTCGTGCCATCGGCCCGGCTGCGAATGCGAGGGTCGATGAAGCGGCAAGGAGCAAAGCGGCGAGCAGAAATGTCGTCCCCCAGCCGGCGCTGTCGAACAGTATCCCTCCGAATGAAGCGCCCAGTGTAATGGCCAACTAGATTGTCGCGACCTGCAGGCCGCCGCCCGCCTCAGCATCGTCGGGCATCGTCCGGGTCAGCCAGGTGCCCCAGCCGACAGGCGCGGCTGTGGCGAACAATCCCCAAGCTAACAGCAGGAGAGCTGTGGCCGTGACCGATGAGCCGAAAGCGATCAATCCGAGTGCAATCACGGCCATGATGAGAGGGATCGCACCGAGGATACTGAACAGCCGCTTCTGGAGAAGGTGGCTCACCCCATATGTCCCAGCGACACCCGCGAGCCCCATCAACAGGAGCAAAAGCGAGAGTGTGGAGATGGACACGTTCGTCACGGTTTCCAAAAAGGGGCGCAGGTAGGTGAACAGTGCGAACTGGCCCATGAAGAGCAGCATGATGGACGCCATGCCAATAGCGACCTGAGAATGGGTGAGCAGCCTGAAGACGTTGCTCGGGCCTTCGCTGCGTTTCGGCGGTAACGAGGGAAGGGTGACCCACTGCCAGACGAGAGACAACAGCGCCAGCGGCACGACCGCGAAGAATGCTCCACGCCAACCGACATAGTTCCCGAGAAAACTGCCGAGCGGCGCAGATATCGTCGCCGCAATGGCATTGCCTGCATTGAGCATCGCCAGTCCCTTGGGAACAGATTGTTCGGGTACCAGCCGCATGACGACCGCCGCCGACATCGACCAGAAGCCGCCGATCGCCACGCCGAGCAGAGCGCGGCCTATCATCAGCACCAGATAGTTCGGGGCGAAGGTTACGATAGTTCCGGAGACGATCAGGAACAGCGAAAACGACGTCACCACCACACGCCGGTCGATCCGCTGCGTCAGCCCTGCAACGAAGAGACTTGTCACCACCGCGAAGACGCCGGAAATCGAGATCGCCTGGCCCGCATGTCCTTCGGTCACATCGAGATCTGTGGCGATCGGCGACAGAAGGGCGACAGGCATGAATTCCGATGCGATCAGGACGGCGACGCAAAGCGCCAGCGAGAAGACAGCGCCCCAGGCAGCAACCGTTACTTTGGTGTCTGGCGCATTTTTGAGTATCGCGTCTGGCCCGAATGGGCCGATGTCGTCTGTTCTTTGCTGAGCTTGATAGGTCATGGCCAAAATATAGTCTGACGCGACTGTCATGATTAGCCATTGCAATCCTCTTGCACTTATCGATTCATGACATGAATGACTAAGCTTGAGGGCTGCTGATGAAGCGCGAAGACCTGAATGACATGCTTTGGTTTCTGGCGGTTGCCGAGGAGCGCAGCTTCACGAAAGCCGCGGCCAAGCTCGGAACGTCTCAATCGACGATCAGCCACACGATCAAGCGGCTTGAGGCTCGCATGGGGTTGCGACTTTTAACCCGCACGACACGTAACGTTTCCCCGACAGAAGCCGGCGAAAGGTTGATACGTTCGCTGGCACCGAGGATCGAGGAGCTCGAAACCGAGATCGACGAACTGATGGAGATCCGGGACAAGCCGTCCGGGACCGTTCGGATCACCCTGTCGGACTATGCGCAGGAAAGCGTGGTATGGCCGAAACTTCGGTCCGTTCTGCGCCATTATCCCGACGTCAGGGTTGAGCTCAATATGGACAACGGGTTTCGAAACATTGTCGAAGAGAAGTTCGACGCAGGTGTTCGTCTTGGCGAGAGCGTCGACAAGGACATGATCGCCGTCCGAATTGGTCCCGACTGGCGCCTGGTCGCAGTCGCCTCTCCAGAATATCTGTCGGCGCATGCTACTCCCAGGACACCCCAGGATCTGGTTGGCCACGACTGTATCAACCACCGGCAAGCGAGCGCTGGTGGGCTCTATGCCTGGGAGTTCGGAAAGGATGGCCGGGAAGTCCGTGTTCGAGTCGACGGGCAGCTGATTTTCAACACGTCCTATGCGATGATAGGCGCCGCGGTCAGCGGCTATGGCATCGCTTACGTGCCGGAAAGCCTCGTCGTGGACGAGATCGCTTCCGGGCGGCTTGTCCAAATCCTGGATGATTGGTCCCCGATGTTTCCGGGCTACTATCTCTATTATCCGAGCCGCCGGCAGAACTCGCCGGCATTCAAGGTGATTGTCGATGCCTTGAAGGTTTGAGTTTACGCTTTGTCACGCCCGCACCTTCCCAGTACCATCGGCTTGGCGAGCCAAAGGGACATGTCACCATCAGCATCGGAGTGACAACAGTGTGAGGTGAACTTTCTCAGTCGGCCCTTTTCACAGTCCGCCGACCAAGCGCTATACATTGCAAGAGCTGGCGGGCTTGATCGCGTCGCTGCGTCCACCGTCGATATGAGACAGCGGGTTGTTGATAGTGAATGCTCATCGGCTTGATCTGCAGATCCCCTTACTTGAGCGCAACGTCACAGTTGGCCAGCCAATGAAACAAACACGGATTATCGCTCGTTTATGTGTCGCGAGCGCACGTAAATTCGAGCGCCCCGACAGGTAAAGGTTTATGGGGCACTGCCTTGTTTGGTTGGAGTAGCACACTAATTCACATGGTCTCAAGGAGAGCACATGACAGACCTTAAGACGGAAAAAGCACGGACAGGCGTTGAAGGTCTGGATGATATTCTTGCCGGAGGCCTGACCCGTCGTCATGTATTCCTGCTTGAAGGATCTCCTGGTGCCGGAAAGACGACTATTGCGTTGCAGTTTCTCCTTGAGGGCGCCTCACTCAAGGAGCGGTGTCTTTATATCAGTCTGTCCGAGACGGAAGACGAGCTTAGGGATAGTGCACTCTCACATGGCATCGACTTTGGCGACACGATCGAAATTTTTGAGCTGGTTCCACCCGAAAGCCTCCTCGACGAGGATCAGCAGCAGAGCTTGCTCTATTCGTCTGATCTGGAGCTTGGTGAAACAACTAAGCTGATTTTCGAGGCATTTGAGCGGGTGAAGCCGCATCGTGTCGTTATCGACAGCCTGTCCGAAATCCGCCTCCTTGCACAAAGCTCGCTTCGCTATCGCCGACAGATTTTGGCGCTCAAGCATTACTTCTCGCGCTCAGAAGCAACGGTTCTGTTGCTCGATGATATGACATCCGATCAGTTCGACAAGACGGTCCACAGCGTCGTTCATGGTGTTGTTCATCTGGAGCAGCTTGCTCCGGACTATGGGGCGGAACGCCGGCGGCTGAGGGTCATCAAATATCGTGGCCAAGCCTTTCGCGGTGGCTATCACGACTTTATTATCAGGACAGGCGGCGTAGCCGTCTTCCCTCGCTTGAGGGCAGTTGAGCACAGGGTCAACTTCGAGCGCACAACATTGAAGAGTGGTATTGCCGAATTCGACGACCTGCTTGGCGGTGGCATCGAGCGAGGTTCCAGCACGCTGCTGATAGGCCCGGCCGGCACGGGCAAGAGCTTCTTTTCTATGCAGTTTGTCGAGGCCGCGGTCAAGCGCGGAGAAAAAGCGGGGGTGTTTCTCTTCGACGAGGAGCTTGGCCTGCTGTTCGCGCGGACCAAGGCTATGGGCCTCGATCTCGAACAGATGCGAGACGAAGGTCTCCTCCACATCGAACAGCTCGATGCCGCAGAGCTTTCGCCCGGTGAATTCGCACAGCGCGTCCGTGATCGGGTCGCGGGTTTCGATGCCAAGACCGTCGTCATCGACAGTATCAACGGATATCAGGCATCCATGCCCGGCGAAAATGCTCTGATCCTGCACATGCACGAGCTGTTGCAGTATCTTAATCGACAGGGCGCCAACACATTCCTGACCGTGGCACAGCATGGTCTTGTCGGGGACATGAAGTCGCCGGTTGATGTGACCTACCTTGCCGACACGGTCATCTTGCTCCGCTATTTCGAAGCCATGGGTAAGGTCAGGCGTGCTATTTCGGTGATCAAGAAACGTACTGGCAGACATGAGGACACGATACGCGAATTCAAGATCAGCAATGCTGGCCTTACCGTCGGCGAGGCGCTTTCGGGCTTTCAGGGCGTGCTACGCGGCGTGCCGACCTTTGTCGGTGAACGCGGCCCCCTGATGGCGCTTTCTGACGAGGACCGCAACAATTCCTAATCGCAACGCCATTGGCCTGATTCATGCCCCGCGCGGCCGCGATGCTCAGATCGCTGCCTCCCTCCTTGCAGCGGCAGGCATCGAAAGTCGCGTCATCCCAGACCTTGTCGGGTTTGTCGAGGCGCTTGGTGACGACGTGTCTTTTGCCGTCGTCACGGAAGAGGCGGTGCGATCAAGCGACTTGCGCGGGCTTTCGGCTTGGATCGAGAGGCAGCCAAGCTGGTCCGATCTTCCTTTCATTATCCTGACAAATCGCGGCGGAGGGCCGGAGCGCAATCCGGCTGCATCTCGCCTGTCGGAAGTGCTCGGCAATGTCAGCTTCATCGAGCGGCCGTTTCACGCCACAACATTCGTCAGTGTCGCCCGTTCAGCATTGCGGGGACGACGTCGCCAATTCGAGGCGCGCCTCAGGATCGAGGCGCTCGACGAAGGTGAACGGCGCCTGCAGACTGCACTGGAAGCTGGCCACCTTGGTGCCTGGGAGCTTGACCTCGCCACAATGGTACTGACGACGTCGCCGACATGTCGGAGCGTTTTTGGTCGTGGCTCAGAGGAGCATTTCACTTACGAGGACCTGATTGCCAGTATCCATCCCCACGACATCGAGCGAATGAGAGCGTCGGTTGATCTGACGATCACAACAGGCCGAGACTATTCGATCGATTACCGCACGATCTGGCCGGATGGCTCACAACACTGGGCAGAGATTCGTGCGCAGCTCTATCGGGACCGTGCCGGCCAAGCCATCAAACTGGTCGGCGTATCGGCAGACATTACAGACCGCATTCGCCAAGAGGAGCAGCAGCGTCGTCTGAACGAAGTGCTGGAGGAAAGGGTTCTTGAACGAACGAAGGAGCTCGAAGACGCCCACGCCATCGTCATGGCAGAGATCTCGCAGCGCCAGCACGCAGAGGAGCAATTGCGCCAGGCCCAGAAGATGGAGGCGATTGGCCAGCTGACCGGCGGTGTTGCGCACGATTTCAACAATCTGCTGATGGCGGTGCTTGGTAATCTCGAGCTCTTGCGAAAGCATGATGCCGGAGATGCCAAGGCAGAACGGCTGATCGACGGAGCCATGCAGGGCGCTAGGCGCGGCGCATCGCTTACCCAAAGACTGCTGGCCTTTGCCCGCCGGCAAGATCTCCAGATCGGTCCGGTAGATCTGCGTGGACTTGTGTTTGGCCTGGAGGATTTGCTGAAGCGCTCGGTCGGCACCACCATTCTAATCCAAATTATCGTTCCGGACCATCTGCCATCGGTATCCGCGGATTCGAACCAGGTCGAACTCGCCCTGCTCAATCTTGCCGTCAATGCCCGAGACGCCATGCCGGGAGGCGGCTCCCTGCGCATCGAGCTCAGGCAAGCGGAACAGGTCACTCCCCAAGGGACACTTTCGGCTGGCCGCTATGTTGTTGTGTCCGTCACCGACCAGGGGGTGGGCATGGACGCAGCAACTTTGAAAAAATCCGTCGAACCGTTCTTTTCGACCAAGGAACTTGGCAAGGGCACAGGTCTTGGCCTTTCGATGATCCATGGGCTGGCACTGCAGCTCAAAGGCGATCTGAAGCTGACCAGCAAAGTGGGTGTAGGCACCACCGCCGAATTGTGGATCCCCGTGTCGAATGACGACGAAATCCGGCCGGATGTCGCTAAGATGGCTGTTGAGAAGGCCGCTGCCGCAGCAAGGCCCCTGCGGATCCTGCTTGTCGATGATGACGCGCTTATCGCCATGAGCTCGGCGGACATGCTAACCGATTTGGGACATGATGTCGTCGAGGCGCATTCCGGCCGCGAGGCGCTCGAGTGTCTCGGTGATGGCAACGGCTTCGACCTGATGATCACCGATTTCTCTATGCCAGGAATGAACGGCGGTGAGCTTGCAATGGCGGCGAGAGCCGTGCTGCCGAGCCTGCCAATCCTGATCGCTTCCGGCTATGCGGAGTTGCCGCCGGGCGTGGGGCTCGATTTTGCGCGCCTTGGAAAGCCGTACACCCAAGACCAGCTTTCAGCCGAAATCGGGAAGTTGACCACCCATTGAACAATAAGCCCTGTTGCTTCATTACAAAACAGAGCGGGATAAATGCTGATCATCGAATAGTGATTCACAGTCAATAGCCGGTTATTGTCGGTTAAAGCAGCCGAACTGTTTCAAACCGCAACCTGTGCCTAACTCGTCTATTGCATTGAATGCCTGGCATGCTCCATCGGCATCCATCTCCCAGTTACTTGTTGCACGGCTCACGGCTCGTTGAGATGTACCCATTCGCCTTAGGGTTCGACAGTGCCGCTTTAGCAGCTACTTCTGGCGGCAAAGTGGATTTCAGCCGAGAAGATGCCCAGATCACCAACGCACAATCGGTTTTCATCGCAGTGTCTATCCGCTACCCCAAGCTACCGGTTCGTACGACCCTCCAATCCGGTTTGCCTAGGTTATAGGGCCAAGGATGAACCTCGCGGTCATTGAAATAGACGACCTCTTCAAGAAGCGGAAATTCTTCGCGATCTCGTGTGACGTCGCCCATCCAAGCAGTCAGATAGCCGTCGCCGCCTTCATAGCCCAGTTCGGCCACCCAGACGGGTTTGGAGAATTCTTCGACAAGACCGTATCCCTGAAGAAGATTGTCGCTGAAGCTGCGCGGATTTCCGTGGGCAATCCTGTCGAATGCCTCGAGCCCGAAAACCGACAGGCCGACATAATCGACGTAATTGCTGCCGGGATAATAGTCCCGCAAGCCGGGAACGCCCTTGGGCGACCACATCAACTGCGCTTTCGGCGCTTCCTTTCTGACGATATCCATCATTCTGCGGTAGGCGGTTATATAGGCGTCAGGCCTCCAGCCTGCCCAGGAGAAGCGACTTTCACGATCTTCCATTTCCTGCGCCCAGCGAACGACGGCCGGGCTCTTCAGCTGTCCGATCAGATGTGCGATTTCGCGCATGTTCCGATCGTATGTGCCATTGAGGATACGTGTCTGGAGCTCGCCGGAAGTGAGACGGAAATTTTCGTCCCATGACCACGGCTCCACGGTGATCAGCAGGTTACGCTTGCGTTGCAGGGCATAAGCGTCGGCTGCGGGTAATGACGATAGGTCTACATCCTCCCAGGGCATGAACAACGCCTCGGTCGTTACATTCGCCTGTTCGGCAAAATCTCCGTGCGGATCATAGGCGCCGAACCTCAGTCCCGGCGTATGCACTGTCGGACGTTTGTCCCGGATACGGCTACCGGCGGTCGCCGATAACAGGTTTTCCCCCTGTGCGAGGGCAAAATGACAGGCGCCAGCCACTGCAATGGTCGCTATGCCTGCTCCGACGAATTGTCGTCTGTCGATCGATTTCATAACGGGCCTCCTTCCGTCAATTTCCAGATGTTGATGCCTGCCACTTGCGAATATGCGATGCGACCGTGTCGGCGCTGACAATCTTGGCAGATTCATCGCCCTTACGCTCCGGCGCATGGCGGAACACATACCAGTGACCGAAGGGATGGCGCCGCTGGAAGATGGTATCGCCGATCCTGACATGGCCGAAACAGGTCGCAGCGCGCGCGTTGCTGTTGCTGGCATACCATTTTGCCAGAATGCAGAGCTTTCCATTGTCATCAACGACCCAGCGTCCCTGGCCCACCGACGGCTTGCCGCCTTCACGTGTATAGGCGGAGAAACGATTGTCACCGGTATCGAACCGTCCTCCGCCCGCGCTCCAAAGCCAAGTCCTGTCGCCGTATATCGCCTTCAGTTCCGAGGCCGGAACGGGGGCGGTCGGCGGCGGTGTAAACGTCTTCTCGGCCAGGGCAGGCAAAGGCCCCAGGACGGTGACGAGGAAGACGCCAGCCAGCCATAGATGTTTCTGTTTCATTGTCTCCTCCTTGTTCTCAACGCAAACATCCGGGTGAGAAACCGGTCTAGATATCCTGTTGCGCACCAAAGCCGTTCCAGTGGAAACGGAACGTCGTGATCTTGGTCCGGCTGCGATGACCGGCGCCTGCCACGGTGAAGCGTGTTTCGCTGAAGCTGACGATGTTCTGGCCGTAGGAAAGTGCCTCGACGGAGCCTACGGCGTGTTGGCCCAGTTGCCCGCCGCCGACGAGAACGGCAGCGACAGCACAAAGGGATGCCATCGTGATGCCTTTGGCCCGCGCCACTGTGAGCATGCCGTTTTCCCGGCCATGCCTGAAGGCGATCAATGTCGCAACTGTCGCATAGGCAAGCGTGTTGATCGCTGCGAAGATATAGAAACCACGCGTCTCGTTCACCTCCGGTGCGCCGACCATGGCCGCCGCGCTGCAGGCGGCCAGGGCGAGATAGGGAAGAATGATCCTTGTCGGTAGCATTCGCGACTGCTCGCCCTTGGGCGTAATGCGAAAGTCGACAAAGCGGCTGCCGAGGGTGTCACGAACCGCCATCAGGGTACCGGCTAGCGACCATGGCCAGCGGACCAAAAGGAAGAGCATGCCCTCCCAGCCGAACAGTTTGGCACCGCATGGACGATAAAGCCCCGTTGAACGCCAGAAGAATGCCAGCCCGACGAGCACGATCGAGAGGGGCATGAAATGCTGCAGAAACTGCGCATAGCTTACCTCCGCGAATGCACGGCCGGTCGCCAGCGAAAGGAGCGGCATGGCAAACATGACCGCCATAAAGAGGGAAAACAGCGGATACCACAGTTGCGAAAAGACGAACTGAAACCTCAGCCTTGAAGGCAGCCTGCCGATCAGATGCGGCGAATATTGCAGCAGCAGGCTCGTCAGGCTGCGTGACCACTGAAATTCCTGGACGGCAAGGTCTGCGAAGGTGGCAGGGCCGTCGCCGTGAGCGATCGCATCGACGGCATGAACACCACGCCATCCGCCGGCATTCATCATCAAAGTGGTGGAATGATCTTCGGCAAGTTCCGGACCCAGTCCGCCGATCTGTTTCAGCGCCTTCGTACGCACGGCATAGTGGGAGCCAATGCATAGTGGCGCCCATCCATTATTGTATCCGACCTGCAAGGCGCCGTGCAGGCTCGCTTCGACGTAAAGCCGGCCGCGCGCTGCCCAACTTTCTTTCGCATTGGCATCACATATGCTCGGCGCAGAGACATAACCGACTGCCGGATCGGAAAAGGGCTTCATCACCTCTCTGAGATAAGTGAGTTCCGGCACGTGATCCGCATCGAACTGTGCAACGAAGTCATATCGGTCATAACCGTACTGATCGTAGAAATAGGCGAGATTGCCCTCCTTGCAGCGCGTGCGGCGCGGCCATTCGGACCTATGATATGCTTCCACGCCCTTGCGC
This sequence comes from Neorhizobium sp. LMR1-1-1.1, assembly GCF_040675795.1. NCBI lineage: Bacteria > Pseudomonadati > Pseudomonadota > Alphaproteobacteria > Hyphomicrobiales > Rhizobiaceae > Neorhizobium > Neorhizobium sp. LMR1-1-1.1. The sequence continues at coordinate 11,768 of NZ_JBEGHE010000023.1, forward strand.
GTGGAAATGAACACGCCGCGCTCATTGCAGAATTTTCGCGTCTCTTCGGATGGGTCCTCGTCGGCCAGCCAGACATCATAGTCCATTTCGACCTGGTCGAGCATAGCAAGCAGGGTTCGGCGCACGACGCTGAAGGGTTCTGACGGGGCCTTGGTGACCACCATGGCAATCCGTCCATTCGGGGGCGGGACGGAGGCCTTCATGCGTCGTGCGCCGAAGAAGATTGCGATGAAATAGAACGGGATGAGTGTGATCCAAGCGAGAATGACGCTCATCGATATGAACAGCGGCCAGTTGCCGACATGTTCCGGCTGCAGCCACCAGCGCCAGAAATGGATGACCGCAGCAAGCCATATGAACGCACCAATACCGTAGAAAAGCTTTTGCCGCCCGCAGAAGATGGGTTCAAGCATCGACTGATCGACGACGTTCTGATGCCGGGCCGGGATGTTGATCTTTCTCATCATCGGACAATCTCCAGACCAAATGTCGGGCCGGCCGTGCGGATGATTGTGGCAAGGTCGGAGCGCCAGGGCACAAAGCCCAGCGTTGAATGTGCCATGGCCGTATCGGCAAACAGGATCGGCGGATCCCCCGCACGCCTTGGGTGAAAGGCGACCGGAACCTGCAGCCCCGTGAGGTGGGATATGGACTGCAGGATCTCCCGGATTGACGTCCCACGCCCCGAGCCGAGATTGACGCGAAGCGTATCGCCTCCGGCGAGAAGATGACCTACTGCGGCGACATGGGCATCAGCGAGATCGGACACGTGGACATAATCCCTGACACAGGTGCCGTCGGGGGTGTCGTAGTCAGTGCCGAATACTTCGAGCAGGTTCAGCCGCCCTGCGGCGGCCTGCAACGCGCGGGGGATCAGGTGTGTCTCGGGCTCGTGCCGTTCGGAAAGATCTCCCGCAGGATCTGCTCCGGCGGCATTGAAGTAACGCAGGGCCACGTAGCTAAGTCCGTAAGCGCTGCCGTAATCCTCGAGCGCATGCTCGAAAACGAGCTTGGTACGGCCATAGGGGTTAATCGGCTTCTGCTCACAGTTTTCGCGGATCGGAAGCTGATGCGGCACCCCATAAGTCGCACAACTGCTGGAGAAGACCATGTGACCTACGCCGGCCGCCAGGCATGCATTCAGCAGTGAAAGACCGCCGATGACGTTGTTGCTGTAATATTTGCGCGGATCGTTGACGGATTCGCCGACATAGGCATTGGCGGCACAGTGGATCACACAGCGCACATGGGAACGCTCAAGGTTTTGCCGAAGTCTTTCAAAATCTGCGATATCGAGCCGGATCAGCGGCCCCCAGCGAACTGCGTCGGCGTGACCGGTGGAGAGATTGTCGAGGGCAATTACCTGGAAACCAGCTTCCGCAAGCGCCTTGCAGACATGGCTGCCGATGAAACCTGCTCCTCCGGTCACGACGACGGTATCGGTCATGTCAGGCGACCTCCACCGGCTGGGCTGGTGTCGCTGAGCGAAGGACGCCGTCAAAATAGCCGATCGTGCGGGAAAGGCCCTCACGAAGCGGCACGCGAGGTTCCCAGCCGAGCTTTTCGCGCGCAAGGCCAATATCCGGGCGGCGTTGTTTGGGGTCATCGATCACTGCGGGCATGTGGATGATCCGTGAGCGCGAATTCGTTAGTTCCAGTACGAGTTCGGCGAGCTCAATGACGGGTATTTCGACCGGATTGCCGAGATTGATCGGCCCGATGACGTCGGGGCCGGCATTGGAGAAACGAATGAAGGCCTCGATCAGGTCGTCGACATAGCAGAGCGAGCGTGTCTGCATGCCGTCTCCATAGATCGTGATATCTTGGTTGGTCAGGGCCTGGACGATGAAGTTCGAAACGACCCGGCCGTCATCGAGGCGCATGCGCGGCCCATAGGTGTTGAATATTCGGCCAACCTTGACGTCGGTCCGGTATTTGCGGTGGTAGTCGAAAAGCAGTGTTTCGGCGCAGCGTTTGCCTTCGTCATAGCAGCCGCGCGGGCCGATCTGGTTGACGTTGCCGCAATAAGCTTCCTGCTGTGGGTGCTGCAGCGGATCCGCATAAACCTCGGATGTGGACGATTGTACGATGGTTGCACCGTGCAGCCGGGCCAGTTCGAGGCCATGAAGTGCTCCGAGCACGCCAGTCAATAGCGTGCCGACAGGATCACGTTGATAGTCCGGTGGCGAGGCAGGGGAGGCGAAATTGAAGATCAGAGAGACATCGGCATCATAGGCATCGCGGACATCCTGTTCGATGACACTGAAATCCGGGTTGGGCATCAGGTGGCTGACGTTACTACGGCGCCCGGTCGAGAAATTGTCGAAACAGATGACGCGATGGCGATCCTGAAGAAGTCTTTCACATAGGTGCGATCCCAGAAAGCCCGCGCCGCCCGTCACGAGCACGTATCGTGGTAGAGGCCTTGTTGCAATATCCGCCAGACCTGGAGCCGTAATCCCGATTTTACGCATAAACCTACCTCCTCCGGCAGACGCGGCCTGCCGGTCGATATTTCCAGAGTTGAAAGGAGCAAGCGGGTTCGCTTGGATGCTATCTGCGTGGTTCGTTTGAAGAAAACGCTGGAAAACTTTAACGCTCTCTTAACCGAATTAGCTGCCTAAATTTTGATCTCGTCAAACAAAAAACTCCATGATTACACGAATTTAGGAGGGGATTAAGGTTAATTGCCGAGGCGGATTAACCCGTATGGGCTAGGCTTTCCGCCAGGTGTTCCATGCGTGCATGATTTGCTAATGTAAACGGATTAGCCTAGGCGGCGATTACAGTTGAACACCCCGGAGCCCATCGTGAGCAGGAACAGCAATTCAATTCGTCCAATGTTTTTTGCCGGATTGTGCGCGGTCCTCTCATCCTGCTCGGTCGTGGATGGCGACGTGGCAGACAACAAAGCGGGCGCCAAGAAAGTGCCGGCTGTCAGTGCGGTCGCGGCAGGCTCGTTCAAGGCGAATAGCTACGCCTTCTCTTCCGCAAAGCCTGTTGCCATTGCTATGAGGGATGATACGGGTGAAGACGCAGATCCGCAGGGATCATCGTCCTATCTCAGGAGCGCGCCCTATATCTGCACGCCGAGCGGCTTTGGACGCAAAGCGCACTGCTTCCTGCGGTAGCGCATCGCGCGGATCAGCGTAGCGATGGCTCGAATCCGGTTCGTCCCTCGTAATCGAAATATCGTGAAGCGGCTTCGGTACGGTTACGTACATGCATCTTCTTGTAGATGGTTCGGATATGCACCTTGACCGTGTTTTCCGACAGTTTCAGCAGGCCGGCGATTATCTTGTTCTGGGTTCCCTTGCACACTAGGTCGAGAATTTCCACTTCACGTGTGGTCAGCATAAACGGCTCGCAATTGGCGTGGCCCGGATGATGGGGTGGTTCGACGCGAAATTTTGAGGGGTTTCCATAACCCGCCCCGTTAACACTCAGGTGCTGCAGCAAAGCGGAAGGAAAATGTTCCCCGCCTTTCATCAGCAAATCGATGGCCGCAAGAAAAACGTCCAGGCGCAAATTCAGTGGAAGAACACCGTCAATCTGCTGGGCGGCTGCCAGTTTCTGCAGATTGCGATCGCTTTCTTCGTGATCGTTTATGACGATACCGATGGATAGACTGTGGTCGATTTGCTTGAGGTGACGAATTAACTCGCCCAGTTGGGCCTTGTCCTGATAGTGAAAGAGAATGAGGCGCGTATCTGTACCAACGTCGACCGGAAAAAAGCCAGATTTGCATACGTCGCCACCTGCATTTCTGGAAATCGGCGGCGTAGTGTCTCTGCAAGACATTCCATCAACAATCCTGGTTCTGCAACGAGAACCATTGTTCGACGTCCAGTATCACCACGAATGATTGAGAGAGATTCGGGAGAGTTCGTATCGGCTATAAACACCACTAACTCCTGACACTTTAACGTGATGCTTGTTATCCGGACCAAGAGGAGATGGCGGATTAATTAGCACTTTCGAATTTCAATGTAATTCCAATTTAGAATAGTTCAACACTTCGCACTTGCGGGGATAAAGGCGTTTCGGGATATGGTAAATCTCATCGGAGCGCGGGGGGAACAAAACAACCCCAGCAGGACTATTTGCAGAGTAATTGCGATGTTTATCGACACTTGGAACTGACTACGTAACCGGATGTCCAGAATTCCATCGATTGACGTGTGCACCATGTCCATTAATTTGGATTTACTGAAGGTTCCGCCGCAATAACGGCGCTTGCCGCTTTGGCTCAAAACAACTCGCACCGCACGACGACCATCTTCAGCCAATCGAGCCAAAATCCCTGCGGCCTGTGTTCTCAACCCGTCGGACGAAGCACCTGTTAGTCACCCCAAGGTGCATCAACTCCGAGAGCTTTCCCAATGGTTGGAAGGTCAGGTCTGGATCAGACCTATGCAGGCGATCTTTCGAACATCAGCGGGTTTAGCAGTTTGAAACAAAGCACTCGATCTTGAGCGCTCTGCTGGTGAGGTGCAGTAAAGCGAGGATGTCAGAAAAATTGCCGTCAATGCTCTCATCTCTCAGCCCGTCAAAAACTCGAGGTTGACGCGCAACCAATAGGCCCCAACTAGCCGCTGCTGCTGCAAACGAAGCGGGTAACAGCGTCAAGTGCTCTGGATGTCTGCATTCAAAATTCGGATCAGAACCCATGCATAAATGGGGCTCCGACAACGTGATCTGCGTCATTTCACAATTCTAATTTAGTCCTACAATGTTCGTGGCATGGACAAAAGAAAGCACGGGAGGGCTTGAGATGTCGAACACATGCATATTGAGCGTTGTTGGCGTTGATCACGGCGACAAAGATCTGGCCGCGGCAGTAAGGATGACGTGTGACGCCGGAGGGGAACTTCAGGCTATTCTCGTATCCTGTGTCCCGTATCCTCTGATCGGAGGCCCCGGATACGGAGGCGATAGCCCGTTTGCCTTGATCTGGGAGGAGCATCGACGCCTCGAAACGCAGGCGAATGAACTGACATCTGTGCTCACGGCTGGCGGGTTACGCGGCATGGTGACCCCCGTCTTTTGTTCTTCGGGGCAGGTATCCAGCCATGTCGCCCGTCATGCCAATTCCGCGGACATCACCGTGATCGGAGGAACCATGGCAAATGACCTCCATCTCGCCAGGCGGGTGGTCGACGGCGTTTTGTTCCACTCTTCATGTCCCCTATTGATCCTTCCAAAGCGGAGGGTCGCAACTCTTCGACCAAAACAGATCGTGGTCGCCTGGAACGGCCGGCGCGAAGCTTGGATTGCGGTGCGGTCATCTATAACTCTCCTTCAGAACGCCAATCGCGTTCACGTTGCTCTCGTCGACGTCGATAGTGAGGCTTCAGGAGAGGCGAATGGTGCCGATCTTGCGGGCTTTCTGTTGCGTCATGGAGTTGAGGTGGTGATTGATCACCTTCACGGAAGTGACGATCCGGCCATTGTCCTGCAGCGGCATGCCGAAAGCCTTGATGCTGATCTCATCGTCATGGGTGCCTACGGTCATTCGCGGCTTGGCGAGCGTATTCTGGGCGGTACGACCGAAACGATGCTTCAGCATCCTGCGATCCCGGTTTTGATGGCGCGCTAAATGCGTATCGCCTTATGGTGAGGGAGCTTTGTATATGACATCAGCAAAAGCTGGACGAAAGGATCTGCGCGATCCGGTTCTTCGCTTTTTCGGCGCAGCGAGAGGCGTTACGGGGTCGTGTTTTGCGATCGAGACCTCAGATACATTTGTGCTGATCGATTGCGGGCTTTTCCAGGGTTCCAAAACGGAAAAGCAACTTAATTATCGGGAATTTCCCTTCGATGTTGCTTCAGTTGATGCGGTCATTCTCACTCATGCTCACATCGATCATTCAGGCTTGCTGCCAAAACTTACAAAACGCGGCTTTGCCGGCCCTATCTATGCCACGCCAGCCACGGTAGATCTCTGTAGTGTCATGCTTCCCGATGCTGGCCACATCCAGGAAGTCGAAGTCGATCAGAGGAACAGGCGCTATCGTCAGCGAGGCGAGGAGGAGGTCGAACCGATCTACACTGCCGATGACGCCTATCAGATGTTACACCGCTTTCACGCGGTCGAATGTGAGCGCTGGCAGTCAGTTGTACCGGGCGTGCGGTTTCGCTTCTGGAATGCCGGTCATCTGCTCGGATCGGCTTCAATCGAAATGGAAGTCGGCCCGGATAATCCTATCCGCATCCTGTTTTCCGGAGACATCGGACCGGACAACAAGCTTTTTCAGGCTGGGCCAGTCGCGCCAAAACATTGGGACTATGTGGTCTGCGAAAGCACCTATGCGGACAAGGATCGCGTTGATGCCACGATTGAAGGTCGGCGTCAGCTCCTCGGTCGGGAGGTTCGCGCCGCCTCGCGCCATGAGAATGGCGCACTGATCATTCCTTCCTTCGCGGTGGAGCGGACTCAGGAGTTGATGACTGACCTGATCCTGTTGATGCAGCAATCGGAGATCAAGACTGTCCCGATTTACATCGATTCTCCACTTGCGACACGGGCGAGCGAGATTTTCCAAAAGCATAGGCATGACTTCAATCTGGGTGTCGCCCTTGATCGCGCCATGCATGCCAAGAACGTCCACTTTACCGAAAGCGTCGAACAGTCAAAGGCTCTCGATCGGGTCCGCGGTTTTCACATCGTGATCGCCGCAAGCGGTATGTGCGAAGCTGGCCGTATCCGGCATCGCTTGAAGAACTGGCTATGGAGAGAAGAGGCAACCGTGCTGTTTGTCGGCTATCAGGCGGCCGGCACACTTGGAAGACTACTCGCCGGTGGAACGACGCCCGTAAAGATCCAGGGCGAGGAGATCACGGTCAGAGCGCAAATCCGCCAGATCGATGCCTATAGTGGTCATGCCGACGGTCCCGAACTGGAGCGCTGGTTGCGAAGCCGCTTGCCAATCTCGCACGGGATCTTCCTCGTGCATGGGGAGGAAGCCGCCTTGACCGCGATGAGGCAGCGCGCTGCCGACTGCACACCCGCGACCCCGGTATTCGTGCCGTTCATCGATAGCGCATTCACCCTTAACGATGGTGGCCCAACCGATATCTCCGTGTCCATGCCATCGCCGAGAATCGATCCCCTGACCATCGGGCACAGAGACTGGAATAATGACTATCAGGTGCTCTTGCAGGACATCAACGAGGCGGTTCGCGCCGCGGCCGACGATCGCTCCAGAGCCATCCTTTTGCGCAAATTCCGGCGAGTCTTGCAGGACGAACGGTAAGCGTTGGCCACGGCTGTTTTTGCGCGACGGAGGTCGGATCAAATGAGTGCACTGTCCAATGTCAAACTAGAAAGATACCGCGTCGCTATCCTGGTGACGGTGGCGGCTGTGGGCCTGATCACCGGGCTGCTGGCTCAGCACTATCAGCTTTATTATGTTGCGCAAATCGCATGGTCGTCGGCGAGCTGCGTGGTCATCGCCGTGCTTGCGATTCAAGTGGTTCAGGCGCTGCGCGGCGGCGATTTCGGCCTTGATATCGTTGCTCTGATCTCCATGTCCGCTGCTCTTGTCTTTGGCGAGCATCTGGCGGCAAACGTTGTTGCCCTAATGTATGCTGGCGGGCAGTGGTTGGAAGACCTTGCTCGCCAAAGGGCCGGACGCGAAATGAGCGCGTTGTTGGGACGGGTAACGCGGACCGCCATGCGATATCGTGGTAATGCACTGGAAGAGGTGGCGCTCGGTACAGTCCGGCCGGCGGACAGACTGCTGATCCGAGAGGGTGAGGTGCTACCGGTCGACGGCCGTGTCGCAAGTGAATACGCCACTCTTGATCTGTCCACCCTTACGGGCGAATCCTTGCCCAGGACTTTTAGCAGGGGTGAGGAAGTGTTTAGTGGTTCGAGCTGTGTCGGGCCAGTCTTCGATCTGAGCGTAAGCCGGCCGGCATCCGAGAGTGCTTATGCCAATATTCTGCGCCTGGTAAAGGCGGCACAGGACAGCAAGGCTCCTCTGTCGCGCATGGCCGATAGATATGCGGCCGGCTTCCTATTGCTTACGCTCGCAATGGCCCTGGCGACGTGGGGGTATAGCGAGGATACCATGCGGGTCGTTGCCGTGCTTGTGGTTGCGACACCGTGTCCCCTTATCCTCGCAGTCCCGATCGCATTGATCGCAGGCATGTCGCGCGCTTCGCGCATCGGTGTGCTGATTAAAGGAAGCGAAGCGCTGGAGACGTTAGCAAACATTCGCACGGCAGTGCTGGACAAGACCGGCACCATAACGTCTGGACAGGCGAAACTCGTGGAGACAAGGGTGCTGGCACCCTACACAGACCAGGATCTGCTCACATATGCGGCGAGCCTAGATCAGGCTTCGGCCCATGTGACCGCGACAGCGCTGATCCGCGAAGCGGCCGAACGGAGCCTGACGCTCATTCCTCCAACGAATATCGACGAGACACCCGGCTCTGGGCTGGAGGGTGTGGTCGCCGGCCGGAAAGTTATCGTTGGTGGCATCGCGTTTGTCCGTGAACGCTGTACCGCCTCGGAGCGTGACAGTGTGACCGAGATCGGCGCATCCGACGGTCTTCCAAATGCTATGACCGTGGGCGTTGGCCTGGACGGCCGATTTGCCGGCATCCTTACATTCGCGGATCAGATGCGGCCAGATGCAACCACTGTCATAGAGAATTTGCGAGATTCAGGGATAGACAGGATCATATTGGCATCCGGCGACCGAGCTGCAATTGCGGAAAGCATGGGCAGGGCGGTGGGAGTTGACCTCGCACTCGGTGATCTGTCGCCCGAAGCCAAGGTGCGGATCATTCAGGACGAGCGGCATCGCGGCCCGGTCATGATGGTAGGCGATGGCGTCAATGATGCCCCGGCACTCGCTGCCGCAGATGTCGGTGTGGCCATGGGAGCCAGAGGCAGCGCGTCTTCCTCCCAGGTGGCAAGCATCGTCCTCATGGTCGACGAACTCAAGGCACTTGCAGCGGCAATGACAATTGCTCACGGTAGCAAAAAAATCGCAATGGAGAGCGCAATTGTAGGGCTTGGCCTCTCCGTTTCGGCCATGATCGCGGCCGCGTTCGGATATCTTTCTCCTGTTGAGGGCGCGGTAATACAGGAAGGCATCGACCTTGTGGTCATCCTGAATGCACTGCGAGCACTGCGCTAAAGATTATCGCGCGGCCCCTTGAAATCTGTTCAATAGGCATTGCCGAATCCCTTCCTGATTGATCCAGTTGATGGTCACGACGTGCTTAAACTATGGGGTGATTCATCCAAGTATGCCATTCCGGTCACCGTGCCTTTTTGTTCTAACGGGCTGGGTGCTATCGATACATGTCTGCGGTAGGCTCACGCGCGCTGTTATCAAACTTCCATGGCGACCCCTAACGTGCAAGGGATCCTGAAATACGGTGCCGATCCCGACAAGCACAGGCTGCTCGTATCCGAAATGTTCCATTGCTGCCGGGAGTGAACTCAAGCTGCCAGACCATCGCTTCTCGTTCCGCCGTGTGATGGATTGCATGATAGTTGCGGGTGTATCCTGGGAAAGCCCCGCAGCGATCAGCCTGCCCGAGAGTTCGCTGGCCGTGCGGCCCGCCATATAGTAGATCGTCGTGGTGTGCGGATCCGTGAGGCTCGTCCAGTCCAAGTTGTCAGGCAATGCACCCTTGCGGGAATGTCCGGTGACAAAACGAACGGATTGCGCGCAGTCGCGATGAGTCAGCGATATGCCGAGTTGCGAGGCCATGGCGCTGGCAGCCGTGATGCCCGGCACGACATCGACGGAAATGCCGGCCTGCTGCAGGCAGGCGATCTCCTCGCCGGCCCGCCCAAAGATCATTGGATCTCCGGATTTGAGGCGCACCACCCGTTTGCCGGCATTCGCAAGTGCCAGCATCATATCGTTGATGTCTTCCTGACGGCAGCTTTCCCGACCGCCGCGCTTGCCGACAAGCATGCGCTTTGCCTCGCGGCGTGACAGTTCGAGCACTTCGTCGGAAACCAGGTCGTCGAAGAGTATGACATCCGCCGCCTGCAGCGCTCGGACAGCTTTCAACGTCAGAAGCGCCGCATCGCCCGGACCGGCGCCGACGAGGGTGACATGGCCTTTGCCGGGCGGCAGATCGCCTGCCAGCCGGTCGGCATCGCGGATAAACTGATTTTCGGCTTGCGGCGAGGGCTCGTTCCTGAAGGCACGGTCGACGAAACGCTCCCAGAAGAGGCGACGTTGTGCACCGGGTTGAAGCCTCTCGTTCACCCGATCCCTCAGCCTCTGTGCCATCTCGGCCCAAGCTTTGAGTGACGCGGGAAGGAGCGTTTCTATCCGCCGGCGAATGGCCTGCGCGAGAATGGGCGCCGCACCATCTGTCGATATCGATACGACGACTGGCGAGCGGTTGACGATCGAACCGAACTGGAATTGGCAAAATGCCGGCTTGTCGATCACGTTGACCGGCACGCCGGCCTGCCGTGCTGCCTCGAAGAATGCGCGGGCTTCGTAATCTTCGTCACAATCGCCAATCGCAAGTGCTGCGTCCTCGAAGGCGGCTGCATGCCAGGCATGGTCATGGTGCGCGAAGCTGCCCAGCGGATGGTGGGAGCCTCTGGCAATCAGGGTCTCGAATGTGTCCGAGAGCCGTTCAGCATAGACATGCACGTCTGCGCCGCAGGCGGCGAGAAGCTCGGCCTTCCATGCCGCGGCCTCGCTTCCTCCTGCGACAATCACCCGTTTGCCCTCCAGGGCCCAGAAGACCGGCAACTTGGCAAGCAGCGTCATACGGGCGCCGCGTTCCGTCTCTTTCTCATTCCGCTGCTGTTGCAAGACAACCATCGATGATCCCCCTGATTTCGGCGCGGCATGAACCGCAATTTGTCCCGGCATTGGTTATGTGGCTCACTGCCTCAACGCTTGAGGCACCGCCGCGAATGGCAGCAATGATGTGGTTGATCCCGACCGAAAGGCAGGTGCAGACGGTGGCGCCCGGATCTGGCTGGTCTGCTCCGGGCCGACCGGCGATCACCGCGAATCTTCGCCGCACGTCCGCATGCGATGCCGTCAGCTGAGCGACGGCCCAATCTCGGGCAACGCCCACCGGCCCGCGGGAAAGGAAGAAGGCTGCAAGCAGCCTCTCGCCGTCGAAAAAGGCGAGGCGGACGTCCCCGTCCTGCCTGTCGATATAACCCAGAGGTTCGATACCGACCGGGATGTCGAAGGCGATGCGGCACCATTCTGCCCAATCCTCGACTGGTTCCGAGAACGCGATTTCGCTGCGCCAGCCGCCCGGTGCCCTGGCGCGTGCCCAATACAACGCGCCTCGGAAGTCGGGCATGGCGCTGGTCACAGCGAAACCGTAAAGCGCTCCGTCGAGGCCACTGGCTGCGACAGGCACGTTTTTTGAGGCGGGCTGGCCCGAGACAGGGTCTGTCACGGGCGGCACAAGGGCATCGATCCGGGCTCGCGAGGCAAACTGGTCATTCCAGTGCATCGGCACGAAGATATTGCCGCGTGCCTGCCGCGGCGTAATCAGTGCGCGCAGAATGACCTTGCCGTGGGAGCTGGCAAGCTCGACCAGCGCGGCGTCCTGAATGCCGAGTGCGGCTGCGTCGCTCGGGTGAATTTCCGCAAAGGGTTCGGCGATGTGGGCCGACAGCCTGTCGCTCTTGCCCGTGCGGGTCATCGTATGCCAGTGGTCGCGAACGCGGCCGGTATTGAGTGTCAAGGGGTAGGCCGAGCAGGTGTGATCCGTGACGGCAGGAGCTTTTATCGCCACAAAACGGGCCTTGCGATCCGGATGATAAAAGTCGCCCTTGGCGAAAAACCTTTTGCTGTCTTCTTTGTAATCCCCTGTCAAACTGGCGGGCCACTGGAAGGGCAGAAGAGCCTGATAGGTCCGCTCGTCGATATTTTGGCAGGCACCTATATCGAAGTCTCGCCGTCCCTCGTTCTCAAAGGCTGACAAGGCCGCATGCTCGGCAAAGATCTCGGATGCGTGACGATAGTCGAAGCCGGAAAAGCCCATCCGCCGGGCCACCTCCGCCATTTGCCACCAGTCTGCCTTTGCATCGCCGGGATGGTCGAGGAAATCACGCTGGCGCGAGATGCGGCGTTCCGAATTGGTAACGGTGCCCGCCTTTTCTCCCCACCCCAGCGATGGCAGAAGGACATGCGCATGACGCGTCGTATCCGTGTCCTGCAGCACATCGGAGACGACGACGAATGGGCAGGCCCTGATCGCGGCCTCCACTGCATCGGCATCGGGCATGGAGACGACGGGGTTCGTTGCCATGATCCATAGTGCCTTGATCCTGCCGTCCGCCACGGCGCGGAACATGTCGACGGCCTTGAGGCCGGGCCTTGCTGCGATCATGGGGGATTGCCAGAAGCGCTGCACCCTGTCGCGATCCTCGGCGCTTTCGATCGCCATATGCGCTGCCAGCATGTTGGAAAGCCCGCCGACCTCGCGTCCACCCATGGCATTGGGCTGGCCTGTCAACGAAAACGGTCCCATCCCCGGCCGGCCGATGCGGCCGGTCGCCAGATGGCAGTTGAGGATGGCAGTCACCTTGTCTGTGCCCGAGGACGACTGGTTGACCCCTTGGCTATAGCAAGTGACGACCTTCCGCGTCGTCTCGAAGAGGCGGTAGAAAGCAACCAACTCCGACTCACTGAGGCCCGTGCGCTCCGCGATGTCGGGGAGGGGAAGCTGCGCAGCAGCCTGCAAGGCTTCCTCGTAACCCGCAGTATGAACCGACACATAGGCATGGTCGATCGAATTGCTTGCGGCAAGATGGGCCAGAAGCCCCATGAACAGCGCGACATCACCATCTGGGCGGATCGCCAGATGAAGGTCGGCGATGTCGCATGTCATGGTACGGCGCGGATCGATGACCACCACCTTCATCTGCGGTCGGGCCGCCTTGGCGGCTGCTAGGCGCTGATAGATGACCGGGTGGCACCATGCGAGATTGGACCCCGTCAGAACGACAAGATCGGCAAGCTCGATATCTTCATAGCTGCCCGGCACCGTGTCAGAGCCGAAGGCGCGGCGGTGCCCGGCCACCGATGACGACATGCAGAGCCGGGAATTCGTGTCGATATTGGCGGAGCCGATAAAACCCTTCATCAGCTTGTTGGCGACATAGTAATCCTCGGTCAGCAATTGGCCGGATACGTAGAAAGCCACCGCATCCGGTCCATGCTCTGCAATCACCGCCGAGAATGTCTGCGCAACGAGATCGAGTGCCTCGTCCCATCCGGTTTTTTGCCCGGCGATCTGCGGAAAAAGCACCCGCCCGTCGAGATCGATCGTCTCGGCCAGCGCCGACCCTTTGGAACAGAGCCGGCCAAGATTGGCCGGATGTTCCGGGTCTCCCTTGATGGTCACCACGCCATTGTCGGATACGGTGGCGATCACGCCGCAACCGACACCGCAATAGGGACAGGTGGTTTTCGTTTCCTTCGGTCCTGTGGGCGACAGTGTCGTCGACACGATGGGTGCCATGGCGGTCTACTCCGCCGCGACCATCATCGCGCCCTCAAGCGCGATGAAGAGCCGGCCGTTCTCATTGCGGACAGGGATTGTCCGCACCTCGCCGTCATCGGCACCAAGCGCCTTGCCTGTCTCGAGCGAGATGACCCAGTTGTGCAGCGGGCAGGTGACGGACGTGCCATGCACGATGCCTTCGGAGAGCGGGCCTCCCTTGTGAGGGCAGCGGTTTTCGATCGCATGGACCTCGTGTTCGTCGGTGCGAAACACGGCAATGGTCATGGACGGAGTTTTAACGCAGCGCGCGCCAAGCAACGGGATTTCGGTGATGTCGCCGATCGGATGCCAGTTCATGTCCATTGTTCTCACTCCGCAGCCTGGCCGAAGCCGATCGATGCCATCGGCCGGAACTCGTGCTTGTCCTTGCCGGATACGCGCTCCGACCACGGGTCGACCTGGGCGAATGTCTGGGAAAAGACGAAACGGTCGTAGTAGCCGCGCCGTCTGTCGTGATCCTCGATGATCTGACGGCGGATCTCCTCCAGGCCGATGCGCTTGGCCCATTTGTAGATCCGTTCGAGATAGCGGGCCTGCTCCCGGTACATCTGGGTCAGGGCCACGATATGTTCGAGCGCCTCGTCCTCGCTCTTCACGAGGCCCAGAACTTCCGTGCCCTTGATGTCAAGACCCGCAGCACCGGCGAAATGGATCTCGAAGCCGCTGTCGACGCAGATGACCCCTATATCCTTGCAGGTTGCCTCGGCGCAATTTCGCGGACAGCCGGAAACCGCCATCTTCAGCTTGGCCGGCGTCCAGGAGCCCCACATGAATTTCTCGATGCGGATGCCAAGCCCGGTCGAATCCTGCGTGCCGAACCGGCACCAGTCGGAGCCGACGCAGGTTTTGACGGTACGAAGGCCCTTGGCATAGGCCTGGCCAGAGATGAAGCCGGCTTTGCCCAGATCGGCCCAGACGGCCGGCAGGTCGTGTTTCTCTATGCCGAGAAGATCGATGCGCTGGCCGCCAGTCACCTTGACCATCGGTATCTCGAACTTGTCGACAACGTCGGCAATCGCCCGCAATTCCTGCGAATTGGTGACGCCGCCCCACATGCGCGGCACGACGGAATAGGTGCCATCCTTCTGGATGTTGGCGTGGATGCGCTCGTTGATGAAACGCGACTGATAATCGTCGGCATATTCATCCGGCCAGTCGCAGACGAGGTAGTAGTTGAGCGCCGGCCGGCACTTGGCGCAGCCGCAGGAGGTATTCCACTCCAGTTCCTGCATCACGGCGGGAATGGATTTCAGCCCCTTGGCCTTGATGAGACGGCGCACATCGTCATGGCCGAGATCGGTGCAGGCACAGATGGGCTGGACCGCTTTCGGATTGTAGGCGTCGCCGAGCGTCAGCGTCATCAGTTGCTCGACAAGGCCAGTGCAGGTGCCGCAGGAAGCCGACGCCTTGGTATGGGCGCGCACCTCGTCCAGCGTCGTCAGCCCCTTGGCCGTGATCGTCGATGTGATCTTGCCCTTGCATACGCCGTTGCAGCCGCAGATTTCTGCATCATCCGGCAAGGCTGCAACGGCCGCCATAGGGTCCAGCGGGGCTCCTCCCTGATAGGCCTGGCCAAAGATCAGGGTGTCGCGCATCTCGGAAATGTCGACGGCCTTCTTTTTCAGGTCGTTGAACCAGGCACCATCGGCGGTTTCGCCGTAAAGGACGGTGCCAATGATCCGGTTGTCCTTAAGGACGAGGCGCTTGTAGATGCCGGCCGTCGCATCGCGAAGGACGATCTCCTGGCGATCGTCGCCATCGGCGAAATCGCCGAGCGAATAGAGGTCGATACCGGTCACCTTGAGCTTGGTCGGCGTGTCAGTGTGAACGAAGGCAGGCGTCGGGTCGTCGGCAAGGTGGGAGGCTGCAACGCGCGCCATCTCGTATAGCGGCGCGACGAGGCCATAGACCATGCCGCCGACCTCGGCACATTCGCCGAGCGAATAGATGTCGCCATCGGATGTCCGCATGCCGGTATCGACGACGATGCCGCGATTGACGGCAAGGCCGGCATCCCTGGCGAGATTGATGTTCGGACGGATGCCGACCGCCATGACGACCAGATTGGCCGCAATGACGGTGCCGTTATCCAGCTCCACGCCCTCGACCTTTCCGTCGCCGATGATCGCCTTGGTATTGGCCTTGCAGATCACCTTGATGCCGCGCTCCTCGACGGCCTTCTGCAGCAGGTAGCCGGCAGCGGGATCGAGCTGGCGCTCCATCAGCGTCGGCATGACATGCAGCACGGTAACGTCCATGCCGCGCAGCGCGAGGCCAGCTGCCGCTTCGAGGCCGAGAAGCCCGCCACCGATGACGACGGCCTTGGCGCGCGACTGTGCGGCAAGCAGCATGGCATCGACATCGTCGAGATCGCGATACGAGACGACGCCCGGCAGATCCTTGCCAGGAACGGGAATAATGAAGGGCACCGAGCCGGTGGCAATCACCAGCTTGTCGTAGCTCTCCGTCACACCGTGATCGGAGGTCACGGTCTTGGCATCGCGATCGATGGCGACGATCTTATGGCCCTTGTAGAGCGTAATGCCATGGTCGATGTACCAGCCGTCGCCATGAATGACGATCTGCTCGTAGGTCTTTTCGCCTGATAGGACAGGCGAGAGCATGATGCGGTCGTAATTGACGCGCGGTTCGGCGTTGAAGATCGTTACCGAATAGCGGCCGGGGGCGTGTTCGAAGAGATGTTCCAGCATGCGGCCAGGCGCCATGCCGTTGCCGATGACGACGAGTTTCTCAATTGCGGTTTCGGACATGGGTTTACTCCGCAGCTTCAACGAAGCGGTGACGTTCGTGGAGGAATTTCAGCACGGCCTCGCGGCACTTGAGGTAGGTGCGGTCACCCGCAAGCTCGATGCGGTTGCGCGGCCTCGGTATGGCGACATCGAGCACCTCACCGATGTGGGCGGCCGGCCCGTTGGTCATCATCACAATGCGATCCGACAGGAGCACTGCCTCGTCGACGTCATGGGTTATCATCACCATCGTGTTGCCGAGGCGGGCGTGGATTTCCATGACCGCATCCTGAAGATGGGCGCGGGTGAGGGCGTCCAGCGCGCCGAAAGGTTCATCGAGCAACAGGATCTTCGGCTCCATGGCAAGCGCACGGGCAATGCCGACGCGCTGTTTCATGCCGCCCGAAATCTCTGACGGGCGCTTGTCCTTGGCATGCGCCATCTGCACGAGGTCGAGATTGGCCATGACCCAGTCGTGCTTTTCGCTCTTGGTCTTGGTGGCTCTGAAGACCTTGGAGACAGCTAGATTGACATTCTCGTAGACGGTCAGCCATGGCAGCAGGGAATGGTTCTGGAACACCACGGCACGTTCCGGTCCGGGCGCGTTGACCTCTCTGTTCTCCAGGAGCACGGCGCCATTCGAAACCGGTGTCAGACCGGCGATCAGGTTGAGCAGGGTGGATTTCCCGCAGCCCGAGTGACCGATTATCGAGACGAATTCGCCCTTGTCGATGGTGAGGTTGATGTCTTTCAGCACTTCTGCGCGCGAGGCACCGCGATCGAAATACTTGTCGATGTGGTCGAGCTTGAGATAAGCGTTCATGAAAATCCCCTCAATTGGCCGAGGTGCCGCGGGTGACGAGCTTGCCGATCGCGGCTACGAGCTTGTCGAGGATGAAGCCGACGACGCCGATATAGGCGAGGGCGACGATGATGTCGGGCAGGCGCGACGAGTTCCACGCATCCCAGATGAAAAAGCCGATTCCGACACCGCCGGTCAGCATTTCGGCCGCCACGATTGCAAGCCAGGACAGGCCGACACCGATGCGAAGCCCGGTGAAGATATAAGGGGCGGCCGATGGCAGCATGATCTTGAAGAAGAATTCCAGCTGGTTGAGGCGCAGTACCTTGGCGACGTTTCGATAATCCTGAGGAATATTGCGCACGCCGACAGCCGTGTTGATGATGATCGGCCATATGGAGGTGATGAAGATCACGAAAATGGCCGAGGGATTGGCGTTCTGGAAGGCGGCAAGCGAAAGCGGTAGCCATGCGAGCGGCGGCACTGTGCGCAGGACTTGGAAGATAGGGTCGAGGCCGCGCATAGCCCAAACCGACTGGCCGATGACGGCGCCGACGACAATGCCGACCACTGCTGCCATGCCGAACCCGTAAGCGACACGCTGGAGCGAGACGAGAACCCGCCAGCCGAGGCCGATATCCTGCGAGCCGTAGTTGAAGAACGGATAGGCGATCAGGTCATAGCTTTCGGCCCATACCCGGCTCGGCGAGGGCAGGGAGGCATTGGGTGACGAACAGAGCGCTTCCCATGCCAGAAGAATGAGTAGGATCACGACCAGCGGGGGGACGACATTGCGAAGCAAGGCGCCACCAAGTTTGGCCGCATCGAACTTAGGCATAGTTCTGCCGGTGAAGTGGACGACATTTGCCTGCGGCTTGGCGCCATCGATCGGGCCAGCGGTCGGCTCGATGCTTGCGGTTGGCGTTTCCTGTTTTGCCAGGGCTGACATTACGTGCTCCATGGAAAGGCTTGAGGGAGAAGGGGGGCGGCACGCGTCTCTGCGCGCCGGAGCGGTCTGCCGGTCGTTCAGGAGACGGTCTTGATCGTCAGGCTGTCGAGATAGGCCGTCGGGTTGTCGGGATCGAAGATCTTGCCGTCGAAGAACGTCTCTTTGCCACGCGAGGCGGAGGCTGGAATGTCGCTTGCGGCAACGCCCAGTTCCTTGGCTGCATCGCGCCACAGGTCTTCGCGATTGACCTGATCGACCAGCTTCTTGACGTCGGTGCCGGGCGCAAACGTGCCCCAGCGGATGTTTTCCGTGACAAACCAGGCATCATGGCTCTTGAAGGGGAAGGACGCCTGATCGCGCCAGAACTTCATGTAGAGGTCGGTACCCTTGATATTCCGGCCGTTGCCGTAGTTGATGTCGCCCTTCAGGCGGCCTACCACATCCTTCGGTGGCACGTTAAACCATTGGCGGCGGCCCAGAATGTCTGCCATCTCTTCCTTATTTTCCATCTTGTCTGCCCATTGCTGAGCCTCCATGACGGCCATAAGCAGGGCCCTCGCCGCATTCGGATTCGTCTCGACCCAATCGGCGCGCAGGCCGAGCGCCTTTTCCGGATGATGCTTCCAGAGTTCGCCGGTGGTACAGGCCGTAAAGCCGATACCCTGATTGACCAACTGTTCGTTCCATGGCTCTCCCACACAGAACGCGTCCATGTTGCCAACCTTCATGTTGGCGACCATCTGCGGCGGCGGAACGACGATCGTGGATACGTCCTTGTTCGGGTCGATGCCGCCGGCTGCAAGCCAGTAACGGACCCAGAGATCGTGTGTGCCGCCTGGGAAGGTCATTGCCACCTTCACCTCATTACCGGCCGCCTTCTTCTTGGCGAATGCTTCTTTGAGCTTTGAGGCATCGAGTTCGACGCCCGTTCCCGCATAGTCCGCGGCAACCGAAATGCCCTGGCTGTCGAGATTGAGGCGGGCGAGGATCGCCATCGGCACTGGCTTGTTGTTCTGGGTCACCTTGCCGGTATGCATGAGATACGGGAGCGGCGAGAGGATATGCGCGCCGTCAATGCCGTTGGCTGCGCCGCCGAGCACGAGATTGTCGCGGGTCGCTCCCCAAGAGGCCTGTTTAGTAACCTCGGCGTCCGGCAGCCCGTGTTTGTCGAAAAGGCCCTTTTCCTTCGCCACGATCAGCGCTGCGGCGTCCGTGAGCGCTATGTAGCCGAGCTTGATGCCCTTAACCTCCGGCCCCGGCGCTGCGGCAAAGGCGCCGGACGGGAAGGCTGCCTTAACTGCGCTGACGAGAGCGGCGGTGGTTGTGGTCTTCAAAATGGTGCGGCGGGTGATGCCGGTCTTCACAAATCGGGTCATAGGCAGGTTCCCTCTGCTGGTTTTTTGGAAAAAGGGCATAAAAAAACGCCGCTCGGAGATCGCGCCTCAAGGATTGGAAATCCCGGGCAGCAAAAACCTTGCGACGTCGATGTCGTTTGAGAACGCTTTCGCGCGTTCATGAGCCCAGATCACCGTTGACCGGAGCAAATCCATAAAAGCAAGTAGTGTGCCAGATTGACGGCGTCAGACTATCGCGATGAAATTACTTGGATATTCTTCGGGCTCGATTTGCGCCGAACCGTGGGGCCACAGATGCTCTGCGAATATTTTGTGCTGATGCTGCCAAATATGCGCGCAAAGGATAAGCAGTACATGACACGCATCATCGCATTTATATGAGGTGTCTTCAGCCCTAAGAGGCGGCACCCGTTCCGAGCGTCGCGATATAGTCGGGTATGGCAGCAGGATCGAATACGTGCCCGTCCATGAACCGGTCGCCTTCCAGATTGCCTTCGACCGTTATATCCTGGCCCGTGGGTGCGGAACCGAGCGCGGCCTTATACAGGTCTGGTCGGTATGCGCTTGCGGCGGCAAGCAACCCTTCCTCGTTATAGGTCGTCTGACCCCAACGGATCATCTGACTGTAAATCCAGAGCGCATGCCCCGGTTTGGGATAGTTGGCAAAACGCCGGTTGAAGGTGAAATAGTCAGGGATCAGGCGCCCGTTACCCTTCGCGTCCAGACTGAACTCGCCGGCAAGGACCTGACGGATGATGCCGATGGGTGCGGCGATGTAACGGGAATCAGCTAGTGCCTCGGAAAGTCCGTCGTGGTTTTCCGGCGTGTCGCACCAGCGCGCTGCCGCGTCGAGCGCAACGATCAGACGCGAGACGGTGTCCGAATGGCTGACGGCCCATTCCGGCCGCATGGCAACTACCTTTTCAGGCGCGGAAGGCCAGATGTCTTGTTTGGCGGCAACGATTCGTCCAACGCCGCGCTCTGATGCAACCATGTTCCAAGGCGCTCCGACGCAGAAACCGTCAATGGCGCCGGCTGCGAGGGCATCGGATGTCATCGAAGGCGGCACGACGACGAGCTTCACATCCCGATCGGGATCAATGCCGCCTGCGGCAAGCCAGTAGCGGAACTCGTAATTATGCGACGAGAACGGGTAGGTGACCCCGAGGCGCGGCACGGCTTCACCCTGTTCGCGCATTACCTTCAGCAGACTAGCCAATGCGCGAGCGTTTTCCAGCGCGCTCGCCGTTTCGGCAAGGTGGCCGACCTCCAGCATCCGTTCGAATAGGCGGAGCGACAGTGTGATTGCGTTGCCGCCACGACCGAGCGAAAACGGGGTAATGGTTGGGGAGGGATTTGAGCCGAGGCCAAGCATGGAGGCAACCGGCATGGGTGAAAGCATATGGGCGATATCGAATTGACGAAAGGCAAGCCGATCTCGGATGTTGGCCCAGGAGACATCTTTCACCATCTCGAGTGCCAGCCCTTCTTTTCTTGCAAAGCCGAACTCTGCGGCCGCAATCAGGACGGATGCATCGACGAGCGGGATGAAGCCGGCACGCAGGATCTTTTGTTCCGGAGCGCCAATGGTGGCGGGCGCACCGAGATCATTTCCAGCCCGATCTGTTCTCTTCATCATCTTAACTCTGCATCCTCCTGCCCATATCCATCACATCAGAAGACCTGCGGCAGTCACTAGGCTTTGCGCAATTTCAGCCATTTTCTTTTTTTCGTTCATTGCTGTCTGACGCAACAATGCAAAGGCCTCCTCCTCCGAAAGCCCGCGCATTTTCATGAGTATGCCTTTAGCTCGCTCCACGACCTTACGCTCCTCAAGCGCGGATCGAGCTTCGGCTAGTTCTTGCTGCAGTCGACTAAAGGCGTTGAAGCGGCTGACGGCCATGTCGAGAATGGATTTGACGCGTTCCTTCTTAAGGCCGTCGACAACATAAGCGGAAACGCCTGCCTCCATGGCAGACTCGATCAAGGCGGTGTCGGATCGATCCACGAACATCGCAATCGGGCGACTGACGGTGCGAGTCAGCTGGAAAAGATGTTCCATCATATCCCGGTTGGGGTTTTCGATGTCGATGATGATGACGTCCGGCTGTTGCGTCTCGATGATGCGGGCAACGCCATTGACCTCATGAATGACCGTGACATTGCTGTGACCGGCCTCGTTCAGGCCTTCCTCGATGATCGAGGCGCGGATGGCGTTTTCATCTATAACCAAAATTGTCAGATCGGATTTTGCCATTGCCACCCTCAGTCAATGGCGCTGGGCGAACAGGCGGCGAAATTTCCGGTGGCGATCAACGTCGTCCACGGCAATGAAGTGGGCCGGCCTGGCGAAATGGTTGTGGTCATTCCGCAGGCAGCCGGGATAATGCGAATGAAAGGCGGATACGGCGCCAAGGATATCCCCTTTTTGACTTTGAGAGGGAGAAGCAATCCGCATGCCATGCCTTCCAGCGCGCAGGTCTCGACCGATTGAGTGCCTTGCGTTGGAAGGGATATGTGTCCTGCCTGTTTTATGAGCAATTCCTGTAGGTCGATTGACAAAACTTACGGCACGGCAGGAGACTCAAGGATCTGTCAAATGTTCAGAAGAAACCCCGGTTCTTTCAAAATATGCTCAACGCCCCTCTGTACGTGGCTGGTGATGATCTGCCTTGCGCCATCTGCGTCTCTCGCAAGCGCCCGTTCAAATAGCAGCTTGTGATCGTCGACGACCGCAGTGCCTCGAAAACTGCCAGCGAGCATATGATATCGAAGGAAACGATCGAAGACCGAGGACAGGTTTTGCAGAAGCGTTGTCGACTTGCTTGCCGCAACGATCGCCCGGTGAAACTCCCAGTCACATCTGACCCAGTCGATCGTGCGGGCAATATCTCCAGCGAGAAGCCTGCGCTCCACCGCAGCCAATCGATGATGCGCGGCCACGATCGAGCCTTCCCACTCAAGATCTCCGGTGGCGAATGAAAGGCCGATAGCATGGCATTCCAACACGATGCGAAGGTCGGCCAGCTCTGTCAGTTCTCGCCTGGATACTGGACTGACCTCAAATCCTCGCTGCCCTTCTGCAAGCACAAGATTCTCTGCCGACAATCTGCAAAGGATCTCACGTAGTGACGAAATGCTGATCGAGTATCGCTCGCGAGCCTTTTCAAGCTTGATCTTGGAGCCTGGCGGCAAGGTCCCGAGTATGATGTCCTGTCGCAACCGGCGAAAGACCGCATCGCTGACGCTTTCGCTGAGGTCGTTCACCCGTTCGTGCTCAAATGATCGTTCTTCACGCATGATCAATCCTGAAGCGGCGACTTTCTCGCCAAAGCATGTTCCACGCCTCCCTCAATGTGCAGGCCGAGGATCTTTTTCGCCGTCTTCTGGTCTCGCTCGAGGGCAGCGTCCAGAAGACGCTTGTGTTCGTCTGCAGCGATCTTGCCGCGATAGGAGAGGGCAACCATTTGGTAGCGGAGATATTTATCGAAAATGGCGGCATGGGTTTCCATCAGCAATCTCGACCCACAAGCGGAAATCAGAGCCTGGTGAAATTCCCAGTCATAGCGCTTCCAGTCTTCCGTCTGACTGGTATCGCCGCTGGCCATGACGCTTTCCATGCGGGCAAGTTTGTAATGCGCAGATACGAGCCGAGCTTCCCAGTCGACGTCACCTCTCTCGAAGGATTGCTCCAGCGCGTGTGTCTCCAATAGCAGGCGCAGTGCGGCGATCTCTTTCAAATCGGTCGATGACATCGGCGCCACATGAAAGCCGCGTTGGCCCTCCGCCACGACAAGTCCTTCGGAGGCAAGACGGTTGAGGATCTCCCTCAGCGTGCTGACGCTGGTGTCATAAGTCTCCTTGAGCTTCTCGAGCTTAAGCTTCTGACCGGGAGCGAGACGCCCGAATATGATATCGGCTCGAATTCGCTTGTAGCTGTTTTCGGCGACGGTTTCGGTGGCTAGATCGGAAAGCATGTGCGCATCTCGGAGATTTTCTCAATCCTCATACATATTTTGTCTGCTCGTTTAAACCCACCCGGTCACGCTCAACAGATTGGCCCACCATCGATCAAAGCCTCGGCAAGCCTTCCGGCCTGAGAGCCTTCTTCAATGCAGCAATGCGAAAGATGGCGTTGGCCGCGCCATATCCGCGATAGCCGCTACGTTGCACGATCTCGAAAAAGAAGCCTTCGCCGAACGTCGTGCTGTAAATCTGGAAATATTCGCCTTGGTCATCTCTGTCGTAGAGAATATTGTCGGCCTTCAATCGCTCCGTCAGGGCCGGATCCAAGCCGAATCGAGCTTCTATGTCGCCGTAATAGTTCGGAGATATGGGCAGGGGTTCGAAGCCGTTTTTGCGCAACGCGGCAACTGTCGCGAAGATGTCCTCGGTGTGAAAAGCGAGGTGCTGTATGCCCGAGCCGAACCGTTCCGCTATGAAATGGCCAGCCAATGTGCGGCGGTTCTCTGCTCCATTCAGTGTCAAGCGCAGGCTGCCTGACGTATTTTCGACCACCTGGCTGCGCACCACCCCGGACGGGTCGATGATGTCGACCATCGGCGTCTTATCGGCTTCGAATATGGAGGTGTAGAACAACAGCCAGGTCAGCATCTCATCGTAAGCGACGGTCTGGGCAACGTGATCGATATGGGCAAGATGCGCTGCGGCGATGTCCGTGTCTTCGGAAGCCGGCGTGAAGTCGATCTCCGCGAAACGGCCGAGGTTGCCTTTCTCGTCGAGGAAATAGATCAGTCCGCCGCCGACACCGCGGATCGCCGGGATCTGCACTTCGCCTTGGCTGACCAACTGCTCGAATGGTTCGGCGCCGAGCGCGATTGCGCGCGCATAGGCCGCGCCCGCATCATCGACAATCAGTGCGACCGCATAGGCAGACGTGCCGTGTACTGCAAAGGAGGCGTTTGCAAAGCCCTTTTCGTCTGTGTTGAGCAAAAGGCGGATTTTGCCCTGCTCGAAAATCGCGACTTTCTTGGAGCGATGAACTGCAGTCTTTCTGAAGCCTAGCGTCTTGAGAATGGCGGCAAGGTTTTCGCCGTCTTTTTCATCGGCAGAGAACTCGACGAACCCTATGCCCTTCACGTCGGCGCGATCCGGCATTTCCGGGACGGTCAGTGTTGAGGCATCCGGATTTCGACGAACCTGATCGCCGAGATAGACCAGCGAACGGTGACCGTCGGCCGCAATCGTCTTTGGAGAGCCGCCGCGGAACTGGTCATTGAATATTTCCAACGACAGATAACCGTCATAGCCCGTTGCCGCGATAGCTTCGGTGAACTCCCTTACCGGCAGGTCGCCTTCGCCCGGCATGTTGCGGAAATGGCGTGACCAGTAGAGCAGATCCATCTCGATCAGCGGCGCGTCCGCCATCTGCACAATGAAAATCTTGTCCTTTGGTATGGAGCGGATCGATCCGACGTCGATCTTTCGTGACAGGGTGTGAAAACTGTCGAGTATGAGGCCGATATTGGGATGATCGGCGCGCCGCACGATTTCCCAGGCATCGCGGTGGTCATTGATATGCCGGCCCCATGCCAGAGCCTCGTAACCTACGCGAAGCCCGCGCTTCGCCGCCCGATCGCCCAATTCGTGGAAATCTGCTGCAGCCCGATCGATACCGCCAAGCGATGCAGGCGAAACATTGGAGCAGACGAGGACGAGGTCGGTGCCGAGTTGCTGCATGATGTCGAATTTGCGCTCGGCGCGATCGAAAGTCCGGCTGCGCAACGGTTCCGGCATGCCCTCAAAATCCCGGAACGGTTGGAAAAGCGTGATTTCCAGTCCGTGGTCGCGAACCATTCGTCCGACATCGGCTGGACTGCCGTCGAAGGCCAGGAAATCATTTTCGAAGATCTCCACCCCGTCGAACCCGGCTGCAGCAATGGCCGCCAGTTTCTCCGGAAACTCTCCGCTGATCGACACCGTGGCAATCGATGTTTTCATTGTTTCCTCCTCCTGAAACAATCCGTTTTTTGCACTGCAAAAATCGTAATGCAATTTTCCACACAAATGTCGAAATACATTTTGTAGGAGATTATAGAAAAACTCTGTTGATTTGAAAATGGGCTTATGTCAATTTTGATGTGTTACCAGCTGGAGGAGAGCTGGCAGGCCTTTTGGGCCATCAGAGGAGGAGCACCTAATGTTTGGATTCAAATTGAATCGGCGCCGCGCCTTGTTAGGCGCCGCGGCAATTATCGCCGCAGCATCGCTTTCGCAGCCGGCTGCAGCTATCACGCCGGCCGAGATCAAGGCCAAGGGTAAGCTGGTCGTGGGCATCCAGGGCGACAACCCGCCTTGGGGTTTTGTCACGAGCGCAGGCAAGCAGGACGGCTTTGATGCCGAAATGGGCGCCCTGTTCGCCAAGGAACTCGGCGTCGAGGTGGAATTCGTTCCGCTCGAAGTCAACAACCGCATTCCCGCACTCACATCAGGCCGCGTCGACATTCTGTTCGCGACAATGGCGATGTTGCCGGATCGCGCCAAGGCCGTGCAGTTCAGCCAACCTTACAATGCGAACGCCATCGTCCTGATCGGGCCGAAGGACAAGTCGATCAAGACGAATGATGACATGGCCGGCTTGACGATCAGCGTCGCCAAGGGTGCAGCCCAGGATACTCAGGTCACTAAGAATGCCCCGCCTACCGCGACCATTCGCCGGTATGACGGCGACGCAGCAAGCGTTCAGGCGTTGGCTTCAGGCCAGGTCGACGCGCTCGGCGGCAATATCTTCTATCTCGATCGCGTCGAGAAGGCTGTTCCGGGCAAATTCGAAAACAAGCTCGAATTCCAGAAGCTCTACAACGGCGCCTGCACGCGCTTGGGCGAGAAAGAGATCAATGTCGCGGTAAACGAGTTCATCGACAAGATCAAAGGCAATGGTGAACTGAAGAAGATCTACGACAAGTGGATGAAGGTTCCGGTGCCGGAATTCCCGAAGAGCCTTGAAGGTATTCCGTTCACCGCGAAGTGAGCTTCAGCTCTTCGTAAACTCTGAATTTCGCGTGGTGGCACCCGAATGAGGTGCCAGCGTCGGCGCATGGCAAAACCTTGCGCCGACGCTTCCCGGAGTTTTCTTCATGAACAAGACGATCTTTGTCCTTAACGGACCCAACCTCAATCTTCTGGGTGAGCGGGAGCCGTCCATATACGGCACGACAACCCTTGGCGACATTCGCGAGCGATGCGAGGCGAAAGCCGCGTCTCTGGGTTTCTCGGTCGATTTTCGCCAGACGAATTTCGAGGGCGAACTGGTGGAATCCGTCCATCAGGCGCGAAAGGATGCTTGTGGCATCATCATCAATCCGGCCGGATACACTTTCACGTCCATCGCCCTGCTGGACGCACTGAAGACTTTCGACGGCGCGAAGATAGAGCTGCACATATCCAACGTGCATGCCCGCGAGAGCATCTATCACAACTCCCTGATTTCACGCACCGCGACCGGCATCATGATCGGCTTCGGAGCCCGCGGTTACGAACTGGCGATCGAAGCCATGGCCGACATGGTCGAGCCGTCCTGAGAACGCGCCGCAGGAGATATCATGAACTATACCCTTGATTTCACTCCGGTCATCGACGGTCTGCCAAACCTTCTATGGGCCTGTCTCGGAACATTCACGCTGGCCATTTGCGGCATGCTTCTGGCGATCGTGATCGGCATCGGCGGCGTCATTTTGCGCCAGTCGCCATTCAAGCCTTTGCGCTGGCTCGTGATCGGCTTCGTCGAACTGATCCGCAACACGCCGTTTCTGGTGCAGATCTTCTTCATCTATTTCGCGCTGCCGCTGGCCGGCATCCGGCTCGATCCGACGCCGACCGCGATCATCGCGCTTGGCATCAATGGCGGCGCCTATGCCATCGAAATCATTCGTGGTGGCGTGCAGTCCATTTCGAAGGGGCAGATGGAGGCGGGACTGGCGCTCGGGCTGCACAAGGCTCAGGTCTTCCGCTTGATCATCCTCAAGCCGGCACTGAGGGCGATCTATCCCTCCCTGACGAGCCAGTTCATCCTGCTGACGCTGACGACCAGCATCGCATCCGCCATCTCGGCCTACGAACTGACCTCGGTATCGCAACGGATCGAGTCCGACAGCTTCCGCAGCTTCGAGGTCTATTTCACAGTGACGGCGTTCTACCTCGTCATCTCCTGGGTGATGATGCGCATCTTCGCGCTCTTCTCCTCCCGCTATTTCAGCTACCCGGTCAGATAAGGAGGAAATCGAATGGGACGCGAAGAATTCCTTTTCCTTCTGGCAGGCCTGAAATGGACAGTCGCGCTGTCCGTGGTCGCCTTCATATGTGGCAGTATTGCGGGGCTGATAGTCGCTTTGGCGCGCACCTCCGGCATCTTCATCGTCGAGCGCCTGACGGCCGGCTATATCGCGGTATTCCAGGGCACGCCGCTTTTGATGCAGCTTTTCGTCGTCTATTACGGACTAGCCCTGATCGGCATCCAGATGGATGCGTGGGCTGCGGTGTCGGTCGGCTTGACCCTCCATGCAAGTGCCTTTCTGGGGGAAATCTGGCGAGGATCGATTGAAGCGGTGCCGCGTGGGCAGACGGAGGCCGCCAAGGCGTTGAGCCTGGGTTACGTCTCGCGGATGAAGGATGTCGTCCTTCCCCAGGCGATACGGATCTCGCTTCCGGCCACGATTGGCTTCCTGGTGCAGCTCATCAAGGGAACATCGCTCGCTTCGATCGTCGGTTTCACCGAACTGACCCGCGCCGGCAACATCATCTCAAACCAGATCTTCCAGCCATTGACCGTCTTCGGCGTGGTTGGAGCCCTCTACTTCCTGATGTGCTGCCCGCTGACCATCTACGGCGCCCATCTTGAGCGAAAATTCCTGACCGCCAGCCGCTAGGCGTGCCGGTCGAGAAATTCGGAGTTTTATGGATGAACCAGACAATGAATAGCGCAACGACAACCGAGCCGATGATCTCCCTGTCGGGCGTGGAAAAATGGTACGGCGCCTTTAAGGCTCTCGACAATATCAACATGTCTGTCGCGAAGGGCGAGAAGATCGTGCTTTGCGGCCCCTCGGGAAGCGGCAAGTCCACGCTTATCCGCTGCATCAATCACCTGGAGGCCTATCAGAAGGGTGACATCCATGTCGGCGGCATCATGCTCGGACATGGATCGAAGACGATCGATGCGGTTCGCCGCGAGGTCGGCATGGTCTTCCAGCAGTTCAATCTCTTTCCGCACCTGACCGTGTTGCAGAACTGCATGCTGGCTCCGATGAGATCGCTCGGTCTAGACAAGGCCCAAGCCGAGGATCGTGCCCGCACCTTGCTGGAGCGCGTCAAGATCTCCGAGCAGGCCGAAAAATACCCCGCTCAGCTTTCCGGCGGTCAACAGCAGCGCGTCGCCATTGCGCGTGCCCTCTGCATGCGGCCCAAGGCGATGCTGTTCGACGAGCCGACATCCGCACTTGACCCGGAAATGGTCAAGGAAGTGCTCGATACGATGATCGCATTGGCCGAAGAGGGAATGACGATGATCTGCGTGACCCATGAAATGGGTTTCGCACGTCAGGTTGCCGATCGCGTCATCTTCATGGCAAGCGGCGCGATCGTCGAGGAGGCGCCTCCGGCCGAATTCTTCTCCAATCCGAAACATGAACGCACCCGGAAGTTCCTTGGCGAAATCCTCGGGCGGCATTGATGCGATACAGTTTCATAGCCGGAAGGTAAAGCCGATGATAAGCGGCAACACAAAACTCATCGCACATCTCGGTTTCCCGACGCATTCCTTCAAGGCGCCGTTGATCTACAATCCCTATTTCGAGAAAAACGGTATCGATGCGGTCGTGGTGCCGATGGGATGCCGGCCGGATGACTACAAGGCATTTCTGAAACTGGTCTTCCGCCTTTCCAATATCCATGGCGCGCTGATCACCATGCCGCACAAGATCACCACCATGGGATTGCTGGACGAAATTTCCACCAATGCGCAGGTTGCTGGAGCCTGCAACGCAGTGAAAATCGGATCGGACGGCGGCCTTGTCGGCGATATGTTCGACGGGGAAGGTTTCGTCCGCGGGATGCTGCGCAGAGGGCGGGAGATCGAGGGCAAGAGAGCGATCATGGCCGGTGCCGGAGGTGTCGGCTCGGCGATCGCCGCGTCGCTTGCCAAAGCGGGATTGGCAGAACTGGCGCTTTCCGATGCCTCCATCCCCATGATGCAGGGCCTCGTGGACCGGTTGCGTCGTCATTATCCGGGGTTGCGTGTGGAAGCCGGCAAGACCGATCCAAACGGCTACGATATCGTCATCAACGCCACGCCCCTCGGTATGAATGACAATGATCCGCTGCCTTTCGATGTATCCCGGATCGCGCCTTCAGCCTTCGTTGGAGAGGTGGTGCTGAGCCGTGAGATAACGCCGTTCCTGGCTGCGGCGCGCGCTCGCGGCTGCGAATATCAGGTCGGAACAGACATGCTGTTCGAGCAGATACCGGCCTATCTCGAATTCTTCGATCTTCCCATCACGACAGCGGAGGAACTTCGCGCCGTTGCCAGATTGTGAGGGAACTGGGATGCCAGATGATGCAATCAGATTTGCGATCATGGGAGGTGGCCTGATCGGGCGTGAACATGCCGCGCTAATTGCAGCAACGCCCGGTGCAGAGCTTGTCGCAATCTCAGACCCAGCGCCTGCCGCGGAACTGGTTACAAGTGAGTTCGGGGCCAGACACTATCTCGATTATCGGACCATGCTGGACGAGATGCGGCCAGATGGCGTGATCATTGCTCTGCCAAATGCTCTTCATGCTCAAGCGGCAATCGCCTGTGTTGAACGCGACATCCCGTGTCTGGTGGAAAAGCCTGTGGCGGATACGCTCGAAGCTGCAAGGGATCTGGTGGCGGCGGCAGAACGAGCCGATGTGCCAGTTCTAGTGGGACACCAGCGCCGTCATAGCCCCGACATCGCCAAGGCCAAGCAATTGATCGAAGAGGGGCATCTCGGTCGCCTGGTCGGGGTCCACGCCATGTGGCTGGCCGACAAGCCGGAGGCTTATTTCGATGCCGCCTGGCGCCGGCAAGCCGGTGGTGGGCCATTGCTCATCAACCTTATTCACGACATCGATTGCCTGCGGTTTGTCTGTGGTGATATCGAAGAAGTCATGGCCTTCACCTCAAATTCGGTGCGAGGCTTCGAGGTGGAGGATAGCGCCAGCGTCAGCCTGCGCTTTTCATCTGGTGCGGTTGGCACGGTCCTCATGAGCGACACGGCCGTTTCGCCCTACAATTGGGATACGGCCGCCGGGCAGGCGCTGTATTTCCCGCATCAGCCGGAAAACGCCTATTTCTTCTCCGGCACCAGAGCTGCATTGGCATTGCCGTCAATGGATCTTTGGAAGCATGAGGCGGAAGAGGGTCATTGGCAGGATCCGCTGGTCAAGCGGCACGTCACGCTGGATGGCAGCCGGGCCTATGTCAATCAGCTTGCCCATTTCATGAAAGTGGTAACGGGTGACGCCAAACC
Source organism: Neorhizobium sp. LMR1-1-1.1 (assembly GCF_040675795.1). Lineage (NCBI taxonomy): Bacteria > Pseudomonadati > Pseudomonadota > Alphaproteobacteria > Hyphomicrobiales > Rhizobiaceae > Neorhizobium > Neorhizobium sp. LMR1-1-1.1. The sequence goes on from NZ_JBEGHE010000023.1 coordinate 42,667, forward strand.
CCTGGTCTCTGCCCATGATGGAATGATGACCCTGGCGACGATACTGGCGATTGCGCGGTCGGGCCGGGAGAGGCGACCGGTCAGTCCTGCCGATCTATGACACGCGTCGCTGGGGCTTCCTGGTCGATGGGGCCATAGGATCAATTGGACGAGTCGGAGTCCAACATTCCGATTCGTTCGATTTTGCTGAGCGTTTCTCTCGCCAGCCGCAGTGAGGCAGCAGTCGCCATGGCCATCTGTGGCATGATCAGCCATTCGAGTGTCCAGGCTGCTCCTGAACGCTCCTGCTCATGCACCATGGCCTGATGCAATCCTGAAAGCTGGACGGCGTTGAAGCGAGCAAGCGCCACCAGTGTTTCTGCCCCGACCGGATTCTGTTTATGCGCCATGGCGGAGGATTTTCCGCCACCGCTCATGGAAATTTCGCGGCCCGACTGGGCCATCAGCGCGAGATCCTGCCCAATCTTGCCGAGTGCGCCCGTAACCGATGACAGGTGATGGCCGATATCCGCAATTCCGTCTCGCTGGCTCTGCCATTGCCGTATGTCCGCCAACCCCAGTTCTTCAGCAAGCGCGGCACGCACCGCGGCCCCATCTAGTCCCAGCTTGTCGAGAGAACCGGCCGCACCGCCGAGCTGGACCGGAAACACTAGGTTGTTCAGCGCTGTGAGTTGTCGCGCGAGCGGGCCGCGCCAGCTTTCCACTCGATCAGAAACGCGGATCGGAATGGCCGCCTGCATACGGGTAAAGCCCATCAGCGGGTTTGATCCGAAGCGTTCATCGAGACCATCCAGAAGCGCAACTATCTGCCTTATTCGCTCAGTGAAGATCGCATGGATCGCCTTCATCCGAAGCATCAGGCTCGTGTCGATGGCATCCTGGCTGGTTGCGCCGAAATGGACATGGTTGGCCGCATCGCCGCCGACCGCCTGCCTAAGCTGTTTGACGAGTTCGGGGATGACGACGGAATCCGTCCCGACGGCTGCCTTCAGCCGTGCGAGATCGGGTTCGAATGTACCGCATGCCGCCGCAATCTGTTCCGCAGCAGCTGCCGGGATAAGTCCCAGCCCCGCCTGTGCCCGCGCCAAAGCGGCTTCGAAACGAAGCATGGTGTTGATGTCCGCATCGGCTGAAAGGTGGCGAGCGATTTCCTCATCGCCGAGGAGACCCGACAGGAAGGGATGCTCGAAGGGAGAGAAGGCCATCATGTCTCCATGTCGGGTAGGCAGCCGGTTGGGCGCAGCGTCAGATATCGAGGAACACGGTTTCTTTCGGTCCCTGGAGATGGATATCGAGCGTATAGATGCTGCCGTCCTTCTGTGCGACCATTGTCTCGACCCGCTGGCGATGTTCGATGCGTAACAGCAGCGGATCGATGGCGTTCGCTTCCGCCTCGTCGGAAAAGTAGATGCGTGTATGCAGACCGATATTGATGCCGCGAGCAACGATCCAGAGCGTGATATGCGGCGCCATGGGGCGTCCGTCCTTGAACGGAACCTTGCCGGGTTTGATCGTCTCGAACTGGAAATAACCATTCTCGGCATTCGTCGGACAACGGCCCCAGCCGGTGAAGTTCGGATCAGCGGTACCGCGCATTTCCGACGGGCTGTTGTAGAGACCGGCGCTGTCCGGCTGCCAAATTTCGGCAATAGCATCCCGCACAAGCGTATCGGCGCCGTCAAAGATGCGGCCACGCACGGTGATGCGTTCGCCCAGCGTCTGATCGTTGACCATCGTGGTTCCGAGATCGCCGTCATAGACGCCGCGAATGTCGCAGTAATTCGGCGTCAGTCCGATATGGACATAGGGGCCGGCGGTCTGCGACGGTGTTTCCTTCAACCTGTGAAGCTCCTGCACCATCAGTTGCCCTCCAGCCGGTTTTCAAAAAGGGTCGAGCGGCGTCCGCGCAGCACGATATCGAATTTGTAGGCGCGCGCATCCATCGGGATCGTCTGACCCCAGTCCAGCGGTGCGATCAGTTGTTCGATCGCTTTGCGATCCGGGATCGTGTTGACGATCGGACATTTCCAGATCATCGGGTCGCCCTCGAAATACATCTGGGTAATCAGGCGCTGGGCGAAGCCATGTCCGAAGACCGAGAAATGGATATGGGCAGGACGCCAGTCGTTGACGCCGTTCGGCCATGGATAGGGGCCGGGCTTGACGGTGCGAAACGCGTAACGCCCGTCGTCGTCGGTGATCGCACGGCCGCAACCGCCGAAATTGGGGTCGATCGCGGCAAGATAGGTTTCTTTCTTGTGGCGATAACGGCCGCCGGCATTGGCCTGCCAGAATTCCAGCAAGGCACCGCGAACAGGTTGGCCTCGCTCGTCCAGCACGCGGCCATGAACGATTATCCGCTCGCCGATGGCACTTTCTCCCGGCCGGGCGTAGTTGTGGATCAGGTCATTGTCCAACTCGCCGATCATTGAATGGCCGAAAACCGGGCCGGTGATTTCCGAGATCGTGCCGTCGAGAGACAGCAAGGCGCGCTGCGGCGAACGCAGGATCGAGGTCTTGTATTCCGGTGTCAGGGCGGGCGCGTGCCAGGCGCGGTCGCGCGCGAAAAATCCACCGGTCTCCGGCTGTTTGTTCGAATTAGCGGACATCCCTAAGGTCTCCTCCCCCGATGTCTATTCGGCGTCCATCTGTTCGTAGACGCGCTTGGCGATCTTTATGGCATGGTTTGCGGCAGGTACGCCTGCATAGATAGCGACATGCAGCAGGGCCTCGCGAACATCTTCCCGCGAAGCGCCAGTATTGGCGGTGGCCCGCACATGCATGGCAACTTCCTCGTCCTGGCCGAGTGCTGCCAGAAGCGCGATCGTGATGATCGATCGTTCCCGCTTGGTGAAGTTGGGACGTGACCAGACATGTCCCCAGGCGGCTTCCGTGATCAGCGCCTGGAACGGCTCGTCGAATTCAGTGGCGTTGGCGATCGCTCGATCGACATGGGCATCTCCCAACACGGAACGTCGTGTCTCCATGCCCAGGCGGTGTCGGTATGTCTCAACCTCAGTCATTGAGCCTCCCCTGCGGTATTGGTGGTGTTGATGAAGTCTCGGATCAGATCGGTCAAAGCTTCGGGCTGTTCGACGCAGGGAATGTGACCTGCATCCTTGACGATCTCGAAACGCGCGCCGGGGATAAGTTCTGCCGTATTCCTGACGAGGTCTGGCGGCGTTGAGCCATCCTGGTCGCCGACGATGCAGAGGGTCGGCACGACAATGCGTGCAGCGGCCTCGGTGTAATCGGCATCACGAATTGAAGCGCAGGTTGCCGCATAACCTTCGATCGGTTGGCGAGCCAGCATGTTGCGATAACCGTGAAAGGCGATGTTGTCCGGGCTGCGGAAAGCGGGGGTGAACCACTTTTCCATGACCGCATCGACGATGCTTGCGATGCCGTGCTCTTCGACGGCCGCAATACGCGCGTTCCACATATCGGCAGAACCGATTTTGCTGGCAGTATCGCAGAGTATCAGCGCCTTCACCAACTCGGGCCGTGTCTGGTAGATCGCCTGCGCAATAAGCCCTCCAACGGAAAGGCCGCAGATCACGGCGTTGCGCACGTTGAGCAGATCCAGGAGGCCGGCAAGATCCGCTGCATGATCCTCGATCGAATAAGGGGGCTTGCCGATATCGGACAGGCCATGGCCACGCTTGTCGTAAAGGATGATCGGGAAGTCGCCGGCGAGGCGCACGATGACATCCCGCCAGATGCGAAAATCCGTGCCGAGCGAATTGGCGAATACGATGACCGGTTTATCCGCCGGTCCTCCAATAACCTGATAGTGGATCGTGACGTCATTGACGCGCGCAAACTGCATTGAAAATCTCTCCCTGAATTATCTTGGTATATTGGCTCGGTTAGGTAAAATGACTTTTTAGGTGTTTTTTATATCCGAATGGTTATGTATTCGATGAGCGAGCCAAACGTTAAGTTTCGTCATCTCCAAGCCTTTATCGAGGTTGCTCGTCACAAGAGCGTCGTCAAGGCGGCCGGTTTTCTGAATGTCAGCCAGCCGGCGGTTACCAAGACCATTCGGGAGCTCGAAGAGGCGCTCGGTGTCGCGCTTGTGGAGCGCGAGGGCAGGGGCATCCGGCTATCGCGTTATGGCGAGGTATTCCTGAAACATGCCGGTGCGGCGATCGCCGCTCTTCGACAGGGTGTCGATTCAGTTTCGCAGGAACGTGTTGGAGAAGCGCCGTTGATACGGATCGGTGCGCTACCGACAGTTTCCAGCCACATCATGCCGCGGGCCGTGGATCTTTTTCTGAAGGAAAAGACCGGGAGCCGCATCAAGATCGTCACCGGCGAAAACTCGGTGCTGCTGGAACAACTGCGCTTCGGCGACCTCGATCTTGTCATCGGCCGACTGGCGGGGGCTGACAGGATGGCGGGATTTATCTTCGAGCACCTCTATTCCGAACGGGTGGTGTTTACCGTCCGTGCCGGCCATCCGATCCTGACGTCGGGGCATTCATCGTTTTCCGAACTCGGCGACTATCCGATCCTGATGCCGACCACGTCGTCGATCATTCGGCCCTTTGTCGATCGGCTACTCATCGCCAACGGCATTTCAAGTCTGCCGAACCAGATCGAGACCGTTTCAGACTCTTTCGGTCGAGCATTCGTGCTGTCGAGCGACGCGGTGTGGATCATATCGTCCGGGGTTGTGTCCCGCGATATCGGGACGGGGCTAATGCAGGCATTGCCGATCGATACAAGCGATACCCAAGGGCCCGTGGGGCTGACAATGCGGACTGACGCAATCCCCTCCATCGCGATGTCGCTTTTGATACAGACCATACGAGAAGCTGCAGGCTCCCGTTAGCTCACTTGCCTGCCTCAATCTCCCGAGGCGCTACGAGAGCACTCCGCGAAGCTCGCGACTTACCTGCTGAAGTGACGGGAGGTAGGTTTCGATGACAGAAGCCATAGGGGCGCTCGAGACGGCCAGTCCCGTGTTTAATGCCGCGACCACGACGCCGCGCGCGTTTTTCACCGGCACTGCGACGGATCTCAATCCCTGCTCGACCTCCTGGTCGACTGCGGCATAACCGTGCGTTCGAACCAGCGCGAGTTCCTTCAAGACGTCATCGATAGTGTGGAGCGTATGGGCGGTTCTTGCCTGAAGCGGATGGGAGTTCAGAAGTTCAATCGCTTGAGTTTCGGGAAGTGCTGCAAGCATGACACGTCCGAGAGACGTGCAATAAGCGGGAAGACGCGACCCTGGCATGAGCGCAATCGACATCACCTTCCGCTGCGCAGCACGCGCGACGTAGACGATCTCTGCACCATCCAGGATGGCGACGGACGTGCTCTGGCCAATCTGTTCGGATAACTGATCGAGCCATGGCTGAACGATGCGCGGCAGCGGCATGGATGCCAGGCAGCCGGTACCGAGACGCAGGACGCGCGGAGTGACCGTAAAGAACTTGCCGTCATAAGCACAATATCCGTGTTCAGCGAGCGTCAGCAGACAACGGCGGGTGGTTGCTCGATCCAGGCCGGAGATCTCTGCCGCTTCCGAAATGCTCAATCGAGGCGTTTCGGCGGTAAAAGCTTCGATCACGCGAAGCCCCTTCGCCAATCCGCCCATCATGTCACTCTGCTTCACATTCAATATAATAACTCCGAGTTTGTGCGATAATGCAACAAATGCATCATATCGCACAAAAACGTTGAGGTCGAGAAAGTCGAGGGGTAGGTTTTCGAGAGGCTACGACAGAGGACGAGGCCCATCATCAAGGGAGGTGGCGGATGAACAAGACAAGCCAGAGCCTGGCGGCGGCTGTGTCCGAAATAGGCGACGGAGCGACAGTGATGATCGGCGGCTTCGGTGGCTCCGGCGCTCCGATCGAACTCATCCACGCGCTGATCGACAAGGGTCCAAAGGACCTGACGGTCATCAACAACAATGCCGGCAATGGCCGTATCGGGATTGCGGCGATGATCGACGCGGGCATGGTCCGAAAGATGATCTGCTCGTTCCCGAAATCGTCCGATCCGCGCGCCTTTACCGATAAGTACCTGGCCGGAGAAATCGAACTCGAACTTGTGCCGCAAGGCACGCTTGCGGAACGCATCCGTGCCGGAGGCGCCGGCATACCGGCATTCTACACCCCGACCGCTTACGGCACGGAGCTCGCGGAAGGCAAGCCGATCGGCGAATTCGACGGTCGGCGTTACGTCCAGGAACGGTGGCTGAAGGCTGACTTCGCCATCATCAAGGCTCATCTCGGCGACCGTCATGGCAATCTCACCTACAACAAGGCGGCTCGTAACTTCAATCCGCTGATGTGCATGGCGGCCGCCAGCACGATCGTTCAGGTTTCGAGGATCGTCGAGGCGGGCGAAATCGACCCCGAACATGTGGTCACGCCCGGAATTTTCGTCGATCGCGTCGTCGAGGTTTCGCAGCCTCGCCAGGAAGAGGAACTCATTCGCGCCGGAGTGACCTACGCATGACCAGCATCGCTCAAGAAGAGATCAAGCTGACCAACGCCCAGATCGCCTGGCGCGCGGCGCAGGACATTGTCGACGGCGCCTATGTCAATCTGGGTATCGGCTTTCCCGAAATGGTCGCCCGTTACCAGCCGCCCGGCCGGGAGGCGATCTTCCACACGGAAAACGGCATCCTCGATTTCGGCGAGGCGCCGAAGCCAGGCGAAGAGGACTGGGACCTCATCAATGCCGGCAAAAAGGCAGTGACGCTGAAGCAGGGCGCTTCGTTCTTCCATCATGCGGACAGCTTCGCGATGGTGCGCGGCGGCCATCTCGATGTTGCGATCCTTGGGGCATTGCAGGTTGCGCAAAGCGGGGATCTGGCAAACTGGCGTGTCGGCTCGAAGGGCGTTCCGGCAGTCGGTGGCGCCATGGATCTCGTGCATGGCGCCAAACAGGTTTTTGTCATCACCGAGCATGTGACAAAGAACGGCGAACCCAAGCTCGTGGAAAAATGCACGTTTCCGCTGACCGGCTTGGCCTGTGTCACCAGGGTTTACACCAGTCATGCCGTCATCGAGATCGTTGAAGGACGCTTCGTGCTGCGAGAAAAACTTGCCGCATTGAGCATAGAAGAACTGCAGTCGATGACGGACGCTCCGTTGCATATCGCGGGTTCGGTCGCCGATCTCATCGTGCCCGAAGTCTGAGGAGAATACAGTGGCCGAGGCTTTAATCTGCGACTACATCCGCACCCCGATTGGTCGTTTCGGCGGCACGCTTTCCTCAGTGAGGGCTGACGACCTCGGCGCCATACCGCTGAAGGCGCTCATCGAGCGAAATGCCGGCATCGACTGGGAGGCGGTTGGCGACGTGATCTTTGGATGCGCCAACCAGGCGGGCGAGGACAACCGCAATGTCGCGCGCATGTCTCTGCTTCTGGCCGGGCTTCCTGTGTCCGTCACGGGCACGACCATCAACCGTCTGTGCGGTTCGGGAATGGATGCCGTCATCACTGCGGCGCGCGCCATCAAGTCGGGTGAGGCGGAGTTGATGATTGCGGGCGGCGTCGAAAGCATGAGCCGGGCACCGTTCGTCATGCCGAAGGCCGACGCCGCGTTTTCGCGCAACGCGGAGATCTACGACACGACAATCGGCTGGCGCTTCGTAAATCCGCTGATGAAGAAGCTTTACGGCGTCGATTCCATGCCCGAAACCGGCGAAAATGTTGCGGAAGATTATCGGATCTCTCGCGAAGATCAGGATGCGTTTGCTCTGCGCAGTCAGAACAAGGCCGCTGCCGCCCAGGAAACCGGCCGGCTTGCCCGCGAAATCACGCCGGTCGCCATCCCCCAGCGCAAGGGTGAGGCACTGGTCATCTCGAAAGACGAGCATCCGCGCGCGACCACGATCGAAGCGCTCGCCAAACTTGGTACTCCCTTCAAGAAGGAAGGCGGAACAGTGACGGCCGGCAACGCCTCCGGCGTCAACGATGGTGCCGCGGCGCTGATTATCGCTTCGGAAACAGCTGTCAGAAAATACGGGCTGACGCCGATTGCGCGGGTTCTGGCCGGAGCGACAGCGGGCGTTCCTCCACGTGTTATGGGTATCGGCCCGGCGCCTGCTTCCAAAAAGCTGATGGCATTGCTCGGCCTGACGCAGGATCAGTTCGATGTCATCGAACTGAACGAGGCCTTTGCCTCCCAGGGCCTTGCAACCTTGCGCGAACTCGGCATTGCCGATGACGATCCGCGCGTCAACCCGAATGGCGGGGCCATCGCGCTTGGACATCCGCTGGGCATGACGGGTGCGAGAATTGCCGGCACGGCCGCTCTGGAACTTTCGTCCGGCAGGGGTAACCACGCGCTCGCAACCATGTGCATAGGTGTGGGGCAGGGTATCGCGCTCGCTCTCGGGCGCGCCTGACCGCTTTTTCGGCAGGAAAACAGCAAGGCAGGCGGCAGGCTAATGCAGGCCGCCCACGCCGAGCAAACGTTCCACCGCCTCGTGATCCTGTGACAGCGCGGAAGGGGTACCGTTCCAGGCGATACGGCCACGCTCTAGCACGATGACCTCGTCGGCAAAGTCGAGAGCGCTTTGAATTCGCTGCTCGACGAGCAGGATCGTCATGTCTCCGGAAGCCGCAAGTTCCGAAAACACCACCATGAGCTCCTCGCAGATCACGGGAGCCAGGCCTTCAAGCGGTTCATCGAGCAGCAGCACCGCGGGTCGGCCGAGGATCGTGCGCGCCGTGGTCAGCATCTGTTGTTCGCCACCGGACAGCTGGCTGCCGAGGTTCCTGCGACGCTCTTTCAGCCGGGGAAACAAAGCATAGCCTTCCTCGATCGCGTCCTTCTTCCGTTTCTTCAAGCCGACAGTCAGGTTTTCCTCGACGCTAAGGCTCGGGAATATGTCCCGCGTCTGCGGCACATATCCGAGGCCCGCGTGAGCCCGCGCGGCACTTGACATCGAGCTGAGATCGATGTCCCCTATCGTTATCCTCCCGCCATAACGGCGGGTCTGGCCCGCAAGCGTCGCGAAGAGCGTCGTCTTCCCCATCCCGTTGCGACCGAGAACGGCGAGCCGACGACCAGCAGCCACAGAAAACGAAATCGATTCCAGAATTCGGGTCGGGCCATAACCGGCGGAAAGGTTTTCGACTTTAAGCATTGAGGCCGGCATTGGCGTAGCTCCCGAGATAGGCCTCGCGGACGCGGGCATCTTTTGTCACGTCGGCGGGAAGGCCGTCGAATATAATGGTCCCTGCGGCAAGCACGACCACCCGTTTGGCAAATCGGAACACCAGGTCCATGTCGTGTTCGATCATCACCACGGCGAGATCGGCGGGCAGGTTTGCGAGCGCTTCCTCGATACGTCCCGTGTCACTTTGCGGAACGCCGGCAGCTGGTTCGTCGAGCAGGAGGACGCTGGGCTTTAAGGCAAGCGCGATGGCCAGTTCCAGAAGCCGCTGCTGCCCGTAGGCGATCTCCCGCACCTTTCTATGTGCGAGCGAATAAAGGCCCAGTCTTTCAAGCAGGTCATAGACTTCTTCCATCACCGCCGGACGGGTGAGAAAATTGCCATGTAGTTCAGCCGATTTTCCTGTCCGTTGGAGAACCGCGAGCCCCACATGTTCGGCCGGTGTCATGTCCTGGAAAAGCCGGGTCACCTGGAATGAGCGAACGAGGCCACGCTGAACCCGGCCGGTTGGTCCGATCCGGGTGACCGGCTCGTTTCGAAGTCGCACCTCACCGGAACTCGGTTTCAGGGCGCCGGTGACGAGATTGACGAAGGTCGTCTTGCCGGCTCCGTTTGGGCCAATGAGCGCCACCCGGTCGCCTGCCACCATGGAGAGCGAGACGTCGTTTGTGACAACGAGTCCGCCGAACGCCTTCTTCAGGTTGATGACTTCAAATACCGCGCTCATGGCCGCGTCTCCCCGGTCGTGTTCTTTCTTACAGAGAGGAGATCCTGCACCGTTCCGAAAATGCCCTTAGGGGCGAAAAGGACGACGACGATGAGAAGCGCGCCAACCGTCGTCAGCCAGTGAAACGGGTTGGCGGCCGATACGAAGTCCTCAAACAGCATGAAGATCACGGTCCCGACCAGAGCGCCGAACAGGGAACCTGTTCCGCCAAGGACAAGCATGACGAGCGCTTCTGCCGATTGTGTGAACGACAGGGCGTCGAGTGCGACAACCTGGGTTGAGATGGCACTGAGCGCACCCCCGGTTCCGGCCACCGCGCCTGAAATGATGTACATCTTTATCACAGCTTTATGGGGAGAGGCGCCGAGTGCCCTTATCCGCACGGGATCCTCCTTGATGCCACGGCAGAGCATGCCGAAGGGCGAGCGAACGACGATGCGCAGCAACGTGAATACGATGAGAAGCAGGACCACACCGAAGAAATAGGCCGTATGGCCGAAGAGATCGAACTCGTAGAGGCCAAAGAGCGGGTCGAGTACGATGCCCGACAATCCGTCGCTTCCGCCGGTCCAGGAAGACGCCTTGTTGGCGAATTCATGAAACAGGTAGACAAGAGCGATCGATAGCACGAGCTGCGGGAGACCGTGTGCCCGCAGCATCACGATGCCACAGATAAGTCCGGCGACCGCACCCGCAAATATCCCGCCCAGTGTCATCAGCAGCGGATCATTTATCCCATAATGCGCGGAGAGTATGCCTGCCGCATAGGCGCCCGATCCGAACAACGCCGCCTGGCCAAGGGTCGCAACACCGCAATAGCCGGTCACGAGATCAAGCGACAATACGAGAAGGGCAATCGCGATGATACGCGTGAGCAACGCGAGGTTGTCGGGAAAGAGGACATAGCCAGCCGCGGCGACAATGACGATGGCAGCAAAGCCGTAAAGGTCTCGCTTGATGAAGCCGGCCCGCAGGCGGCTTCTGGTCGTTGCAGCGCCGGCGGCTAGCGTGGAGTTGGTCTTCTCTGTCATTTTGCGCGTCCCGCCAGGCCACTCGGAAAGACACAGATGATTGCGATGACGGCAAGATAGAAGAAGAATTCGCCGAATTCCGGCATGAGATACCTGCCGGTCGTATCGATCGCCCCAAGTAGAAGACAAGCGGCCAGTGCGCCAGGGATGGAGCCGGCTCCGCCGACCGATACCACGACCAGAAACGTCACCATGTAGCGGAGTGCATAATAGGGTTCCACCGGCAGGAATTCCGATCCGACCACTCCGCCGAAAGCCGCAAGACCCACAGCCGCCGCGAAGCTAACCGCGTAGACGATTTCCGTTCTCACGCCCAGCGCCGCAGCCATTGCGGCATTGTCGACAGACGCACGAAGCTTGATGCCGAAATTCGTCTTCTCGATCGCGTACCAGAGGCCGAGCGCCACGGCCAGGCCGCAGGCGATCGCAAAAAGGCGATGGATGGGTATGGTGCGGAAGCCGAGGTCGGCAGACCCTTGTAGTGAAGGTGCAAGCGGAATGGTCTTCAGCGTTGGCCCCATGACGAAATTGGCAATTCCGATGATGCAGAAGGTTATCCCGATCGTCATCAGCACCTGTGTCAGTTCCGGCTGACCGTAGATCCGCCGATAAAGAAGACGTTCGATCGGAATGGCGATCAGGATCGTGAAGACGACCGCCGCGATCAATGCAAGTCCGTATCCGAGGGCCAAGTCCCGCGCGACATAGGAGGCTATGTAACCGCCGATCATGGCAAAGCCGCCATGGGCGAGGTTCACGACACGCATCAGGCCCATGGTCACCGAAAGGCCGATGGAAATGACGAACAGCACCATGCCATAGGCAAGTGCGTCGACAGCAATGCTGAAGACTGTCTGCATCAGAAATCCTGTTCATGAGTGGCAGGCCAACTCTGGCCTGCCGATCTGTGAAACCGTCGGCCGCTTACTTCGCGGCGGCCAGACCCGGATCGCCCTGCTTCTCGAAGGTCTGAACCTCCTTGTTGAAGTATTTGCCATCCGAACCCCTTGCCACTTCCCGAAGATAGATGTTCTGGGTGATGTGACGGCTTTCCGGATCGATGGAGACAGGGCCGCGTGGGCTTGTCCAGGCCAGTCCCTTGACGGCATCGACGGCTTTCTGGGCATCCTGCTTGCCGCCCGTCGCCTCGATCATCTTGTAGATGACATGCATGCCATCGAACGCGCCGACGGAAGGAAAGGACAGTTCCGCTTCGTTGCCGATCGCCTTGGTCGCTGCCTCGACGAAGGTCTTGTTTTCGGGGGAATCGTGAGAAACGGCATAATGGAACGTCGTCTGTATTCCCAATGCAGCGTCGCCCAGTGCCGGCAGATCGGACTCCTGGGTCAGGTCACCCGGCGCATAGAACTTGGTGCCGGCCGCTTTCAGACCATTGTCGTTGAACGCCTTGACGAAGCCGAGCGTGGTCGGGCCGGAAGGCAGGAAGGCGAACACACCTTCTGCGCCCGAATCCTTGATACGCTGCATGATCGGGCTGAAATCGTTTGTGGAAAGCGGCATTCGTATTGCCTCCACGATCTTCCCGCCGGCTTCTTCGAAGGCCTTTCTGAACGCATTTTCGGCATCGACACCCGGTCCATAGTCACTGACGACCGAAATGATCTTCTTGACGCCTACATCGGAAGCAACCTTTGCGATGGGCGTGGAGGTCTGCCAGGTGGTGAACGAGGTTCTGACGACCAGAGGGCTGGTCTTCATGATGGCCGATGTTGCAGCGTTCATGATGACCATGGGCACGTTGCCCTGCTTGAGGATCGGCGTGACCGCCATTGCATCCGGAGTAAAGTAGAAGCCTGCAAGATATTGAACTTTTTCCTTGACGATCAGTTCCTGGCCGAGAGCCTTGGACTGGGCAGGGTCCGCTGTCGGAATATCGCGGTAGACAATTTCGACCGTATCGTCGCCAATTTTGTTACCGTGAAGTGCGATATAGGCGTCTATTCCCGCCTTGAAGTTCTTGCCCTGCAGGGCGAAGGGCCCAGAGAAGGGACCAACCACGCCGACCTTGATGACGTCGGCGGAAGCGGTTCCGCACAAAGCCATGACCGCGAAAGCGGTAATTGCAGCCTTTTTCATGTTCATTCCTCCCGGTTAAACAGGGCCCGCCTCCAACATCGTGCCCTTTGAATTGCAACAATGCGACCCGTTGCTGTCGTCCACGCTAAAACGGTAATCCCACGTAGTTTTCTGCCAGAGCGGTGGACGCGGCCCGGGAATGGGTTAGATAATCGAGCTCCGCTTCCTGAATTTTCTGATCAAATTCACTCGTCTCCGGAAAGCGATGCAGCATGGTCGTCATCCACCACGAAAAGCGTACAGCTTTCCATACCCGTGCAAGAGCTTTTTTCGAATAGGAATTCAGTCCTGCCTCGGACCCTTCCAGATAATATTCGCGCAAAGAATTGAAGAGATAATGCACGTCGCTTGCGGCAAGGTTCAAGCCCTTGGCACCGGTGGGCGGAACGATGTGAGCGGAATCGCCAACAAGGAACAGACGGCCAAAGCGCATGGGCTCTGCCACAAAGGAACGCAGCGGAGCGATCGACTTCTCGAATGACGGAGCGGTTACAAGAGCTTCGGCATGGGACGGCGGTAGCCTGCGCCGCAGTTCGTCCCAAAACCGGTCGTCGCTCCAGTCTTCCGCTTTCTGATCGAGAGGACATTGTATGTAATAACGGCTGCGGCTTGCTGAGCGCATCGAACACAGTGCGAAGCCGCGCGGATGATTTGCATATATCAGTTCGTGGCTGACCGGAGCGACATCCGCGAGGATGCCGAGCCATCCGAACGGATAAACTTTCTCGAAGAAGTTTAATGCGGCCTCGGGAACCGACCTGCGGCTCGTTCCATGGAATCCGTCGCAGCCCGCGATGAAATCGCAATCGATACGATGTGTTATGCCGTCTTTTCGATAAGTTACATAGGGGTCTGTTCCGGAAAAATCATGCGGCTGCACGTCGTCAGCCTCATAGACGGCATGCGCACCGCTTCGTTCACGTGCATCCATCAGGTCGCGCGTGACTTCTGTCTGACCGTAAACCATCACCCGCTTGCCGCCGGTCAATTCGTTGAGATCGATCCGATGATCGCGACCGTCGAAAGCAAGATCGAAACCATCATGCGGCAGCCCTTCGGCGGCCATCCGTGCACCGGCGCCCGCCTGGTTCAGAAGCTTGACGGTCCCTTCCTCAAGTACCCCGGCTCGAACGCGGCCGAGGATATACTCCTTGCTCACCCGATCGAGGATGAGATTGTCGATCCCCGCTTCGGTCAGAAGCTGGCCAAGCAGCAGGCCCGACGGTCCTGCGCCTATGATGACGACTTGATGCCTCAATCACGCCTCCCAACGAAACTGATAATTGCAAATTCCATGATTGGGAGTTGCGGCGAAAGAGACGCTCTGTTCTTTTAATTGTACTTTTCGAACATCGGGAGGAGCGGTCGCAATGCCACGGGTTCCCACCTATGCTCTATATGGTGAAACGGATACCGGAGATCCGGGCTTCTGGCTGCATCATGAAACGATCCATGCCAGAAGCAGCCAGCACGACTGGGAAATCCAGCCTCACCGGCACACTGCTTACTTTCAGATCCTGCATATTGCCGCCGGAGGCGGTGACGTCCTCTTCAACGAAGAGACCCTTAGTTTGAAGCCCGGAACGGTAATAACCATTCCTCCGGGAACAAGTCATGGGTTCCGATTCTCAAAAACCGTTGTCGGCTCGGTTATCACGATCCTTTCGTCACATCTCGACCATGCACCCGGTGAGAGAAGCTTGTTTGGCCAGTGGCTGGCTCACCCCCAAAAGATTGCTCCCGAACCTCAGGTGCCGGATGCGGAAGAGGCCGCGCGCATCTTGGGGCGGATAACTGCCGAGTTTGAAGGTCGAAATCGCGGACGCAATGAAATCCTGAGAGCCTATGTCTCCGTGCTGTTGCACCTGTTGTTCCGAATTGGCTGCGATCAACGCACTTGGGACGGCTCGTCCGAAGACACCCGGGTGGATGCCCTGATGAACCTGATCGACCAGCATTTCCGAACCCATCGAGCGTTGTCGTTCTATGCTGGGAGAATCGGGGTTTCGCCGACACATCTCAATCGCCTCGTTCATGCCTGGCATGGATGTTCGGCACATGAACTGATCGAGCGCAAGATTATCGAGGAAGCGAAGAGACAGCTCATCTTCTCTATGACCTCTATACAGCAAATATCGTATCGGCTGGGTTTCCAAGATGCCGCTTATTTTTCCCGCTTTTTCGCTCGATGCACGGGCAAGGCACCGAAAGATTGGCGTTCATTGGAACGTGCCCGTATTGACTATTGATAGCCTCGGCGAGCAAGGCAAGAATGAACTGGACGCGTGATGGCGGAGTAGGAGCCAAGCACAAGCCAGCTTTTTCATGGCGAGATTCA
This sequence comes from Neorhizobium sp. LMR1-1-1.1, assembly GCF_040675795.1. NCBI lineage: Bacteria > Pseudomonadati > Pseudomonadota > Alphaproteobacteria > Hyphomicrobiales > Rhizobiaceae > Neorhizobium > Neorhizobium sp. LMR1-1-1.1. The sequence continues at coordinate 58,010 of NZ_JBEGHE010000023.1, forward strand.
AATCTTCCGGTCGACGACCTAAGCGGTGCGCATGATGGCGATCGCTCTGTTAACTGGGATATTTTCTTCGTGGTCATTGGAGATGAGAAACTGTTCGTTGAAACTAGGCGGCAACGGTTCGGTACACATCAAGAGCAGGAGCCATGTCCTGTATCATCGTTGCTCCATTGAAAGTTCGTCTGACCCCATTAGACCTTTGCCTATGTTACGACATTGGCTGTGATCCGCTGTGTCTCGATCTTTGCGGCGGCATCGATGCAGCCCAATTGTGGACCGGGGAATGGACCTTTCAAAGATAGAAAAACTCATCGCGTTTGTGGGGCGGTCCAACGTCACCGAACTGGAGGTCACGGAAAAAGGCACGACAGTCCGGATATTCCGAGATGGAGGCCGAGATACACCCGTAACGAACCCCGAGAGTTCGAGCGTGACCGCCGATATAGGACAGGTCGAAGGCGCTGCGGTTGAAGTCAACGAAAAGGCAGGCATGGTCACCGCACCTGTCTTTGGCGTGCTGCATGCCTCCCCGGCACCAGGAGATCCTCCGTTCGTGGCCGTCGGAGATGATGTTATCGAGGGGCAGACACTTTTCATCATCGAAGCGATGAAAGTGTTCAACAAGATAGCTGCACCGCATGCCGGCAAGATCACGCGCCTGACGGATGTGAATGGCTCGGAGGTCGAGGTTGGCGACATGCTGGCGGAGATCGCGTGATGCCGTCACACCAGCGTTTCGACAAGGTTCTTATTGCCAATCGCGGTGAAGTTGCCTTGCGCGTAGTTCGCGCCTGCTGCGAAATGGGCCTGAAGACCGTCGTGGTCTGCTCGGAAGCGGATCGGGACTCCGCCTATGTGAAAAGCGCGGATCAATCGATCTGCATCGGCCCGTCGAGCGCGTCCAAAAGCTACCTGAACCAGAATGCCATCCTGCTGGCGGCGCGCCTCAGCGGTGCCGGCGCCGTTCATCCAGGTTATGGATTTCTTTCGGAAAACACCAGCTTCTCGGCGGCAGTAGAGAAGGCGGGGCTGACCTTCATCGGCCCGGATGCCAGCGCCATTGCCACGATGGGAGACAAGATTGCCGCCAAGAGCGCCATGATGGCGGCTGGCGTGCCTTGTGTGCCGGGTCCAGATACAGAGCTTCCATCGGAATCCGAAGCGATCCGGGCAATTGCAGCCGAGATTGGGTATCCTGTGATCGTCAAGGCTGCCGGCGGTGGCGGCGGACGCGGCATGCGCGTTGTGTCAGGCGAGGCAGAGCTGCTGGAAGCCGTGGCCCTGACCCGTGAAGAAGCACGCAAGGCCTTTGGAACGCCGGCGCTCTACATGGAGAAATTCCTCCAGCATCCGCGCCATATCGAAATTCAGGTCCTGTGTGATACGCATGGAAATGCCGTCTGGCTTGGCCATCGTGATTGCTCCATGCAGCGCCGTCACCAGAAAGTGGTCGAGGAAGCGCCGGCTCCCGGTATTTCTGAAACACTGATCGGCCCTGTCGGCGAAGCCTGTGTCAAGGCGTGTCAGCAAATCGGCTATCGCGGTGTCGGAACGTTCGAATTCCTCTACGAAGACGGCGCTTTCTATTTCATCGAGATGAATACCCGCCTGCAGGTCGAACATCCGGTGACCGAGGAAACCAGCGGCGTCGATATCGTCCAGCAGCAATTGCGTGTGGCGCAGGGTGAGGCATTGTCGATGGCGCAGGTGGACGTGATCTGCGCCGGTCATGCTATCGAATGCCGCATCAATGCCGAAGACCCGATGACTTTCATGCCCTCAGCAGGTGTGATCACGGCTCTTGAACTGCCAAAGGGCGAGGGCATTCGTGTCGATACCCATGTCGAGGCCGGCTACAAGGTCTCGCCTTATTACGACTCGCTGATCGCCAAGCTGATCGTGCATGGCCAAGACCGGGCCGATGCCATGCAGCGCACGCGGTCCGCCCTGGCATCCTTCAAGCTGGAGGGCATCGCCACCAATCTGCCGCTGTTGCGCGAACTGTTTGACGATGCAGCCTTCGCCGAGGGTGAAACGGATATCCATTATCTTGAAAAATGGTTGAAGACGCGGGGGGCAGCATGACCAAGCCGGATTTCAGCGACCCCGCAATCATCGAACGGTTGGCCGCAGCCCTTGAAACCGCTGGCGTCGATGGGATTGAAATCACCCGACCCGACCAGAGCCTGCTGATCCGCCTTTCGAGTTCTGCCAAGGGGCCTGCGCGTCAAGTGCGTTCCGGCAAGACTGATTCAGTAGGTGCTGTGGCGATCGTGAAGGCGCCTATGGCCGGTGAGTTCTGGTCGTTAGACCTGTCACGTACCGCCACGCCGGCTGCATCGACCGCGCGCGACGCGATCGGCTTCCTGCGGGTTGGCCCTACCCTGCTGCCGGTCTCCGCTGGACCGTCAAAACGCTTGGGCCGTCACTTAGTTGAACCCGGAACGATCGTCGGTTTTGGCGATCCGATTGCTGAAGTCGAGACAGAAGCATGAGCGCCTCAGTCGCCAAAATCACCCAGCCTGTCGAAGCGCTTGCGCTCGGTCGCGATGGCGCCCGTGTTTCCCCGATCGGTTCGCGCGCATTTCTTCTCGAAGCGACCGGTGAATTCGACCTTGCCTCGCAGCGACGGATCTGGGCCCTGTCCCGCGCCGTCGAACTGTGGAGCGAAACGCTCGAGATCGTACCCGGCATGACCAATCTTCTCGTCGTTCTGAAGATGACGCCCGAAGATCCGGAACTTCTGGCGTTGCGCCTGTTGGACGCCTGGGAACAGGCCGAAAGCATCGATCTGGCAGGAAGGACAATCGAGATCACCGTAACATACGGAGGCGAGCACGCGACCGATCTTGCCGCTCTCTGCGACAGGTCGGGCCTTTCCGACCGCGAGGTTGTTCGCATTCACTACGAAGGCACCTATAGGGTGTTTGCACTCGGTAGTGCGCCCGGTTTTGGTTACCTTCACGGGCTTGATCCGCGCATCTACATGCCGCGCAAGACCGTGCCGTCGCTCAACATGGCGCGCGGCTGCGTCACCATTGGCGGCATGCAGACGGGTGTCGCCGTCCTTACCGGCCCTAATGGCTGGAATTCGATCGGTTTTGCCGAATTGCAGATGTTCGACCCGATGTCGGCCACACCTGCCGTGATGGCGCCGGGTGATACGGTGCGTTTCGTGCCAGCGAGCATAGAGCTATGATAGAGATCATCCAGACAGGACCGTTCAACACGGTACAAGACCTTGGCCGTACCGGCTTCCGCAATATTGGCGTGACCACCAGCGGCGCCATGGATCCGCTGGCACTCAAGGCTGGCAACAGCCTGCTCGGCAACGAAACCGGCGCGGCAGTTGTCGAAGTTCAGACCTATCCGTTCAAACTGCGTTTTGCGAAGCAGACGGCTTTTGCCGTAACGGGTGCCGATTGTGGCGCATCGCTTGACGGTCGTATGGTTCAGCCGTGGTGCGCTCTGCCGATTGAGGCCGGGCAGGTGCTGGAGCTAGGGCAGCCGCGGGTTGGAACACGCGCCTATATCTGCATTGCCGGCGGGATCGATGTCGCGTCGGTCATGGGGTCGCGCAGCACGTCGCTGCGTGGCGCTTTCGGCGGCAGTGAGGGACGTTTTCTGAGCACGGGCGATGTTCTTAAACTGGGTGAGGTTTCCACCGCGCTGAACTTTCCGGCAACTGGCCTTGCGGTTATCGATCCAGCCTTTGCGCTTACCGATTTTTATCCTGCCAATGAGGATGGGGCCCTTGTTGTTCGCGCCATTCCGGCCGGAGAGCATGCCCTGTTTGGCGCGGATGCCGAGCGTTTCTGGATGCAGACTTGGAAGATTTCCACACAAAGCGACCGTACCGGATATCGCTTGATGGGTGAACCGATCAAGCCGACGACGCCGGTTGAAATGCGCTCGCACGGTGTCGTGTCCGGTGTCGTTCAGGTTCCACCAAGCGGTGAGCCGATCATCCAAATGGCCGATGCCAATACGGCTGGCGGTTATCCCAAGATTGCCGGCGTAATCGAGGCCGATCTCTGGCGGCTCGGGCAGGCGCGTATCGGCAGCCGTCTGCGTTTTGTCCGTGCAACGCATGCTCAGGCGGCGGCCGTCGAAAAGGCAGTGGCGACTTTCATCGATGATGTTCGCAGCACGTCTCGAATGGTTTGCGATGCATTGCAGGCCATGAAGTGAGGGAAGAAGAGATGAAGATCGATCTTAATTCCGACATGGGCGAAGGCTTTGGTCCCTACAGCCTGTGCGACGACGAGGCGATGATGAAGGTGGTCTCCTCGGCCAACATCGCTTGTGGTTTCCATGGCGGCGATCCCGATACGATGGCGCGCATGGTGCGCCTTGCCAAGGAAAACGGCGTCGGCATCGGTGCCCATCCTGGTCTGCCGGATCGCGCCGGTTTCGGCCGCCGCGAAATTCCCTATTCCGCCGATGAACTGCGCCAGCAGATGCTTTACCAGCTGGGTGCGTTGAAGGCGATTGCGGCGTGCGAAGGTCAGCGCGTCGCACATTTCAGTTTTCACGCGGCCATGGGCAACATGGTCAATCGTGATCCGAAGCTGGCCGACCTCATGATGGATGCGATCCGCGCCGTCGATCCCGAACTGATCATTTTTGCCATGCCCGGCAGCGAGATCGAAGCGGCTGCCAAGCGCGCCTCGCTGAAGACGCTGCTGCTGTTCCTCGCCGACCGCGCCTATGACGCGCAGGGGCGTCTTGTTGCCCGCGGATTGCCGGGTGCTCTGGTCAAGGATGAGGGGGCCGTGCGCGCCCGCGTGCGCCAGTTCCTAGTCGACCGCACGGTCACCACAATCGACGGCGCGACCATCGACATGCCGGCGAAATCGGTTCTCGTTCACAGCGACACGCCGGGTTCGCTCGAGCTGGCGCGGATCGTGCGCAGCGAAATCGAGGCCGCCGGCGGCACGCTTGCACCTGCATCAGAGGTTGTCGGCTGAAGCCACGGCCTTTCCCTTTTTCCATCCAGAATTAGACAAACCGGAAGACCAAATCATGCCCGCCACAGCCGACCGTTTGAAAAATGTCTCCATCTCCGCCTCCGCAGCCATGACGCAACGCGCCCGTGAACTGGCCGCCCAGGGGATCAAGGTTGTCAGCCTCTCCTCCGGCGAGCCGGATTTCCCGACACCGCCGCATGCGATCGAGGCCGCTTACGCCGCAGCACTCGCGGGCGACACCAAATACCCGACAATGGACGGCACGCCGGCCATGAAGGCGGCGATCATCCGCAAGTTCAAGCGCGAGAACAACTTGACCTATGAGCCGAACCAGATCGTCGTTTCGGGCGGTGGCAAGCAGGTCATCTTCAATGCGGTGTTGGCCACCTGCAATCCGGGTGATGAAGTTGTCATCCCGGCGCCGTCATGGGTCAGCTATGCGGATATCGTCAAATTCGCCGGTGGCGTTCCGGTCTCGGTGCCGTGCCCGGAAAATGCAGGTTTCAAGCTGCGCGCAGAAGACCTCGAAGCAGCGATCACGCCACGTACCAAGTGGCTGTTCCTGAACTTTCCGAACAACCCGACGGGCGCTGCCTGCTCGCGCGCGGAAATGGCGGCAATCGCTGAGGTCATGCTGCGCCACCCGCATGTCTGGATTCTGACCGACGATATCTACGAGCATCTCGTCTACGACGATTTCGAGTTCTGCACGATCGCCGAAGTCGAGCCGCGTCTTTATGATCGGGTTCTGACCATGAACGGCGTGTCCAAGGCCTATGCAATGACCGGCTGGCGTCTGGGCTATTGCGGCGGCCCGAAGGATCTCATTGCCGCGATCAGCAATGTCAACGGCCAGAACAGCGGCGGCACCTCGACCCTGACACAGGCGGCAGCCGTTGCGGCACTCGATGGTCCGCAGGATCTGCTGAAGGAACGCTCTTCCATCTACAAGACCCGTCGAGATTATGTGCTCGGCCGTCTGGCCGAAATCGAGGGTCTGCGTGCCCATAAGCCCGAAGGTGCGTTCTATATTTTCCCGAACATGTCCGAGCTGATCGGCAAGACCACCAAGGGTGGCCGCAAGATCGAGACCGATGTCGATTTTGTCATGGGTCTTGTCGAGGAGCACCATGTCGCGACCGTGCAGGGTGCGGCCTACGGCATGAGCCCGTATTTCCGCATTTCCTACGCCACAAGCATGGAAATGTTGGAAGAGGGCTGCAACCGGATCGCACAGTACTGCAAGGACATGAAGTAAATCGGTTTCAGCTGGTTATGACGGTCAGGCCTTCAGCCTGGCCGTCAGTTCGACAAGAATATTCTTGACCGCGACCGCCGGTTGCGAAAGCGGCGTTTGATCGGATACACACAGAGACAAAGTCTCCTCGATGCGCGGCGACACAAGGCGACAAATCAGTTTTTCGCTGGATTCGGCAATCAGCCGGTCGGCGATCGCCTTGGGCATGATCGTGGCGCCAAGCCCCCGATCGACAGAACGGCTGAGCGTTCTCACGATTTCCACTTCCGCCACCACTTTCAGCTCGACCTTGCTGCGCGAGAACGCGGTATCGACCGCACGGCGCACGAAGTTATAGGCGGGCGGCATTAGGAACGGCAGTCCGTCGAGTGCCGTGACCGGAACGGGCGCGTCGCTGGCCTCGATTTCGAAATCCGGATGCGCGACGACAAAAAACTCTTCTTTCAGCAGCGGTTCGAAACGAACGCCCTTGATCGGGCCGACACCATGAATAAGCGCCATTTCCAGACGGCCGTTCATGATCATCTGGCTATAGGTCTGGCCGACGCTTTCCGTCAGGTGCAGGAGGATGCCGGGATGGCGTTTTCGCGTTTCCGACAGAAGCTCGACCGAAAGCGTCGCCGCGCTGCTGAACGGGACAAGCCCGACAGAGACACGACCGGCCAGTGACTTGCCGGCTGTGGTGACGTCGGATTGCGCCTGTTCCATCTGCCGCAGGATGATTTGCGCGTGGCGATAAACTGCCTGACCGGCGGCGGTCATCGTGACGCCCTGCTGGCTGCGGATCAGCAGCTTCTGCCCGAAATGATCCTCGAGCGCTGCAAGCTGTTGGCTGAGCGCCGGCTGGGCAAGATGCAGGATATCGGCGGCGCGTGTGATGCTGCCGCTATCGACGATGACGATGAAGGATTTGAGGCGCCGGATATCCATTATGGTCGATGCTGCCTGTGTTGTTATCACCGCAAATGAGGTCGTGAGCGGTTTGCGACCTGCTGCTTCGCGGTTGAAGAGAAAACCTAGCCGCTTGATTTATAAAGCGCAAATGCAGCCTTCCGCAACACGTGCGGACATCCATAACGCTTCCTTATTAGCCCAAAACTAATCGGTCTTAGGCAAGTGAAAAAAGCTTCGCTAGTCTCATCTTAACAAAGGGGATCGACATGCCATTTTCCGACTACAAGACTGCTCTGGTAACCGGCGCTTCGTCGGGAATCGGTGCCGCCGTCGTTGAACGACTGTGCCGCGAGGGGCTTGAAGTCCACGCCGTTGCGCGTAGCGCCGAGCCGCTGCACGAACTGTCCGAGCGTACCGGCTGCATCGCCCACGCGGTTGACGTAACCAACCGGGAAGCTCTCGCAGAGCTGACTGGCCGCGTGGCATTCGACGTCCTCATCAACAATGCCGGCGTCGACCGGCCGAAGAAGTTTCTTGAAGCGGAAGATGGCGATATCGACCTCTTGATCGACGTCAACCTGCGCGCCGTCCTGCATCTCTGCCGCATGGTGGTGCCCGGCATGGCAAAGCGGGATCGCGGCCATGTCATCAACATTTCCTCGATTGCCGGCAATTACAATTTCGGCGGCAACTCGACCTATCATGCCGTAAAAGCAGGTGTCGCCATGCTGTCGAACCAGCTGCGCATCGACACGTTTGGCAAGCGGGTGAGGGTGACGGAAATCTGCCCGGGCCGAGTTGCGACCGACATCTTCAACCACGTCCACGGCAATGACCCATCGATCCGCGAGCGCTTCATCGACGGTTTCGAACTACCACAGGCTTCCGATATCGCAGATGCGATCGCCTTCGCGATTGCTGCACCTGTTGCGGTCAATATCGGCCATATGGAAATCACCCCGACGCTTCAGGTGATGGGCGGCCTGCAGACGGCCAAGCCGCAGACCCCTGCCGCCCGTTCCGAAGGGACCACGCGGTGAACGGGTTCGATCTTTCGGCAATCCTCAACAACCCGGAATACATCTCGATGCTGCTGCACGGCATCGAGATGACCTTCATCATTTATATCGGTTCGTGGACGCTGGCGATGACGCTGGCCATCCTTCTGCTTGCGCTGCGCGTGTCGCCACTGCGCATCGGTGAACCGATCGTTGCTGCCTATGTGTCCTACCATCGTAATGTGCCGACACTTGTGCAGTTGATGCTCTGGTATTTTGGCATTTTCACACTGATGCCGCAGGGCCTGTCGGACTGGCTGGCGAACAACAATGCCGAAGCCATCTTTGCGGTGATCGGCCTCGGCTTGTGTCAGGCTGCCTATTTCAGCGAAGACCTTCGCTCCGGCCTGCGCTCGGTCAGTCCCGGCCAGATGGAGGCGGCCCAGGCACTCGGTCACGGGTACGCCTCTGCCATGCGCTTCGTGATCATGCCACAGGGCGTGCGCAACGCGCTGCCGCCGCTGATCAATCACAGTGTTTCGCTTTTCAAGAACAGCAGCCTTGCCATCGTCATCGGTGCTCCTGAACTGACCCATGCAGTCAAGGAAATCGAAAACATCAGTTTCCGCACCTTCGAAGTCTACATGATCGGTACGGTGACCTACCTGTTCTTCTCGCTCATCATCATGGGGATCGGCGCCTATATCGCGATGCGAGCCGATCCGGCGCGGAGGGCACGCGCATGATCCAGGATTTCATCACCATCATCCAGGATTATTGGCTGCTTCTCCTGATCGGCCAGTATCCCAACGGCCCGCTCGGCGGTCTCGCCAACACGCTGATCCTGTCGGCCCTGGCCATCGCATTCGCCTTCCCGGTCAGCATTCTCATGGCGCTCGCGCGCCTGTCGAAATGGTGGTTCCTGCGCTGGCCGATGACCGCGCTGGTCTATGTCACTCGCGGCGTGCCGCTTTTGATGCTCATCCTGTGGTGCTATTTTGTCATCCCGCTCTGGACGGGTGCCGATGTGCCGAGCTTCCTGATCATGCTGGTGACGCTAGTCATCTATCAGGGTGCGTTCCTCAGCGAAGTCGTTCGCGCCGGCATTGTTTCGCTGGGGCAGGGGCAGATGGATGCGGCGCGGGCTCTCGGCCATGGCTATATGGGTGCCATGCGCTTCGTCATCTTGCCGCAGGCGCTCTACAACATGATCCCGAGCATGATCTCCACCTTCGTCTCGACGATCAAGGATACGACGCTTGGTTACGTCATCAATGTGCCGGACCTGACATTCGCCGCGAGCCAGGTGAACAATCAGCTTCTGACCCAGCCCTTCCAAGTGTTCCTCATTCTCGCAGTGGTCTATTACATCCTCTGCTGGAGCCTGACCTATGTCGCCAACAGCGTCGAGCGGCGTATCGCCCGCCGTCGTGCCTGGCCGCGCAATGCCCGCCTTCCGGCCGAGGCCGCGCCCCTCAAAACCATTACGGAGCAGCTATGAGCACCTCAGTGTCCGAACCGCAGGCCGCCCAGGCGATCCGTATCGCCGATGTCTGCAAGAACTACGGCGACTATCAGGTCCTGAAGAACATCAATGCCGAAGTGGCGCGGGGCGAAGTGGTGGTGATCTGCGGCCCGTCCGGCTCCGGAAAGTCGACGCTTATCCGCACCGTCAACCGGCTGGAAGAAATCAACAGCGGCGGCATCAGCTTTGAGGGGCAGGATATCCACGCGCCGATGCGGGCAAGTGAACTCAACAAGCTGCGCAGCCGTATCGGCTTCGTCTTCCAGAGTTTTAACCTCTTTCCGCACCTTTCGGTCGTCGAGAATGTCTCGATGTCGCCGATCCGGGTGAAAGGTGTGCCGCCTGCCGCTGCCCATGACAAGGCTCTCAAACTGCTTGACCGCGTTGGTCTTGCCGACAAGGCGAATTCCTATCCAGGTCAGCTTTCCGGTGGTCAGCAGCAGCGCGTGGCGATTGCCCGTGCACTTGCCATGGAACCGCCCGTCATGCTGTTCGACGAACCGACCAGCGCGCTCGACCCGGAAATGGTCGGCGAAGTGCTGAGCGTCATGAAGAGCCTGGCCGCCGAAGGCATGACCATGCTCTGCGTCACTCACGAAATGGGTTTTGCCCGCGATGTCGCTGACCGCATATGGTTCATCGACGCAGGCGAAATCCTCGAAACCGCTCCTCCCGAAGACTTTTTCAAGAATCCACGACATCCGCGTGCCCAGCGCTTCCTCGCTGATCTGCGGCACTGACTGCCTTCCACATAAAATAACAATGGAGAACAGCAAATGAACTGGAAATTCGCAACTCTCGCAGCACTCGTCGCCAGCACCGCTGCCGTCGCGCCTGCAAAAGCAGACCAGCTTGCCGACATCCTGTCGGCCAAGAAGCTGCGCTGCGCAACCTTTGCCGACGTGCCGCCATTCTCGGCGCCGGATCCGAAGACCCGTGAAATGGCCGGCTTCGACGTCGATCTCTGCAATGCCATCGCCAAAGAACTGGGCGTGACGGCGGAAGTGAAGCCGGTTTCGGTCGAAGCCCGCGTGCCGGAAGTCAAGCTCGGCCGCGTCGACATCACCGTAGCGAACCTCGCCTATACCCAGAGCCGCGCCGAGCAGATTCAGTTCAGCGATCCCTATTATCTCGCCAAGGAAATGCTCATCGTTCCGGCGACGGACGAAGGCAAGGCCAAGGCCGACTATGTCGGCCAGCGTATCGCCTCGGCCAAGGGTTCGACCTCGGAAATGTCGATCAAGCTCAACAAGTCCGAACCGTTGACCTTCCAGGACACGGCTTCCGCCTATCTCGCCGTGCAACAGGGCAAGGCGCGCGGCATGGTCGCCAACACGATGACGACGACCAAATTCGTCAACGAGTCGAAGACCCGCGGCAAGGAAATGCGCATGATCGAAGAGCCGATGCTGTACCAGCCGATCGGTATCGGCATGCAGAAGGATCAGCCGGCGCTGACCGCCAAGGTCAACGAAATCCTGCGCAAGCTGGATGCCGATGGCGAGATCAACAAGATCTGGGACAAGTGGCTCGGTCAGGGCACCGAATACAAGATGACCCGTACCGACAAGGTTGTTCCACTCTCCGAACTGAAGTTCGATCCGATCCCCTAATCTGAGGGCGCATAGCGCCTTCTGATCCCAAACCAAAATCCGACAATTGCCAACGGCGGCAGCCTTGCCGCCGTGCGGTTTATCTATGGCCACGAGGAGGGCCTGCAATGGTACATATCAAAGACATTCCCGAGCGTCCCTCCAAGGAGGATCTGGCTGCGATCGCGAAATTTTCGCCCGCCACCATTCACGAAGCACAGGGCCGTCGGGGTGCCCTGTCGTCGCGGCTTAAGCCGGTCGACTACCGGATGAAGCTCTGTGGCCCGGCCTTCACCGTCAAATCCTCGCCGCGCGACAACATCATGCTGCAACTGGCGATCAATTACGCCAAGCCCGGCGACATCATCGTTGTTTCGGCGGGTGAATACGAAGAAGCCGGTTCGTTCGGTGACGTTCTGGCCAATGCCTGCCTTGCCAAGGGCATCGGCGGCCTGGTTACGGATACCGGCGTGCGCGATACGCTGCAGCTTCGCGAACTCGGCTTCCCGGTCTTCTCGCTCAGTACCTGCATCAAGGGCACAGTGAAGGAAACGATCGGCACGACAAATGACAGCATCATCGTTGGCGGCGAGATCATCAATCCGGGTGACGTGATCGTCGGTGATGCGGATGGTCTGGTCGTCGTTCGCCGCAGCGAAGTTGCCGAAGCGGCAAAGCTGTCTCAGGCACGCGAAGACGCCGAAGCCGGTTTCATTGAAGCCTACAAGGCCGGCGCGTCCGTTATCGAGGTCAGCAAGCTCGAGCCGGTTCTCAAGGCCAAGGGCCTGATCGTCGACATCTGAAAAAGATGAAGGGAAGCGTCGTTCACGACAGCTTCCCTTCCATATGATCGAGATCCGCAGTGACTACGGAAAATAAAAAGGGCGGTCTCGCGGTCGCCCTTTTGTCTATTCGCTTGCAAGCCTCTTCAGCCCCTCGATTGCCAGCTCGGCAATCATCTCCGGCGTGTTGTCGATATTGACGACAACAACGCCGGCTTCGCTATCAGGTCGCTCCAGTGTCGCGAGCTGGCTTTCCAGAAGACTGGTCGGC
>NZ_JBEGHE010000024.1:0-64092 GCF_040675795.1 Neorhizobium sp. LMR1-1-1.1
CGGCTGAAATGCCCGGTGAGATCATTCGTCAAGTCCATGTGTGAAGCACCGTCTATATTGCCGTCTATATAGACAGAGCATCCACACTCTCACTCACTGCACAATGCGGCCCAACTCGGATGCGTACGACGGTGAGGAAGCGGCCCTCTTTGCAAGGGGTCAACGAAGACTGCCGCCATTGGTTTGGAAACGGTGACGGCAGGGAGCGAAACAGGCCGATTAATTAAGGACCTTCCAAGTGGAACTAACTCGGCCTCATCTGGTTCGGCTCACCTAATTGGGAGAGTGACACAATGGATCGTAAAGTTGTCGAGACTGGCACAGACGCGCGACAGGGCAGAACCGGTCGTCCGGTGTTGATTGTTCTTGTTGCTGGTTTGGCGCTGGCAATGATTGCTTGGCTTGGAGCGGAGATGTGGGGAGAGTCTACCGATGCTCCCGCCGAGAATACCGCGACACCCCCAGCTCAAAGCAACTCACCAACGCAACCCGCCCCGCCCAGTACCGGACCCGCTGTGTCGGCGCCTACTGACCAAAGCCCTCATCCGGACGGTGGGACAGGTGGGCCTTCTCAATCTAACCAGCCTGAAGGCAGCACTACTCGCCAGTGATGGCATAGTGGCGAGACAACGGCGGAACCTTATTCGGAATTAGCAGTTCCATGGCCGCCACACTCTGTTGCGTCTGCTCCGGGGCTAGATATAAAGCCCCGCTACTTCCAGTAAGTTGTAGCGGGGCTTTTGATGTCAGGGCGAAGTGGGCGGAAACAAGCTTTACCGTTCTTCGCCGCCTCCCATGCCATATCGAATTAGAACGGTGCCCATGGCGACGGAAAAGCCGATGATGACAATCGCGTAGATCATAGGTTGTTACTCCCATTGCGAGCAACTAACTTAGGCACTCTCGAAAATCTTCAAGCCCCTTTGTTAGATGTAAGGGCGGTGGGGTCCGCTTTCGGCCGATTTCGTTGAAAAACTCGCTAGATTGGCTGCTCATCCGCCGATTTTGTTTTCCGGGCGGAGTGCCAATGCGTTTCTGCCCCGCGCTTCGGCGCAGGGTCTCCATTCATTTCGCTCTCATGCGGCAATGACGCCATGTGTTGGCGTTTGCGGCCTGAGTTTGGCCAATCTCCTTAGATTTTGTGGTGGCTGCAAGCAAGAATTCGTCTTGCGCACCACACGGTCCTCGAAGCCGAAGACGCGCCATCCGTAGAATGCGTTTGAGATGCGCGAAGAGCATCTCCACTTTCTTTCGGCGGTGACGCGACAGTTCATATTCCGGTGTGGCTGCAATCGCTCTGGCAACATCGCGCGCATCCTCATTGAGATCGCGCGGCACCTTGCGCATAGGCGTGTTAGGGCAACAACGCTGTTTCAGATCACAGACATCACAGTCCTTTTTGCTGGCACGATAAATCCGTGTGCCTTCGGACGTGATCCCCGATCTTGGCGTATCGTAAGTGCGGTGGAACTGCTTCAGTTCGTTCCCGGCCGGACAGATGTATCGCTCGTTCTCGGCTTCCCAAGTGAAGTCCGAACGGGAGAAGGTGCCGCCCGTCCGGTTCGACTTGTCAAAGACCGGAATGTGCGGCTCGATCTTCTTCTCCTTGACAAGCCATGCCAAGTTGTCGGCGGAACCGTAAGCGCTGTCCGCAGCCACATAGCCCGGCCTCAAGCCAAAGCGATTCTCGGTCCTTTCGAGCATCGTGCGGGATGCCCCGACTTCGGCCTGGCGGATCGCACGCGTAGCCTCCACATCGACAATGACACCATGATCGGTGTCTATCAGATAATTGGTGGCGTAGGCGAAGAAGGCATGGCCTTCGTGAGCGCCGGTCCATTGCGCGGCAGAATCAGACGGGGAGATGAACTTTGGTGTCACTGGCGACGCAGCACCGAAAGCGGCATCCGCGAGCCGCTCCACTATGGGGCGGCAGATGCCACTGACAACCTCGATCTGTAATCGCTGCCCTTGGACTCGCCATGATCCGATGCGTTCCTGCTGATCCTTGTCTGCAAGGTGAGCGGCGCCCGAATGGCATCCATTAACAACCGTGCGTGCAGCACGCTGCCCTGCGCTTACCGGGCATCGTTGTGCAGGTGTCTCCGCCCAGATGTCACAGATAATGCACGGTTTTTGAAGTGTCCCCAAGGAGACCCCCCATCAACAGCACGACCTGACAAAGATGTCGGACCAATTCGACTTCACTTGCGTCGCACGTATGCCTTGAAAATAAAAAGGCGGCATTTCCGCCGCCCTTTTGTCGCTTTGGTACCTCACCTAGCGGCAGCATTCCCGACACGATTGCCGGCATCCTGGGTTGCGTTCACGGTGTTGGCCGTGTCCTGCCCCATGCCGCGGATCGTGTTGCCGCAAGACGACAACGCGACGGTAGCCAAAGCCACGGCGAATACAGTAGTGATTGCTTTACTCATGATACCCTCTCCGGTTTTCACTTCTCTGAGATAGGGCGGTAGAGCCCTTTGACCATGTGCTAAAGCGTAAGTTCTGCGCCGGCGCCCTCAGCAGAAACTGACCGCAATTGTCGAGACATAATGTACGCTACAACGTCACCGTCGCAGGCCTCAACCAGACGATCTGCGCTGTAACCCGCGGCTTCGGCTTCCGCCCTAAGGACACCCGCAAGCATTGCGAAATCGTGCTCATTGCCTGCTGGCAAGGCCGCAAACCGGCGCTCCTCAAGACGGTCGTCAATCCAGTCGTGGATGATCATCATTGATTAATCTCCCGTGGTGACCGACATAATCGGTGGCCGCAAATTTCGTTCCGCGATCAAATAAAAAAGGCCGGAGCGAAACCTCGCGCCGACCTTGGTCTCGAGCTTAACCGGGCGCCATTACATCCGTGGTCGCCGGCAGGACTCGATAATTACTTCTTCAGCTTGTCGTAGTCGAACTTCGGAGCCTTCGACAGGTCATCCTTGTTGGTGTCGACGTAGGCCTTCCAGGTGCCGTTATCGTCCGCAAGTGCCATAGACGCCGGATCGATCACGACGTAGCTTGCACCAAGGCCAAGGAAGCCACCAACGCTCGCGATTACGCCGATGACGGACTTGCCGTTCCCGATCACGACGTCGGAGATCTCGCCGACCTCCTCGTTTTCCTTGTTGTAAATGTTCAGACCGACAAGCTTCGAGGTAACTAGGTCTGTGTCTTTGATCTCTACGGTCTTGAGCGGCATTGTTGCTGCCGTGCCCATGGTGATACCCGGACCTACCATCGTCGCATCGGCGCCCGAAGCAGCTGTCGCGGCAGGGGCGGTCGCAGCGGGAGCAGTGGACTGCTGAGCGAGAACAGCGGTGCTCATCGTTCCAAGAGCAAGGGCGGCGGCGATAATCGTCTTCATGAGTATTTCCTCGTATGCAATTGATCCCACGAATTTTTTCGTGGCGGTGAGAAACGACCCTGCCCTGCTTTGGTTCCGGCAAAAAAAGAAAATTATGACAAAATAAAAAACCCCGCCGATGAAGCGGGGTCTCCTGATTACCAACTCTGACGCCCATACCAGTCGTCAATGTCTTTGGTGGTGCGGTCCTTTTCGTAACCGTATCGCTCCTGGATCTTGCCTTCCAACTGATCGCGCTTGCCGGCTATGACGTCGAGGTCGTCGTCAGTGAGCTTGCCCCACTGCTCCTTGACCTTACCCTTCACCTGCTTCCAGTTACCTTCCACGCGGTTCCAGTCCATGTCGTTTCCTCCTGTTATACGCTTGTCAAATAAACCGATGAGCGCAAGGAAGGTTCCGTACCGCTATGCGCGCCGCCGAATGCAGCGGCTCATAAATCTGTCAATGCGGGTTTTCTCCCCACCAAATTTATCAATTATTTGGGCAGCTTGAGGAATGTTTAGCTCGTAAGCCTCCTGCAGCTCTTCCAGAGTATAATGCGCCGCTGGCCTTATGAGGTTCATTGCGATCTCCTTTCTGGATGGAAATGCGAGACGTCTTCAGTTGTTCCTGATCTTGCTGCCCCCACCTATCTAACACCCCAGCGGAACGTTCAGCATAGTGCCCGTTTCTGTGCCGATCGAACGGAGGGTCGCAATTAGGTTTAGGAAGTTATCCACGCTAGCCGCAGCAGCCATGGCCTGCCTCACTCTCGCAGGCTGCGTCAGCGAGAGCGGCTACTCGACCTACGGGCGCAGTTACAGCCGCTACGACGGCCCCCCGTACGTCTACCGTGTCGACCGGCCACGTCGGGACTGGGATCGTTGGCATCACGACAGGCGCGATTGAAACCGTCACCGCGAGGCGCGACGTGATGATCACCGCGACCGCCGCGACTGGGATCGCAACGACCGTCGACGATCTGAAAGGCGTGACCACAGGAACTACCGCAGCAACAACCAAGGCGGTAACGAACCAATCATTCTGCGACGGCCCAGATCCTGATCCCTAGAAACAAGAATAGCTGCCCCTCACGAAGGGGCGGCTTCCTTGCCGGTGGTGTCGGCAGAAATAAGGCCGGTGAAGCCTTGGTGCAAGAATTTATGAGGCCGATTCGAACTCTTGGCCATGTCGTAGATCCTCGTCGGTCCTGGCGTGCTTGCGCACGCGAGAGGCAAAAAACCGTATTAGCGCTATCGCTGTTGGACACAGCCGGTAGGGCTGCCGGACGGGTCAGACTTTGACCTACCCCTCAATCCCGCCTCGTCGGCGCGGAACGCCGAGGCATTTTGGCAGTTAGGCATCTAGGAGGAGTTACTAATGCACAGGAAGTATACGCGAGAATTCGCCCATTACATCGGTCTCATTGTCGCGCTTGCTCTGCTAATCTTATCGCTCGCGTGGATGGCGCATTAGCTCGCTAGCCTAGCTCGATCGAATACCCATCACCTCCGTCTACCGCGACGTTCTTGCCCTTATCGATGATCTGCTTCGAGCAGTCGTAACGATGATTGCAAAGCGACTGCAGGTTCTCCGGGTTAAATAGATCGAGGTTGCCTTTGTGAGCCTTGCGATTGTCGACAACCTCAGGGCCGGAATATTCTCGGTGATCAGACAGAAGTCGCGGAGTGGCGCTATTGCAAGCCGACGACGTGTAGCCTCCTCCATGCGGTCGTGTCGTAGCGACACTTCCTGAGGCATTCAGTTGAGGGGGCAGGATTTCATCTTAACTTGTGGGGTACAAACACCCGAACCGGTTACCTATGGTTCTGGCTGCCGAAAGGGGCATCGGCCTTTTTCGTAGTGCTGCGTAAACGCGGCATAGTAACGCTGCACTCCCCATCAATCTGGAAGCCGGATGTGCTCATCACCGCAAGCTCCCCAATCAGGTTGCTTTCAAGGACTCACCAGAAGCGAGAAGAGCCGAAGGCACGTCCGCCGTCGGCTTCAAGTACCGAGAGCCATGCCATCCTTACGGCTGTCGGAACCGCCTTCGAGCACGCCATTGCCGATGCGGATCGCCTGGCCGCCACCGATTGGGCTACTGGCGACTTTGAGGACATGGCCGCGGGCTTCCAGTTCGGCGCGGACCTCCAGCGCAATGGTCGGTTCGACTTCCAACACGCCGCCGAAGCCAAAACTGCGCGGTACATCCATCGCTTCCTGAAGACCAAGACCATGGTCAATGACGCAGGACAGGAATGCTGCGTGTCCCGCCGCCTGATAATGTCCACCCATCACGCCAAAAGGCATCAGCGCCTTGCCGTCCTTGGTCACCATGCCCGGGATGATCGTGTGCATCGGGCGTTTCCGTGGGCCGATCGCGTTCGGATGGCCCTCGATCAGGCGGAAAGAAGCGCCTCGGCTATGGAAAAGCACGCCGGTCGCCGGGTCGAGACGGGTCGAGCCAAAAGCATGGAAGATGGAGTTGATGAAGGAGATCGCGTTGCCCTCACCATCGACAACGCAGAGATAGATCGTGTCCTTGTGTTCCGGCTCATCCCAGAGAACCGGTGGCAGGGCGCGTTTCATGTCGATACGGGCGCGCAGTGTGGCGATCACCTCGTCGGAGAGCAATTTCTCGGCAACGCCCGGGCAGTGCTCGGGATCGGCGATCAGAGCATCACGGTGATGATAGGCAATCTTGGTCGCTTCCGCATGCAGATGGATGCGATCAGCATCGGTCATTGAGGCGATATCGAAACCCTCGATGATTTTCAGGATCAGCAGGGCGGCAAGGCCTTGGCCGTTCGGCGGGCATTCATGCACGTCATAACCGCGATAATTCGTGCTGACCGGCTCCATCCAGTTTGCACCATCGTTGCCAGCGGCGAAGTCTTCCACCGTGTGCAGCCCGCCCAGCGAATTGAGATGGGCGACCATTTTTGCCGCGGCTTCTCCTTCATAGAAAGCGGCCGCACCCTTGGCAGCGATTTCCTCGAGGCGTTCGGCAAGCAGAGGCTGCTTGATGATGTCGCCGGCGGCCGGCGCCTTTCCGTTCGGCAGGAAGACGGCTGCGGCATGGGCGTCGCCCGCTATGCTTCCCTCGTGGTTGGCCCAGTCCATGGCGACACGCGGGGTGACGACAAAACCCTTGCGGGCATAACCGATGGCACGCATGAACAGACGCTCCAGCGACAGTGTACCGTGATCGGCATGCAGGCGGCACCAGGCGGAAATCGCGCCGGGCACGGTGATCGCATGCGGGCTGGTTTGCGGAATTTCGCCGGAAAGACCGAGTTCCGTCAGTTTGGCTACACTTGCTGCCGCTGGTGCGCGGCCGGAGCCGTTCAGCGCCTTGACCTTCTCTCCAGCAGGCGCGTAGAGCGCAAAACAATCGCCACCGATCCCCGTCATCAGCGGATCAACGACGCACTGGACCGAAACGGCGGCGATCGCCGCATCCACGGCATTGCCGCCATCCTGCAGGATTTCCAGCCCGGCTGCGGTCGACAGCGGGTGGGAGGTGGCGATCATGGCTTCGGTGGAGAGCGTCGACGGGCGTCGCGCGGAGAAGAAATCAAAATGTGACATGCGGTTCCTTGGTGCCCTCAGGCGATATGTTTGACATTGCGTATGGGTGGTAACAGGCGACGGCCCGGTCGTGCCCCCTGCGGGTCAGGACCGGATCATTTGCCAGACAGTCGGATTGTGCAACCGCACAGCGACCGGAAAAACGGCAGCCGGGCGGAAGATCTAGCGGGCTCGGGATTTCGCCGGGCAGCGGGTCGGAGATCGGCTCGAAAAATTCCGGCGCGGAATGGCGGAGCGCCTTCGAATAGGGATGCGCCGGATTGTTCAGCACCGCCTGTGTCGGTCCGGTCTCGACGATGCAGCCGAGATACATGATGGCGATTTCCGCGCAGAGATAACTCGCCACGCCGAGATCATGGTTGATGAAGATCAGCGTCAGCCCCATTTCCTTCTGTAGTTTGCGCAGCAGATTGAGGAGTTGTGCCTGGGTCGAGACGTCTAGCCCGGAAACGGCTTCGTCAGCGACCAGAACGGTCGGGTTGGAGGCAAGTGCACGGGCAATCGCCACGCGGCGGATCTGCCCGCCAGACATGGCGGCCGGATAACGCCCTGCGACATCGGCGGCGAGGCCGACGCGTGCCAGAAGCAATCTTGTCTGCTCCGCAATGTCGCTCTCCGGGCAGATGCCGAAATGGCGCAGCGGCTCGGCGATTAACTGGCCGACCGTCATGCGCGGATTGAGCGAGCCGCGCGCGTCCTGGTAGACCATCGCCACGTCGCGGGCGAAGTCCGGCCCTGCTTCGCGCATCTGGTTGACCGAACGACCGCGATAAAGCGCCAGCCCCTGTGTCGGTTCCGTCAGGCCGAGAAGCACGCGCAGAAGCGTGGATTTGCCTGAGCCACTCTCGCCGACCAGCGCCATGCTGGCGCCCTGATCGATGCGCAGGCGCACACCATCGAGGGCGGCGAGTTTTCGTTTGCTGCGTTTCAGAAACCCTTCGGATTTGGTGACCTCATAAACTTTTTCGACATCGAGAAGCTCGAAGATAGTTTGGCTGTCGGCACCTGCCTTTTCCTTCGCCGGATCGATCATTGCATTCATTCCGGGTTCCAGCATGCGAGCGCACGTCCTTCCGTCTCGACAACCGGCGGGCGTACTGCCCGGACCGCTGGATGTCGGCGAGGCGCTCTGGAGCCATTTGCAGGACCCATTCTGGCGCGCGAGATTGGAAGGGGGCGGAAATAGTCACCGGGTGGCCCTTGCGATGAGGGAGGTTCCGACACGATCTCAAAGATATTCGCTTCTGACGTTTTCCTTTGAAGTTGCATGGAACTCGCCGGGCTTCGCCGGGTTAGCGAGCACCGCAATGGCGGAGCCAATCAGGAGCACTCCGATGACCCTACCCACTTCCACTCATCTCCACCACGATACGGTCCATACGCTCGATCCCTTGGCCACGGCCGCGTTGAACAAGGTCTCGTGGGGCGCGATCTTCGCCGGAGTCGTCATCGCACTCGCGATCCAGTTCCTCCTCAATCTGCTCGGGGTCGGCATCGGTGCTGCAGTTCTCGATCCGGCCACCTCCGACAATCCGGAAGCAACGACGTTTTCGATCGCCGGAGGCCTCTGGTTTGTCGTCGCCGGTATCGTCGCGGCTTTCGTCGGAGGCTATGTCGCCAGCCGACTTTCTGGTCGCCCCAGCAAATCGACCGGTGGCTATCACGGCGTGACGACCTGGGCGGTCACGACTCTCGTAGTTCTCTACATGCTGACGACCTCCGTCGGCGCTCTAATCGGCGGCGCGTTCAACGGGCTGTCCAGTGCTATAGGCGGCGTAGGGCAGACCGCCGCGACGGCGGCAATGACCGCAGCACCTTCGCTCGCGAGCGCCACCGATCCTATGGCCGGCATCGAACGTCAGATCCGAGGCTCGACGGGAAGCGATCCGAAGGCGCTTCAGGATGCGGCAGTCTCGGCCGTACGGGCGGCCATGACTGGAGATCAGGCAACGGCTGAAGATGCGAGAACGCGCGCCGCTGACGCGATCTCGCGGGCACAGGGCATTCCGGTCGACCAGGCGCGCACCCAAGTCGAACAATACGAAAAGACTTACCGCGAGAACATGGCGGCAGCGAAGCAACAGGCGGTCAATGCAGCCGAGGTCGCAGCCACGACGGTCTCGACGGGTGCCATCCTCGGGTTCCTAGCCCTCGCGCTTGGTGCGGCTGCGTCATGGTTCGGAGGAGTGGCAGGTACAAAGCGCGCTGTCCTCACGATGGAAACATCCGGCCGCCGGTCTGTCTGACCGCCATGCCTGGGCACTGACCCAGTACCGTCGTCGCGACACTCACTCGCGAAATAAGGAGGAAGCAAATGCGCTTTATACCGACGCTCGTGCATGGCGTGATCGACTACATCGTCGGTCTCGTTGTCATCGCGCTGCCGTTCATACTAGGTTTCCAAGGCGCCACGAGAATGACCTTGGTTACCCTGGGGATCATTGCGATTCTCTATAGCCTGATCACGGACTACGAACTTGGCGTGATCAGGTATCTCAGGGTTCGTTTTCACCTTATGCTGGATATCGTCTTCGCCATCGCGATGCTGACCTTGCCGTCATTTCTCGATTTCCCGGCGGATTTAAGGTGGCCCAACTATCTTATCGGCATCGCCGCACTTGTCCTCGTAGCGACCACGGAAATCCGTGCGACCGGTACGGCCGTCCAAGACAACAACAAGGAGATTACCAGATGAAGGCACTTTGCTGGCACGGCAAGGGCGATATCCGCTGCGACAGCGTCCCGGACCCCACGATTGAGGACGGCCGGGACGTCATCATCAAGATGACCGCCTGCGCGATCTGCGGATCCGACCTCCACCTCATGGACGGATACATCCCCTTCATGGAAAAGGGCGACATCCTCGGTCACGAGTTCATGGGCGAAGTGGTCGAAGTCGGCCGCGACAACAAGAAGCTGAAGGTTGGAGACCGGGTTGTCGTGCCGTTCACCATCTGCTGCGGCGAGTGCCAGCAATGCCTCAAGGGCAACTGGTCGGTCTGCGAAAGGACCAACCGCAACGCCGACAATGCGACGAAAGCATTCGGTTATCCGACGGCGGGCCTGTTCGGATATTCGCATCTGACGGGGGCCTATGCCGGCGGCCAGGCGGAATATGTCCGCGTCCCCTACGCCGACGTCTCGCCGATCATCATCCCGAACGGCATGAGCGACGAACAAGCGCTATTCCTCGGCGATATTTTCCCGACAGGCTGGATGGCGGCTGCCAACTGCGAGATCGAGCCTTCCGACATCGTGGCGATCTGGGGCTGCGGCCCCGTCGGCCAGTTCTGCATCAAGAGCGCCCTGATGCAGGGAGCAGCACGCGTCATCGCGATCGACAACGTGCCGGAGCGCCTTGCGCTGGCACAGCAAGCCGGCGCGGAAATCATCAACTTCGACGACGAGGATGCGACCATTCCGGACCGGATCAAGGAAATGACCGGCGGTCACGGCGCGGACAAATGCATCGATGCCGTCGGAGCCGAATCCCACGCCACCGCGTCCTTCGACGCCGTCATCGACAAGGTCAAGGCAGCGACGCTCCTGGGCACGGACCGGCCACACGCCTTGCGCGCCGCCATCATGGCTTGCCGCCCCGGCGGGATCGTCTCGGTTCCGGGCGTCTACGGCGGCTTCCTGGACAAGATCCCGTTTGGCGCGGCGATGAACAAGGGCCTGACCATCAGAACCGGCCAGACTCATGTCAACCGTTACTCGCTCGACCTGCTGCGCCGTATCGAGGAAGGCGAGATCGACCCAAGCTTCATCATTACCCACCGGGCAAAGCTCGAAGACGGGCCCGCCCTCTACGAAACCTTCCGCGACAAGAAGGACAACTGCATCAAGGTGGTGCTGACCCCATGATTTCCCGCAATGAATTATGATTGCGTAGTCATCGGCGGTGGGCCTGCAGGGCTCACCGCCGCCATTTACTTGGCACGCTTCCATCTGGCCGTGATCGTATTGGACCACGGTCAGGGCCGCGCGGCGTCCATCCCGATCACCCACAACCACGCCGGTTATCCGGAAGGCATAGCCGGGCGCGATCTCGTGCGACAGATGCGGCTCCAGGCCGAACGCTATGGAGCAAAGTTTCGGGTCGCCGAGGTGACGTCCCTGGAAAGGAATGGGGACGGTTTCATTGCAATGGCGGATGGCGAATTCGTCGAGGCGCGCGCCGTGTTGCTCGCCACCGGCGTTGTCAACCATCGTCCGCCGATGCCGGACGACCTGCACACGGAGGCTCTGGAGAAAGGCTTGATCCGGTACTGCCCGATCTGCGATGGTTTCGAGATCACCGACAAGGATGTCGGCGTTGTCGGTACCGGCCAACGGGCTTTGAACGAAGCGCTGTTCCTGCGGAGCTTTACCGCCCGAGTCACCATGATATCACCTCGAGATACTCACGACCTGAGCCGGGAGCAGTTGGCGACGCTGGCGCGACATGGAATAGAAGTTTTCTCAGGTCCGATCAGCGGAATCGACTTGAAGGAAAACCGGATCATCGTCGGCCTGCCTGGGGCATCCATGACGTTCGAGTCGATTTACCCAGCAATGGGATCGGATATCCGGTCGGAGCTTGCAGGAGCACTCGGAGCCAAGCGAACGGAGGTCGGATGCGTCGAGGTCGACTGGCATCAGAGGACAACGATCGCCGGGCTGTATGCGGCTGGTGATGTGGTGCTGGGGCTGGATCAAATCAGCAGTGCCATGGGCCAGGCCTCGGTTGCCGCGACGACGATCCGAAACGATCTGTGCGAGCAGCGGATCATGCTGCGAACTTGACCATATACGCGACAGCTGAGCGGAGCTTTTCGAAGAGGCCGTGATGCAGGGCGGCGTCATGAGGGAACCATACTCTGTGCGGGAGGTTACCTCTCGTAACCGGGGAAACCCCAATATGAGAAATTTGTCTAAAGCGCTGTCCGCAGCGACCTTGGCTGTGGCGATCAGCCTCACGTCAATGACCACAGCATTTGCTGTTCCGTTGCCTGTCGCAAAACCTGACCAGGCAAACCGCCAAGTCGAGGAAGTACAGTTTCGCCGGGATCGCGACATGCGCGATCGCCGCGAATATCGCCGCCAGGGCTACTACAATGGACAACGTGGCTATCGTGACCGCAGGCCGGGCTATCGTCGCCACTCGGACGGTTTCTGGTATCCGTCAGCCGCGTTCGGTGCGGCAGCAATTATTGGCGGGGCAATTGCGAACCAGCCGCGCTCCAATGGTGGCGCATCAAGCCATGTTCAGTGGTGCGCAAATCGCTATCAGTCATACCGCGCTTCGGACAATTCCTACGTCCCGCGCGCCGGCGTTCGGGCGCAGTGCGTTTCGCAAAACTGATCCAAGCACCGCTGCTTAGCTATCCGAGCCCGTCCTGTTCAGCAGGGTCGGCTTCCCTCGCCGTTCTTGCGGAACTATTCGGACCCTATCAAGGAGTACCGACATGAAAAAGATCATCATTACCGCAGCTGTCATCCTCGCGGCGTCCGCTTCGGCATTCGCCCAGTCGACGGCGGAAAGCACCGGCGCCAATTCCTTGATCGGCAGGGCACCTTCGACAGAGGATTTCGTCATGCAGGCATCCGCTAGCGACATGTTCGAAATCGAATCGAGCAAGCTTGCAGTGCAGAAAGGCGACGAGCAGACCAAAGTTTTCGCTCAGCAGATGATTACCGATCACGAGAAGACGAGTGCTGAGATGAAGGCAATGCTCGCCGGTGGCAAGGTCAAGGGAACTCCGGTGACAGCGCTGACGGAAGATCTTAAGGAAGAGGTCGAAGGCCTGGCCAAGCTTTCTGGCAACGAGTTCAAAGAGGAATATTTCGACGATCAGGTCGACGCGCACGAGGACGCGGTGGATCTCTTTAAGCGCTATGCTGAAGGTGGCGAAAATCCGGAACTGAAGGCCTGGGCTGCAAAGACACTGCCGGCGCTCGAGCATCATTACAAGATGGCTCAAGATTTGGAAAAGTAGCAGTTAAAAGCCGTCCGCCTCAAGTCCGGCTGGCCGACGCCACCCGCTACTTCATAAGCTCCGCCCATGGTGACCACGGATGTAACTGGCACAGGTTAGGGCGAGAAGGGAAGGTCCGTGCGATACAGTTCGCCCGGCCTTCAGCCCGGGTGCCCAACCCCCGTAATCCTGAGCGCTCGGCCTTTTGGAACGCGGGCAATACATCCAAGCTCCATGGGTGCAAAGCCGCCGCGCTAGGTGGCTGAAACCGTTACTCGTCGACCCGCATATGATCTACGAATTTTCGGCACGACAGACATGCCAGGGCCGCTGCCACTTCGAAGCGGCCCGAACATGATTTGAACCTATCTATTCAAGGGAATAACATGTCGCAGACTATCGTAAATTAGCGTGGTCTAGCGTGCTGTAGAGTGGTTGCGGGGGCACGCAACTACCGATGCCGACATTCCGTGGCAGTAGCAATCTAAGTGATTGGCTCTAGCCTACCTAGGTGAAGCAAGCTTTTCGCGCCAGTGAGTGAGGCCTCTAGCAGCCGCGTCACGTACTCAGGAACCCCGCTCGTGCAACCGCTGCTTGATCGACATGAAGCTGGTGGCACCGACTATATGAGCGGCGAGCCCTTATCGAGAAGGCCATCTAGAAAGTCTTCGCGGGATGAAATCGTGCGGGCCTGCGTGGCGAGAATCAGCGCGTCCACTACCTTTCGAGCTAACGACCGAGCGATGACCCGTTCCTCTGTCGAAATGGCTGTCATCGCGCGGCCGTGCCGGAACGCACTTCGCACGTTGAATAGCCGCTCATATTGATCGGCGTAGCTGTGATCGTCGAGAAGTCCGGCGATACGGGCTTGCATCCTTTTTGTAGGCCCCATTCCCTTGTGGCGATCGGGCGCCACCCGGAAGTTCTTCTGATAGTCGGCACGCAGGCCCAGCGCCGCTTCGATCGTCGTGATATGCGCCAGAAACTCGTCGATGCCCTCCGCCAGAAACGCGCGGACCAAGAAGTGAGTGATCGGTGTTTCGAACAAAGCCGATTGCTTCGCCTTCTCGACGACTGCCCAACGCCTCTGGTCCCAAACCGGCAATTCGGTTGTGACCTCATCTTCTAAGCGCAGTACTACCGGCCGCTCCTCCTCGACGGTCCCGCCATAACCGTCGTCGTAAATATGCGGTTCCCAGCCAAGCGTATCCGGCGACGGCGGAGTGCTGAGATGGATGAAGATGTCACTATCGACCGTATGGACCCAAGGTACCCGAAACCCTCGCCAATCGACCTCCGGCATGGTCGACCAACTCTCCCAAGGCGCCAACAGCAAGAAGAACAGCGCTTCTTCAAACACGCCCGGAAACCGTCCTTTGTGCGGCTCGATCCGCCCCAGATCCTGGCTGAAGTCTATTGAGAAGATCGGAACCGCTCGTGCTTCCGGCTCGTGCTTGAACGCCACCGTCTCCTCAACGACCAGCCATTGAAACTGAGCGAACCGATCGGCGTCGAATTGCTGTCTCGGATAGAGCCGTTTCAGTCGGCGTTCATCGACCAAGGAGCGCAACTCGTCGGCCGTCAGCCGGCAGACCTTTGCCGAACCGAACGCAAGCGGCGGAAGGTCATCCCCCAGATCAAGCGGTGCGAGATGCACCCGGATGGACTGGGTGGCGCGCAGCGCTGCGTCGAGGCCCGTCGCCGCTTTCTCCACAGGCAGCGCCAGATACGCCGCTGCGCCCTGCAAATGACACGGCAGACCCAGCGCTCTCAACGCCGTCGAGAGCGCGAAGTCCGGTCCTGTCTTGCCGGCGCCGGGGTAGCCATCCCGGCAGGCTTCACGTAGACGCACGAAGGCCGGATGCTTGAGGATATTGTCCGGCCCTGGGGGGCAGAGCCGCCACAGGTCGGCAATCGCATCGAGCATTGCGGCGCTCGGGCCGATCACCTCGCCGCTCATCAGGTTATCCGAAGCCGCCGCAGCAGCTTGCCCAAGACGACCTCATAGTCTTCGGCTTTCGAGAAGTCGGCGTAGAGCTTGCCCTTCAGGAATTCAGGCAGCTCGCAATTTTCGTAGAGCAGCGGCAGCACCACGACCTCGCCGCTGGCGATCTCCCTGTTCATCGCCACGTCGAGTTCCTTCTTCACCCAGGGTGCGCCGATCGACTTCTTAGACAACACGACTGCGATGTATCTGCTGAGCTCCATGCCCTCCTCGATTTTGGCTATGAGCGAATCGCCAATGTCGATCTCGGCTTCGTCCAGCCACACCCGCGGCACGCCATGAGCCATGAGATCCTTGCGGAGTTGGCGCACGAAGGGCTTGTCTACACCTGTATGGCTCAAGAAGATGCCGTGGTATTTCTCGTGCGCGGGGTCGGCCTTTTCCACCGCCAGGCTGTCACGAACGAGCTGGTTGGCCGCCTCCGGCGAGGTCGGCGGCGTCAGCAACCAACCCGTCGTCGTACCGAGCGTCACCCTGCCGCCCAGACTGTAGCCTTCCGGCGTCGCAGCGATCGAGCTGAACCCGTCAATCGGATCGGAGAGGCAAAGGGTCCAGCCGCCGGCCTTGGACAGTACGTCGAAGTAGCGGACAAACGGACTGTCGGGATCGATGCCACCCAGCCGCCGGCCCTTCTTCACGAGAAGATCCGAGCGTTTGACGAAGCTGGCGATCTTCGGCGCGACATAACCGAGATGCGTTTCGCGATAGCCGAAGAAATTCATCCGTTTCAGTTCGGACAGGCACCAAATCACGGTCGCGCCGTCCGCGATCGCGACCTCCATCTCCTTCTCCCGGTCGTCGAGGTCGAAGGCGGTATCGATATCGTAGCTGTCGTTCTGGCGCTTGAGCCGGCCCAACTCGTTCGATTCGTTTGAAAACTCCCCGACCGTGCCAAACAGAAAATGGCTGTAGCTCTCCGGATTGATGACGATCGTGTCATATTCGTAGAGCGGATACGCCGCGCGTGCACGATCCACGCCGGGCCGACACAGGCCCAAATTCTCGATCTCCACGCCCTCGATAGCATCGCCGGTATAGGTCACGCCGACCGTCAGCACTCTTCTCATCAAACGATCCTTTTCCTATTTTCCCGACCCTTGTCCGTCGCGGCATCCACATCCCACGCGGGGTTCACATCCATGACCTCGCCCCGGCTGCCGACAAGCGCAAGTTCGATGCCGGCTAGCGCGCAACGCGGCGCCAGACGCTCGGCCAGACGCAAGGTGCCTTCCGTAAGTGGCACGACCGCAACCTGTCGACCCTGCAACGGCGTCGCCATCAGCATCCCGACCGTCTCGCACAGCCCCTTGTAGAGCCGGGAGACCTAGCCCGGGTGTCGCGTATTGATGATGCCGCCCTTGCATTCGGCCGAGATGATGCGATCCCCGACTTCCGCCACGATATCGCCCAGGCCGGACTTGGGATTAACCGTGACTGTCTGGCCCACGGCGTTCTGATAGACACCGCCATAGGCCGTCGTGCCTAGGCTTGTGACCTTCGCGAACTCCCGGCGCAGCAGCCAGGCGGCAAAATCGAATTGCTTGCCATGTTCGCCGTCGGGATGAATGCGCACATGGTGCGCATCCGCCGTGCACAGGAGATGCATGGCGTAGGCGACCATGACCGCGCCTTCGTAGAGGTGGTGCTCATGGGCGCCGTCGGACTTGCCGACACGGTTCGGCGGCGGCTCAAGCGCCGTCACAAGATCCTCGAAGTCCAATTCAGCCTCCCCGATTCAGACCGCGCCCCTCTTTGCCGAGGCCGCCATTGACAGTCGCTTATAACCGGCCATATTTGCCCGGTAAAGGAGTCCCGGTCATGTTTGCCTATAGTCCTGAAAAATTCGCCTCGCTCTACGCGTCCGCTCTCGGTCAGCGCATTTGGGCGTTTCTCACCCTGCCCGAAAGCGTGGCCCGCCTTGAGACCGCCTCGGAGCTTAGCAAGCCGGCGGTCGAGGGCATCGAGGAGCAGCTTCTCGCGGAGTTTCGTGAGGACGTGCTAGCCGATCGCGTCAAACAGATGGTTGGTCACATGGTCCGACAGGTCCTAGAGCAGCGCGACTGGGTGCTCGACCAGAGCGACGTGAAGGTGCAGTCGGTGCCCTTCAGCAAGGCCGCGCGGTATCGCCGGCCGGACTGGATCACATTCCACGCCTTCCGCAACGCCAGCGATCCACGCGACGTCGTCATTACCGACCGCCGCCAGCACGCGCCGCTGCCGGCCGACGCGCGGTGGACCTACTACGCGACATTCGCCAGCCCGCTGAAGGCGGCGGTGGCGTTCGGGGTACGCGACATCCGCCAACTTCGCCAGCACGTGCTCTCACACGGCTATCAGCGCCTGACTATCGAGCGAATGCTCCGCCGCGCCTAACGGGATCTGACGATGACCAAACTTTTCGATGTCGACGGCGCCAATCTCGATCGCGGCTTCATGAATCTGAAGGTCGCGGAGTCGCGGTATGAGCAGCAGCTTCACGACCAGATCGAAGCTATGTGGGCCACCTACGAGCGCTATGCCGACCCGGATTTTCCGCAGGGCTTCGCCCGTGACGTCGATGGCCGGTTCTGGGAAATGTATCTCGGCTGCACCCTGCTCGAGGCGGGCCGGACGCTGTTGCCCGTCGTCGATCGGCAGCGTCAGGGCGGCCAGCCCGACCTCTGTGTCCTCGATGAGGGCCGCCGCATCTGGATCGAAGCCATCGCGCCCGACGAGGGCGCGCCAGGCCCGGACCAGATCGTGCGCCCCATTCCCATCAACCAGGGCGGCGGCCTTGTCGCCGCCCCGATCCGCCAAGCACAGTTGCGCACGTCCGGCGCTTTCTGGACCAAGGCGCAGAAGATCGCGCGCTATATCGAACATGGCGTGATCGCGCCCGAAGACACGCGGATCGTCGCGATCAGCGCGAGCCGCTTTGGCGTTTATGTCGCCGAACAGCCATTGCCGCTGATCATGACCACGCTCTTCCCGATCGGCGATCCCTATGTCACCATCGATCGCGCGACCGGGGATGTCGTCGAGGAGGGATTCCACGCAGCTCCGCTGATCGACCGCGCACGCAATCCCATCCCGCGCACGGCGTTTCTGGACGAGCGCTTCGCCGATATCTCGGGCGTGATCTGGTCGCGCGTCGGTCTCGGCAACATGTCGCGCCGCGGCCGTCCTATCACCTATGTCCACAACCCCCTGGCACGCGTGCCCCTGCCGGCGAATTGGGGCGTCTGGGATCGCGAATTCGTCGCCACACCTAACGGCGACGGATGGGAGGCCAGCGACATCCTGGCACCGGCGGACGCAGTGGAGGCTCAATGATTGGGGCTCAGCGCGCGTCGACGCGACCGCTCGCCGCCTGCCCTCCGTTCATAACAGCGTGGAGGTAAAAGTGGCCGACAGCGATGAAGAGCGATTGATCAAACCCATCAGCCAGAGACAGTTCGAACTCTATGCGCTGTCGCTGGAGCGTGGGCCGAACTTCGAGCCAGCCAACATCTTCGGCACCTATCAGGTCGGCTGCGGCAGCGCATGCGGCTGCGTCCTGCTCGATCCAGAGCGCGGGGCGTTCACCACATTGGCGCTGCGTAGGCGCGTCGATCACTGCTGGGTGCGCGTGGATGAGGGTGGCCCGTTCTCCACCCCCGAAGCCGCCCTCGACCGGCTCAGCATCGGCATGCGCGGCGGCGATCCGCCCGAACCGCTTCCACCCGGAGCACGGCGACGTCCACCTCTAATAAAGATCGGTCCGCGTGGGACCTCGCCCGAATTTGATCTCCTGACCGGCACTCTCAGCCATCTGCCCGCCCTGATGGCGGTTGGTGAATGCTACCTCGCGCTTCCGAAACCTGACGCCAATTTCGTCACCGATCTTCAAAGCAACAATTTCGCCTCGCGGCTTTTCGAGCTCTACCTGTTCGCCTGCTTCCGCGAGCAGGGTCTCGCTGTCCGGCAGGACCATGTCTCTCCAGACTTCCAGATCGAAAAGGATGGTGCCGAGTGCTGGATCGAGGCGGTCACGGCAAACTCCGACACGCCCCGCGCGGGCGGGATCGGCGATGGGGTACATGCCCCGAAGGAACGCAACGAGCGACTGACGGGCGAGCCCGCCGAGCGTTTCGCCAAGACGCTGAGAGGCAAGCTACAACGCAACTATCACGAGATGGTCCACGTCAAGGGACGCCCCTTTGCCATCGCCATCGCCGACTTCCATGAATCCGGGTCGATTGTCTGGAGCCGCGAGGCGCTTCCCTCCTACCTCTATGGCCGACGGGCCGATGTCGAATGCGAAGGCGGGCAACGCCGCGTGGTCGGGACGTCGATCTCCAATCTCACCGGCAAACACCGCATACCCGCCGGCCTGTTCCGCGATCCCGACTTCGCGCATCTGTCCGCCATCATTTTCAGCAATGCAGGCACGCTGGGCAAATTCAACCGCATCGGCTTCCTCGCCGGCTGGCGCCCGCCCGGCCTGCAGATGATCCGGCACGGCATCCTGTATGATCGAACGCCCGGCGCATTGGAGCCAATCGACTTCAAGCTCGAGGTCGGTAGCCCTGAGTATCAGGCGCTCTGGCCTTGGGGCGAAGCCTGGTGCCAGGAGCTGGAAGTGTTCCACAACCCCCAAGCGGCTTATCCCATCCCGTTCGATTTGATACCTGGCGCGACCCACTGGTTCGAGCGCGACGGCGATGTCGAGTGCAGCACGATCTGGGCAAATTCGGTTCTGTCGTCGATTACCCATTTGCGCATGGCCGGCGGGGTCGAGCCGACACCGTTAAGCCGGCACGAAGGTGACCGGCCATGATGCATCTGTTCCAGACGTGGCGCGAGCGCCGGAAGAAGGAGAACCACAACGCATGACGATTGAGCCTTCCGACCAGACCATCATCCTCCACCTGTTGCGCGGCGCCGTCCCGGAGCGCGCCGACGACATCAGCCGGCTGTGGACGCAGTACGGCCACGCCATCGACGTCGCGCCCAGCGCCAAAGGCGTTACGATGAACGCGGACGCCAGCCGGATCCAGTTCGATACCAAGACGATCGATCTCTTCTGGCTTTACGGCTTCAGCGCGTGGCATGCGATCGAGGTCTATGCCCCGGCCCTGGATCTTGCGACGGTGACCGGGATCTCGCTCGACCAGGCCCTCAAAATCGACGAGGCGCGTGGCCCCTTCGAATTTGACTACAAGCAGCGCATCGCCAGCGCGCAATCTCTCATCGCGGCCGAACAGACAGCCGATATCGATTGGCCGGTCGACGTGCCCAAACCGACCTCAGACCGGGACGGGCTGGGTGACGCGCAACATATGGCCGCCTTCGATCTGGTCGCGCTGGCGCTCGCCTTCGCGCTGCTGCACGAATTCCAGCACGTCAGATATTCCGTCGATAGCAGCGCGCCCGCGACGCTACCCGAAGAGGAGATCGCCTGTGACACCTGGGCCCGCGACTTCATGACGAGCGGTCTCGCGGCCTACGCAAAGGACAATGGCCACAGCTATGCGCAGGTCCATCAGAAGCGAGCGATGGGGATCGCGCTTGCCGCGGTGACCGTTCACGCGATGACCCCCACGCACGCACATTGGGGCAATCGGCAATATCCGCCGATTGCGGAACGTCTGACGGCGATGATCAGCGGTCACAATCTGTCCCCCGGCTCGCCGTTCTGGCTGTTCACGGGGTGCCTGCTGATCGCGCTCATGCGGCAGGAGGCCCGTCCGCTTGACATCATCGCCAACTCCAACCAGGAAATGGTCGAGACGCTGATCGAGCGGCTTCACTGACGATTTCGCCATAGAGGGCGCAACTGGTGCCAGCGCACGCGCAATCTTCAGACCGGCAGTCCTCTGGAGCTGCGTCTGCTCGGATGGATCGATACGGCCGATCCGTTCCAGCTCGAGCGGCACCTGCACCAGCGCTTCTGAGCAAATCAGGCCTGCGGAGAGTGGTTCGCCATCGGACCGGCTGACATTCTACCCATTCTCCAGCGCGCGGGCCGTGACGGGTTCGTCGCCAAGAACGCCGACGCCTTCCAGATCGTCGGATATGACCGCGACGCCATCCCCAAATATCTCGGCATATTGGAATGGGCCGATCTGGAAATCGACGAGTGCTGCCCGTGCTGCGGATGCCTTTGCGGCATGCGCTTCCAAGAAGCCTCGCAGTTCTACCATTGCATCCGATGCGACACGCTGACCGACTTTTCTGAACTCGATCCGCACTCTAATTGTGAGAATGAATAAACGAGGGTTGGCCACGATTAATCAATCAAGCGCCACACCTACTAATGCAGCGATCTTAACCACCGACACTCGTTTCATTTTCACCCACCATCTGACGCTATGTCTACGGCTAAGGCCAAGCTAGCAAAGTATGAGCCACCTCAATTAGATGCCCGGGAACACAAGCGTGCGTCGTATGGAAGCGGATGGGGCGACCACTTAAAATAGGCGCATCCCGTTCAGACTGAAGGCCAACGGTAGCGGATCGAAGTGCTAGAATTCTCTTGACGCCACGTCTTGCCACATCCGATTTCGCATTCATAACGTAGCCCAGCATCATCGCCAATGGTAGGCCGCTGGAATACTGGCCGGTTACAAATCGCATCAGTCCTTCATCGACATATTCGCCGACCAACGCACGCACCCCAGTCTTGTAGGGGACATTCAGCCGTTTACATTCGCAGGCTAGATAGACATCCTCATCATCACCGATGGTCAGGACGAAGTCGATATTGCTCGGCGCCGATACGTTACCGCTGCCATCCTCAGCGAGCAATGTGTATTGATAGATGATCCGCCCCGGCACCAGTTTTGTTCGGATCAATGACTGAACAAGGTGTTCGGTAATGTGATCCTCATGCGTCAGCGCATTCTTTTTGGATTGCAGCGGCGCAATGCAGATCGGCCAAGCAGCTTCGACCGCTTCCGCGATACGTTCTTCCAGTCCTCTAAAATGCGGGAGCCATGCATTCAGATCACCGGTCAGCATTCGGACCACCCGCCTGACCATGCCGAGCAACAGCCGTTGTGAACTCAGCCGCAATCTGCTCCGCATCCGCCAAGGCCGTCGATCGTAGCCAGTGCCGGAGTTGCATCGGCTTGACCAGATACATGTCGCTCCCGATCACAAAGCGCAGATCGGGAACCAACTGCACGTTCCCAGGCAGAGGCATAGGCAGACTAGCCTGGATCGACTGAAGGAATTGGCCGACTTCAGGAGAAGTCTCTTCCTGGTATTCCCCGTCACCGGAAGCGATCGTCACTTTCAACACTGCGACGTCGCCAGACTTTGCCGCTAGCGACGCCCGAATTGGCTGCCGGAAACAGGGAGCGAGGGCGTCGCAAAGCATGGCGGCATAGTCGGCGCGCTGCTCATACCTGCTGTTCGCCCAGATTTTTTGCAGCCCTGCACTGCGCCTGGGCTGCATCGCCGGAATAATGTAATGGAAGGTATCCTCGATCAGCGCGATTTCATGCGCGTCCAGACCGTAATAGTCGAATACCAAACGGTCGATGGCATCGAGCGGATCAGATTGCACCGACAGCAACGCGTTGACGCTCGCGACTTCCCGGTCGATGAGTTGGACGATTTTCTCTTCCGCGACCGCCGCCCTTTCGGGATCAGGCATATTCCGAGCGGAATCGAAGGGGAGTTTGAGCAATTCGCTTTGGTGGACCTTGGCACGGTCAGCACCAAGATTGGCGGTATCGTGGAAATAGACCCACGCCGCCAGACTGCTGTTAAGTACAGCCGTCAGAACCTTCGCGACACGGTCTTGCGCTTCGGGGAATGCGATAGCCTGAATGGAATCCTGAAAGACCAGACTTTGCTCGCAATAAGCGGCGCGAACGCGACCGATAGAACGCTCGACACCTTGGGGGATCAGGATATGCGGCCCGGCAAAACCTTCGGCAAAACCAGCGCGGTGAACGGTTGACGTTGACCAGGGATCGGTCCCGATCGTTGGGAGGGCGATCGTTCGAAAGGCCCGGGCATTCAAAAACGGAAAATGGGTGACCACTTCCGCAGTCGTGGTGTCATAGTCTGAATCGTCCAGCCGATCTTCTTGAGCCGGTTTGAACCCCTGCCCTATCACCCAATCCGTCGCCCGATCGATCACAACTTTGCCCTTGCGAACGTCCTTATATTCCTTGATGAGCGTATTCAGCGCAGGAATGGTCCGCAGATACTGGAGCAGCGTTTCTTCCGGGCCACGCGTCCAGAGCCGCCGTTTGAACAGCGTCGGGTCCTCACCAACCAGATCCGAGCGAAATCGAAGACGATCGGCGCGAGAAAGACTCATCAGCCGCTTGAGCCTCAGATTGAGATCGGCTTTCGGCACCCAATATTCGAAACGATAGGGAGGCTGGTCGCTAGGTGCTGGTGCGTAAAGAACGAGTGCAGTCGGCCGTTGTGCTCCATCGAACAACTGGAAACAAAGGTCCGACAGGTTGACGATCCGCCTGACCCGCGTCTCTCGAAGAAGCCGCCGTCGCGCATCCTGCGCCTCCTGCGAGGTGTTGTGCAGAACGCCCATCGCCGGCAGCAAAAACGCGACCAGTCCATCTGGCTTGACGACCTTCAAAGCCTTCCAGACAAAACCCCAAGCTATATCCTTTGCAGGATCGGGATAACGGCTGGCCTTCGCCCATTTCTGGGCGGTAGTGACCTGTCCGCTACGCCCTTTCCAGGGCGGGTTCCCGATAACGGCATCGAATTTCGGGAGATCTGCGGCCGCGAAGAAATCTGACGCCGGGAGTAGCGTATCTCCGTAGAGCGATGGCAAGAGCTTCCCGGCTTTCAGAAGCGCCGGCAGGTCGGGCGGGTTGGACTGCTCCAGAAGCGCGATATAGAGGGAAAAAGCGGCAACGCGCACGGCAGAGGGATTGATGTCCCCACCATGCAAACGGCGCGCGATGGACTTCAGTTCGTTCCATGCTGCATGACGCTTGTTCCTGATCCGGCAATGATGCGCGACGAGACGCTGGAACAGCCGGACGAGAAAAATCCCCGACCCGCACGCTGGATCGCAGAACACGCCCTTTGTACGCTGCTCCTCAGACAGATCGTCCCAGAGTTGATTGACGACGACATCTGCCAGGAACATCGGCGTGTAGAAGGCACCGTCGGCACTCTTCTTTTCGGCCTCTTCTTTCAGGAAGCGATCGTAAACCGCGCTAATGAGGCCAATCGACATATACCGGAAATCGTAGCCCCATAGACGAAGCTGTCCGGATGACATTTCTTCGCGACCGTGCCGAAAGCGGGCCAAGGTCCGCAGATGCCGCACAACCAGCTTCGGTGGCGTCGCATCACCGGTCTCGAAGGCGCAAGGCGCATTGAAGAGGTTTCCGTTGAAAGCATCTTTTAACCATACGAACAGCGTTTCGAAATATGCCGGAGAGTCCGCCTCCAGCATCTCCGCGAGACTGGAGCATGTTTTGTTGGAAGCATCCTGGAACACGGCTTCCTTGATGATCTTACGGTCTTCCAGATAGGCGATGAACATTGTCTGCATAAGCAGCGCCTGAGCGGCTTCGCCACCGAGATCGCCGCGCATGTCGCGAAACGCCTCCAGCAGATTCGACAGCAGCACGCTATCGACGCGGTTGTCCGGGTCAAAATGCTTGTCGTTCTCGAACCAGAACCGTCCGGATTCCGTCGAGTCGATCAACTCCCGGAGTTTCAGCGCATCCGACAGGAGCGACAGCGTCACGATGAGACGAGGGTCGCTCCTTTGTCCCTCCTCGCGCTGAAAGGGTCGCTGAACGAGCGAATAAGCAACGAGTTCGTCGTCCTTTAGCACGAGCAACAGGCTCATAAGGCCTTGATTCCAGAGAACCCGGTGCAGCTCATCTACTCGGGAAAGCGAGACATCTGGTTCGTCCAAAAAACCGATTGTCGGAACGCCCTCGATGCAGAATACAGCTGCCAGTCCTAGATCGGACAACGCGAAACGGATCGCGTCCGCATGTGGCCCAGGGTCCACCTCAGAAGCCAGCGTGTAGAATTCTGGGGCTGCACGGCGATCGAGAGCGAGAGCCTCCCGCCAGTGCGAAGCGAAGCTATCCGCCATGCATCGCCTCCTTTCGCTCCACGGAATGAACACCGATATCTCGCAAACCAGAACATATCAAGAACATCGTGGTCTTGGGCACCTGCCGGCCGATCATTTATCCAACTCCAGCACCCCTTGCGGATCGCCAGCGAATTTTCCAGCCTTGGCGGCACCGCGCGGCTTCTTCCTACCGGGTTCGAGGCGTTCGAAAATCGGAGCATAGTCGATATCGCGACTCACCATTTCGGCAAGGAGACTAGCAATCACAGCGAGATGAACTGGGACATCACCTTTCTTCTTGTTGTTGGAAACTGAGTTCGGTTGCATACTCATAAGCTCTGCGAAGCGCCGGACAGTGAGCCCCGCCTTGTTAAGTTCGATGATGAAATCGTCGTATGTCACAGCGCCATTCACCCATGATTTAATGAGCCTACCACATAAAATCATGTGCTTACAATCGCATTCTCAGGTGGCTGAATCTCTTCTACGCTGACTTCGTTCCTTTGCGAAACCACGATCCGTAGCTATGAACCGCTCCAGCATCGGCACGATCAGCCGGACGGGATCGGCAGTGGGCTGGCCACTCCCCCGGGCCAGCACCTCGGCATAGGCAATCAGATCGCGGTGGAGCGCTCCCGGTAATTCCACCGTCACTTTCACGGGTTTGTCCTCAACAAGCGGTCCGAGTTTCAGCTTTGTCATGGTGAGTTCCTGTAGGTTTCGAGTACTAAGTCGCGGGTGACGATAACCCTGACCGGATAACCCGGTCGGATGGTCAGCGTCGGTGCGACCTGCAACTGGCGCTGGACGATCTGCTGTCCGGCCTGATTGATTGTGTCTTGTGCCCCGTCGCGGATGGCGCGGATCAAGCGGTCTTCGTCGTCGGTCGCCAGTTCCGTGCCAATGCCAAGCAGCGTGGACAGGCCCGCTGCTTTCATCAGATCCCACCAGTGGTAATCGACGCCATCCTCCAGACCGGCATAGCCGGAAGCGTCAGCACCGGGCTGGCGCTCCAGCACAATGGAGCGGCCATTGGGCAGGATGAGGCGGTTCCAGACCAGTAGCACGCGGCGCTGGCCGAACTGCACACCGGCATCATACTGTCCGATGATGCGCGTTCCCTGCGGGATCAAGAGCAGACTGCCGGTCGGGCTGTCATAAACATTTTCAGTAACCTGCGCGGTGATCTGGCCGGGGAGATCGGAACGGATGCCGGTAATCATGGCTGCCGGGATTACGGCCCCTGCCTGAAGGATGTAGGGTGATGCTGGCGCCATGATCCGATCCATGGCAACGGTCTGACGGTCCACCGGACCATTCAGAAATGCCGTGTGTCGGTCCTGCGTGGCGGGTTGACCGCCAAGGTCAAGGCCAGCCAGGCCCGGCATACTGGAACCGGGTGTAGTCGCTGATCGCTGCCCCGACTGGAAAAACACCGTGCTGAGACGTGCAGCTTCTTCCTCCGCGAGACGTCGCTCCTCGGCAGGATCACGAGTTGGCGTCACCATTACGGGCGGCGTAACGGGTTGCCCCCTGTTCTGCGCATCGAGGATCGGGCCGCCGAGGTCGCCCGGCAAAGCTGGTCCCAGGACGGGGCCGGTATAATCTTTCGGCAGACCGGCCAGCCCGTCCGCTGTGGCGCGGTTCTCGGTGGAATAGAGTTCCTCGCCATTTCCACTCATATCGCGGGTCTGGAGCGCATAGATCAATGCGCCGCCAATACCGAGGAGCGCGACGGCGCCCACACCGGCCAGCATCTTGCGCGACAGCCGGGTGACGCGCGGCGGCTCGGCGCGCAGGCGCATAGGAGGCGCATTGGTGGTCGTATCTTCGCTCATGACGGATTTTCCCCGGTTTTTGCGGGCTGGGCCGCCTGCCTTTGTTCAACGCGGACGATCCTGACGGTCTGCTGGCGATCGCCGCCGCCAAGGCGCAGCTCGGCAGCCCCGAACAGGCGATCCACGATCAGGATGTTCTGGTGAATACGGCTGTTGACGATCTGCGTCTCGCCCTCGGAGCCTATGACGAAGATTGGTGGCATCTCGCCCTGCACGATGCCGCGCGGGAAGACGACATAGACACGGCGGCCATCGTCGAAGACGGAAATGGGCCGCCACGGTGGCGTGTCTCCGGTCAGTCCGTAACGATAGTTGCGGGCCGTCTCGACAGGGATGATGGGGGCTGCCGGGACGGTCAAGCGCTGACCGGCAGGTAACGCGGGATAGGCCCAGGCCACAGCGGGCATATAGAGCGCCACGCGGGCGCGAAGCTCAATGAGATAAACGCGGCGATCCGTGCTGATGACAAGATTGGTAGAAATATCCTCGCGGGTCGGTTTGACGAGGATATGGACGCGGCGGCTTGTACCCGATCCACTTTCGGTATCGCCAATGATCCATCGGGCGGTGTCGCCTGCCGCGATCGGCCCCGCGCCAGTCAGGCTTTCGCCGGGTTCCAGCGCGATTGTCGTGATCTGCCCGGGTGCGGCATAGACCTGAAACAGCGCCCCTTCCGACCAGGGGTAGATCTGGATGGCGTTGTAATAGCCTTCCCGGCGCGGTTCGACACGGGCGGCAGCATTGGCATTCTCGACGCGGCCACTCGGCGTCGTGGCAACGGTCCCGCCGCGCGCCACAGTCCATGCCGGGGGTGTGTGCAAAGGCCGGGGCCGGTCATCGGTAACGGCTGCCGGCACCACGGGCAACGCGGGTACATCGGCATCATAGCTGAACTGCGGGGTGTGGTTGGTTGCGCAACCGGCCAGCATGGTGGCTGACAGCAACAAAGCCGCCAAAGCGGGTTTACGGAAAACCGGCAAGCCGGAATTACGAACCATTGTGCGGGTCATTGGCTCATCTCCCGCGACCATGAAATTGCATTGACGTAGATACCGAGCGGATTGGCGCGCAGGCGCTCAGCATCGCGCGGCGTCTGAATCACGATGGTCAGGATCGCCGTCCAGCGTTCGGTCGTGGAGAGCTGGCCATTTTCGTAATGGCGCTCGGTCCAGGCGACACGGAAGCTGTCATTCGAGGCTCGGATCACCGACGACACCTCGACCGCAATCTGCTGCCGTCCGACCTTGGTGAACGGGTCATTGGCACGGGCATAATCATTGAGGGTCGCAGCACCCCGATCCGTAGTGAACTCATAGGCGCGCAGCCAGTTCTGGCGCACGATGATGGCGTCGGACGCGATCGAGCGCGTCTGCTCGATGAAGCGGCCGAGATGGAATGCTATCTGCGGATCGGTCGGGCGATAGTCAGCCACGGCAGGCGCGACGGCTTGTGACTGGCCGAGATTATCGACCTGTACCACCCAGGGAACGACCGTCCCCCGCGCCGATTGCCAGATCAGGGCAGAGGCAAAACCGGCCGAGAGGATCAGCGAGCCGAAGGCCATGATGCGCCAGTTCTTTGCCTGCACGCGAGCCGAGCCGATACGCTCGTCCCAAGTTTGGGCAGCTTTCTGATAGGGCGTCTCGGGTTCGGGCGATTTGCCGTAATGGGCCGATGGACGTTTGAAGATGTTCATGAGCGGTCACTTTCAGAAAGATTGATGGAGGAGCCGCCGCCATGGCTGTCGCCGGAGCGCACGGCATGGGCGGCCATCGACGTGCCGTGGCTGAGTGTCTGTTTGCGCTGCATCTGCTTTGCCCATGCCGGAAAACCGCCAACCTGAGCTGCGGGTGATGGGGCAGCGTTCGCGGCCTCGCTCGCGCCTCCGACTGTTCCAGCCGTCGAAGACCCGCCGCTGACGCCGAAACCGGCACGCGCTCCATCGGAAAAGCTGGACTGGACGCCTTCCGATGCCTTCGAGGCGGCACGTTTCAGGGGCGATGCGGCGGCGGAGCCTGCGGCACGGGCAACACCACCCAGACCGGAGGCGACACTGGCTGCACCGGATTGGCCAAGCGAACCGACACTGTAGGCGGCGCTCGCTGCACCTGCGGCGGTGGCACCACCCCGGACGGCAGCCGCTCCACCAGAGAGCGCTGCGGCTCCTCCCTTCGCAGCCATGCCAGCGGCCGCACCCCCGGCAAGCATCATGCCGCCTGCGGCAAGGCCGGTTCCAACGGCAGCACCTGCGCCAAGCTGCGGGCCGCCGGAAACCAGCCCGGAAGCGATGCCGGGACCGAATATGCCAAGGCCGAGAAGGGAAAGTGCGGCCAGCACGATCGCCATGGCGTCGTCGATGGTCGGCGTCACGCCGCCGGAGCCTGCCGTGAACTGTGAAAACAGCGTCGATCCAATGCCGATGATGACGGCCAGGACGAGTACCTTGATGCCGGAGGAAACGACATTGCCGAGAACGCGCTCGGCCATGAAGGCGGTCTTGCCAAAGAGGCCGAAGGGAATCAGCACAAACCCGGCTAGCGTGGTCAGCTTGAACTCGATCAGCGTGACAAAGAGCTGCACGGCGAGAATGAAGAAGGCTAGCAGCACCAGCGCCCAGGCGAACATCAGGCAGGCGATCTGGATGAAGTTCTCAAAGAAGGACCAG
Organism: Neorhizobium sp. LMR1-1-1.1; assembly: GCF_040675795.1. Lineage (NCBI taxonomy): Bacteria > Pseudomonadati > Pseudomonadota > Alphaproteobacteria > Hyphomicrobiales > Rhizobiaceae > Neorhizobium > Neorhizobium sp. LMR1-1-1.1. Next base: position 29,459 of record NZ_JBEGHE010000024.1, read on the forward strand.
TAGCCCATCATATCGGAGATGGATTCGAGCAGCGGGCGACCAGCATCAAGGCCGGTCTGCGCCACCTTGCCGGGACGCAGCAGATCGGCGGCGGAAAAGCCGGTGCCCGATCCCTTGAGGCCCAGGCCCGCAAAGCTGTCGAAGATGATCTGTGCGAGATTGTTCCAGTTGCCGATCAGATAGGCGAAGACGCCCACGAAGAGCGTCTTCTTGACCAATCGCGCGATGATGTCGTCGTCGGCACCCCAAGACCAGAACAGTGCCGCCAGCGTCACGTCGATGACGATCAGCGTGGTGGCGATAAAGGCGACTTCCCCGCCGAGCAGACCGAAGCCACTGTCGATATAGCTGGTGAATACGCCTAGAAACGAGTCGATGACGCCGGTGCCACCCATGGTTCACTCTCCCCCGTTCTGATGCGGGGCGGTGGGCACCGGCGTCCGGCCGAGAAAGCGGTCGCGGTTCTCCGCCCAGGTGGCGAGGCAATCGGGATCGCTCGCGGCGGCCTCGCCAAGACGCTGACAATCGCGCAGGCTCTGGCGCAGCGGATCGGCAGAGGGCTGAAGCGAAGGAGCCGGACGGTTCTGCGCAGGTTCATCCTCACGGGTCATTTCGATCACCGTGGCGGTGATGGCGATAGCCACGAACATGATCGCGCCCAGCCGGGCCAGCATCTTGCCGTCCATTTCACGCCCCTCCATTCCGGTCAGTTGTTGCCGTTGCCGAACATCCGGGCGTTGCCCGGCTGGTAGCCCGATCCCGGCGTCAGGAAGCGCTCGCGCTGGACATGGCCCTGTTCGGCAGCGGTGGCGCGCTCGGCCTCGATCAGCGCTTCCGAGCGGCCATTGGCCGACATCAGCGCGATCAGGTCGGAAAGCTGCTGCGACTGGAGGGCGAGAAGCTGGTTGCCCGCTTGCGTTGCCTGCAAGGCGCCAGTGGCGTTCTGGCTCTGGCCGACCAGAGCCGACATCTCGGCGCGGTTGGTGTCGATATTGCCGACCACACCAGCCTGCACGCGCATGGCATCCTGCAAACCGCCAACTGTGTTCTGCCAGCGCGAACGGGCATCCGCGACAAGCTGGGTGTCGGTGGCCGACAGCGAGACATTGCCGTATTTTTGGCTGAACATCTGATCGACGTTCTGCACGTCGAAGGCGATGTTCTGGGCCTGGCTCAGGAGCTGCTGCGTGCGCTGGACGTTCTGCTGCAGCGCCTGAAGCGAGGAATATGGCAGGCTCGCCAGATTCTTCGCCTGATTGATGAGCATCTGCGCCTCGTTCTGAAGCGAGGTGATCTGATGGTTGATCTGCTCCAGCGTGCGCGCGGCAGTCAGAAGGTTCTGCGCGTAGTTGGTCGGGTCATAGACGATGCGACCGAAACCGAACTGTGCGTGGGCCGGGCTGGTCAGCATGGGTAAGAGCGCAAGCGGCGCGGCAAGCAGTGTTGCCGCCATGAGCATGGCCCGCAAACGGGAAAGACGGATAGTCATGGTCAGGACTCCTTTTCGGTCTGGGGGGTGAGATTGGTGAGATCGGGGATCAGCTCCGCCGCCCATTCGACGCCGCGCTCGCGCAGCCAGGCGGCGAGGAAGCCCTCCTGCCCATGCTCGGCGACGAGATCGGCAATGCGGGTCTGATCGGTTTTGGATGATGCGGCGCAGAGCGCGAGGCCAACTTCGGACAGGCCCAGCTCGAACAGGCGGTTGCCGCGGCGCGACTGGCAGTAATAGTCCCGCTTGGGTGTCGCCCGCGCGAGGATCTCGATCTGCCGGTCATTCAGCCCGAACCGCCGATAGATCGAGGTGATCTGAGGCTCGATGGCCCGTTCGTTCGGCAGGAGCAGCCGTGTCGGGCAGCTTTCGATGATGGCGGGCGCGATATTGCTCCCGTCAATGTCCGAGAGCGACTGCGTTGCGAAGATGACGGAAGCGTTTTTCTTGCGGAGCGTCTTCAGCCATTCGCGGAGCTGATTGGCGAAACCCTCGTCATCCAGCGCCAGCCAGCCTTCGTCGATGATGAGCAGGGTTGGCCGACCATCGAGCCGGTCGCCGACCCGATGAAACAGATAGGCCAGCACTGCCGGCGCAGCGCCCGTGCCCACCAGTCCCTCGATCTCGAAGGCTTGCACATCGGCATGGCCGAGATGTTCGGCCTCGGCATCGAGCAACCGGCCATAGGCGCCGCCGATGCAATAGGGTCGCAGCGCCTGCTTCAGGTCATTGGATTGCAACAGCACGGCAAGGCCGGTGATGGTGCGCTCGCTAACGGGTGCGGATGCGAGCGAGGTCAGCGCCGTCCAGATATGCTCCTTCACATCCGGCGTGATGGTCATGCCCTCGCGCATCAGGATTGCAGCGATCCAGTCAGCGGCCCATGACCGCTCATAGGCGTCATCAATTCTTGCGAGCGGTTGCAGGGAAACGGAAACCTCCGATCCCTCGGTCAAACCGCCGCCGAGGTCATGCCAGTCGCCACCCATGGCGAGTGCTGATGCACGGATCGATCCTCCGAAATCGAAGGCGAAGATCTGGCTGCGTTCATAGCGGCGGAATTGCAGTGCCATCAGTGCAAGCAGCACGGATTTGCCCGCGCCGGTTGGGCCGACGACGAGGGTATGGCCCACGTCGCCGACATGAAGGGAAAGCCGGAACGGCGTCGAACCTTCGGTCTTGCCGTACAGCAAGGGGGGCGCTCCGAGGTGTTCGTTCCACGCCGCGCCCGCCCACACGGCCGATAGCGGGATCATGTGGGCAAGGTTGAGCGTCGAGATCGGTGGCTGACGGACATTGGCGTAGGCATGTCCGGGGATCGAGCCAAGCCAGGCATCGACGGCATTGACGGTTTCCGGCATAGCCGTGAAATCACGGCCCTGAATGATCTTCTCGACCAGACGCAGCTTTTCGTCAGCGATCCGCGGATCGGCATCCCAGACAGTGACGGTGGCCGTGACATAGGCCATGCCGGCGACGTCAGCGCCCAGTTCTTGCAAGGCCATGTCGGCATCGAGCGCCTTGTTGGACGCATCGGTGTCCACCAGTGCCGATTGTTCGTTGGTCATCACCTCCTTGAGGATCGCAGCGATGGACTTGCGCTTGGCAAACCATTGGCGGCGGATTTTGGTCAGCAGCTTCGTCGCGTCCGTCTTGTCCATCATGATGGCGCGGGTGGACCAGCGATACGGGAACGCGAGCCGATTCATTTCGTCGAGCAGGCCAGGCGTGGTCGCGGTCGGGAAGCCAATGATAGTCAGGACGCGCAGGTGCTGATCGCCGAGGCGCGGCTCCAGTCCGCCGGTCAGGGGCTGATCGGCCAGCAGCGCATCGAGGTGCATGGGCACTTCGGGCACGCGCACGCGATGCCGGTTCGTGGAAATCGACGAATGGAGGTATGTCAGCGTGCCAGCGTCATCCAGGCAGCGGCATTCCGGCATGAAGCCGTCGAGCAGTGCCAACACGCGGTCGGTGCGGTCGATGAAGCCGCGCATCAGTTCACGCGGATTGACGCCGGATTGCTCACGGCCTTCATAGAGCCAGGTTTCGGCACGGGCGGCGTCTTCTGCAGGCGGCAGCCAGAGAAAGGTCAGGAAATAGCCCGACACGAAATGCGTGCCAGCTTCCTCGAACCCGGCTTTGCGCTCGGCATCGACCAGTGCGGAAGCCGGATCGGGAAATTGGCTGTCGGGATAGGTGGCGGCCTCGGAGCGTTGTGCCTCAACGAAGATCGACCAGCCGGAGCCAAGACGGCGCAAGGCGTTGTTGATCCGACCAGCTACAGCGACCAGTTCAGCGGCGACAGCAGAATCCAGATCCGGCCCGCGAAACTTCGCGGTCCTCTGGAAACTGCCATCCTTGTTCAGCACAATGCCGGGACCGACCAGGGCTGCCCATGGCAGATAGTCGGAAAGCCGAGCAGAGGTGCGGCGATATTCAGTGAGGTTCATCATGCTCGCGCCCTCACACAGACAGATGACCGGGAATGCGCAGATGCCTGCGCCCGACCTCGACAAAGAGCGGATCGCGTTTGGCTGCCCACACCGCGATGAAGTGTCCGACCGCCCAGATGGCGATGCCAACCAGCCAGAGACGAAGGCCGAGGCCGACGGCCCCGGCCAGCGTGCCGTTTACGATGGCGATTGAACGCGGAGCGCCGCCGAGCAGGATATGCTCGGTCAGCGCGCGATGAACCGGGACGGAAAATCCCGGCACCGCATCGAGTTGTTCCAGGCCGCCCGCCATCAGATGAGCGCCCCGCCGCCGAACGAGAAGAACGACAGGAAGAAGGAACTGGCGGCGAAGGCGATGCTGAGGCCGAAGACGATCTGGATCAGGCGGCGGAATCCGCCCGACGTGTCGCCGAAGGCCAGTGCAAGGCCGGTGGCGATGATGACGATCACCGCGATGATCTTGGCGACCGGCCCCTCTATCGACTGGAGGATCGATTGAAGCGGCGCTTCCCAGGGCATCGACGAGCCGGATGCATGTGCGGCGGGCGCCAGCATCAGGCTGATGGAAACAGTTGCGGCGGCGGTTGCCATGATGCGGCAGCCGCGCGAAATCGTGCGGATCATGAAGGTTCTCCTTTCGAGGTGGTAGCGGGGGTAATGGCGTAGTCGCCGTCCGGCCCCAGCCCATCGACGCGGGCGAGTTCGACCAGCCGGCGCGACGATCCGCGGCCGGCAAGGACAGCAACAAGGTCGATGGTCTCGGCGATCAGAGCGCGCGGGACGGTGATGACGGCTTCCTGGATGAGCTGTTCGAGGCGGCGCAGCGCTCCGATGCCGGAACCGGCATGGATGGTGCCTATGCCGCCCGGATGTCCCGTCGCCCAGGCTTTGAGCAGATCGAGCGCTTCGGAACCGCGGACTTCCCCGACCGGGATGCGATCAGGGCGCAGGCGCAGCGATGAGCGCACCAGATCGGAAAGCGTGGCAACGCCATCCTTGGTCCGCATGGCCACGAGATTGGGCGCGGCGCATTGCAGCTCGCGCGTGTCTTCAATGATGACGACGCGATCCGAGGTCTTCGCCACTTCGGCCAACAGCGCATTGGTTAGTGTGGTTTTGCCGGTGGAGGTGCCGCCAGCCACAAGGATGTTGGCGCGGGTGGCGACGTTCAGGCGCAGCACCTCGGCCTGAAGGCTGGTCATGATCCCGGCGGTCACATAGTTGTCGAGCGTGAACACCGCGACGGCAGGCTTGCGGATGGCGAAAGCGGGCGCAGCAACAACGGGCGGCAAAAGCCCCTCGAACCGCTCGCCGGTTTCGGGAAGCTCTGCCGAAACGCGCGGGTTACGGGCATGAACCTCCGCGCCGACATGATGGGCGACGAGACGCACGATCCGTTCGCCATCGGCGGCGGACAGCCTCTCCCCCGTATCGGCCAGCCCTTCGGACAGCCTATCCACCCAGATACGGCCATCCGGGTTCAGCATCACCTCGACCACGCCTGGATCTTCCAGAAACCGGGCGATGGAAGCCCCAAGCGCGGTGCGCAGCATCCGCGCGCCACGGGCAATCGTTTCCGGTTTCTGATGCGGTGCAGTCATAGCGTCCCCGTTCATGACGGGGCGCGCAGAAGACGGACCCCGGATCGGGGTCGATTAAAAGAACCTGATTTTGGGTTGTTTCAACAGATGTTTACGCGTGTGCGGCCATAGGCGGTTATGGGCGGTGAATCGGAGGGAGTGTTAACGGTGGGGAGGGAAACGGATTGGTGGGCTTTGAATAACTGTGCTTGGCAAACGGCGATTGATCTGGCGATCAGGCTTCGTCTGCAGAGCGTTCACCCAAGCCGTTCGACAGCGATTTTGCCGTGCCTAGAAGCGGACCTCCAAATGATGACCGAGTCTGGGAGGAAGTCGCCATTCATAACCGAACCGCTGAAGGACAGCTTCCGGCAGAAGCAGACTTTCGATCGCGGCCTCGTGCGCCCCCCCCCTTGAATTAGGTAGGGCCATCATTCCTACCGGCAGCTATCGGGCGTGCACAGCGCAAAAGCTGCCAACGAATAAGCCTTGGCTAGGGCTCGGCGAGGAAGTATTTTTCTCGTAAGCTCGCGCGAAGCCACATGGCGATTTGAAAGATCCGGAGGGTATCCTGAACGACGAGCTTTACAGACGCTTTGTGCGAGATCTGTTGGAGGATCTGCAAGGCGTGAGCGGTGCGAGTTTGGAGAAGCTGCTCAAGCCGATATGGGACAAAATGGCTGGCGCGGCCGTGCAGACTAATGGGCTAAACCTGCAGGGAGCGCCTATATCGGGAGCGCTGGATGCTTTGTGGCCGGACGGCAGCGCGTCCGAGGCGAGTTCTGACAAGGACTTCTTCAATTCGAAGGAGGCGAAGCTTCGGCACGACATCCGACACTTGCGGCAGGCCGCTCCCCATATCTGTCATTGGCGCATCTTTAGCACGCGCTACGCAGGTCCAACGGCCCGCACACGCCAGAGCAAGCGCAGAGCGAGGTATCTGGCACGCGGGGTGACGATCGACGTCCATGCGGGACAGGACATCGCCGAATACGTCGTGAAGGAGTGCCTTCTCGACGATCGGCTCGTCGCCCGCATCGCGCCCATCCTTCCCAATCTGAGAAGGATTAGCGAGCAGTACGCCGCAAGTCAGAGAGTCCCCGACCTCGACAAAGCGTTCCGCGGGCGCAAGGGCGAAATCGACGCGGTGAAGGGAAAGTTGAGCAACAATCGTTGCGTCGTGATCTCCGGCATGGGGGGGATCGGGAAGACCGAGCTGGCTTGCGCGGTGGCGCACGCCGTGCGCAGCCAATATGAGCAAGTTATCTGGATCGATGCCGCCGCCCTGAAGGACCCAATGGAGCTCGGTGCCTTCGACGTTAGAAGTAACGGCTACAAGCTTAATGTGCTCGGCATCGTCCAGACACAGAGCGCGCTCGTGATCCTCGACAACGTCGCCGTCGACCTTGACCTCGATACCCTCACGGCGAAGTGCGGGCCGGCCTCCAGTATTCTGCTCACGTCGCAGGTCGCTTGGGGCTCCGACCCGCTGAGGGTGGAGGAGCTCTCCAAAACTGATGCGGAGGAGGTACTGTCGGCCGGCGTGCCAACGCCATGTCCTTCGACCGTTCTCAACGAAGTTCTCGATGCCGTCGGCGGCCACCCGCTGCTGCTCCGCATCCTAAACGGCCTCGTAAAGGATGAGCAGGTCGCTTGGGAAGAGCTCGCGGAGGAATGCGCCCACTTGCCAGCGGCGATTGACGAGCGCCGTCAGACGGTCGCGCAGCGAATTGTTCGGCGCAACTTGGCCGTGCTCGGTTCTCGCCTCGCTCCGTTCCTGTGGGCCAGTTCCGCGATCCTCGACTCCGTCCTCGCCAAGCGCCTCATGGGCAGGAGCGGCATCGTTGACCTGGAACGCTGGGCGTTCCTCGCGCGCAGCCAGCGGGGCACCGAACGTCTGCATGACATCGTGTATGCCTGCGCGGAAGCGTTGAGAGCGGAAATCCCGATCGCAGACCAGGATTTGAACGCAAAATTGGAAAAGCTGCTGCGCGCCAACATCGATCCGAAGACCGTCGACTTCGTGCGCGTCGCGCGCCGTCACGGCACCCTCCTCGCACGCCTGCTCGCCGAGCGACCCGTTGGTGGTATCTTGCGGTACGCGTATTTGCACAGTGCCGCTCCTCGCGATTTGAATCCGGAACTGATCGGGGACCCAACAAGTGATGCGGAAGGCTCCGTCGAGGGCCCGGAGCGGGAATGGGTGCTTAGCATAGTGGAGACGGTTGAATGTAGCTATCGGAGCAAACGCGATCGGGGCGATAAGGAGACCGCTAAGCAGAAACTCGAGGGCCGTCTGCCGGTCTTCGACCATCTCGAGCAGCAAGTCGGCTCGTCGTCTCCCAATATCACAACCATCCGGCATCACCGGGCAAAGTCGCTGTTGAAGCTTGGCCGGGTCAAACAGGCAAAGGAAGGCTTCGAAGCTCTTGTAACGACCGACCCCTTCGCCTATCCATCAATGCTCCAGCTCGCCCGTTTGCTTCAGGACGACCCCGAGCGCGCAAAGACGCTACTGTTCGCTATCATTGAGGCGGAACTATCACAGCCTGGCTCGGTGCAGATCACAACGCTAATAGAGTCGCTCGCGACGATGCGCCGACGGCATCTCCATCAGTTTAACCGCGAGATGACCGACCGGTACGGCTCGTTTATGGCGCAGATGATCAAAGCCGCAGCATGGTCCGGAGAAGCGCAGCCCGTCCGCGCGTTCGCAGCCGTCGGGCCTGATTGGTCGTACAGGCGACCCGAACTGTTCCTTGAGGTCTTTCAGGAGATAGACCTCGGTGAACCCGCATCCGCCGAAGACGATGACGAGCGCGTTGCGGTGGGGCGCATCTGCATCGCAGCCGCGAAGATGCTCACCCGTTCGGACAAGACTGGCGAAGCGGAAGCAGAGATCAAGCGGGCGCTATCATTCTTCGCGGCGCTTCGTCGAGTGTCTCCTTTTGCCTCGGTGCATTACGCCGACGCGGCGCTGATGGCAGGCGATGCGGAACGAGCGGGTCAAATCCTTGATGCGATACCCGAGCATCAACGCGACCCGTTTTGGCACCTTCGTCGTGCTGAAGCGACCAGAACCGCTGGAGAGCCGGGTGCCCTTGAACTTGTCGACAAGGGTTTGGTACTGCTCGAGCAGTCGAAGTATCGAGCGACCTTCCTAGCTGCCAAGGCCGATATATTGCGTCCTACGGATCAGGATTTGGCTGCAACGCTACTCCAGGAGGCAATCGACTGCTGCGAAGAGGAAAAGTTTAGATTGGAACTCACCACTCGGCTTTCGAACTGGGGAGCGGTCTGAGCGAAAGATGCTGTTGGGCGCATCGCTGCCAAGCGACTTCGCGCTGATCGAATGGCAAGTTGTGACGGAAATTGCCGTTCAAAACCCGCCTGGTCAACGACTGTCTTTGGTCGCGAGCCGCCGCTGCGTGAATGTCAGCTATTTCCTGGCCCCGGCTCCGAACTAGCCCCCCTTCCGGCCAAGTCTGCAGTTCAGCAGTAACTGACCAAACGTCAGGTCTGCGAAGACGATAGAGGCTCCCCGAATAGCGACGATCGGATGGGAGCAGACATTGGCTTACTCGCTTTTGTCATGCAGCTTATGCTCCCCCGGCACCTCGCGCGAGATTTCTTTGAGGAAGCTGTCACCGGTGGCTAGGCGCTTACCAAGGGACTGCATGAAGCCCTCAAACCGCTCGTTTCCCTTGATGCGCGCAGATTGTTTTGCACTGTCGGACAGCGGCGGCGTGAGGGTCAGCCAGAATTGTACAAATAGCGAGAGGGTTTCGCCCAGCACGGCAATATCCTCGTCCAGCACGTCGAACTGGCGACCGAGTTTGTCGAGGCGGCGCGACATGGCGGCTTCCAGCCGCTCATTCGTATCGCCGGACATGAAGGATGCTACTGCGGCCTCGATCACTGCGGATTTCGAGACATTTCGGCGCAATGCCAGCGCTTCCACCTGTTTCAGCAGAGCGGGATCGAAGTAGACATTCATGCGGGTGCGCGTCGTCATGCCTGTCTCCGCTCTCAAAGCTCGATGCCGTCATTTGGGTCAAGTGACGCCTGCCGCGCCACCATGCGCATACGCTGGCGCATGGCTCGGGCTTTGGCGGCATCGACGTCCGGCTCATCATCGAGGAAATCGAACTCCTGCGCTGGTGGCGGAGGTGGCGGGATGATTTCCTCATGCTCAGGCAGTTCCGGTTCACGCCGAATACCAGCATTGGCCGGATCGTCATCGGATGTATCTGAGGCGGAGACATTGCCGGTCGCAGCCGCAACATTGCGGCTCGTCCAGTCGTCCTGTGCCGATGTGGCGATTTTCACCGGCTGTTTGTGCAGATCGGGCGGTGACATCACCCGCTCCTGAAACCGCGCATCAGCATAGTAGCGTGCCTTGGCAGCACGGATCGGCGGCACCCCCGCCACCATGACGATTTCGTCGGTGGGCGGAAGCTGCATGATTTCGCCGGGCGTCAGGAGTGGCCGCGCCGTTTCCTGCCGCGAAACCATAAGGTGCCCCAGCCATGGTGCGAGGCGATGGCCGGCATAGTTGGTGGAATCGCGCATTTCCGTCGCCGTACCGAGCGCATCGCTGATCCGCTTGGCGGTGCGTTCGTCATTGGCCGCAAAGGCAACGCGCACATGGCAGTTGTCGAGGATGGCATTGTTCTGGCCATAGGCGCGCTCGATCTGGTTGAGCGATTGGGCGATCAGGAATGCTTTCAGACCGTAGCCAGCCATGAAGGCGAGCGCCGATTCAAAGAAATCCAGTCGTCCGAGTGCGGGGAACTCGTCCAGCATCAACAGCAGCCGATGCCGCTTGCCGGACGTTTCCAGTTCCTCAGTCAGACGCCGCCCCACCTGATTGAGGATGAGGCGGATGAGCGGTTTGGTGCGGTTGATGTCCGAAGGCGGAACGACGAGATAGAGGCTTACGGGTTCTCTTGCACTGACCAGATCGGCAATGCGCCAGTCGCAGCGTTCAGTCACGCGGGCCACAACCGGGTCTCGGTAAAGACCGAGAAACGACATGGCGGTCGAAAGCACGCCGGAGCGTTCGTTCTCTGATTTGTTCAAAAGCTCCCGCGCCGACGAGGCAATGACGGGATGCACCCCGGCTTCTTCAAGATGCGGAGTGTCCATCATCGCGCGTAAGGTCGCCTCTACAGGACGGCGAGGATCTGACAGGAAATTGGCGACACCAGCCAGTGTCTTTTCCTTCTCGGCATAGAGAACATGCAGGATCGCGCCGACGAGCAGGCTGTGCGAGGTCTTTTCCCAATGGTTACGTTTGGCGAGACTGCCTTCGGGATCAACGAGAATGTCTGCGATGTTCTGAACATCACGGACTTCCCATTCACCTTGCCGCACTTCCAGAAGCGGGTTGTAAGCTGCCGAATGCACATTGGTCGGATCGAACAGAAGGGCGCGGCCATGACAGGCCCTGAAGCCTGCGGTCAGGTTCCAGTTCTCGCCCTTGATGTCATGGACAATGCAGCTTCCCGGCCAGGTCAGCAGCGTCGGCACGACGAGGCCAACGCCCTTGCCGGATCGGGTTGGGGCAAAGCACAGCACATGCTCGGGGCCGTCATGGCGCAGATAATCCTTGCTGTGCCGCCCCAACACGACGCCATCCGGGCCGAGTAATCTAGCCGCATGGATTTCCTTATCCTCGGCCCATCGCGCCGAACCGTAGGTGGCGACATTGCGGGCTTCCCGTGCCCGGATGATCGACATGAAGAGGGCGGCGGCTATTGCAAGAACCGCCCCGGACGTGGCGATGAACGCACCTTCGGTAAAGATGCCGGGCGCATAGGCGTCATAAGAAAACCACCACCAGAAGAAGGCAGGTGGATAATAAAATGGCCATCCGGCAATATCGAACCAGGGGGCGCCGAGTTGGGGCTGGAAGCCGAGCCGGAAAGCCACCCATTGCGTTGCAGTCCAGACCATCACCACGACGATGGTGAACACGATAATGATCTGGCCCCAGAGTATTCGACCTCCACGCATACAGGCTCCAATCGGCAAGAGAGACAGAGCCGATCAGAGAATAGCGGTTTACGGGAGTGGCAACAGAAAAGGGCTTGCAGGAGGGACGCCGGATATCATCGGCGGCAAATAGGATGGGCTGCAACGGCACCATCAGGGTGCGCTACCGTGTATCCGGAGAAAGGTGTGGGCAGTCCACTTTCTTCGTGACGCTGAGGAGTTTCAAAAGCGCAGGATCGCGGTTTTGGGGCGACCAGACAGCAGAAAAGGCGATCGTTTCCGGTTCGTCGCTGATCGGCAGAAAGCAAACGTTCGCAGTATTGGCTTGGACGACTTCCTCAACAAACACAGAGAGGCCATGGCCGGCCGCAATCATCGAAAGCAAGGTACTGCGTCCGACATCGCAACGGTGAATTGTCGGAGTCAGCCAGTTTCCAGTCGCTCGTGTCACGATCAGGTCATGAATTTGTGGGCCGCTTCCGCCATGTCGAACGAGGAATGTTTCCCCGGCAAGGTGACGCCACTCGATGTGCGTCTGCTGGGCCAAAGGATGCATAACTGGTAACGCGACCACCAGACGGTCACGCCATATGATCCGCGAGTTGAGGTCAGAAATTTCATGTTTCTGAGCCATAAAAGCGATATCAATTCTGCATTCCCGAAGCATGATCTCAGCGTCACGGGCCGTTGCTTCTATGATTTGCAACCGAATACTTGGATACTTTTCGTGAAATTCATTCAGCAATCGGTCGAGGAACCAGCCTGCGGTAAGAGCATAAACGCCGATCCGCAGCTCGCCCTTTTCTCCTCGCGCATTCATTCCGGCGGTCTTGATTGCGGCATCAAGAATGCGGACACCTTCCTGAACCTGATCGACGAACTCGCGACCGGCTTCGGTGAGACGAACGCCCCGCGTGTTGCGCTGGAAGAGAATGACACCAAGGTCCTCTTCCAGCAGCTTGATCCGGGCGCTGACACTCGATTGACTGGTGCCCAATGCCAAAGCGGCCCGTTGGAAACTCAAATACTCGGCAACTGCGAGCGTTTGGACGAGCGATTTTAGTGAAACACGCCCGTCTATAAGTGCGTAAATCCGTGACGCTATTGCAGCGCGACCTTTGCTACGACGCAAAACTACCTCTCTGATAAGATTCGCAGCAAGGAGCACACGTTTTTTGCCGCGAGAATCTACTCATTGAACGAGATCAACGACACCTTTTCGGCGTTCCCATGAGCGATGCAAACTATCAGCGATCTCGGAAACGATGTGCGTTCTTCATGAGGCGTGCGAATGCGCCTTCACGATCGGTAGTCATCTCATACGACTGATGCATCAGGTGAAAGCCCATGTCCTGTACCACTGCTTGCTTCCAAGGCCTGGACAGGATTGCGTGCGTTAGATGACGGGTCATCTTAGACCGTTCCATCATCATTCCAGCGATCTCCCGAGCCCGGGGCAGCAACTCTTCACGTGGCAAGCACTCATTTGCCAGCCCAAGTTCCACAGCGGTGCGCCCGTCGATGCACTGGCCAGTGTAGGCGTAGTAGGCCGCTCGCTTAACGCCTATAGTCCGCTGAAGGATTAGCGCCATTCCATCACCCGGAGGCGTACCGCCAAGGAAATGTGGATCAAAGAAGTCAGCGTCTTCTGCACAAAGCGTAATGTCGCAAAGCGTCGCGAGTTCGCAATGGGTGCCAGGACCGTTGATTATACCGATCGTCGGTATATCGATGTTGAATACCATGTTTTCGATCAGACGTCTTGAGTCGTGAAATAGTGCCAGTTGCTCGTCGCGATCCCATTCGCGGAATGGCGTCGTCCACACCTCGGGATTACCGATTTGCCAGCGATCCCCGGTCCCCGTCACGATAAGAACTTCGTTTTTGCGATCTCGACCGATATCGATCCACGCTTCGCGCCAAGCATGATGAGCTTCCCAGCTATGAACCGCGGGTCCCCCCTCGTGATGAAACCGGCACTCAATAACGCCATTCTCCCTGGTTAGAGCGATAAACTTCTCGTACGACGATTTGTATTGTTCAAATGAACTGCAATGGCTGGAGTCTAGGAAGCTTTTGTGTTCCGACATATCTAGTGTTCTCTCTTTGATTAGATGAAGAATTCAAGGTAAGTAAATTTGGGAATATGCCGCTGTTCGGACCCTACAAATCCAACGTGTCCTGACATGTTTTGGAGAACTTCTGGATGGAATCCCGTAGGCAGCTTTTGATTGTGAGCGGATTTAGCCCGCCACAGATATTCTTCATCTCCGCCTGGCACATCTGGGCCGTATCCCAAAAAATCTGGCATGTTGGAGAAAGTTTCTCTCGATTTTGACGGGCACATTGGTTGATGCTGTCAGGCGATAGCCGCCATGGTCGAACGCAGAGCGAGCGTATCTCCGCGCCGCACGCCTCTTTAACGGCAGGTGACGGCGAGTTTGCCAGCGCTACTTGCGAACACATGCCCACTACGCCAGCCACTACGAACCCCATGAAGACGCGATTCATTGAGTTGTATCCGCAACCGTCTAATCGCCACCTTAAAAGTTCATGCATCAACATGTGCTCGATCTCTTTATTGTTTCGTGACGGTGCGATGGCGTATGCACGAGGTTCCTTCAGCACAGCCATTACTTTGATGCACTTGGTTGGGCTTGGTTGTCTGTCCACTTTGGTGGCGCTCCAAACCGACTGGCGATCAAGCCAACCAGACCAGATGAACGCCCAAAGGTATCGCACGCGGCGTGTTTGGGTGTGCCGCCAAACCAGGACTGAACGCGATGTGCCGAGGGCAGCGAGAGACCGGGGCCGTTTCCATCCTGGCCATCGACTATGAGTTTCGAGAACTCGTTCCCAAAGGTTGCCGCTAACGCGTAAGCGTCCCCAACCTGGGATACTCGCGGCGTGTTTGAAATCGAGTTGGCTCCGCGTGCCCAGACTGTCGCAGCGACCTGATTGCCTGAGTGGTCAACCGCTTCTGCTTCAACGGCAATGCCGCCGAGCCCGATTGGCAGGCGTGGAGCTGCTATTGGAAGCGCAAAACCGGTACCGAGCGTTAACGCTGCGGATGCTCCTGCTGCAACCGTGTCCGTCGGCACGATATCTGTGACGACCGCACGAACGCTTAAGTCGGAACCCTGCCCGTAAGGCACCATGTCAAACCTATCGCTGAGCGATATACAGAGCGCACGATCGAGGATGTTCGCAACCATTCTGCGATCATCTAGGGATTCTACTCGCGAGGCGGCATCATGGGTAAAGCTCGCAGGAATGATCGTAGCTGTCCTCAATGGTGATAGAGCTACGCTGTCAACATACGTGCGCCGCTTAGACAGGGTGCCTTTCTCAGAACTGAGACGACTGTACGAGCTTAGCGTACCGCCCTCTTTCAGAGGCACGGAGGTGCATGCTGTAAGCAAGGGCATAGCCAAGAGGAAAAAAAGCCGAGTACGGCACGGCGATACCAATGTTCCATCAATACGCGACGGGTGGTCCGTGGTGAAACGCTGCCTGCCCAATCCGGACCTTATCGCAATTGTATGCGCGGTTTCGCGCCTCGCAGTATATAGTCCTATCAACGTTCGGCACCCCTGCCTACGCGCTCAGTCGGGCCAGAAGGCAACCTCGCTGTCGCAAGTCCAGTCGCACCCTCCGGTTGCCGCGAGACGGCGGTTGGAAAACGGTATTCGTGGATATCGGCTGGCGTGTCCTTGCCCTGCATCCTTGAGATCAGCGCATTGAGCGGTGGCGACAGTAGCCAGTTGCGAGTGATAATGCCCAGGCGGGTGCGAGGCGTAGATAACCCTGTAAATAGCTGCTTCTGCTTTTGCGCGACCAAAGGGCGCTGGGCAGCTTCGTAGCCTGACAAGGCTGCGGAAGAAATACCATGAGTAGCCAGCTCTCCTGCTAGCCGGTAAGCGCCGGTTAATGCAAGAAGTGCACCCGCACCTGACGCAGGTGAAGCGCAATATGCAGCATCCCCGACGAGCACCACCCGCCCCGACGACCATGATGGCATCTGCACTTGAGCGAGCGCATCAAAGTAGAAATTGGGAGCGCTGTCGGTCTTCTCAAGCAAGGCAGGTACATGCCAGCCGAGACCCGTAAAGGCTTGGCGAAGCAAGTCGCGCTGCTTCTCGACATCGCGGTAATCGTAGCTGAGCGGAGTCTCGCTGCGGAACATGAAGTTGATCTGTCCAAGTCCGGGCTCGGCACGGAAGATTGCTGCGGATTTTCCAGGCTCGTTGTAAAACGTCACCCAGCCGTGTTCCCCCATGGGAAGATCGACGTTCAGAAAAGCAAAATAGTGCTGCTTGAATTTTAAAAACTCTTCTTCTGCTCCGAACACGGAGCGACGAACGCTCGAATGTAGCCCATCCGCGCCGATGACCAGGTCGAAGCGTTGAGGCGGCCCCTTTGCGAAGGTGACATCCACCGCGGCCTCATCTTGCTCGATGGTTTTGATCGTTTCGCCAAATATGTAATTTACGTCATTCTTGGTCGCATCGAAGAGCAGTTCCGCCAGATCCCCGCGCTTGATCTCCAGATCCTCGGAACCCACCATCCGTTCCATCGCCTCAAGTGGCATTCTCGCGCGTTCCCGATCGCGGTGATCGACGAAGCGCATGCCCTCGATTCTCAGCACCTTGGCGCGAACGGCAGATGTGAGGCCCATTCTCTCGACAACGGCGAGGGCTTCGGACCTTATATCCACGCCGTTTCCGCCGCGGCGCAGCTCTGTCGCCTGCTCCACGATGGTCACATCGAAGCCGGCGCGGACAAGCCAGAAGGCGGCTGTCGGTCCAGCGATACTGGCGCCGACGATCAGAACTTTGGGCCGATTGCCGGCAAAACTATCTGCTTTTGACATATCTCATGCTCCTGCATATAAGATACACGTCGCATCCTATATCACAAGAGTCAAGATGCGGCTCGCATCTTATTTTTGAGGTCGTAATGGATACAAAGGCGCAAAGACGACGTGGCCCTGAGTTGGACGAAGCCATTCTTCAGGCTGTCTGGGATGAGCTATCGGCGAAAGGCTATGGTGGATTGACGTTGGATTCGGTTGCGAGCCGAGCCGGCACTAGCAGACCAGTGATCCATCGTCGGTGGAAAAGCTTAAACGACTTGGTAATGGCGGCCTTAGCTCGCTACGTAGCCCTCAACCCAATTTCGATTACGGATCAGGGCAGCGTCCGCAGCGAGATGGTACTGCTACTGAAGCGGCTTTCAGACCGAGCTCAACCTCATTTGATGCGGATTCTCGTTGATATGCGTGAGGACCTGTTGAAGGACAACCTGAGTTTTGTCGATGTTCCCAGCAGGATCGGTGAACATGGACTGGTTGCCGAGATCCTGGAGCGTGGAGCAAATCGTGGTGAAATTGACCTCGCACGCATTACCCCACGAATTGCCTCGTTACCAATCGAGCTAGCGCGTCATGACATGCTAATGACTCTCAAACCTCTCTCTGACAAAAGCATCGAAGAAATCATAGACGAGGTGTTCTTGCCCCTAGTTCTCCGAAGCTGCAAATAACGCTAACTTCTGGAACGTTCGCCTGGGGCGCGTCGTAGCTGTGAAACGCCGTATTGGCATATCGCGTGAACGTCGTTTATCGCTGCCATGAAGTTCGACAGTATACAGGGAACGGCCGAGTGATATGGCCATCATGGCCGCTCTCTCGTTCCTGCCTCAGCATCTGAGGCTAATATCTCAACCGTTGCCGTCATACCCGCCGCTAGTTCCACACCGGACGGCGCCCGATCAATCTTGATGCGTACCGGGATGCGCTGGGCAAGCCGCACCCAGGAAAAGGTTGCAGCCACATTGGGCAGGCCGAGATGGCCGGGCGCATCGTTGCTGTTCTCGATTCCCCGACTGAGGCTTTCGACATGACCAGTGACTGGCTGATCAAAACCCATCAGCATGATGTGAGCCTGGTCGCCAACGCGGATTTGTCGGATCTTCGTCTCCTCGAAATAACCGGTGATCCAGAAGCTGGCGGCGTCGAGGACGGCGACCTTCGTCACACCAGCCGTCGCATAGTCGCCCGGCCGAAGCCTCAGATTAGTGACATAACCGTCGACCGGGGCGCGGACAGTCGAGCGGACAAGATTGAGCTTGGCCAGATCGAGCGCCGCCACCGCTGACTGATAGGCGGCGCCGGCGACCGCAGCCGCGCCACTCGATTGCTGGACCGCCTCCTGGGAGACGACGCCCTTGAGCTGGCCATGCCGCCGCGCCGTCGCCTGACGAACGATCATATCCTGGCGTTTGGCTTCGACCTCAGCCTCAGCCAACGAAACTGCCAACCTGAGCCGTTCGGGGTCGATCTCGTAAAGGATGTCGCCCCGACGCACATATTGATTATCAATAACGGAAACTGCGCTGACGGTGCCAGAGACTTCCGGTGCGATCTGTACGACATCGACGCCAACCCGTCCGTCGCGGGTCCAGGGCGTCCGCTCGTAGTGGTTCCACACCTTCAGCGCGATAAAAGCGGAGACGGCGACGAGGCAAAGGGTCAGGGCATAGCGCCCAAGCAGGGATAGGACAGGTTTCAAGGCAGGAGTCCGATCGATGGCAGGTACTGCACGAGCAGACCGTAGATGATGACAAAAGTGGCGAGTTCGACCAGCGGCCGATAAGCGAACCGGCGATTGAGACCCGAGGCGGCAAGCAGGCGGAGCACTGCCATGGTGGCAACCAGAGCGACGAACGCGACAACCACAAGGCCGGGGATCAGGACGCCGCCGATATTGAGATCAACGATCATCGGTCGTGATCCTCCTATCTACTTGAGAGCCAAGCGAGAACCGCAGGTCGATAAGCAGATCGACAATCTGCAGGCGGTTCCTGAGCACGCTGTCGGCCGTCTTCTCGATCAAGGTCTCTATCCGCTTATCGAGGTCGAGGAGGTCGGACGGCGTTGACGGCGTCCGGCCACTGAAGCGTCCGGCAATGACTGATAGAAGCTCTCTTAGTTCGACGCTGGCCTCGCCTTTGATCTGCGGAATCGTCTTGCGAAGCTGTCCGGTGACATGCCCGATGCGAAGATGGTTCAGCGTGTCGTCGAGCACATCTGGATAGGCTTTGCCGGTCAGCCGCAACCTTGGCAGCAGCAAGGCTGTCCGATCAATCATCAGGCTTGTCCAGCGCGCTTCGTTAGGCGCAGCGCCAAGCGCGCGTCGGCCAACGTCCCGACGGCTCAAGCGAAGCAAGCGGTTGATCGCTCCGTCGACCGGCACGGTCTGAAACAGGGACATACTTACGGCGCCGAAGCCGACCGCAGCAAACAGCGCGATCACACTGTTGAGTGAGGTGGCGAACTCGCCTGTGTAATAGGGACCGAGAGCCGAAAGGATTGGAATAGTCAGCGTGATGCCGAGCGCCATGAAGGTTGTCGGCAGGCGTGCCTGCAAAGAGCCGGCGAACAGGAACGCCGGCGCAAGCACCGCGACAAGAACTCGGAAGTCCGTGACCTGGGGCAGGATGACGAAACTGTAGATGAGGCTGGTTAAGACCCCGTAGATTGAGCCGACGATATACTTGACAACAAACGGCACAGGCGCATCGAAATTGCCGAACAGGGTGCAGCAGACGCCAAGAATGGATACGGCCATTCCGCCCTCCGGCCAGGCCGTCCAGATCCAGAAGGCGCAGCCAATGAGAATGCCGACGATCGCGCCGAGCGCAGTGCGCCCCGCCATCCATGGATCGCGGTGATAGACATAGCCCTTCGCTCGCTTCGGTCCATGAAGCGACGTGGCATCGCGCAACCGCCCGGTCGCTGCGACGTTCCGCTCCAGCCTGTCGCAGTCCTGTAGCAGACCGACCATTTCGGCGAGATGACCTGCCAGGTTAGCTGCAAGCCTATCGTCGGGCATCGTAGCATCGGCGCCATAACGCTTCTGGACTGATCGTGCGTGCGCGATGAGTTGGGCTGTGGCAGCCTCCCGCTCTTCCGTTTCGGCGTTTGCGGCCCAGGCACCGACGTCACCGACCAAGGCGATCAGCTCACCGGGCGCATCGCTGTCGCCTAATCGAAGTGCCTCAATCCGGTCTTCGATCTCGCCTGCGAGCCACAGCAAGCGGGCAAGCCGGTCATGGATAAGTTGCAGTATCTGACGTGGAGGTGTCGGCGCCGGATCATAGGGTAGATGCGTGGCAAGTCCCTGAATTGCCAATAGGTCCGCTGCGAGTTGGTGGCGGTCTCGGCGGTTTTCTCCGGGTGTTCCACTCAGTGCATCGCCTGTCAGCCGACGAGCGTCCCGCAGCGTGGCCGATAGCTTGCCGGTGAACTGGCAGGTCATGCGTTTCGGCACGATGTAGCGATGGATCAGGACTGCGCACAGAATCCCGATTGAGATTTCTTGAACGCGCACCGACGCTGTCTCGAAAATCGCGCCTGGATCAAGCACACTCGGGAACCCGATCAGGCTTGCGGTATAGCCGGCAAGAACAAAGGCATAAGCGCGCGGTGTGCGATCAAGCAGCGAGAAAAACAGGCACAGTCCGATCCAGGCCGCAAGCACGACGCTGCACACCATCGGATCGTTCACGAAGTTGGGAACGATCGCGACCGTTGCTATGGCGCCGACCAGGGTCCCGGCGAAGCGATAGACACCACGGCTAAAGGACGCCCCGGCGGATGTCTGTGAGACGATGTAGACAGTTACGATGGCCCAGAACGGCTTGGGAAGCCCGATCCGCAGCGAAATGTAGTAGGCCAGCATCGCCGCAGCGAAACTCTTCGCCGAAAACAGAATCGCATCCGCATCCGCCTTCAAGGTGGGCGTGCGCAGGAAGCTCGTCCCAGCTTTGACCATGGCTGCAAGGGTCTTGTTTAAGGGGGGTATGAGCTTAGCGGTGTTCATGCCGCTAGTTGTGATCGATTTGCAAAAGCAAATAAATTCGATATCTTGACATAAAATACCTAAAATTGGCCATTCTCATGTCGCTATCGCGATCTGCTGTTTCCGTTTTCGATCCCGACCTGACGCTACTTCCTGCGGTCGCCCACAAGCTCGACTTCGCGGATCATGAGGCGGAAGTGCCTCTGCACGTACATCGCAAGGGGCAGTTGATCCTCGCTCTGCACGGAGCTGTTACCTGCACTGCGGGCAACGAAATCTGGATCGTGCCGCCCAATTGCGGTGTGTGGATTCCGGGCGGCGTGCCCCATAGTGCACGCGCAACCGCCAATGCCCGGCTCAACTATCTGTTCGTCGAACCGGGGTCTGCCAAACTGCCTGAAAACAGCTGCACGCTGGCAGTTTCCCCAATGATCCGCGAAATGGTCGATCGGCTTGCTCGCGAGCGTGCGGACTATCACGCCGACAGCCATGCCGCCCGCATCGCGCGGGTGATCCTCGACGAACTCGTGCAGATGCCGCATGAGCGGTTCAATCTGCCAATTTCCAGCCATCCGAAAATCCGAGCGATGGCAGACGCTCTAACAACCGAGCCTTCCGATCGCAGCACGCTGAGCGATTGGGGGAACCGGGTCGCGATGAGCGACAGATCATTAGCTCGGCTGCTGATACGGGAGACAGGACTGACGTTTGGACGTTGGAGACAGCAACTCCATCTGGTTGTCGCACTTCGTGAGCTCGCAAGTGGTGAGAGCGTTCAGAATGTTGCGGCGACACTGGGATACGATTCCGTGAATTCGTTTATCACGATGTTCAAGAAGGCTCTCGGCAGCACGCCGGCGCAGTATTTTGCGATCCGAAATCCACCGACTGCTAAATCTGCTTAAGTCATGCGCCTGGCACCGGCTGGTGCGGCACAAGAAAAAGTGGCGCAAACGTTTTGCAAGCGATTGAACAGAAGCTCCTACAATCCCAAGCCCCGGTGCCGTCCAAGCTGCCACGACACTGATCCGCCCTGCACAATTCCGGCAACCTCTCGGCCAAGTTGGCGGTCGATGACAGGTCGCCATGGGACAAGGGTGAACTCATGGCTCTTTTCGACAATGGCGAACTTGCCGCTCGATAGCTGTGCGATCCCGGTGAACTTGCCACTGACATGTTCGCCATCGGCAGCCGCACGGAACGGCAATCCCTTACTCCCGCCCATTTCCGCACCGACGCGGGCGACTTCGCGCTCTCGCAGCGTGGCGAGAAGGCTGCGCCGATAGAAGATGCGGCCATCCCGCGCTCGGGTGGCATCGCCCTGTGCGATATGATGCTCACGGCGCTGGTCCACCGCCTCGCGTACCTGCTGACCGAACCCAGCCGGGGAAAGATCCGAAGCGTCCGGCGTCACCAGTCTCCGGTCCAGCCAGGTCGCACCATCGGCGCCGATCTGCTTTTCCAGATCGAAGGTCGAGACGACACGGATGCTGGCCTGCCGGTTGCGACCGGCATCATAGGCGGTGGCGCGGCTCTCGAAGTCATCGGGGATGCGCCACTGGTCAGCGTCGATCCGCTCAGCGATCCCTGCGCGGCGCAGCGCCTCCAACCTCCGGACATGGGCATCGACATAGCCTTTGTAGTCACCGCCAGGCACACCTCCCTCGAACTTCGCCTGTTCCAGATGGCGGCTCGGTCGGTAGATACCATTCTCCGAGATCACAGCGATGGTGTGATCAGAGGGACGTTGCGCCGTGTCGGCGGGACCGACTTCCACGATGCTGCCGATCCGGGCGTCTTCGACGTGGGCCGGATCAATTCCGGGAATATGGTGTGTTCGCCCGTCGATGCCGTCCACCACGAGCGTCAGCTTCTCGCCCATCTCGTCGGTGAGATATTTGTCCACGACGCGGCCGGTGATGGGGACCGCAGGTGCTGCATCGTGAAGCTGGAAGGTCATCGGATCACGCTCCTGCCCATCGGCCTTCAGCGCCTTGTGCATGTTGCGGATGATGTCGCCGCGCTCTCCGAGTTCACGCAGCGCCGGCTCCATCTTCGCGCCAAGTTCCCAGACGCCGGGGGCATGTTCCGTGGCCAATCCCATCTTTTCCAGTTTGGCGAGACGGCGCAGGCGAAGCGTGCGGTTGAACTGGCGGCGTGCATCGGCCGGTTCATGGCGCAGATCAAGGAGCCGTTCGTCGGCCTCCTCGGTCATGGTGCGGTCGATGCGCGTAAAGCGGTCCTGATCGATTTCCGCAGACAGCTTGCGGCTCTGCTCGATCTCGGTCACGGGGCCGAGTTCCAGCGTGGTCAGCTCGCTTGCCCGCTCACGAATACCATTGGCGAGATAGTCGCCATTGATGACCAGGTTCTCGCCCAGATCGTCCTTGCCCCGAACGATGACATGGACATGGGGATGGCCGGTATTGTGGTGATTGACCGCCACCCAATCGAGCTTCGTGCCAAGGTCGACCTCGATGCGGTCCATCAGGTCGCGGGTGTGTTCGGTGAGGTCAGATAGATCGGCGGCATCTTCGGGGGAAACGATAAAGCGGAACTGGTGGCGATCATCCTTGCCGCGATCAAGAAAGGCATCTCCATCAGCGCGATCATCGGTCGCCGAATAGAGCTGGCCACGTTCGCCATCGCGCGAGGTCCCGTCTCGCTGGATATATCGCAGATGGGCAGCCCCTTTGCCATTGCTCCCCGCGCTCTGGACGTACCGGGTTTTGACGACGACGCGGCGCACGCCGGCCGCACTGTGACGCCAGCCGCCCGACAGGGCTCGGGCGCGGACAAAGGCCGCGCCACGGCCACGCTTGACGCCCGGAACTTTGCCAGCCCGCGATGCCTTCCCGCTCTTTCCGGACGAACCAGATGAAGGCGACGAGGACGTCCGTGATGCGAATGATGATGATCTGCCGGGGCTGTTGCTATGCTGACGCGCCAGCTTCTTCGCCTGCGTCAGAAAGCTCTTCGCCTTGCCCGCCTTCGGCACGTCGGACTTGATCCGACCTGGCCTCGGGCGAAAGCGGCTCTCGTAGTCGGCGCTCATGAGAGCACCCCACGCGGTTTGGGCACGCAAAAGGCTGATAATCGGCTGTAGTGCCGGTCAAAACCCAACAAATCCAAGGCTCTACGCCATATCGCGGCACGCGAGGCCCAAAAGCAGGGTGCCGTGCGCGGCACCCCAAAACAGTGTGCAGACAAGGGCTTGCCCAGAAACCGGCCCGATAGGGTGCCTGTTTCCTTTATCTTGCCCTCCGCCTTCCCTGCCCTTTTTGCCCTTCCTGCCGGGAATGCAGCCAGGCGCCCCCTTGCCTGACTGCACACCGGAAGCGGACCGAAAGCGCGTGGAGACGCCATGCTCATGGCGCATCTCCATTGCTCGCACGGGCCACGAATATGCCGCCGTCCTGCGGTTCCTGATCGACGGAAACGCTCATAGGAACGGTTGCGCGGACGTCATTCGACGGCTGATTGGCCGCAACCGAATTGCCGCTGGATTGCGCAACAAAGAGCGGAGCTTCGCGCCAATCCGGCGGTGGCGGCGGCACAATCGTCGGCACATCAGGCGCAGTCGCAAGCCCAAGAACAGGTGCAAGCGTGGCTACATAGGCGCGTGTTTCTGCGGGCAAAGTGCGGCCTGTCGCCAGATGCTCATCATAGCGACCGGGACCGGCATTGTAGGCGGCAAGCATGGCCGCGACATCGCCATAGCGGTCCCACATCTCGCGCAGATACGCCGTACCTGCGAGGATGTTGTCGCGCGGATCGTAAGGATCGCGCCCGAGGCCATGGCGGCTGCGCAGGCCCGCCCAGGTATCGGGCATGACCTGCATCAGTCCCATTGCACCCGCAGATGAGATGGCGCGCACATCGCCCGCACTTTCCACACGCAGCACGGCCCGAATCCAGTGCTCTGGAATGCCGAAACGCTGTGACGCCTCGGCAATGAAAGCAGCATGGGGATGCGCGGTGACAGGCGCGGGTTGCGGCGTGACCTGCGCAATGACTGGCGTCAATCCGCTGCCAGCCGACAGCAGGGCCGTGAAGAGAAGAAGTGCGCGGGATCGCATGATCTCAGTCCCGATCTTCGCGGGGCCGCGGGCGGCTCCAGTGCAGCGACCATGACGAGCCTGCATCGTCGTCGCGGAAGAGATTGGCGCGGATCGGCTGCGGCAAGGCGGGATCATCGAGCAGCACCGAGAGATATTCGCCAGCCTTTTCGCCGGTGCGTCTCCATGCAGCGCCGACCTCGGGACCGTCATCCGCACCGTGATGGACACGGTAGTCCGGCGCATTTTCGGCGTCCGAATGCTCGGCTGGCAGGATGGTAAGCTCACGAAAGAGCGTGAGCGTGTGGAGTCGCCCGGAAAAGCCCGTTTCATCGCGCGTGAACAATCCGATCTGTGTCATGAAAAATCTCCTGTCGTTGAGGTTTCGGCGTGGGTTCAATGCGTGGCCGCCCGCCATTCGTAGCGACCATCGCCTTCCCCATCGGTCCAGAGCGGGAGCGCCCGGCCGATGACGGAACTGGCGGGAACAGGTCCGAAGTAACGGCCGTCGAGGCTGTCCCGGATGTCCCAATTCATGAGGATGAGTTCACCGTCGCCGATGATACGACAGCCCTGCCAGACCGGCAGATCGCGGCCCATGCGGTCGCGCTCCAGCGCGTCCCCCATTTCGACACTATCGACGGTAATGGTCGCACCGTTGCGGCAGACGCGCTGTCCCGGCAGGCCGAGGACACGCTTCAGCAGCGGCACGCCGCGTCCGATATAGCCGCGCTCGACCATGAACCGCTCCAGCGGCTCAGACGGCATGATGGCGACCAGCTCGGGAACTTCGAGCGCATCGGCGGGAGCAACCGTGTAGAAGCCGATGGGCGCGCTGGCAGTCGCATTCCAGATCAGTCGGGTTGGCAGATCGGCAACCGCCGTGGCGACAAGCGTGCCGACGGCCAGCATGGACACGGCGAGGATATGACGGCGGCTCATGGTGCGATCCTCCGGCGGCTGACCCATGCAGCATGGCGCTCCGGGGTATAGGGATTGGGCTCCTGACCCGCACTCAAACGGTTGTGGACGTGCCGCCAATGGTCCGGCGCAACATCCGCCGGATCGACGCCAAGCGCGTCCACGCCATCAATCAGGGCCAGCACCCGCTGGACTTGTCGCCAGCCGTCGATACGCAGCAGGATCTCGCCGCCAGGACGAACGAAGGGCACGGTCTGGTACGGTTCGCCACGCCCGACAGCGCGCAGGATGTCGAGCCGCGAAACGATGGTGCCGTAATCGTTGGAGACCCAGCGGACGAAGGCGAAGATGCTTTCGGGCGCAAAACCGATCAGACTGCGGCGGCGGTCGATGATCTGCTCAAAGCTCTTGCGGCCGAAGCGTATCCATCGCTCGACCTTCTTCTTCTGGAAGGTCAGCTCGACCAATGTGGTGAACGGTGCAGGCCCGTCCGCCTGCGGATGTTCATGCGCTGCACGCACGGTTTTACCGGTCATGGCTGATCTCCTTCGTTGGGTGGAAACTCGCGGACGAGCAGCTCGCGCAGCATCACGGCGACGGTGACGCCGCGCCGGAAAGCGGCTACCTTGATGCGCCCGCGCAGTTCGGGCGCGATGTCGATGGTCAGACGGGCGGTGAACGCCTGCGTCGGCGTGTTGCCGGTTGCCAGCGCATCGGCGGTTCTGACCCAGCTATCGGGATTGCCCGGACGCGATGCGAAGCCGGATTTGACGGGTGGACGTGTCATGGCACGATCCTCCCGATACCGAGGCCATCGATCTCGGCCGCCAGCGCTGTGACCTCCTGTGCGGCCCGTTCGCCGCCATCGGTCTCCGAGACCAGTCTGCCGGTCTGTGCGGCTTCGGCGAAGGCGACACGCTGGCCGACCATCGTGGCCAGCAAGGGCGGATCATGGTCCGCCAGTGTCTCGGCCGTTTCGCGGGCGATGACGGTGCGCGCACCGCATCGGTTCAGCAGAAAGCGGGCGGACAGCTCCGGTCGATAGATGCGCGCGTCGTTCAGAAGCGCCAGCATCTCGGCTGATGCCCAGCCGTCGAAAGGAGATGGCTGCACCGGGATCAGCACCAGATCGGCTGCAAGCAGCGCTGAGCGCATCAGACCAGCGACACGGGGCGGACCATCAATGACGACATGATCGGCGTCGCGCGCCAGTTCCGGCGCTTCCCTGTGCAGGGTATCGCGGGCAAGGCCGATGACGGTGAACAGCCTTGGCAGCCCTTCATGGCTGCGCCGCTCCGACCAGTCGAGTGCGGAGCCTTGCGGGTCGGCATCGATCAGGATGACCCGCTTGCCTTGCGCAGCCCAGGCTCCGGCAAGATGCAGCGCCAGCGTGGTCTTGCCCACGCCGCCTTTCTGATTGAGGAGCGCGACGATCATGGCGTACCCCGCCCAGGTCGGCGGGAAGTGGCACTGGCACCGTGCCTTTCATGCGCGCGCGTCAAAGAAGAAAAGTTAGATTCTACGTTAGATTCTAAGTTAGCAGTCGGATTCTGCTTTTCGTTCCAGAGACTTAACTGGGGTTCGTGCGCCTGATGTGCCGATAGTGCTGCGCCTGATGTACCGATGCCCTTTGCGCCTGATGTACCGACGGTATCCACAATGTTATCCACAGGCACTGTGGATAGATTTTCAGGACGGATTCGCAGCAGTTCGCGGCGGTCTTCGCGCAGGATCTTGAGCCTGTAGCCGGGCAGCGGCTGGCGGGCCGCGATGTGGCGCAGGTCCAGTGCAAAGTCCGATGGCCGGGCCATGCTGCCGGATTTCTGGTAAAGGTGCGCAACCTCGAACAGCCAGCCATGCGGTTGATGTCCGGCATGTTTGCGGGCGACACGGTAGAGCCAGCGCTCGATACCGCCTGTCAGCCGGAAATAATCCGGGTCGATGGTGAGGACCAGCGAATGGTCAAGGACGCTGTTGTAGAACCATTCTGGCAGGACAAACTCCATGCCCTCTACGCGCCCGTCGCGCGTGGTCATCTCTTCCCATTCGTTGATCCAGGAGAACTGGCGGCGGCGCCAATGCTTGCCGTTACGGATCGTCGTGGCGACGACCGTGGATTGCAGCCGTGCAAGCGCTGCCTTCAGCAGCAGATATTGCCGGTTTCCGGTGTCGCGGCCGATGGCGCGCAGCAGATGATAGGGTGTGAAGCGGAAGAAACGGGATGTCTTGATGCCGTTGTTTTCGGCGGCGACGATCTGGCTTGCAGCCCAGATCAGCACATCAGCATCCCAGATCGTCGCCATTCCATGTTCGGGCATGCCGAACACCTGCACCTCGACATCGGCGGTCTTGTAGAGGATGGGCTTCGTGCGCGGCGTCTTCGCCAGCGAGAAGAAAGGCCGTTCCATCAGATCGCGCTGGTCGCGCGGACTGGCATCGCCGGTTGCGACCACGAAGGGATCGAGGTGGCTGCGCTCGCTGCCGCCTTCTCGCCGCAGGGCGTCAGGGTGATCGACGCGCCGCATTCAGAGCTTGCTCCGCTCTTCAGGTGTCAGCGGGCGAGCCGGAAAGACCGTGCCGGCATCCTTGTCACTGGTGGATTTGCGTGCGCCGATGTCGACCCAGGACTGAAGATCCTCGACGGTATAGAGGACGCGGCCGCCGATTTTGCGATAGGTCGGGCCGGTCCCGTAGGTCCGGTGCTTTTCCAGCGTGCGAAGAGAAATACCGAGGAAACGTGCAGCTTCCTGAGTGCGTAGCATGCGCGGTGGCATTTCTGTGTTGCGGCGCTCGGCCATGAGATCACCTCCGGTTCGTCAGGTTGATGCGGCTGCCGGAGACGGCGGCGCGCTATGGCGAACCATGGGAAGTGATCGGCGGCGTGTAGCGTGCCGCATTTGCGCCTATACGCAGACGGCACCCCCGAAAGGGGCTATGTCAGCGTGAAAAGACGTGAGATTTCAGCAACTCAGCGAGGCCGATGCGGATTCGCCCAAGACATCCGCACGCAGTTCGGCTATGAATACAGACGGAGCAGACGCACTGCTCCGGGGGCGTAGTAACCCCTGACTAGCGGTTGGTGTCGGCCGTGACGGCACCATACTCCTTGACCCTATGGTCGGGGAGCCTGTGGCGTATGCAACAGGCTTTCCAGCTAAAGGCCATGGGGCCGTCTAGTCACGGTTACTAACTCCCCGATCACCAGGAGTCAGAGAGTTTTATTGCGGGGGCGAACCGCGGAAACTCTTCTGAAAGAAGGGGAATATCCGTGAAAGCACCTGTCGAAATTGACCCCGATGTGGATGATCTAGCCCCGTTCGGCCATGTCATTACCGCTTATGACGAGCAGCACTTTGTGACCTATCTGCGTATTCTGGACGCCAAGTCCGAGGAAGCCGATTGGAAGGAAGTGGCGCGAATTGTTCTGCACCGCGATCCGGCATCAGATGAGATGCGAACCCGGCGATGCTGGCAGAGCCATCTGGAGCGCGCCCAATGGCTGTCGCGGGAAGGTTACAGGCAAATACTGGAACAGGCTGCGGCAAACAGGAATCGGTGAGATCGCCTCAGTCGCCTTTTGATCGCGGCGCGGGTTTGACCGGATATTGCAAAAGCAGCCGATAGCCGCCGCGCATCATCCTGACACCGTGGGCAACAAGACGACGTGCCTTGTTCTTGCGCGGATCAGTCTCGAAGTCTTCCTTGTTGCCACGGAAGCCGAGCAGGACTTCGGCAACGGCGCGATAGCTTTCGCCGTGCAGCCGTGCGTCCAGCGCCCGTAGCGACAGAAGGTGCCATTGCCGAAGCTGCGCTGGCATGGCGCGAATATCCGGCCCCGGAGAGCGGCCTGTCAGGCACCTCCAGAGGCGGCGGGCCGCATGGGCGCGTAATTCCATGAACTCGTCCATGGGCAGGATTGCAGCGTAGAAAGCTGCCGCATTGATCGAGCCCCGCGGCAGCCAGAATTGATGCTCCATTCCACCGATACGCCAGATTGCGTGCCAGCCATCCGGCGCGCGGCGCAGGATCAGGCCATCAAGATGTGCAAGAGCGACAAGCCGCCCGCCATCGGCATCGTTCTGCTCGACCGGAGACAGAATGATGGCCTGCGGATTGAAATGCGGCGACCAGAAAGGCGGTGCGCCGTCAGGCTGCGCGTCGGGGTCGTGTGCGAAATCGTACCCCCCAGCGGGAAGCAAAGGCGTCAACCTCTTCTCCCGCGGGTTCTCTCCTCTGCGCGAGTCTCTTGACGTCATGGCGATAGTCTTCGTTACGACGAAGATATTCCCAGGCGAAAACCGGCGGGCGGAAGGTCTTTAATGCGTTTATAGGCCGCCGGAGTACGCCAATCTATGCTCTGCATGGCGCGTCCTCCCAAAGCCGAACGGCACTAGGCCTTGTCCGACCTGAAAAGGCTGCGGCATCGACTGGCTTTGCGGTAGCGTGCCTAGCGCGATAAGTGGATCGCCTAATACGATCAATCGATTAAAGAATCTCTCGGTAGAACTGTTGCGCATCGCATGGGAGACACCCTGGCGACATTCTCATATCAGGGCGACAAGGCGGCCGCCCATTACGGGCAGCTCGGCGCACACGCCCGCAGCGAGGGGCTGATCGCGGTGGCGAACAATATGAAGGAGTTCGTCCGCACGCCCGGCGCGCGGGTGGAGAACCGGGTGTAGCGGTTGCGGTTGGCGTGACGGCTTTCCTGCGGGTATGAGAAAGGCCCCGACCTTGCGGTCGGGGCCTTTGTGCCGCGCCTCAGTCGCCGCGGCGACCGTTGGGGCGAGACCAGATGAGGGAGAAGGTGTCGCCTTCTTCGTCATCGAAGAGGTTGGCGTAGATCGGGGCGTTGAAGCTCGGATCGTCAAGCTTGAGGCCCAGATAGTCGCGGCCTTCGTTGGAGCGCTTGGACCAGGCGGCGCCGATCTCGGCGCGGCCGACCAGAACCCGGTGGCTGGGGGCGTTCTCGCCGGTGGCGCGCAGGTCGGGAACGATGCGCACGCCTTTGGCCTTGACGCTCAGGGTGACGATTTCGCCGGTGAAGTCGCTTGAATCAGTCTTCTTGAAGGTGCCGATGGTTGCCATTTTAAGTCTCCGTTTTCCGTTTCCGAGCCCGCACCATTGCGGCCTCTATGGCGATCGACCGGCCGGAGACGAACGCTGGCGCACCCCCTTTGGGGGCTGGACAGCACAGGAGGAACTTTCTTGTTCCGCGCGGAATGGCGGCTCTGCCGTCAGGGGAAGAAAGTTGTGACGACGCTGTTGCGCTAACGCGGTTGAAGCGCATCGCGCTGTTCTTCGGCCAGATCAGGCCATTGAAGAGGCGGTTGGAGCGGTCGAGACACGGGGGCTGAACGGAGACGTGGCAATCTCGCGGCCCATCATGATGACCAGACGGGCAACACCGGCCTTGCCTGTCGCCGTGCGTTTCAGGCCATGCGCATCTGTCTTCCCGGCCTATTCTACCTGCATTGCCCCCAACCGGGTTCTGGTCAGTCCGCGAACGCTGATGCCGACCGCCCCGCGCTCCTATGGGCCGAGTCTGTGCCTCACGCTGATCCGATAATCGCCCGCTATCTACTACCATGCTCCTGACGAAGATGGCAGAAGAACCGTATCTCGGTCTGGTCCTCCATCAACGGATCACTGCGGTTTAAGTGGATGCGAGGTTTCCGTCCGCAGGCCCGGTGACCGCCATGCCCACTACGGGTAGCAAAGCAGTTGTGCTATAAGGGAGGCAATGACTGCTTCGTGGGACAAAGCTGCCGTTTGCGCATACAGCATTTACGTTGGCTTCTACCGCAGTTGGATCGTTCAGCGGGGCCGTGTTCACGTCACCGGCACGTTCCCCCATCGATTACATGTTCGGTCCCGGTGATCGAGGCGGCGCGGTCCGAGGCAAGAAAAGCGATCAGGTCGGCGACCTCTTCCGGCGCGGCGGGACGCCCCGGTGGAATGCCGCCGAGCGATTTCATGATCACCCCTACCGCCTCATCATAGGAAGTCCCGGACTCCTCGGCGATGCGGCAGCGCCTGCCGGAAAATGTTAGCCGAAAACTCCAACTTCAAACAGTCCAATTCTCAGGGGGCAGAGCAGCTGCCGCAAGTCGCGGTCGCCCTTATCACCCCGCCTGGAGTGCCTCTCGGAGGTTGATTGACTCGTGATTACCCATTTTAAAATGGTATTGAAGCGTTCTGCCCGCCAAATCATCCATGAGGTTCACAGCCATAGAGGCTACTGCGTCAAACTTGACTGGTCGATCAATGACACGAGGTACGACGGACGCGTCGGTGTTCACGTGGGACATGTAATGGTTTCTGTGCCCTACCTTCAACTCGCTGACCGCGTCTCGGTATCCTTTGACTTTCACTTTGAGCGCCTTAGAGCGCTTTGGATCGAGTACGTTTTCCCGGCTCAGGGCGCTGAGCAGCGTTTGGAATGACCGGTTATTTTTAGTGTCATCGTCCAGCGCGGTCAGTCGCATCACGATATCGCGGACAGCGCTATCCAACAGCATGAACTCGATGCACATGTGTTCTCGTGACCATTGCCCAAGTCCCTCCAGCCTGGCCCTCACCTTGAAGCTGTAGATCAGTATCATAAGCCAAAGAATGTCGTCTTTCAGGCCAGGCAGGATATCGGAAGAGCTATCAAATTTACTCGCCATCTTTCGAGATCGTTTCCTAAACAATTTGCACCGAGTTCAGCTTGTATGCGCCAGCTCTGCATTGCCAGCATTGTCTTGGATACTCTGCCCGCATTCGAAACGCCACTCGCGATGAAATCGTATCCACTCCCCAATTGCTAGCCAAGGCAGGTCAGTCAAAGATGTGACCCACCCTATCGATAAGGCGTAAGCGCTGTTCCGCTCCCACGTAGCGCCGTCCGCCGTAATCTGTGATCGGCTTTTCATGGACGAGCAACGGGAGTTTCTCCATGGAGACTACTTTGGAGTTTCTCACGACCAGGAAGTCTGGGCGTGAGCAGCATCGGCACTGGCCGGACGAGATCAAGGCGCAGATCGTTTCCGAGAGCCTTCGACCAGGTGCGATGGTCAATGAAGTTGCAGAGCGACATGGCCTGAAGCCGAACCACCTGTCGACCTGGCGGACGATGGCACGGCAGGGCAAGCTGGTTCTGCCAGCACCCGAGGATGCGGTGGAGTTCGCGGCAGTTGTCGTCGATCCACCCGTTGCGGAGCCGCCCATCAAGAAAGCCAGCCGTCCCGAGATCGTCGTCGGCGCTGTCACGATCCGGTTGGAAGAAGGCGCGTCCGTCTCCCGGATCGCCGCTGTCGCGCGTGCCTGCGCGGTTCCGTCATGATCTTTCCCTCGAACCGGGTTCGGATCATGGTGGCGACTAAGCCCGTCGATTTCCGCAAGGGTCACGACGGCTTGGCCGCGCTGGTCAAGAACGAGCTGCATAGGGACCCATTTACGGGGACTGTCTTCGTATTCCGATCACGCAAGGCGGACCGATTGAAGCTGATCTACTGGGATGGCAGCGGTCTGGTGATGGCCTACAAACGGCTGGAGGAGCACACGTTCACTTGGCCAGACATCCGGGACGGTCTGATGACCTTGGGGATGCCCAGTTCGAGGCGCTGTTTGCTGGGCTCGACTGGCGGCGGGTCCGCTCCGTTGAGACAAGAGCGCCAACGGCAATCGAGTAGGTGCGTCACGATGACTCGGTTCGCATATTCCGGCGGTGATACGACACGTAATTTGATAGACTTTCCCCATGTTGGACGCGGTCGATCTTCCAGACGATATTGCTGCCCTGAAGGCGATGTTGATCGCGTCGCAGCTTCGTGAAGTCCGCAAGGATGATCGGATCGAACGGCTGGAGAAACTGGTCGCCGCTTTCAAACAGGCAGCGTTCGGCCGCAAATCCGAGAAGGCCGATCCCGATTAATTCGATCTTGCTCTGGAAGACTTGGAAACGGCCATTGCGGCGATCCATGCCGAAGACGAGGCCGACAGCGCTCCAGGTAAGCCGCAACCCAAACCACGCGCCACCAATCGGGGCTCTCTTCCCGACCATCTTCCTCGTGTCGAAGAGATCATCGAGCCGGAAAGCCTGATCTGCAACTGTGGCGGCGGCTTGCATTGCATCGGTGAGGACGTGTCCGAGCGGCTGGATGTCATCCCCGCGCAGTTCCGTGTCATCGTCACCCGCCGTCGAAAATATGCCTGTCGTGCCTGCACCGATGGCGTTTCTCAGGCTCCAGCGCCATCACGATTGATCCACGCCGGATTGCCGACCGAGGCGACCATAGCGCATGTGCTGGTCTCCAAATACGCCGATCACCTGCCGCTTTATCGGCAGGCTCAGATCATGAGCCGACAGGGCATCGACCTTGATCGATCCACTCTTGCCGACTGGGTCGGCCGGGCAGCATTCGAACTTCGCCCGGTCTTCGACGCTCTCATCGCCGACCTGAAGCGGTCGACGAAGCTGTTCATGGACGAGACTCGTGCGCCAGTTCTCTATCCTGGCTCCCGCAAGACCAAGACCGGATACTTCTGGGCCTTGGCCCGTGATGATCGACCGTGGGGTGGCGGTGCGCCGCCAGGGGTAGCCTTTACCTATGCACCAGGTCGCGGCGGGCTCCATGCCGAGCGGATATTGCAAGGGTTCACAGGCATCCTTCAAGTCGATGGATACGCCGGATATAATCGCCTGATCGCACCGGAACGTGTCGGTCCCGACATCCAACTTGCCTATTGTTGGGCGCATGCTCGTCGCAAGCTGGTCGAGATCACGCGCAGCGGTTCGGCACCGATTGCCGAGGAGGGTATGAGGCGGATTGGCGAACTCTATCGGATAGAAGCGGAACTGCGCGGTCTTCCCGCCGACGCACGCCTCGCTGGGCGACAGG
Source organism: Neorhizobium sp. LMR1-1-1.1 (assembly GCF_040675795.1). NCBI lineage: Bacteria > Pseudomonadati > Pseudomonadota > Alphaproteobacteria > Hyphomicrobiales > Rhizobiaceae > Neorhizobium > Neorhizobium sp. LMR1-1-1.1. The sequence goes on from NZ_JBEGHE010000024.1 coordinate 63,706, forward strand.
AACGATCAGCGCCATTGATTGCCGTCTTGCGAACTTGGCTAACGCATCATCGCGCCCGCGTCGCTGGCAAGTCGCCGCTCGGCGAAGCTCTGGCCTATATCGCCAAATACTGGGATGGCCTCTGTGTCTTCCTGACCGACGGCCGGATCGAGGTCGACAACAATACCGTCGAACGGACAATCAGGCCGATTGCATTGAACCGGAAGAATGCTCTCTTCGCAGGACACGACGCAGGAGCGGAGAACTGGGCTACTATCGCGTCGCTCATCGAGACCTGCATGTGTGGATGGCTCCCGTGATGCAAGAGGCTTATTTGATCGATGCGCGATAGTCGGCGGCTTGCATGTGTCCGGCCTACGTAAAGGCGGCATATTTGGCCGCCGGCCC
>NZ_JBEGHE010000025.1:0-1080627 GCF_040675795.1 Neorhizobium sp. LMR1-1-1.1
TGCCCTCATGGTTCGAACACTACAACACCCTTCACCCGCATAAGGCATTGGGGTATTGCTCGCCTCGTGAGTTCTTAAACCGTCAAACCGAAACCTGATCCTGTCCGGTTTTTAAGGGGCAACTCCAGGTCGGCGCATTGGCCGCGACTGAAAGGAAGAAGTCCAGTGACGACCCCGATGTCTTTTTCAGTGCCGTCAACTCGCCGATCCAAATGGAAGTCCGAGCCCTATTAAACGTCATGCGAAAGGCGGGCGTTCCCGACTATGAAGCAGGCCAAAAGGTTCGCGATTTATGGGCTTCAGACGTCTATAAGCAGCTGCCACATCATCGCATTTCAGCTTATCTTTTCGCTGCAACAGCCAGACGGGTTGTGGGAGGGCAGAAGACCATCATCAACAAGGGGATGATGAACGATATCCGCGCTATCTCAGCCTATGCTCCATACTTAGATGCGATGTTCGTGGACAAGACGTCAGCTCAATTACTTCAAGAGCGGCCGCTTTTAGAAGATCTGGAATACAGGGCACGAATTTTTTCCTTTGCCGAGCGCAACGACTTTATGGCCTACCTTGAAGAGCTCGAGGTCAATACCCCTCCCGAAGTTAGGGAGATGGCCTCACGCATCTACGGCGTGACCTGAGGCGGTAGATTTGGTTGCGAAGGCTGCTTCCACACGCGGACCAACGGGTACGTATCGACCTTCAGCTATGGGTTTCTCGAGAATGTCGGGTACCCGAAACTTTCGATGTTTTTCGTCTGGCCGCTGATGGCGGTGCTTTGGATGGTCGGCGGCCTGATCAGTGCCCGGCGTTTTCGATGAAGAACAGGTTGAAGGCTCTCCGCATCGAGAAAGGCTGGTCGCAGAGTGAGCTTGCGGCCCGGCTTTCCGTGTCGCGACAGACGGTCAACGCGATCGAAAATGAGCGTTACGATCCGAGCCTGCCGCTGGCATTTGCCATTGCCCGCGTGCTGGAGCGAAGGATCGAGGATATTTTCGAAGAGTGATCGTGATGGTGTCAGGCGTTACCGCCGCTTGTCCGCAGCCAGTATCTCACGCGCAATCTGGTCGAGCGGTACGATACGGTCGACGCCGCCATGGGCGATCGCTTCTTTCGGCATGCCGAACACGACCGAGCTTGCCTCGTCCTGTGCCACTGTGAACGCGCCGGCCTGGTGCATTTCGTTCATGCCGCGTGCGCCGTCGTCGCCCATTCCGGTCATGATCACGCCCATCGCGTTTGCGCCGGCGGAACGTGCGGCGGAGCGGAACAGCACGTCGACCGAGGGCCGGTGCCGGCTGACCAGTGGGCCTTCCCGGACGGAAACCTCGTAGCGTGCGCCGCGGCGCTCAAGCAGCATGTGTTTGTCGCCCGGCGCGATCAGAACGTGGCCGCGAAGCACCGGATCGCCGTTGACGGCTTCCTTCACCTCGACTTCGCAAAGACTGTTCAAGCGCTTGGCAAAGGCGGCGGTAAACTTTTCCGGCATGTGCTGGACAATAACCATGCCCGGCGAATTTGCCGGCAGCGCTTCTAGCAGTTCGCGCAGCGCTTCGGTGCCGCCGGTGGAAGCTCCGACGCAGACGACCATTTCCGTCGTCTTCGCCATCGCGCCGATCTTCGGCGGCGGCAGCACGGCATCGGCCGTCAGTTTGCCCTGGACGGGCCGTTCCTTCAGGCGGCTTGCCCGCAGCTTGGAAACGCTGGCGCGCGCCGCACCCTTCACCGTCTGGCGGATTTGTTCGGCATGTTCGGCCAGATGGTCGGCAGCGCCGATTTTGGGTTTGAGGATGATGTCGACCGCACCGGCCTCAAGCGCCTGCATCAGCGTTTCCGAGCCGGTTTCCGTCAGCGACGAGCACATCACCACGGGGATCGGATGTTGCGACATCAGCTTGCGCAGGAAGGTGATGCCGTCCATCTGCGGCATCTCGACATCGAGCGTGATGACGTCCGGTATTTCGTCGCGCAGCTTCTTGGCGGCCATGAACGGGTCGTTGGCAACCCCCATGATCTCGATATCCGGGTCTTCCGACAAAAGAGTCGAGAGCGTCTGCCGCACGCTCGCCGAGTCGTCGACGATCAGGACACGAATTTTACCGCCCATGCTTTGCCTATATCCGCTTGAAGATTGTGTTGGCGACCTGCCGGATCGGCAGATCGAAGCCGCTGACGGTTTCCGAATGACCGATGAACAGGTAACCGCCAGGTACCAGGCTGTTGCATAGCCGGGTCAGGACCTGCTGTTGGGTCTGCTTGTCGAAATAGATCAGCACGTTGCGGCAGAAGATGATGTGCATCGGATCGCCGATCGGATACTTTGCGTCCATCAGGTTCATGCGGGCGAACCCGACCTTCTGGCGCAGCATCGGCGCGACCCGCATTTCCTGCCGATGCGCGTTGGTTGCCCGCATGACATAGCGGCGCATCATGTCGGGCGGTACAGGCGCCATCATGTCGGACGAATAGATGCCCTTCTGCGCCTTCTGCAGCACATCGGTGGAAAGGTCCGTCGCCAGGATGAAATAGTCCCGGTCCGGCGCCTGCGATTGCAGGTAATCGGACATCACCATGGCCAGCGTGTAGGGCTCAGCCCCCGTCGAGCAGGCGGAACTCCATATGCGGAGTCGTCGCTCGGAAAACTGCCGCACGATATCGCCAAGCGCCACATCCCGCATGTAGTCGAAATGTTTCGGTTCACGGAAGAAGTCTGTCTTGTTGGTCGTGACCGCATCAATCAGGTAGATGGCCTCGCGCTCGATGCCGCCCTGATTGAAGAGATAGTCGCAATAGTCGTCGAAAGTGGCGATGCCCGTTACCCGCAGCCGGCGGCGAAGCCGGCCTTCGAGCATGGTGGACTTGCTCAGCGGCATCTTGATGCCGCTGTAGCTGTAGATGAATTTCGACAGCGCCTCGAAATTGCGCTTGCTGAGCTGATCGTCCAGTGGCTGAGTCTTTAATGCTGCGTTCACGCTGGGATCCGTCATGCAACCTGTGATCTGGGCGCGACGCCGGCAAGCGCCGGGCCGGTATCGGAAAATAGCCGGGCAAGATCGATGATGACGACAAAGCCGCCATCCTTGCGCACCACGCCGGCGATATAGTCTGATCGCCAGCGAATGCCGATATCCGGCGCATCCTCGATCTGCTCCGCACGGAACGGCACGACTTCGTAGACGCGGTCGGCAACCAGCCCGAGCGCCAGAACCTTGTCGCCGATCGGCACGTCGAGAACCAGCATGCGCGTATGCGGCGTGCGTGCGGTCGGGCTCATGCCGAGCCGGATCCGAAGATCGATGATCGGCACGCCCTGTCCGCGGACATCGCGCAGGCCGAGAAGATAATCCGGCCCGTGCGGGATCTTGAAGGCATCCTCGTGGTCGAGGATTTCCCGCACCACCTCGACAGGCACGGCGAAGATCTCCTCGCCGAGACTGAAAGTTACGAACTGGGATTCAGATGATGCGGCCATGGTTTAAGCGCTTTCCCGGAAATCGGCGTCGTCGCTATCGGGGCCACCCATCGACATGTCGAGGGCAAAACCCTTGGCGCGGGCCTGTTGCGACTTGATGCCGTTCGCCGATGAGGCACTCGTCCGCTGTGCCTGCGGGGCAGGCTTGTAGGCCGGTGCCTTGGCAGCCGGTACCGCGCGGGTGCGGGAGCCGGCCTGATCGACCTTGAAGAAGGAGATCGATGCCTGCAGTTCTTCGGCCTGGGCCGCCAGTTCTTCCGACGTCGATGACATTTCCTCCGACGAACCGGCGTTCTGCTGGGTCACCTTGTCGAGCTGCTGGATGGCTTCGTTGATCTGGCTGGCACCGATATCCTGCTCGCGGCAGGCGGCGGAGATTTCCGAAACCAGTTCGGCGGTCTTGTGGATCGCAGGAACCAGCTTGTTCAGCATGTCGCCGGCTTCGGCAGCTGTCTGCACCGTCTCGCCGGAGAGCGAGCTGATTTCGGCAGCGGCAGCCTGGCTACGCTCGGCGAGCTTGCGCACTTCCGAAGCGACGACGGCAAAACCCTTGCCGTGTTCACCGGCACGCGCAGCCTCAACGGCGGCATTCAGCGCGAGAAGGTCGGTCTGGCGCGCGATTTCCTGAACGATGGAGATCTTTTCGGCAATCGTGCGCATCGCGCCGACGGCACGGGCAACGGCTTCACCGGATGCTTCGGCATCCTTGGAAGACTGGCGGGCAATCTTTTCCGTCTGAGCGGCGTTATCGGCGTTCTGCTTGATGTTGGCGGCCATCTGTTCCATCGAGGCGGAAGCCTCTTCGGCCGACGATGCCTGCTCGGTTGCACCCTGCGAGAGCTGTTCCGAGCTGGAGGACAGTTCCTGGCTACCGGACGAAACGTTGTCGGCAGCGGCAAGCGCGTCGGCCACGACGCCGCGCAGGCGCTGGACCATGCTTTCGAGTGCGACGCCGAGCGTATCCTTGTCGGAAAGCGGCTTCGGCGTGACGGTCAGGTTGCCATTGGCAATCTGGTCGGCGATATCGGCCGTATTGCGCAGATTGGCGGTCATCACGTTGATGGTGTTGACCAGATCGCGGATTTCATCGTTGGACTTGATCTGGACGTCCTGGTTGAGATCGCCGATCGAAACGGCCTCTGCAACGCCCATGATCTTCCGCAGGCCGTTGCTGATGCTGAGTGCAATCCACAGAGCTGCAACGATAGCGATGAGCAGTGCGATTGCGGCCAGGCCGACGATGAAGTTGCGGGTTGTCGTGTACTGATCGTTGGTGTCCGCATCGGCCTTCTGCATGGCCGCGCGGCTTGCATCGGCGCGTGCGTTTGCCAACTCTTCGATCGCGTCGACCGTTGAGCGTCCTTCGGTCGTCGCCAGCCGCACTGCTTCGGCGCCGTTGCCGGATTTAGCCAGTTCGCGAATTTTGTCATCGATCGCAAACAGCTTGTCACCGAGATCGCCGACATCCTGCCAGGACTTGCGGCCTTCATCGGAAGTCGCGGCTGCAATCAGCCATGCGATCTCTTCCTTGAATTTCACACGGTTGGTGTCGCTGGCTTTGAGATAGCTGTCGACATCAGCCGAGGTGGTCGCTGTGGCCATGTTCATCTGGGCGCGGACGATGCGCAGCTGCAGCGCGCCGACATTCTGCGCATGTTCGAGCCGCTTTGCAGGGCCCGCGATGAGTTCAGAGATGGCGGTGTTGAGGTTGGAGAGGCTGAAGATGCCGTAACCGGCGGTCAATGCCAGAAGGACAATCATCAGTCCGAAAGACAAGGCCAGCTTGAGTTTGATGGTGAAGCGCAAGGAAATACCCCGATATGCATGGATGGCGACGTGGAGCTTTCAACCTCGATGGTGAAAGCTGAATGGATCGGTATTCGGGCAAGACATTCGCCCCGGAACCTCAATTCAAACCGGTCTGACGTCGACGCATACACACGGCGGCGGTGGTCCGGGCCACAAGCGCGGCCCGGACCAGCTAATTTGTCTCAAGCGCTTTCGCGGAAGTGCTGGTCGTCCGCGTCCGGGCCGCCCATCGACATGTCGAGCGCAAAACCCTTGGCCTTGGCCTGTTGAGCATGGACGGAATGGCCGCTCTGAGCCGGTGCCCGGTAGGCGGGCTTTGCAGCAGCGCGCGGGGCAGGGGCGGCAGACCGTTTGGGTGCCGGTTTTGCGCCCGCCTGATCGACGCGGAAGAAGGCGATCGATGCCTGAAGCTCTTCAGCCTGGGAGGCGAGCTCTTCCGACGTTGCCGACATTTCTTCCGATGCGCCGGCATTCTGCTGGGTCACCTTGTCGAGCTGCTGGATGGCTTCGTTAATTTGCGAAGCACCGATATCCTGCTCGCGGCAGGCGGCGGAGATTTCCGAGACCAGTTCAGCGGTCTTCTGGATGTCCGGAACGAGGCGGTTCAGCATTTCGCCGGCCTCGGTTGCGACCTGAACGGTATCACCCGAAAGCGCGCTGATTTCAGCGGCAGCTGCCTGAGAACGCTCGGCGAGCTTGCGCACTTCCGAAGCAACGACCGCAAAGCCCTTGCCGTGTTCGCCTGCGCGTGCAGCCTCGACCGCGGCGTTAAGGGCCAGAAGATCTGTTTGACGGGCGATTTCCTGAACGATGGAAATCTTTTCGGCGATCGTCCGCATCGCGCCGACGGCACGGTTAACGGCCTGACCGGAGGCTTCTGCATCCCTTGAGGATTGGCGCGCGATCTTTTCCGTCTGGGCGGCGTTGTCGGCGTTCTGCTTGATATTGGCAGCCATCTCTTCCATCGAGGCAGAGGCTTCTTCGGCCGAGGATGCCTGTTCGGTCGCGCCCTGCGAAAGCTGTTCGGAGCTTGCCGAAAGTTCCTGACTGCCCGAAGAGACGTTGTCGGAGGCCGACAGCGCATCACCGACCACGCCGCGCAGGCGCTCGATCATCGTGTTGACGTAAGTGAGCAGGTCGCCGATCTCGTCCTTGCTGGAAATTGTCGCAAAGCGGGTAAGATCGCCTTCGGCAACGTTCTGCACCGCGCTGACTGCGTTGCGCAGACCCTTGTTGATGCTCAGCGCGATCCAAAGCGCGGCAAGCGTTGCGATCAGAAAGGCCGCCGCAGCAACGGAGATCATGATCATCCGGGTCTGGGCATAGTCGACATCAGCCTGTTCGTCAGCGGCCTGAAGACGGCTGTCCTCAAGCTTAATGACTTCTGCGAGAAGAGCGTCGATCTGGTTGATCACTACGCGTGCTTCGTTGCTGGAGACCTGATTGGCACCGGTCTGGTCGCCTGCAAGCATAAGAGCGCGGATGCGATCGTCCTGTTTGCGGAATTCTGCGGTGAAGCCAGAAAGTTTGTCCCAGTACACCTTGCCCTGCTCGGTCGCGCGCGCCTGGATCATCTGAAAGCTTTCGTCATAGGCCTTACGTGCCGCGTCGTTGCTTTCGATGTAGCGTTGCATGTCAGCATGAGTGGAAGCGAGCAGAAGGTTTTTCTGCTGGCGAAGCTGCTGCAATTGTTCGGCATTGAGCGTCTGCGTCAGCTTGAGACGCGTCGCCGGACCCTGGATAACCTGTTCCAGAGTATCGTTGAGGTTGCCGAGGCTGAAAATGCCATAACCGGCAGTCACAATCAGCATCATGATAATGAAGCCGAAGGCCGAAGCGAGCTTTAACTTGATCGAGGCACGCATATGTAATCTCCGTCAAATATGATCAACCGTGGGTCGGCGCGGTTGCGGAACGCTCGTGTCTGGCCGAAAAGATGACCTGCAGATTGGGAACGATGATGAATTCGCTTCCCCGCTTCACGAGGCAGTTGATGAAATCCGGGCGCCAGCGCATGCCCACACTTGGCGGCGGTTCGCTGGCGGATTGCAAAAGCGTGGTGACTTCATTCACCTTGTCTGTGCGGATACCTGCAAGTACCGGCTCCCCATCGATTTCGATCTCGATGACGATGATCCGGCTGTCGATGGTCGGCTTCGTCGCCTCCATGCCGAAGGCGAGGCGGATATCTGCAAGCGGAATGACCTTGCCGCGGAAGTTGATCACGGCACCGACAAAGGCCTTGGCGCCCGGAACACTGGTTTCCGGCAAGAGATCAAGGATTTCCTGAACGATGAAGGCTTCGAGCGCGAAGGTTTCGCCGGCGATCTCGAAGGTAAGCACCTCGAGTTCGTCGCGTCCTTCCCACAGATCTTCCGAAAGTTTTGCTAAGGCTTGGTTCATCCGGCTGCGCGCAGATGCGCCTCCTGCTGCTGGCCCTCGGCGACGAGGTGGCCGACATCGAGAATAAGAGCGACATCGCCGTCGCCTAGAATGGTGGCGCCTGAGAAGGTCGCCACGTCATGGTGAAGCTTCGACATGCCCTTGATGACCGTCTGATGGTCGCCGATGATCTGGTCGACGACCAGGCCGACGCGTTCCGAACCGGTGGATATGACGACCACCTTCTGGAAGGGATCGGGCGTCGTGTTTGTGCGGAACAGATCGCGCAGGCGAAGGAAGGGAACGAGGCTGTCGCGCAGAGAGATGAAGCTGCGACCGCGAGAGCGCATGTCTTCCTCGATCGAGAGCTCGAGGCATTCCTCGACCGCCGAAAGCGGGATGACGTAGCGGCCGTTTCCGACACGCACGAGCAGGCCGTCAATGATGGCAAGCGTCAGCGGGATGGCGAGCGAAATCTCCGAACCTTCTCCCGGACGGCTGACGACGTTGATCGTGCCGCGGAGCGCGTCGATGGTGCGCTTTACCACGTCCATGCCGACGCCGCGGCCCGACAGGTTGGTGACCTGGCTCGCTGTCGAAAAGCCCGGCTGGAAGATCAGCTGGTAGAGTTCCTGATCGCTGAGGCTGGCATTGGCGGCTATGAGACCGGAGGATTCCGCCTTGGCGCGAACCCGCTCCTTGTTGATGCCGCGACCGTCATCCTTGATCGTGATAATCACTTCGCCGGCCTGCTGGCGGGCTGACAGGTGGATATGGCCGGCTTCTGTCTTGCCCGCTGCAAGTCGATCTTCCGGTGTCTCGAGACCGTGGTCACAGGAATTGCGGACCAGATGCACCAGTGGATCTGCCAAGCGTTCGATGACGCTCTTGTCTACTTCCGTGGTTTCACCCTCGGTGACAAGTTCGATCCTCTTGCCGGTTTCGTTCGCCAGATCGTGGACCAGGCGGCGGAAGCGGCTGAACAGATGCGTAACCGGCACCATGCGCAGGACCATCATCGTATCGCGCAGCTCGCCGGAAAGACGTTCGACGTCTTCGGACACGGCACGCAGCGTGAGATCGCCGCTGCCGCCTGCCAGCTGAGAGAGTCGCGACTGGGCAATCACCAGTTCACCGACCCGGTCCATCAGTTCGTCGAGCTTTTCGGCGGGAACGCGGACATTTTCATTTGCCTTGGCGGCTTTCGCGTCGCCCGGAGCCGGTGCTGCCGGTGCCGCGGCCGTCGGTGTTGCGGAAGCAACCGGTTCGGCCGCGACGGGCGCAGCCGCTGCAACAGGTGCCGGTGCTGCGACGGTTGGCGTTTGTGCCGCAACTGCGATCTCTTCGACGGCCAGTTCCATATCGTCCATGACGAAAATGAACACGTCATCGATCGCGGAACGCGTCTGATCGGTCAGAAGCTCGACATCCCAGGAAACATGGAGGTCGGTCGGCACGAGCTCATCGAGCGCGGGAATGCCGGAACGGTCGGCGACAATACGGCAGGTTCCGAGATCGCGCAGCTCGTCGAGCAGCGGCAGCGGATTGGTGCCGTTGGCCATGGCATTCTGCGGCAGGCTGAAACGGATCTTGAACAGCGTCTTGGCTGGAGCCGCAGCAACAGATGCTGCTGCCGGATCGCCGCTGCCGTCGACGGCGTGGCGCAGATTGGCAAGCAGTACCTCGCTCACTGCTTCATGATCGCCGGCAGGTGTCTCTACCAGCGCGCGCATGTGATCCTTGGCTTCCAGAACGGCGGTGACGAGCGCCTGGGTCGCGGGAACCTCGCCCTTGCGCACCCGGTCGAAAGCCGTTTCGCAATGGTGGGTGAAGGCCGCAAGCGCCTCGAAGCCAAACATGGCGCCGGAGCCTTTGAGCGTGTGGAGGCCGCGGAAGACCGCGTCGACCTGATCCTTGTCGCCGAGATTCACATTGAGATCGAGAAGCCCTGCCTCGATCTGTTCCAGAAGCTCGGCTGCTTCTGTTCTGAATACCGCGATAGGATCAGGGAAGCTCATTTGCCGAGCACCTTCCTGGCGATCTTGACCAGGCTTTCCGGGTCGAAGGGCTTGGTGAGCCAGCCGGTTGCACCGGCAGCCTTGGCCTGCTGCTTGATTTCACCGTCGGACTCGGTGGTGAGGAAGATGACAGGAACACCCATATGTGCGGGCAGCTTGCGCAATTCCCGGATCATCGTCAGGCCGTCCATATTGGGCATGTTGAGGTCGGTGATGACCAGATCGAACTGCCCTGCATTCAGCTTGGCAATGCCATCGACCCCGTCGACGGCTTCCGTAACCTGGTAGCCGGCATTGGTCAGCGCGACCCTCGTGGTCAGGCGAATGCTCGCCGAGTCATCGACGGTCAGGATGTTGGCACTCATTGAATTTTCCCTTGATGAAGCCAGAATTTCGCGTCGTCGTCCGACATGCCTTCCAGGAAGCCGCTTCTGCGGAGCGTTTCGAGAAGTACACCGCTTGCCGGCTGCGCAAGCGTGATGATCTTGCCGGCCGTCCCGGCATAAACGCGGGCGGCCTCGACCATCTGAATGAAGCTGATATCGACCTGCACCTCATCCGAAAGCTCGATCTTGGCGGCCTCGTGTGCATCGATGAATTTCAGCATATCCTCGCGTATGGGCACGATAGCCCGGACCGTCAGATTTTCGGGCAAGCGGAGGCATGCTTCATTTTGACTGGCAATATCCATACCTGCTCCAAAAGCCTTAGAATGTGCTGAAATGGTCTGCCAAATTTGAGACACTATGCTTAACCAGAGGTTAATTGGTGCCAGTGAGTTTTCATGTGCATTAGTCACAATTAGCGTTTAGCTAATGTTCATATCTCCCGAAAATTAACCACGAGCACTGAAACCAAAGGGGTGTTTTGACCCGGTTAACTGTCGCCGGGGCAGATTGCTTGCATGTGAGGACAACCCGTGCCCGGCTTTCACTGCCGGCGGAGAGTTGTCCCATAATGAACAGGGCAAATCGTTGCCGATAAGGGTGGAAAACCCCGGCAGAACGTGAAGGGTGGCCGAAGTGGCAGTTGCGGCAGTTTTGGTGAACAGGGCCGAGCCTTATGAAGGCTCGGCCTCGGTTTCTGGTCTTGTTGAGCGAATGGAGACCGCGAGGTCCCGTATCGAAGAGCGCTTTCTCGACGGGGGGGCAGCACTTCTTTCCGTTCTCGACGTTCTCAACAAGCTGATCGGATCGCTTGACCAGATTACCGGATCGCTCGACGAGGAAACGGCCAATGCCACCATGGCCGAATTGCAGCAGACCGTCGGCCGGCTTTCCGAACTCAGCGCAATCGAGACCGCGCGTCAGGCCGGTTTTGTCGATATTTCCGGGGCGGAACGCAATCTGCGACCACATGTGGCGGATATGCAGGAAACCATGCGCTACCTGCGCACCTTCGCGGTGACAGCCAAGATCACCGGCGCGGGCATCCCTGATTTCGCAGGTTTCGCTGAAGAAATTCTCGAACGCATCCAGACCGGGACAAGGCAGGTGAACGAGTTCGGCGACAAGTTGAAGTCTCTCGGTTTGGGCCTGGGTTCGGTCATGGAGCGCGGCGCCGCAACGGTTGAGCGTTATGAAGCGACCATTCCGGGCATCGTGACCGGTCTTTCGACCGGTGGCGCCGAGATCAGCGCTCAGCAGAAAGTACTGGTCGAGCGCGCGGCTCGCGTGCGCCAGATCGCGGCCGGCATTCAGGGCAAGCTGGCTTCCGTTCTATCTGCCATGCAGATCGGCGATATCACCCGCCAGCGCATCGAACACTGCCAGAGCACCTTGACGCTTCTCGACGGTTACCTTGAAACTGAGGCCGGAATGCTGGCGCCGGCCGACCGGGAAAACCTGTCGTCAATCATCACCAATCTTGTCGCTCTGCAGCTCAGCCAGTCAATCGACGATTTCGATCGCGATACGATGAAGATCGTCGAGACCGTAGCAAGCTTCCGTTCCGATCTCGGGGAGATTGATGGTTTGCGCCGGATGATGACCGAAGGCGGCGGCGATAACGCGATGCGCCGGCTTGAAGCCAATGTCGGCGTAGCGCGCGAGGCTGTCCAGGAAATCGAGGCCGTGGCGCTGGAGGCGGGCGAACTCAGCCGCTCGACCGGAACCACGGTTCGCGAACTGATCAATGGTGTCGGTCTGCTCCAACTGGTACGTACCGACATTCATTATATGGCGCTGAACACCAATCTACGCTGCGGCAAGATCGGCGAACATGGCAAGGCACTCAATGTCGTCACTGCCGAACTGCGCAATTTTGCGGCGCAGCTGGACGAAACGGCAGAGAAGGTGCTGGCCGAGCTGAAGACCCTGGAAACGGCTTCCGACAAACTGAATATCGGTCATGAAGGCGATAGCCAGGAACTGCTGGACGATCGGCTGGCAAGGGCAATGCAGAGCATCCGCGACGTCGGCGATCGGATGGATGCAGAAATGGATGGGCTGAGCGAGCAGAGCGGCGTCGCCATCGATCAGATGGAACACTCCCTGTCGCGCCTTAATTTCAAGGCGGAACTCGGCGAAGTGCTGCGCAACTGCGCCGACGAGATTTCGATGGTCGAGGCGGCCGAACTCTCCGCCGACCTGGAACCGGTACTTGCCGATCTCGGCGCCCGCATCGGCAAGCTTTACACCATGGTTTCCGAACGTGAACTGCATGCGGCTGTTCTGGGCACCGCGCCTCCTGTCGACGCGGCTGTTGTTGCGGCTGTCATGAGCGACGACGATATCGACGACGCCCTGTTCTAATAAGGCCTGACCTCGTCATCCGTCTCTGAGGGATACAACCTGCGTCCTGCGGTGGCGGGGCGCGATTTATCGGCGCCTGCGCCTTGACCTTTGGCCGGCTCTGGGTCATTTGACGCCCTTGATTGAAAAGGCGCCCAAGGGTCTCACCCTGGCGGGACGAACCCCGGCGGCGTTAGCAAAGAGAACAAGACATGGCAAAGGCTACATCTTCGGCGCCGTCCCAGCGCATGCTTCGCGTTGGCGAACAGGTTCGCGCCGCCATCACCCAGGTCCTGCAGCGCGGCGAAGTGCGCGACGACCTGCTCGAAAAGACCGTTATCTCCGTTTCGGAAGTGCGCATGTCACCCGACCTGAAGATTGCGACCGCCTATGTAACGCCGCTCGGTCTTCCAGACCATGAGGCCGTGATTGCAGCGTTGAACCGTAACGCGAAATTCATTCGCGGCCGGCTCGGCGGCCAGCTTCGGCAGATGAAATACATGCCGGAAGTCCGATTCCGCGACGATACCAGCTTCGACAACTACAAGAAGATCGATGAGCTCCTGCGTTCGCCCGAGGTCCAGCGGGATCTTGGTGCGACAGACGAAGACAAAGAATAATCTACTAAAGAGAACGCATGTCCAAACCACGCAAACCCAAGGGCCGGGCGGTTTCCGGCTGGCTTATCCTCGACAAGCCGGTGGACTTCGGTTCGACCGAAGCCGTGTCCAAGATCAAGTGGCTGCTCAACGCCCAGAAGGCCGGTCACGCCGGCACGCTCGATCCGCTTGCCTCCGGCATGCTGCCGATCGCGCTGGGCGATGCGACGAAAACCGTGCCTTACGTTATGGACGGTCGCAAGATCTACGAATTCACCGTGACCTGGGGAGAGGAACGCTCGACCGACGATCTGGAAGGCGAGGTGACGGCTTCCTCCGACACGCGCCCGGCCGAACAGGCGATCCGCGATCTGTTGCCGAATTATACCGGCGTCATTCAACAAATCCCGCCGCAGTTTTCGGCAATCAAGATCGCCGGCGAGCGCGCTTATGATCTCGCCCGTGACGGCGAGACCGTCGAAATCCCGGCCCGCGAAGTCGAAATATTCCGTCTGACGCTGCTTGGCGTGACGCAGAACGAGGCGCATTTCGAGGTCGAATGCGGCAAGGGCACCTATGTGCGCTCGCTCGCCCGCGATTTCGGCCGCGAACTCGGCTGCTACGGCCATATTTCCAATCTCCGCCGCACCTTCGTCGCGCCCTTCGGCGAGGACAAGATGGTGCCGCTTGCCGATCTGGTGGCGCTGGAAGAGATCGAGGACCGCGACGAGCGGCTTGCCGCTCTCGACGCCTATCTGATCGATACCGCCGAGGCGCTCTCCTCATTGCCGCATCTGCCGGTGACGGAAGAACAGGCGCACCGCATCAAGATGGGCAATCCGATCATCCTGCGCGGCCGCGACGTGCCCGTCGAAGAGCCGGAAGCCTATGCCACCGTCCGCGGCAAGCTGATCGCCATCGGCGAGATCGGCCAGGGCGAGTTCCGCCCGAAGCGCGTGTTCGGCTGATCCGGCGTGGCACCTCTTCCAATTAGAGCTTGAATGGTCTATAGGCAGCGCCAGCCAAGGGGCTGCCTTCGGGCATCGCCTTTGCATTCACGGCCAAGGCTGGACGACATCCCGGCCTTTGGCGACCCTATTTCCTCTTCACATAAAGGATCAGACGATGTCGATCACTGCAGAACGTAAGGCCGAACTCATCAAGGAATACGCAACCGTCGAAGGCGACACCGGTTCGCCGGAAGTCCAGGTTGCTATCCTCACCGAGCGGATCAACAATCTGACGGAACACTTCAAGGGTCACAAGAAGGACAACCACTCCCGTCGTGGCCTTCTGACCATGGTTTCGAGCCGTCGTTCGCTTCTTGACTACCTCAAGAAGAAGGACGAAGCCCGTTACACCAAGCTGATCACCAGCCTGGGCGTGCGCCGCTAACAAGTTCTCGGCGGGCTCTTCATCCGAAGGGTCCGCCGGATCTCTATTTCGGCACCTTTCGGGTGCCAGACTGAGGCGGACCCGGATGGGCCGGTTTCGCCACCAAAACCAGACCTGTCATGGGGCAGGATTGCCGGATGCTTTTGGCCGGAGCCGCAAAACGGCTTCGGTCAATCTGAAAAGCTTCTCGTTGTCTTGCCCGTGATGTGTCGCAATGACTGCGGTGGAATGTGTTGCCGCCTCTTCGCTTTGAGAAAAGCCGGGGCGAGACGCCGTTTCCCGCGTTGAAGGACAATATATGTTCAATACCCACTCCGTCGAAATCGAATGGGCCGGCCGTACGCTGAAGCTGGAAACGGGCAAGATCGCCCGCCAGGCTGACGGCGCGGTTCTCGCCACCTACGGCGAAACCGTCGTTCTCGCCACCGTCGTTTCGGCCAAGGCGCCGAAGCCGGGCCAGGACTTCTTCCCGCTGACCGTCAACTACCAGGAAAAGACCTATGCCGCCGGCAAGATCCCGGGTGGCTACTTCAAGCGCGAAGGTCGTCCGTCGGAAAACGAAACGCTGGTTTCGCGCCTGATCGACCGCCCGATCCGTCCGCTCTTCCCGGAAGGCTACAAGAACGACACCCAGGTCGTCGTTACCGTCGTCCAGCATGACCTCGAGAACAACCCGGACATCCTGTCCATGGTTGCAACCTCGGCTGCCCTGACGCTTTCCGGCGTTCCCTTCATGGGCCCGGTCGGCGGCGCACGCGTCGGCTACATCAACGGCGAATATGTCCTGAACCCGCATCTCGACGAGATGGAAGAGTCTGTTCTCGACCTCGTCGTTGCCGGCACCCAGGACGCCGTCTTGATGGTTGAATCGGAAGCCAAGGAACTGAACGAAGACGTCATGCTCGGCGCCGTCATGTTCGGCCACAAGGGTTTCCAGCCGGTCATCGACGCGATCATCAAGCTCGCCGAAGTGGCTGCCAAGGAACCGCGCGACTTCCAGCCGGAAGACTATTCCGAACTCGAAGCCGAAATGCTGAAGCATTTCGAAGCCGAGCTTCGCGAAGGCTACAAGATCACCCAGAAGGCTGATCGTTACGCTGCCGTCGACGCCGTCAAGGCAAAGGTCAAGGCTCACTTCTTCCCGGAAGGCGTCGAGCCGAAGTACACTGCCGAAGTTATCGGCTCCGTCTTCAAGCACCTGCAGGCGAAGATCGTTCGCTGGAACATCCTCGACACCAAGAGCCGTATCGATGGTCGTGACCTCGTCACCGTCCGCCCGATCGTCTCGGAAGTCGGCCTCCTGCCGCGTACCCACGGTTCGGCTCTCTTCACCCGCGGTGAAACGCAGGCGATCGTTGTTGCCACGCTCGGCACCGGCGAAGACGAACAGTATGTCGACAGCCTGACGGGCATGTACAAGGAGCGCTTCCTGCTCCATTACAACTTCCCTCCCTATTCCGTTGGTGAAACCGGCCGCATGGGCTCCCCGGGCCGCCGCGAAATCGGTCACGGCAAGCTCGCATGGCGCGCTATCCGCCCGATGCTGCCTTCGGCTGAACAGTTCCCCTACACGCTGCGCGTCGTCTCCGAGATCACCGAGTCCAACGGCTCGTCCTCGATGGCAACCGTGTGCGGCACCTCGCTCGCTCTGATGGACGCCGGCGTTCCTTTGGCAAAGCCGGTTGCCGGTATTGCCATGGGCCTGATCCTCGAAGGTGACCGCTTTGCGGTTCTCTCCGACATTCTCGGCGACGAAGACCACCTCGGCGACATGGACTTCAAGGTTGCAGGTACTGCCGACGGCATCACCTCGCTCCAGATGGACATCAAGATCGCCGGTATCACCGAAGAGATCATGAAGGTCGCACTTGCCCAGGCACAGGGCGGTCGTACCCACATTCTCGGCGAAATGTCGAATGCGATCTCCGAAGGCCGTTCACAGCTCGGCGAATTCGCCCCGCGCATCGAAGTGATGAACATCCCGGTCGACAAGATCCGTGAAGTCATCGGTTCGGGCGGCAAGGTCATCCGCGAAATCGTCGAAAAGACCGGCGCCAAGATCAACATCGAAGACGACGGCACCGTGAAGATCGCATCTTCGTCGGGCAAGGAAATCGAAGCGGCCCGCAAGTGGATCCACTCGATCGTTGCCGAGCCGGAAGTCGGCGTGATCTACGAAGGCACCGTTGTGAAGACCGCCGATTTCGGCGCCTTCGTCAACTTCTTCGGCGCGCGCGACGGTCTGGTCCACATCTCGCAGCTCGCTTCCGAGCGCGTTGCCAAGACCTCCGACGTCGTCAAGGAAGGCGACAAGGTCTGGGTCAAGCTGATGGGCTTCGACGAGCGCGGCAAGGTTCGTCTGTCGATGAAGGTCGTCGACCAGGCCACCGGCGAGGAAATCAAGAAGGCCGACGGCGACGCAGCCGCCGAATAAGCTTTCGCTTGATTGAAATCAGGGGCGCGGAAGTTTCTTCTTCCGCGCCTTTTCTTTATTCGTAGACGCACACACTACTCACTTAAGGTCCGCATCCATGAGCCGCGACGCCCTGAAAACCCTCTTCCATCCCTTCGTTACCGATGCCGTACCCATGCCCGGCGAAGGCGAGCGGGTGATCTTTCTCGGCGCCGAGGCCGGCAATGCAAGGCCGGAAGGCTTTGACGCGGAAATCACCTCCGTACAGCCGTTCCGCCCGCTGTTCCGCGCCCTGCGCAACAACGCCTTTCCGGAGGCTGAGGGCGAGGATTATGACGGCGCGCTGGTTCTGTGCGGCAAGCATCGCGGTGACAACGAGAACCGCATTGCGGAAGCTCTGGCGCGCGTAAAGGTCGGCGGTCTGATCGTGGTTGCTGGCGGCAAGGAAGACGGCATCCAGCCGATCCGCACCATGCTGCTAAAACTCGGCATCATTCTCGACTACGCACCGAAATATCACGGTGTCGCCATCTGGTTCGCACGGCCGGAAGACGCAAGCGATGCGATCAAGGCGCTGAAGAAGACCGCTGTAACAGTCGAGGGGCGCTTCCAGGCGGCTCCGGGCATGTTCAGCCATGATCGCATCGATGCTGGCTCCGAGCTGCTCGCAGGCCGTTTCCCGACCGATTTCGATGGCAATGTCGCCGACTTCGGCGCCGGTTGGGGTTATCTTTCGGTGATGCTGGCCGAAAAGTCGCCGCGCGTGAACCGCATCGATCTCTTCGAGGCCGATTATCGGGCGCTCGAATTCGCCAAGCAGAACCTTGCGCATAATTGCCCCGATCTGCAGGCACGCTTCTTCTGGCAGGATCTCGGAGCCGAGCCGCCGAAGGAGAAGTATGACATGGTCATCATGAACCCGCCCTTCCACGAAGCGCAGGCCGCAGATCCGGAACTGGGTCGCACGATGATCCGCACCGCCGCTGCCGCGCTCAAACAGGGCGGTCGCCTGATGATGGTCGCCAATCGCGGCCTGCCTTACGAGCCGGTGCTCGCCGAAGCCTTCCGCGAATACGGCGAAACCTGCCGCAACTCGAAGTTCAAGGTCATGTGGGGCAAGAAGTAGGCGCCAAGGCGCTTCGAGAAAGCTCGATCGTTTCCATCCCTTGCCTAATTCACCGAATGCAAATTAAGGTTGCATTCGGTGGTGTGGGGCGCGTGAATGAAACGGTTGATCGCGGTTATTGTTATATGGCTTGCCGCCACGAATGCGGCCTTCTCTGATTCCGCGCGTATCACCTGGGAATGGTATAACGCCGCCGAGATGCATCAGGGACGCAAGGCGGCGGGTCCGGCCGATCAGAGGCTTGCTGCCCACTATTTCCGGCTTGCCGCAGACAAGGGCAATATAGCCGCCGCCTACAAGCTCGGTGAGATCTTCGAAAACGGCCAAGGCCTCGCTCCCGACCCGATACAGGCATTTCAGTGGTACATGAAGGCGGCGGCCAGGAACGACAAGCATGGCCAGCTCAAGGTCGGCTGGTGTTACCAGAAGGGGATCGCCGTCACAGCCGATCCCGCAATCGCCGCCATCTGGTATCGCGTCGCGGCCGAAAATGACAATATCTGGGGCTATCACATGCTGGCCTTCATGCTTGCCGATGGCGAGGGCATCAAGAAGGATGTCGCGCTTGCGCGCCGCTATTTTGAGCGCAGCCTGCCGAAGACAAATGATCACTGGGCTAAATGGAAGCTGGCGCAGCTGATCGAAGCGGAAGATCCGAAGAGAGCCAAATTGTTGCTGAAAGAGGCCACAGAGGCTGGGAACGCCCAAGCCGCTGAGGAGCTCAAACGGATTAATCTCAAGCCTTAGAACGCAATACGAGAAGCTTGGCTTATTCGGTGTCGGCCCGGCGCAGCTTGTCGAGGGTCGGCAGCGAGGTGATGCTGTAGCCGGCATCCACGTAATGCACTTCGCCGGTCACGCCGCGCGAAAGGTCGGAGAGGAGATAAAGCGCAGAGCCGCCGATATCCTCGATCGTAGCGGTACGGCGTAAGGGGGCGTTTTCCCGGTTCCAGGAATAGATCGCACGGGCATCCGAAATACCCGCTCCGGCAAGCGTGCGCACGGGGCCGGCGGAGATCGTGTTGACGCGGATGTCACGCGGACCGTAATCAGCCGCGAGATAGCGCACCGAGGCCTCTAGAGCAGCCTTGGCGACGCCCATGACGTTATAATTGGGAATGACGCGTTGCGAGCCGTTATAGGTCAGCGTCAGCAGCGAGCCGCCGTTAGGCATCAGCTCGACCGCCCGCTTGGCAATCTCGGTGAAGGAAAAGCAGGAAATCACCATTGTGCGGGAAAAGTTTTCGCGCGTGGTGTCGGCATAAAGGCCCTTCAGCTCGTTCTTGTCGGAAAAGCCGATCGCATGAACGAGGAAATCGAAGGAGCCCCAGCGCTCTCTGATCGCCGCGAAGGTCGCGTCGACCGAGTGCAAGTCTTCAACGTCGCAGGGGATGACGAAATCGGAGCCGATTTCTGTCGCAAGCGGCCTTACCCGCTTGCCCAAGGCCTCACCCTGATAGGTGAAGGCCAGTTCCGCGCCCTGGGCGGACAAGGCTTTTGCAATGCCCCAGGCGATCGAATGGTTGTTCGCGACCCCCATGATGAGGCCGCGCTTCCCCTGCATGATACCCGTCATGGGTTTATCCGTTGTAGCGCTGGAATACGAGCGTTGCGTTGGTGCCGCCGAAACCGAACGAGTTCGACAGAACCGTGTCGATCTTGGCATTGTCGATGCGCTTGCGCACGATCGGCACGCCGTCGAATTCGGGATCGAGGTTCTGGATATGCGCGCTTTCGCCGATGAAGCCGGCCTGCATCATCAGAAGGCCGTAGATCGATTCCTGCACGCCGGCAGCACCGAGCGAATGGCCGGTCAGCGACTTGGTCGACTGGATATGCGGGATCTTGTCCTTGAAGACTTCGCGGATCGCACCGATTTCCTTCGAGTCGCCTACCGGCGTCGAGGTGCCGTGGGTGTTGATGTAATCGACTTCGCCCTTCACCGTTGACAGTGCCTGGCGCATGCAGCGGATCGCGCCTTCGCCCGACGGAGCGACCATGTCGTAGCCGTCCGACGTTGCGCCGTAACCGGTGATTTCGGCATAGATCTTGGCGCCACGAGCCTTGGCATGTTCCAGCTCTTCGAGAACCAGCACGCCTGCACCGCCGGCGATGACGAAACCGTCGCGATCGGCGTCATAGGCGCGCGAGGCATTGGCTGCGTTATCGTTATACTTCGAAGACATGGCGCCCATCGCGTCGAACAGGTTCGACATGGTCCAGTCGAGATCCTCGTGGCCGCCGGCGAACATGATGTCCTGCTTGCCCCACTGGATCATTTCAGCAGCATTGCCGATGCAATGTGCCGAGGTCGAGCAGGCCGACGAGATCGAGTAGTTGACGCCGTGGATCTTGAACCAGGTGGCAAGCGTTGCCGATGCCGTGGAGGACATCGCCTTCGGCACGGCGAACGGACCGATACGCTTCGGGCTGTTGTTCTTGATCGTGATGTCGGCGGCTTCGATCAGCGTGCGGGTGGAAGGACCGCCCGAACCCATGATGATGCCGGCACGCTCGTTTTCGGCATAATCTTTTTCTTCCAGGCCGCTGTCTGCCAGCGCCTGCTTCATCGCAACGTGGTTCCAGGCGCCGCCCTGGGAAAGGAAGCGCATGGCGCGGCGGTCAACGAGATCCGTCGTGTCGATATTCGGCTTTCCCCAGACCTGGCACTTGAAACCGTGCTCGGCGAAATCGGGAGAAAAGGAGATGCCGGATTTCGCAGCCCTCAAGGATTCGGTGACTTCGCCTGCGTCGTTACCGATCGAGGACACGATACCGAGGCCCGTGACAACTACCCGTCTCATTTGCTGTAACCCTTGTTGTTTCCGTCAGTTGGCCTTGAGTTCAACTCAGGCCGTCTTGTCCTTGGACAGGCCGACGCGAAGGTCGGTTGCCTGATAGATAGTTTCTCCGTCGGCCTTCAGCCAGCCGTCTGCGGTGCCGAGCACGAGCCGGCCCTTCATGACGCGCTTGAAGTCGATGCCGAATTCGAGAAGCTTAGTGGTCGGGCGGATCATGCCCTTGAACTTTACTTCACCGGTCGAAAGCGCCATGCCGCGGCCTTCTTCGCCCAGCCAGCCGAGGAAGAAGCCGGTCAGCTGCCACATGCCGTCGAGGCCGAGGCAGCCCGGCATGATCGGGTTGCCTTCGAAATGGCAGGGGAAGTACCAGTCGTCAGGCTTCACGTCGTATTCCGCGCGAATGTAGCCCTTGTCGAAAGCGCCGCCGGTCTCTGAAATATCGGTGATACGGTGGACCATCAGCATCGGCGGCAGCGGCAATTGCGCGTTACCCGGCCCGAAGAGCTCACCATGTGCGCAGGCGAGAATTTCTTCGTAATTGAAGCTGGATTGTCTGGTCGTCATCGAATTCCGCATCCCCTATGATCGCTAGGTCAGGCGGGCCAAGCCCTGTTTCAGGCACAGCCATGATTGAAGCGTTGAACATTCCGGGTCCGGGATATTGGGCCTTGGAACATCATTTTGTCACGTCCGCATATAGGAACCGGAGCGTGCAAACCAGAGGGACGGGCATAAAATCCGAATATTTGCGGCATTGCGTGCGCATCCGACGCGGGAAACTGTTGAAACTCAAGCCGCCAAAAGTTATATCCGAAACTTGAGAAGTGTCGCGAGTTGCAGGAGCTCCAGATCAGAATGGCAGAAGCCATACCCGAAATCGAAGTGAAGTTGCGCCATCATGGCCTGCGGCCGACACGGCAGCGCGTGGCGCTGGGCGATCTTCTTTTTGCCAAGGGTGACCGCCACCTGACGGTCGAGGAACTGCACGAGGAAGCGATCATCGCAGGCGTGCCGGTCTCATTGGCAACCGTCTACAATACGCTTCACCAATTTACCGAAGCCGGCCTGATCCGCGTTCTCGCCGTCGAAGGCGCCAAGACCTATTTCGACACCAACACGTCGGATCACCATCACTTCTTCATCGAAGGCCGCAACGAGGTCATGGACCTTCCCGTCGGCAATCTGGAGATCGGCAATCTGCCGGAACCTCCGGAAGGCATGGAGATTGCCCATGTGGACGTCGTCATCCGCCTGCGTGAAAAGCGCTCGTGACGCTTGAAGACATTCCGACAAAACCGGGCATCGGTTTTGCCGAAATTGCGTTGAAGCCGCTTTAGCGGCGCTTCTTCCTTTTGCTTGACTTCAGAGCTTCTTCGGGAGGCCTGCCTGGTCGCGACATATAGCGCGGCAGGGTCCAGCCGTAATGGAGCGCGCCGCCGCGGAGCGCAAAGGAAATCACCACACCGCAGCCGGCGCTGACGAAAAGCGGCTGGCCCATCGCGTGTACGGCCGTAAAGGTTGCGGCTCCAGCAAGCGCGGATGTGATGTAGATCTCCGGGCGCAACAGTACCGAGGGCTCGTTTGCCAGAACGTCGCGTAACACGCCGCCCAGGGTCGCGGTCATCACGCCGGTGACGATCGCAATCGTTGGCGATCCGGTTGCGGCCATGCCCTTGGCGGCGCCGAGCACGCAGTAGGCGGCAAGGCCGATCGCATCCAGCCACAAAAGCAGCTTGTAACGCGATTCCACGTAATAGGCGGTGAAATAGACGAAGGCGCCGGTGGCGACGCAGATGAGAATGTAGATCGGATCGATGACCCAGAACACCGGGCGACCGAGGATCAGATCACGCACGGTTCCTCCGCCCGATCCGGTCACCGCGGCAAAGAAAAGGAAGCCGATGAGATCGAGTTCCTTGCGCGAGGCGGCAAGCGCGCCGGTTGCTGCAAAGACCGCAACGCCCATATAATCGAGTATCATCAGCAGCGGCATGTCATTCTCCAGCGTCGCGCAAGTGCTCGGGGCTAATGGTTGAGGACAATAATTCGTGTCCTGCATATACGTAATTCGTGCTGCAGCGTCATAAACAGATCAATTTGCCTGTGGTGAACGCCGTGAAGAAGCATTTTGTCGCGATAATCCAAGCCATTGCCCTTCTGGTGATGATGCCCGTGATGGCATCGGCCCAGCAACAGCTGCTGCAAGATCCGGAAATGTTCGAAAAGGGCTTCTTCAGGAAAAGCTGCAAGACGGTCGATTTCGGGCCGAATTTCGTCAAGCGCTTCGATATTAACAACGACAATATTACCGATGTCGTTATCGATCACAGCGACATGACCTGTGACGGCGTTCGCGGACCAAGATGCAATCAGGATGGCTGCCCGCAGAATTTCTATGTCCAGGCCAAGGAGGGCGGTTACATCATGATCGCCACCGCCCAGGTCTATGGCTACGATTTCGTCCAGTATTTTGGCAACATGGTCTTCATGTTCAAAATGCATCCGCGTTTCTGCGAGCGTACCGATGCGGTACCTTGCGAAATGCGCGTTCGTGTTCGCGGAACGAAATTCGTCACGATCTCGAAGAAATAGTTATCTTGGCAAGAACGAGCCGATCCGGCCCGTCAGATAATAGGCGGCAAGGCTCATCCACTCCCGCGCGGCAGTCGTGGTGATCTGGGCGTTGAGCGCCGGCTGGGTGAAGTCCAGGCCGGGTCGCACCACGCCGCTCGTGCGATAATCGACCGGCCAAGGCGTGACCGCAATGCCGGCCTTGGCGAACAGCCCGACCGAGCGCGGCATGTGAAAGGCCGAGGTGATCAGCAGGCAGTTTTCCAACCCCTGAGCTTTCAAGAGTTCGGCTGTGTTGAGGCTGTTCTCGTAGGTCGTGCGCGACGTGTTTTCCTTGATCAGCCGCTCGGAAGATATCCCGAAGGCCGAAAAGAAGCGTTCCGCCGTTTGAGCTTCGCCCTCGAAAGTGCCGCTGATCGACCCGTCACCGCCTGAAATCAGGATGCGTGTCTCAGGGTAGTTGCGAGCAAGCCTCAGGGCCTCGACGAAGCGGTCGGCCGACTGGTTGAGCTCCATGCCACCGCGTGCCGTATTGATCTCATTGTCGAAGGCGCCACCGAGGATGATCATGCACGAGACCTCGGCAAGATCCTTTGCTTGTCTTTCAAACCGTGCTTCGAGAACCTGCAATGCCACCACACCCGTTGTCGTGAACAGCGTGATGAAAAGCACAAGCGCCGCAAGACATGCCGAGAGGCCGGAAAGCCTTCGCCAGCCGACGAAGGCAAGCGCTGCCGCTAGCGTCGCTAGCAGGAAGGCGATGGAGAGCGGTTGGGCGAAAACCCAGAACAACTTAGAGAGAAGAAACATGGACGCTCGCGAATTCGATTCGCGCGCAGTTTACAGCGCGTCGCGGCGGCGGTGAACGATCGGCTGCTGGAAATGCAGGTGAAGCGGGCGTGGCAGCGCACGGGTGGCGAGCGCGACGACGATCGTCAGCATGGCGACGACAGACAGTGCATCCTTGCCCATGGAATGGGTGATGAAGGCTCCAGTCACCGCTCCGGCCGCCATGCCGGTCCATGGCACGGTCTGGATCAGCCAGCCGCGCGGATTGCGATCGCCGATCATCCATCGCCCGATGCCACGGCCGAAGCGGGACAATGCCCCGGTAATGTAGGTCAGCCCGATCGGCAGGCCTTCGATCTGTTCAACCGTTGCGTTGATCAGGCCCATTGACAGCACGACCAGATAGAATTGCACACGCAGGTAATCCGCCGGCAGTACCGAGGCGCCTGCAAGCAGGATGGCAACGGTTGAGAGCACCACAAAGGCGCGCCGCGCCGAGACACGGTGGGCAAGCACGATGCCGAGCGCATTGCCAAGAATGAAGACCCATATCGCGCCGAACAGGGTCAGTGCGTGAGTGTAATCGCCATCGGCAACGGATATTGCCGCGCGCGTTGTGTTGCCGCTCATGAAGGAGACGAAATCGCCGGAGAGGATGAGGCCGATCGCATCCGTCATGCCGGCAATGAAGGAAACCGCAGCCACAAGCGCCAAACCGGTTGTGGTCCGCCGTTTGCGGATGATGTGTCGACGTCTCTGGCGTGTCATCTGACGAGCGTGGTTGGGGTGTATTTCTGGGCAATCTGCCGCAAAACGGCTTCACGGCATTGATCCATGACAATAGCGGCAGAAAGGGTCGCAGTCCTGTCCAAACTAACTGTCCGACAGCCAGTCCCGGATGCCGCGTGCGGCCGCGCGACCGGTAGCAAGGCAGGCGGTGAGCAGGTATCCGCCGGTCGGCGCTTCCCAGTCGATCATTTCACCGGCTGCGAACAATCCGGGGCAGGATTTCAGCATGTAGCGCTCGTCGATGTCGCTCCAGGCAATACCGCCAGCCGACGAGATTGCCTCGGCAATCGGGCGGGGGCGCAAAACCGGGATCGGCAATGCCTTGATTAACTCGGCGAGTTGTTCCGGCGTCAGACGATTGGCATTCGCAGACAGTTCGCGCAGGAGCGAGGCCTTCACGCCATCCAGCCCGGCCCCCTTGCGCAGCCGGTTGGAAAAGCTTGCCTTGGCGTCCTGCCTTGCCAGATCGCGGGCGAGGCGATCCTGCGTTCGGCCCGGCATCAGATCGACGGTAAGCGTGGCCTTCCCGTCACGCAGAACCCGGTCGCGCAGTGCGGCCGAATGGGCATAGACGAGACTGCCCTCGATCCCGTGTTTCGAGATGACGAATTCGCCCGGATAGGTGCCGGCATCAGATGTGGTGGAGACAGATTTAAGCGGTGCCCCGGCGAAGCGCTCGACGAAGATTTCGCTCCAGCCGACATCGAAGCCGCAATTGGCCGGCTGCAGGTCGCGAACGGCTATACCCTGATCCTTTAGCCACGGCACCCAGGCGGCGTCTGAGCCAAGCCGCGGCCAGCTCGCGCCGCCGAGGGCCAGAAGCGTGGCGTCGGGCCGGATGCTGACTTCGCCATCCGGTGTCGCGAAGCGATATCCGTCTGCATTAAAGCCGGTCCAGCGGTGCCGGGTCTTGAGTGTGACACCGTGGGCTTCCAGCCGTTTCAGCCATGCGCGCAGCAGCGGAGAGGCTTTCATCACCGTCGGGAAAACCCGGCCGGATGTGCCGACGAATGTTTCCGTGCCGAGTTCCGCCGCCCATCGGCGCACATCATCCGGCGCAAACGCATCGAGCGCCGGGCGCAGGCGAGTGGAGGCTTGGCCGAAACGTTCGGCAAAACCGGAAAAATCCTCCGAATGGGTGATGTTCAGCCCCGACTTGCCGGCCAGCAGGAATTTGCGTGCGAAGGTTGGCATCGCGTCGTAGACAGTCACGGCAAGACCAGCCGCGGAAAGCTGTTCCGCCGCCGCAAGCCCGGCCGGGCCGCCGCCGATGATTGCGATTGTCTTGGTCATGGGCTCAGTCAGTCAGAGGCTTTGCTGTGGTGCTGCGGGAAGTGGCCCGCGGCTGCGTCTAAATTCGACGAAGATGTGCCCGAAGAGCGCGACAAGCACAATGGGGCCGCCGATCAGAGTGGCCTGTGGTGGTATTTCGGCCATGAACATCCACACCCAAAGCGGCGTGAGCGGCACTTCCAGCGCAATGATGAGGCTGGCATCCGCCGCCGGAATGCGGCGTGCACCAAACGTGTAGAGAATGAGGCCGAGCGCGTTCTGCATGATGCCGAACAGGAAGATCAGCGTCATATCCTGCCCGGTGGCGGTGCCGGGGCTGGCGAACCAGAAGGTGACGGCCGAGCAGAGATAGGCGGAAAACGCCATGGCCGGCAGCATCGGCACATCACGGTGTTGGCGCATGATGACGGCAAGTGCTGCGACCGTCAGCGTCATGATGCCCGCCAGTCCCTTGCCGAGCATCGATCCGCCACCGCCGGCATCCGTCAGCATGACGGCGACGCCGGCGAAGGCGAGAGTACTGGCGATCAGCGTCGAGCGGCCGGCCTTTTCGCCGATCACCAGGAAGGCGACGCCGGCGGTGACGAAGGGCACGGTCGCATAGATGACCATCGCATCGGCAACCGAGGTGTAGTAGATGGAGCCGAGACCGGAAATCATGCTGCCGGCGGAAAACAGGGTGGCGAGGATCGTCGGCCAGCGAATTGCCTTCAGGATCGGCCAGGCGCGGTCCCGTTCCAGATAGAAGAAGAACAGCAGCGTCGCCGTGCCCGAGACCAGCCCGCGCAGAAATATGATCGTGGGAAGATCCGTCTCGATCGCACGCATGAACAGGCCCGACAAAGACCAGGCCAGCGCCGACAGGCCGACATAGATCACGCCGAGGCGATACTGGCGGTCTTCGCTGGACATGATTGTGGCCCCGGCAGGAATGAAAGAGACCGGGACGTTAATCCCGGCTTCCAATCGTCACAAGCGCCGCTTGTGCACTCCCATGCCGCAAACGCATCATACCGGACCGGCGTGTAGAGGTTCTCACGTCAGCAGCGCTTCCGTCAGCGGGTGATGCGGATCGGCAAGTCCGTCGAGAATGTTGAAGTGGTGGCGATCCGATTCCTCGACGCAATCCGTCTCGGCTCCGAGCCCTTTCCAGATATTGGCGAGAAGTGCGTTCTGGCGCAGGAATTCCGAACGCTCCGCGGCGCCCACCCAACAGGTGACGCGGGTGCGATTGAGCGGTTCGAGCAGCGCAGGACTTTCGAGATAGGCTTCTTCAATATCGATCTGCTGCATTTTGTTCATCTGCGTCATGATGAGCGGCCGCAGGTCATGGACGCCCGAGATCGATACGACATTGACGATCCGCTTGCGGATCTCTTCCGGCAGGGGAGACGTGGCGCTGACCATGCGGGTGACGAGATGCCCGCCCGCGGAATGCCCGGTGAGCCGGATCGGGCCGGAGACGATTTCCGCTGCAGCTTCGATGGCTTTGCCGATTTCCTGCGTGATGCCTGAAATCCGGTTTTTCGGCGCCAGCGTGTAGCTCGGCATCGCTACGGCATAGCCGGTTTCCACCGCGCCATGGGCCAGATGCGAGAAATAGCTGTTGTCGAGCCTGATCCAGAAGCCGCCATGGACAAAAACGACGAGGCCGATCGGATCACCGGCCGGCAGGAACAGGTCGAAGCGGTTTCGCGGCTTGTCGCCGTAGCTCAGGTTGAGCTTTGCCTGTCCGGTCTCGGCCATGCGCTCGCGATAGGTCTTCGCCGGTTCCGCCCACGCATCCGGCCAGCGATCGCCCTGCGGAATGTTGATCCCGTTGGCATAGGCGTCGTCCCAGTCGGTGATCTTGTGGCGCATACGGCTCTCCTTGAACGTGCTTCTTTCTCTCAAGACATACCGCATCGGTGGCCTCTGACCAGCCCTTTCATCGGAAAGAATGACGCGAAAACAGACGCTTCCGAAAAATATTACAAACTTAAAATTTCTCTCTTGCCAGTCCCGGAACTCGGTGCAATTCTGGACAAAAGGCAAAAAGCCACATCGATAAGAATAATGGGAACGTGATTATGCTGGGACCGTCAGGCCATCAGGATACCTATGCCCGCGATAACCTTCCGCCCATCGAAGAATGGCCGGAAATAAGGCTCGATGGCTTCCAATACCCCGAATGGATGAATGCCGGCGTCGAGCTGACCGACCGTATGGTCGAGCGTGGTTTCGGCGACCATACGGCGCTGATCGGCAACGGCCGGCAACGCACCTACAAGGAACTGACCGACTGGACGAACCGCATCGCCCGGGCGCTGACCGAGGACTATGGGGTCAGACCGGGTAACCGCATTTTGATCCGCTCGGCCAACAATCCGGCCATGGTCGCCTGCTGGCTGGCAGCAACCAAGGCCGGTGCTGTCGTCGTCAACACGATGCCGATGCTGCGCGCCGGCGAACTGGCAAAAATCATCGACAAGGCGCAGGCGACGCTGGCGCTGTGCGACACTAGGCTAATGGATGAGCTGATTGCCGCCGCCAAGGAAAGCGACACTCTTACTCAGGTGATCGGCTTCGACGGCACAGCCAATCACGATGCTGAACTCGATCGTGCGGCTCTGAACAAGCCGGTGAAGTTCGAGGCGATAAAGACCGGTCGAGACGACGTGGCGCTGCTTGGCTTCACCTCCGGTTCGACCGGCGTGCCCAAGGCGACAATGCATTTCCATCGCGATATCCTGATCATTGCCGATGCATATGCGCGTGAAGTCTTGAACGTTCGTCCGGACGATGTTTTCGTCGGCTCGCCGCCGCTTGCCTTCACCTTCGGGCTTGGTGGCTTGGCTGTCTTCCCGCTGCGTTTCGGCGCGAGTGCTGCGCTTCTCGAAAACGCATCGCCGCCGAAACTGATCGAGATCATCGAGACGCATAAGGCGACCATCTGTTTCACCGCGCCGACCGCCTATCGCGCCATGCTTTCGGCAATGGATAGCGGCGCGGATTTGTCGTCGCTCCGGATCGCGGTCTCTGCCGGTGAAACGCTGCCTGGACCGGTTTTCGACGAATGGATGCGAAAGACCGGTACGCCGATCCTCGACGGCATCGGTGGCACCGAGATGCTGCATATCTTCATCTCCAACCGGCTGAACGATTTCAGGGCATCGAGCACCGGCAAGCCGCTGATGGGTTATCAGGCGATGGTGGTGGATGACGATCTGAACGAGGTGCCGCGCGGCACGCCCGGTCATCTCGTCGTGCGCGGCCCGATCGGCTGCCGTTATCTCGCCGATGACCGCCAGAAAAACTTCGTTCGTGGCGGCTGGAACGTCACCGGAGACACATTCGTAGAGGATGCGGACGGCTATTTTCATTTCGTCGCCCGTTCCGACGATATGATCGTTTCCGGCGGTTACAACATCGCTGGCCCGGAAGTTGAGGCGGCGCTGCTGAAACATGAGGCGGTGCAGGAATGTGCGGTGATCGGCGTGCCGGATCAGGATCGCGGCATGATCGTCGAGGCGCATGTGGTGCTCGTAGCAGGTTCCGACCCGTGCGACGCCATGGCGAAGCTTCTGCAGGAACATGTGAAGGCGGTGATCGCGCCTTACAAATATCCGCGCTCGGTCATCTTCACCGACACGCTTCCGAAGACCGAATCCGGCAAGATCCAGCGCTTCCGTCTGAAGCAGGCTCTTTCGGCGTAAATTACGCTCCCACCGGCGAAATCGTCCTTTTCGACGGTGGAAGTTTCTGTGTGAATGTGGAAGGTAACGGTTCCGCCACGGTGAACTCGCCGGGCGACAGGGGAACGACAAAAAAGGGGAGTACCGCAATGAAGAAAATGCTGGCAGCCGCCACGATGGCGCTCAGCCTCGGTGCATCGGGTCTGGCGATGGCCGAGCCGCTCAAGATCGGCATGATCACCACGCTTTCGGGCGGCGGTGCAGGCCTCGGTGTCGATACCCGTGACGGCTTCATGCTGGCGATCAAACAATCCGGCAACGAGGACATCACCGTCGTCACCGAGGACGACGCGCAGAAGCCGGAACTTGCCGTCCAGATCGCCGACAAGATGATCCAGAGCGACCAGGTCGACGTGCTGACCGGCATCGTCTGGTCGAACCTTTTGATGGCGGTCGTGCCGGGCGCGGTCGCTCAGGGCAAATTCTACGTGTCCACCAATGCAGCGCCTGCGGCGCTTGCCGGCCAGGGCTGTAACAAGCTCTATTTCAACGCCGCCTACCAGAACGACAATCTTCATGAGGCAATGGGCGAATACGCCGCCAAAACCTACAAGAAGATGTTCATCCTCGCTCCGAACTATCCGGCCGGCAAGGATTCGCTCACCGGCTTCAAGCGCTATTATAAGGGCGAGCTGGCCGGCGAAGTCTATACCAAGGTCGGCCAGACGGATTACGCCGCCGAAATCGCCCAGATGCGCGCATCCGGTGCCGATGGCATTTTCGTATTTCTCCCGGGCGGCATGGGTATTTCCTTCATGAAGCAGTTCGCCCAGTCGGGCGTAAAGATCCCGGTCATGGGCCCGGGTTTCTCCTTCAGCCAGGATGTTCTTCCGGCAATCGGTGATGCGGCACTCGGCGCCAAGGCATCCGGCCAGTGGGCGCCTGACTTCGACACCGACGTCAGCAAGAAGTTTCTTGCCGATTTCCAGAAGGAATATAACCGCCTTCCGTCCATCTACGCCGTGCAGGCCTATGACGCGGCACAGCTGATCCTGTCGGCTGCGGCCAAGGCCAGCGTCAAGGATGCCGATGCTTTCCGCAACGAACTGTTGAAGGCCGACATCAAGTCACCGCGCGGAAACTTCAAGTTCAACACCAACCAGCATCCGATCCAGGACATCTACCTGACGGAAGTGGTGAAGAAGGACGGCGTACTGACCAACAAGACGGTCGAAAAGATCTTCACCGATCACGGTGATGCCTATGCCAAAGACTGCAAGATCTAAGGCCTAGATGTGACCATCGCACTTGCTCTCGAGCAGTTGCTGAACGGCATCCAGCTCGGCGTCATGTTGTTTCTCATGGCAGCCGGGCTGACGCTGATTTTTGGCGTCATGGGCCTCATCAACCTTGCTCACGGTTCTCTCTATATGGTCGGCGCTTTCGCCTGTGCGGCCGTTGCTGCCTGGACCGGTTCGTTCTGGCTCGGCCTGATCGCCAGCCTCGCCTGTGCGGCAGCCGCCGGCGCCATCGTCGAGCTTGCCGTCATTCGCAGGCTTTATGACCGCGATCATCTCGATCAGGTTCTGGCGACATTTGCGCTGATCCTGATCTTTTCCGAAGGCACCCGCTGGCTGTTCGGTGATTTCCCGCTCTATCTCGATATTCCGGCCCTGCTTCAGGGCGTCGTCACCCTGCCGGGTGACGCGAGCTATCCGGTCTACCGCCTGGCGATCATCGCCGTCGGCGCGCTGATCGCGCTCGGCCTTTACCTGCTGATCGGAAAAACCCGTCTCGGCATGCGCATTCGCGCCGGCGAAAGCGACCGGGAGATGATCGGCGCGCTCGGCGTCGACATCCGCACGCTCTACACGCTGGTTTTCGCGCTCGGGTCGGCACTCGCAGGCCTCGCGGGAGCACTCGTCGGCGCGCTGCAATCGGTGCAGGTCGGCATGGGTGAGCCGGTGCTGATCCTCGCCTTCGTCGTCATCGTCATCGGCGGCATCGGCTCGATCAAGGGCGCGCTTTATGGCGCGCTGCTGGTCGGCGTGACCGATACGCTCGGGCGTTTTCTTCTGCCGCAGTTTCTGGCCTTGTTCGTCGATCCATCCCAGGCGGGCATGATCGGCGGGGCCATGGCCTCGATGCTGATCTATGTCGTCATGGCCGTCATTCTGGCCGTCAAACCGCGCGGGCTTTTCCCGCCGGCCCATGCGTGAGGGCAAGACATGCTGACACGCGAAAATACCGTCAATCTCGTGCTCGCCCTTCTGCTGCTGGTCGCTCCGCTGGCGGCCAATGCATTCGGCCAGCCATTTTACGTAACGCTTGCCACCCGCATCGCCATTCTGGCGCTGGCAGCGCTGGGGCTTAATCTGGCACTCGGTCTCGGTGGCCTCGTCTCCTTCGGACACGCCGCCTTTTTCGGCATCGGCGGTTATGCGGCGGGCATCCTGTCCAGCCATGCGCTCTCCTACGAGCCGATGATTTTCGGCCTGCCCGGCACGGTGCAGATGCCGGTCATCTGGATCGTCGCGGTGATTGCGGCAGGCCTGGTAGCACTGGCGATCGGGGCGATCAGCCTGCGGACATCCGGCGTCTACTTCATCATGATCACGCTCGCCTTTGCCCAGATGGTCTATTATTTTGCCATCTCATGGCCCGCCTATGGCGGCGAGGACGGGCTGTCGATCCTGGTGCGCAACCAGTTTCCTGGGCTCAATACGATGAAGCCGTTGAGCTTCTTCCTCGTCTGTTATGTCGTGCTCTTGGCCGGTATCGGCCTTTTCGCGCTGATCCGCGCCTCGCGTTTCGGTACGGCCCTGCAGGCGGCAAGGCAGAACGAGACGCGCGTCGCGACTGTGGGCATCCACCCCTATCGTATCCGGCTGACGGGTTTCGTCATCTCGGCGATGATCACGGCGCTTGCCGGTGCGCTTTATGCCGATCTTAACCGCTTCGTCAGCCCGTCCATGCTCTCCTGGCACATGTCGGGCGAACTGATCGTGCTGATCATTCTCGGCGGCACCGGGCGGCTGTTCGGGCCAGTTGCAGGCGCTGCCCTTTATGTCGCCTTCGAATTTGCGCTTGGTGGACTGACAGAACGCTGGCAGTTCTTCCTTGGCCTCATCCTCCTCGGTGTCGTGCTGTTTGCGCGAGGCGGCCTGCTTGGTCTTCTGGCCGGAAAGGCGAAACATGGTTGAGCCGGTTCTGCAGATAGACAATCTCGTCAAGGCATTCGGTGCTTTGCGCGCCACAGACGGCGTTTCGATCGATCTTCGGCCGGGTGAAATCCACGCACTGATCGGCCCAAACGGGGCCGGCAAGTCGACGCTGATTCACCAGATCTGCGGTACGGTGAGGCCGGATAGCGGCACGATCCGTTTTGCCGGCGAGGATATCGGCGCGCTGAACACCGCCGAACGGGCGCAAAAAGGCCTCGGCCGGACCTTTCAGGTCTCGTCGCTGGCGCCGGAATTTTCGGCGCTGAGGAATGTCATGCTGGCCGTGCAGGCCAAGCAGGGGTCGAGCTTCGGTTTCTTTAGGCCGGTCATGCGGGATAGGTCATTGGTCGACCCGGCAATGGCGATCCTCGAAAGGGTGGGGCTCGCCGACCGTGCGCGCCTGCCGGCCGCCGAACTTTCCCATGGCGAACGCCGCCAGCTGGAAATCGCCATGGCGCTTGCGCTGCAATCGAAGGCCTTTCTACTCGACGAACCGATGGCCGGCATGGGGCCGGAAGGATCGAAGAGGCTGACCGGCTTTCTCGATGCGCTGCGCCGGGAAGCACCGATCCTGCTGGTTGAACACGATATGGATGCGGTCTTCGCACTCGCGGACCGGATTTCGGTTCTCGTCTACGGCAAGGTCATCGCGACCGGCACGGTGGACGAAATCCGCAGCAATCCGACGGTGCGCACCGCCTATCTGGGGGATCATGCCTGATGCTTCTGGATGTACAGGATATCACCACCTACTACGGCGCAAGCCAGGCACTTTTCGGCGTCGAATTCCGTATCGATGAAGGCGAGGTCGTGGCGCTGATGGGCCGCAACGGCATGGGCAAGTCGACGACGATCAAGTCGATCTGCAATCTGATGCCGCCGAAGAGCGGCCGGATCTTCTTCGGCGGCAAGGGCACCGAGCGGATGGCGCCCTATAAGGTGGCGCGACTTGGCGTCGGTCTGGTGCCGGAAGGGCGGCGCTGCTTTCCCAATCTTTCCGTCCATGAAAACCTCGTCGCGGCGGCAAGACCGGGGGAGTGGACGCTCGCAAAGGTCAACGCGCTTTTCCCGCGGCTGGAAGAGCGACATGCGCAGATGTCGAAATCGCTGTCCGGCGGCGAACAGCAGATGCTGGCGATCGGCCGAGCGCTGATGACCAATCCGCGCCTGCTTATCCTCGATGAGGCAACAGAGGGGCTGGCCCCGGTCATCCGGCAGGATATCTGGCGGGCGATCCGGCAGCTGAAGGCGGAAGGCCTGTCCATTCTCGTGGTGGACAAGACGCTTTCGGAGCTTTTGCCGGTTGCTGACCGTTGCGTCATCCTCGAAAACGGGCGAAGCGTCTGGCAGGGATCAAGCGGCGAAGTCACCGCGGAGATCCAGGATCGCTATCTCGGAGTATGACAATGGAAGCGGCAAGCGCGGATCTCGAGCTTATCGTTCACGACGCCCACGGCAACAACAAGCCGGAGACGCGGCTGTGGCTGCGCATGCTCTCGACCACCAAGCTGATCACCAACGAGATCCGTCGCCGCCTGCGTGCCGAGTTCGGCGCAACGCTGCCGCAGTTCGACCTTCTGGCGCAGCTCTATCGCGAGCGTGAAGGCCTGCGGCTCGGCGAGCTGTCGAAGCGCACCATGGTGACCAATGGCAATGTCACAGGGCTGGTCGAGCGGCTGGAAGCGGATGGGTATGTAGAGCGCGTCACGCCACATGCCGACCGCCGTGTGACGGTGGCAAGGCTGACGCCATCGGGTATCGATTTTTTCACCGGCATGGCCGTGGCGCATGAACGCTGGCTGAAAGACATCATGGCGGATGTCGAGCCGGACATGGTTGCTTCGCTCTGGAATGAGATCGGTGCGGTCAAGGCATCCGCCAGCAATCACCTTTCCGGCAGCGCCGACGAATAGGGGCTTTTCATCGGCCCCGAAAACACTCTAGGTGTTTCAAAAGCATTGTTCCCGGAGCCGCAATGAAAGACGACCTGCAGGCGATCGTTGAAGACATCCATTCAAAGCTGCAGAAGCGGCTCGGCGAAGGCAAGGTGGCTGACTACATTCCCCAGCTTGCCCACGTCGACCCGAAGAAATTCGGCATCGCGGTCGTCACCGTCGACGGCAAGGTTCACAGTGCAGGGGATTGCGACGAGGCCTTCTCGATCCAGAGCGTCTCAAAGGTGTTCACGTTGACGCTCGCGCTCGGCAAACATGGTGAAACGACCTGGAACCGTGTCGGCCGCGAACCATCGGGATCGGCCTTCAACTCCATCGTCCAGCTGGAGCATGAGGAGGGAAAGCCGCGCAATCCCTTCATCAATGCCGGCGCGATTGCCGTCAGTGATCTCGTGCTCGCCGGCCATACGCCGCGCGAGGCGATCGGCGAGATCCTGCGTTTTGTCCGTTATCTGGCGGATGACGAGGAGATCGCGATCGACCCTGCCGTGGCGAAATCGGAAGAGGCGACCGGTTACCGCAATTTCGCGCTCGCCAATTTCATGCGCTCCTTCGGCAAGCTCACCCATCCGGTGGAGCATGTGCTCGGCGTCTATTTCCACCATTGCGCCATCGCCATGACCTGTACCCAGCTTGCGCGTGCCGGACTGTTTCTGGCGGCAAACGGCAGAAATCCGATGACCGGGCACACGGTCGTATCGAGGCAGCGGGCGCGGCGCATCAATGCGCTGATGCTGACTTGCGGGCATTATGACGGCTCGGGCGAATTCGCCTATCGCGTCGGCCTGCCCGGCAAAAGCGGCGTCGGCGGCGGCATCATGGCGGTCGCACCGGGCCGCGCCTCGATCGCCGTCTGGTCGCCGGGACTCAATCACAACGGCAATTCGCTGGTCGGTTCACTGGCCTTGGAAATGCTGGCCGACCGGACCGGCTGGTCGGTGTTCGGGCACTGACGCTTCACCTGAAGCAGACATAAAAAAGCCCGGCACCTCTTGTCGACGTGCCGGGCTTTTTCGTCCTGGGAGGACTTGTCAGTCTTCACTGGCCGCCATCTGGGTCAGCACGTCGCCACGCCCACGCATGCGCAACACCAGCGGCAGGATCAGTGCGGTTGCTGCAAGCAGCAGCAGCACGGCGGCGATCGGCGAGGTGAACAGCACGGTGAAATCACCCTGGCTGATCGAGAGCGCACGGCGCAGCTGCTGTTCCGCCAGCGGCCCGAGGATCAGGCCGACAATGACGGGTGCGATCGGATAATCGAAGACGCGCATGACGTAAGCGATCAGGCCGAAGAGCAGAAGCATGCCGAGTTCGAACACCGAAGGATTTGCGCCGATCGTGCCGAGCGTCGCAAACACCAGAATGCCGGCATAAAGCCAAGGCTTCGGGATGGTCAGCAGTTTCACCCACATTCCAACCAGCGGCAGGTTCAGAACCAGAAGCATCAGGTTGGCGATCAGCAGCGAGGCGATCAAACCCCAGACGAGCTGTGGGTTGGTCGCAAACAGCAGTGGGCCGGGCTGCAGGCCATATTGCTGGAAGCCGGCCAGCATGATTGCAGCCGTGGCAGACGTCGGCAGACCGAGCGTCAGCAGCGGCACCAGCGTACCGGCGGCAGACGCGTTGTTGGCGGCTTCCGGTCCGGCGACGCCTTCGATCGCACCATTGCCGAATTCTTCCGGATGCTTGGAGAGCTTCTTTTCCGTCGCGTAGGAAAGAAACGTGCCGATCTCAGCGCCGCCGGCCGGCATTGCGCCGATCGGGAAGCCGATCACGGTGCCGCGCAGCCAGGCTTTCCACGAACGCGCCCAGTCCGATGCCGTCATCCACACGGAACCCTTGATCGCTTCCACCTTGTCGGGCGCCTGCGCGCCCTGGGCTGCGATGAACAAGGTTTCGCCGATCGCGAACATCGCAACCGCCATGGTCGTGACTTCGATCCCGTCGAGCAGGTCCGGCACGCCGAAGGAAAGGCGGTTCTGGCCGGTCAGCTGATCGATGCCGACGAGCGAGAGCGCCAGGCCGATGAACAGCGAGGTAAGGCCGCGTAGCGTCGAATTGCCGAAAGCGGAAGACACGGTAACGAAGGCGAGCACCATCAGCGCGAAATATTCGCGAGGGCCGAAGACCAGCGCCAGCTTGACGATGTAAGGCGCGATGAAGGCGAGCGCCAGCGTCGCGATCAGGCCGGCAACGAAGGAGCCGATCGCGGCTGTCGCCAGCGCCGGTCCGCCGCGGCCCGCGCGGGCCATCTTGTTACCCTCGAGCGCGGTGACGATCGAGGCGCTTTCGCCGGGCGTGTTCAACAAGATCGACGTCGTCGAGCCGCCATACATGCCGCCGTAATAGATGCCGGCAAACATGATCAGCGAGCCGGTGGCGTCGAGCTGGTAGGTGACCGGCAGAAGCAGCGCCACGGTGGTCGCAGGCCCGATGCCCGGCAGGACGCCGACCATGGTGCCGAGTGTGACGCCGATCAGCGCATAAAGCAGGTTCATCGGCTCTGCGGCGGATGCCAGGCCCTGGAGGAGGAATTCGAATGTGCTCATGGGATGTCTCTCCGGCTCCGGTTACTGGAGGAGCAGGTTTTCAAGCGGGCCGGCGGGAAGCGAGAGCTGTAATACGCCCGCAAACAGCCACCAGATGGCAAGACAGATGGCGATACCGACCGGAATGCTGATATGCAGCTTGCGCGCACCGAAACCGCGGGCGGCAAGGCCGAACAGCAGGCCGGTTGCGATGGAGAAGCCGGCAAGGCGGATCAGGATCATCTGGGCGAGAAGGCCACCGACAACCCAAAGGACCGGGCTGATTTCCTGACGCTCGCGCTCGGGAAAATCGTGACGGAAGGCTGCAAATACGGTCCAGATGGCAAGGCCGATCAAGCCGAAGCCGATCCAGTAAGGAACCGAAGCCGGGCCGATCGGCGAATAGCCGGTCGTGGCTGTCAGGCGCGATACGTCGACGAAGATGACGCCGGCAACGATGGCGAGAACGGCTGCGATGACAAGCGCCGCCCAATCAGGGCGGCGCTCGCTCGAGCTCTTTGGTGTGTCAGAACTCATTTAACCAGTCCGATTTCTTTCAGGATCGTCTCGGTGGAGGCGATGTCCTTGGCAAGCTGTTCGTCGAAGGCCGCGCCCGACAGATAGGTGTCCATCCAGCCCTTGGTCTTCAGGTTTTCCTGCCACTTGCCCGACTTGGCGAGCTTTTCGATATCGGTGGCGATTGCCTTCTTCTGCTCTTCGGTAATGCCCGGAGCAGCGGCAACCATGCGCCAGTTCTGCAGCACGACGTCGAGACCGCTTTCCTTCAGCGTCGGCGCATCGATGCCGTCGATCTTTTCAGCCGAAGAGATCGCCAGAAGGCGCAGCGAACCGGCCTTGATCTGGCTTTCGAACTCGCCATAGGACGAGATGCCCGCCGTCACCTGGCTGCCCAGGATTGCGGCCAGTGCTTCGCCGCCGCCGGAGAACGCGATATAGTTGATCTTGGTCGGATCGACGCCGGCAGCCTTGGCGATCAGGCCCGCGCCGATATGGTCGGTACCGCCGGCCGAACCGCCGCCCCAGGAAACCGAACCCGGATCAGCCTTCAGCTTGGTGACGAGATCGCCGATCGACTTGATGTCGGACGAGGCCGGCACGACGATGACTTCGTATTCGCCGGTCAGCCGCGCGATCGGGGTGACGTCCTTCAGGGTGACGGGCGACTTGTTGGTGAGGATCGCGCCGACCATGACGTAACCGCCGACGAGAAGCGCATTCGGGTTGCCCTTCTGCTGGCTGGCGAACTGGGCGATGCCGATCGTGCCGCCTGCGCCCGGAACGTTCATCACCTGGACGCGGTTGGAGATCTTCTCCTGCTGCAGCACGGTCTGCATCGTGCGCGCGGTCTGGTCCCAGCCGCCGCCCGGTGCTGCCGGCGCCATGATCGAATAATCGGCGGCAACCGCCGGAAGGGCGATTGCACTTGCGAGGAAGGAAGCGAGCAAGAAATGTTTCAAGGTATGTCCTCCGTTGTCGTCCCGCGAGACGAAGTGTTTTTACGCAACGGAAGGATGTTTTGGGCGCAGCGACATGTCGCCCGCCATTCTCCTCCCGTTATCGACGGCCCCACCTCCATGGAGGCCGCATGCGCTCAAGCGATCACAAGAACCTGACATTTACCTGACATCGCTTGACGACAGTCATTCTTGCAGAAAACCAAGTAACGATGCCAGCTTTTTCAAGTCCTATTGATGTCGCAGTTCCTCGTTCCATTTCGAGATCAATCGCGCTCGCTTCACCTGATCAAGATAGACCATCAGACCGAGGCTGACAGGCACCGGCTTCAACTGTCCGCCGAGCATTTCGCGCATCGTCGTCGCCGTATTGTTGCCGGCGACTTCCGGGCTGACGGCGGGGATCTGCAACTCCCGAGCCATGATCGTCTGGCCTTCTTTCGACATGAAGAATTCCAGGTACCGCTTGCCGAGATCGGCATTGGCCGCAGCCTGCGGAACGAGCCCGATGCGCGACATCACGACAGTATAATCCTTGGGTAGGACGATGCCGACATTCGGGTAACGCGAGGCCCAGTCGGCGGCATAGGAGCCGACGATATTGTAGCCGAGCAGAAACCGGCCATCGGCCACGCGTTCGAGGATCGCGCCGCTTGTCGAATAGAGTTTTACTCCCGCCGCGCCCATGGCGCGCACCACGGACCAGATATCGCCGAACTGTTCCTGGTCGCGCGACATGAACAGAAAACCGACGCCGGAACGTTCGATGTCATAGGTGCCGATCCGCCCATGGACCGAATCGCCGTGTTTGTGCAGGAATTCGATGAATTCGGCTCGGCTGGCGGGTGGGGCCTCGTTCTTAAAGCTCGGCTTGTGATAAACGAAGACGGCCGGTTCGAAGGTGAGCGCATAGACGGTATTGCGCCAGTTCGCCCATTGCGGCCAGCGCCCGCTCATCGGCAGGTCGCTCGCCTGGGCATATCCGTCATTGGCGAGTTTCACCTGCAGGTCCATGGCCGAGGAAAAGGCGAAGTCGGCTGTCTTTTTCCCCGCATCGGTCTCGCGCACGATGCGGTCGTAGATTTCGCCGGTCAGCATGTCCTCATAGGCGACCGCGACATCTGGATTGGCAGCCTGGAAACCGGCGATCATCGGCTTTGCAAGCCCCTCGTCCAGCGATGAATAGACGGTCAGCACTGCCGCATTCTGTTTGCCGGAGAGAGCCGGAAACATCAGCACATTCGCGGCGCTCGTTCCAGCCAGAAAGGCAGGACAGAGCCCGATGAGACAGAGACAAAGGAATGTAAGGCGCGTCATGTACGGACAATGCCTGAGGCCGAAGCCTGCGGCAAGCTGCCACGGGCGTGTCCGCCCGGCCACAGGCGCAACGCATTGTTCGAGCATCCTTGTTCGGCCGCTACGACTGCCTACCTGATGCCGGTAATTCTTTCTCTGCCCCCAACGAGGTTCCCCATGTCTCTCTCGCTCTACGACGTCTCCGTGCCGGCCTTCCTGCGCGGCTTTGCCAATCTCACCGAAATCCTCAAGAAGGGCGAGGCCTTTACGGATGAAAAGGGGATCGCCCACAAGGAGCTTCTCGAAGCCCGGCTGATCGAGGACATGTTGCCGCTGACCGGCCAGATCCAGCGTGCAAGCGACAGCGCCAAGTTCGTGCCGGTTCGTGTCGGCGGCGTCGAGAATGTGCCTTTTTCCGATGACGAGGTGACGTTTGCCGATCTCCATGCCCGTATCGAAAAAACCGTTGCTTTC
This sequence comes from Neorhizobium sp. LMR1-1-1.1, assembly GCF_040675795.1. Lineage (NCBI taxonomy): Bacteria > Pseudomonadati > Pseudomonadota > Alphaproteobacteria > Hyphomicrobiales > Rhizobiaceae > Neorhizobium > Neorhizobium sp. LMR1-1-1.1. The sequence continues at coordinate 40,816 of NZ_JBEGHE010000025.1, forward strand.
CTGAAAGACGTGGTGCCGGCCTCGATGGCGGATCGCGAGGATATCGAGGTCGTGCTGAAGACCCGTTCGGGCGAAACCACGTTTAACGGCAAGAGCTATGTGCTCGGTTTCGCGCTGCCGAACTTCTATTTCCATGTCACCACGGCTTACGCGATCCTGCGCCACAAGGGCGTGCCGGTCGGCAAGATGGATTATCTCGGCCGTCCCTGACTATCAGCGCCTCGCCATCGTGACATCTCTCCGCTTCACCGATTATAGTCGGCGGGCAAGCGGGGGGATTTCGTGCGTATATTGCTGGTCGAGGATAATCTGGCTCTGGCCGAGGGCCTTCAGGCCATTCTTCGCAGTAGCGGTTATGTCGTCGATTTCGTTGCCGATGGTGCGTCTGCCGAGGCGGCTGCCGCAGCTCAAGCCTATGATCTCGTCATCCTCGACCTGAACCTGCCGGAAATGGATGGTCTCGATGTGCTGCGCGCCATGCGCGCCCGCCAGAACCGCGCGGCGGTGATGATCCTGACGGCACGGGGCCTGCCGGAGGAGCGGGTGCGTGGGCTCGATCTCGGGGCCGACGACTATATGATCAAGCCTTTCGATGTGCCGGAATTCGAAGCGCGAATCCGTGTTCTGCTGCGCCGCCAGGCGGGCCTGCGTAGCTCGGTCATCAGCCATGGCGGCGTGACCTTTGACCTGACATCGCGGACATTTTCCTGCAGTGGCACGCCGCTCGACATTCCGGCCCGGGAGATCGCGCTTCTGGAATTGCTGTTCCTGCGCATGGGCAAGGTCGTCTCGAAGGAAGCGATCGTCGCTTCTCTGACGGGTTTCGACGACGACCTGTCGGCCAATGCCATCGAACAATATGTGAGCCGGCTAAGAAAAAGACTATTGCCGCACGGGCTGACCGTGAAAACTGCCCGCGGCATTGGTTATTATCTCGAAGCCGCGAGGACCGCGCCATGACGGGCGCTGCCCTAAGCGCCTATTCCCTGCGCCGTCGCCTGCTTGCTTGGCTTCTGGTCTCCACGGCCGCAATCGGCGCGATCGCTATGATCGACACTTGGGACGAGGCGATCGATACCGCGAACGAGGTTTCGGACCGTGTTCTGGCAGGATCGGCGCTTGCCATCGCCGAACGGGTGATTGTTTCGGAAGACGGCTCGCTGGAGGTCGATATTCCCTATGTCGCATTGGAAATGCTGACATCCGCTGCGCAGGACCGTGTTTTCTATCGGGTCGACGGACCGCCTGGCACGTTCGTCACCGGTTACCAGAACCTGCCGTCGATCCAGCGACGCGAGGGGCAGGCGGCGGCCTTCGGTGATGCAGTCTTTCGCGGCGAGCCGATCCGGGTTGCAGCACTGGCGCGTTCGGCCTCTACCGGCATCAATTCGGTACCCTTTACCGTGACGGTAGCCGAGACGACGATTGCCCGCCAGCAGCTGACCCATGCGATCCTGTTACGGTCCGCGCTGCGTATCCTCTTCATGATCCTGGGGGCGGCGGCGATCGTCTGGGTTGCCGTCACGCTGTCGCTTCGTCCGCTCTATCGCTTCAGTGAAGCACTGTCGGAGCGCAGCCCCGATGACCTGCATCCGATTACTGAGCGGGTTCCGAACGAGGTGCAGGGACTGGTCGATACCGTCAATTCCTTCATGGTCCGGCTTGAGGGTGCGCTCGATGCGCTTCGCCATTTCACCGGCAATGCCGGGCATCAGTTGCGCACCCCGCTTGCGATCGTCCGCACCCAGCTGACGCTTGCCAGGCGGTCAGGTGATCTGAGCGAGGTTCAGCAGGCAGCGGAAAAGGCGGATGAAGCCGTGGGCGATGCGGAGCGTATATTGGCCCAGCTTCTCCTCATGGCGCGGATTGATGCCGCCAGCCGTTCGACCGCAATGCGCCAAGTCGATCTCGTGGATCTGGCCCGTACCGTCACCGCCGAGCATGTGCCGCGTGCAGCCGAAGCGGGTATCGATCTCGGATTCGAAGGAGCGGGAGAGGTGACGGCCATCGTCGAACCCATCCTGATTGGCGAACTGGTGAAAAACCTGGTTTCCAACGCGCTGCTTTATGCCGGTGCAGGTGCTGAGGTGACGGTGCGTGTTGCTGGCCAGCAAGGCGGAGCATGTGTTGAGGTTGAGGATAACGGGCCGGGCATCCCGCCTGATCGCCGCGAAACTGTGCTGAGGCGCTTTGAGCGCGGCGATGTAAGCGGGCAGGGGCGACCGGGAACCGGGTTGGGCCTTCCGATCGTGGAGGAAATCGCGCGGCTGCATGGTGCAAGCCTCAGCCTCGAAGATGGCGCTGGAGGCAAGGGTCTGAAGGTGCGCGTTGTTTTTTCGGTTACGGCATAGGCAAGCCGCCAGCCTCTCATCCGTCTGCCACCACCTTCTCCCCGTTTACGGGGGAGAGGGCTAGGGTAAGGGGCAAATCCCAAATCTATGCTTGATAAACGCTGACGCCGCCGATCCATGTGCTCTGCGGGTGAAGGCTTGCGTCCAGCACCACAAAATCGGCATCGAACCCGGGCTTGAGCGATCCCTTTTTATCCGCAATCTGGACGGCATCCGCCGGATAGGCCGACGCCATTCGCAGCGCTTCCTCCAGCGGCAGATCGAGCGTTTCGTGAACCAGCCGCACGCAGGCAGCCATGTCGATATCGGCGCCGGCAAGCGTGCCGTCGGCAAGCGTGAGACGGCCGTCATGGCGCAGGATTTCCCGGCCGTTGAGGGTAAACGATGTCATGTCTGTGCCGATCGGCGACATGGCGTCGGTCACGAGAAAGATCTTTCCCGGTCCGTTCTTGGCGCGCAGGGCTGCCGCCATCGCTGCCGGATGCACATGGATGCCGTCTGCAATCAGGCCGGCATGCAGGTTTCTCGTATCGAGTGCCGCGCCGACCATGCCCGGCTCGCGATGGCCGAGCGGGCTCATGGCGTTGAACAGATGGGTAACCGTCCGCGCTCCGGCGGTGGCATAGAGGCGAGCCGTGTCGTAGCTGGCTTCCGTATGGCCGAGGCTGACGGTGATGGCGGCGCGCGCGAGCGTGTTGACCTGTTCGGGAGAAACGCTTTCCGGCGCGATCGTCACCATCAGCGCGTCGAGCGCCTCACCGCAGGAGAGGATCAATTCGAGGTCCTGCTCCTCCATCGGCCGGATAAGCGTCGGATCATGCGCGCCCTTGCGGGCAAGCGAAAGATGAGGGCCTTCCAGATGCAGGCCGAGAAAACCGGCAATACCCTGTTTCTTTGCCTCGATCCCGGCCGCGACCGTGCGGCTGGTGATCTCGAACGTGTCGGTAATCAGCGTCGGCAAAAGCGCCGTCGTGCCGAATTTTGCGTGTGCGGCGCAGATCGTGGCGATGCCTTCGACGGTCGGCTCTTCATTGAGAAGCACCCCGCCGCCGCCATTCACCTGTAGATCGATGAAACCGGGTGCGATGATCTCACCGCCTTCGATCGTCTCCATATCCACAGAGAGCAGATCGACCGGAAGAATGCCCGTAATCTTTCCGCCTTCGAAAATAACGGCAGCATCCTCATGCCAGCCCGAGCCGTCGAATACACGCTTGCCGATGAGAGCCTTTTGCTGGGTCATAGCGTTTCCGTGATCTTCTTCAGAGCTGCAGGCTGATCGGGATTAAAGCCCTTGGACCGGGACCATGCTTCGACGAAACCATAGAACGGTACGATCAGCGCCAGTGCATCGGTCAGCGGATGGCCGGTCGCGATGAAAGGCAGCTTGTTGGCGGCTTTCACCTCGCCGGATGTGGCGAAGGCCATAGCCCGTTTGCCGGCAAGGCTGTCGACGATCTCGACGATGGAAGCCTCGGCCGCATCGCGCGCGGCAAAGGCCAGCACCGGAAACCTGTCTTCCACCAAAGCCACCGGGCCGTGCAGCACCTCGGCTGCCGAATAGGCCTCGGCATGCATGTTGGAGGTTTCCTTGAATTTCAGCGCTGCTTCGCTGGCAATCGCCAGCGCCGGGCCGCGGCCGAGCATGTAGAGCGATTCCGCGTCACCAAGTTGACCGGAAAATTCGCTCCAGTCGAGCGTAACGGCTTTTGCCAGATGGTCCGGCAAAGCGCGAACCGCGGCCTTGAGCGCATCGTCGCCCGTCCATTCCGAAAGAAGGGCAAGACCGGCAACGATGGAATTGACAAAGGATTTTGTTGCCGCGACCGCAAGTTCGGGGCCGGCGTTGATATCGACTGCATGAAGCGATGCTTGCGTGATCGGCGAAGGAAGCGTGTTGGTGAGCGCGACGGTCACCGCACCGCTCTTGGTCGCTGCTTCAGCCATAGCGACGATGTCCGGGCTTTTGCCGGACTGCGAGATGGCGATTGCCGCTCCGCCGCCAAGCTTGAGGTCGGCGCCGTAGATCGAGGCGAGCGATGGTCCGAGCGAAGCGACTGGCCGGCCGGCCGTCAGTTCGATCGCGTATTTGATGAAGGTTGCGGCGTGATCGGAAGAGCCACGGGCGATCGTCACGAGGAATGCCGGATCCTTGTCGCGGAGCGCCTGACCCGCCTTGGCAAGGTCTGCAGCCGATCGGTCGAGCAGTCGGGTCGCCGCTTCCGGTATCTCGTTGATCTCTTGGCGCATATGGGTCAGCATCTTGCAATCCTCGACTTGTCAGTTTTCTCCGAGCGAAAGCTCGGCCACGAAATCATAGGCGTCGCCGCGATAAAGCGAGCGCGTCAACTCGACCACCCGGCCGGATGCCAGATAGGAAACCCGCTCGATCGAAAGGCCGGCGGCGTCGATCGGCACCTCCAGAAGCCCGGCATCGGTCTTTTTCATGTTGGTGGCGGAAATGCGCTGGATGGCGCGCACCGGTCGCGCATTCTTTTTTTCCAGTTCGGCATAAAGCGAACCCGTGAGCGAAACAGGATCGGGCAGGAATTCGGCGGAAATGCTGGCCCGCTCGATTGCGAGCGGCATGTCGTTGCCAAAACGCAGGCGGCCGATCCTGGCGACCATCGTGCCGGGGGCGAGGCCCAGCATCATCATCTCTTCCGGCGAGGGATGAAACAGCCCGCGCTCCAGCCATTCCGAGCGGGAAACAAGGCCGCGCCGCGCCATGTCCTCGGTGAAAGAAGTGAGCTTGGTCAGCGGCTGCTCGACCCGCGACAGCGGCTTGACCACGAACGTGCCGGACCCGTGCTTGCGCGTAAGCAAGCCGTCCTTGACGAGATCGTCGACCGCCTTGCGCACAGTGACGCGGCTGACATTGGCATAGTCGGCAAGATCGCGTTCGGCCGGCAAGGCGTCGCCATGGCCGAGCTTGCCGGAAAGAATGGCCTCTTCCAGGCTCTGGCGCAGTTTCAGGTAAAGCGGCCCCGACCCTGCCGATTGCAGGCCGTCGAGCGGCAGGATCGCGGTCAGCGTATCGCTCATGCGCGCACCTCCGCCTTGTCCGCATAAGCCTTCACCGCCAGCTCGACGGCACCGGTCAAAGCATCGGCGCGTGGCTCGGAAAGGCGTGTCCGGTGCCGTTCGGCAAGATAGGGCGGATAGAGCGGCGCAAGGCCACCGAGCAGGCAGAGCTTGCCCTTCGATCCGGTCACCGCATTGACCGCATCCAGTGCTTCATCGACACCACTTGCGCCGGTTTTCAGAATTCGAAGCGCGGTCTGATCGTTCTGGCCCGCAAATTCGAACACCTTAGGCGTATAGCGGCCGAAATCACCCGGTTTTGCCAGCCGCGCGAAATCAACGATCAGTTCGGGATTGCCGTCGAATTCCTCAAGGATGGCTTCAGTCAGAGGGCTCACCGGCCGGATTCTGTCGAAGGCGAGCAGCGTTTCCTGCAGCGCCAGCTGGCCGAGCCTTGCGCCGCTACCGAGATCGCTGACCTGAAAACCCCAGCCGGCTATGGATTTGAACTGGCCCTTGTCACGGATGATATAGACGGTTCCGGTTCCCACGATGCCGATCGCTCCGTCCTCGTCGCCGATGGCTCCCTGCAGCGCGATCACGCCATCGGAAACGATCTGCGACGCCTTGAAGGGCAGCCGCGCCGTCACGTAGCCGACTGCGTCGCCGACATTGTTGCCGGCAAGCCCGAGAATGGCCGATACCGAGCCGAGGTCCGGCACCAGTCCAGCATCCTCGAAGGAGAGCCGTGCGGCTTCGACAATATGCCTGAGTGCAGTGTCGGGGTCGGTCAGGATATTGGATGCACCGCTCTTGCCGCGGCCGAGCATGGTGCCGGCCTGATCGGCCAGTGCTGCCCGGCAGCTCGTCCCGCCGCCATCTATCCCGAGAATGTAACCCGTCATTGGTACCTCCGATGCGAATGATACCAAAAAAATACCATTTACCAAGGGTGAAATGGCAGGAACGAGAAAATCAGCGATAATTATCCGTTTTCCTTGGTGTTTTAGCGGGTGTGTGTGTCGATGCAGCCTTCGCTGGTAACGATTATTAATTTCGCGCTGGACAATTGGTATTTTTTTGGCATCATTTTGATCAGAGGGAGAAACGGATGAGCCAAAAAGCCACCGAAGCCAGAAACAAGAAAGCGGAAGGCCTCGATACGCGGGCGCCTGAGGATATTCTTGCGCTTCTGGCATCCGGCCAGCAGGACGCGGCCGGGGCGGTTGATGCGGCCATCCCGGCTTTGGCTGAGGCGGCTGATCTATTGGCTGATGCCCTTCGTTCGGGTGGAAAACTCGTTTATGCCGCAGCCGGCAGTTCGGGACTGATGGCCATGGCTGATGCGCTGGAGCTTCCGGGGACCTATGGCATTCCTCGTGATCAGATCGTGCTGCTTTTGGCCGGCGGGCTATCGAGCCTCGGCGACATGCCGGGCGCACCGGAGGACGATGTGGTGCTCGCTGAAAAGGACGCATCGGTCATCACCGAAGGCGACTGCGTGCTTGCCGTATCCGCAAGCGGCTCCACCCCTTATGTGCTGAAGATCGCTGAAATCGCCGGCAGCCGTGGCGCAAAAGTCGTGGCGATCGCCAACAATCCAGATGCTTGCCTGTTTGAAGGCGCGGATGTTGCCGTCCTGCTTGAGACGCCGCCGGAAGTGGTGGCTGGCTCGACCCGCATGGGCGCCGGCACCGCCCAGAAACTGGCCTTCAACATGTTGTCCACGCTGGCAGCCATCAAGCTTGGCCATGTGCATGACGGCCATATGGTCAATCTGCGTGCCGATAACGAGAAACTGCGCATCCGGGCTGCCGGAATGGTGGCCGAGATTGCCGGCATCGGCTTCGATGAAGCCCGTGATTTTTTTGCTCGTGCCGATGGCTCGGTCAAGGTCGCGGTGCTGCTGGCAGCAGGGGCTGCCGATGCAGTTGCTGCAAGGGAATTGCTGAATTGTTCCGGACAGGTGTTGAGGAAAGCACTGACGGAACTGAACGTGACGGAAAATACCGTGAAATGCGCCTCATGGCGCTAACAACAGGGAGAACATCATGACCCGTCTACTGAAAGGCATGCTTTTCGCCACGACCATGTTTGCTCCGGCAGGCGCGGTTCTGGCGCAGGATGCATCGCTGACGATCGAAAGCTGGCGCAATGACGACCTGTCGATCTGGCAGGAAAAGCTGATCCCGGCTTTCGAAGCGAAGAACCCCGGCATCAAGGTGACCTTCGCACCGATGGCGCCGACCGAATACAATTCCGCCGTCAACGCCAAGCTGGAAGCAGGCACGGCCGGCGATCTCATCACCTGCCGCCCGTTCGACCTGTCGCTTGCCATGTTCCAGAAGGGCCAGTTGGCGCCGCTGAACGATCTGGACGGAATCAAGAACTTTTCCGACACGGCCAAGTCCGCCTGGACCACCGACGACGGCAAAACGACCTTCTGCGTGCCGATGGCATCGGTCATCCACGGCTTCATCTACAACAAGAAGGCGTTCGAAGAGCTGAAGGTCGAAGTGCCGAAGACCGAGGACGAGTTCTTCGCGCTTCTGGACAAGATCAAGGCGGACGGCAACTACATCCCTCTGGCCATGGGCACCAAGGACCAGTGGGAAGCCGCAACCATGGGCTACTACAATATCGGTCCGAACGACTGGAAGGGCGAGGAAGGCCGCAAGGCGCTGATCGCCGGCACCCAGAAGCTGACCGATGCCGACTGGATCGAGCCCTACAAGACGCTCGCCAAGTGGAAGCCTTATCTCGGCGACGGTTTCGAAGCTCAGACCTATCCGGACAGCCAGAACCTGTTCACGCTCGGTCGTGCCGCCATCTATCCCGCAGGTTCCTGGGAAATCGCGCCGTTCAAGGCGCAGGCCGATTTCGAAATGGGCGCCTTCCCGCCGCCGGTGAAGAAGGCCGGCGATACCTGCTACATTTCCGACCATAACGACATCGGCATCGGCCTGAATGCCAAGGGCAAGAACCCGGAAGCGGCAAAGAAATTCCTCGCATGGGTGGCTTCGCCGGAATTTGCCACGCTTTACGCCAACTCGCTGCCGGGCTTCTTCAGCCTGAATTCGACGGCGGTAAAGATGGAAGATCCGCTGGCGCAGGAATTCGTCTCCTGGCGGCAGAACTGCAAGCCGACCATCCGCCCGAGTGCGGCAATCGTCGGCCGCGGCCAGCCGAACCTCGATTTGGAAATGTGGCGCGTGTCTGCAAACGTCATCAACGGCACGCAGACGCCGGAACAGGCAGCGGCAGAGACCCAGAAGGGTCTGGACAGCTGGTACAAGCCGGCGAAGTAAGCTTCCACGAAGCTTATTTTCTGCCGCACAGGCGGCCCCTCACCCTAACCCTCTCCCCGTAAACGGGGCGAGGAGACGTGGCTCACACGCTACGTTGCGATTGGGCAAGACGGCGCGGCATATCTCCTTCTCCCCGCGAGCGGGGAGAAGGTGGCGGCAGCCCGACGAGGGGCAGTCACATCCTCGACCTTGACAGCGAATAATCGGAACCGACCCATGAGCGACATCGACACTGCCGATCCTGAAATCGCTCCGATCAAGCGTCCCGTCCGCTGGCACATTCTCGTATTTCTGGCGCCGGCATTTCTTGTCTATACCGCGATCATGATATTGCCTCTGATCGAGACGCTGCGGCTGTCGCTCTATAATCTGGTCGATGGCGAGACCGTGTTTGTCGGCCTCGCCAATTTCGTCACGCTGTTTTCCGATCCACGGCTTGCAGCCAACTTCTGGAATGCCCTCGGCAACAACCTGATCTTCTTCGTCATCCATATGCTGGTGCAGAACCCAATCGGCGTGGCGCTCGCGGCCATGCTCTCGGTGTCGAAACTGCGCTTCGCCACCTTCTATCGCACCGCCATTTTCGTACCCACGCTTCTCTCCTTCGTTATCGTCGGCTTCATCTGGAAGCTGATCCTCTCGCCTATCTGGGGCATTGCGCCGAGTATGATGGATTGGGTCGGGCTGAAATGGATGTTCGCCCCTTGGCTCGGCAAACCGGAAAGCGCTCTGATCACCGTGTCGCTGATTTCCGTCTGGCAATATGTCGGCATCCCGATGATGCTGATCTATGCGGCACTGCTGAACATTCCCGACGAGGTGCTGGAAGCTGCCGAATGTGACGGCATTACCGGCTGGAGCCAGTTCTGGAAAATCAAGCTGCCGCTGATCCTGCCCTCGATCGGCATCATCTCGATCCTCACCTTTGTCGGCAATTTCAACGCCTTCGATCTGATCTACACCGTGCAGGGCGCGCTTGCCGGACCGGATGGCTCGACCGATATCTTGGGCACGCTGCTCTATCGCACCTTCTTCGGCTTCCAGAACCAGATGGGCGACCGCTCAATGGGTGCGACGATCGCTACCGTGATGTTCCTGATCATCCTCGCCGGCGTTTCGCTTTATCTCTTCGTCATCCAGCGGCGCATGCGTCGCTATCAGTTCTGAGGAGGTCAAAGACGATGGCAACAGCCCGCACCTCATATTTGCGCGCCGGACTGATCCATGTCGCGCTGGTAAGCTACACTCTGATCGCGCTTTTCCCGGTATTCCTCACGCTGATCAATTCGTTCAAGAGCCGCAACGCCATCTTCCGCGAGCCAATGGCGATCCCGACGCCCTCGACCTTCAGCCTCGTCGGGTACGAGACTGTCCTGAAACAGGGCGATTTCATCGGTTATTTTCAGAACAGCCTGATCGTCACAGTCGTCTCGATCGCGTTCGTTTTGCTGTTTGGCGCCATGGCCGCCTTCGCGCTGTCGGAATATCGCTTTCGCGGCAACCTGCTGATGGGCCTCTATCTGGCGCTCGGAATCATGATCCCGATCCGGCTTGGCACCGTCGCCATCCTGCAGGGGATGGTCGCGGCCGGTCTCGTCAATACGCTGACGGCGCTGGTTCTGGTCTATACGGCGCAAGGCCTGCCGCTCGCCATCTTCATCCTGTCGGAATTCATGCGCACCGTTTCCGACGACCTGAAGAATGCCGGGCGCATCGACGGACTGTCCGAATATGCGATCTTCTTCCGTCTCGTCCTGCCGCTGGTTCGGCCTGCGATGGCGACGGTTGCCGTCTTCACCATGATCCCGATCTGGAACGACCTCTGGTTCCCGCTGATCCTGGCACCGGGCGAGGAGACCAAGACGGTGACCTTGGGCGCACAGATGTTCATCGGCCAGTTCGTCACCAACTGGAATGCGGTGCTGTCGGCCCTGTCGCTCGCCATCCTGCCGGTTCTGGTTCTCTACGTCATCTTCTCGCGCCAGCTGATCCGCGGCATCACATCAGGAGCCGTCAAATGAGTGTCGAGAAGCCGATCCGCGTCCTCGTTGCAGGTCTTGGCAATATGGGCCGCAGCCATGCGCTCGCCTATCACAACGATCCCGGCTTCGAGATTATCGGGCTGGTCAATCGCTCGACTCCGAAGCTCGATCCGGCACTCGAAGGCTACAAGATCCATCCGGATTTCCTGACGGCGTTTGAGGAGCTGAAACCCGATCTCTGTGCGATCTGCACCTATTCCGACAGCCATGCGGATTATGCCGTTGCCGCTTTCGAGGCCGGCTGCCACGTCTTCGTCGAAAAGCCTCTGGCGACCACGGTCGCCGATGCCGAACGCGTCGTGGCAGCCGCGAAGGCTTCTGGCAAAAAGCTGGTCATCGGCTACATTCTTCGCCACCACCCGTCCTGGATCCGGCTGATCGAAGAAGCGCGCAAGCTCGGCCCGCCCTATGTCTTCCGCATGAATCTCAACCAGCAGTCCTCTGGCCCGACCTGGGACGTGCATAAGGCGCTGATGAACACGACGCCGCCGATCGTCGATTGCGGCGTGCATTATGTCGATGTCATGTGCCAGATCACCGATGCGAAACCCGTCGAAGTGCGTGGTATGGGCCTGCGCCTCTCCGATGAGATTGCGCCGGACATGTATAACTATGGCCATCTGCAGGTGATCTTCGATGACAGGTCAGTCGGCTGGTATGAGGCCGGCTGGGGACCGATGATCTCGGAAACCGCCTTCTTCGTGAAGGATGTCATGTCGCCAAAGGGCTCGGTGTCTATCGTCATGGACCCGAATGCAAAGTCGGACGATATCGACACGCATACCAAAACTTCGGTCATCCGCCTTCACAGCGCCGAAACGGGTCCAGACGGAAAGTTCTTGTCGCCTGACAAGGATATGAAAATGGCCGGTGAGCCGGGCCATCAGGAACTCTGCAATCTGGAACAGGCCTACATGCTGCGGGCCATCCACGAAGATATAGATCTCACCCGGCACATGGACGATGCGGTGCAATCGCTGAAGATCTGCCTTGCGGCGGACGAAAGCGCTCGCACGGGCAAGCCTGTCCATCTTTGACGCCGGTACGGAATTTTAAAGGAAGACGCTCTTGGGTTCGCTGCAACTGACATCCATCCGCAAGGCTTTCGGTGACCACGAGGTGCTGAAGGGCATTGATCTCGACGTCAAGGATGGCGAATTCGTCATCTTCGTGGGCCCATCGGGCTGCGGCAAGTCCACGCTGCTTCGGGTCATCGCAGGGCTTGAGGATGCCACATCCGGTTCGATCCGTATCGACGGTCAGGAAGTGGCGACCGTGCCACCGGCCAAGCGCGGCATCGCCATGGTCTTCCAGTCCTACGCGCTTTATCCGCACCTGACGGTCAAGGACAATATGGGGCTTGGCCTGAAGCAGGCCGGCACACCGAAGGCAGAGATCGAGGAGCGTGTGACGAAGGCCTCTTCGATGCTGTCGCTTGACCCGTATCTCGCCCGTCGTCCGGCAGAGCTTTCCGGCGGTCAGCGCCAGCGCGTGGCGATCGGCCGCGCCATCGTGCGCGAACCGAGCCTGTTTCTCTTCGACGAGCCTTTGTCGAACCTCGATGCGGCATTGCGCGTCCAGACGCGGCTTGAGATTGCCCGCCTTCACCGACGCCTCAAGGCAACGATGATTTATGTCACCCATGACCAGGTCGAAGCAATGACGCTGGCCGATAAGATCGTGGTCCTGAACGCCGGTGCGATCGAGCAGGTCGGTTCGCCTATGGAACTATACAACCGGCCGGCCAACATCTTCGTCGCCGGTTTTATCGGTTCGCCGCAGATGAATTTTATCCCTGCGGAAAAGCTCGAGGAAAGTGGCTGCAAGACGATCGGCATCCGGCCGGAACATATCGCCCTGTCGCGCGATGCAGGCGACTGGAAAGGCAAGGTCGTTCACGCCGAACATCTCGGCGCCGATACCATCCTCTATCTCGAAACGGAGCAGGCGGGCCTCGTGACAGTGCGCCTGTTCGGTGAGCATCGCTATGGTGCCGACGATATTGTCTTCGCCACGCCGGACAAAGCTTTAATGCACCGGTTTGACGCAAACGATCGGGCAATCGCGTAAAACCTGCTCTCGTTACGGACATCACCGATCTGTGAGACCCGGACTTTGATCTCGATCGAGAACCTTATGCCGTCCTCTGCGTTAACAAGGCAGAGGAAAGGTCATGATAACAGCATCTGTACTGCTCATCACTTTCGGATTGTTCGGCACTCTGGTCGCATTGGTAATCCGCCAAAAAGCAATCGCATATCGGGACGATTATCGCGATGAACTTGCCTTGGGCGAACGCGCGCTTAAAGGACCTGCGAACACTCGGCAACATCTTAAGGCCGAATCGACCCGTCTTCGAAATCCTGCCCTTGCAAGGCGAAAAGCCGGACGTGCCAGCGTGGCCCATGCTCATACGTTAAAGCATGCCTGAATTCTAGATTTATCGTTCGGGAGGATTTGGTGGAGCTAAGCGGGATCGAACCGCTGACCTCTTGCATGCCATGCAAGCGCTCTCCCAGCTGAGCTATAGCCCCATCAGGGTGGTCCGGTATTTTTCCGGTCCTGGGAAACTTCGAAGCGTTGTTTGCTCCGGAAGTGGCGGCTTATTACTTCGTGATTTTTGGAAGTGCAAGCCGAAAAATCAAACGCCCGACAATTTTTCTGAAATTGTCGGGCGTTAGCGTCAATTACTGTTCGTCGTCGTCGCCGCCCACACCGATGATGCCGGTCATGTCGTCGTCGTCTTCATCTTCCTGCTCGAGGAAGGTGTCGTCTTCGTCGTCGCCGATATCAACGTCATCGTCATCGCCGATATCTGGGATATCGTCGCCGCTATTGTCGCCGTCGGCGTCTTCCAGCGAAACGACTTCGGCTTCCTGGCTCTCGCTGTCGACTTCCTTGATATCGTCCTCGTCTTCGGCTGCCTCTTCCATCTTGATGGCGGCGCTGTTTTCAGCAAAGAAAGACAGCGGCCAGGACTTGCCCGTATAGGGGGAGACGACCGGGTCACGGTTCAGGTCGTAGAACTTCTTTCCGGTATCCGGGTCGGTACGTTTGGTTCCGAGTTCCGCTTTTGCCACTGTTAAGCCTCATGAGCCGGCCGATCAGATCGGCGCGCCGCGGGTGCGGCGATGGATGAATGGGTGAAAAATCTAAGCCGGTCCCCTTAAGGCTAACGGGACTTCATGTCAAAGCCAAACTTTCCGGGCTTTCTTGGCCGCCTTGAGCCAACAAGCGGATGACCGCCAAAACGCTTTATGATAACGACGGCGCAAAATTCGCAAACGCTTGAGGAATAGGGACACTCAATGTCGCATGGTATCGCGTTGAAGCCGGCAAAATCGGCTCGCTCGGAAGCTCTCAAAGGTACGATCCGGATTCCCGGCGACAAATCGATCTCGCACCGCTCCTTCATGTTCGGCGGCCTCGCTTCGGGCGAAACTCGCATCACTGGCCTTCTGGAAGGTGAAGACGTCATCAATACCGGCAAGGCGATGCGCGCCATGGGCGCCCAGATCGAAAAGGTCGGTGCTGAGTGGATCATCCAGGGTACCGGCAATGGTGCGCTTCTGGCTCCTGAAGCGCCTCTCGATTTCGGCAATGCCGGCACCGGCTGCCGTCTCACCATGGGTCTGGTTGGCGTCTATGACTTCGCCTCCACCTTCATCGGCGATGCATCGCTTTCCAAACGCCCGATGGGCCGCGTGCTCAATCCGCTGCGCGAAATGGGCGTGCAGGTCTCTTCGACCGAAGGCGACCGCCTGCCGGTAACGCTGCATGGCCCGAAGACCCCGAACCCGATCACCTACCGCGTGCCGATGGCCTCTGCGCAGGTCAAGTCGGCAGTGCTTCTCGCCGGCCTCAACACACCGGGCATTACTACTGTCATCGAACCGGTCATGACCCGCGACCATACCGAAAAGATGCTGCAGGGTTTTGGCGCCGACCTTTCGGTCGAGACCGATGCGGAGGGCGTACGCACCATTCGTCTCGTCGGCCAAGGCCAGCTCAAGGGCCAAGTCATAGACGTACCGGGTGATCCGTCCTCGACAGCCTTCCCCCTTGTCGCAGCACTCCTGACGCCGGGCTCCGACGTCACCATTCTCAACGTCCTGATGAACCCGACGCGTACAGGTCTTATTCTGACGCTGCAGGAAATGGGCGCCGATATCGAAGTGCAGAACGCACGGCTCGCCGGAGGTGAAGATGTCGCCGATCTGCGGGTAAGATATTCCGAGCTGAAGGGCGTTACAGTCCCGGCCGATCGCGCGCCGTCGATGATCGACGAATATCCGGTTCTGGCTGTTGCTGCCGCTTACGCATCCGGCACGACCACCATGCTTGGCCTCGAAGAATTGCGGGTGAAGGAATCTGATCGCCTTTCGGCTGTCGCGGAAGGTCTGAAGCTCAACGGCGTCGACTGCGATGAAGGCAAGGAAACGCTGGTTGTCCGCGGCCGTCCGGGCGGCAAGGGCTATGGCAATGCTGCCGGCAAGGCTGTCGTCACCCATCTCGATCACCGTATCGCGATGAGCTTCCTTGTGCTCGGTCTCGTATCCGAACATGCCGTGACGGTGGATGATGCCTCGATCATCGCCACCAGTTTTCCCGAATTCATGGATCTGATGACCGGTCTCGGCGCGAAGATCGAGCTCGTGGATGGTGAGGCAGCCTGATGGGCGTCGTTATCGCCATCGATGGGCCGGCGGCGGCGGGCAAGGGAACGTTGTCGCGCCAGATTGCCGAGGCCTACGGGTTTCACCACCTCGACACGGGCCTGACCTATCGCGCCACCGCCAAGGCGCTTCTCGACGCCGGCCTGCCGCTGGATGATGAGGTTGTGGCCGAAAGGATGGCTCGCGAGGTCGAACTCTCCGGCCTCGATCGCGATATCCTTTCAGCTCATGCCATCGGCGAGGCGGCGTCCAAGATCGCCGTGATGCCGAAAGTGCGCCGCGCGCTTGTCGAAGCCCAGCAGGCCTTTTCGAAAAGGACGCCCGGCACGGTTCTCGATGGCCGCGATATCGGCACCGTCGTCTGCCCCGATGCGCCGGTAAAACTCTATGTCACGGCATCAGCCGATGTGCGTGCAAGACGCCGTTATGACGAGATCATCGCCAAGGGCGGCGAGGCGGAGTATGATGATATCTTCGCGGACGTGACGAAGCGCGACGAGCGCGACATGGGCCGCGCCGACAGCCCGTTGAAGCCGGCGCAAGACGCGCACTTGCTTGATACGTCCAAAATGAGTATAGAGGCCGCGTTTCAGGCCGCAAAGTCGTTGATCGACGAAGCTCTGATCAAGAATTGACGAGTTGCCGGGAAGCCGGCTTTTCGTTCGCAGAGATCCCGCAGTTCAGTCCCAGCGCCGGATAGCCTCCCACGGTATGACCGATTGAGAGAGGCGGGCCTGGATTTCGGGCGTGTTTAACACGAACCACCGGCGCATGCGTGTCCTTGAATTAGGACACGATCAGGAGATTTCATGGCAGTAACTAACCCCACGCGCGAAGACTTTGCAGCTCTTCTCGAGGAATCCTTCGCATCCAACGATCTGGCCGAAGGCTACGTTACCAAAGGTCTGGTAACGGCAATCGAGAAGGACATGGCAGTTGTCGACGTCGGCCTCAAGGTCGAAGGTCGCATCGCGCTTAAGGAATTCGGCGCCAAGGGCAAAGACGGTTCGCTGAAGGTCGGCGACGAAGTCGAAGTCTATGTCGAGCGCATCGAAAACGCTCTCGGCGAAGCCGTTCTGTCGCGCGAAAAGGCTCGCCGCGAAGAGAGCTGGGTCAAGCTCGAAGCCAAGTTCGAAGCTGGCGAGCGCGTTGAAGGCGTTATCTTCAACCAGGTCAAGGGTGGCTTCACCGTCGATCTCGACGGCGCCGTTGCCTTCCTTCCGCGTTCGCAGGTCGACATCCGTCCGATCCGCGACGTTACCCCGCTGATGCACAACCCGCAGCCCTTCGAAATCCTCAAGATGGACAAGCGTCGCGGTAACATCGTTGTTTCGCGCCGTACGGTTCTTGAAGAGTCGCGTGCCGAGCAGCGTTCTGAAATCGTTCAGAACCTCGAAGAAGGCCAGGTTGTTGACGGCGTCGTCAAGAACATCACCGATTACGGTGCGTTCGTTGACCTCGGCGGCATTGACGGCCTGCTGCACGTCACCGACATGGCATGGCGCCGTGTGAACCATCCGTCGGAAATCCTGTCCATTGGCCAGTCGGTCAAGGTTCAGATCATCCGCATCAACCAGGAAACCCACCGCATCTCGCTCGGCATGAAGCAGCTCGAGTCGGATCCGTGGGATGGCATCGCGGCCAAGTACCCGATCGGCAAGAAGATCTCCGGTACCGTCACGAACATCACCGACTACGGTGCATTCGTAGAGCTGGAGCCGGGCATCGAAGGCCTGATCCACATCTCCGAAATGTCCTGGACCAAGAAGAACGTACATCCCGGCAAGATCCTGTCCACGAGCCAGGAAGTCGACGTTGTCGTTCTCGAAGTCGACCCGTCCAAGCGCCGTATTTCGCTCGGCCTCAAGCAGACGCTGGAAAACCCGTGGCAGGCATTCGCCTACTCGCATCCGGCCGGCACTGAAGTCGAAGGCGAAGTCAAGAACAAGACCGAATTCGGCCTGTTCATCGGACTCGAAGGCGACGTTGACGGCATGGTTCACCTTTCCGATCTGGATTGGAACCGTCCGGGCGAACAGGTCATCGAAGAGTTCAACAAGGGCGACGTCGTCAAGGCTGTCGTTCTCGATGTTGACGTCGAGAAGGAGCGTATCTCGCTCGGCATCAAGCAGCTCGGCAAGGATGCTGTTGGTGACGCAGCCGCTTCCGGCGACCTGCGCAAGAACGCTGTCGTTTCGGCTGAAATCATCGCCGTCAACGACGGTGGCATCGAAGTGAAGCTCGTTGCCCACGAAGACCTCGTAGCCTTCATCCGCCGCGCTGACCTCGCTCGCGACCGCGACGACCAGCGTCCGGAGCGTTTCTCGGTTGGCCAGGTTGTCGACGCCCGCGTCGTCAACTTCTCCAAGAAGGACCGCAAGGTCATGCTTTCCATCAAGGCGCTCGAAATCGCCGAAGAGAAGGAAGCAGTTGCACAGTTCGGTTCGTCCGACTCGGGCGCTTCGCTCGGCGACATTCTGGGCGCAGCCCTGAAGAACCGTGGCGGCAACGAATAATCGTTGTTTCCTGAAGAATAAGAAGCCGCCGGATCGAAAGGTCCGGCGGCTTTTTCATGGTCACTTGCAGAAGCCGAACACGTGCTCGGCAGATTTCCGGATTACGTCCAGCCGGCCATCCGCCAGTATAGATCGCTCGGTTGCACCTCGGGCACGTCCGCTTCCAGCCTGACCTCGCCGGCCCTATATCCGGCCGCCCTCTCCGCTCTGGTCATCGTATCGCTGACGATTTCCTCGCCTTCCGCATCGTTGTCCTGCGGCTCCTCACCTTCCGGCTCATGCTCGTCGCCAAAAGTGTGCTGCTTTGATGATTCGTCCTGCTCTTCGTCTTCCAGCGCCTCGATCGGTTCTGCCTGCCGCTCTTTATGTCTCGGTTCTTCATCGGCAGGTGGATAGGCTGCGACATAGGGCCAGGGAAGAGCTTCACGTGCCTGGGTCGGCACGGTGTTCGCAGCAACCGCCAGCGCGGCCATATTCTGTTCCGGCGCATCTGCTCTCGCCGCCGCCGCCGCCGCCGCGGCACGGGCGGCATCCGGCATGGCGCCATTGGTGGTTTGCGGTGACGCCGCCGCCTGTCCGCCATGAGATGTGCTTGCGGAAGGTACGTTGCTGGTCGCACGCTGTTGGTCGCCAAGCCCGTCATCCGCTGTAGCCTGGACCGCAGGCGAGGACATCGGCAGATGCTTGCTTTCCGGCAGATCGAGTTCGGACAGGACCGTTGCCAGCCAATTTGCCAGTTTCAGCAACGTTTGATCGGAAAGCGCCGACCAGAGACGCGCAGGCACCGGTATGTCCAGCTTGAACATTTCCACCGCGGTGCGCGCCAGAGCCTGCATTTCTTCGGGCTCGGCTGCCACTGCCTGCTGGGCGACCTGGGCTGCCGAGATTTGCAACTGATTGCTGATTACCGCCGCTGGTGTGCTGACACTGCCGGGATTGATTTCGGGTCGCACCGCATTCGCCTGGGATCCATCCTTCAAGGCAGAAACAGACATTGTCGGTTTTGCTGCAGCAACTGCTTCACTTGTCGGGGTAACTGGACGACTGGTTGGGGCTTGCGACGCCGCTGCATTGGCGGGGCCGGTCAGTGAGTCTGCGGGCTTTGACGCCTGCTCCGCCTGTTGCGGCTTGAGTTCAGGTGATGCGGTGGCCGGGGCTGGTGAACGCTGATTCTGACCTTCGCCAAGCTTCGGCGAGGCTTCGTTCCCGGTCGGCTGGCGAAGCGAGGCAATATGGTCGTCGTTCGAAGTTGTTTGTGATGGACCTATCCGGCCGGTCTGTGCAGTCGCAGGGCTCGCACCTTGCTGCAGACGCGGACCATTGCCCGCTGGCGGTGTGTCAGCACTTGCATTCTGCCGATAGAAACTGACGACCGTCTTGGCCGCGAGATCGCGCTGGGCAATGTTCGCGGTCTCGATATGGGCCGCAAGCCGGGCGGCTGCCGGGCCTGAAGGTTCTTTTAGGATTTCAGCCATCAACCGCAGGGAAATGCCCTTGACGATCTGGTTGAGCAGCCGCTCCACATTGGCGACCTCTTGCGGCTTCAGCGCCTGAACGGCTTCGAAAAGGCGTGCCGTATAGTCGATCAGCGTCTCGTTTTCTCGCCGCGGTGTCTTCAACAGCTTGCCGATCGTCTCGGCAAGGATGGAGGACCCCTGCGCCAGCTTGAGTTGAGCCGACAGGGAGGCGGCATCGAGCCGTGCGCCTGAAAGAAGAGTAGCGTTGCTTCCTGACTGCGACTGTGCGGTCATCAGCGATGAGGTCACACGCGCAGGAGTGACTGCAACCTGCGTCTGGTTATGGTAATCTGCAGTCGAACTCAACGCGGCACGAACGGGTGGCAGCATCGCATGCTCCATCTGTTATCTGCGACGGTGGAACAGTTCGGCCGTGTTTGGGTAATGGTGCGACGGCTGTCGCTACGCCTCATGGCGGGATGATGCCGATTGACAGACGTTAAACGAAAATGGTTAACGGTCGGCTAATTATCATCGAATTCGCGTCGGGAGCCCGGCAAACTGAGAGCGCCGCCTGCAGGAACAGGCGGCATGGCTCAGCTATGCGCGAAAATATCCGTCTCTTCCCAACCGAGAAGATCAAGCCTCGCGCGTGTCGGCAGGAACTCGAAGCAGGCGGCGGCAAGATCCGTGCGGTTGTCGCGG
The DNA here is from genome assembly GCF_040675795.1 of Neorhizobium sp. LMR1-1-1.1. Taxonomy (NCBI): domain Bacteria; kingdom Pseudomonadati; phylum Pseudomonadota; class Alphaproteobacteria; order Hyphomicrobiales; family Rhizobiaceae; genus Neorhizobium; species Neorhizobium sp. LMR1-1-1.1. Next base: position 60,895 of record NZ_JBEGHE010000025.1, read on the forward strand.
ATCAGCCGCATGGTCAGCTTGTCGCGCAAGGCATGCAGATAAAGCACGTCCGAGGCCGCATATTCGAGTTGCGCCTGTGATAGCGTTTCGGCCGCCCAATCAGTCTGCTGCTGAGCCTTGGAAATGTCGACCTCGACCAGTTCCCGCAGATTGTCCTTTAGCCCGTGACGATCGGTATAGGTTCGGGTCAGGCGTGAAGCGATCTTGGTGCAGAAGACCGGCGTGGCCAATACCCCGAACGTATGGAAAAGCACGGCGATATCGAATCGGCCGTAGTGAAAGATTTTCTGCCGCGACGAATCAGCCAGAAGCGCGACGAGGTTGGGCGCCTGATTCTGTCCTGCAGCAATGCGAATGACGTCGGCCGTGCCGTCCCCGGGAGATAATTGCACAACACATAGGCGATCACGACGTGGGATAAGGCCAAGCGTTTCGGTATCGATTGCCACCGCACCCGTATAGCGGGCCGCTGCCGCCGCCGGAAGATCTCCCTCGTGATAGCGAATTTCAGCCATAATCCCGCCTTTCCAAGCATTTGAATCGATATTGCCTATAATCCAGCTTTGCGCATATCGATATAGCGATGATCCCTGCTATGATATCGACGCTATGGGCAAATGCTCAGCATTGCACCTATTGCATTGCTGCAATGCGCCTAACCGGCTTGGCGAGCATACCAGTATTAGCCTATATGTCAGTCATCGAACGACGCACTCCTCCTCCCAGTGTCGTTCGATACGGATCGACAACATCCTCCTCCTCCCAGTTGTCGATCAAGTTTAAAGCCTGGCGCATCCTCCTCCCGCGCCAGGCTTTTCGCTTTTCTGGAGGTAATTTTCCCGAAAGACAGTTGAACGACAGCGTTTGAAGCGCCTGGAGCCGGTGCCTTATGCATCTCTGTCGCTTGGCGGCCCTGGCCCCTCCATGCGAGGTTATCCCAGGGTGCCGCGTTATCGTCTTGCGATCAGCGAAGCGCGTCGATCGCCTTCAATACGTCGTCCTCGACTTCTATTCCATTTGCCATGGCATCAGCCCTCAGGCCTTTGCCGCGGCGGCCTGGAAGCCGCACGCCCTCCTGCCTGGCCATCTCTTCGGCAAGGGCTGCCATGCGCATGGCTGTACCGCCGCCATTGGCCGCGTCCGGGTCGATTGCGATGATCGAGTGGCCGAGTTCCGGCGGCGGCCCGTTTTCATCGAAGAGCGAGCTTGCCTCATGGGAGAAATTGGCGCCTGCAAGGCCTGCCGAGAGCACTTCCACCATCAGCGCCAGTGCAGCACCCTTTGCACCGCCAGAAGGCGCCATCGTGCCTTTAAGCGCCTCTGCAGCGTCTGTGGTGGGGTTTCCATCAATATCGAAGGCCCAGTCGTCGGGTATACTCGTTCCCTTCTGGTGGGCTTCCATGACCTTGCCACGTGCGACCTTTGAGAGCGCCAGATCAATGACCAGGGGATCGGCATTTGCGACAGGGACGGCGAAGGCAATCGGATTGGTGCCGAAGAGCGGGCTTCTGCCGCCCCAGGGCGCCATGGCGGCCGGTGCGTTTGCGAACATCATGGCGATCAGGCCCTGCTCGGCAAAACGCTCCACCGTCAGCGCCATCACCCCGGCATGATGCGAGCGGCCGATGGTCGCAAAAGCGATGCCCTGTTCGCGAACAATGGCGGGAAGTTCGGCGACCGCAAGATCGAGTGCCGGGTAGGCAAAGCCATGCGCGGCGTCGATCGACATCACCGCGGGGCGGGGGCGCGAGAGCTTGGGCTCCGCTTTGCCATCCACCTTGCCGGTGCGAACCTGCTTCACATAAGCCGGAACGCGGCGCAGGCCGTGGCCGGATTGACCGGCAGCTTCAGACTGCACAAGCGCACGGGCGACGGACAAGGATGTCGTGGGTAGCACGCCGTTATCTTCGAAGATGCCGCGAACCAGCATTCCGGCTTCAGTTAATGTCATATGCATGGGTGAGGGGGTCCAGAAATTCCATGTTGAGACGAGGGACCAGAAGTATCTGGCTCCCCTTCAGGGCGGAGTTTCTAGCCGGACCCTTCTATGCGGTCACTTGCATTCTACCAACTGAGTGAGCGTGCTTGCAACACCAGCGGGCGGTACCGGAATTGGCGAGGCCCTACGAATGGCCGAAGCCATATAATCGTCGATCTGGGCGTTGCCGGAGGAGCGTGAAACGGACACGCGTCCGATGTTTCCGCCATTGTCAAAGCTGAAATTGACCATCACCACACCCTTGTCGCCTCCCGGGCAACGGCGAGCGCTGCGGGCAATCTTCGCCCTGACGCGCGTCAGCCATCGGGCAGGAGGAACCGACGATGTTGCGACGGAGCCGGTTGAAGATTGGCTGGCGGCATTCCGGTCTGATTGCTGGACCTGCGCCTTGGCCTGAGCCAGCTCTTTTTGAGCTTGCTGCTGTTGCGGCTTGCGGCGTTCCACCTTCTTCTGCTCTTTTTTGGGTTCCGGTTTTTCCGCGATTTCCGGCGGCGGTGGTGGTGGGCGCACGACCGGTAGCGGGACCTCGACATTTTCTAGAGCTGCAGTCATCTGCTGCTCAAGCGGATCGGGCTCTTCGATCGTCTCCGGCGGAGGTTCGGGCAGAGGCTGGGCGATTTCAGGCTCTGGTGGTGTGGGCTCTTCCTTCACCACTTCTTCCGGCGGGGGCTCGACCGGATCCGGAATAGGCTCGGGCTCCTGCTGAACCTCTTCGACAGGCTTGAGCTGCTCGCTCTCCACCTTTTCGGAATCGGTCGAGTCGGGAGAAATCTGCTCTTCCTCCGTGTTCACAGCCTCCGGTTCAGGCGCAAGCTCGATCATGATTGCAGCCGGCGGCGAACTGTCTGCGTCGACGATCGGCTCTTCCTGCATCATCAGGGCAGCAGCAGCGATATGCGCAGTCAGCACGAATGCGCCGGCGCCTGCCCAGAGTGATATTTCGCCGATCTTCTGTACCCGGCTACGATAGGGGGCGGCTGGGTTCATCGCGAAACCCCTGGTGCTGGCGAAGCCGGTGAGGAAGGCTGACCTGCTGCGGGTTGACCCGCTGCAGACTGGGCAGCGGGTGCTGCGGCACCGGGAAGAGTTTCCAGTCCGACCAGCGCGATTTTCAAATAACCGGCGTCACGCAGAAGGTTCATCACTTCCATGAACTGGCCGTAGCCGACAGCCTTGTCGGCACGCAGGAAGATGCGGGTATCCTTGTTGCCGCCGGTAATCGTGTTCAGCCTGGTCGTCAGCTGCTCGCGCGCAACCTGGTCATTGCCGAGATTGAGCGTGAGATCTTCCTGAACCGTCAGATAGAGAGGTTCTTCAGGCCGCTGTGCGGGCTTTGCACTCGATGCGGGCAGGTCGACATTGACATCGACCGTGGAAAGCGGCGCGGCGACCATGAAGATGATCAGGAGCACCAGCATGACGTCAATAAAGGGCGTCACGTTGATCTCGTGGTTTTCCTGCAATTCCTCGCCGTGATGTTCGCGAATGCCGCCGGCCATGGACTTATTCTCCGGCCATCAGGGACATCGGGGTTGCCTTGCGGCCGCCCGGCGGAACCTTGCGGAAGTCGAGGTCGCGGCTCACCAGTCGCTCGACGCCGCTGGCTGCATCGGCAAGAAGCGCGCGATAGCCGGTAACCGAACGGGCAAACAGGTTGTAGATCACGACGGCGGGAATGGCGGCGACGAGGCCGATGGCCGTTGCAAGTAGCGCCTCGGCAATGCCGGGCGCGACGACGGCAAGATTGGTCGTCTGCGTTTCGGAAATGCCGATGAACGAATTCATGATGCCCCAGACCGTGCCGAATAGGCCGACAAAGGGAGCGACCGAGCCGATCGTCGCCAGAATGCCGGTGCCGCGGGCGATACGGCGACCGGCAAAGGCCTCGATGCGCGACAGGGAGGAGCCGACGCGTTCCTTGACGCCGTCACCTTCGACATGGTCGAGCGCATCCGCGGACATCTTTATTTCCTCGGCTGCGGCCTGGAGCATGTAGGCGGCAGGACCGCCGCGTCCAGCGGAGGCATCGACAGCTTCGGCGAGCGTACGGGAATTGCGGATGATCTTGATGATGCGACCGGCGCGGGTGCGGGCGCCGGCAAGCTCGAGCGTCTTAACCAGCCAAACGGTCCAGGTTGCCAGCGAAGCGATGGCAAGCCCGATCATGACGCTTTTAACAACCCAGTCCGCCGCCATGAACATGCCCCAGGGCGAAAGGTCGTGCGGGATTGTCAGTACCGGCGTTTCTTCTTCCGCCGGCACAAGGTCGGTTACCGTTTCCTGCGGCGCAGCCTGGGCCTGTGCGGGCTGGGATACGCCGGGAGCCGTTGTCTCGGTAGAGGGAGCAGGCTGGGCGGATTGTGCCGGAGCCTGAGCGGCGGGAGCCCCCTCTGTGGCGGTCGAGGCATCCGGCGCTGCAGGGCTGGCCGGTGCTGCATTTTCCGCCGGAGCGGAAGGCGCGGTCGGTGTCGTCGCCGGCGTTGTGGCGGGAGCCGTCCGGCCGGTGGTTGGTGCTGCAGACGAAGCCGGAGCCTGCTGCTGTGCACTATCCGCCTGCGAAGTGGTTTGTGCCTGAGGAGCCGGGGCAGGGGTCTGAGCCATCGCCATCGCGCTCAGAAGCGCAAGCGTCGCAGCCGTCATCCCGAGCTGTTTCGCGACCTTGCCAAGGTGGCGGTTTCCGGCAACGGCAGGGACAAGGGCAGCAGACATTTTAGGCGATACTCCGACTATTGCCGAAAGGCATTTTTGCCGGCTCGGCACGATATCATCAGGTCGCGGCCGGCATCGAGGCCAGCAACAGACTATGCTGCTATGCGATAATAAACATGAGTTCAAATGGCAACTAATAAATCTTGAGTGAAGCTGCCAATTTTACCTTCACGACGTCGGGGATGGCAGAGCTCAAGGCGAAAATGTATCTGCGCCACCGGAGATGGCGCAGATCAGGCATTCTAAAAGTGAGTTCGCGTAAAGACTTAGCGTGCCAGCCAGCCGCCATCCACGGGCAGCACGGTGCCGTGAATGTAGTCCGAGGCCGATGATGCGAGGAAGACGGCTGCACCACCAAGCTCTTCCGGTTTGCCCCAGTGCCCGGCTGGAATGCGCGCCAGAATGGCGGCGTTGCGGTCCGGGTCATCGCGAAGAGCTTCCGTATTGTTGGTCGAGAAATAACCGGGAGCAATGGCGTTGACGTTGATACCCTTGCCGGCCCATTCGCAGGCCAGGAGCCGGGTCAGGCCTGCAAGGCCGCTCTTGGACGCCGTATAGGAAGGAATACGGATGCCGCCCTGGAAGGAGAGAAGTGAAGCAATGTTGACGATCTTTCCGCCCTTATCGGCTGCGACAAGCCGCCGGGCGAAGGCTTGCGACAGGAAAAACACGTTCTTCAGGTTCACATCCATCACCGCATCCCAATCAGCCTCGCTGAATTCGAGGGCATCGGCGCGGCGAATAATCCCGGCATTGTTGACGAGAATATCAGCACCTCCAGACCAGGAAGTGGTTTCGTCGAGAATACGTTCGATCGGTTCGAGGGTGGAAAGGTCGGCCGATATGGCGAGGCTCTCGCCGCGGCTAGCGCTGATTGCGGCCTCGGTTTCCGCCATCGATGAGCGACCGACCAGCGCCACCTTGGCCCCGGCCTGGGCAAGGGCAACTGAAATGGCCTGGCCTAAACCGGTATTGGCGCCGGTGACAATCGCTGTCTTGCCGGTCAGATCGAACGAAATAGCCATAAAAACCTCCACATAAAAAACCGCCGGGAATTTCTCCCCGGCGGTTCCTAACATGACAATTGTCAAGCTTAAAGCGTGCGCGTGATATGTTCCACGCGGAAGCACTCGATCGTGTCGCCGGCGCGGATATCTTCGTAGTTTTCGAAGGCCATACCGCATTCCTGACCCATCGGCACTTCGGCAACTTCGTCCTTGAAGCGCTTGAGCGTCTTGAGCTTGCCTTCGTGGATGACCACGTTGTCGCGGATGAGGCGTACGCCTGCACCACGCTCGACCTTGCCTTCGACCACACGGCAACCGGCAACCTTGCCAACCTTGGTGATGTTGAAGACTTCCAGGATCTCGGCATTGCCGAGGAAGGTTTCGCGGCGTTCCGGCGACAGAAGACCCGACATGGCTGCCTTAACGTCATCCACCAGATCGTAGATGATGTTGTAGTAGCGGATGTCGAGGCCGTTACGCTCGGCGATCGTACGAGCCTGTGCATTGGCGCGGACGTTGAAGCCGATGATTGCGGCATCCGATGCCTCGGCGAGCGAGATATCCGACTCGGTGATCGCGCCGGCGCCCGAATGGACGATACGGGCACGAACTTCGTCGGTACCAAGCTTGTCGAGCGACGCTATGATCGCTTCGACCGAACCCTGCACGTCACCCTTGATGACCAGCGGGAATTCCTTGAAGCCGGTATTCTGCAGCTTGCTCATCATCTGCTCGAGCGAACCGCGCTGGCCGGACTGGCGGGCAACCGCCTTGTCGCGAGCAAGACGCTGGCGATACTCGGAGATTTCGCGGGCACGAGCTTCGTTTTCGACGACGGCGAAGCGGTCACCGGCAGCAGGCGTGCCAGATAGACCAAGCACTTCGACCGGGGTTGCCGGACCGGCTTCCTTGACGTGGTCGCCCTTGTCGGTGACGAGAGCACGAACACGGCCCCACTGATCGCCGGCAACGATGATCTGGCCCGGCTTCAGCGTACCCTTCTGGACGAGCACGGTCGCAACCGCACCACGACCACGGTCGAGTTGTGCTTCAATGACCGTACCTTCGGCAGTACGCGTCGGGTCGGCCTTCAGGTCGAGAATTTCGGCCTGTAGCAACACGGCTTCGAGCAGCTTGTCGAGGTTTGTCTTGTTCTTGGCCGAAACCTCGACGTCGAGCACTTCACCGCCGAGCGATTCGACGAAGACTTCGTGCTGCAGGAGCTGCTGACGAACCTTGTCCGGCTTGGCTTCATGCTTGTCGATCTTGTTGATTGCCACGATGATCGGTACACCCGCCGCCTTGGCATGGTTGATGGATTCGATCGTCTGCGGCATCACGCTGTCGTCGGCTGCAACCACCAGGATCGCGATATCCGTCGCCTGCGCACCACGGGCACGCATGGCCGTAAAGGCGGCGTGGCCGGGGGTGTCGATGAAGGTGATCTTCTGACCGTTCTTCTCGACCTGGTAGGCACCGATATGCTGGGTGATGCCGCCGGCCTCACCGGACACGACATTCGCCTGGCGGATAGCGTCGAGCAGCGAGGTCTTGCCGTGGTCGACGTGACCCATGATCGTAACGACCGGCGGGCGCGATACCATTTCGCCCGCATCGTCGGCCTTGTCAAAGATGCCTTCTTCGACGTCGGATTCCGAGACGCGCTTGACGGTATGGCCGAATTCGGCGGCGATGAGTTCTGCTAGATCGGCGTCAATGACGTCGCCCGGCTTCATCATCTGGCCTTCCTTCATCAGGTACTTGATGACGTCGACCGCGCGTTCGGACATGCGCTGCGACAGTTCCTGAATGGTGATCGTTTCCGGCAGGATGACTTCGCGGACAACCTTTTCACGGGTTTCCTGCATCTGGCTGCGGCGGAATTTTTCCTGACGACGGCGCATCGCGGCCATCGAACGGCCACGGGCGTTACCGTCCTCGTCCGAACCGGCAGTGGTGATGGTCAGCTTGCCCTGGCGACGGCCTTCGTCACCCTTCGGGCGTGCCGGCGGCTTGGCAGGAGCTGGAGCGACCACGCGGCCACGACCGGGCGCACCGGCGCTGCGGGACGGGCCACGGTCATCATCTTCGTCATTGGCACGGCGGCCACGTACGGCACCCGGCTGCGCTGCGGGAGCATCGGTGCCTGGGCGCGGCGACTGCGGACGACCGTCCTGCGGGCGGCCAGCGGCTCCACGATCGGCAGGTGCGCGATCGGTGTTGCGCTCGGGCGCACGGGCAGCGACCGGGGCCGGCTGAGGCGCGACGGGTTCAGGTTCCGGCTCTGGAGCCGGTTCGGCTGCACGACGAGCTGCTTCCGCAGCCTCTTCGGCCTTGCGGGCCTCTGCTTCGGCTGCACGGCGGGCTTCGTCTTCAGCGCGCTGCTTGGCTTCGATGACTTCGCGTGCCTGTGCTTCCACCAGAGCGCGGCGACGGGCTTCCATTTCGCCGGCGGAGAGATCGTGAAGCACGTTCGGGCGGTTCTGTTGCGGACGCTGACCGGACTGCTGCGGGCGTTGACCCTGCTGCGGACGCTGGCCCTGTTGCTGGCCGTAGTTGGAGCCCGGACGCTGGCCCTGGTGCGAACCGGGGCGCTGACCCTGCGGCTGCGCAGGGCGCTGTGCCTGTGGCGCAGGCTGGTGCACCGGCGCTGCCGGTTGCGGGCGCGGCTGCTGCGGAGCAGGCTGTGCTGCGGCTTCAACCGGGCGCGGAGCCGGGGCTGCAGGGGCCGCGATCGGGGTAATCGGCTTTTCGTCCTGCGGGCGGGTCGGGCGGCGTTTCACCGTTTCGACGACGACCGCTTTCGTGCGGCCGCGACCCATGTCCTGGCGCACAGTACCCTGGTTCATGCCGGATGGCTTGAGCGAGAGGGTCTTCTTCACGCCGAGTGTCTTGTCGTCTTTGTTGTCGGTCATTCCGTTCCTGTTCCTTCGTACAGGAACGGATGGAAGCCATCAGAACCTGTCGTTCAAGTCGTATAAATCGATCTGCGTCCGGCTAGAGCCGGTGACAGCGTCATGGTTTAGGCATGTCAAAGACATCCTTTGTCTGGGGCAGACCGCCTTTACGGTACTGCTCAAGTAGGTTTGCGCGCTTCACTACACCCTCACCTGCCTGCCCTGCAAGCGCGCAAGCATGGATAAAAGCATTCTCGCCCATCACTTCGTCCAATTCCGCCCCGGTGAGGAGCAAAAAGGCCGGAATGTCATGTTCGGCATCGGTGCCGAGCTTAAAGGCCTTTCGGGCCTGGTCTATCTTTCGAACGCCGTCTGCCGCGGCATCGGAAGCATGGAAAACGCCGGCGGCGGCTCCCGAGCGGACTGCGGCATCGACCTTCATCGCGCCGGAAACGAACTGACCTGCCTTACGCGCCATGTTCATCATTCCGGCAAGGTCGGCGACCAGAAGCCGATCGACCAGTGCGCCGAGATCGTCCGCCGCTTTCGTCTCGCTCTTGAAAGCGCGAGAAAACAGCTTCCGCTTCACCGCCCGGTCGACAAGCTCTCGTTCCGCCTTGATCCAGCAGCCCCGTCCGGGAAGCTGCCGTTTCAAATCCGGAACCACGCTCCCGTCGGGAGCGCGGACGAACCTGATAAGGTCCTTCGGGTCTGTCGCCTCGCGGGTGACGATGCAGGTACGGTCGTTCACGACGAAATCGTCCGGCCAAATATCTGCATCATCCGTACCATTGTCGTCCGCGATCATTCCTGATCGGCGGCGACGGCCTCCTCCTCGGCCTCATCATCAGCCTGTTCGTTGGCGAGATCTTCTTCGGTGATCCAGCCTGCGAGCAGACGGGCCTGAACGATCATGTTTTCAGCCTCGACGCGGGAAACGTCGAACTTCGAGAACGTGCCTTCGAACTTCTTGGTCTCGCCATCCTTGCGTTCCGACCAGCCGACGAGATCGTCAGCAGCGCAGCCGGCAAAGTCCTCGACCGTCTTGATGCCTTCTTCGCCGAGCGCGACCAGCATCTGAGCGGTGAGGCCTTCGATCTGCTTCAGCTCGTCCTGGACGCCGAGAGCAACGCGCTTGGCATCGTTTTCAGCTTCGATACGCTCCAGATACTCGCGGGCGCGGGTCTGGATCTCGTTGGCGGTGTCTTCGTCGAAGCCGTCGATCGACGAGATTTCGTCGAGGTTGGTGTAGGCCAGTTCCTCGACCTGGGCAAAGCCTTCCGAAGCAAGCACCTGGCCGACCATTTCGTCGACATCGAGAGCTTCCATGAACAGGTTGGTGCGCTCGTTGAATTCCTTCTGACGGCGTTCCGACTCTTCGGCTTCCGTCATGATGTCGATATCCCAGCCGGTCAGCTGCGAAGCGAGGCGAACGTTCTGGCCGCGGCGGCCGATGGCCAGCGACAGCTGCTCATCCGGAACCACGACTTCGATACGCTCTGCATCCTCGTCGAGAACGACCTTGGCGACTTCAGCCGGCTGCAGGGCGTTGACGATGAAGGAAGCCGGATCCTGGCTCCACGGAATGATGTCGATCTTTTCGCCCTGCAGTTCGCCGACAACGGCCTGAACGCGGGAACCGCGCATACCGACGCAGGCGCCGACCGGGTCGATCGACGAGTCGTTCGAGATGACGGCGATCTTGGCGCGCGAACCCGGGTCACGGGCAACCGACTTGATCTGGATGATGCCGTCGTAGATTTCCGGAACTTCCATGGTGAACAGCTTCACCATGAACTGAGGATGAGTACGCGACAGGAAGATCTGCGGGCCGCGCTGTTCGCGACGGACGTCGTAGACATAGGCGCGGACGCGATCGCCGTAACGCATGTTTTCGCGCGGGATCATCTCGTCACGACGGATGATGCCTTCGCCACGGCCGAGATCCACGATGACATTGCCGTACTCGACGCGCTTGACGGTGCCGTTGACGATTTCACCGACGCGATCCTTGAATTCGTCGAACTGACGGTCACGCTCGGCTTCGCGCACCTTCTGGACGATGACCTGCTTGGCGGACTGCGCGGCGATACGGCCGAAATCCATCGGCGGCAGCGGGTCGGCAATGAAGTCGCCGATCTTGGCATCAACATTGCGGTCGCGGGCCAAAACCAAAGGGATCTGCGTTCCGTAGTCTTCGGCGACTTCAACGACCTCAAGAAGGCGTTGCAGGCGGATTTCGCCGGTCTTGGAATTGATGTCGGCGCGGATATTGGTTTCCGAACCGTAACGCGAGCGGGCGGCCTTTTGGATGGCGTCAGCCATCGCAGCCAGCACGATCTCGCGGTCGATGACCTTTTCGCGGGCCACAGCGTCTGCGATCTGCAGAAGTTCAAGCCGGTTTGCGCTCACTGCCATTGTCGTTGGTCTCCGTAGGTCCAATTCTGGCGGCCCTCCCTCCTCGGAAAGGCCAGTGTGTTGGTCGATTATTCTTCGTCTTCAGCTTCGTCGTTCTGGTTCGCGGCCTGCTGCTTGGCGAGCTTGTCGGCGCGCAGCGCATCGCGGATCAGATCGTCCGTCAGGATCAGCTTGCCTTCGGCCAGCGCCGAGAACGGGATCGTTACGCGTGGTTCCTCACCATAGGCGACTTGGTCGCGCTCGACGGTGAAACCTTCTTCGTTGACTTCGGCGATCTTGCCGCGGAACCGCTTGCGGTTGTCGATCATGATCGACGTCTCGCATTTCACCAGATGGCCGGTCCAGCGTGCAAAATCCGACTTGCGCACCATCGGCCGGTCGATGCCCGGCGAAGACACTTCGAGATGATACTCGCGATCGATCGGATCTTCTACATCAAGAACGGGTGAGATGGCGACCGATACGGCTTCGCAGCCTTCGACATCCATCGTGCCGTCATTGCGCTCGGCCATGACCTGCAGGGTCATGCCGTTCAGGTTCAGCATGCGCACCCGGACCAGACGGTAATCCATGGCGGTCAGTACCGGCTCGATGATTTCGGCGATCCTGAGGTCGAGACCAGTCTCGACGATGAGACGCGGCTCGTGGTCTGTCTGCTGCATAAGCTCTCCGGTTCAATCCCCGCTCACAGTGCGGGTTGAAGCGATCGCCTAACAAAAAAGAGCGGGTCCGGTGTGGGCCCACTCTTCATCGGACGATCAAGAATATGGGCTGCATATACGCGCTTGGACCGGCAATTGCAAGACTTCCGCATTTCCGCCATTCAAAGCTGGAATTAGCCTGTTCGACGTCTATAACCGGTTCAGAGAGTCGGGAAGAGGAGCAAGAGCCACATCGTGCCGGACAGGATAGCCACACTCGCGCCGTTCAAGAACCAGACCTTCCGCACAATATGGATAGCGAGCCTTGCATCGAATTTCGGTGGCTTGATTCAGGCCGTCGGCGCCGCCTGGATGATGACCTCGATCTCCAATTCCCAGGACATGGTGGCGCTCGTCCAGTCTTCTACCACCCTGCCGATCATGTTGTTCTCGCTGATTGCGGGGGCTCTCGCCGACAATTTCAACCGACGCAGTATCATGCTGACGGCGCAGCTCTTCATGCTGGCCGTCTCTATAGCGCTGACTATCTTTGCCTATCTGGACCTGCTGACGCCCTGGCTGCTTCTCTGTTTCACCTTCCTGCTCGGGTGCGGCGTGGCGCTCAACAATCCCGCATGGCAGGCGTCCGTCGGCGATATCGTCTCGCGTGAAATGCTGCCCCAGGCCGTGACGCTCAACAGCGTCGGCTTCAACATTACCCGCAGTGTCGGACCGGCGATCGGCGGCGCTGTCGTCGCAGCGGCAGGTGCTGCTGCCGCCTTCGCCCTGAATGCCGCAAGTTACGTTGCGCTCATGTATGCGCTGTTGCGCTGGAAGCCGGAGCGTCGCGACGATGCGCTGCCACGCGAAACACTTCTAAGGGCGCTTTCGGCAGGTCTCGGCTATGTTTCCATGTCGCCGAACATCCTCAATGTTCTTTTGCGCGGCATGCTATTCGGCTTCTCTGCCAGCGCCATTCTGGCGCTTTTGCCGATCGTCGCGCGCGATCTCGTCTCGGGCGGGCCGTTGACATACGGCATTATGCTCGGCTGTTTCGGTGTCGGCGCGATCGGCGGCGCCATGTCGAATGCGCGGCTGCGCGAAAAGCTGACGAGCGAGAGGATTGTCCAGTTCGCTTTCCTCGGTTTTGCGGCAAGTTCCTCCGTCATAGCGCTCAGCACCAATACCGCGCTGACGGCGCTCGTGCTGATCGTGCCGGGGGCGTGCTGGGTTCTGGCCCTGTCGCTTTTCAACACGACCGTGCAGCTGTCGGCACCGCGCTGGGTTGTCGGCCGCGCACTATCCTTCTACCAGACGACGACATTCGGCGGCATGGCGGTCGGCAGCTGGATCTGGGGCGTTGGTGCTGAAAATCTCGGCGTTTCAGTCTCCTTGAGCCTCGCCAGCCTGGCGATGCTTGTAGGTGGACTAGCAGGTTTGAGGAATCCGCTGCCGCAGTTTACCGATATCGACCTGAGCCCGCTGAACAAGTTCAACGAACCGATGCTGCGGCTCGACCTGCAGCCACGAAGCGGCCCGATCGTGTTGCAGATCGACTATGAGATCGCCGAGCACGATATCCCCGAATTCCTCACCCTGATGGCGCGCCGCCGCCGGGTACGCATTCGTGATGGCGCACGCCAATGGGCCTTGATGCGCGATCTAGAACATCCAGAAATCTGGACGGAGACCTATCACACCGCCACCTGGGCAGATTATGTCCGCCATAACCGCCGCCGCCTGCAGATAGATGAGGAGATCTGGGATGCGATCCGAAAGCTTCACAAGGGCGTGGATGGACCACGGGTCCACCGTATGATCGAACGGCAGACCATCCCGCCCAAGGACGATATCTTTCACAAGCATCATGTCGATCTGCATTGAGGTCGAGGGATGTTCCGCAATGCAAGCTCCACCGATCTGCCCGCAATCATCACACTTCTGGCAGATGATCCGATCGGCGCAACCAGAGAGGTTGCGTCCAAGGAGATGGATCAAGCCTACTTGGAGGCTTTCGCCGCAATCGAAGCCGATCCCAACCAATTGCTGGCCGTTGCCGTCGATGACGATGGAGAGGTGATCGGCTGCCTGCAGCTCTCCTTCATTCCCGGCTTGTCACGCAAGGGCATGTGGCGAGGCCAGATCGAAAGCGTGAGGATTGCTGCAAGCCATCGTGGCGGCGGATTGGGCGCCGCCATGATCGAGTGGGCGGTCGAGCAGGCGAAAGAAAAGGGCTGCGGCCTTGTGCAACTGACGTCGGACAAACGGCGGCCAGATGCGATCCGTTTTTATGAAAGACAAGGTTTCGTCGCGAGCCACGAGGGGCTGAAACTCGACTTATCTTAACTTGGCCTTGAGCGAGGCATCCGGATAGCATGTTGGAGAAATGCCGGCCTTTGCCTGCCAGTCGCCGAGCGAGCGGCGGGTCTTGAAGCCCGGCAATCCGTCGACATTGCCGACATCATAACCCTTGGCGACCAGCGCCTTCTGCATCGCAAGTACATCGGAGCGCAGCATCTTGCCGACATCGCCCCACTTGGCCTGGAACGGGCCACCACCGTAAGCGATGCGATCAGCCAGATTGCCGATGAACAGCGCATAGAGGTCGGAATTGTTATATTCCTTCAGCACATAGAAATTCGGCGTGACGATGAATTCCGGCCCGTTTCTCCCTGCGGGAAGCAGCATCATCCCCGGCGCTTTCATTTCCGAAGCCGGAAAAGCCTTGCCGGAAATCCGCGTGATCCCGGTCGAATTCCAGGCGGAGATCGGCTTGGCAAGGTCCGGCCCTTCCTGCGCGCAGGAGACATTGGCGGGAATCGACACTTCGAAGCCCCAGTCGCGACCGCGCTGCCAGCCTTCATGCCTCAGATAGTTGGCTATGGAGGCGAGCGTGTCCGGCACCGAGTTCCAGATATCCGGATGGCCGTCCTTGTCGAAGTCGACGGCATATTTCAGATAGCTCGTGGGCATGAACTGCGGCTGGCCGAGCGCTCCGGCCCATGATCCCTTCATCGTCGCAGCACTGACATCGCCGCGCTCGATCATGGTCAGCGCCGCGATCAGCTCTTCGCGGAACATCGGCTTGCGGGTCGACATGAAGGCCTTGGTTGCCAGTACCTCGACCGCCGAATAGGGGAGTTTCGCCCTTCCAAAACCGGATTCACGGCCCCAGACAGCGATGATGATCTCGCCGGGAACGCCATAGGCTGCTTCGATCTTCTTCAGGCCCGCCGCATAGGTGCCGGCCAGCCCGCGCCCTGCCAAGCCCAGCGTCTGCAGCCGGTTCTCGTTGAAGTATGCGCCGGGAGAAGAAAATTCCGCCTGGCTCTGGTCCTGCTGCTTCGGCGGTTTGGAGCCTGGCGGAACGAGATCGGGCAGGCTCCAATTGAGCTTGATCCCGTCAAATGCCGCGCGCAGCGTCTTGTCCGAAATCCCCGCCTTGCGCGCCTCCGGTCCAAGATCGGTCGCGATCCACTGCTGGAACTGGCGCTCAACATCCGGCCGGTTCTGGGCGGAAGCGGGGAGAGGCGAGACGATGGCGGTGAGGGCCAGAAGCAGTGCTGCGGCGCGACGGCGGATACCCCCCTCTGCCCTGCCGGGCATCTCCCCCACACGGAGGGAGATCAGATGGGCGCGCTGGCCTGCCTCGTTCAACGGCAGTGCTGCCGCACAGCGTTTCGCAATTTGGGAATGGTGGTCGTGATGCTTGTGATCTCCCCCCTTGTGGGGGAGATGCCCGGCAGGGCAGAGGGGGGCTTGCTTCACCATCGTCGTCCTCCTCGAAAAATGTCAGATCGCCGTCCGTGCTCGCAGCGCTGCCGTCAGCGTGCCCTCGTCGAGATAATCGAGTTCGCCGCCGACCGGCACGCCATGGGCAAGCCGCGTTATCTTGACGTTGAAATCGGAAAGCTGGTCGGTGATGTAATGGGCCGTCGTCTGCCCTTCGACAGTCGCATTGACCGCGATGATGATCTCCTTCACCGTCCCTTCACTGACGCGATCGACAAGTGCGCGGATGTTCAGGTCATCGGGACCGACGCCATCGAGCGGCGATAGCGTACCGCCGAGAACATGATAGGCGGCATTCATCGCGCCGGCGCGTTCCAGCGCCCAGAGGTCGGAAACGTCTTCGCAGATGATCAGCATCGAGTGATCACGGCGGATATCGGTGCAGACGGTGCAGGGATCGGACGTATCGACATTGCCGCAGCGCGAGCAGATCTTCACCTTGTCATAGGCCTCGCCCATCGCATGAGACAAAGGACCGAGCAGCTGATCCTTCTTCTTGATCAGGTGCAGCGCTGCCCGGCGTGCAGACCGCGGACCAAGGCCGGGGACTTTTGCCAGAAGCTGGATGAGTTTTTCGATTTCGGGGCCGGTGACTCGCTTTGCCATGTGCTTCCTTTAGCCCATATGTCGGTTGAACGGAAAGACCGAAGGACCAGGACCCGCATGAAACTTGTCGCGATCTGCATCGGCCACGCGCAGCGTTTGCCGGGAAAGAGTTACAAGACGGGCATCTACAAGGCACCGGTCAACGGTCAGGTGCTGATCGACAAAGTCGGTCTGGTTGGAGATGCCGTCTGCAACAGGAAACATCACGGCGGGCCGGATCAGGCGATCTTGCTCGAAGGATCGCTGACACTTGACTGGTGGGCGGCAGAACTCGGGCGCGACCTGCCGCCCGGAACATTCGGCGAGAACCTTGTCATCAAGGGCCTCGACAATCGGGACGTGGCGGTGGGAGACAGGTTTCATGTGGGCGATGTCGTGCTTGAAGCCACCTCTCCGCGTTCGCCCTGCAATACGCTTACTGCTCGAATCGGCGATCCGGTATTTGGCAGGACCGTTCTCAAATCAGGTCGCCCCGGCATTTATTGCAGAGTTATCAACCCGGGGATGATCCAGGCAGGACACGATGTGAGTTACGAATTCTATCGCGGCGAGCGTGTACCTGTTGCCGAGCTTCTGGCGTCGATGGGGCGAAAGCTGTCTGAGGCCGAGACGCTCCGTTTTCTCTCCGCGCCGATCGCGAGCCGCTGGATAGAACGGTTTCAGCCGACCGTATAATATATCACGAAACCGTGATCTATGGTGATATGGTTGCTTAGGTTTAAGGCCCTATACCGCTTGATTGATGGCTATGCGGAGCTTTGTATGAGTTTTTTGAGACGCATCCCCTTCGGGTTCATGTCCGGCGCGCTGGTCGCGTATCTTGCGACCTCAGGTCTGGCTGCGGCCGAGGAAACCGATGTCGAGCACTCGATCTTCGCGTTCGGTGGAGCGATGGTCGATGGTGATATGGCCGAAGCGGCCAATCCTTTCGGTGTGGATTACGAGAACCGCCCGATCTTCGGCATCGGCTATCAATTTTTTCCCTACAGCATCGGTTCGGTAAAGCTGGGCCTTGAGGCAGGCCTTGCCGGGCGGTTCAACGGCAATACCAATGCGGAGATCTGGGGCGGTGTTGTCGGTCGTTACGATGCGATCGAGATTGCCAATACACTCCGCATCATTCCCTCATTCACCTTCGGCATCAGCCATGTGACCGGTACGATGAGCGGGCGTGAAAGACGCAATGAAATCGAGCGCGACGGCGATGCCTCGACGCTTTTCTATCTTGGGCCGGAACTGAGTTTCAGCAGCGTCACGAAACCGGAGCTAGAGCTTTTCTGGCGCCTGCATCACCGCTCCGGCGCTTGGGGCACGCTTGGCGACATGCATGGCGGCTCCAACGCCAATGTCGTCGGCGTCAGGTATAATTTCTGAGTTTTATCGGGTCGCGATGGCGGCAGCCGCACCGGCCATGGTGCCGGCCGAGATGCGGTTGGCAAGCTTCAGCGCGCGCGGGCTTTTCAGAAATTGCCGCGCCTTGTTCGCCAGCGTGATCCAGACGATATCGACGGTCGCAAGCACGATCAGCATCGCGGCGACCAGTTCCAGCCAGCCGATCAGCGTGACGCCGTTGAGATCGATGATCGACGGCAAAAGCGCGACATAGAACATCATGATCTTCGGGTTGCCGAGTGTCACGGTCAGTCCGGCGAAGAACATCCTTGCCGCAGAACGGCTTTCAGGCAGTTCGCCGTTAGCAGCATCTGTTCTGGCAAACCACATCTTCCAGGCGAGATAGAGAAGATAGGCGACGCCGATCCACTTGATTGCGACGAAGACGGGCTGAAAACTTTCGGCGATGGCGGAAAGGCCGGCAACCGCAAAGGATAGCCATACGGTCTCCCCCACCCACATCGCCATCAGGAAGGGCAAAACGTCACGCCAGCCCTTTGTCAGCACGCGCGAGACGAGCGCGGCGATGCTGGGGCCGGGAGAGCCCGCCGCGACGAACAGCGCGGCGGCAAATACGAGCACGGAAGCCAATGTCATCGGAACCGCCCTTCTCGAGACAGGATTAGAACGGCAGCTTCATGCCGGGCGGGATCGGCAGGCCGGCGGTCAGTTCCTTGGTCCTTTCGGCGGTAATCTGCTCAGCGCGATCCTTGGCCGACTTGTGTGCGGCAACGATCAGGTCTTCGAGTATCTCGATATCGTCTTCCTTGAACAGCGAAGGATCGATCTTCAGGCCGAGCATTTCGCCCTTGCCGTTCATCTTGACGGTCACGAGACCACCGCCAGCCGTGCCTTCGACTTCGAGAGCAGCGATATCCGCCTGCATCTTCTCCATCTTGGCCTGCATTTCCTTGACCTTGCCCATCATGCCCATGATGTCGCGCATCGGTAATTCCTCTTCTTCTTTATAGCTCGATGTCGTCGCCGGGCAGGATATCGCCCTCAGCGGATTCCACGATGGCCGGTGCCGGCGCATCCTCGACCTCGTTGTCTTCCTCAAGCACACGGATCCTGACGTCGGTGATCTTGGCGCCCGGAAATTGCGACAGGATCGCTGCGACATCCGGATCGGCCCGCGCATCGGTCATTCGTGCTTCGCGAGCGCTGGCATCAGCCTCCACCAGCGTCGGCTCGCCTTCGTCCTTGCTGAGCGTAACGATCCAGTGGATGCCGGTCCATTCCTTTAGCTTGACGCCGAGTTCACCGGGCAGCGTGCCGGGACCGCCATCCGTCATGCGGATATCGAGACGGCCGGGTTCGATCTTCACCAGCCGGACGAAATTGCGCACCAGCGCCTTCAGCCTCGGGTCGCGGTTCTCGGTGCAGAGGTCAACGACATCGTGCAGCGAACGGACGGCAACCTTCGGCTCCGGTCTCTCGGACGGGCGTTCTTCGATGCGGCCGACGGGCATTTCCCGAGGCGTCGTGTTTGGCACCGCCTGCAGCATGGCTGTCGGTCCGCCGGATGGAGCGCGCTGGCCTCCGCCATCGAAACCACGGGCGTTGACGGTCGTCTGCTGCGCCATCTGTGTGCCGCGCCCGCCGTCATTTCCGCCGCCGGCATTGGGCATAGGCTGGCCATCGCTATTGGCAAAATCCGCCAGCCGCCGCGCCGCATCCTCGGGGGAGGGGAGCGATGCCGCATGCGTCAGCCGGATCAGTACCATTTCGGCAGCACCTGCCGGGCGCGAAGAACCTTCCGCCTCCGGAATGCCCTTGAGCAGCATCTGCCAGATACGCGACAGCGCGCTGACCGCCACATTTTCGGAAAACTCCCGGCCGCGCACGCGCTCCACTTCGCTCAGCGAAGGATCGTCGGCAGCTTCGGGAATATATTTGAACCGGGTGACCAGATGGGTGAAATCGGCCAGATCCGTCAGGACGACGACCGGATTGGCGCCGGCCTCGTATTGAGCGTTGAATTCGGAAAGTGCAGCCGTGATATCGCCCTTCACAATATGCTCGAACAGGTCGACGATGCGGGCGCGGTCGGCAAGGCCCAGCATGCCGCGCACGGTATCCGCATGCACGCTGCCGCCGCCATGGGCGATCGACTGGTCGAGCAGCGAAAGGCCGTCGCGGGCGGAGCCTTCGGCGGCACGCGCGATCATCGCCAATGCTTCCTGCTCGGCAGGCACGCCTTCCTTCTCCAGAATGGTGGTAAACAGGCCGACCAGATCGGCAGCGCTGATACGGCGCAGATCAAAACGCTGGCAGCGGGAAAGGACAGTGATCGGAACCTTGCGGATTTCCGTCGTCGCGAAAATGAACTTCACATGTTCCGGCGGCTCTTCGAGTGTCTTCAACAGCCCGTTGAAGGCCTGCGTCGAGAGCATGTGCACTTCGTCGATGATATAGACCTTGTAGCGCGCCGAAACCGGGCGGTAGCGCACCTGCTCGATGATCTCTCTGATATCGTCGATACCGGTATGGGACGCGGCATCCATCTCGATCACGTCGACATGCCGGCCTTCCATGATCGCCTGGCAATGTTCGCCGGGTTCACGCAGGTCGATTGTCGGACGATCGATTTCGGCCGTCTTGTAGTTGAGCCCCCGAGCAAGAATACGTGCGGTGGTCGTCTTGCCGACACCGCGTACGCCCGTCAGCATATAGGCTTGCGCAATGCGGCCGGTCTCAAACGCATTGGTCAGCGTGCGGACCATCGGTTCCTGACCGACCATCAGGTCGGAGAAATCCTTCGGCCGGTACTTGCGGGCGAGTACCCGATATCCGGTGCTGCCCGAAGGGGCAGGGGATGAGGGATTGATTGATGTCGGCCCGCTATCGCTCATAAGGTCCTGACTATAGGCCCTCGGGCCTGTACGGCCATTCCGGCAGTCAGGCGATCTTGACCGGACCGGGCGTTGACCAAGATGAGAAGGTGGGAGGCTGGCACGGCGACCCGTGCCTGGCTCGTTAGGGCTGCTTCCTTCCGGACCTGACCCGGTTGGCGAGTGGCTCGTCCACCACCAACCTCCCGCCGCACATATCGGCAATAATGCTTCCAAATGCAAGCCAACCCTGTAAAAAACTATCAGTATCGAAAATCACAACACCGAAAATGCCGGGAGGATCGCTTGAGCGCCTTTGAACTGGATCCACGGCTTGCCAGGGATACCGAGCTTGTGGAGAGCTTCGGCCTCTGTCAGCTCAGGATGATGAAGGACAGCCGCTGGCCTTGGTTCATGCTGGTGCCGCAGCGCAATGATGTGAGCGAGCTGTTCGAGCTGACGCCGCTCGACCAGGCGCTTCTGACCTTCGAGACCAATATGGTGGCGGTCGCGCTGAAAAAGGCGACAGGGGCCGAAAAGATCAATGTGGCTGCGATCGGCAATATCGTTCGTCAGCTGCATGTGCATATCGTCGCACGGTTCGACCGTGACCCGAACTGGCCGGGACCGATCTGGGGTTATGGCCAGGCGGAGCCTTATGAAGATACAGCCAAGCAATTATTGATCAAAAGCCTGACGGAAAATCTCGTATCATGACAAGAAAACTTTTCGAGACGGATGCGCCTCATCCGGAGCCCGGCAACCTGACGGCCTTTTCCGGCAATAGGCTCGACCGTCGGGGCGAATATCGCGCCGACGACTGCGTTAGCGAGGCGCTGGCGATCGAGGGGACCCATATTCTCGCCTTCGCCGGTGCAAAGCTCATCCTCAAACATGACGAACAGGTTCTGGACCCGCTTTTCGCGGCTTACGAACTGGCGGAACTGAAGCCTGATTTCGACAATGCCATCCTGCTCGGCTACCGCGAAAACGGTGAGCCGCGCGTGGCGATTCCCGTCAATGTCCCGGCGGAAGAACTTGCCGGCCAGTACAAGCCCACGGATGCCCGCGCGCTCTACCGCGAAGCGCTGATCGACGCGGAGCTGCAGGGGGAGGTCGCCCAGGCGATCTCGCTTTTGTCCTGGAACGCGGCCAACCGCTTCTGCGGCAAATGCGGCTCGCCGACTGAAATGAAAATCGGCGGCTACAAGCGGGTCTGCACGGCGTGCGAACATATGATGTTTCCGCGCACCGATCCGGTCGTCATCATGCTGACGGTCGATGTCGAGAACGATCGCTGCCTGCTCGGCCGCAGCCATCATTTTCAGGAGGGCATGTATTCCTGCCTCGCCGGTTTCGTCGAACCGGGCGAAACGATCGAGCATGCGGTTCGCCGCGAGACGGTCGAGGAATCGGGCATCGAGGTCGGTCGCGTGCGGTATCACGCTTCCCAGCCCTGGCCCATGCCGCACTCGCTGATGATCGGCTGTTATTCCGAGGCGCTCTCCACCGAGATCACCATTGATCCGCAAGAAATGTCGGATGTCCGTTGGTTCACCCGTGATGAGGTCAGGCATATGCTCGACGCCGGCCCGGATATGAAACCCTTCGGCCCCGCCAGCGGCGCGATCGCCTATCGGCTGATGAAGGATTGGATCGACTGGCCGGATGAGCAATCGGGCGTCGCTTGAGTAACAGTTCTGCGGCCCGCGCGAGTAGGCTGGAAACCGGAGGCGCCTGATGACAGTGGCCCGCTCGGAGCGCCTTCTTGTCCTTCTACAGGTCATGCGGCGGTATCGGCAGCCGGTCAGCGGTGCAACGCTTGCCGCCGAAACCGGCGTCAGCCTCCGCACGCTCTACCGCGACATCGCCAGCCTTCAGGCGCAAGGGGCCTTGATCGAGGGAGAAGCTGGGCTCGGCTATATCCTGAAACCCGGTTTCATGCTGCCGCCGATGATGTTTTCGCAAGAGGAGATCGAGGCTCTCGTGCTCGGCTCCCGCTGGGTTGCGAAAATGGCCGATCCGATACTTGCAGCCGGTGCCGTGGATGCGCTGCAGAAGATCGCCGCAGTCCTGCCGGCCGAACTCAGGGAAGAGATCGATAATTCCACTCTGCTCGTGGCAGCGCCGCGAAACAGGGAGGACAGGAGCGATCTGGCGATGATCCGCAAGGCAATCCGCGCCGAACACATGCTCGACCTCGCCTATGAAGATGAAAAGGGTGCACTGACCGAGCGCCGCGTCTGGCCTTTTGCGCTCGGTTTTTTCGACAGTGTCCGGGTGATGGTAGGCTGGTGCGAGCTGCGACAGGGATTTCGCCATTTCCGCACGGACCGCATCGTCTCCGCGGTCTCGACAGGAAAGTGTTACCCGCGCCGCCGCCCGGCACTGCTGAAAGAGTGGCGACGCGCAGAAGGCATTCCCACGACCGACTAAATTGCTGCTGACAGAATTTGACAGCATGGTGGGCTAGATCCGAGTCGGTCTCAACAAGGAGCACTGACATGATCCATCCTGATTTCACTATTCTTTTCGTCGACAACCCGCTCGCAAGCGCTGCATTTTATCGCGATCTGCTCGGTGTTGAACCGGTGGAAAGCTCACCGACATTCGCACTGTTCGTACTGTCCAATGGCATGAAGCTCGGTCTGTGGTCGCGCCACACGGCGCAGCCGTCGGTGACGGCGGAAAGCGGCTCCATGGAAATCTGCTACCGGCTCGAAAAAACTGCTGATGTTGATCGCACCTATGGCGAATGGGCAAAGAAGGGCCTGCGTGTGCTGCAGACACCGGCGGAACTGGACTTCGGCTATACCTTCGTCGCGACCGATCCCGATGGCCATCGCCTGCGCGTCTATGCCAGGATCGAAGCGGTCTGAAACACAAAAGGCGGCGTTGAACACGCCGCCTTTTGCAAATCCCTTACTAGTCTTCCGATGCCTCGTTCTGGCTTAGCGCGTTGAAGCGCCTTATGCTTTCTGCAGCGCGCCGCGCATCGGGTGTCCCTTGTAGCTGCCGAGAATGCGGACCTTTTCGGAGAAGAATCGCAGCTCTTCCAGCGCCCGGCGCACCGGCGCGTCATCCGGATGGCCTTCGATATCGGCATAGAACTGGGTGGCGACGAACTTGCCACCCAGCTGGTAGCTTTCGAGCTTCGTCATGTTGATGCCGTTGGTCGCAAAACCGCCCATCGCCTTGTAGAGGGCTGCCGGGATGTTGCGCACATTGAAGACGAAGGTCGTGACGATCACGTCTTCCGGATTGTTCCGTTGTACCCACTTCTCGTCGCGCGACAGAACGACGAAGCGGGTTACGTTGTTTTCCGTATCCTCGACGTTTTCGGCCAGGATCTCGAGCTTGTAGAGATCCGCGGCAAGCCGCGGCGCAAGTGCCGCCATCGAGTGATCGCCCTTTTCAGCCACCATCTTGGCAGCCCCCGCCGTATCGCCGGCAACAACGGCTTTCCAGCCGTTCGAGCGGATGATTTTGCGGCATTGGCCCAGCGCATGGATATGGCTGTGAACCGTGCGGATCTCGTCATGCTTCACACCCGGCAGAACCATCAGCTGGAAGCGAATCGGCATGAAATATTCACCGATAATATGCAGCCGCGATTCCGGCAGCAGCGTGTGGATGTCCGCCACGCGCCCGGCAATCGTGTTTTCGATCGGGATCATCGCAAGATCGGCTTCGCCGCTTTCGAGCGCCTGGAAGGCATCTTCAAAGGTCGCGCAGGGCAGCGGCTCCATGTCGGGAAACATGTCGCGGCAAGCCATGTCGGAATTGGCGCCGTAGTCGCCCTGGAAGGCAATGCGATTGGTCAGCGTGGTCATCGGGTGCCTCTTTTCAGGATTGGCGCGACGTCAGGATTGCACGGGCTTTCTCAAGGTCGGCAGGGGTGTCGACGCCGAGCGGGATCGAGTGCACGATTTCGGCATCGATCCGCATGCCGGCCTCGAGTGCCCGAAGCTGCTCCAGCCGCTCGCGCATTTCCAAGGGGGACGGGCCGAGCGCGACGAATTTTTCCAGAGCCGCGCGGCGATAGGTGTAAAGGCCGATGTGATGGTAAAGCGGGCCATCACCATAGGGAGCGGTCGCGCGGGTGAAATAGAGGGCCTTCAGGCGGGTTTCGGAAATCGGCGAGCCGACGATCTTCACCACATTCGGATTGGTTTTCTCGTGTTCGTCGGTGATTTCGACGGTCAGAGTCGCGATATCGGTCGAGGGATTGTCGAGAAGCGGTCGAAGTGAAGCACGTACCACGTCCGCCTCGATCGTCGGCAGGTCGCCCTGGACGTTGATGACGAATTCCGCCTTGCCATCCGGGTCGGCCTTCTGCAGCGCCTCGTAGATGCGATCCGAGCCGGACTGGTGATCCTGGCGGGTCATGACGACATCGAAACCGGCTGCCTTGACGACATCGAACACGGCCTGATCGTCGACCGCCACGACAATGCGCCCGGCTTTTGCTTCCTCGGCGCGCTTTGCCACCTGAACGATCATCGGCAGGCCGGCGATGTCGGCGAGCGGCTTGTTCGGCAGTCGGGTCGAGGCCATTCGGGCCGGGATCAGGACCAGTGTTTTTTCTGCTGCCGGTTGTGTCATCGAAGGCCTTCTATTCTCGCGTCAAGAGTGTCAAATAGTCTCATGCGGCGCGTTTTGTTTCCAATTGCAACGATTTGGCAAAAGACATAGCTTCCGCGCGATTGCAAGATGGCCGTTTGTACCGCAAGTTGGTCCAGAGGGTAGTCAACGAGATGGGAAGGAGCTCTGGATGAACCCCTACGTGAATATGTCGGTTGGTGCGTTGCTTGCCACTGTTTTCGTGATGATGTCGGTTTCGATCGCTTCGGAGGGGATTTTTCACTCTCCCGTTCCTGAAAAGGAAGGTTTCGCGATTGCCGCAGCGGAGGAAGCATCGGGCGGCGAAGCAGCCGGCGCAGAAGCCGCACCCGCTGCCGTGCCTGTTGGCCAGCTCATGGCGAGCGCAGATGCCACCGCCGGCGCCGCCGTTTTCAAGAAGTGTCAGAGCTGTCACTCCATCGAGAAGGGAGGGCCGAACAAGGTTGGCCCTGACCTCTGGGGTCTTGTGAACCGTCCGGTCGCCACGCACGAGGGTTTTTCTTATTCTGCTGGGATGAAGGATTTTTCCAAGGGTGGCCAGGAAACCTGGACCTTCGATCATCTCAACCACTTCCTTGCCGGCCCGAAGGCTTATGTAAAGGGCACGGCCATGGGCTTTGCCGGTATCAAGAACGACAAGGAGCGCGCCAATCTGCTCGCCTATATACGCGAGCAGTCCGACAGCCCGGCGCCGCTGCCGGATCCGAACGCACCGGAACCAGCTACGAACTGATTTTACTTCTTGAGTTCCTAAGAGATAACGCCCGGCTCAGCCGGGCGTTTTGCATTCTGCCTCCGGTCAGGAAAGCAGCCAGGCCCACATGCTGACGGAGATGACACCGAAAGCGGTTGTGATGCTGATGACGGAAGCGGCAAGGCTCTGGCTGGAGCGGAAACGCTGTGCAATCAGCCAGGCATTGATGCCTGTCGGAACGGAAGAGGTCAGAACCAGCGCAGCGGTCCAGTCCGGCCGTAGGTTCAGTAGCTGGCAGGCCGCAAATACGGACGCCGGCATCAGGAATAGCTTGAGCACGGCCGCGGTAGATGAGAGCCCCAGATCGCCCTTGATCGGATAACGCGTCAGCGCCATCCCGATCGAAATCAGTGCGGCCGGGCTGGCAGAGCCGGCAATCTGGTCGACGACAAGGGCAACTGGTGCGTTCATCGACAGGCCGGAAAGATTGAAGGCAAGTCCGAGTGTCAAGGCGATGACGAGCGGATTACGCGCAAGGTTTGTCCCTACCTGCTTGAGAACAGCGACAATACCGCGGGCAGCCGTGCCATCCACCTTGGCTGAGGCGCTTTCCATAAGCACCGTACCGACAATCATCATGATCGGCAGATGGATTGCGAGAAGGATGGAGATGGCAACAAGCCCATCCTGACCGACGATATGATCGACCAGCGGAAGGCCGATGAAGACATTATTGGCGAAGCTTGCCGACATGCCTGCAATCACGGCAACTTTGGCATCACGCCCGAAGGCGCGTTTTGCCATAAAAGCCCCGATGGTCCAGGTGATCGCGACACCTATAAAATAGGCGGTCCACAGTCTGAAGGGCGAAACGCCTTCGAAATGCGCCGTTGCTAGCGTGCGGAAGATCAGCATGGGAACGGCGATCTTGAAGACAAATTCGCCCAGCGCATCGCCGGTCTCCGCTTTGAGAAGGCCGGATTTGGCGATCAGCCAGCCGAGCAGAATGAGAATGAAGACCGGGAGGACATTGGCGAGGACGAGCGACACGGTAGGACCTTGGAATATTCCGATCCTATGCGTCTAGCGCATAAGCTTCCGAGCAACAAATGCATATATGCAACCGTGCTCTGGTCCAGATCTGTAATGGAATGAAAAATCCGGCAGTCAGCCGCCAGTACATCCGTGGCAGCCAACCTTACCGGACGGGATCAACATATGCGAAAACCGTGACGGCCAGATGACAGATGATAAACTCACGACCAACCCGAAGCATAGTAGGCATGAATGGAGACATTTCTTCTTCCCTTGGGCGGAAAAGGCCACTACCCATGGCGCAGCTTGAACGCAAAAGGATGAAGAGTGAATGCCAAAGTTCGACGTGCTGACCATCGGCAACGCCATCGTCGATATCCTCGCCCGTTGCGAGGATTCGTTTCTTGAAGACAATGCGATTATCAAGGGCGCCATGAACCTGATCGATGCCGAGCGCGCCGAATTTCTTTATTCAAAGATGGGACCTGCGGTAGAGGCATCCGGTGGTTCGGCCGGCAATACGGCTGCCGGCATTGCAGGTTTTGGGGGCAAGGCCGCCTATTTCGGCAAGGTTGCCGAGGATCAGCTGGGCCAGATCTTCCAGCACGACATCCGCGCGCAGGGCGTTCATTACCAGACAAAGCCGGATGGTCTTCATCCCCCCACGGCTCGTTCGATGATCTTCGTCACGCCCGATGGCGAGCGTTCGATGAACACCTATCTCGGCGCCTGCGTCGAACTTGGCCCCGAACATGTCGAGGAAGACGTCGTCGCCGAAGCCAAGGTTACCTATTTCGAGGGTTATCTCTGGGATCCGCCGCGTGCCAAGGATGCTATTCGCGAGGCAGCTCGCATTGCCCACGCGCATGGCCGTGAAGTGTCCATGACGCTCTCCGACCCCTTCTGTGTTGGGCGCTACCGCTCGGAATTCCTCGATTTGATGACGTCCGGCACAGTCGATATCGTCTTTGCCAACAAGCACGAACTGCTGTCGCTCTACGAGACGGAAGACTTCGAACTGGCTCTCGGCAAGATCGCCGCAGACTGCAAGCTGGCCGCGGTCACGCTCAGCGAAGAGGGTGCCGTCATCGTTCGCGGTAGTGAGCGGGTAAACATCGATGCCTATGCAATCGACGAACTGGTCGATACGACTGGCGCCGGTGATCTCTTCGCCTCCGGCTTCCTTTATGGCTACACGCAGGGTCGTTCGCTGGAGGACTGCGGCAAGCTCGGTTGCCTCGCTGCAGCCGAAGTTATCCAGCAGATCGGCCCACGTCCGCTGGTATCGCTGAAAGAAGCGGCAGCCGAGGCAGGCCTTATTTAAAGGCTTCGCCCGGGTAAACGCCCCAGACTTCGCCCTGGGCTACCCAGCCCTCGGCACCACCGGTTTCCGCCTGGCACCAGTCACCGTTGCATTCCTTGATGGTGAGCTGAACGCCCGGCTGAAGCTTGGCGGTGATTGCGGCCGAGCTTTGCGGGTCGCGGCGCATGTTGACATAGATGTCCTGGCCCTTACCGCGCATCCATGGAGCCGCGACGGCCGTACGCTCGCCCGAAAGCAGCGCCTGGTTCACCCAGCCCTCGGTACCCTCGGCGTCACGCACGCGCCGCCAGTTGTCGTATTCCTGGATGATTTCCATGGGCGTACCTGCCTTCATGTACATCCATGAAACCGCATAGTCGGTGCTCGGCCCGATACGGATATTGACTTTCTTTGATTTCAGGCTGGCAAAACGCGGTAGCGGCAGGCCGCTCGCACCTTTCGCAGCACCCTGTGCATAGACTGGGACGATGGCGGAAAGCGTTGCGATCAGGGGAAAGCAGATGGCTACGATGATGATAATGAGGCGGCGCATTGTGTGGATCCTGACTGACGATCCGCGGATGTGCTTCATGGCCCGTTTGCGAGGTTTTGTTTGTCTTCGCCGGTGGGTCTGCTAGAACGCCCAAGGATAGGATCGACTATCGCGCGACTTGGTTAATGACCTGCTAAAATTGCGGTGGCGGAGCGATGACTGCGAAGAAAAGACCCAGGGTTTATATCACGCGCAAGCTGCCGGACGCCGTCGAGACGCGCATGCGCGAACTCTTCGACGCCGAGCTCAACATCGATGACCGGCCGCGTTCACGCGAAGAACTTGCGGCTGCGATGGCGAGTGTCGACGTACTTGTACCGACAATCGCGGACAAGATCGATGCCGAGCTTCTGGCCTCAGCAGGCCCGCAACTGAAGCTTATTGCCGGTTTTTCCAACGGTACGGATCACATCGATGTCGATGCGGCGGCTGAGAAGGGCATTACCGTCACCAATACGCCGAACGTCCTGACAGAGGACACGGCTGACATGACGATGGCGCTCATCCTCGCCGTCAACCGTCGCCTTGCTGAAGGCTCGCGCATTCTGACCGACAATCCCGGCGATTGGGCCGGCTGGAGCCCGACCTGGATGCTCGGACGCCGGATCTGGGGCAAACGGATCGGTATTATCGGGATGGGTCGGATCGGCACTGCGGTCGCAAGACGCGCCAAGGCTTTCGGTCTTTCCATCCACTATCACAACCGCAAGCCGGTCAATCAGGCGACCGAGAGCGAACTGGAGGCGACCTATTGGGACAGCCTCGATCAGATGCTGGCCCGCGTCGATATCGTTTCGGTGAATTGCCCATCGACGCCCGGAACCTTTCATCTTGTGTCAGCCCGGCGTCTGGCGCTGATGCAGCCGACGGCGATCATCGTCAACACGGCGCGTGGCGACATCATCGACGAGATGGCGATGATCAAGCTTCTGCGTGAAGGCAAGATCGCCGGTGCCGGTCTCGACGTCTATCAGAACGAGCCGGCGATCAACCCGAAACTCGTCAAGCTTGCGAATGAAGGCAAGGTCGTTCTGTTGCCCCATATGGGTTCGGCCACGATCGAGGGCCGGATCGACATGGGCGATAAGGTCATCATCAATATCCGAGCCTTTTTCGACGGCCACCGTCCGCCGAACCGTGTTCTGCCCGGCCGGAATTGAATTTAGGCCGGGGTCGGCTCGAGCTGCTTGCGCATTTCGATGAAGGTGATCCGGTCAAAGCCCAGATGGGATTTTTCGGCCGTTTTCTGAAATCCCCAGCGGCCGAAGGTCGTGTGGTTGCCGACAAGCTCGATGCGCGTTTCCAGCCTGAGCGCCGGCAGATTCAGCTCATGCGCAGTATCTTGCGCAACCTTTAGCAGCCGGCGACCGACACCCTTGCCTTGCTGGCCCGGCGCGACCGCGAGTTTCCCGACATAAAGGCAATCGGTTTCGGGTTTCAGGAACACGCAACCGACCAGACGGTCTTCCTCCAGTGCGGCGAAAGCAATCTCGCTCGTGGCCTTTTGCGCGAGTGAGGCAAGTGTCAGCCGGTGTGCCGAGGAAGGCGGATCGATGATCTCGTCCATATAGGAAAAGGACGAGAGGATAAGCGCGAGCAATTCGTCCCAGCGGCCAAAGCCGCTGTCGATTCTGGTAATGGCGATCATTCTGCCGACGACCTCTTTCTGCGTTTGTATCTGATCGTGTCGAACCGCGCCGAAAGCGCATCGTAGAGCATCAGTCGGCCGATCAGCGGTTCGCCGATGCCGGTGATCAGCTTGATGACCTCCATCGCCATCAGCGTACCGATGACGCCGGTCAGGGCACCAACGACGCCGGTCTCGGCGCAGGCTGGGATCAGGCCCTCCGGCGGCTTTTCGGGAAACAGGTCGCGATAGGTCGGGTTGAGCAAGCCGTCTGTGCTGCTTTCATAGGGCATAAGCGCCGTGACGGAACCGTCGAAGCGTCCGACGGCGCCGGTGACCAGCGGGATCTTCGCCATCTCTGCCGCATCTGCCGCAGCATAGCGCGTGTCGAAATTGTCGGAGCCATCGACAAGAAGATCGAAGCGCGGCAGATGCAGCCTCGCCCATTCAAGCGAAAACCGTTCCTCGAAATCGACGACCCGGACATGCGGATTGAGGCGGGCTATCTTGTCGCGCGCGCTCTTGGTCTTCATTTCACCGATCGTGCCGGAATCATGGATCACCTGGCGTTGCAGATTGGAAAGCGACACCCGGTCGTCGTCGGCGATGCCGATCGTGCCGATACCGGCTGCGGCGAGATATTCCAGCACGGGGGCGCCAAGTCCGCCGGCGCCGATCACCAGAACACGGGCGGCTTTCAGCTTCTGTTGGCCGGTTCCGCCGATTTCCGGCAGCAGGATATGGCGTTTGTACCGCTCGATCTCGTCCGGGGTGAGTGCCGTCTCCGGCAGTTGCGAAGCCTGGTTTTCCATGATCGATTTCATATCACCACCACCTCTTCCGGTTAAGCATCTATCGTCAGGCTTTTCCCGGCGTCACGCTTCCGTGGCTCACCGTAAAGAACTGTGCGCGGTCTCCGAGCGCTGCAAACATCGAGTGGTCGGTGCCGGTCATGAAGGCCTGGCCGCCGAGCCCGTCTACCAGATCGAACAATGTCGCACGCCGCCCCTCATCGAGATGCGCGGCGATTTCGTCGAGCAACAGGATCGGTGCGAAACCGGTCATATCCGCAGTTAATCGGGCATGGGCTAGAATGAGTCCGATCAGCAATGCCTTCTGCTCTCCGGTCGAGCATCGCGAAGCCTCGATATTCTTCTCCTGATGGCGCACGAGAAGATCGACGCGGTGCGGGCCTTCGAGTGTACGGCCCGCGGCCGCGTCACGCCCGCGTCCGTTGCGCAGGGCGATAAGATAATCCTCTTCCAGATCGGCCGCCGGGCGATCCATGCCGCCATCCATGAAACCTTCGAGTGCCAGTGCCGGTGTCGGAAACGGTGTCTCGGCGGAATGGACCGAGAGAGACTGGAGCAGACCCAACATTTCATGCCGTGCGGCAGCCATGGCTATCCCGAGTTCGGCCATCTGCGTTTCGATTGCCGTCAGCCATGCGGGATCGAAGCGGCCCTCTGAGAGAAGCCTGTTACGGCTGCGCATGGCACGCTCGAAGTCGCTTGCCCTTCGAGCGTGAGTGGGATCGAGTGAAAGCACAAGCCGGTCGAGAAAGCGCCGCCGGTCCGATGACGAGCCGGTAAACAGCCCATCCATCGACGGCGTCAGCCACAACACGTTCAGATGGTCGGAAAGCTCCTCGGTGGATTTAGCCGGCGTGCTGTTGATCCTCAGCTTGCGGCTGACACTCTCGCCGTCACCCGGCTCTGTGCCTGTGCCAATTGCAACCTCGCCCTGCATTCCGTCGAGATCGACAAAGATGGCAAAACCTCCGTCAGCACCCACCCGCGTCACGTCAGTAAGCACGGCGCGCCTGAAACCTCGCCCCGGTGAAAGGAAGGATATTGCCTCCATCAGGTTGGTCTTGCCGGCACCGTTTTCTCCCGTCAGCACCACATGCCTGCTGTCGAGCACAAGCGAAGCCGCCGCGTAATTGCGGAAGTCGGTAAGCTTGAGCCGTGAGATCGAAGTCTTTTGCGCCATGGAGAATCGCGGTTTGCCTGTTGCACAGGAGCTAAGGATTTGCACGGCAGAACGCAAGCGATTGGGTTGATCGAGCCAGTGAACCGCCCCGCGTGACTGAAGTCTCAATTCGTCGTCCGTTAGTATATCGGCAACAAGTTATGATTAATAAAAGCTTAGGGTGATTGGATAATAGTGAATTAAACTTTCGCGGGTAGACTTCATTGTAGAGTGATGCCGCGTGCAATCCGCAAAACCGCTCAACATGGGACCGGGGGCAAAATGAGAAATCAAGACCAGAAGGCCGTTCTTGCAGAGCGCCTGAATTTCGTCGGGCTCGGAGAGATTGAGCGCCGCCATCTCGCGAATGTCCAACCGGTAGTCACAAGCGCCGTTGGTCCGGCTCTTGACGCTTTCTATCAGAAAGCCAAGGCGCATCCGCATACCGCGAAATTCTTTTCCAGCGACGCTCACATCGCGCATGCGAAAGAACGCCAGGCGAGCCATTGGGACGTCATCTCGTCCGGTCGGTATAATGGCGATTATGTCGATGCGGTTTCCGCTATCGGCAAGACGCATGCCCGGCTTGGCCTTGAGCCGCGCTGGTATATCGGTGGTTATGCACTCATTCTCGACGGCATCATCCGTGCCGTTATTGCCAAGGAGATGAAGGGGTTCTTCCTCGACAAGAAGGCCGGTGTCCTGGCAGATCACCTTTCGGCAGTGGTCAAGGCGGCGATGGTCGACATGGACTATGCGATCTCGGTCTATCTGGAAGCGCTGGAAGACGGTCGGCGCAAGGTGGAGGCCGAACGCGTTGCGGCCAAGCAGGAGCAAGATGGCGCTCTCGAGGCGTTGGGGCAGGCGCTGAAGGGTCTTGCCGGTGGTGATCTCACGGCAGAGCTTGATCAGGAACTCGCGCCGAATTTCCATACCCTCAAGGCGAATTACAATTCCTCAGTTGCTGCACTGGATGCGGCTATGGGAGAAATCAATCAGTCTGTCGGTCAGGTTCGTGCAGAAGTTGGCGATATCTCAACTGCGGCGGACAACATGGCAAAGCGCACCGAACAGCAGGCTGCGTCGCTCGAGGAGACCGCAGCAGCGCTTGAGCAGATTACAGCACTGTCCGGTCAGGCGGCCAAGCGAACGCAGGAGGTGCAGTCCATCATCCGCGAATCGGCCGTAGAGACGCAGAGAAACGGAGAGGTTGTCCATCAGGCGATCTCCGCCATGGACGATATCGCTGAATCATCCCAGAAAATGACGCAGATCATCGGTGCAATTGACGAGATCGCATTCCAGACGAACCTGCTGGCGCTGAATGCTGGTGTTGAAGCGGCGCGTGCAGGTGAGCAGGGCAAGGGCTTTGCTGTCGTTGCCCAGGAAGTACGTGAACTGGCACAAAGATCGGCAGCGGCCGCAAAGGAAATCAAGGAACTGATCGATCGCTCCGCCGGCGACGTGCAGCGCGGCGTCGGTCTCGTCAACCGGGCCGGTGAAGCGCTGACCGGCATCGGCACGCGGGTGAAGGCGATCGACGAACATATAACCCTGATCGCCCATTCGGCACAGGAGCAGGCATCCGGCATCGATCAGATCAATGCGTCCGTCCGCAGCATGGACCAGATCACCCAGCAGAATGCTGCGCTGATGGAAGAAACGAATGCCGCAGCCCAGAGCCTTGTCGGCATCAGCGGCAGTCTTGCGGCGCTGGTGACGCGTTTCAGAACGAGCGGTTCGGCAAGTGTTTATCAGGAGCGTCCCAGGCTCCGTGCCTGATCGAAGGCTGGACCGCGCCAAAGGCATCCTCTACATCCCCGACTAGACAGGTTGGAAGATGAGAGGATTGCCGCCGTGAGCAACGAGACGAGACTGGTGCAGCTGGAAGAACTCGCTGCCCATCAGGCCAAGGTGATCGATGAACTGTCCGACCAACTTGCCGAGCAATGGAAAGTGGTTGAGCAGACCCGTGCCAAACTCGATCGGTTGACCGAACGGTTTCTAACACTGGAGGAATCGACCCGCGAGGCGGCGCCAGTGACGAGGCCTCCGCATTACTGATCAGAGCAACTCCGGCAAACGCGGGACCGGTCCTGCGTCCCCCAACTGCTTGCAAACTAATAGACGGATTGGTTTCGTATTTCGACGAAAGGCGGAAAACTTTAAGCAGACGCACGGCGAAATCGCCTAAGCGCTATATATTCCCAGAGGGCTACAGCAAGAAGAATGGCGGCCGCCATAAGCTGCAGCAGGAAATTTTCTGCGTAGGGAACAAAAATGAAACCCGCGAGAATGGCTGTGATCCCGGTGCAATGTGACCACGGCACGCTGCGGGACGATACCGTCTTCATCCATAGAGTGCCGGCAAGAAACAGCAGCGGGCCGCCGAGAATTGCCAACGCGTTGGCCTGATCACTCTGGTTGTGAGGATGCGTGAGCGTGAAATCCTCTCCCACCGCGGTCAGGATAATGCCTGCTACGATCGGTAGGTGCCCATAGGTGAAAAGATGGTCGGCTGTGTTTTGCGGCTCGGTCGCATCTTCCGCCGTGTCGGCGGCGCGTTCCTGTCCGTCGTGGAAATAAATCCACCACATCAAAACGGTTGTCAGGAATGCCAGGACGAGAACCAAAAAGATGATGCTGCCCTCATCGGCGTGGTCAGAGGCGGTCTTGCCGGTGGTGATGATCGTTTCGCCGAGCGCGATAATGACAAAAAGGGCGCATCGTTCGGCGAGGTGTTCGCCGTTTACATCAAGTGTTTCGGCAGGCGAGGCGCCGATCCCCGGCGTCCAGTAGCGAACGAGGGGTGCCGAATATTCGATTGCCAGTGCTGCGATCCAGAACGCGGCACGGCTTTCCGGACTGACGAGACCGCCAGCGACCCAGAAAGCGCTGGAGACGAGCAGCCACATCGTGATGCGCGCGAATGTCATGAACGAGCTGGCGTCGGTCCCTTTGAAGGCATAGAGCGCGAACAACGAACGGCTGAGCTGCATCGCCGCATAGGCCAGTGCGAAGACCAGCCCCGCCTCACCAAAGGCTTTGGGAAGGGCAATCGCCAGTACGATACCGAGAAACATCAGCCAAAACAGAAGCAATCTCACCGGCACGACTTCGGCATCGAGCAGGTTGGTCACCCATGTCGTGTGGATCCACACCCACCAGAGTGCGAAAATGAAGATCAGGGCATCAAATGCAATCCCAAAGGAGAAATCCGATGCCAGCGTCTGTGACAGCTGGATCAGCGCGAAGACAAAAACAAGGTCGAAAAACAGTTCGGGAAAGCTGGCCTTGGTCGATTCGGCGTCGTCCTTGCGCAACCAGTGATGTTTGCCTTCAGCCATTCTCGTTTTTATCCTTCATTGCATGGCAAGCCGAAGGAGGGATTTAGGGCGGCGAATCATAAGTGGAGAGGATGGTCGGGAATATTTGCTGGGCTACAGGGGGTAGAAAAACAAAAAGGCCGGGGCAAGCCCGACCTTTCCAATCCCGTTCATTGTGCCAGTACATCCGTGGTCACGTCAAACGGGTCAAGCATTCCGTCTCGGCTGCGTTTCTGATCGTTATGACCGCGCAGCTCTGTGGCACTCATCATCTCTGAAACAGGTTAATCGATCGTTAAGTGAATCCATTGCCCGTTTCGAAATGGCACGGTTGCCCGTATTCGCCTCAGTATTTGTCTGAAATGCCGTTAGATTTTAAATGGGATGGCGCTCAGGTCGTTTCAAGACGTCGCCGGGACCGATAAGTGACGGTGATCTGGAAGCTCGCGGCGACCGGGTCGCCGCGAGCAAAGCTTGATTAGGCAGCCTGCAGCTGGTCAGCAGCAACCTTGCCGGAACGGCGGTCCGTTACCAGCTCGAAAGAGAGCTTCTGGCCGTCCTGAAGCTGGCCGAGGCCTGCACGCTCAACAGCGGAAATGTGAACGAAAACGTCCGCACCGCCATCATCAGGAGAAATGAAGCCGTAACCCTTGGTCGCATTGAACCACTTAACTGTACCCGTCGCCATATCGATGCCTTTCTTTGCAATGACCGACAGCCCCTCCCGGAAAACCGGAAAGAACAGATTGAACTTCGAACTTTGCAGAGTAGAACGTCGCAAGCGTGGCAGTAGCCCGGTGCTGGCCATCAGACAAATTTCGATCATACGCACTTAGGGCTTGCCCCAATGTTCGTCAAGATTGATGCGATGCTGCGGGTGCGTATCAAACTGGAACTGCAATCTTTAAGGGTAATTGCGAAGTTATACGTAATATCAATAGCTTAATGGTGAGAAATCAGCATTGAAGGCGCTGGAGCGTACTCTCGATCGCTGTGAAAAAGGCATAAATACAGAAAACCCGGCGCGGGAGGAGGTGCGCCGGGTTTCTGAAACTGACCAACAACCGGGAGGAGGAGGTGTTGCTGGTCCCATCGAGGACACTGGGAGGAGGAGTGCGTCCGTCGATGATTTGACTATACAGGAGGCGAGCCTAAAAAACAGCCATGATTACGCACCGCAGTATTGCGCGTCGCGCATGGCTGCATACGGCTTGCCTAATAACAATTCATGCGCAATGTTTGCGACATGAGTCTCCTGTCGGTCCAAGCCTTTCTCGCCGAGCGCGCGCCAAACATCAAAGTAATCGTTACCGAAGCCAGTTCCGCGACGGTTCCTCTGGCTGCTGCCGCACATAGGGTAGAGCCGGATCAGATTGCCAAAAGCATATGTTTGCGCGCTGGCGAGGAAATCATGATCGTAGTAATGGCTGGCACTGCTCGCTTGGACAACAAGAAGTTCCGTTCCCGCTTCGGTACCAAGCCACGCATGCTCGGTGGGGAAGAGGTTGTTGAAATTACCGGCCACCCGGTCGGCGGCGTGTGCCCCTTCGGATTGGCTTCGCCGCTATCGGTGTATTGCGACATCTCTCTCAAGCGCTTCGACGAAGTCGTGCCAGCTGCCGGTGCTACCAATTCGGCAGTTCGGATCGATCCCGTCCAAATGGTCGAGTTGACGGGCGCCGTCTGGATCGACGTCGCCCAAGATGTAGTTGCGGCTAGTGAAATATCATCGCTGTGAAGGCAATCAGAAGCGGTCGCCCAGATAGCGCTGGTACCATGCCTGCTTGCTTTCCGCAGAGGCCGAAGCGACGGCATAACCGATTGCAAATCCTACCGCACCGATAAGGGTGAATAGGGTTGTCGTCGCTGCTGGGTGTTCTTTGATCGTACCTGCTACCGAATTGGCTTCCGAAGAGACATAACTTGCCGCACTGCTGGCACGATCTGCAACGCGCTCGTAAACCTCGCCAGTCTTTTCCGACATAAGTGCACGCAACCTGGATATCTCGGAACGCAGGCCCTGAATCTCTTCGGCGATTGCGCTGTCGCTCGGCTGATGATCGAATGAAGCGATAGCGTTTTCGCGGGTAAAGCTTTTGACTGACTCTGCCATTCCGGCCTCCATCATCTTGATCCTGGAGACCGTTCAACTTTCGACGCGACGATTAGGTTCCGTGGTCCGTCAAAATACCGCGCAAGAATTGGGACAGACTGCAATCAGCGCGTTTGTATCAACGCGCCGGCCAGAGCTTCCAACTGCTCTTTTTCAGCGGAACCTTTCTGAAGCGAGTTCACCAGAATCAGTGCGAGTGCTTCACCATCAGCGCTCGCCTTGTCGATGCCATGCTCAGCGCATGTTTCATCAAAGACTTGCTGTACAAGGGTGAGCTGTTCCGGATTAACCGGATTTCGGATCAACTGAGTCGGCATCAAACCCTCGCGTCGCGGTTGGGACCCAATGGCAGACAAGTCAGTTCCCGACTTTGCCTGGGCAGGTCAAAAAGCACGAGCACAGCCCTGCGAATTGCAAGCCTGTGTCAGCGAAATGTCCTTACCCGGGCGGCAATCTGATATCCGGTTGATAAAATGGCAACAACAAGTTAGCGCGGGTACGATTTGGGGGTTAAAAAACGCTGCCTGTTCTCTATCGCGATATGTAATCGGGTTCGGGCGGCGCATTACAGTGCTTCCGCCCGAAAGGCCTGAAGCCAATTTAGGCCATGCCAGCCGGATCGCCTGTCGGCAACAGAGCCGGATCGAGAACAGGGTCCTGCGGATTCTTGTTGTCGCCCTTGTCCTGCGCAGGTGTCAGGGGTGGCTTTTCCTGGATCCTGTCCGGCACTCCCCCGGTAGGTGTTGGCCCCCGTGGCGTATCTGCCGTCGGATTGGGGATCGGATCTCTGTGCGGCATTACAACCTCCTTTTCTGGATTTCATAGAACCCAACGGAGATCGGCTGACTAGGTTCCAGCTCTATTGCGGCTTGCTGCGCCGGACAAATGCCCGGCGCAGGGCATCGGTTATTGAGTGGCTTTCTGGCTATCAGCGGCAGGGTCGCTTGGTTGCCCCGCCTGCTTCATCTCCTGCTGCACTGGAGTGGAAGCAATGCTTGCGGTGGTGATTTCCTTGTCCACCGCATTGGAAGCCGTCACTTTATGACCGGCACAATCCGCAAGTGCTGCGGATGACGTGAGGCCCATGACGGCAGCGACGACGAGAAATGTCTTCATGTCCATTCTCCTTTCGCTTGTTGCACTGAGGAGGATAACAAGTAATCTCCAGCTGCCCAAATCACGAATACGCGTAAGCCTTGTGTAATCGGACACACAACGTCGATAGGACACAGTCACATCAGCTTCTGCAAGACCTCTCGGCCGACAAAGATATCCGTCTTGCCCGCTTCGTGTTCAGGATGGCTGAACTCGAAGACAAGTTTCTCGGACATTTCCAGGGCCTGCTTGAGATTGACGAGTGCTACTGGCACTCGCTGGTCGCCGTTCCGAACGACGGCCTCGAAGATTTTGTTCATGGCTCCCTCCCCGAGCGCTGAACGCGGCAGTCCGGAATTCTTCCCTTTATCTGCCTGACGCATAACTTCAGTAGCCCCTGATATTACCAAATCCGGAATTCTCTGGAAAGCCGTGGTTTTCAAGGTAGAAAGCCACGTCTCGAAACAGTTGGCTGAACATCTAGCTATCTTCTTCAGGTTCTGTTTGCCTTTTACCCCTCCTTAAATCGCCGCATTTAGAGTCCAGCGGAAACCTGATGGCAAAAGGCCTGCTGTTTTTCGCAGGCATAAGACGGGAGACCGCCGGCTCGCATGGTAGCCAGAGGCAAATCAGACAAGCGCGTCGAACCTTCCTTCGAAGCATCGCACGACGAAGATCAGGACGAATTTCGCCTTGAGGCTGACGATCGCATTGTCGGTCATCGCAAGGCGTCTAAACGTGCGCCCAAGTCTGATGCGAAGGTCGACACCGCCCGTCGCCAAAAACGGGGAGCCGCAAAATCTGGATCTCGCTGCGGCAGCGGTTCTGCCGGTGGCGGATTATTCGCTCCGTTGCGCAGGCTGATCTACTGGTGTGTCGTTCTCAGTATCTGGGGTGCAATCGGCATAGGTGGCCTTGTGCTTTATTACGGCGCGCAAATGCCTGCGGCCAGCAGCTGGTCGATTCCCGATCGTCCGCCGAACATGAAGATCACTGCGATCGACGGTTCCGTCATTGCCAATCGCGGCGCAACCGGCGGCGAGGCCTTGGCGCTGGAAGAGATGTCGCCCTACCTGCCTCAGGCGGTGATTTCGATCGAGGATCGGCGTTTCTATTCACATTTCGGCATTGACCCGTTGGGTCTTGCGCGTGCCTTCGTCAATAACCTGACCGGTCAACCGATCCAGGGTGGCTCGACGATTACCCAGCAGCTGGCAAAGAACCTGTTTCTCTCCCCGGATCGCACTTTCGAGCGAAAAATCCAGGAAGTGCTTCTGTCTTTCTGGCTGGAGCACAAGTTCACCAAGGACCAGATCCTCGCCATGTACCTTAACCGGGTTTTCTTCGGTTCTGGTGCCTATGGCGTCGAGGCGGCATCGAGGCGTTATTTCAACAAGTCTGCCCGCGATGTGAACCTCGGTGAGGCGGCGACGCTCGCCGGCCTTCTGAAGGCGCCTTCACGGCTCTCTCCTGCCCGCGATCCGAAAGCGGCCGAAGAGCGTGCTCAGGTCGTCCTCGGTACGATGCGCGAAGAAGGCTACATAACCGACAGCGATTTCAACAAGGCGATGGCGCAGCCGCCTTCCAATGCAAAGAGCTACTGGTCCGGTCCGCAGCATTATGCCGCCGATATGGTCGTGGACGAGGTTAAAAGCCTGATCGGCGAGCCGAAGGTTGATGTCACCGTTGAAACGACGATCGACCTCAAGCTTGAAGAAGCGGCCGACAAATCGCTGAACGACATCCTGAAAAAGGAAGGAAGCAAGCTGAACGCCTCCCAGGCTGCGCTGGTTTCGGTTGACGCGACGGGAGCGATCCGCGCCGTTGTCGGCGGGCGTGATTATGTCCAGAGCCAGTTCAATCGTGCCTTCAAGGCCAAGCGTCAGCCGGGATCGGCATTCAAGCCGTTTGTTTATGCCTCCGCACTCGAAGCCGGTTACGGTCCCGACACGATCGTCAACGACGCGCCGGTGAAGATCGGTAACTGGACGCCGGAAAACTATGAGAAGGAATATAAAGGTCCGGTTCCGCTCTCTTATGCCCTGACACATTCGCTGAACACGGTTGCGGCACAGCTGGTCATGGCCGTGGGACCGGAAAAAGTGGTCTCGATGGCGCATCGACTCGGCGTTGATTCCGATATCCAGCCAAATGCCTCGATTGCACTTGGTACTTCGGAAGTCTCGCTGGTGGAGCTGACGTCATCTTACGCAGCTTTCATGAACGGCGGCTACAAGGCGACGCCGCACATCGTCAAACGCATCACCGATCCGGATGGCAAGGTTCTGTACGAGGCCGATTACAGCAATCCGCCGCGTGTCTTGAGCGAGCCCATCGCCGCCACGATGAACGGCATGATGTCCGGTGTCATTCGCGAGGGTACCGGCAGGGCGGCACGGCTTGACGGCTGGCAGGCGGCCGGAAAATCCGGTACGACGCAGAATTCCCGAGATGCGCTTTTTGTCGGCTTTACCAGCATTCTGACGACCGGTGTGTGGTTTGGCAATGACGACGGCAGCTACATGAAGAGGGTTACCGGCGGCACGTTGCCTGCCAAGGCCTGGAAGGAATATATGACTGTGGCGATGAAGGGATACACGCCGACGCCCTTGTTTGGTTTCGGCAACGGCGCTCAGCTGCCGCCCGCAACCGATCAGCCGCAGTCGCCTTCGACCTCGATCGGCGACATCATTTCCGGTATCCTGCCCGGAGCCTCTCAGGAGCAGCCGGAATATTCGGGCTCTGACAGTTTTCCGCCGGCCCCACCGGCACCTGCCGGCTCGGATATCGTTCGCTCACGCCCGCTGCCGCCGATGCAGCCGCAGGCAGAGACTGCCTTGCCACCGGCCCGAAACTTCGATCGGTCGGCTTCACCGCAGCCTCCGGGCGCTATTCCCTGTGCTTATGGCGATAACGCCATTTGCAACAACGGCAATGGTGGCACGGTTTACGACAATCGGCAG
The DNA here is from genome assembly GCF_040675795.1 of Neorhizobium sp. LMR1-1-1.1. Classification (NCBI taxonomy): domain Bacteria; kingdom Pseudomonadati; phylum Pseudomonadota; class Alphaproteobacteria; order Hyphomicrobiales; family Rhizobiaceae; genus Neorhizobium; species Neorhizobium sp. LMR1-1-1.1. Next base: position 102,493 of record NZ_JBEGHE010000025.1, read on the forward strand.
CAGCGCCAATATCGCGGCAATACCGACGCCGAACAGGCCGGCGGCTACCGCGATTATCGCCAGTATAAAGGCCCGTATGATTCGCAGGCTCCCTTACCGCCCGGAAGCGTTGGCGGCGGCCCTGTGCCTCCCGGAGATGTCGGCGCTGACGGCGGCCATGTCTACCAGCCGCAGCAAGCTCGCAGGACCACATTGCTTGACGTAATCATGGGCCAGTAATGTCTCCGGCGGTATGCTTGCATGCGTCAGCAGATGAATCGCGCTTTTTGCCGGAAGGCTGGCGATTTCCTGCCTTGCAGTCGGAAAAACCCGTCCTTATATACGCCGCATGACGGCAGCACTGGCTGCCAAGGAATTCAAAAGACCATCCCAGTCGAGGAACTGTCAGTGGAATGCCTTTCGGGGTCCCGACGGTTCGCTTAAAGGAGAGAGAAGATATGGCTAAAGTAATTGGCATCGACCTCGGTACCACCAACTCCTGCGTTGCCATCATGGATGGCAAGGATGCGAAGGTCATCGAGAACGCCGAAGGCGCGCGCACCACGCCCTCCATGGTCGCATTCACCGAAGACGGCGAACGTCTCGTCGGCCAGCCGGCCAAGCGCCAGGCGGTGACCAACCCGACCAACACCCTGTTTGCAGTCAAGCGCCTGATCGGCCGCCGCTTCGAAGACCCGACGGTCGAGAAGGACAAGGGCCTTGTTCCGTTCGATATCGTCAAGGGCGATAACGGCGACGCATGGGTCAAGGCACACGACAAGAACTATTCCCCTGCTCAGGTTTCCGCGATGATCCTTCAGAAGATGAAGGAAACCGCTGAATCCTACCTCGGTGAAAAGGTCGAAAAGGCCGTCATCACCGTTCCGGCATACTTCAACGACGCGCAGCGCCAGGCAACCAAGGATGCCGGCCGCATCGCGGGTCTTGAAGTCCTCCGCATCATCAACGAGCCGACTGCTGCGGCCCTTGCCTACGGCATGGACAAGAAGGACGGCAAGACGATCGCCGTTTACGACTTGGGCGGCGGTACCTTCGATATCTCGGTTCTGGAAATCGGCGACGGCGTCTTCGAAGTGAAGTCGACCAACGGCGACACCTTCCTCGGCGGTGAAGACTTCGACATGCGTCTGGTCGAATATCTTGCAGCCGAGTTCAAGAAGGATCAGGGCATTGACCTGAAGAACGACAAGCTTGCGCTGCAGCGCCTCAAGGAAGCTGCCGAAAAGGCCAAGATCGAACTGTCGTCCTCGCAGCAGACCGAAATCAACCTGCCGTTCATCACGGCGGACGCGTCCGGTCCGAAGCACCTGACGCTGAAGCTGACCCGCGCCAAGTTCGAAAGCCTGGTCGATGATCTGGTTCAGCGCACTGTCGCACCGTGCAAGGCAGCGCTGAAGGATGCCGGCGTTACTGCAGCCGAGATCGACGAAGTCGTTCTCGTCGGCGGCATGAGCCGCATGCCGAAGGTGCAGGAAATCGTCAAGCAGCTGTTCGGCAAGGAGCCGCACAAGGGCGTCAACCCGGATGAAGTCGTAGCCCTCGGTGCTGCCATCCAGGGCGGCGTTCTCCAGGGCGACGTCAAGGACGTTCTGCTTCTCGACGTGACTCCGCTGTCGCTCGGCATCGAAACGCTCGGTGGCGTCTTCACCCGTCTGATCGACCGTAACACCACGATCCCGACCAAGAAGAGCCAAACCTTCTCGACCGCTGACGACAACCAGCAGGCCGTGACGATCCGCGTTTCCCAGGGTGAGCGCGAAATGGCGGCAGACAACAAGCTGCTCGGCCAGTTCGACCTCGTCGGCCTGCCGCCGGCACCGCGCGGCATGCCGCAGATCGAAGTCACCTTCGACATCGACGCCAACGGCATCGTCCAGGTTTCGGCCAAGGACAAGGGTACCGGCAAGGAACAGCAGATCCGGATCCAGGCTTCCGGTGGTCTTTCTGACGCCGACATCGAGAAGATGGTCAAGGACGCTGAAGCCAATGCCGAAGCCGACAAGAAGCGTCGTGCAGGCGTTGAAGCCAGGAACCAGGCCGAGAGCCTGATTCACTCCAGCGAGAAGTCGCTCCAGGAGTATGGCGACAAGGTCACCGAAGCCGACCGCAAGGCGATCGAAGATGCGATTGCTGCGCTGAAGACCTCGGTCGAAGCTTCCGAGCCGGATGCCGATGACATCCAGGCAAAGACTCAGACCCTCATGGAAGCTTCCATGAAGCTCGGCCAGGCCATCTACGAGGCCCAGCAGGCTGAAGGTGGAGCTGAAGGCGGCAAGGACGACGGTGTCGTTGATGCCGACTACGAGGAAATCAAGGACGACAAGAAGTCGGCCTAAGGCTCCGTTGACGGAAGCCTCAATATAGTCGACTAAAAGTTCCGGCTGCCTTGTGCAGCCGGACTACGTTTCCGGAGCCGGATACCTGAATGGCCAAAGCAGACTTTTACGAAATCCTGGGCGTCGCCAAATCGGCGGACGAGAAGGAGCTGAAGAGCGCCTTCCGCAAGATGGCCATGAAATACCACCCGGACAAGAATCCCGGTGACGCGGAGGCCGAAAAGAAGTTCAAGGAACTGAATGAGGCCTACGAAACCCTAAAGGACCCGCAGAAGCGCGCAGCCTATGATCGTTACGGTCATGCAGCCTTCGAACAGGGCGGCATGGGCGGTGGCGGCGGTTTCGGCGGTGGTGCCGGTGGCTTCTCTGATATCTTCGAAGACATCTTTGGCGAGATGATGGGCGGCGGTCGTGCGCGCCGTTCTTCCGGTGGCCGCGAACGCGGCGCCGATCTTCGCTACAACATGGAAATTTCGCTGGAAGAAGCATTTTCCGGTAAGACGGCGCAGATCCGGGTTCCGACCTCGATCACCTGCGACGTCTGCACCGGTTCTGGCGCCAAGCCCGGCACGCAGCCCAAGACCTGCGGCACCTGTCAGGGTTCGGGTCGCGTTCGCGCTTCCCAGGGCTTCTTCTCTGTTGAGCGCACCTGCCCGACCTGTCATGGCCGCGGCCAGACGATCACCGATCCCTGCACCAAGTGCCACGGCCAGGGCCGTGTGACCGAAGAGCGTTCGCTCTCAGTCAACATCCCGGCCGGCATCGAGGACGGTACCCGTATCCGCCTTCAGGGCGAGGGCGAAGCCGGTGCCCGTGGCGGCCCGGCGGGCGATCTCTATATCTTCCTGTCGGTTACGCCGCATGAATTCTTCCAGCGCGATGGCGCCGACCTTTATTGCGCCGTTCCGATCTCGATGACCACGGCAGCGCTTGGTGGCACGTTCGATGTCGGCACGCTGGACGGCTCGAAGTCGCGTGTGTCGGTGCCGGAAGGCACCCAGGCCGGCAAGCAGTTTCGTTTGAAGGGCAAGGGCATGCCGGTTCTGCGCTCTTCGCAGACGGGCGACCTTTACATTCAGATCGGCATCGAGACGCCGCAGAAGCTGACCAAGCGTCAGCGCGAACTGCTGCAGGAATTCGAGGAAATCTCGTCCAAGGAGAACAATCCGGAATCGACCGGCTTCTTCGCCCGGATGAAAGAATTCTTCGACAACTGATCGAAGACGATCCAGAAATTGAAAACGCCGGCTGAAGAGCCGGCGTTTTGCGTTTGTGGTAAAGTTGCAGGGCTTCGTTCCGGTCGTCATGCTCGGGCTCGTCCCGAGCATCTATTGTCGTTCAACCCAACCTCAACGTGAATGGACCCTCGGGACAAGCCCGAGGATGACGTCGAGAAAAATTACTTCTGAGCCAACGCCGTCATGATCCGTGCCCAGGAGCGGATGCCCTTGTGGTAGGACTTGAGATCATATTTCTCGTTCGGCGAATGGATACGGTCATCCACGAGACCGAAGCCGACCAGCAGCGAATCCATGCCGAGCTGCTTCTGGAAATCGCCGACGATTGGGATCGAGCCGCCCATACCAATGATGACGGCCGGGTTCTTCCACTCTTCCGAAAGGGCAGCTTTTGCCTTGGTCAACTCCGGCGAATCATAGGAAAGCTGGATGGCAGGTGATGCGCCATGTTCATGGAATTCCACCGAGCAATCGCCTGGGATTTTCGAGCGCACATAGGCGCGGAAGGCTTCGCGAATCTTTGCCGGGTTCTGATCTCCGACGAGGCGGAAGGAAACCTTGGCCGAGGCTTGGGCCGCGATCACAGTCTTGAAACCTTCGCCGGTATAGCCGCCGGTAATGCCGTTCACTTCGGCCGTTGGGCGTGCCCAGGTCAGTTCCAGCACGGAGCGGCCTTTTTCGCCGGACGGGATCGAAAGACCGACGCCGCCAAGAAAGCTCTCGGAGCTACGACCGAGCGTTTCCCAGCCTTCCTTGATATTGGTCGGCGTCTCTTCCACGCCCTCGTAAAAGCCTTCCAGCGTCACGCGACCGGTCTCGTCATGCAGGCCGGCGAGAATGTCGGTGAGGATGTGGATCGGGTTGGCGGCAGCTCCGCCGAACAGGCCGGAATGCAGGTCGCGATCGGCAGCCTTGATGACGATCTCTTCGCCGACTAGGCCACGCAATGCAGCTGCGATTGCCGGCGTATCGCCGTCCCACATGCCGGTATCGCAAACCAGCGCAAACTCGGCCTTGAGTTCTGCGGCATTGGCGTCGAGGAAGGGCTTCAGCGACGGCGAACCGGACTCTTCTTCGCCTTCAAACAGGATAGTGACGCGGATCGGCAGCGAACCGTTGATCTCCTTGTAGGCGCGGCAGGCCTCGACGAAGGTCATCAACTGGCCCTTGTCATCAGCGGTGCCGCGGCCGGTCAACACTTTACGGCCGGGTGAGATTTCCTTGATCTTCGGCTCAAACGGACTGTCCTCCCAGAGCTCGATCGGATCGACCGGTTGTACGTCGTAATGGCCGTAGAAAAGCACATGTGGGGCATCGGCTGTCGCGCCCTCGTGATGGGCGACAACCATCGGGTGCCCGGCCGTGTCGCGCACGGAGGCGTCAAAGCCGATACCCTTCAGTTCGGTAACCAACCATTCGGCTGCCTTGCGGCACTCGGCCTTGTAGGCCGGGTCCGTGGAGATGGACTGGATGCGGACGAGCGAAAAGAGGCGGTCGATGCTGTCTTGAAGGTTCTGGTCGGCGCGATCGAGAACGGCGGAAATATCGGTCATGGAAAATCACCTTGTCTTGGAGCGGTCGCACACGCGGGCGGCCAGCTTGCCTAAACTGTTAGCAAGCAAGGGCAGGGCGGCACAATGGCAAAAGCCGCTGCCGGTTCGCCGAATGCACGGGCAATGCAACTTTGGTCGAAGGAGTACAACTCTGGACTGTCGGCAAAGTGGAGATATATGCTCAAATTCGGACATCGTTTCGTCCGGCCTTGGGAGGGGCTTCAATGTGGAATCAAGTTTATGACCCCACGGGCAGCGCTGTTCTGTCCACCATACTCGCCGCAATTCCCGTTCTCATTCTTCTCGGCCTTATCGCAACCAATGTGGTGAAGGCACATATCGCAGCCATCATCGCGCTCATCATTGCCAATCTGATCGCAATCTTCATCTTCACCATGCCGGCAGCGATGTCGATCCGTGCCACTATTCTGGGAGCGATCACCGGCTTTTTCCCGATCGGCTGGATCGTCCTCAATGTCATCTTCCTCTACCGGCTGACGGTGGAGAAAGGGCAGTTCGAGAAGCTTCAACAGACGATCGGCAGCGTGACGGACGACCGCCGCATACAATTACTGCTCATCGCCTTTGCCTTTGGGGCTTTTTTCGAGGGCGCATCCGGCTTCGGTACGCCGGTAGCGGTTACTGGCGCGATCCTGATCGGCCTCGGCTTTTCGCCGCTCGCCGCTTCCGGCCTGTCTCTTATCGCCAATACCGCGCCGGTCGCCTATGGCGCGCTCGGCACGCCGATCCAGGGCCTGTCTCAGGTCACAGGCATCGATCCCTACCTGCTTGGTGCCATGGTCGGCAGGCAGCTGCCATTCTTCTCGGTGCTTGTGCCCTTCTGGCTGATCTGGGTTTTTGCCGGACGCAAGGGCATGATGCAGATCTGGCCGGCTATCCTGGTGACCGGCGCGTCCTTTGCCATTTCGCAGTTCGCCATCTCCAACTACATAAATCCATGGATCGTCGATATCGGCGCCTCACTGATCTCCATGGCATGCCTCATTGGCTTCCTGCAGGTCTGGCAGCCCAAGGAGGTCTGGACTTCACCCAAGCTGCGCGGCCACGATATTTCCGATGACGGCACATTGAAGGAAGCAAAACCGATCGTGCGCCCGTCGCGGGCCGAGATCCGTGCAGCACTGACACCCTGGGTAATCGTCTGCGTGATCCTTTTGATCTGGGGCACCGGTTTCTTCAAGTCGGCGGTCAATTCATGGGCGGTGTGGAACTATCCCGTCCCGGGCCTCGACAAGATGATCGCCAAGATGCCGCCCGTAGCGCCCGGGCCAACGCCGGAAGCCGCGACCTTCTCCTTCACCTGGCTGTCATACACGGGCACCGGCATGTTTATCGCAGCCGTACTTTCCGGCTTTGCCATGGGCTTCACTCCGTTGGCGATGCTGAAAACCTACGCCAGGACAATAAAACTCTGCGCCTATTCGCTGATTACGATCGCCGCGATGCTGGCGCTCGGTACGCTGACGAGACTGTCGGGCATCGACTCCACGCTCGGCCTTGCCTTTGCCGCGACCGGCGTCTTCTATCCGTTCTTCGGCACGCTGCTCGGCTGGTTGGGCGTGGCGCTGACCGGGTCCGATACGGCGTCGAACATCCTGTTCGGCAACCTGCAGAAGGTGACGTCGGAGCAGCTGGGGCTTTCGCCGATCCTGATGGGGGCTGCGAACTCGTCCGGCGGCGTCATGGGCAAGATGATCGACGCGCAGTCAATCGTCGTCGCATCCACTGCGACCGGCTGGTTCGGACACGAAGGCAGTATTCTGCGCTTCGTCTTCTGGCACTCGATCGTGCTTGCCTGCCTTGTCGGTGTGCTGGTGACGTTGCAAGCCTATGTCTGGCCATTCACGGCTATGGTCGTCGTTCAACCCTGATGGATTTGAGGAGGCATCGCTCGTTTTGGGCGGTGCCTCAGGCTTTTCGGCTGTTGCCAATAATAAGCCGCATATATTCCATCATCAGCTCCCGCTCGAATGAGCGGAAGCCGGAAAACAGCGCGCTGTCCGCCTCGGCGGCGGCATCGACAGCACTCGTTTCCAGCGATCTGCCGAGTTCCGTCAAAGTGATGATCTGGGCGCGTTTGTCGCTCGGGTGCGGTGTGCGCGCAATCAGCCCATCGCGCTCCATCCTTGCAAGCGTATTGGCGAGCGTTGCCTGCTCTACTTCAAGCTTGTCCAGAAGCTGTTTCTGCGTCAGCCCGTCTTCCTGCCAAAGTTCGAGCAGAACCGGAAACTGCCCGGGCGAAAAGCCGAGTGTTGACGCGCGCTTCTGCAGCGATCGTGAAAAAACCCTGGCGAGCTGACCGGCCAGATAGGTAGCCGACTGCGAGCGATCGAATCCCATGGCCTCCGCCACTACTTTCCCGGGGGAGCCAGCTTGGCTGGCAGACGATAATCGATATCAGGCAATGCTTTTATGGAGATTGGGGCACAGGTGCGGTGTTGGCAAGATGGGCACTGATAATTCGGCTGCCGATGTCGGAGGTAACGCAAACAAAAACGCCACGGCTGGGAGGGGGCAGCCGTGGCGTTTCTTATAGAAGGACAAAGACCCGGAGAGGGGGATAGGCCTTTGTCCGGTCTGGTGAGGCGGGGGACGGGCCTTCTGCCAGACTGCGGCGTTACGATCGCCGGTAACCCTGAGATGATAGGCGGATTGCGGCTTTTCAAGGGAAAGCTGGATTACAATTCGGTAAGGTAGAGCAAAGCTTGCCGGTGTGGTTCCGAAGAAGTTTTCGTGGACGCCGATCCTGTGCCACGCTATGCCATGCCCATGAAAAAAGGCGATCACCTCTTCCTAGTCGACGGTTCCGGCTTCATCTTTCGCGCGTTTCACGCGCTGCCACCGCTGACCCGAAAAACCGATGGCCTGCCGGTCGGCGCGGTCTCAGGCTTCTGTAACATGCTCTGGAAACTGCTGACCGATGCGCGTGATACGTCGGTCGGCGTGACGCCCACCCATTTCGCCGTCATCTTCGATTATTCGTCGAAAACGTTCCGCAAGGATCTCTACGACGCCTACAAGGCGAACCGCTCGGCCCCGCCGGAAGAACTGGTCCCGCAGTTCGGCCTGATCCGCCAGGCGACCCGTGCCTTCAACCTGCCCTGCATTGAGACCGAAGGTTTCGAGGCGGACGACATCATCGCGACTTATGCCCGTCAGGCAGAAGCCACCGGTGCAGACGTTACCATCGTGTCTTCCGACAAGGACCTGATGCAGCTCGTGACGCCGATGGTCCACATGTATGACAGCATGAAGGACAAGCAGATCGGCATTCCGGAAGTCGTCGAAAAATGGGGTGTGCCGCCGGAAAAGATGATCGATCTTCAGGCGCTGGTGGGTGACTCGGTCGACAACGTTCCGGGTATTCCCGGTATCGGACCGAAGACGGCGGCCCAGCTTCTGGAAGAGTTCGGCGATCTCGATACGCTGCTGACACGCGCGGGCGAAATCAAGCAGGTCAAACGTCGCGAAAACATCATTGCCAATGCGGATATGGCCCGCCTGTCCCGCCAGTTGGTGGAGTTGCGTACCGATGTGCCTCTGGATCTTGATCTCGACGCGCTGTTCCTCGAGCCACAAGATGGGCCAAAGCTGGTCGCATTCCTGAAGGCGATGGAATTCGGCACGCTGACCCGCCGCGTGGCCACGACCTGCGATTGCGATGCCAATACCATAGAGCCGGCCACGATCGAGGTGGAATGGGGCGCCGAGGCAAGAGGGCCGGATCTTGATGCCGGAACTTCCATCAATACCGGCGATGCCGTAGCCCAGGCACCTGCAAATCCCGCCAAGGCGGCTGTTGCCAAGGGCGCCGATGGAGCAACGCCGAGCGAGCTTGCGGATACGCGTATCGCCGCTTTTTCCACTGCGAAAATCGACACGACGAAATATGTCACGATCCGAGACGCTGCCGTTCTCGACGACTGGATCAAGGCCGCGCGCGAGACCGGTCTTGTCGGTTTCGATACCGAGACCAATTCGCTCGATCCGATGCAGACGGAGCTGGTCGGTTTTTCGCTCGCCATTGCCGACAATACCGATAATCCATCGGGGCTCGATGTCCGCGCCGCCTATGTGCCACTGACCCACAAGACCGGTGTCGGCGATCTCCTTGGCGGCGGAATGGCCGAAAACCAGCTTTCCACCCGCGATGCGCTGGATCGTCTGAAGCCTCTGCTCGAAGACCCGTCGGTCCTGAAGGTCGCCCAGAACCTGAAATTCGACTACCTCGTCATGAAGCGCCACGGCATCACCGTGCAGGGTTATGACGATACGATGTTGATGTCCTATGTGCTGGACGCCGGCAAGACCACGCACGGCATGGACACATTGTCCGAACGCTGGCTGAACCATAAGCCGATCGCGTTCAAGGATGTTGCCGGTTCGGGGAAGAGCGGTGTCACCTTCGATTTTGTCGATATCGAGCGTGCAACGACCTACGCCGCCGAAGATGCCGATGTGACGCTGAGGCTCTGGATGGTGCTGAAGCCGCAACTGGCGGCAATGGGCCTCACCCGCATCTACGAGCGGCTGGAACGTCCCCTCGTCGAAGTTCTGGCGCGCATGGAAGAGCGTGGCATATCCATCGACCGCCAAATTCTGTCGCGCCTCTCTGGTGAATTGGCCCAGAAGGCAGCTGCCTTCGAGCACGAGATCTACGAACTCGCCGGCGAAAAGTTCACCATCGGCTCGCCCAAACAGCTCGGTGATATCCTGTTCGGTAAAATGGGGCTTCCAGGCGGTTCCAAGACCAAAACCGGCCAGTGGTCGACTTCCGCGCAGGTTCTGGAAGATCTCGCAGCCGAAGGCGCGGAGCTGCCACGCAAGATCGTTGATTGGCGTCAGCTGACCAAGCTGAAATCTACCTACACGGATGCGCTTCCCGGTTATGTGCACCCTGAGACGAAGCGAGTCCACACCTCCTATTCGCTGGCTTCCACCACGACGGGGCGCCTGTCATCGTCCGAACCGAACCTGCAGAATATTCCGGTAAGGACGACGGAAGGCCGCAAGATCCGCACCGCTTTCATTGCGTCGCCGGGCCACAAGCTTCTGTCTGCGGATTACAGCCAGATCGAACTGCGCGTACTCGCCCATGTGGCCGACATTCCGCAGCTGCGCCAGGCCTTTGCCGACGGGATAGATATCCACGCCATGACCGCATCCGAGATGTTCGGCGTGCCGGTGGAAGGCATGCCGAGCGAAATCCGCCGCCGTGCCAAGGCGATCAATTTCGGCATCATTTACGGCATCTCCGCCTTCGGTCTTGCCAACCAGCTGTCGATCGAGCGCTCTGAAGCGAGCGATTACATCAAGAAGTATTTCGAGCGCTTCCCCGGCATTCGCGACTACATGGACAGCACCAAGGCCTTTGCCCGCGAGCACGGCTATGTGGAAACGATCTTCGGTCGCCGCGCCCATTACCCGGAAATCAAGTCGTCCAACCCCTCGATGCGCGCGTTTAACGAGCGTGCGGCGATCAACGCACCGATCCAGGGATCTGCGGCAGATATCATTCGCCGTGCCATGGTGAAGATGGAGCCGGTACTGGCTGAAGCCGGGCTTGGCGAACGTGTGCGCATGCTGCTTCAGGTCCACGACGAACTGATTTTCGAAGTCGAGGATGCGGACGTCGAAAAGGCCATGCCGATCATCGTCTCGACCATGGAACAGGCGGCAATGCCCGCGATTTCGATGAAAGTGCCGCTCAAGGTTGATGCGCGCGCCGCTTCCAACTGGGACGAGGCGCACTGAAAGTGCCGCTGATGTTTTCTGATCTGGCGATCAATGCGCAGATCAGGCTGACCCGGTTTCCGGATAAAGCGAAGCCAGTGCCGTGGAAAGCAGTTCCTCGGCATAGGTATCTGCCGTTTCCTGCGCACCTTTGGTTAGACCGACCTCGCGCGATCGTTGTCGCACCGTGTCTTGGATCAGGGCTGCTATACCGCGGGCCTGATCAGCATTGCCGTTCTCGGAGGTGTCGAGCGTCAACGCCAATGCGGTCATGGCAACGATCTCCAGCACGACTATTCGCGCTTCCAGATCATTGCTTGCCACACTGTCAGGGTCCGCTCCATCCCTTGCTCGTGTTTCTATCACCGCCCCAGCTCCAATTGGCCTAGCCTCCATTAGGCATGCCGAATAAAGCAGGTAGGGGAGCTATTGGAACTTTAAAGCGTGCCAGGTTTTATTTTTCTCTCGGAATGAAAGACTAGGATAATAAAGTCGAAACGGCGTCGACAATCGCTTTGCCCGAAATTTCTATTTCATCGCTATTATCGATCGTGATGACCTTATAGTCGCCGATCACGCCAAGCGAACTTCGTTTCAGCCGGCGCAGAATGTCTTCTCTGCTCTCTCGTCCGCGCGCTTCAAGCCGCAGTGCCAGCACTTCCGGGCGTGCTGTTACGTTGATGACGACGAGGTTCGGATAGGCTTGCCCGAACAGGCCGAGCGCCGAGCGCGATCCGTTTGCGATAACGACCGCGCCGCTCGCCACGGCATTCTTCGTCTCGACGGGTATGCCGTAATGCAATCCGTGAGCTTCCCATGAAACGGCAAAGCGGCCATCGGCTTTGAGCTTTTCGAACTCGGCTTCGCAGACGCCATCATGATTCTCGCCGCCGGCAGCAGCATCGCGGGTTATCACGCGACGGGCAAACACCACATCGGGGTTGCCCGAGAGGGCGCGGGCGGCGTAGGCCATCAATGTGTCCTTGCCGGCCCCACTGGGGCCGACGACCGCGACCATGCAGCCTTCACCGGCTTTTCTGCGGGGTTCGGATGATCCGTGCATTAGGCCACCCGGCGCCCTTGCCGCCAGACGGCGCGCGATACCGGCACGCCTGCCTCGCGATGAACCCGTACGAGGTCGGCACGCAACCCGGTCGCGATCCGGCCGCGATCGGCAAGGCCAGCTGTTCGGGCCGGTGTGGATGTCACCATGGAGATCGCCTTTGGCAAAGAGATCCCCTCGACATCGTCTGCAAGAATGAATGGCGCGTAAAGCAGGCTGAGAGGCACGTAGTCCGAGGAGAGGACATCGAGAACGTCTCCGGCAGCAAGATCGCGGGCGGCAATATTGCCGGAATGCGACTTGCCGCGCACGACGTTCGGCGCGCCCATCAGCACGTTCATGCCAGCCCTATGCGAGGCGGCGGCGGCTTCGAAACTGGTTGGGAATTCGGCAAGCTTGACGCCGTTTTCGATCGCCTCGTCGACATGGGCAAGCGTCGCATCGTCATGGCTTGCAACGGTGATACCGTGCTCGGCGCAATGCTTGGCAATCGCGATACGATGCGGCGTCGAATTGCGCTGCGATTCCGCCACGCGCTTGTCGACAAAGATCTTAAAGGCTTCGTCGGTCAGGCCGCGCTTCTTCTGATAGTAGAAGATATACTGATCCATTGTCTGGAACTGACGCTGACCGGGAGCGTGGTCCATCAGCGAGACGAGCCGCACATGGCTGTCATTCTCGAAATCGGCAAAATGCTCCAGCACGTTATCGGCCGAAACCTCGCAGCGGAGGTGGATCAGGTGCTCCGAGCGCAGCCGCCCTTCGCGTTCGGCCGCCTGGATCGCATCGGCCATGGCCCGCATCTCGCCATGCTCGAAGCCACCGTCCTCGTCCGATCCCATTCTCAGGCAATCGAAGACGGTCGTGATGCCGGAAGAGGCGATCTGGGCGTCATGTGCCTGGATCGCCGCCGTCGCATTCCAGCGCACGCCGGGACGCGGAGAATAATGCTGTTCCAGATGGTCGGTATGCAGTTCCACCAGACCCGGGATCAGATAGTCGCCCTCGAAATCCTCGCCCGTGTGAACGCTGCCTTCGGAAAAGTCAGCGATCTTGCCGTCACGGATCTGTACGGAGCCGGAAATAACGCTGTCTTCCAGCACGATGCGGGCATTCTTGAATACGGTCTCGGTCATGAGGCGGTCTTTCTGATCTCGGAAGCGGGCTTCAGGGGCAGCCAGCGATGGGCAATAAAATCTGCGCCGCGGGCAGGCTCGACGAAGAGCGCTATGCCGTTAATGGAGAGCGGCCTGTTGATGAATTCCGCAAAACGGAGCTCGAGAGCGGCGCGCATGGCAGGCGCCTGTTCGGGCGGAACCTGGCCGGACAGCGTCATGTGAAAGCGAAATTCTCCCATCACATGGGGATAACCCCAGCGCATCAGGTTGTCGCGATGCTGCGGCGACAGCGTTTCCGGCTTGCGACGGGCAATATCGGCATCCGACAGCGGCGCCCGGAATGGCTCGAAATCCTCAACGATGCGGGCAGCATAGTCCTGCAGCTCGGGATAGACCCGATCCGGCACCAGCGCGAAGAACCGTCCGAGCTGACCGACAATCAGGTTGGGTATATCGAATGCCTCAGTCGTCGCGGCAAACTCTTTGAAAGCTTCGATCAGTTCCGCTTCCGTCTTGCCGTTTGCGAGTTCGAACGGAGCCTTCAGTGTTGCGTGAAAGGCGTAGCGGCGAGGATCGGCGGTAAGCGCATGAACCTCGTCCACGGAAAGGCCGTTAACCTCGGGCGTGGGAAAGGCCTCGCCGGTATAGGCATCACGGCCGAGCCAACGGGATGCGGTCGTCGTCAGCGGATGGTCCGCAGCGGGGGAAAAGTAGAGGGCGTAACGCAAGGCATCATTCCGGAATCAGGAAGGGGCAGAGACGGAAGTCTAGACATCCGTCGTATCCGAAGACAGGCCCAGCGCCTAAAAGATTTCCATGACAGAATGATGATGCGGGCGCGCTTTAATGCGTCGGGCCGCCGATCAGTCGCGAGCGGATCGCATTAGACACGTTGTCGAACAGGAAGACCACGAAGAGGATGAGGAGAACCATATAGGCGACCTTGTCCCAGTCGGCATTGGTGCCCATCGCTTCGAGGAGCTTGAGGCCAATACCGCCTGCGCCGACGGCACCGATGACGGTGGCCGAGCGGGTATTCGATTCCCAGAAGTACAGCGACTGGGAGATAAACACCGGCAGGACCTGCGGCACCACGCCGAAGCGGTTGACGATGATTGGCGAGGCCCCGACCGATTTCACGCCCTCGCGCTGCTTGTCATCCACGTTCTCGACCGCTTCCGCATAAACCTTTCCAAGCGCGCCGGCATCGGTAAAGAAGATCGCCGCAATGCCGGGGATCGGCCCGGGGCCGAAGGAGCGGGTGAAGAACAGCGCCCAGATCAGCATGTCGACCGAGCGCAGGAAGTCGAACAGACGCTTCATGCCCCAGTTGGCGACGCGGCTTCGCGTGATGTTGCGCGCAGCGATGAACGCGAGCGGGAAGGCACAGAGCGTGCCGAGCAGCGTGCCAACGAAGGCCATGACCAGCGTCTGCATCAGCTTCGACAGGATGTCGGCATGCTGCCAGACATTGTTGCCGAGAAAATCGTCGACCATGTGCGAAACGTTGGAGCGCGCGGGATCGAGGCGTTCGCCGACCGTGGCAAGGCTGACCAGTTCGCCCCAGCTCTTGCCCCAGAAATCCGACTTGGTGTCGAACAGGAAGTTTGCCCAGCCGAGGAAACGGCGCTGGATATAGACCTGGGAGGTCCGGATTTCAGCCTGTCCCTCGAAGCCGTAGTCAACGATGACCTTGGCTCCGTCCTGGATGATCGCAGCCGGCGCGCCTGCCGGTGCTGTTGCTGCATCCTCGGTGATCGTGACGGGGTAAGCAGTACCGTTGACGTAGACATCGACGCGGCTTGACGAAACTTCCAGCCTGTCGTTGTCGCTGCCGTAGGTGACCGTATAGCCGCCACCCTGGGTCGGCTGCAGCCAGAATATGTCGGCGCCCGCGGCATATTGTCCGCGGCTTGACCACTGCGCCCGCACGGTGCCGTCATCCTGGAAGCGCAGGCGCGGCTGTGCGCGCCACGAATACCAGTCCTGGATATAGGAAGACGCACGATCCCACTGACCATTCTGGAAGGCGGGACCGACATTGAAGGCGAAGAAGCAGATCACGAGATAGGCAAAGACGATGCCTGAACCGATGACCAGCCCGTAGCGCTTCATGACCGAGCGGTGAAAGACCTCCGGATGGGCCGAGCGCAGCCGCTCGCGATCGGAAGCGTTGATGCTGGGGACCGAAGATGTCATCAGGCTGCTCCCCTGCCGAATTCGAAGGATTGTTGGCCGATCAGCCGGCGGCGAAGCCAGCTCGAGAACTGATCGATCGCGATCACGCTGACAAGTAGCAGGATGATGATCGCATAGGTCTTGGCGGCATGGTCGCGGCCGATCGCCAGACGAAACACTTCGCCGATGCCGCCGCCCCCGACAGCCCCGATGATTGTCGAGGCGCGCACGTTGATCTCGGCGCGCAGCAGCGTGTAGGAAACGAAATTCGGCAGCACCTGGGGAACGATGGCGAAGCGCACGCGCTCGACCCATGAAGCACCGGCGGCACGCAGGCCTTCATCCGGCCTCATGTCGGAATTTTCGACAACTTCGAAGAACAGCTTTCCGAGCGCACCGATCGTATGAACGGTGATCGCAATGATCGCGGCAATCGGGCCGATCGACAGGATCGCGGTCAGAAGCCCGGCAATGACGATTTCCGGGAAGGCGCGCATCACTTCCATGATCCGGCGCACGACGAAACGGGTAGCGCCGGCGCCCACCAGATTGGTCGAGGCGAAGAAGCACAGCAGGAAGGCAAGGGATGCGCCGACGATCGTTGAAACCAGCGCAATGTTGATCGTGATGATCAACTGGTAGAAGAAATTCGGAATGTAGAGCGTGTCGGTAATGTAGACCCGGTCGGCCGTGTAGTCGTATTTCAGCGATCCGTCGGCATAGGGCGACGGCAGGTCGAACATCGCTCGGAAAATTTCCATCGGGCTGTCCGGCACGAAGCTGCGGATGAAATCGAAGAAATAGGGCAGGCGTTCGAAGAACTTGCCCGCATTCGCGTCATTGGCGAATTGCAGCGAGTAGAAAAGTGCGATGAGAAAAATGCCGATCGAGATCGCGGTGTAGATCCGGCGTGTCCGAAGCTGCTGCCGGTAATGCTGCATCACCAGGGATGCGGCAGGGCCGAGCCCGCCAGAGGTATTTTCGCTGATGGTCGCCATGATCCGCGCTCTCGTTTGACGAACGGCGGCACTCAGGGAGTGCCGCCGTCAAAGGATGGAAAGAAGGATCAGCCGCCGATGACGGACTTACGAGCGTCGACGATCGTCTGGTAGAAGGACGGATCGACCTTGATGTATTCCTTGTTGTCGCCCTGGGTGTAGGACTTGAAGCAATCGTGGTCTTTCTTCGGAAGGTCCATGAAATAGGCTTCGACCTTGGCGCGCATGGCTTCCGGCAGCTTGTTGTTGACCATCAGCGGGCCGTTCGGGATCAGCGGCGACTTCCAGACTTCGACGATATCGTCCATGTCCAGGTTACCCTTGTTGACCATCTGGTGCAGGTTGCCGCCGGTGTAACCGTCTTCCCACTTGCCAACGCCCGAACCGAAGGTCGTACCGGCATCGAACTTCTTGTCGAGAACGGCAAGAACGAGGTTCTCGTGACCGCCGCCGAAGCCGGTTTCAGAGAAGTATTCCTTCACCGGTGCGCCGATTTCCTTCGGCAGGGCGACGTTCGGGACGAGATAGCCGGAGGTCGAGTCCGGGTCGGCGAAGCCGAGCTTCTTTCCCTTCAGGTCGGCGAGCGTCTTGATGCCCGAATCCTTGCGGGCGACCATGATCGAGTAGTAACCGCTGGAACCGTCCGACTGGGTGTAGGTCAGGATCGGGTCGACAGCTTTCGGGTCCTTGATTGCGATGGCGGCATAGGAGGAGGCGCCCATCGAAGCGATGTCGATCGTGCCGCCGAGCAGGCCCTGGATGACGCCGTTATAGTCCGGCGACGGGAAGATCTGGACTTCCGGAACGCCGGTCGCAGCCTTGAGGCCATCGGCAACACACTGGGTGTTGCGGATCTGGTCGGCTTCGTTTTCCGAGCCGTCGAGACCGATGCGCAGAACCTTGACGTCCTGTGCCATTGCGGAGCCGGCGAGCACGCTGAGTGCAACGGCAGCGAGAAGAGTTTTCTTCAGCATGGTGATCTCCTGTTTCCGGATCATCCGGAGTTGGGTCATGAATGAATGGTTTGCCCTTTACGCGGGCTGTCGATCTGGGTGCGGGTATCAGGCGCTGGCGCTCGCCAGCGAGCCGATCCCACCCGATTGCTGTTCCCGGCCAGCCTGGGCTGCGGGAATGTTGATGCTGGTCGAGGTCATCGTTTCGTCGATACCGGCGCCATCCTTGTCGGAGCCGTAGATTTCCTGCACGGCAGCCGCCGTGAGTTCAGCTGGAGTGCCGTCGAAGACAACGCTGCCATGAGCCATGCCGATGATGCGCTCGCAATAGCTGCGGGCGGTATCGAGCGTGTGCAGGTTGGTAATGACGGTAATGCCTTCACGCTCGTTGATATCGCGCAGCGCATCCATCACGATCTTGGCGTTGAGCGGATCGAGCGAAGCAATCGGCTCGTCGGCAAGCAGCATCTTCGGCGCCTGCATCAGCGCACGGGCAATCGCCACACGCTGTTGCTGGCCGCCCGAAAGCGTTCCGGCGCGCTGCATCGCGGTCTGTTCGATACCGAGACGTTCGAGCGCCGCAATGGCTGCTAGTCGCTCGTCGTCGGAAAAGATGTTGAGCAGGCTCAAGACCGTCGAGCGATGGTTCAGGCGGCCGAGCATAACATTGGTCAGCACGTCGAGGCGCGGCACGAGATTGAACTGCTGGAAGATCATCGCGCAGTCACGCTGCCAGTTGCGCAATCCGGCGCCTTTCAGCGAGGACACTTCGACGCTGCCGAAATGGATAGAGCCGGAGCTCGGCTCCTGCAGGCGGTTGATCATTCGCAGAAGGGTGGACTTGCCGGCACCGGACCGACCGATAATGCCGACCATCTGTCCCTGGGGAATCTCTACATTGACGGCATTGACCGCGATACGATCGCCGAAACGTCGAGTGATATTCCTCAGTTCAAACTTCATGTTCTGATGCCTGTTCAATCCCCTGGTGGGGATCGGATTAGACTTGGTTGATGAAGTCTGAATGTCGATTCGATGTCAGTTTGATTACAAGCGTGACGCTTCTGTAACGCTTTCGTTACAACGCATGACGCGCAAGAAAATCCTCTGCTGAAAGTGTCCTGAAATCTTCGAGTGCGCTGCGTAACTTCTTATGATCCCAATCCCACCAGGCGAGCCGGTCCATTTCTTCTCCGATTTTCTTGGTAAAGCGCTCGCGGATCAGTTTGGCCGGCACACCGCCGACGATGGTGTAAGGCGCGACATCCTTGGAGACGACAGCGCCGGCGCCGATCACCGCGCCATTTCCGACATTCACACCCGGCAGCAGAGTGGCGCCGTGGCCGATCCAGACGTCATGACCGATCGTGATCCGGCTTTCCCGACGCCAGTCGAAGAACTCCTTTTCCATATCCGCGTCATCCCAATAATAGGCGGCGCGATAGGTGAAATGATGCAGTGTGGCGCGCTGCATCGGATGGTTGGTGGCGTTGATGCGCACTGCGGCGGCAATGTTGACGAACTTGCCGATCGTGGCGCACCAGATCGAGCCATCGCGCTCGATATAGGAATAGTCACCGAATTCCACTTCATCCAGGCGGCAGCGCTCGGCCACTTCCGTGTAGTGTCCGAGCGTCGCGTTCGTCACGCTTGCCGTTTCGTGGATATTCGGCGCCTCGGTCAGTTTCCTGCTCATGCCGCAATGGCCTTTCGTGGAGAAAAGGCACTGACGTCGAGAATACGGTCTGCGACTGCCTCGCGTACTTCCTCGTCATGGAAGATACCAAGCATGGCGACGCCCTCTTCCTTCTTCGCTGCGATCATCTCGACCACGACGCGCCGGTTGGTGGCATCTAGCGAGGCGGTCGGCTCGTCGAGAAGCAGGATGCGATGGCTGGTGATGAAACCGCGAGCGATATTGACGCGCTGCTGCTCGCCGCCGGAGAAGGTAGATGGCGGCAGCGACCACAATTCGCGCGGCAGGTTGAGCCGGGAAAGCAGCTCGGCCGCATTCTCTTTGGCAACCGATGCCTCGACGCCGCGTATGACGAGTGGTTCGGCAACGACATCTATTGCTGCGACGCGCGGCACGGTGCGCAGGAACTGGCTGACATAACCCATCGTGTGACGGCGCACGTCGATGATCGTGCGCGGGTCGGCATTGGCGATATCGACGATCTTGTCTTTGTGATCGACGAGGATCTGGCCCGCATCTACCGCATAATTGCCGTAGAGCATTTTCAGGATCGAACTTTTGCCGATGCCGGACGGGCCGCCGAGCACGACGCATTCGCCGGCGGCGACGGAAAAGTTCACGTCGTTGACGACCGGCAGCTTGATACCGTCGCGCAGATGCATGGTGAAGCTCTTGAAGACTTCCGAGACGACGAGGGGAGTGGCCATCTGGATCTCCTATACTTGCAGGATCGAGGAAACGAGAAGCTGGGTGTAGGGCTCGCGTGGATCGTCGAGCACGCGGTCTGTCAGTCCGTGTTCGATCACATGTCCGTCCTTCATCACCATCATCCGGTGGGAGAGCAGGCGGGCGACCGCCAAGTCATGGGTGACGACGATTGCTGCAAGGCCCAGATCGTTGACGAGGCCGCGGACGAGATCGAGCAGGCGTGCCTGCACCGACACATCGAGACCGCCGGTCGGCTCGTCCATGAAGACGAGCCGCGGACCGGTGACGAGATTGCGGGCAATCTGCAGGCGCTGGCGCATGCCGCCGGAAAAGGCGCGCGGCTGGTCGTCGATCCGGTCTGCGGAAATTTCCACCCGGCCGAGCCAGTCCGTCGCCGTCTCGCGGATTTTGCCGTAATGCCGATCGCCGACTGCCATTAGCCGCTCGCCGACATTGGCACCGGCAGAAACCGCCATGCGCAATCCGTCCGCCGGGTTCTGGTGAACGAAACCCCAGTCGGTGCGCATCAGGAACCGGCGATCGGCCTCGCTCATGTGATAGAGATCGCGGAAATTGCCGTCGCGCATCCGGTACTCGACGCTGCCGGCGGTGGGCAGAAGACGAGTGGAGATGCAGTTCAGAAGCGTCGTCTTGCCCGAACCGGATTCACCCACGATGGCGAGAACTTCGCCCGGCCAAAGCTCGAAATTGACATCCTTGCAGCCGATCCGGCTGCCGTAGAATTTCGACACACCGCTGACTTTGAGAAGAGGGGTATCGGTCATTCCGCAGCCTCCTGATTAGGAGCAAGCATCGCCCCGACATGCCCGTGCTCGCGACGATCCTCGCAATGGTCGGTATCGGAGCAGACGAACATTCGCCCGCCCTTGTCGTCGAGCACGACTTCGTCGAGATAGACGCCATGCGCGCCGCATAGCGCGCAATCCTGTTCGAATGTCTGGATCTCGAACGGATAATCCTCGAAATCGAGACTGACCACTTCGGTATGCGGCGGCACCGCATAGATGCGCTTCTCACGCCCGGCACCGAAAAGCTGCAGCGCGTCCGACATGTGCATTTTCGGATTGTCGAATTTCGGTGTCGGTGACGGGTCCATCACATAACGGCCATCGACCTTCACCGGATAGGCATAGGTCTTGGAAATGCGGCCGTTGATGGCGATGTCTTCATAGAGCTTCACATGCATCAGGCCGTATTCTTCCAGCGCGTGCATCTTGCGCGTTTCGGTCTCGCGTGGCTCGAGGAAACGCAGCGGCTCGGGGATCGGCACCTGATAGACGAGAACCTGATTTTCGCCGAGCTTCTGTTCCGGAATGCGGTGACGTGTCTGGATGATCGTTGCATCCTTTGTATGCGTCGTCACCGCCACGTTTGCGACCTTCTGGAAGAAGGCGCGGATGGAGACGGCGTTGGTCGTGTCGTCGGCGCCCTGGTCGATCACCTTCAGCACGTCTTCCGGCCCGATGATCGAGGCGGTCACCTGCACGCCGCCGGTGCCCCAGCCATAGGGCATCGGCATTTCGCGCGATGCGAAGGGGACTTGATAGCCGGGTATCGATATTGCCTTGAGGATCGCGCGGCGGATCATCCGCTTCGTTTGTTCGTCCAGATAGGCGAAATTGTAGGTGGCGAGATCGGCACTCATTCGGCAGCATCCTTCATCACGGTTTCACCCCGGTCGGCAGTGCGCGCGGCTTCGATATCGGCGCGCATCTTGCGGACCATGGCGAGTTCCGCCTGGAAATCGACGTAATGCGGCAGCTTTAGGTGTTCGACGAAGCCGGTCGCCTGCACGTTGTCGGAATGGGAAATGACGAATTCCTCGTCCTGCGCCGGCGCGGTAACGTCCTCACCGAGTTCTTCTGCACGAAGCGCGCGATCGACGAGCGACATCGACATCGCCTTGCGCTCGCTCTGGCCGAAGACGAGGCCGTAACCGCGGGTAAACTGCGGCGGCGCCTTGGATGAACCCTTGAACTGGTTGACCATGTGGCATTCGGTCACGCGGATATGGCCAAGCGAAACGGCAAAGCCGAGTTCCGGTATCTCCATCTCCACCTCGACCTCGCCGATGCGGATTTCACCGACGAACGGATGGTTGCGGCCATAGCCGCGCTGGGTCGAATAACCGAGTGCCAGAAGAAAACCTTCATCGCCACGTGCCAGAGCCTGCAGGCGCAGGTCACGCCCCATCGGAAACTCCATCGGCTCACGCGTCAGATCGCCCGCTTGATGATCCTGCGGTAGTTCCCCATCGGCCTCGATCAGGCCCTCATGCGCGAGAATGTCGGAGACGCGCATGATCTCCTCGCCACCAGCCTCCCTGCGGGCAGGCTCTTCGACTGCTTCGTCCGACAGTAGTGAGGGGTCGAGAAGGCGATGGGTGTAGTCGAAGGTCGGGCCGAGCAGCTGTCCACCCGGCAGATCCTTGTAGGTCGCCGAAACGCGGCGTTCGACCTGCATCTCGGCAGTGTCGAGCGGCACTGAATTGCCGAAGCGGGGCAGGGTGGTGCGATAGGCGCGCAGCAGGAAGATCGCCTCGATCAGGTCGCCGCGAGACTGGCGTACCGCAAGCGCTGCAAGCGAACGGTCGTAAAGCGAGGCCTCCGCCATCACCCGATCAACGGCAAGGCCGAGCTGTTCGGCAATCTGGTCGATCGTGACGGAGGGGAGCGAACGATCGCCCCGGCGTCGGTCGGCGAGAAGCCGGTGAGCGTTGCTGATGGCAGCCTCGCCACCTTTGACGGCAACATACATGGTCTACTCTCCTTGAGGACTAAGCCACGATCTTCGTCGTGCGGGGCAGGCACAGAAAACTGCGTCCCGCCGTCAGGATGACATCGACACCGCGTGGAAACAGCGGCCGGTTGTCGGCCCACAAGCGCAGGAACGCCTCGGGCAATCCGGCAATCTCGACGGTCTTAAACTGAAGGATGCCCGGTCCCGACAGCGTGAAGGACTGGCCTTCACCAAGTCCCGCCACTTCGATGACCAGCGTCGTCGAACGATCCGGATATTCTTGGCTGCCGAGCGAAAACAGGCCGAAGGAAGAAGGCGTCACGCCCGCCTCGACGAAGGCAAAGCGTGCTTCGGCCTTTTCGCGGGTTATCGTCGCACCGGAATGGAAGCCGATCCATTCGCCGACCGCCGACTTGGCAAAGCCGGCGCTGAGCCAGGCCGGCGTGTCGTGGTCGCAAAGCGTCAGCGCGATTGCGCCGGCTGCCGCTCCGAGCGGATCGGGCTGTCCGGCATCATGCTCGATCGACCGGATCGATCCCGGCCGCGCCATGCCGTCCATCAGCATGCGAAATACGCTCTGGGACTGGAAGACCGGATCGGAAAAGCCACCGGTAAAGGCTTGTGTATTGGCAGACATCAGTCTTCTCCCCGAACCATTGTGAAGAAGTCGACGCGGGTGGCGGCAGTCTCTTCCGCCTTCGCTCGGTTTTCCGTCGCAACGCGATGTTCGATCGGAGCAAGTAGGACGTTTTCGACATGGTCTCTCGTGGCATCCTCCTGCCAGAGCGCATCGAATATCGCCGCAAGCTTCGCCTTCTGCTTATCCGTGCCGAGCGCTTGCGCGTGGCCGACCGTGCCCGATGCAAGTGCGATGGTCGCGCGTGTCACGGTCGCTTCGCCGAGATTGAACGGACTGCCGCCGCCGCCGATCCGGCCGCGGACCATCACCAGCCCGGTCTCCGGACCGCGAACGGGTTTTGTCTCGGGCTTGTCTTTCAATGCATCCCACGCGGCGCGAAGTTCATCCGTTGTCGCTACGGCGAGAAGGGAAGCGCACCGCCTGCGGCCTGCCTGTTCGGTTGGCAGGGTCTGCTCTGCAACACTCATGGCAACTCTCCAAAATGTCTATTGATATAGACAACTATACAAGATAACTTAGCCATAACTTTTGGATATAACAAGCGTGTGACATGGATATGCAGGAAGCGGCAGTTCGTCGGCAAAACGGTGTAGCGCTCTGGCGGCAGATTGCCGACCGGATACGCACGGCCATCGCCGGAGGCGACTATGACGATACCGGAAAAGTGCCGCCGGAAGTGGTGCTGGCGGCCCAGTTCAGCGTCAATCGCCATACAGTTCGCAGTGCTCTCGCAGCCCTTGCTCAGGAAGGTATCGTCCAGGCAGTGCAGGGGCGGGGAACGCTTATCCTGCGCAAGGAGAGGCTGAACTTTCCGATCTCGCGGCGCACACGGTTCAATCAGGGCATCGGCGATCAGGCGCGGGAAAAGGAAGGTATATTGCTCGCCTCATCCGAAGAGGCAGCAAGTGCCGACCTCGCAGCTCGGCTGCAATTGCCCTTGGGCTCAAGGCTCATCCGGCTCGAAACGCTGAGAAAGGCAGACCGCCGGCCCGTTTCCCGCGCAACCGCGTGGTTTCCCGCAGAACGCTTTGCCGGCATGGCCAATGCCTATCGCGACAGCGGCTCGATCACCGCCGCCTTTGCCGCTTCCGGCCTGCCGGACTATATCCGTGCCTCGACGGAAATCACCGCCGTCCACGCCGATAATGATGATCTCTCGTCTCTCGAACTGTCGCCGGGAGCGATCGTTCTCGTAACGCGGGCTCTGAATGTCGATCCTAATGGCGTACCGGTCCAATATGCCGTCAGCCGTTTCCCAGCAGACGCGGTGCAGTTTACAATTGAGAATTGAGCAATTCTGCAGTTGCATTGGTGATGCACCTAATTAGTATAAAAGTCTCGTCGCGTGTGGCTTTACAAATGACAATATCAGACTGGATGATCATATTTGCTACGTTGATTGGCCCTATACTTGCGGTCCAAAGCCAAAAATATCTTGAACGTAGCCGAGAAAAATCTGAACGAAGGCTTCAGATATTTCGAGTTTTGATGTCAACTAGAGCTGCATCATTATCTCAAGCTCATGTCGAAGCTCTCAATTCTATCGCCCTAGACTTCTATGGCAAAAAGAAGTCTTACAGAGCCGTCGTGGATGCTTGGAAAAACTATCTAGATCATCTTTCCCCAAATACGACTGATCCAGCAGTTTGGGGGCAGAGGCGTTTAGAGCTCTTTATTGAACTCTTATATAAAATGGCGCCAACTGTCGGTTATGAGTTCTCGAAGGTAGAAATTAGCCGTGAGATATATTCGCCAACAGCTCACGAAAAAATGGAGCTGCAACAGCAGGCTATCCGAGACGGCATGGCCGATCTATTGAATGGCGAAAAAACCTTGAGGGTTGAGATTGTAGATCACAATCCTCAAGGTTCAAACACTGCGTAATTTTGGAGTTGGTCAGTCGCGCTTAGGCTAAACTTAATGCGCGCCGGACATGTCGCCGAGCACTTCCTTGGAAGCGACGGTGGAGTCGGCGTTGAGCTTGTAGACCATAGGAACGCCCGTTGCGAGGTTGACGCCGAGGATCTGTTCCTTGGTGAGCTTGTCGAGCACCATGACCAGCGAGCGCAGCGAATTGCCGTGGGCCGCAACCAGCACCTTTTCGCCGCGAAGGACGCGGGGCAGGATTTCGGTCAGGTAATAAGGCCAGACGCGGGCACCGGTATCACGCAGGCTTTCGCCGCCCGGAGGCGGGACGTCATAGGAACGGCGCCAGATGTGAACCTGCTCCTCGCCCCACTTGGCGCGTGCGTCGTCCTTGTTGAGGCCGGAGAGATCGCCGTAGTCGCGTTCGTTGAGCGCCTGGTCCTTGATCGTTTCAAGGTCCGGCTGGCCGACCTTGTCGAGCACGATCTTCAGCGTCTTCTGCGCGCGCTGAAGGTCGGAGGTAAAGGCGATGTCGAACTTAATGCCGGTTTCGGCAAGTGCCTTACCGCCGGTCTCGGCTTCCTGGATCCCGAGCGGGGTCAGGTCAGGGTCCTTCCAGCCGGTGAACAGATTTTTGAGATTCCAGTCGCTCTGGCCGTGGCGAACGAGGACAAGAGTACCGCTCATGAGAAAGACCTCCGTATATTATTGATTTGAGAGCCCGAGCACGTCGAGCATCGAATATTGACCGGGCTTCTTATTACGCGCCCAGAGTGCGGCTGCAACTGCCCCGCGTGCGAAAATAGAGCGGTCCCGGGCACTGTGCGACAATGTAACCAGTTCGCCTTCACCGGCGAGAATGACGGAATGATCGCCGACGACGGAGCCGCCGCGCAGCGTTGCAAAGCCGATCGTGCCGCCCGGGCGCGGGCCGGTATGACCATCACGAACGCGCACGGACTGGGAAGCAAGGTCGATGCCGCGCCCCTCGGCAGCCGCTTCGCCGAGCAGCAATGCGGTGCCCGACGGCGCATCCACCTTGTGCTTGTGGTGCATCTCGATGATTTCGATATCCCAGCCCTCTGCCGGCAAGGCACGCGCGGCCTGCTTGGTCAGGACGCTCAAAAGATTGACGCCGAGGCTCATGTTGCCGGACTTCACCACTCGCGCATGACGGCTTGCTGCGGTGAACTTCTCTTCGTCGTCGATGGAGCAGCCGGTCGTGCCGATCACATGCACGATGCGCGCCTGCGCAGCGAGCCCGGCAAAGGTGACGCTGGCAGCAGGCGCGGTGAAATCGACCACGCCCTCGGCATTGAGAAAGGCCTGAAGCGGATCGCTGGTTACCGCAACGCCGATCGATCCAACACCCGACAATTCACCTGCATCCTTGCCGAGGAACGGAGAGCCTTCGCGCTCGATGGCTGCATGAAGAGTGACGCCGGGCGTTTCGTGGATCACGCGGATCAGGGTCTGGCCCATTCGACCGCCGGCACCCACGACGACCAGCTTCATCTCGTTTTCACTCATGTCCTGCCTGTTCCTGCTTAATGGTGTTCCGGCGATTGCAGATTGTTGAGCCGAGCGTAGAGACCGTTCTTGCGCTGGGCAAGGTCCTCATGCGTGCCTTCCTCGACAACGCGGCCTTCCTGCATCACCACGATCTTGTCGGCATTGACGACGGTCGACAGCCGGTGCGCGATGACGATCACGGTGCGACCCTGCATGGCTGTATCGAGCGCCTTCTGCACGGCTGCTTCAGACTCGTTGTCGAGCGCCGATGTCGCCTCGTCAAGCAGCAGGATCGGTGCATTGCGCACCAGTGCGCGGGCAATCGAAAGTCTCTGCCGCTGGCCGCCGGAAAGCGTCACGCCGTTTTCGCCGACCGATGTGTCATAGCCTTCGGACTGGGCAATGATGAATTCATGCGCGTGCGCGAGCTTCGCTGCCTCCTCGACCTCTTCGTCGGTTGCGTCCGGACGTCCGTATCGGATGTTGTCGCGGATCGAGCCTTCGAACATGTAGGGCTGTTGCGAGACATAAGCGAGCTGGTGGCGAAGCGAGGATTTCGTAACGTCGGCGATATTTTGTCCGTCGATCAGGATCTCGCCTTCCGCCGGATCGTAGAAGCGCGGAATGAGGTTGATAATGGTCGATTTGCCGGCACCTGAAGGTCCGACAAGCGCAGTCGTTTTGCCGCCTTCGGCGACAAGGCTCACTCCGCGAAGGATCGGTGAACCTGTCGCATAGGAAAAAACGACATCCTTGAGTTCGACCTTGGCCTCGGTGATCGCAAGAGCAGGTGCGCTGGGCTTTTCGCGTTGCGCGGGCTGCAGATCGAGAAGGGCATAGATCATCTGCGCGTTGACCACGGCGCGGTCCATCTGCACCTGCAGCTTGGCAAGCCGGCGTGCCGGATCATAGGCCAACAGCAAGGCGGTGACGAAGGCGAAGAAAGCCCCTGGCGGCACGTTGTCGTAGATCGAACGGAATGCGGCATAGGCCAGCACGCTCGCGATGGAAAAGCCGGCAAAGGTTTCCGTCAGCGGCGAGGTGCGCTCGGAAAGCCGCGCGATGCGGTTGGAGCGGGCCTCAGCCGTCTGGATGATCTTGTTGACCTTCTTCTCGAGCTCCTGCTCCATAGTGAAGGCCTTCACCACCGCAATGCCCTGCACCGTTTCCTGCATGGCGCCAAGAACGCGGCTGTTGATCTCGATCGACTCCCTGGTCGCCAGTCGAAGTCGGCGAGACACATAACGGAGCGCATAAAGGAGCGGCGGCGCGACGGCAAAGACGATCAGCGATAGAACCCAGTCCTTGGAAATCATAACGCCGACAAGCGAGACGAGCGTCAGGAGATCGCGTGCTGTCGAGGTGACCGTCAGGTTCATCACATCGCGGATGCCCGAAATGTTCTGACTGATCTGTGCTGCCAGATGTGCGGAACGGGCTTCGGAGAAGAAGCCGACCGAGAGCGACATCATGTGGCTGTAGAGCCGGCGCTGGTAACGCGCCACGATATTGTTGCTGATCTTCGACAGCGCAACCGCCTGCCCATAGGTGGCGAAGCCGCGAAGCACGAAAGCGGCCAGGATAGAGCCGCAGATCAGCCAGACGATGTCGGCACGACGGTTGGCAAAAGCCTCGTTGACCACCTTCTCCATGATCCAGGCGGTGAATGCGGTCGATAGCGCCACGACGATGAGGCAGCTGATGGCGAATGCGTATCCGCGAACATGGTCGCGGCCATTTTCCGATATGATCCGCTTCAGCACGCTGACGACGGTACCGGAATCAACGTGGCGTTTTTTTTCTTTTTCAGCCTTCAATGGAAAGTCCCAATTCGGCAGGGTTACTGCGCGGTCCAAAAGTAGGGGCTTGTTAGCCCCTTAAGCCTGGTTTTGCCAGCCGACCCTGCCGGATTCGTGAATGGTGTGACTTTCCGGCATTCACCGGCGCCAGCACCGACCTTCGGTAGCGATACCATAAGAGGCAGGCGTGCGGGCATAGCTGGCAAGGCCGGCAAGTGCTGCCTGCGGATGCGTGACGACGAAGGTCGGGATCGTCTTCATCAGTTCCTTATGCGGTGCCTTGTCCTCGAAAGCGGCGCGGAACAGCGGTTTCTTCAGCTCCGGCAGTATTTTTGGCGAAATACCGCCACCAAGGAAAACGCCGCCGCGCGCCATGAAGATGAGGGCCAGATCGCCGGCGAGACGGCCGAGATAGGTCACGAACAGTTCGAGTGCCTCCGCAGCCTGGGCGTTCTTCCCGTTCAGACCCTCTTCGGTCACATCCTTGGGCTGGCTGACGCTCGGTGTAACGCCGTCAGCCGCGCAGACCGCATTGTAGATATGCAGGAGGCCGCGTCCGGAAATGATTTCCTCGGCCGAGACACGCCCCTCGATGGTGACGAGATGCGGAAAGATTTCGAGATCGCGCGGCGTGCGCGGGCCGATATCGACATGGCCGCCTTCACCCGGCACGGGAAACCAAGTGTCTTGGGCGTGAAGCAGGCCTGCAACGCCAAGACCAGTGCCGGGGCCAAGTACGACCCGTGTTGCATCGACGGCAGGCGCATTCGGGCCGATCTGTTCGCGGTCGCTATCGGTCAAGCTGGCAACTGCGAGCGCCTGAGCCTCGAAGTCGTTGAGGACGAGCACCGCGTCAAAGCCGAGTTCGCCGATCATTTTCTTCGGCCGAACGATCCAGTCGCAATTGGTCAGATCGATTTCGTCGCCGTCGACCGGACCGGCAATGGCAAGAATTGCCGAACGCGGCTTGGCAAGCTCGGGATTGTTGAAGACCTTGTCGACGATCGCGTCGTCGATTGTCTCGTAATCCGCAGTCTGCACGTGGACGAAGTCCGTTGCCTTGCTTTCGGCATCGACAAGAATGGAGAAGCGGGCATTGGTGCCGCCGATATCTCCGATCAGGATAGGAAAGGGCAGTGCCTCGGAATGAACATTGGCCATGGGGAGCGGATCTCGCGGATTACTGAAAGTCGATGAGATGTTCTGCAGTGGCGCGATTGAGCGCCATCGGGATGTCATAGACGGTTGCAAGCCGCGTAAGCGCCTTGACGTCGACATCGTGCGGAAGTGCAGAGAGCGGATCGATGAAAAAGACCAGCATGCTGACCTCGCCGGTTGCGATCATGGCACCGATCTGCTGATCGCCGCCCAGCGGCCCGCTTTTCAGTCGCGTAACATCGAGACCTGGAGCAGCTTCCTGCACGCGGCCGCCGGTCGTTCCTGTTGCGACGATGCGAAACTTCGATAATGCCGTCTGGCGTTGGCGGGCAAAATCCGCCATGTCGTCTTTTTTCAGATCATGCGCGATGAGCGCGATGCACGGCTTGGCCGATTCCAAGGCATTCCTCCATCGGGCCTTTGCAGGCCACCTTAATTTGCCTTGGCTTTCTATCGTGCCGTTGCCGATAAGGGAAGGCTCGGCGTTGTCGCTGCAGCTTACGGATGCCAAACGGGCTTACCGGAAAGGCCGCTCGCGTGGCAACGGTATGTCTGCCGGAACATTGGCCGGATTGGAGCTGATCGCATCCATCTGATCGACGGCTTGAGGCACGGAAGGCTGGCTCGAATAGGCGACAGGCTGGCCCCCGAAGGTCGCGTCGGCTTCGGAGCGAGACGGGCCGGCAAGCACTGCAGAACAGGCCTTTGGCAGGTCCGACAGCATGACCTGGCGCGGCTTGACCGGTTTCTTGTTGGGGTCGGCCGGTTTCGGCGGTGCCCATGGTTCCTTGGTGAACCACCATGCGAGCGCCTTGCTGTCGCAATCGTCGGTGACAGGTGTCGCCGCCTGCCTTTCGCAGCCTGTGGCACCTGGCGGGCAGTTCATGCGGATATGAAAATGCTCGTCATGTCCGTAGACCGGTCGCACCTTGCCGAGCAGGCTGCGGTCGCCGGTCCAGGTCTGGCAAAGCTTCTTCTTGATGGCCGGGTTAACGAAAACCCGCTGCACCTGGGGATAGCTGGCGGCCTGCATCACGAGGCGAGCATGCGTGCTCGTCCACTTGCGCGAATCGACAGTCAGGAACTTGCTCTTGTCCAGCATCGAGGTGAACGGCAGGTCTTCCCGCTGCTGCACGCTCATCGGCTGGGCCGGTTTCGGTGTGAACCAGACATCCGCATCGAGCCCGATCTGGTGCGAGGCATGGCCATTGATCATCGGGCCGCCGCGAGGCTGGGAAATATCACCGACCAGAATGCCGGTCCCCCAGCCGAGGCTTGCGGCATCGCGGGAAAACTGTTCGAGCAGATCGATCATTGCCGGGTTGCCCCAGCGCCGATTGCGCGAAAGGCGCATGGCCTGCCATGTCGGGCCGTCCGTCGGTAGTGCGACGGCACCGGACATGCAGCCCTTGGCGTAGAAGCCGAGAGGTGCCGGCGAAGCAGCGTTCGGCAATTTCACCGCGCCGAAGAGCTGCTTGGCCGGAGTACCGTCCTGTGCCATCGACGGATCCGCGATGGAACCGCATAACAGAGCCGTCGCCGCCAGTCCGAGGACCATCTTCGAAATCGATTTCATGAACTTCCGCCGCAAATCACTTTTATCGCCAGTTTAGTCTGGAATGAGACTTTGGTGAAATGGAGATCTCGCCCGTGAGCTGCAGGCGATAAATCGCTTGTGAGCGGCGCCTCCTGTTTTTCGCCCTCTTTTGCCCTATGCTTCGCTGCAACAAATCAATTTCACAAAGGGAAAAGCATGGATTTGACCCGGCTCCGCAAAGGTCTTGTTGTCGCATTGGCAGCGTCATTCATGGCGCCATGGGCGATGGCCGATGAGCCGAAATGGCGTTACGGCATGGCCGTTGTCGGCGAGCCGCAATTGCCGGCGGATTTCCAGGCGCTTCCCTATGTCGACGTCAACGCTCCCAAAACCGGCGAACTCAAGCTTGCCCAGGAAGGCACGTTCGACAACCTCAATCCGGTAATTGACAGGGGCGCCATCGCTTCCAGCGTGACGATGATCTTCGAAACGTTGATGAAGCGTTCGGAAGACGAGGTCTTCGGCACCTACGGATTATTGGCTGAAGCCGTTGCCTACCCTGACGACATGTCGTCCGTAACCTTCCGACTGCGGCCGGAAGCCAAATGGGCTGACGGTCAGCCGGTGACCCCGGAAGACGTCGTCTTCAGCCTGAATATGCTCAAACAGCACAGCGCCCTTTATTCCGGTTATTACCAGCATGTGACCGGAGCGGAAAAGACCGGTGATCGCGAAGTGACCTTCCGCTTCGACGAGAAGAACAACAAGGAACTACCCTCGATCGTAGGCGATTTCCCGATCATGCCGAAACATTGGTGGGAAGGGACAGACAGCCAGGGTAAGGCGCGCGATATTTCGCGCACGTCGCTGGAAGTGCCGATGGCGTCCGGCCCCTACAAGGTTGCTTCGGTTCAGCCCGGATCGGGCATTCGCTATGAGTTGCGCGACGACTACTGGGGCAAGGACCTGCCAATCAACCGCGGCCAGTATAATTTCCGTACCATCAGCTACACCTATTTCTCCGACACCGACGTGCAGTTCGAGGCGTTCCGGGCCGGCAATGTCGACTACCGGCAGGAAAACAGCTCCAGCCGCTGGGCGACCCGCTACGATTTCGACGCGGTCAAGGATGGCCGGGTGACGAAGGAGGCGCTGACGAACCCATTCAAGGCTGTCGGCGTGATGCAGGCATTCGTGCCGAACATGCGCCGCGACATCTTCAAGGATGCGCGGGTCCGTGAGGCCTTGAATTACGCGTATGATTTCGAGGACCTCAACAAGAACCTCGCCTTTGGTGGCCTGAAACGAGTCGACAGTTTCTTCTGGGGCACGGAGCTTGCGACCTCCGGCCTGCCTGAGGGCAAGGAGCTCGAAATCCTCAATGAACTGAAGGACAAGGTCCCGCCGGAAGTCTTCACCAAACCCTACGCAAACCCGGTCAATGGCGATCCGAACAAGGTGCGCGACAACCTTCGCACCGCAGTTGGTCTGCTTAAGCAGGCTGGCTACGAGTTGAAGGGCAACCGCATGGTCAACAGCAAGACCGGCCAGCCCCTGGGGTTTGAAATCCTGCTGAGCAATGCCGGTCAGGAGCGGACTGTCACTCCCTATATCAACAGCCTCAAGAGAATCGGTATCGATGCACGCATCCGCACAGTGGACGCCTCACAATATATCAACCGTGTCCGCAGCTTCGACTACGACATCATTTTCGGTGTCTGGGCGCAGACGATGAACCCCGGCAACGAACAGAACGACTATTGGGGTTCGGCATCAGTCGATCGTCAGGGATCGCGCAACTATGCCGGGATCGCCGATCCTGCCGTCGACATCCTGATTCGCAAGATCGTCTTCCCTCCAAGCCGCGAGGAACAGGTGGCGGCGATCAAGGCCATGGACCGCGTGCTGCTCGCCAACCACTATGTCGTGCCGATGTTCTATTCCGGCGAGGAAAAGATCGCCTATTGGAACCGGATCGCGCATCCGGAAAAGCTGCCGGAATACGGCACCGCTTTCCCCGAAGCATGGTTTGCCAAACAGCCCGGTAAGTAAGATGCTTGCACCTTGAAGGGGCAACTGTTCCAAATGGCCGGATTGATTCGCCTAGAGATGAAGGAAGCCCGCTTGATCGTTGCGCAGACCCGCGGTGATATGCCCGAAACGTTCGGCAAGGTGTCCTGATGGGCGCCTATATTCTACGCCGCCTGCTGCTGATGATCCCGACCATTGTCGGCATCATGGCTATTTCCTTCCTTGTCGTGCAGTTTGCGCCGGGCGGGCCGGTCGAGCAGATCATCGCTCAGGTCCAGGGGCAGGATTCAGGTGACCGCCTGTCGGGAGCCAGCAACGATCTGTCGGCTCAGGGCATAAGCTCTGAATCGAATTACCGCGGCGCCCAAGGGCTCGATCTGGAATTCATCAAGAAGCTCGAGCAGCAGTTCGGTTTCGACAAGCCGCCGCTAACGCGTTTCCTCGACATGATGTGGAACTATATCCGTTTCGATTTCGGCGAGAGCTTCTTCCGCAACACGCCGGTCATCGACCTGATCATCGACAAGCTGCCGGTCTCTATCTCGCTCGGCTTCTGGATCCTGATCGTCTCCTATCTGATTTCCATCCCGCTCGGCATCCGCAAGGCGGTGAAGGACGGGTCGAGCTTCGATATCTGGACCTCGGGCATCATCATCGTCGGTTATGCGGTTCCGAGCTTCCTTTTCGGCATTCTGCTGATCGTCATGTTCGCCGGCGGTTCCTTCTTCGACTGGTTCCCGTTGCGCGGTCTCGTCTCCGACAATTTCGACGATCTCACCTGGTATCAGAAGATCGGCGACTATTTCTGGCACCTCACTTTGCCGCTGATCGCCATGTCGCTCTCGGCCTTTGCCACCACGACGCTGCTGACGAAAAACTCCTTCATCGACGAGATCAAGAAACAATATGTCACGACGGCGCGCGCCAAGGGCCTCAACGAACGGCAGGTTCTCTATGGGCACGTCTTCCGCAACGCAATGCTGATCGTCATCGCCGGTTTTCCGGGCGCCTTCATCTCCGCCTTCTTCACCGGTTCGCTGCTGATCGAGAACATTTTCTCGCTCGATGGGCTGGGACGGCTCGGTTATCTCTCCATCGTCAATCGTGATTATCCGATCGTCTTCGGCACGCTCTTCATCTTCTCGCTGATGGGCCTCGTTGTGAACCTGATTTCCGACCTGATCTATACCTGGATCGACCCGCGCATCGATTTCGAGCGGAGGGACGTCTGATGAACGCAACTTCCGTCACGACGCCGATCGCGGCAGCGCCGCCCGCCAAGCGTCCCTTCCTGTCGCCGACCAGCAAGCGCCGGCTTGCCAATTTCAAAGCAAACAAGCGCGGTTTCTGGTCCTTCTGGATTTTTCTGGTCCTCTTCACGCTCAGCCTGTTTGCCGAATTCATCGCCAATGACCGGCCGATCGTCGCCTCTTACAAGGGCGAGATCCTCTATCCGGTTCTGGTCGATTACCCGGAGGAAAAGTTCGGCGGCTTCCTCGCGACGACGGACTATCGATCGGACTTCATCCAGGGAGAAATCAATGCCAATGGCTGGATGATCTGGCCGCCGATCCGCTATTCCTATCAGACGGTCAATTCGCAGATCCCCCATTCCGCCCCGACCGAACCTTTCTGGCTGATGGCCAAGGCCGATCGCTGCAAGGCCTATCCGCAAGGCGATCAGGACCCCAACTGCATTCTCGGCAACATGAACTGGCTCGGCACCGACGATCAGGCGCGTGATGTCATGGCCCGGATGATCTACGGTTTCCGCATCTCCGTCCTGTTCGGTCTGGCACTCACCATCTGCTCGGCCATCATCGGCGTCGGAGCCGGTGCCGTGCAGGGCTATTTCGGCGGCTGGACGGATCTTCTGATGCAGCGTTTCATCGAGATCTGGTCGGCCATGCCGGTTCTCTACATCCTGCTGATCATCGCTTCGATATTGCCGCCCGGCTTTTTCATTCTGCTCGGCATATTGCTGCTCTTCTCCTGGGTCAGCCTCGTCGGCGTGGTCAGGGCGGAGTTCCTGCGTGCCCGCAATTTCGAATATGTGCGTGCGGCCCGTGCGCTCGGCGTCGGCAACTGGACGATCATGTATCGCCACCTCCTGCCCAACGCGATGGTGGCGACGCTCACCTTCCTGCCCTTCATCCTTTCCGGCTCGATCGCGACGCTGACGTCGCTGGACTTCCTCGGCTTCGGCATGCCGCCCGGCTCGCCGTCGCTGGGTGAAATGATCGCTCAGGGTAAGAACAACCTCCAGGCGCCATGGCTCGGCCTGACGGCCTTCTTCACCATGTCGATCATGTTGTCTCTGCTGATCTTCATCGGCGAGGCCGTGCGTGATGCCTTCGACCCCCGCAAGACGTTCCGGTGATATGATGACAGACGCACTCCTCTCCGTTCGTGATCTGTCCGTCGCCTTCCATCAGGGGGAAACGGAAACGCTCGCCGTCGATCACGTGTCATTCGACATAAAGCCGGGTGAAGTCCTGGCTCTGGTCGGCGAATCCGGCTCGGGCAAATCGGTCTCTGCCAATTCCATCCTGAAACTTCTGCCCTATCCGGCCGCAAGCCACCCCTCGGGCGAAATCCTGTTTCAGGGCAAGGATCTTCTGAAGGCATCGGAAGCGGAACTGCGCCATGTGCGCGGCAATGACATAACGATGATCTTTCAGGAGCCGATGACATCGCTCAATCCGCTTCACTCGATCGAGAAGCAGATCGGTGAGATCCTGGAAATGCACCAGGCGATGGTAGGCACCGCTGCCCGCAGCCGAATCCTGGAACTGCTCAATCAGGTCGGCATCCGAGAGCCGGAAAAACGCCTGACCGCCTATCCGCACGAACTGTCAGGCGGCCAGCGCCAGCGCGTGATGATCGCCATGGCGCTTGCCAACCGGCCGAAGCTTCTGATCGCCGACGAGCCGACAACCGCTCTCGACGTTACGGTTCAGGCACAGATCCTCGAGCTTTTGCGCAAGCTGAAGGGCGACCACGGCATGTCCATGCTGTTCATCACCCACGATCTCGGCATCGTCCGCAAGTTCGCCGACCGCGTCTGCGTCATGACCAAGGGCAAGATCGTCGAGGAAGGTTCGGTCGCTGATGTTTTCGAACATCCGCAGCATCCCTATACCCAGCATCTGCTGGCCTCCGAACCGCGCGGCGAACCACCGGTAGCCGATCCGGCACATCCGGTCGTCATGGAAGCCAAGGACTTGCGCGTCTGGTTCCCGATCAAGGCCGGTTTCATGCGCCGTGTCGTCGATCACGTTAAAGCGGTCGATGGTGTGGATCTGACGCTGCGTGCCGGCGAAACGCTCGGCATCGTCGGCGAATCCGGCTCGGGCAAGACGACACTCGGCTTGGCCTTGGCAAGGCTGATCGCATCGGAGGGTCGGATCGTTTTCATCGGCGATGCGATCAACGGCCACTCTTTCAAGCAGATGCTGCCCTATCGCAAACGCCTGCAGGTCGTCTTTCAGGATCCCTTCGGCTCGCTCAGTCCCCGTATGCCGGTGGGAGAGATCATCGCCGAAGGCCTGAAGGTCCACGAGCGGCAGCTGTCAGCAGACGAGCGCGATCAGCGTGTTGCCTGGGCGCTGCAGGAAGTCGGCCTCGACCCCGAGACCCGCTGGCGTTACCCGCACGAGTTCTCAGGCGGCCAGCGGCAGCGTATCGCCATTGCCCGTGCCATGGTGCTGAAGCCCCGCTTCGTCATGCTGGACGAGCCGACCTCGGCGCTCGACATGACGGTCCAGGCGCAGGTCGTCGACCTTCTGCGCGATCTGCAGGCCAGGCATGACCTCGCCTATCTCTTCATCAGCCATGACCTGAAAGTGGTGAAGGCGCTCGCCAACCACGTTATCGTCATGCGCACCGGAAAGGTGGTCGAGGAAGGTCCGTCCGAACAGATCTTCCGCGCGCCGAAGGAAGATTATACCAAGGCGCTTATGGCTGCGGCTTTCAATATCGAGGCGGTCGAAAACGGGGCCGTCGGCCAATAACAAAAGTGGGAATAGCTTTGTCTGAAAAAGGTTCTGTCGTTATCGACCTGAAATTCGAACGCCGTGATGTGGATCAGGCTCTGGTCGGCGCTCTCGCCGGACGCCAGATCCTGCACGCATCGGACAAATCGGCGGATCTTTCCAATGCAAGCTATGCTTTTCTCTGGAAGCCTGACCTCGATCTTTTCCATCGCGCCCCCAATCTGAAAGTGTTGTTCTCGGGCGGCGCCGGTGTCGATTCCATCCTCGCCACACCCGGCCTGCCGGATATCCCGATCATTCGTTTCGTCGATGAGAGCCTTACCACCCGCATGAGCGAGTGGGTCGTGCTTCAATGCCTCAGCCATCTGCGTCAGGCCCCGGCCTATCTCGTCCAGCAGCGCGTCCGCATCTGGAAGGAATTGCATCAGCCTGAAGCGAAGGACCTGATCGTCGGTGTCATGGGGTTAGGTGTGCTCGGCCAAGATAGTGTCCGTAAGCTGAAGATCATGGGTTTCAACGTCATCGGCTGGTCGCGGACGAAGAAGGCAATCGAGGGCATCGACACCTACGATGCGTCCGAACTCGATGCCTTTCTGGCCCGCACGGACATCCTCGTCGGGCTCTTGCCGCTGACGGGCGAGACGCAGGGCATCTTCAACGCCTCGCTCTTTTCCAGACTTCGCCAGAACGGCGCGCTCGGTGCGCCCGTCTTCATCAATGCCGGGCGTGGTGGCAGCCAGGTGGAGAAGGATCTCATCGCGGCTCTTGACGCCAAGATCCTGGGCGGCGCATCTCTCGATGTGTTCGAGCAGGAACCGCTGTCGCCGGACAGCCCATTCTGGTCCATGGATAATGTCATCGTCACGCCGCATGCTGCCTCTGCCTCCGATATCCGGGCCTTGCTCCGCAATGCGGAAGCTCAGATGGAGCGTTTCGAAAGAGGAGAGCCGCTACAGCACGTCGTCGACAGGACGACGGGTTACTGAAGCTTCCGGTTTATTTTCGGCAGTACCGCGACAGTTGAACTGCGTCTGGACTTAATCGATTTTTTTCACGATAAAGCTGCCGGGAGGTAGGATCGTTAGCTTGCCTCTATAGCGAGTGAGGCCGACCGGTCACAGGCGACCGGGACAGGGGCAGGCATGACCAAGACCGATATCGCAACCAGGGTGTATAACCACAGCTGGAAGCTCGATCCGATCATCCGCAGTCTGATCGACACCGACTTTTACAAACTTCTGATGTTACAGATGATCTGGAAGCTTTATCCGGACGTCGACGCGACATTCTCCGTGATCAATCGCACCACCAGCGTGAAACTGGCGGAAGAGATCGATGAAGGTGCCCTGCGGGAGCAACTTGACCACGCCCGCACGGTTAGTCTCTCCAAGAAGGAGATGATCTGGCTGGCAGGTAACACATTCTATGGCCGCAACCAGATCTTCGAACCCGAATTCCTGACCTGGCTTTCCAACTACAAGCTGCCGGAATACGAATTGTCCAAGCGCAATGGGCAATACGAGCTGAATTTCCATGGCAAGTGGATGGATACCACGATGTGGGAAATTCCGGCGCTGGCAATCATCAACGAGATGCGTTCCCGCACGGCCATGCGCTCGCTCGGTTACTTCACGCTCGATGTGATCTATGCTCGTGCCAAGGCCAGGATGTGGGAAAAGGTGCAGCGCCTGCGTGAATTGCCCGGCCTGCGGATTTCCGATTTCGGCACCCGCCGTCGCCACAGCTTCCTGTGGCAGCGCTGGTGCGTCGAGGCCTTGAAGGAAGGCATCGGCAGCGGATTTACCGGTACCAGCAACGTATTGCTTGCTATGGACAGCGATCTGGAAGCTGTCGGCACCAATGCACACGAGCTGCCGATGGTCGCAGCCGCCTTGGCGCAGACGGATGAAGAGCTGCGCAACTCCCCCTATCAGGTGCTGAAGGACTGGAACCGGCTTTATCACGGCAATCTGCTGATCGTTTTGCCGGATGCTTTCGGTACTGCCGCGTTTCTGAGGGATGCGCCGGACTGGGTCGCCGACTGGACGGGCTTCCGCCCCGACAGTGCCCCGCCGATCGAAGGCGGCGAAAAGATCATCGACTGGTGGAAGAAGGTAGGCCGAGATCCGAAGGAAAAGCTGCTTATCTTTTCAGACGGCCTCGATGTCGATGCAATCATTCAAACCTACAAGCATTTCGAGGGCCGGGTGAGAATGAGCTTCGGCTGGGGCACCAACCTTACCAACGACTTTGCCGGGTGCGCGCCAACCGAGATCAACGGATTGAAACCGATCTCGGTCGTCTGCAAGGTCAGCGAAGCCAATGGTCGCCCCGCCGTTAAGCTTTCGGACAATCCGCAGAAGGCGACCGGCGACGCGAAGGAAGTGCAGCGCTACCTCCGCCTGTTCGGCGAAGAGGATAGGATTAGCCAGACGCTGGTGGTCTGAGATCTCGTTTGGCAGTTTAACTGAAAAGCCCCGCATATGAAGCGGGGCTTTCGCATTGTGGGCGTTACTTGATAATCTGCACCACGGTATGGGTCTGCGGATCGACGATCACGCGCTGATTGTTGACCACCGTATAGGCATATCGGGTGTTGCTAGGAACTGGGGTTAGCACAACCGTCTCGGGAACCGGCTTGCCGACGGCGATCGGCTGTTCCACGGTCACGGCCGTGGTTGGCGCGGGCTGCTGTTCAACATAGGTAACCACTTCGCGTGGCGGCGGATCGATTGCCGTGCCGGCGATGGCACCGACAACACCGCCCACGGCTGCACCGACGGGACCACCGACCACAGCTCCGGTCACGGCACCACCGGCTGCGCCGGTCACCGTGCTCTGTTGTGCATAGGCCTGGCCTGCAAAGGTTGCTGCGAAGATTGCGCAGGAAGCAAGAATGATATTTTTCATGGTTCTTCTCCTCTTTTGACTTCCGGCAAGAGAACCCGCTTGTCGATAAAACGGTTCCGGATGCTTCCTCACCTTTCGCCCGACTCTGAAATATTTGGCGATCACTCAGTTGCCGTCTTCTGGCTCCTTGCGGGATCGTCGCATATGGGCCTGACGCGCAAAAACGCCGAGGTTCAAAGGCTTAACCACGCCCCTAAAAATGACCGCGATCTCTAAAGTACCTATTGCCAAGCGGCAAGCGCCGACTATTTGCCGCTTGAGTGATAGGAGAATGCGCGTGGAATATCGCTTTCTGATTGTCGAAGACAGCCTGCTAGTCGCCATGGACATAGAGGAGGCAGTTCAGCGTAGTGGACATGATGTGGTTGGCATCGCGCCTGATATGAAGGTGGCGCTCAACTACACGCGTGACACGGATATCGCTTTCGTCGACGTGCGGCTTGCCGATGGCGAGACGGGGCCGGAGATCGCCAAGGTCTTGGCCGAATACGGTATTGTCGTCATCATGATCACCGGAAACCCAGGCGTAGTGGCTTCTGGTGTGAACGGTGTTGTCGGCGTCATGGCCAAGCCTCTCACCGACCAGGCTTCGATGGATCTCATCCAGTTCGCTGTCGATCGCAAAAATGGCAAACCAGGGGTTCCACCGGCGCGCCTCAGGCTTTTCCATTAGCGGCTCGTTGCTTCGACCCGTTTGGTTGGGTATGTGATCCCCATCAACAGCGGAAGCGGACATGCGTTATTTCATCACCGGTACGGCGGGCTTCATCGGGTTTCATCTGGCGCGCAAGCTTTTGCAGGATGGTCACGAGGTTGTCGGCTTTGACGGGATGACGGCCTATTACAGCCTGCGCCTGAAGGAGGCCCGCAATGCCGGGCTGGCACAGTTTCCTTCCTTCCGCTTCGTACAGGGCAT
Source organism: Neorhizobium sp. LMR1-1-1.1 (assembly GCF_040675795.1). Taxonomy (NCBI): domain Bacteria; kingdom Pseudomonadati; phylum Pseudomonadota; class Alphaproteobacteria; order Hyphomicrobiales; family Rhizobiaceae; genus Neorhizobium; species Neorhizobium sp. LMR1-1-1.1. Next base: position 143,212 of record NZ_JBEGHE010000025.1, read on the forward strand.
GCTGGAAGACAGAGCTTTGCTTGAAGAAGCGGTCAAGGGCTTCAATCCGGACGTTATCGTTCATCTGGCAGCTCAGGCAGGTGTTCGTTACAGCCTCGAAAATCCAAAGGCCTATCTCGACTCGAACCTCATAGGCTCGTGGAACATTCTTGAGATCGCCCGAGAAGTCGGTGTCGGACACCTGATGTTGGCGTCCACCTCTTCCGTCTACGGTGCCAATCAGGGCATTCCGTTCCGGGAAACAGACAAGGCTGACGAACCTCTGACTTTCTATGCTGCCAGCAAGAAGTCCATGGAGGTGATGGCTCATAGCTACGCCCATCTCTACAAGGTTCCGACGACGGCTTTCCGTTTCTTCACGGTTTATGGTCCCTGGGGCCGGCCGGACATGGCGCTGTTCAAGTTCGTCAAGGCGATGCTCGACGATCAGGAAATAGAGATCTATGGTGAAGGCAAGATGAGCCGTGACTTCACCTATATCGACGATCTCGTCGATTCGATCATTGATTTGTCCAGGGTTGCTCCATCCGAATCGAACCGTGTTGCTGATATCGATACGCTTTCGGAGCAAGGACCGTTCCGTACAGTCAATCTTGGCGGCGGTCAGCCGGTCGGGCTTCTCGATTTTATCGAGGTCATCGAAAAGACAATGGGCAAGCCGGCAAGGCGCAAGATGCTGCCGATGCAGAAAGGCGATGTGCCGCGCACATTCGCCAGCCCGGACCTTCTGCTGGCGCTGACCGGGCGTAAGCCGGAAACCGGATTGGATGAAGGTGTCGATGCTTTCGTCCGCTGGTATATGGAGCATCGGTCCGAAATCGATTGAGCGTGGGCGATAGCAGGCCTGAGGGATAACGACGCATCACGTCTTCAGGATAGGGCTTGTGCCTCAAGCGATAACTCCCAAGTTCGAAGCGCATATCGTTCAAGACAGGGTCCGTGAGATCCCTTAGCTGCGGCCTCGGCCTGACTTGGCTTCGCTTTTGAAAGACTTTATGTTGCCGGGAAAGACAATTCAGATGTTACCTAAGGTCAAGGGCATGTCACAGGGTTTCAGAGATGCCCGCATTCTCATGTATAGCCACGATACGTTTGGGCTAGGCCATATTCGCCGCTGCATGACGATCGCCAATCACTTGGTCGAAACCTTTCAGGGCGCGCATGTCCTGATCATTTCCGGCGCAACGATTGCCGGTGCCTTCGATTATCGCTCGCGCGTCGACTACGTGAAGATCCCGAGCGTGATCAAGCTGCGCAACGGCGACTACACGTCGATGGATGAGCATATCAATCTGGAGGAAACGCTGGAAATGCGTCAGGCGATCATTCGCCAGACGGCGGAATCCTTCCAACCGGATATCTTCATCGTCGACAAGGAGCCGCTCGGTCTTCGGCGCGAAGTGGAAGACACGCTCGTTTATCTCAAGAGCCGCGGCACGCTTCTCGTGCTTGGCCTTCGTGACGTCATGGATGCACCGCATCTTCTGGATGCCGAATGGCGGCGCAACGATGTGATGGCGAAGATCGATCAGCTCTACGATCACGTCTGGGTCTACGGCCCTCCGGATTTCCACGATCCTCTCACCGGGCTCGATGTGCCGCCATCATTACGTCGCAAGATGACCTTCGTCGGCTTCCTACAGCGAAAGGCATGGAAAAGCCGCGCGACGGCTCTGCCGAAGCGGGATGGCGATTATATTCTGGTGACCACAGGCGGCGGCGGTGACGGGTATGAACTCGTTCGCGACGTGATCAATGCGTATCAGGCTGATCCGGATCTGACAGAAAAAGCCCTGATCGTGCTTGGCCCTTACATGCCCGGCGAGCAGCGCGAAACGCTGAAACAGGCAGCCGCTTCGCATAACTGTCTTGAGGTCATCGAATTCGATAACCGCATGGAAGACCTGATCGCCAATGCGCGTGCGATCGTTGCCATGGGCGGTTATAACACCTATTGCGAAATTCTGTCCTTCGATAAGCCGGCGCTGATTATTCCCCGCATGGTGCCGAGGCAGGAGCAGTTGATCCGCGCAATGCGTGCCACGGAACTTGGGCTGGTTGCCATGCTGCATCCCGATCATTCTTCGGATGGGATGCGGCTCTCTGCGGCAATCAAGGAACTGCTGCTGCGGGACCCGCCATCTGCAACGGCGCCGGATTATCGCCTTGAAGGTCTGCCCAATCTTTCTGCCATCGTCCAGGAATACCTGCAGGGAAAGCGTCCAGATTATCTCACCGCCGTCGAGAGCTGAAATCAGTTCTCGTGGTTGATTTCGCGGCGTAGCAGCCGCGCCGTTTCGCGCGCTCCATCCATGTTAAGGTCCAGACGGGCCTTGCCACGTTGTGCAAGGGCCTTGCCGATTCCGCTTGCCACCAAGTCTGGTGTAATTGCCGCTTCCTCGATGAATTCCGCCAGCCCGAGTTCCCGCAGCTTTACTGCGCGCGCCGTCTGTTCCGTCTCGCCGCCAGCCGCAAAAGGCACAAGCAGTGACCCGCAGCCGGCTCTCAGCACGTCGCAGACGGTATTATAGCCCGCCTGTGAGATCGAAAGCTCGGCACTTCCAAGCAACTGCCGGAAATCGCTCCTGAAGCGAAACACATCTATCTCGCCGCTGCCCTTCGAGGCAAGACTGTCGAAGCTTGCCGCATCGAGGTTCGGTCCGGTGATCACGCACCAGCGGCCGGGCGCGGAGATCAGGTCGCGAGCAGCAACGGCGGCACTCAGCAGTTTCTGTCCCACTGCTCCACCACCGGCCGAAACCACCACCCGGTATTTTTCGAGCGAGGGAACAGGGGCTGCAGGTGCAACGAGACCGGTATAGAGCACCTTGTCCGCGATCTCGCCTGCAAGCGGAAACGTGTCTTCGATCCGTGTCAGGTTTCTATCGCCATGCACGAGCACGCGATGGAAATGTTGCCTGACCAGCGCCACTGTTTCTTCGTCACGCCCAGGCTTCTTGTTCACTTGCAGGATATCGCGGATCGAGGCAAAGAGCAGCGGCTTCGGGCGCATCGCCTTGATCGCATCGAGAAACGGCAAAAGCTCGAAACGCATCTGCCGGCGGCCGAACGGAAAGGCTTCGGTGATGACAATATCCGGCTTGGTGTCGCCAAGAACCGCCAGCAGTTGCTCCATGCGCTGGCGCTCTCCGTCAGGCCCGAGCGTTGCTCCATCTATGTCCTGCAGGCCTGAAAATCCTTCGCGAGACGTGACCTCCGGCATCAGTCGAATATGGTTGATGCCCGGTCCCGGAAAACCGGGCACGGGCAGTCCACCGGTTACCATCGTCACCTCAAAGCCATCCTCGGCAAGAGCTGACGCAACGAGGCTTGCCCGGGCGATATGGCCGATCCCCAGCAGATGCTGGACATAGAAGAGCACGCGCGGTGATGTCATGGCTGCGAGGGCTCCTTGTTGGCGAGTGTCGAATAGGCGGCTGAGAACAATCTCTCCAGATCCGATATGCTGGTCTTGTGGTCGAAATGACCACGGACCTTCGCTTCTGCATTCCTGGCCATGCGGTCCCGTTCCGATGGGTTGCGGATGGCGATTTCGAGCACTTTGGCGAGCGCCAATGGGTCTTCCGGTTCTACCAGCAGGCCGTTCTCCTGATCGACGAAAAGTTCCGGAATGCCGGAAATTGTTGTCGAGATGCAGAGGATCCGCTGGCTGGCCGCCTCGACCAGAACATTCGGCAATCCGTCGCGATCGCCATCCTTGCCGATACGGCAGGGCAGGGCGAATATGTCGGCCTCGCCGTAACGCTGCAGCACTTCCTGCTGCGACATCGCCCCGTGCCAGCTGACGCGGCCGGCAAGCCCGAGTTCTTCCGCAAGCGGCTTCAGCACCTTCAGCTTATCACCGCCGCCGACGTGATCGAGCCGCCAGTGAAGGTCGGCTGGAAGCAGGGCTAGCGCCTTGAGCAGGATATCAAAGCCCTTTTTCGGCACGGCACGGCCGACAGCCAGTATCGTAATGGGATCATTCGGATTGGAGCCATCGCGCGTCGCAGCTGCGCGATCCGGCGAGGGAAAACGGCTGAGGTTCAGGCCATGATAGCTGAGATGCACCTTGCCGGCGTTCTCTGAGAGTGTGCGCAGGTGATCGGCGCCGCCGCGGGTGCAGGTCACCGTCCAGCTTGCATCATCGAGCTTGTCGGAAAGCTCCCAGTCTGGGCTCGTCCAGATATCCTTGGCATGGGCGGAAACGGTGAAGGGTATGCCAAGCAACTGCGATGCATAACGGGCGACCGAAGCCGGTGTGTGGATGAAATGCACATGCAGCCAGTCCGCCCCTTTAGGCCATTCGCGGGCAAGCACCAGCGCCTGGCCGAAGCGGCGAAAACGGTTGCGGCTTATGTCGCGCGGCAGGTCTTTCAGAAATGCTTTGGCAGCCGCCCGGAAGGATGGCTTGCCGAACCAGTGGAAAAAGGCCTTGACGACCCGCAGAGGCTCTTCGTGCAGATATTCCGGCAGATAGTGGACGGGCGCCTCGATCTCGTCATGTACCGGATGCCGCTTCTTGTCGGTCGGTCGGCGCATCGACATCAGTTCCAGCTTGAAGCCGGCGAGTTCCAGGCCGCGCAGTTCCTGCGCGATAAAGGTCTCTGAAAGGCGCGGATAGCCTTTAAGCAGCACGACCATCTTTTTCGGTATGTTCAACGTCGTTCCTTGCGGTCTTTGCCGGTCGATCCCTCATCCAGGGTTCGGCCGGCAAAACCAGTATCCGCCCGCTTTTATGCGCGCAAGTCAGTGATAGGGGTCCGCCGCGTCACGCAGGCCATCGCCTAAGAAATTGAAGGCGAGGATGACCAGGATGACCGGGATCACCGGGATGAGCAGCCAGGGATAAAGCGCCACGACATTGACCGTACGCGCTTCGGTCAGAAGCACACCCCAGCTCGTGACCGGTGGCCTGAGGCCTAGCCCGAGAAAGCTCAGCGTCGTCTCGCCAAGGATCATGCCGGGAATGGTCAGCGTCGCGCTGGCGATCAGGTGCGACATGAAACCGGGAATAAGATGCCGACCTATGACACGCCAGTGATTGGCACCCATCAGTTGCGCCGCCATCACATAGTCTTCCTCCCGAAGCGCCAGCAGCTTGGATCGCACCGCGCGCGCAAGTCCGGTCCAGTCTAAGAGGCCCAGAATGAAAGTAATACCGAGATAGATGACGAACGGGCTCCAATCCACCGGCATGATCGCGGCTAGCGCCAGCCATAGCGGAATGCTCGGGATCGACTGCAGTACTTCGATGATGCGCTGCACCACAAGATCGAACTTGCCGCCCCAATAGCCTGCAAGCCCGCCGATCAGGATGCCCAGCACGAAGCTGGTGGTGATGCCGAGAAGACCAATCGTCAGCGAAATCCGTGCGCCATAGATGACCCGGGACATGACGTCCCGTCCGAGCCGGTCGGTGCCGAACAGGAACATCTGGCCGCCTTCAGCCGGGCAGACGAGATGTCGCTCTGCGGAAATGAGGCCCCAGAATTTGTAGGGATCGCCCTTGCAGAAGAAGCGGAGCCGCTGCACCTGGTTGGGATCGTCGGTGTAGACGCGCCTCAGGTTCTCCATGTCCAGCGTCATCTTCTGGCCGTAGACGAATGGCCCGACGAACGTCCCGTCATGAAACAGATGCACCGATTGCGGCGGCGCATAGATGTGATCCATGTTGCGCGTGTGGAGATTATACGGCGCAAGAAACTCGGCGATGATGATCGACAGATAGCAGAACAGCAGGAATATGCCTGAGAACAGCGCCAACCTGTGCCGCCTGAACCTCCACCACATCAAACGGAGCTGGGAGGCTCGCTTGGCAAGCGGTGCACCTTCGCCCGTCTTATCGAAAGCGTATGGATCGAAAGCAGCTTCATTGACGTAATGCGGCAGCGGCTGGCCGTCCGGTGGCAGTTGCATGCTCATCGCGTCCGACCTCCATAAAGGCGAATGCGCGGGTCGAAGAGTGCAAGCGCGATGTCCGAGATCAGCACCCCGACCACGGTCAATATGGCAAGGAACATCAGGAAGGAACCCGCCAGATACATGTCCTGCGTCTGCAGCGCCTTGATCAGCATGGGCCCCGTCGTCTCGAGTGACAGCACGACGGCGGTGATTTCCGCTCCGGAAATGATCTGTGGCAGGATCGAGCCGATGTCCGAGATGAAGAAATTGAGCGACATGCGCAGCGGATACTTCGTCAGAACCTTGAACGGGTGAAGCCCCTTCGCCCGCGCCGTCATCACATATTGCTTGCGCAGCTCATCAAGCAGGTTGGCGCGCAGCCGGCGCACCATGCCGGCGGTGCCGGCCGTGCCGATAATGATCACTGGGATCCACAGATGTTCGAGGATCGACTTCGCCTTGTCCCAGCTCATCGGCTGGTTCAGGTATTTCTGGTCCATCAGATGGCCGATCGATGTGCCGAACCAGACGTTGGCGAAATACATCAGGATGAGCGCCAGCACAAAATTAGGCACGGCAAGGCCGATAAGGCCGAGAAGCGTCAGCCCATAATCGCCCCAGCTATACTGATGCGTGGCGGAATAGATGCCGATCGGGAAGGCCAGCAGCCAGGTGAGGATGATCGTCACGACGGATACGAGAATGGTCAGCCACAGACGGTCGCCGACAACGTCCGAGACGGGCAGGCGGTATTCGAAGGAATAGCCGAAATCGCCCACCATCATGCCGCCCACCCAATGCAGGTAACGGATCGGCAGCGGCTGGTCAAAACCGTAGCGCGCCCTTAATTCCTCGATTTCCTGCATGTCGGCCGGTTCGCCGATTGCCCGCATCTCGGCGACATAGCTTTCGAAATAGTCGCCCGGCGGCAGCTCGATGATGGTGAAGACGAGCATGGAAATCAGAATCAGGGTAGGGATCATCACTATGATCCGCCAGAGAATGTAGCGGATCATGCGTGATCCTCCTCATACCAGAAGGTGTCAGGCATATAGACGCCAAGGAAGGATGTCGGATCGTAGCCGAACAGGGCCTTCTCGGGAATGTTGCGCAGTTTCGAAGAATAGACGAGCGGCTGCAGAGCCTGGTTGACGATGCCGATGGTGAAGACGCCCTGTGTGTAGATGGTCAGCATCGAATGCCAGATTGCTTCCCGCTCCTCGTGCGTTCCGGCTGTTTTCCAATCTTTCAGCAGGTCGAGAAGCTGCCTGGCCTCGGCAAGATCCGGTGGATGTCCATCGCGCCCGCCGGAGAGATAATGAAGCCCCCAGACCGGCCACTGCATCTGGTCGTCGAATGTCGGCGCCAGTTCGTTGGGCGACATCTCGGCCGTCGGCACGCCGTTGTCGAGACCCATCCACACGCACATCAGCGTCTCGCCGCCGATCACCCGTTTGCGGAAGATCTCGCGTTGCGACACGCGGGTGAAGATCGCAATGCCGATCTTCGACCAGTGATCGGTGATCAGTTCCAAGACGTCGCTCTCGAACGTGCTTTCTCCCGCACTTTCGACGATGATTTTTGCCGGGCGCCCATCGGGCAGCAGTCGCAGGCCATCCTCGGTGCGGTTCGCGAGGCCCGCCTCGTCCAGCAGCCGGTTGGCCATGTCGATATCGTGGTTCGCCCAGGCCTGTTCATATTCCGGCTTGAACAATGGGCTGTCGGGCAGCACCGAATTCCCGGCCGCATGCGCCAGGCCGAAGAAGACCGCCTTGTTGATCTCCTCCCGATCAATCGCCAGAGATAGCGCCCGCCTGACCCGAACGTCCTGGAACAGGCCGCGCCAGACATCGTCTTTGCAATTGAGATTGGGAACCAGCGCCACGCGGGAACCCTGCGTGCGCTTCCACAGATCCACTTTCATCGGCAGGCGTTTTTCGGCGGCTTTCAGGAACGTGTAGTCGGAGAAATCAACATTGGCGAATTGCAGGTCGCTGTCACCCGAGCCTGCTTTTGCGGCGATCAGATCCGGCGCACTGACATTCAGCACCATTTTATCGATGTAAGGCAGCTGCAAACCGTTCTCGTCGACACGATGGAAGAATGGGTTGCGCAGAAAGACGAATTGTCCGGCAGGCGGCTTGGTGCTGTTGTACCAGGGGTCGAGTGTCGGCAGTTCCGGGTTTTCCGGTCGCACCGTACGCGACATCCGCTGGTGCAGGTCGGTCCAATCCTGCGCCTTGTAGGTCTTCAGCATCGCGGCAATCTTGTCCGCGCTTTGGTAACGCGGGTGGAATTGCCTCAGATAAGCCGACGGCATGTAGATCACGAGCGGCGAAGGTTTCGCCAGCTGTGCCAGGAAATCGGGATTGGGCTCATTCCAGCTGTATCTTACCGTGCGCTCGTCCAGGATCTCGAAAGTCGGGCCCTTGCCGTTCACCCTGAGATCCACCGGAATACCGCCGCGATGAAGCTCCTTGTTGTTCATCACGTCTTCCCAGCTGTAACGGAAATCCTCCGTCGTCAGCGGCGAACCGTCCGACCACTTGTGCCCTTCCCGCAGTGTGAAGGTGAAGACGCGGTCGTCTTCCGATGTGAAGCTTTCCAGAATATCGGCCTGGAGGTTCAGTTGCTCGTCGTAACCGACCAGCCGTGAATAGCTGTTGATCGGCATGAGGCGGATGTCGCGCTGACCGCCGATCAGCATGCGCACAACGCCGCCGTGATGTCCGGGCTTCAGGTTTTTTGCGCCGATATTGACGACACGCGGATTGCGCGGCAAGCGCTCCGCAACGTCCGGCAATTTGCCGGCCTTGATGTCGTCGGCGAGATAGTCCGATCCGGTGAAGGCAGCCTTCGCGTTGAAGGGAACAAGCGCGGTCGCCATCATACCGAGCACGGTTCGGCGTTTCATCATGGCTGCAGCTCCCTGATTTTCACCTGAGGTTTTGCCAGGACGAAATGCCCGCCACCTAGGTCGATCTGGGTCAGCCGTTCTCCCTCGTCCTGAATGAAGGCGGGGTGCCAGTCTTGCGTCGGCTTTCTAGGAATGTCGAGAGAATCGAGATCGAGCGGACGGTCGAGGTCGGGGATCGGCACGGCCGCTATCAGCCGTCGTGTATAGGGATGCGTCGGGTTGCGCATGATGATCTCGCAAGGACCGATTTCGACAATCCGTCCCGCATACATGACGGCAACACGGTCCGCCATGTAGTTCACTACCGCAAGGTTATGCGAGATGAACAGGTAGGTCAGCCCCAAGTCGCGCTTGAGATCCTTCAGGAGATTAAGGATCTGCGCCTGGATCGACACGTCGAGCGCCGAGACGGGCTCGTCGCAGATCAAAAGTTCCGGGCCGAGCGCAAGGGCGCGGGCGATACCGATGCGCTGTCGCTGGCCGCCGGAGAAACTGTGCGGGTACCGGCTGAGCGCATTGTCGTCGAGGCCGATCGTGCGCAGCAGCCGTCGAACCGCATCCAGCCGCGTGGCGCGCGAACCGCGACCATGGATCTCCAGACCCTCGCCGATAATCTCCCTGACCGTCATGCGTGGCGAAAGCGACGAGATCGGATCCTGGAAAACCATCTGGATTCGCTGGCGCAGCATGTCCAGTTCTTCACCTTGAGCGGAAAGGACATCGATCGGGCCTTTCTCGCTTTCGAATACGACAGCGCCCGTGTCAGCCGTCAGACCGCGCATCAGGATCTTGCTCAGCGTGGTCTTGCCGCAGCCGCTTTCACCCACGAGACCGAGGCTCTCGCCGCGCCGGATATCGAAACTGACGTCATCGACCGCGAGCGTCACATTGCTTTCGTGGCTGCCGAGCTTGCGCTTCTTCGCCTTGAAGGTCTTGCTGATATGGTTGACCGAGAGGATCGTCCGCGACCCGCCGGAATTGAGGTAGCCGGTCTCCATCAGGCTGGCCGTATCGACCGCGATTTCGCGCAGCGGCTTCAGACGCTGGTCACGCTTCATCTCGAAAGTCGGGATCGCCGAGATCAGGCCCTTCGGGTAGGGATGAACGGGTCGGCGGAAGATATCGTCGACCGTGCCGGCTTCCATGATCTCGCCCCGATAGGCGACAACCACTTCGTCCGCAAGATTGGTGACGATGCCGAGATCATGGGTGATCAGCAGCATCGCCATGTTGAAGCGGGACTGCAGATCGCGCAAAAGCTTGAGAATCTGCGCCTGGATCGTCACGTCGAGTGCCGTCGTCGGTTCGTCGGCGATCAGAAGGGCAGGGCGACAGACAAGCGCCATGGCAATCATTGCGCGTTGGCGCATCCCGCCGGAAAGCTCGAACGGATACATCGCGTGGACCTTTGCGGGATCCTTGAACCCGACGAGAGACAGCGTGTCATAGACCCGCTCGCGCTGTTCGGCAGGTGACGACGCATCATGGATCCGCAATGCCTCGTCGATCTGGTTGCCGATCGTGTGCAGCGGCGACAGCGAGGTCATCGGTTCCTGGAAAATCATCCCGATCCGGTTGCCGCGAATGCTGCGGATCTGTCGTCCGTCCTGCGGCAGTTGAAGCAGATCCACGGGCTCTTCCGAGGTCTCCGGGTCATTGAACAGCACGCGGCCCGATATCGATGCGAGGGGACTTTCGATCCCGACGATCGTGCGGCCGATCACCGACTTTCCCGAGCCCGACTCTCCGACCAGCGCCGTCACCTTGCCGGGCTTGATCCGCATGCTCAGATTGTTGACGGCTTGAATTCTGCTGCCGAAGACCGGGAAGCTCACGCTCAGGTTTTCTATCCGCAGCAGATCGGGCACGAATGTCGTCATCGGGCAGTTTTTCCTACGGTGCCACTTAGCAGACCCCCGCATTTCCGTATAACGGCAAAATCAGATTTGTCGGAATGCATCGTTTGGCACCTGATCAGGTTGACGCTGTAACGGAATTGAACGTAGCGCAGAGCTATGATGATAGTCCATGCCATATGAAGACTGCCGGATAGCTGCGGATGATTAACGAACCAGACTATAAAAGGATGCTTGGCGAAGCCAAGGCACTGATCCGCTCAGGTAATTTCGAGGCCGCGCGTGACCTGCTGCAGGAAATCCGGGCGCAGGATATCGGCAAAACCGATGCGCGGACGTCACTCGGTCTGCCGCGTCGGCTGCAATCGGCGCTGTTGAAGCTGGCAAAAGCCGAACGCAATGCTGTCGCCCGGATCGGTTATCAGTTCCATCTCGTCCCTCCGCCCGAAAAGCTTGCACGATACGGCGTGTTCTCGGCGCAGGACAAGGCGGCAATGGCCGAGCTGTCGCGTGTCCCGGTGCCGCGATGCATCCACCAGATATGGCTCGGCTCAAGACCAGTTCCTCCGACCGTTGGCGCCTGGGCAGCGCATGCCGCGGCAAATGGGTATCAGCATAAACTGTGGCGCGAAGCCGATCTTGCCGAAAATGGTTATGATCGACACACGTCGCTTCGACATATGCTGAGTATCGGCGATTTTCCGGGCGCGGTGGATGTGGCCCGCTACATGATCCTGCGTGATATCGGAGGCATCTATCTCGATTGCGACTGGTATCCGGGCGGCAATCGCGGGAGCTTTCATGATTTCCTGCCGCTAACCGGCCTCTCTGTCTTCGCCGAAGACATCCCGCGCAATACCGGTGCGGGCAGCACGCTTTTCGCCAACTCCTTTCTCGCGACGCCAGCAGGCAATCCGGTCTTCTCACGATTGTGCGATGCACTGCCCTCGGTGATCGAGGAACTCGGCGACGCCCCCGCATGGTGGTCGACTGGCCCGCTGATCTTCACCGTCGTCGCCAGATCCGGTCCGCTCAACCTCGCAGGCGCCGGGTTCGTTGCTCCTCCGGCGTCGAATGGAGCATCGCTTCCGGATGTTCGGGCGATGGCTGCCGATGCCGACGGTCTGCTTATCCCCTGGAAGCCCTGGTAGCTTTCAGCGCGCGTGCATCAACGCGCTGACCGGAACCCATTGGCAGGCAGGGTGCCCGGCTGTGAGGGCGAAAAAGTCATCGAGAAAATCCCAGGCGGCATCGTCATGGACGAGATGGTGGGTAAGCACGCCGAGGTTTGTCGATCGCGTGTTGCCAGTGCCGAGGTGCGCTGAGGCTTCGGCGTAGAGAATATCCATCGGACGTCCGCCGCGCGTGCTTTTCCAGTCGATGATATCGACATGGGTATTCACCAGCTTAACCGGGGTCTCCTCCCGTTCCGGCCCGAAGACCGAGAGCGCCACGTATCCAAGCGACGGCAGATGGCCGAGGAGCGCCGGCGCAATACGATTCCACGGCGGCACGAGCAGCGGCACGGCGCGATCACCGAACAGGCCGGCAATCCGCTCCAGCCCTTCCGCCAGCCGCGCAAGCACCGCTTCCTCGCCGCGATGCAGCCCGAGTTCCTGCTTTTTCTCCGATGCCGGTGCGTGATTTGTATGATCCCAACCGTGTACGGCAACCGATATCAGTGGCAGTTCGATCAGCAATCGAGCCAATGCGGTTGTCGCATCGGCAGGAATTGCAGCGATCGTCATCGGCGCATTCCAGCGCGCCGACAGGTCGAGCAGAAGCGACAGCGCCGCAGTCGGCGCGATGGCGTCGTCATCGCGCAACCACAGCTGCACCGTCCTGCCATCCTTGGCATATGCATCGAGCGTATCGATGAAGTGTTGTCTGCTCATCCTGTTATCTCACATAGGTATCGAGTATCCGGCGCAGGTTTTCCGCTGCACCGCTAATCGATCGTTCCTCGCCCGCGAAAATCCTTGCTTCGCTGGCAAGTCGCTCTCTTGATTGGTCGTCACGGAGAAGATCGCTGATCGCTTCCGCAAATGCAGTTCTGTCACCTTGTGCCGTCAGCAGGCCGGTCCTGCCGTGTTCGACGACTTCGGGAACACCGGCAATTGCCTCGGCGACAACCGGAAGGCCCGCAGCCTGGGCTTCGAGATAGGCAAGCCCGTAGGCCTCTCCATGTCCCGGCCACACGAAGATCGAACCGCGCGACAGAAGCTCGGCGATTTCGTCTTCCGGCAAGGTGCCCAGCCATTCTATCCGGTTGGGGTCGAATATTGCAAAAGCGCGCTCCACCTCCTGTCGGCACTCGCCATCACCTGCGATCGAAAGCGTCCATGGCAGATGCCGGATCAGGCTCAGGCTTTCTGCCAGTGCCAGATAGCTGGACAGCTTGTCCCCCGGCCGCATCATCGCCACGCTGATCAGCCGCCCCGGCTCGGGGGACGGCGTGCGTTTGAGATAGGGCGCAGTGTCTATGAAGGGGGCGATCATTTCCAGCCGGGCCTCGGGAGCAGCGGCGTTCAACCCGTCGCGGTCCCGTCTGGTGAAGCAGAGATTGACCGTGGCACTCTTGATGCTCTCGAGCAGTATCTCCTGCGACACCTCCCACACGCCGATATTCCGGCGCAACGAATAGGAAGCCTCCGCATTGATCAACGGGATGCCGAAATGCCGCGCAATCGCCGGGCCCAGCAGGTCGGGTGCCTTGTAATAGGGATGATAGGTGAACCAAAGGTCGGGCGCAGTCGTGCCGGAATATTCGGCGGTGATCCGCTTGATCTCTTCTGCGGCCTCCACCTTGTTCGCCTCGAAGAGATCCTGCATATCGGCCGAGCGCATGAAACTGCGCATTTCGGACGCTATCGAAACCTCGTGCCCGAGGCTGGTCAGTGCCCGGACGATAAGCCGCGCCATCAACCGGTCTCCAGACGGAACGGGATGGTTCGGTGATTTCAGCGGCGAATAGAACAGGATTTTCATAGGCCTGGCATCATGCGGGTATGATCATCTCCCCGTGACCACTCTTGACACGTCGGCGCATCTCTCACAACTGTCAGCCACCGCCTCACCGCTAGGATTTCTCCCGTCATGACTGATACCGCCCTTTCCTCGACGCTTCATGCGAAGATCACCGCACGCACGGCCAAGGCTGGCGTCGTGGGGCTTGGCTATGTCGGTTTGCCTCTGGCGATGGCCTTTGCACGGGCAGGTTACTCGGTCACTGGCTTCGATATCGACCCGTCCAAGATCGAGTTCATCGATCGCCGCGAAAGCTATATCGAAGCGGTTCCGACAGAGGTTTTGAAGGCTGAATGCGAGGCCGGGCGTTTCGCGGCAACCTGCGATTTCAGCCGCCTGGCCGAATGCGATATCATCGCCATCTGCGTGCCGACGCCGCTGACGGCGCATCGCGATCCTGACCTCTCCTATGTGGCGAAGACGGCAGAGGCGATTGCCAAAACCCTGCGCCCGGGCCAGCTGATCGTCCTCGAATCGACCACCTATCCGGGCACGACCGACGAGGTTGTAAAGCCGATCCTCGAAAAGACCGGCCTGAAGTCAGGCGTTGATTTCTTCCTCGGTTATTCGCCAGAGCGCGAAGATCCCGGCAACCGCCAGTTTCACACGGCCAGCATCCCGAAAGTGGTCGCCGGCGATGGTGAAGCTGCGGCAGGACTGATGCAGGCTTTCTATGGCGCGACCGTCGAGACCATCGTGCCGGTCTCCACCACGGCCACGGCCGAGGCTGTAAAGCTCACCGAAAACATCTTTCGCGCCGTCAACATCGCGCTCGTCAACGAATTGAAGCTCGTCTACGACGCTATGGGCATCGATGTGTGGGAGGTTATCGATGCGGCAAAGTCCAAGCCTTTCGGCTACATGCCCTTTTATCCAGGCCCCGGCCTTGGCGGTCACTGCATCCCGATCGATCCGTTCTATCTGACCTGGAAATCCCGTGAATTCGAGACGCCGACGCGCTTCATCGAACTGGCCGGCGAGATCAACACCGCCATGCCGCATCACATCGTCACCCGCCTTGCGGAAGCTCTGGATATCCGCAGCGGCAAGGCGCTCAGCCGTTCGAAAGTGCTTCTGATCGGTCTCGCCTACAAGAAGAACGTGCCCGACATTCGAGAAAGCCCATCCCTGCGGCTGATGGAACTGATCGAGCGCCGTGGCGGGTCGGTAGCCTATTTTGACCCTTACGTATCGGAAATCCCGTCGACCCGCGAATATGCCGAACTGAAGGGCCGTCGGTCGATAGAGTGGGATGAGGCCGCGCTCAAATCGTTCGATGCCGTGGTCATCGCTACTGACCATGATAATGTCGATTACGACGCTATATCCCGCCTTGCCCCATTGATCGTCGATACCCGCAACATCTTCGCCCGCAAGGGAATTTCCTCCGACGTCATCGTCAAAGCCTGAGACACTGGAAAGACCATGAGCCGCCTCGACACATTCATCAATCGCATGTCTGCCCAGCGCGATATCCTCAACCATGTTGCCAATGACCTCGGTCTTCCGGCGCAAGGGGATGTTCTTGAGGTGGGATTGGGCAATGGCAGGACCTACAGCCATCTGCGCGAGCTTTTTCCCGAGCGGCGGGTCATCGCATTCGATCGCGCGATGAATGCACATCGCACAACGGCGCCGCATGAAGATGATTTCGTCACCGGCGAGATCAACGAGACGGGGCAGGAGTTTGCCGGAACCGGCGCAGCGCTGGTCCACGCGGATATTGGTACGGGTTATCCGGACAAGGATGCCATCACGCTGTCATGGCTGCCGCAGATGGTTGCCGCCATGCTTCAGCCGGGTGGTTACGCCGTCAGCGGCCTGCCGCTCGAACACCCGCAGCTCGACGCACTCCCTCGCCTGCCTTCGGTCAATGAAGGCAGGTATTTTATGTATCGCAGGCTATGAGAGTATGAGGCCGCTCAGGCCTTCTGCAAGGCGCGAACCTGATCAAGTTCCGACGATGTCAGGCGCAGCCGCTCGGCGATTGCGCGCGTCATCTTCATGGTCATGCCTGGGCAATCGTCCATGATCCGGAACAGGTAGTCCTTGTTGATCTTCAAGGCTTCGACCACGCCGGCAGCCTGAACCGTCGAGCTGCGTGGCCCATCGCAGAGCAGCGAGATGTCGCCGACGATCGAGTTGGGACCGCGTTCGCTGACCTTCACAGGGCCGTCAGGCGTGCTGACAAGAAACTCCACGCTGCCGCTGAGAATGAAATAGGCGGAATCTCCCGCGTCGCCCTGGGTGAAGAGGCGTTGACCAGCCTTGAACGTCACGCGTTCGGATGCGAACGCGAGCAGTTTGAGCTTGCAGGTATCTACTTCCGCAAAATACGGGAGTTTCCGCAGCAGCTGGACTTCATCACATAGCAACATCGCTCTTCCGCCTTTCCTGTCGGACAGATGGCTAAGCCACCAGAGCCTTGAAGGTTCCGCTCTCCTGTTCGAGCGTCTCGTACGAGCCCTCTTCGAGGATTGCGCCTCCGTCAAACATGACGACCTTGTCAAACAAACGTGACAAAGAAATATTTGACAAGACCCAGATTACAGCTGGATCATTCTCCTGTTGACCCAGAAATGCAAGTACGTTCTGCACAATTTCCTCCTGGGTGTGTCTTTCGAGCCCAGGAAGCGGTTTATTGAACACGTAATAGTCAGATCGCCGAATTAATGCGCGGGCAAGATTAAGTTTTCGTCGCTGGATTGGTGTCAAACGTCGTCCGCCAGCGCCAATGTCGTAATCGAGACCGGCTTTTAGAAGCTGGTTGGCAAAGCCGAGCTCGCGTGAAACAGCGCCTGCCAACGTGCGAAGCTCGACGACGCCATCCGCGTTACTGTTGCTCAGCTTTCCAAAAACAATATTCTCACGCAGCGTCGCAACGGAAACGTATTTATCGGGATCGTAGCGTTCGATAAGTTCCCGCAGATGAGCTGGTAGCTCGGTGTAAAACAGTTCGCGTGAACCGACGATCTTGTTCTGAAGCTCGGTTGTCAAAATGCCAAGGCGGTATCGTGGCTCGATATATTCCAGCGTCAGGCGGATGAAGGCCTTGTCTGCACTGGATAGTCGGAAATTGACCGGCTTGGGTTCATTTTTTCGCTGCAGCAGGCTCTGGTAGTAGCTGATATCTTCTGCAGACAGCGTTGTGACCTGACGGAAGAACGGGTGGTCTGCCGGTAGCCCACCGAATATTTCAACGAGGTTCCGGGCGACTGTCCGCCCCATTTCGACGAATGGCCGCTGCAGCCCGACCTTGTTGAGCGCGGTATAAAAATGCTCGCTGGATAGCAATTCATTGTCCGGCGTGAGAGGCGCCAACGTCGCGCCGAACAGCAGGTTTTCGGCGACTGTTGCCTGGGAGTTGTAGCCGTCCGGCTCGAACGGGATGACGAGGGATTCCATGCCCAGTTCGTTCATACGGGCACGCAAGGCCCTGCGCATCTCTACCACGCGCGTTGCAAATTCCGGATCCTCGTCCGGATTGATTGTGGAATGAAGCGCAAGTTCAAGCACGTCGTCAGTCAGCTGCACGGCATCGAGTGCTGCGAGAAGCGATTTCTGCAAGTCCTCCTTGGCGCCGTTGCCGAGCGCCGCGTAACTGTAGTCCACCCAGCCGGCACGGATGTCGAGGTGTGGATTGCCCGCCTTTTTGGCTTCGCGGATCTCCCAAAGTCGTTGGCGCATGTCCTTGCCTTCATACTCGTGTCTTTTGACCGGAGCATGTTTGAGACCGTAAAGAAGGTTGTCCTTCAGGCTGCCATGGAAGAAGTAGCTATCCGTGGAGACATAGGAGATATGGCGTCCGGTTACGGATTCCGGAAGTTCCCGGATATCCTGATCCCCGAGGCAGATTCGGCCGCTCGAAGGCCATGAGAGCCGACCGAAAGCTTCAGCCATCGCTTCTGCGCCACGGCCTGTATGATCCACCATCGCAACCGTTTCGCCACGATCGATCTTCAACGTGACGTGGTCGACAACCTTGGCGCCGCTGTCGTCGTTGAGCGACACTGAAACAGCGTGAAGTGTTTCGAGCTTCTGCTGTGTCGATGCCGGAGTGAGAGTGTGAATGGCCGGGTTGATGAGATCCTCGACTTCGAAGTTCTCGAAGACCTGCTCGTATTTTACCTGCACGTCCTGGCGCGCCTGGTCCCAGTCAATCAGCTCCTTCAAAGGTCCCGGCAAGTCCTTGTAGGCATTGATGACGGCGACAAGCTGACCGACGTCGAGGGTGCCGCGCAGCGTCAGATAGCCGCCGATGAGATAGAAAAGGAACGGCGTGACCTGCGACAGGAAGTTGTTGAGGAATTTGACCAGGAACTTCCACTGGTAGAGATCGTAGCGGATGCGGTAGATTTCACCCAGCCGGCTTGCCACGTCCGCGCGCTCGAAATTCGATGTGTCATAGGCGTGGATCGTGCCGAGGCCCTCGACCACTTCATTAACCTTGCCAGCCAGCCGTCGTGCCGTGATCTGCCGCTGCCGACCGAGTTCGATCAGCCGGCGGCGCATCTTCGGAATGATGATCACCTGGATCGCGACCATGAACGCCGCGACCATGCCGAGCCAGAAGTTCTGCAGGATGATGAAGAACAATGCGGCGAGAGCCTGGCCGCCCAGCAGTGCCGGCTGGACGAAGGCATCTCCGGTGAAACCGCCGAACGGCTCCACTTCGTCCTTGATCATGCTGGCGATCTCGGCGCCGTTCAGGCTCTTCGCGTGGCGGGGCGGAAAACGCAGCACTCGATCGACAAGCTCGAAGCGGATGCGGCGCAGCAGGCGCTCGCCGAGCCGGCCCTTGTAGGTATTGATGTAGTATTTGAATGCGCCGTTGATGATCACCAGAAGCAGGAAGACGCTGCTGAGCGCGACCAGCGTCTGCATGCGGTCGAGCGGAAAACCGTCGAAGCCGAATGTGTAATCAACGAAAGGAATGCTGATCGAGAAATCCAGAAAATTCTGGGTGGTGCTGAGATCTTCGAAACCCTGGCCTTGGATCGGGCCGTTGATGATCTGTTTGGGAAGGTCGAAGGCAAGGAAATACGGGATCATCGACAAGGCGACGATCAGCAGGATGAAGACCTGCTGTGGCCTCGTATGCGTCCAGATATAACGTAGCAGCGTCTTCTGCATATGCCTTCACCAAAGCAACAGCGTTATCAACTCGGGTATGGGATAAGCTGCATCCGGCATTGTATAGCCTGTCTTCCGGGTTTTAACGAGTGCTCATCAACGCGTTCTCGCTGCCGGAATGAAACTGAAACCGCAAGCGAGATGGACGCCAACAGCGCCCACTGCGACAAGTTGGCATCTCGTGTCGGCAGGTCGGCGGTTCAAGATGAGGTGGAAATTATTCTTACAGTGTTGCGACGGTGCCTTCCAGCAAGTGCCACACCGCCCGTCAGGTCTCCTTGCGCAGGAAGCGCGGGATCATGATCATGGCGGCAAAGGACATGATGGCCAGCGCGAACCATGTCAGCGCGTAAACGAGATGGCTGTTTCGGAACTGGATGACTGTCAAACCGCCCACGGGATATCCGCCAGGATTGGCAGTCGCATCTGCATCAACGAAATAAGGAACGAGCTTCACAAGCTGCTTGTTCTCTCCGATCGCCTGCACATCTCTGGAATACCAACCGCCCGCCGCGGGATTGTTACTCCGGAGGAATGCCCCTCCCGGCTCGCTGAGCCGGAGCAATCCGGTAACGGTGACCTCTCCTTGGAGTTGCCCTTCCGCACGAGAGGTTGGGTCGCGGCGATCCGGCGGCACGAAACCGCGATTGATCAGGACCGTGCCACCATCCGCCGTGGCAAGCGGCGTGAGAACCCAGAAGCCGGGGCCTCTCTCGGTCACGGCTTGTACCAGCGTCTCGCGTAAGTTGTCGAAGGTGCCCTTCAGCACCACATGCCGATATTCGGCATCGGTTGACTTGATGATCGGCCACTCGTTTGCGGTCGGAGGGGCAGCCGCTGCGGCGTGGACGCGCGCATCAACTCGGGCAATCAGATCAAGTTTCCAGAAAAGCCGCTGGACCTGCCAGATACCGAGAGCGGTGAAGACGATAGCCGCAAAAAGCAGAAACGCCCGAAAGCCTAGGTAAGATTTCACGGGCGTTTCCATTTCATGAATTGTGTATGCCGGTCGGTAGTCTCTGAGGTTAGGGAGCCCGCATGGGCTCCCTGATCACCTCAAGGCAGGTTCTTCATCATCTCAGGCGACATGACCATCATGTTTGTATTGAGATGATGCATGACCCAAAGCGAGCCGACCAGAGCGATTGCAACGATGATGACCGTGAAGATCAACGCCATCATCGTCCAGCCGCCTTCCGACTTGGTGTTCATGTGCAGGAAGTAGATCATGTGGACGACGATCTGGATCGCGCCGATGATCATGATTGCCGCAACGGTGGCAACTTTGCTGTCGAGCACGTCACCCATGACGAGCCAGAACGGAATGGCTGTCAGGATAACCGACAGGATAAAGCCCGTCACATAGCTCTTGAAGCTTCCATGGCCGGCTTCGTGGCCATGGCTGTGGGCGTGATGGGCTTCGTGTGCATCTTCGTGCGAGGTGGAGTTGGTGGTCATCCGACGACTCCCATGAGATAGACGACAGAGAATACGCCGATCCAGACGACGTCGAGGAAGTGCCAGAACATCGACAGACACATCAGGCGGCGGCGGTTTTCAGCGATCAGGCCGTGCTTGGAAACCTGAACCATCAGCGTGACCAGCCAGATGATGCCGAAGGTGACGTGCAGACCGTGCGTGCCCACCAGGGTGAAGAAGGCCGACAGGAAGGCCGAACGCTGCGGCGTCGCGCCTTCGTGGATCATGTGATGGAACTCATAGAGTTCGATACCCAGGAAGGCGAGGCCGAAGAGACCAGTAACGGTGAGCCAGAACAGGGTTTCCTGCTTGGCACCGCGTTCCATCTGCAGCATCGCAAAACCGTAGGTGATCGACGAGAACAGGAGCATGGCGGTGTTGATTGCCACGAGCTTCAGGTCGAACAGGTCGGCAGGTGCTGGGCCGGCCGCATAATTGCGGCCGAGCACGGCATAGGTCGCGAATAGCGTCGCGAAGATGAGGCAGTCGCTCATCAGATACAGCCAGAACCCGAGGTTCGTGCTGCCTTCCGGATGGTGATCTTCCTCGAGGTAGAATTGCGGCTTTTCCGCAGATTGGCTCTGAATGTTGCTCATTGTCACACCTGCTTCGCCAGCAGTTCTGTACGCTTGGCTTCTTCAGCGGAAACGGTTTCCGCCGGAATGTAGAAGTCGCGCTTGTAGTTGAAGGTATGGCCGATCGCGACTGCGATGATGGCGACGAACGATACGACGACAAGCCACCACATGTACCAGATCAGGCCGAATGCCAGGGCAATGTTGAGGGCTGCCAGAATTGCACCCGTGCCGGTGTTCTTCGGCATGTGGATCGGCTTGAAGCCCTGCAGCGGACGTGCGTAGCCGCGGTTCTTCATGTCGTACCAGCTATCGTGGTCATGCACGACCGGAGTGAAGGCAAAGTTGTATTCTGGCGGCGGCGAAGACGTCGACCATTCCAGAGTACGGCCATGCCACGGATCGCCCGTTTCGTCCTTCAGTTCCTCGCGCTTGATGTAGCTGACGACGAGCTGGATGATGAAGGACAGGATGCCAATGGCGATCATGCCTGCACCGATAGCGGCGATGACGAACCAGATCTGCAGCGACGGATCGTCGAACTGAGACATGCGGCGGGTAATGCCCATCAGGCCGAGAACGTAGAGCGGCATGAAGGCGAAGTAGAAGCCGATGAACCAGAACCAGAAGCTCATCTTGCCCCAGAAGGGATCGAGCTTGTAGCCGAAGGCCTTCGGATACCAATAGGTCACACCAGCCATCAGGCCGAACAGCACGCCGCCGATGATCACATTATGGAAGTGAGCGATCAGGAACAGCGAGTTGTGCAGTACGAAGTCTGCCGGTGGGACTGCGAGCATGACGCCGGTCATGCCGCCGATGACGAAAGTCACCATGAAGCCGATCGTCCAGAGCATCGGAACTTCGTAACGGACGCGGCCACGATAGATCGTGAACAGCCAGTTGAAGATTTTCGCACCGGTCGGGATCGAGATGATCATCGTGGTGATGCCGAAGAAGGCATTGACCGAAGCGCCCGAACCCATCGTGAAGAAGTGGTGCAGCCACACGAGGTAGGACAGGATCATGATCGCGCAGGTGGCGTAAACCATCGAGGCATAACCGAACAGACGCTTGCCGGAGAAGGTGGCAACGACTTCGGAGAAGATACCGAAGGCCGGCAGGATCAGGATGTAGACTTCCGGATGGCCCCAGATCCAGATGAGGTTGATATACATCATCGGGTTGCCGCCGAGATCGTTCGTGAAGAAGTTCGTACCGACATAACGGTCGAGCGACAGAAGAACGAGGGTAGCGGTCAGGATCGGGAAGGTGGCGACGATCAGGATGTTGGTGCAGAGCGAGGTCCAGGTGAAGACGGGCATCTTCATGAAGGACATGCCGGGTGCGCGCATCTTGACGATCGTGGCGATCAGATTGATGCCTGACAAGGTCGTACCGACACCGGCCACCTGCAGACCCCAGATATAATAGTCGACACCGACACCGGGACTGTATTCCACGCCCGAAAGCGGCGGATAGGCAAGCCAGCCGGTACGCGCGAACTCACCGACGAACAGCGAGATCATCACGATGATCGCACCTGCGGTCGTCATCCAGAACGAGAAATTGTTGAGGAACGGGAACGATACGTCGCGTGCGCCGATCTGCAACGGCACGACATAGTTCATGAAACCCGTCACGAAAGGCATCGCGACGAAGAAAATCATGATCACGCCATGAGCCGTGAAGACCTGGTCGTAGTGGTGCGGCGGCAGATAGCCTTCCGATCCGTTAAACGCGATAGCCTGCTGGATACGCATCATGATGGCGTCGGAGAAGCCGCGCAGCAGCATGACGATCGCCAGGATGATGTACATGATACCGATCTTCTTGTGATCGATACTGGTGATCCAGTCGTTCCACAGCGGACCCCACCACTTCATGTAGGTGATGAACGCGCAGAGGGCGATGCCGCCCAGCGCGACAGCAGCGAAGGTCGCTACCAGGATTGGCTCGTGGTAGGGGATGGATTCGAGAGTCAACCGGCCGAAGATAAACTTCAGGAGGTCAGGATTGGAAAACATGGGACAACCCGTTCATTAAAGTCTTGCGACGCTAGGCGCCAGGTTAGTTTGTTTTTGGCGCCTCGGAGGCGTCGCCCTTGGCCATATCCGTGCCCTGCATGGAATGGTTGCCGTGCGACATGCCCTCAGCGGGCATGTTCTTGGTGGACTGAGAGCCCGCGGCGGGCTCGACTGCGGAATGCTCTTCGCCATGACCGCGAAGGTTGATGTCGATCGGGCCGCCGTCATACTTCAGGCGATCACGATTCTCGTGGCTTTCCAGGCCGGCGCCGCCCATCATGTCGATATGCATCATCTCGTCCATGCACATCTTGCCGGGCGTGGCGCAGACGTTGAGGATTGCTCTGTAGAGGCCGTCTTCGACAGTTGCGTAATAGCGGACAGGCTCTTTTTCGCTCGGCTTTTCAAGCTTCAGGTAGGCGTCGCGGTTGAGCGCGGTGCCATTCTGCTTGACCTGGGCGATCCAGCCGTCGAAGCCCTGCTCGTTGAGGCTGTGGAACTTGAAGCGCATGTGCGAGAAGCCCGGTCCGCTGTAGTTCGACGACAGGCCATCGAATACGCCTTCCTTGTTGATTACCGCATGCAGCTTCGTTTCCATGCCCGGCATGGCGTAGATCATGCCTGCCAGTGCCGGAACGTAGAAGGAGTTCATCACTGACGAAGAGGTGATCTTGAAGGTGATCGGCCGGTCGACCGGCGCTGCCATCTCGTTGACGGTGGCGACACCATATTCCGGATAGAAGAACAGCCACTTCCAGTCCAGCGCCACGACTTCCACTTCGAGAGGCTTGGTGCCTTCCGGAATGGTACGTTCCGCATCGATGCGATCGAGCGGACGGAACGGGTCGAGCTTGTGGGTGCTGATCCAGGTGATTGCGCCCAATGCGATGATGATCGCCAGCGGTGCGGACCAGATCACCACTTCAAGGCGGGTCGAGTGATGCCATTCGGGGTCATATTTGGCCTTCGTGTTCGAATGGCGATAGTGCCAGGCGAAGTACAAGGTCAAAAATAACACCGGCACGATGATCAGAAGCATCAGCACCGTCGACACGACGATGAGGTCTGCCTGCTGCTGCGCGATATCGCCCGACGGAGACATGACCACAAGGTCACAGCCTGCCATGAATGGGAGGATAAGAAGGATGGAAAGCTGGCAAAGACGCCTTACGATTGGGGACATTGAT
Organism: Neorhizobium sp. LMR1-1-1.1; assembly: GCF_040675795.1. Taxonomy (NCBI): domain Bacteria; kingdom Pseudomonadati; phylum Pseudomonadota; class Alphaproteobacteria; order Hyphomicrobiales; family Rhizobiaceae; genus Neorhizobium; species Neorhizobium sp. LMR1-1-1.1. The sequence continues at coordinate 167,317 of NZ_JBEGHE010000025.1, forward strand.
CTGCTCAAATTTGCTTTTTATCTAGTTCGCCTATCGGAGCATTGCCCCGATCTCCATGAGGTGTTTCGTCGCAGTGCTACAATTTTTCGCACTGCAAATCACCACCTGCTCCATTTCGATGGAGGGCGGCCCTGCGGCGCGCAATCTAGTCTATAAAGTTGACAGAAGACATACCTTATCGCGCGAAACCTGACGATTGTGGCAAAATTTGCTAATTTTCGAAATTTCACAAATTCACAGTTGAAATCTTGATTGACAGCAAGTCCGGCCAACATACTCATTGTTGCAATGACGCGAAGGAGGAACGTTAGTCATGGCAGAGGCAACAATTCTTGCGACTGGTCCGTCGTCATCAGCACTGGAGCGCGATGCAAGGCATATTCACGACGACAAGCCGATTTCGGCGGGTAACATCGCCATCGGGGTCGTGATCGGCCGCACATCCGAGTTTTTTGACTTTTTCGTGTTCGGTCTGGGCTGCGTGCTCGTTTTTCCCCGTCTGGTCTTCCCGTTTGCTCCGGACCCCGTCACTGCCACTCTCTATTCATTCGCCATTTTCTCGCTCGCCTTCCTGGCAAGGCCGGTCGGTTCTTTCGTCTTCATGTGGATTGATCGCACCTTCGGCCGCGGCACGAAGCTGACGACGGCGCTACTCATTCTTGGTGGCTCGACCGCATCGATCGCTTTTCTGCCGGGATACGAGACGATCGGCATGTGGTCCGTGGCGCTTCTGGCGCTTTTCCGGCTCGGCCAGGGTTTTGCGCTTGGAGGAGCGTGGGACGGGCTGGCTTCCCTGCTTGCGATAAGCGCTCCGCAAAACCGCCGTGGTTTTTACGCAATGATCCCGCAGCTCGGAGCGCCGGTCGGCTTTGCTCTGGCCAGCATCCTTTTCGGTTATTTCGTCGTCAATCTTTCGGATGCCGACTTCCTTGACTGGGGCTGGCGCTTCCCCTTCTTCGTAGCCTTTGCGATCAACGTCGTGGCCCTGTTCGCAAGGTTGCGCATCGTCGCCTCGCATGAATTCGGCGCCGCCATGGACAATCACGAACTGGAAGCCAAGCCGATAACCGAGGTTTTGAGGCTTCACGGTTTCGATATCGTGATCGGTGCCTTTGCGCCGCTTGCCAGCTTCGCAATGTTCCATCTGGTGACGATCTTCCCGCTGAGCTGGGTGACATTGTATGGCGGCCAATCCGCAGGCACCTTCCTGTTCGTTCAGGTGCTGGGCGCGCTCTGCGGTTTCGCCACCATCATGCTTTCGGGCTTTCTGGCCGATCGCATCGGCCGTCGGCGCCAGTTGCTGATCGGTGCCTTCATCATCGCGATCTTCAGCTTCACGGCGCCCTTCCTGCTTGATGCAGGCGTGACTGGACAGTCGGCCTTCATCATTCTCGGCTTCGCGATCCTTGGCCTGTCCTTCGGCCAGGCGTCCGGTTCGGTTTCCTCGCGCTTCAGCGCCGGTTACAGATATACCGGCTCGGCGCTCACCTCCGATCTTGCATGGCTGATCGGTGCGGGTTTCGCGCCGCTGGTCGCTCTCGGGCTCGCCAGCAATTTCGGCATCATCTTCATCGGCGGTTATCTGATCTCCGGTGCGATCTGTACTATTCTCGCATTGCTCCTCAGCCGTACGCTCGACAGCGTCGATGGCGTGACGAAAACCTAGAGGAATGGATGGCGGAGTGGCCATGCCACCCCGCCATCCATCAATTCCATTGGAAAATCGATAATGCTGCGATCCGTTTCTCTTTCGCGGCGCAGCCGGGGCTTCCGCCTTGGTCTGGCGGCAACGCGGTCACGGTTCTCAACAAAATAGTTGATTTGCCGCTTGCACTCACCATGAACCTATGGCAATAGGCCGCTCACCAACGACGCGGCTTGAGCCGCGCCGCTCAGATGCTGCTATAGCTCAGGGGTAGAGCACTCCCTTGGTAAGGGAGAGGCCGAGAGTTCAAATCTCTCTAGCAGCACCATTTTTCTCCCGAATGACAAGTACTTAACGCACGGACACCGTGTCGGATAATTTGGCCGTCGTTGCCATATGCAGGCGATGGCGCTATCGTTTGATTCAGGACGCCGGTGTTTGAGGGAAGAGATCTGCGCGATGAGGCTCCTTCGGGCGTTTTTCCATTTTTTGAGTTTCGCAGCGCTTGCTGCTGCTGTCCTCGTCGGCACTATCGATGCGATCCAGTCCGTTTCATCGTCGGATGTGGTTCTGACTAGCCTCGGCAATGCTTGGCTTAATCTCGATCCTGAAAGTCTGACACTGGCAGAACTGTCGGCTGATGACTATATGAGCGCAGATATATGGCGACCCTATGTGGCGCCGGTTCTGGCGCAGCCTGCCGGTGTCATGTTCCTGGTCCTTGCGCTGCTTTTCTGGATGGTGGGCTACAAGAGAACGTCTTTCGCAGGACGTTTCGCGGCCTGAACCGGCAGGCGGTGCCGGGGAGTGATGCAGTCCAGGAAAAGTAGACAACCAATGTCGCCAAAGATGGAGGCAGAAATGTTCCTGAACGAGATCTTCAGCAAGAAGACTGTAATGCCATCAGAGCAGACGGCTCTGCCCGGTAGGCCGCAAGAGATCCCGACATCCGAGATCCATTTCGTCAACGGCCACGCCCTCAAGGGCCCTTATCCGCAAGGCTTGGAAGTTGCCTATTTCGGCATGGGCTGCTTCTGGGGTGCCGAGCGCCTGTTCTGGAAGGTGCCGGGTGTCTACGTGACCGCGGTCGGCTATGCCGGCGGTATCACGCCGAACCCGACCTATCATGAAACGACGACCGGGCTCACCGGCCATGCCGAGATCGTCAAGATCGTCTTCGATCCGAAAATCGTCTCCTACCGCCAGCTGCTGAAGCTGTTCTTCGAGGAGCATGATCCCACCCAGGGCATGCGTCAGGGCAACGATATCGGAACCACCTATCGTTCCGCGATCTACACGACGAGCGAAAACCAGGCCGAGCAGGCGCGCGAGGCGCTGGATGTTTTCCAGGATGCCCTGAACAAGGCTGGCCGCGACACACCGATCACCACGGAACTCGCTCCCGTGCCGACATTTTATTATGCCGAGGACTACCACCAGCAGTATCTCGCAAAGAACCCGGCCGGTTATTGCGGTCTCAAAGGCACCGGTGTGTCCTGCCCGGTCGGCCAGGCGGCTTGAAGCTGCGATAATATGATTTGAGCGCCGCGGATTTGTGCAGGTCCGCGGCAAATTCATGCAGGCTGCCAAAGGGATAGGCGTTTTTACCGGATGAAAAAAATCTGGTGAATTTTTCTGGCGCACATGCAAGAGTAGGTATAGCCAAGCCTTCAAAGAGGGGGCGGTAACCGCATGGCGTTCGCTGGTCGGACCCGCGGGAGGACCTAACATTAAAAAAGCAAGGCTGCACCATGAAGAAAACCTTTTTGAGCCTTCTCGCCGTAGCTGCGATGTCGACGACAGCGCTGGCCGCCGAGATCAAGCCGGCGCTGGTCTATGGCACCGGTGGTAAATTCGATAAATCCTTCAACGAGGCCGCCTATGCCGGTGCCGAAATGTACAAGAAGGAAACCGGCACCGACTATCGCGATTTCGAGCCGACAAGCGACACGCAGGGCGAGCAGGCTATTCGCAACTTCGCAAGCCGTGGCTATAACCCCGTCATCGCGGTTTCCTTCGCCTGGACTTCGGCCATGGAAAAAGTTGCTGCTGAATTTCCCGACACCAAATTCGTCATCGTCGACTCGGTCGTCGATCTGCCGAACGTTCGTTCCGTTGTCTATAACGAAGCGGAAGGCTCCTATCTCGTCGGTCTTCTCGCTGGCATGGCCTCCAAGACCGGCAAGGTCGGTTTCGTCGGTGGCATGGATATCCCGCTGATCCGCAAGTTCGGCTGTGGTTATGTTCAGGGCGCCAAGTCAGTGAAGGCCGATATGCAGGTCTTCCAGAACATGGTCGGCACGACCGGCGCTGCCTGGAACGACCCGGTTCGCGCAGGCGAGCTCACCAAGAACCAGATCGACCAGGGCGCCGACGTCATTTACGCGGCAGCCGGTGCATCGGGCCTGGGCGTCATGCAGACCGCTACCGACAACAAGAAGCTCTCGATCGGCGTCGATTCGAACCAGAACCATGTACATCCGGGTTCGGTTCTGACCTCGATGGTCAAGCGCGTCGATCTGGCGGTCTATAACGCCTACAAGGATACCGCAGCCGACAAGTTCACCGCCGGTGTCCAGTCCAACGGCATCAAGGATGGCGGCGTTGTTGCGGCCATGGACGACAACAACAAGGCTCTGATCACGCCGGAAATGCAGGCCGCGCTCGATAAGGCAAAGGCCGATATCATTGCCGGCACCGTCAAGGTGCATGACTACATGACGGACAATTCCTGCCCGATGTAAGTCAAGGATCGAAGGGGCGCATGGTGGAACCGCCGCCATGCGCCCTTTTTGCATATTAAGAGCAAGGTCGGACCATTGAGCCTTCAGTCTTCAGCGAATGAGCCCGCGATCGAACTTGTCGGCATCGACAAGAAGTTCGGCGCAGTCCATGCGAACAAGAACATCAACCTTTCCGTCGGCAAGGGATCCATCCACGGCATTATCGGCGAAAACGGTGCCGGTAAGTCGACACTGATGTCGATCCTCTATGGCTTCTACCACGCCGACGAGGGTGAGATCCGCATTCAGGGTAAGCCGGTCACGATCCGTGACAGCCAGGCCGCGATTGCGGCGGGAATCGGCATGGTCCACCAGCATTTCATGCTGGTCGAGAATTTCACCGTGCTGGAAAATGTCATGCTCGGTGCGGAAGGCGGGCAGTTGCTCGCCAAGGGCGTTGCAGGTGCGCGCAAAGAACTGAAGCGGCTCGAAAAGGATTACGGTCTGGAAGTCGATCCGGATGCGATGATCGAGGAGTTGCCGGTCGGCAGCCAGCAGCGTGTCGAAATATTGAAAGCGCTTTATCGCGGCGCCGAGATCCTCATTCTCGATGAGCCTACGGGTGTTTTGACCCCGGCCGAAGCAGATCACCTCTTCCGTATCCTTGAGGTTCTGCGCGATCAGGGCAAGACGATCATCCTCATCACCCACAAGCTGCGCGAGATCATGGCGATCACCGATACGGTCTCGGTCATGCGTCGCGGCGAGATGGTCGCCACCCGCAAGACGGCCGAGACGACGGTTGCCGAACTCGCCGAACTGATGGTCGGTCGCCGCGTGCTGCTGCGTGTCGAAAAGGGCGATGCCAATCCCGGCCCGGTGCTTCTGTCGGTGAAAAATCTGACGGTGAAGGACGGCCGTGGCGTCACCATGGTCGACGACGTGTCCTTCGATGTCCGCGCCGGAGAAATCGTCGGCATCGCCGGTGTTGCCGGCAACGGCCAGTCTGAGCTGCTCGAAGCGCTTGCCGGCATCCGCAAGCCGGTCTCGGGAGAAATCCTGATCGATGGCAAGCCGGTCGAATCCGCCGACCCCGCAGTTCTGCGTCAACTCGGCCTCGCGCATATTCCCGAAGACCGGCACCATATGGGTCTTGTGCTGAAATTCGAGGAATATGAAAACTCCATCCTCGGCTATCACCACGATCCGCGTTATGGCCGCGGCGCGATGCTGGATCTCGACGCAATTCGGAAGAGCGCCGAGGAGCAGATCGAAAAATACGATATCCGCCCGCCGAACCCGCGACTGAAGACTGCCAATTTCTCCGGCGGCAACCAGCAGAAGATCGTCGTTGCCCGCGAGATCGAGCGCGATCCGAAAATGCTGCTGATCGGCCAGCCGACTCGCGGCGTCGATATCGGCGCGATCGAATTCATTCACCGGCGCATCATCGAGATGCGCGATGCTGGCAAGGCGGTGCTTCTGGTCTCTGTCGAACTCGACGAGATCCGCTCGCTGTCGGATCGCATCCTCGTCATGTTCGCCGGCAAGGTCGTCGGCGAAAAATCGTCGGATGCGGACGAGCAGACGCTTGGCCTGATGATGGCGGGGATCGCAGCGTGACGGTCTCTGCTTTTACTAGAATTTCGGAGTATGGGATGAGTGAAGCACGGATCGGAACCGGGCGAACGGGGAGGGTCGCATGAGCACGGCGTCCGTCCCATTGCCCGCCTGGATCAATTACGGCGCCATTCCGCTGTTGAACCTCATCCTAGCATTCTTCTTTTCCGGCCTCGTCGTCTGGGCGATCGGCGAAAACCCGCTTGAGGCGCTGAATTTCCTTATCCAGGGGGCGCTTGGCCGCGGTGATGCGATCGGTTTCACCCTGTTTTACGCCACGAGCTTCATCTTCACCGGCTTGTCCGTTGCGGTTGCCTTCCATGCCGGCCTGTTCAACATCGGCTCCGAAGGCCAGGCCTATGTCGGGGGGCTCGGTGCGGCGCTGGTCGCCCTGTCGCTCGATCATTACGTGCCGTGGTATGTGACCATGCCGTTTGCCATCGTCGGCGCGGCCCTCTTCGGCGCGGCATGGGCTTTCATCCCCGCCTGGCTGCAGGCCAAGCGCGGCAGCCACATCGTCATCACCACCATCATGTTCAATTTCATCGGCGCGGCGCTGATGGTCTATCTGCTGGTCAACGTCTTCATCGTGCCCGGCAAGATGGCGCCGGAAACCCGCACTTTCCTGCCCGGTGGGCAGTTGCCGAAGCTCGATTGGCTTATGGCGCTGTTCGGGCTGAAGCTCGGCCCGGCGCCCTTCAACGTCTCCTTCATCATTGCGCTTGTCATGTGTTACCTCGTCTGGCTGCTGATCTGGCGCACCAAGCTCGGTTATGAGATGCGCACGCTCGGCATCAGCCCGACGGCCGCCGTTTATGCGGGCATCCCGTACGTCCGCACGGTCATCATCGCCATGCTGATCTCCGGCGGCCTTGCCGGCATGATGTCGCTCAATGCGGTCATGGGTGCTTCGGCCCGCCTGCAGGTGGAGTTTGTCGCCGGGGCAGGTTTCGTCGGCATTGCAGTTTCACTGATGGGACGAAGCCACCCGGTCGGCATCATTCTCGCGGCACTTCTGTTCGGCATCCTCTATCAGGGCGGCGCCGACCTCTCCTTCGAAATGCCGAATATCACCCGCGACATGATCGTGGTCATCCAGGGCCTCGTCATCTTCTTTGCCGGCGCGCTGGAATACATGCTGCGTCCGGGCATGGTGCGGCTCTACCAGACGGCGACGGGGAAATAGCCATGGAATATTTCGACACCTTCGTCAGCATTCTGGGTTCGGCGATCCGCCTGTCCATCCCGCTATTGTTTACCGCACTCGCAGGTCTTTTCTCCGAGCGCGCCGGCATTTTCGATATCGGCCTTGAAGGTAAGATGCTGGCTTCCGCCTTCGCCGCCGCCTGCGTGGCTTATTGGACCGGCAATGCCTGGGCAGGCCTTGGCGCCGGCATCATGGTCTCGATCATCTTCTCGCTGCTGCACGGTTTTGCCTCGATCACCAACCGCGGCAACCAGATCGTCTCCGGCGTGGCGCTGAACTTCATCGCGGCGGGCCTGACGATCGTGCTTGGCACCGCCTGGTTCAACCAGGGCGGACGCACCGGCCAGGTGCCGGCGGAAGGGCGCTTCTCCGGCATCATCCTGCCGGGTGCCGACATGATGCGCGACGTGCCGATCATCGGGCCGCTTTACGCCAATGTCATTTCCGGCAACAACATCCTGACTTACATCGCCTTCCTCATGGTGCCGATCTCCTGGTGGGTGCTCTATCGCACCCGTTTCGGCCTGCGCCTTCGCGCGGTCGGCGAAAACCCGGGCGCGGTCGATACGGCAGGCGTATCGGTCGTCTGGCTGCGTTATCGCGCGCTGATCGTCACCGGTTTTCTTGCAGGCTTTGCCGGCACCTATCTGTCGATTGCCCAGTCCGCCGCCTTCATCAACAACATGTCGGCCGGCAAGGGCTATATCGCGCTCGCAGCGCTCATCTTCGCCAAGTGGAAGCCGGTGCCGGTCATGTTCGCCTGCCTGCTCTTCGGTTTCCTCGATGCCTTCGCCAATTTCATGCAGGGCAAGTCGCTGCCGATGATCGGCGAGGTTCCGGTGCAGATCTTCCAGGCGCTGCCCTATATCCTTACCTGCGTCCTGCTTGCCGGTTTCATCGGCGTCGCCCGCCCGCCCAAGGCCGGCGGCGTCGCCTACACCAAGGAGCGCTAAAGAGATGTCGCACGAACTATTCGAAGCAGCCCGCGAGGCGATGACCAAGGCTCATGCGCCCTATTCCAAGTTCCCGGTCGGTGTTGCGTTGAAGGCGGATGACGGAAAAGTCTATCTCGGCGCCAATATCGAGAACCTCTCCTTCCCTCAAGGCTGGTGCGCCGAGCCGACGGCGATCGGCGCCATGGTCATGGGCGGCGGAAAGAAGATCGTCGAACTGGCGGTGATTGCCGAAAAGCTGCCGCTCTGCACTCCCTGCGGCGGCTGCCGCCAGAAAATCTCGGAATTCGCTTCGGCCGATACGCGCATATATCTCTGCGACGAGGCAGGCGTGGCGAAGACCGTCACCATGGCCGAACTGCTTCCCTACGCCTTCGAAACGGATGTCATCGGATGACGACGGTAACCGATCTGCTGGTCGAACGACTGGATGGCCTCGTGCCGCGTGTAGCGATCGTGCTCGGCTCCGGCCTCGGCTCGCTGGTGGAAGGCGTGACCGAGCAGGTCCGCATTTCCTACAGGGAACTTGAAGGTTTCCCGGTAAGCGGTGTTACTGGCCATGCGGGCGAACTGGTGGCGGGTTATCTCGGCAGCCAGCCGGTCATCATGCTGTCCGGCCGCGCCCATTATTACGAGCATGGCGATCCCAAGGCAATGCGGTTCCCCCTGCAGGTGCTAAAGGGCCTTGGCGTGCAGTCGCTGATCCTTACCAACTCGGCAGGGTCCGTGCGTGAAGACATGCCGCCCGGTTCGGTCATGCAGATCACCGACCATATCAACTATTCCGGCATGAACCCGCTGATCGGCGAACATGGCGATCAACGCTTCGTCGGCATGACCAGTGCCTATGATGCCGATCTGGCGCTCAAGATGCGCAATGCCGCGATCCTTGCCGGTGTGACGCTGTATCAGGGCGTCTACATGTGGTTCTCTGGCCCGAGCTTCGAAACGCCGGCCGAAATTCGCATGGCACGCACGCTCGGCGCCGATGCCGTCGGCATGTCGACCGTGCCGGAAGTCATCCTCGCCCGCTACTTTGGCCTCAAGGTTGCGGCCGCCTCGGTCGTCACCAATTACGGGGCAGGCATGACCGGTGCCGAGCTCAGCCACGAGGAAACCAAGGACATGGCCCCTGTCGGTGGTGCCCGGCTCGCCGCGGTCCTGCATGAAATGCTCAGCCGCGATGCCTGACTTATCAATGCCCTAGCGGCAAGATACCACATTTCGCGACCTATGCGGGTTGAATCAAATCGGTTCAACGCTAAAACTTGCACTTCAATCCACACCGGAGGACACCATGGAACTGCAGAGCCCGCGCGAGGCTGCGGCATTTGCCCTGTCTCTTCTCGACCTGACGAACCTGCGTGACGATTGCGACAATGCCGCGATCGAAAACCTGTGCCTGCGCGCCCAGACACCCTATGGCAATAGCGCCGCGATCTGCATCTGGCCGCGCTTCATTACCCATGCCCGCAGCATTCTGGGGGGCGGCCATCCGGTCAGGATCGCAACCGTCGTCAACTTCCCTTCCGGTGATCTTGCCGTTGGCGAAGTGGTCGAGGAAACGAAAAAGGCCGTCGAAGACGGTGCCGACGAGATCGATCTCGTCATTCCCTACAAGGCCTTCATCGCAGGCGATGAGGAGGCTGTCACGACGACAGTCGAGGCCGTCCGTGCCGCCTGCCTACAATCCACGCTCAAGGTCATTCTCGAAACCGGCGAAATCCGCGACATGGCGCTTGTCAGGCGCGCCTCCGAACTGGCGATTGCCGCCGGTGCCGATTTCATCAAGACCTCGACCGGCAAGGTGCAGGTCAATGCGACACTGGAAGCAGCAGATATCATGCTGCGGGCGATCCGCGAATCAAAAGCCAAGGTCGGCTTCAAGCCGGCAGGCGGCATTTCAACGGTCGCCGATGCCGATCTCTATCTGAGGCTTGCGGAAAGCATTCTGGGACCGAACTGGGTCATGCCTTCCACTTTCCGCTTCGGCGCTTCGAGCCTGCTCGATGACATTCTGGCGGTCTTGAGCGGAAGCACCGCGCCGCGCGCCGCCGCTGGCTATTGACGCACTGGCATGCTGCCGCAGGAAATCATCCGCCGTAAACGCGACGGCCACGGTCTTTCGAGAGAGGAGATCGCGGCCTTTGTGGCCGGCGTAACCGATAGATCAGTGTCGGAGGCGCAGGCAGCGGCCTTTACCATGGCTGTCTTCTTTCGGGGAATGTCCCGAAATGAAACGGTAAGTCTGACGCTTGCCATGCGCGACAGCGGTTCCGTCCTGAAATGGGACGGCATTGATCGACCGATCGCCGACAAGCATTCGACCGGTGGCGTCGGTGACAATGTCTCGCTGATGCTCGCCCCCGTGACTGCCGCCTGTGGCCTCGCCGTGCCGATGATTTCCGGCCGCGGTCTCGGTCACACAGGTGGCACGCTCGACAAGCTGCAATCCATTCCGGGTTATGACATCGCGCCGGATCAGGCGCGCTTTTCCAAAGTCGTACAGGAAGTTGGCTGTGCGATCGTCGGCCAGACATCGGATCTGGCACCTGCCGACCGCCGACTCTATGCCATCCGCGATGTCACCGCGACGGTCGAATCCGTGCCGCTGATCACCGCCTCTATCCTGTCGAAGAAGCTTGCCGCAGGCCTTCAGACCCTGCTGATGGATGTAAAGGTCGGCTCGGGCGCCTTCATGCAGGATATCGGGGAAGCCCGCATTCTGGCCCGCTCGCTGGTCGATGTGGCAAACGGCGCAGGCGTGCCGACCGTCGCACTCATCACCGATATGAACCAGCCGCTGGCTGATGCCACCGGCAATGCACTGGAAGTGATGAACTGCGTCGATTTTCTCGCCGGTCGGAAGACGGGAACGCGGCTTGAGACGGTCGTTCTGGCTGAGGTCGCCGAAATGCTGGTTCAGGCAGGCCTCGCATCGACCGTTGAAGAGGGCAGGGGCATGGCGCGCTCGGCTCTCTCGTCCGGCCGGGCAATGGAAACTTTTGCCCGCATGGTGCATGCGCTCGGCGGTCCTGCCCATGTCTGCGAGCACCCGGAAACCTGTCTGCCGAAAGCGCCCGTCATGCTGGATGTTCTGGCCCCGGCCACCGGTTATCTTGCTGTCTGTGATGGTCGCACCCTCGGGCTTGCCGTGGTGGATATGGGCGGCGGCCGCCGCAAGACAACCGACACGATCGACCACAGCGTCGGCTTCGATCGCATCCTGCCGCTGGGCTCTGCGGTCGAGAAGGGGCAAGCGATCGCACGCGTTCACGCGGCGTCCCGCGAACAGGCGGATCGCGCAGGCGACGCCTTTCTTACAAGCTACACGATCGCGGAAAGCGCACCGGAACCGTCGCCGGTCATCATTGAACGTATCGGCTGATCACCAGCCTCAATTGGCAAGCGTCAGGCTGCCGCCCTTGACCTGGTAGGATTTCAGCTTCGTCAGAAAACTCATGCCGACCAAAGTGGTGCTCAGCGCTTCGTCGCGCAGCACCATGGCATCGACATCGCGCACCCGCACATTGCCGATCTCCACGCGGTCGAGCACGACATGCGCAGCCAGCGTCTGCCCGTTCGCCGTCTGCATCGGGTAGCGGAAGTCGAGGCTGTTTGCGCCATAACCCAGCATCCGGGCCGTGCGTTCGTTGATCGCCACCACTGAAGCGCCGGTATCCACCAGGCCGGTAACGGACTTGCCGTTCAGCTTGAACGTACCGATGAAATGGCCGCGGCCATCGGCGTTGAGAACCATCGTCCCCGGAGTAAGCGATGCGGCCTGCGGAGTGGTCGCGACCTGTGATTTGGCGGCGGGCGCCTGCACCACCGGCTCTTGCTGTGCCGGGCCGGTGTGTTCGAGCAGGGCAGGGATCTGCGTCGCCACGACAACGGCGACGGCTGCGAACATGGCGGTGCGAATAAGCATGGGTCGATCCCCTGGGTTCAGGGAAAACACGCTAGGCCGCAATGGTTACGAAAAAGCGGCCTGACCCTTTCGGACCGGCCGCCTTCTTCATCATTGGTTAGGAAATCCTGAAAACCTTATTTCGTGCCGTACATGCGATCGCCGGCATCGCCGAGACCCGGCACGATATAGCCCTTCTCGTTCAGATGGCTGTCGATCGATGCCGTGTAGATCTTCACGTCCGGATGGGCTTCCTGGAAATTCTTGATGCCTTCCGGTGCAGCCAGCAGGCAGAGGAAGCGGATGTTCGTCGCACCGCGCTCCTTGAGCTTCTGGATTGCGGCGATTGCCGAATTGCCGGTCGCCAGCATCGGGTCGACGACGATCAGCAGGCGCTCGTCGAGACCATCCGGAGCCTTGAAGTAATATTCCACCGGCTGCAGCGTATCGTGGTCGCGGTAAAGACCGATGTGAGAGACGCGGGCCGACGGAACAAGTTCGAGCATGCCTTCCAGAAGGCCGTTGCCCGCACGCAGGATCGAAACGAAGACCAGCTTCTTGCCTTCCACGATCGGCGACTGCATCTCGGTGATCGGCGTCTCGATCGTTTCCATCGTCAGCTCAAGATCGCGAGTTACTTCGTAGCAGAGAAGCATCGAGATTTCCCGCAGCAGTCTGCGGAAACCGGCGGTCGACGTCTCCTTCTTGCGCATGATCGTCAGCTTGTGCTGCACCAGCGGATGATTGATGACTGTGACGCCGTCCATGACCTTTTATCCTTTTCGTTGCTTGTCTCTTCTTTTTCGAAAAACGTCCTGTTCTGCAAGGGGCGAGATCCTGCTCCAGGCATGATCCCCAGCCTGAACCTCAACTTTGCGCGTCGAAACGCTGCAGCAATCCCGCTTTCGTACCGTCATCCACGAATGCCGCCTCAAGCGCCATGCGGGTCATCTGGTTGATCTCCGCATCGCTCATGCCCATCGCCTGCGCGGCAATCTCGTATTCGCGGGCAAGCGACGTGCCGAAGAAAGGCGGATCGTCGGAATTGATGCAGACCTTCACTCCGGCTGCCTTGAGCCGTTTCAGGGGATGGCTGTCGAAATCGGCAAAGACGCCAAGCGCGATATTCGAACCGGGGCAGACTTCGAGCACGGTGCCGAGTTCCGCCAGCCGCGCCACCAGCGCCTCGTCCTCGATCGCCCTGACACCATGGCCGATACGCGCCGGCTTCACCAAATCCAGCGCATCCGTCACGCTGAATGGCCCGCACACTTCGCCTGCATGGATGGTGAGGCCTAGCCCCGCATCGCGGGCGATGTCGAAGGCGCGGGCGTAGTCAGCCACGCGTCCCATGCGTTCCTCGCCCGCCATGTTAAAACCGGTAACCAGAGGATTTTTCGCCCGCGCAGCATATTCGGCTGCCGAAATGACCCGCTCGGGTCCAAAATGCCGCTCGCCGGTGACGATGATCCGCGCCTCGATGCCGGTCTTTTCCTTCGCAGCAAGAATTCCGTCGCAGATACCGGCGAGGTAGGCATCCGCGCCAAGCCCGATCCGGTCGCCATGATCCGGCGACACGATGATCTCGCTATAGATCGTGTTGATTGCGGCGAGTTCGGAAAGATAGGCTTCGGTCAGAAGCGCATAGTCTTCTTCCGTGCGGAAAAGGGCAGCCACCGCGTCATAGGCGACCAGGAATTCGGAAAAGTCACGCCATTGATAGGCGCCGTCTAGCAGGAATGCACTAGCATCGACGCCATATTTGCGTGCCTGCGCTTCCGTCACGCTCGGCGGTGCGGCACCCTCGATATGGCAGTGGATCTCGGCCTTCAGAAGATGTTGCGTCACAGGAAACTCCATCCATGCCGACCGGCGGGAATGCCGAGATGTGCGGCGATCGTTTCGCCGATATCGGCATAGGAGGACCGGACCCCGATCGAGCGGGTGCGGATACCAGGACCAAAGGCCATGATCGGCACGCGCTCGCGGGTATGGTCCGTGCCGCGCCAGGTCGGATCGCAGCCATGGTCGGCGGTCAGTATCACCAGATCGCCCGGCTTCAGCCTGCGGTGAAAATCCGGCAGGGTCAGGTCAAAGGCTTCAAGCGCTGCGGCATAACCCGGCACGTCACGCCGATGACCGTAGATCATGTCGAAATCGACGAAATTGGTGAAGACCAGATCGCCGTCCGCCGCCTCGTCCATCGCGGCAAGCGTCGCTGAAGTCAGCGCCGCATTGCCATTCGCCTTGATCACGCGGGAAACGCCCTGATGCGCGAAGATATCGCCCACCTTGCCGACAGCGTGAACACTGCGGCCAGCTTCCACCAGCCGGTCGAGCAATGTCGGCTCCGGCGGAAGCACGGAGAAATCGCGCCGGTTGCCGGTCCTCTCGAAAGTCTCTGCCGTTTCGCCGGTGAAGGGGCGCGCAATCACGCGGCCGATATTGAGCGGGTCAAGCAGGCCACGTACCACCTGGCAAAGCTTGATCAGCCGCTCCAGGCCGAAATGCGTCTCATGTGCGGCGATCTGGAAAACGCTGTCACTCGATGTATAGCAGATCGGTTTTCCGGTTCTGATATGCTCCTCGCCAAGCCTTTCGATGATTTCCGTTCCCGAAGCATGGCAGTTACCGAGAATGCCGGGGATTTCGCCATCGCGGCAGATCGCCTCCACCAGTTCCGGCGAAAAAGCATCGCCTTCGGTCGGGAAATAACCCCAGTTGAACATGACGGGGGTACCGGCGATCTCCCAATGCCCGGACGGCGTATCCTTGCCGTTCGACAACTCGCTCGCCGCGCCATAAAGCCCGAACAGCCGCTCTGGAAGCGGCATGCCGACTGGATAATTGCCGCTTGCCATCTTGGCGATGTCCATCAGCCCGAGCGAGGTCATGTTGGGAAGCTTGAGCGGTCCCTCCCGCAGGCCCGCCCGGTCGGCCGCTCCGGCGGCGCAGAATTCTGCGATATGGCCGAGCGTGTTGGATCCCAGGTCGCCGTAATCGGCTGCGTCTCGCGCGCCGCCGACGCCGAAGGAATCAAGTACGAAGAGAAAGGCTCGCGCCATCTGTCACCAGTGATCTGAATGCCGTCTTGTCCGACCTCGTGGTCGAACTGAATCGCGTAACATATAGTTCGTGGATGCGGTTGGCAAAGACCTCGGCTGGTCGGTTGGGAAGCGTCGAAGAGCTTATCGGCCTCGAAGTCTCAGCACCCGTCACAGGTGATGCTGGTTCCTACACGCTGGCGATAATAAAACTCGCGGTTCAGCGTGATGGTTTGCAGGCTGCTCGGCATCAGCCCGGGCATAAACATCAACAGTTGGTGCGTGACCGAAACCTCGGCCCGAACCAGAAACGTGCTGGCCGAACGCATGTCGGTTGGCACGTTGACCGCGGAGCCATTGGAATAGGGCCGGCTGCCGTCTTGCGCCCAGGACCAGGCCACAGTCGGATTGCTCGAACCATCTATTGTGACGCCGGTAATCTTCATTTTCAGATTTTGAGGCTGGTAAGGCGTGAAAATGGCGTTTGCGACGCTCGTCATCTGCTGCAGGTCGCTTGTTGTAACCTTTGCCTGTTGCGTTACGAGATCTGCGACCGTGCTGGCCGTGCGGGTTACCCGCTTCGATACGCTGAGACCAATCGTCAATTCGAAAGAGGTGATGTAAAGGAAAAGCAGAAGTGGCGCGATCAGAGCGAATTCCACTCCGCCTATCCCCCGCACATCTGCCGCGAAGCGCCGCATCTGTTCGGTCAGCGGTAGTCGCGAGAGAATGTTTTGCAATTTCGCCCGCATCACGGATAATCCTCATTCCTGAAAGCAGAGGTTTCCACGATCAGGACGTAATTGGAGCCGCTGGTCGGGCGGATGTTGGAAATATACGGGCGAAGCAGATCGGTCGTGACGTCCCACTTGTAGTAGGCACGCAGCATGTTCTTGGTGCCAGATCCGCCCGGAGCAAAGCCAAGGCCTGCCGTATTGAGATCTCCGTTTGCCATCGGGATCGTCGTCGGCATGTCGGAGAAATTCGTATAGGGCTTTGCGTCGATAAACAGCTTGTTGGCTTTGGAGACCTCGGCCTCGCTGCACTGGATCAGGATCGAGATTTCACCGCAAAAGGCGCGGCGGAATTGGGTCTCGTTCATGTAGGTGGAAGCGGTACTGCTCGTGACTGTGATATTGCCGGTCCGCAGCTTGCGGCCCATCGTGTCGACGGCATTGGCGACCAGTTGCTCGGCCGTGTAGGCCACGAATGTCTCGACGATGGCAAAGACAATGAGAAAATAGGGAATAGCAAGCAGTGCGAACTCAATCGCCGCGGCACCGTCTTTCGAGCGAAAGAGCCTCTTCAAGCCGGATTGTGGTGCTTTCGGCGAAGTCGAGCCGGTCATTGGCGAGCGATCCTGATGCGTCTCTTCCTGACCGCTTGAGCGGCGAAAGTGAGTACGGACCATAATCAACGATTATTGAAAATCCGTTTCGCAACTGATGCAAATTGGTGCATTCGAGATGGTCAGGGTGTCTTCGCGGTTGTGTCGAACTCGGCATGCTGCTCGCAGTTCGGCGTACAGGAAAGCACGGTCCGTTCGGTCTGCTTGAATACCCGTACCGTATTACCTTCGTCGATGGAAACGAGAACCCGCTCGTCGGCAATCGCATTGCCATCCTGGTCAAGCAGCACGAGATTGGTTGTGCCAAAGCTGCGCCCAGTAAGAACAATCGTTGTTGCATCCGCCACGGTCGCATCTGCAACTTCCGAATTACCAACGATGACCTTAGCGACCGGCCGGTCAAGCTTGAGCACGCGCGCCTGATTCATGAATACGCGCAACACATCATGTCTGTCGTCGGCAGTGGATATGTCTGCGCTTAAAAGGGTTGAAGCAAGCGTGAAGGCGGCCAGTACAAGACGCAGCGCCATATTTAAGGTCCCCGGGCGGATTTCGATGTGAATAGAAGATGACCTTGATTGGTGAATGAAGCCTTAAGCTGGGGCGTAAGGCCGGCTCCGTTGCTCCCTGATCATCGCCATAGGCGGGCAAAATTGCTGTGCTTGGCCAGACCGGATCAATTAACTAGCTGAATTATATGTACTTCAATTGTTGGGCGAGAGTCTTCTTGTTACTCAAAAATGCTCTGAATTTCTGTCAGGTTCTATTTACCAAAGTGCTCCGAACTGCCTCGATTAACGATTGGGTAACGTTCCTCTTTAAGCGGTTGGCAATCGTCCGGCTGTAGTTTCCACGTCAACCGAGCAACGGGAAAACAGTTGTCGGTAAGTGCTGAACAACAATTGTGTGGAGTAGGAGAGTCCAATGACCAAGATTTTCGCTCGTTTTCGTAAAGATGAGTCCGGCGCAACTGCCATCGAATATGGCCTGATTGCTGCTCTCATTTCCGTTGCTATCATCGCCGGTGCTTCCACGCTGGGCAATACGCTCAACGCTGCCTTCATCAACATCTCCAACAAGGTTTCGAAGCCGAACGGCTAATATTCCTTGCCGCCGTCGTTTGGCACCGAAGACATTGGTTAAAGCCGTCCCGTGTAGGGCGGCTTTAAGCCGTTTCCAGCGATCTCGGGAAAAACTCTATGCTGAATGACATCGTCGCCGTTCTTGTACTAGCTGCCTTTCCTGCAGCCTTGGCTGCTGCGGCGATGAGCGATTTTCTGACGATGAAAATATCCAACCGGCTGTCGTTGGCTTTGGTTGCTGCTTTTCTCGTTCTTGCGCCGCTCGTGGGCGTGACGCTGGTCGATCTTGGCCTTAGCCTCGTGGTCGCTCTCATTGTTTTTGCAGTTTGCTTTGCTTTGTTCGCCGCCAATATCATGGGTGGCGGCGATGCCAAGCTTTTGACCGCGGCCAGCCTCTGGTTCGGCTTTGACCAGTCGCTTATCGCCTTTCTCGTTCTGGTGGCCTATTCTGGCGGCGCTGTGACCCTGCTTTTCCTGTTTCTACGGGTCAAGGCCGATCTTGTAATGTCGATCGGCATCCCGCTGCCCGTATCGATCGTTGGTACCAACAAGATCCCTTATGGCATTGCCATTGCAATGGGGGGCCTGATGGCATTTGGAACATCGCCAATTGCAATATTGGCGCTCAAGGCCTTCTGACCTCGCTGAGATCTATCGCAACATTGCGTTAACCAGCATTCTAAGCTTCTCATTAACCATAATTACACCATTGCCGCCCATCCTGTCGCGAAGATCAAGGATTCTTCTGGGACATGGCAATGAAGCCCGCTCGCATCATCATTTTGACGGTGGCCGTCGTGGCTGCAGGCCTGGCCGGTCTGCTGGCAATGAACATGTCTGGCACACAGGCGCCCCAGCTGGTGGAAACGGTGGTGAAGGAGCCGACGATCAATGTTCTGGTTTCAGCCGATAACTTGCCGGTAGGCAGTCGTCTGAACGAGAAGTCTGTCGAATGGTTGAACTGGCCGCGCAGCGGTGTTGCGGAGGGCTTCATCACCAGCGACGCGCGCCCCGATGCCATCAAGGAGCTTGAAGGCTCAGTCGTCCGCCTTCCAATCTTCAAGGGCGAGCCTTTGAGAGCCGAGAAGGTTGCAGACTCTTCCAGCCGCATCATGTCTTCGCTTTTGCCCTCCGGCAAGCGCGCGGTCGCAACGGAAATATCGGTTGCAACGGGCGCTGGTGGTTTCGTTCTGCCGAACGACCGCGTCGATGTCATCATGGTCCGTCAAAACAAGGATACCGGTGGCGGTTATGTCACCGAGAATGTCCTGAACAACGTTCGCGTCCTGGCCATCGACCAGAACATCCAGGAAGCGCCCGACGGCAGCAAATCCGTTGTCGGCACCACTGCGACCCTCGAACTTACACCCGATCAGGCAAAGGTCATTGCCGTTGCGCAGCAGATGGCTGAGCGACTGACGCTCGCCTTGAGGTCGGTGGCTGACGCACAGGAGGCGGACACGCAGGCCGCGGACTACCTTCTGCATGGCGGTGGCAAGGCGGATATCCAGGTCATCAAATCGGGGTCGATCATCACCGGCTCGACGCAGGCGAATTGAACGGAGCGATTGGTTATGATTTTGAAACGCAAGACCCGCGCAACCGTTTCGACCGGCCTGGCTTTCTGCCTGGCCTTTTCCGGCATTCCGGGCAGCTTTGCACCATCCTTCCTGACTGTTCCAAGCGCTTCTGCAGCCGATAGCGGAGTGATCCGCATTGCGCAGGGCGGTGTTGGGATCAAGCGGCGGGTGACGATTGGCCTGAACAAGGCACTGGTGATCGACCTTCCGTCCGATGCCCACGACATTCTGGTTGCCGATCCCTCAATGGCCGATGCCGTCACCCGCACCTCGCGGCGGATCTATCTTTTTGGCAAGACCGTCGGTCAGACGAATATCTTCGTCTTCGGTCCGGGCGGCGAGGAAATCGTCACGCTCGACGTGGAGATTGAGCGCGATATTTCCGGCCTCGAGGCAAACCTCCGCCGTTTCTTGCCGGATTCGAACATCAAGGTCGAAATCGTATCCGACAACATCGTGCTTTCCGGCTCGGTGCGCACGCCGCAGGATTCTGCCAAGGCCGCGCAACTCGCCAATGCCTTTCTGAAGGGCGGTGAGGCGACTACGCGCGAAATCACGGCGACAAGTGGCAACAACGGCGGCGACTCTGCAATCTATGCCGAAGGCCGACAAACCTCCACGGTCGTGAACCTCCTTTCAATTGAAGGTGAGGACCAGGTCACGCTGAAAATCACCGTGGCGGAAATCCGTCGCGAGGTTTTGAAGCAGCTTGGTTTCGACAACACTTTCACGCGTACCACGCCTTCCCGCAACGCCCTTGATGTTCTGACCGTCGAAGCAGGCACGCAAGGCCTGAATGGCACGATTGCCGGGCAGATCGGCAAGCTTGGCATTGAAACGGCGTTGAGCGCCCTGGAGCAGGCCGATGCGATCCGCACGCTTGCAGAACCGACACTGACGGCGATCTCGGGGCAGGCCGCAACATTCAATTCGGGTGGAGAACGTCTGTACTCCACCACCGGCGTCGATGGCGTGACCACTGTAACCCCTTATCAGTACGGCATCTCGCTTGCATTTACCCCGACGGTTCTGTCGTCCGGCCGTATCAGCCTGCGTATCCAGACACGGGTTTCGGAGCCTGTGCTCACGACGTCGGCAGCCGAATATCGCAAGCGCGATGCGGAAACGACGGTTGAACTTCCGTCCGGCGGCTCGCTCGCCCTGGCTGGTCTGATCCGCGATGATATCTCTCAGAGCATGAAGGGTACCCCGGTCGCCTCGAAGGTTCCGCTTGTCGGCGCGCTTTTCCGGGCAAAGACCTATGAGCGCAACGAGACCGAACTGGTCATCATCGCGACGCCTTATCTGGTCCGTCCGGTCAATCGCAACGAACTCTCTCGCCCGGATGACAATTTCCAGCCCGCCAGTGATGCCGAAAGCGTCTTCTTGGGACGGGTCAACAAGATCTATGGCCGTAAGGAGGCGTCCCCGCCGCCTGCGCCTTATCAGGGCAATGTCGGGTTCATCTACAAATGACGAAGCAAGCTCAGCTCCCAAACTTCGGCGGCAGCCGCTCGCAAGAAAGGCATCCATTTATGGATCCGAGAAAGACAACGCGATATTCGACGGGCCGCCTTTCGGCAGCGCTCGTCCTCGGCGCCGCAGCGCTGCTGTCTTCCTGCGCGGGCAAGGACAGCATGACCACCGGTTCCCTGCCGGACGATTACCGCACGCGCCACCCGATCGTGGTCGGCGAAGCGGAAAGAAAGATTGATATCCCGGTCGCCGCTGGTGATACCGGTCTCACGAAAGGCCAGTCGGAAGTCATCGCCGGTTTCATCGCGGAATACCGCCGGTCCTCGTCCGGCATTATCCAGATCATCACGCCGCGCGGATCGGCCAATGAAGGTGCGGTCGCGTCTGCCGCCTCCTCCACCCGCAAGCTGATGGTAAAGATGGGCGTTCCGGCCCAGAATATTCTGCAGGCGCATTTCCCCTCGGAATTCGGAGAATCCGCTCCCATGCGCCTGACCTATGTGGCGATTGCCGCCAAGACGGAGCAGTGCGGTACCTGGCCGGCCGACATGACGCTGAATATTCAGAGCAACAAGAACTACTATAATTTCGGTTGCGCCAACCAGAATAACCTTGCGGCCCAGATCGCCAATCCGAACGACCTTCTCGGCCCGCGCCGCATGACGCCGCCGGACGGAACGCAGCGCGGTCAGGTGATGGAGCGCTATCGCGAATCGTTCACCGAGCTCAAGGATATGGACGAATGATGAAGCGTAACGGTTGGGCCTGATCCGATGATAAGCACCGTTCAATACGACGTAAATGGACAGCCGTCGCAGGCTCATGATGCCGAGGAACATTCCTCGGCGCTTGATCTCGAATCCGTGCGGCCGTTGCCGCGGATCTCCATTCATGCCTTCTGCGAAAGCGAAGGCGTCCAGCATATGATCGACAAGATGTCGCGTGACCGGCGCATGGCAAAGGTCAACCTGCGTGTGACGAGCGGCGGCACAACGGCGGCCGCCAATATGTACACGTCTTCGCCGACCCCGAACCTGATCGTGCTGGAGACGGCGGCAGAGCCGCGCAATCTTCTTGCCGAACTTGCTCCTCTGGCAGAAGTCTGCGATCCTTCGACCCGCGTCATCGTCATTGGCCGTTACAACGATATCGCGCTTTATCGCGAACTGGTCCGCAACGGCATTTCCGAATATCTGGTGGCTCCCGTTCCGATGGTCGACATGATGGCAGCGATCTCCGCCATCTTCGTTGATCCGGATGCAGAGCCCCTGGGCAAATCGATCGCATTTATTGGCGCAAAGGGTGGGGTCGGCGCCTCGACGATCGCCCACAACTGCGCCTTCGGAATATCGAGCCTGTTCTCGACCGAAACCATTCTAGCCGATCTCGACCTGCCCTTTGGGACGGCCAACATCGATTTTGACCAGGATCCGATGCAGGGAATTTCCGAGGCGGTTTTTGCGCCGGAGCGTCTGGATGAGGTGTTTCTGGACCGCCTTCTGACGAAATGTTCGGATCATCTGTCGCTTCTTGCTGCGCCGTCGCTTCTCGATCGGGCTTACGACTTCGAAGGCCGCGCTTTCCAGCCCGTCATCGAAATCCTGCAGCGCAGCGCGCCGATCGCTGTTCTTGATGTACCCCATGCATGGAACGAGTGGACGACGTCGGTTCTTGCCGATGCGGACGAAGTTGTCATCTGCGCCGCGCCGGATCTCGCCAATCTTCGCAACACGAAGAACATTCTGGATGCGCTGAAGCAGTTGAGGCCAAATGACCGCGCACCGCATCTGGTTCTCAACCAGGTGGGAATGCCGAAGCGTCCCGAGATCAGCCCGTCCGATTTCACCGAGGCGCTGGAAATGGAGCCGATCGCCATTCTGCCGTTTGATTCAGCCCTTTTCGGCAATGCTGCCAATAGCGGCCGTATGATCTCGGAAATCGACGCCAAGTCTCCGGTGGCCGAAACCTTCTCGCAGATCGCCCATGTCGTCACGGGGCGCATCGCGGTCAAGAAGGCAAAGAAGGCTGGTCTCGGCAAGTTTCTTGGCATGCTGGGACGAAAGTAAGCCGCATCACGAAAGAGTTAGGTTTTAAGAAGCATGTTTGGAAAACGCGGAAACGACGGGTTTGGAAAGGGAGGCGCTGTCGTATCGCCGCCTGCACCTCAATTTACGCCCGCGCCAGCCGCATCGACGGCCTCGGAAGCCCCGATCAGGCCGCCTGCTTCGGCCGAAAACGCGACGATGCGGCAGCCCGTGGCGCCGCCCCCGCTCGCTCCGGCCGCGCCCGCACGCAAGCGGCCGGCCCGCAACGACCAGTATTACGATACCAAAAGCCAGGTTTTTTCGGCGCTTATCGACACGATCGACCTGTCGCAGCTCGCAAAGCTCGACAACGAGAGCGCGCGCGAGGAAATCCGCGATATCGTCAACGATATCATCACGATCAAGAATTTTGCGATGTCGATCTCCGAGCAGGAAGAGCTGCTTGACGATATCTGCAACGACGTTTTGGGCTACGGCCCGCTGGAGCCGCTGCTCGCCCGCGATGACATCGCCGACATCATGGTCAACGGGGCCGGGCAGACCTTCATCGAAGTTGCCGGCAAGACGATCGAATCGGAAATCCGTTTCCGCGACAACGCTCAGCTTCTGTCCATCTGCCAGCGTATCGTCAGCCAGGTGGGCCGACGCGTTGATGAAAGTTCGCCGATCTGCGACGCGCGTCTGCCTGATGGTTCGCGTGTCAACGTGATCGCTCCACCGCTTTCGCTTGATGGTCCGGCTCTCACCATCCGTAAGTTCAAGAAGGACAAGCTGACACTCGACCAGCTGGTCAAATTCGGAGCGATCACGCCTGAGGGCGCTGTTCTGCTCCAGATCATCGGTCGTGTCCGCTGCAACGTCGTCATTTCCGGTGGTACCGGTTCGGGCAAAACCACCCTTCTGAACTGCCTGACGCGTTATATCGATCTGGATGAACGCGTTATCACCTGCGAGGATACTGCCGAACTGCAACTGCAGCAGCCGCATGTTGTGCGCCTTGAAACCCGCCCGCCAAATATCGAAGGCGAAGGCGAGATCACCATGCGCGATCTGGTCAAGAACTGCCTGCGTATGCGCCCCGAACGTATCATCGTCGGCGAAGTGCGCGGACCGGAAGTCTTCGACCTCTTGCAGGCGATGAACACCGGTCATGACGGTTCCATGGGGACGATCCACTCCAATACGCCGCGCGAATGCCTGAGCCGTATGGAATCGATGATCGCCATGGGCGGTTATACGCTGCCGGCCAAAACTGTACGCGAGATCATCAGCGGATCGGTCGACATCATCATTCAGGCGGCACGTCTTCGTGACGGCTCGCGCCGGATCACCCAGGTCACCGAAGTGATCGGCATGGAAGGCGACGTTATCATCACCCAGGATCTGATGCGTTACGAGATGGATGGCGAGGACGCGAACGGGCGGATTATTGGCCGCCATGTTTCCACCGGCATCGTCAAGCCGCATTTTTGGGACCGTGTTCGCTATTTCGGTGAAGAGCGCCGCCTTACGGCAGCACTCGACGCCATGGAAACCTCCAAGGATTGAGACGGTTGAGAGGCAGTTCGCATGTTCGGGCTTGATTTGACCATGCTGTTGATCGTTCTTCTGGCTGCCGTATCGGCGGCCTTGGTGGCCTATGCGCTATTGTTCTCACGCCTGGAGACCGAAAAGAAGGCCGGTGCCCGATTGACGCGAGTGAAGGCCGCCGAAAGCGATCTGGGCAAGGCCAAGGCCGCGCGTGATCGCGTTCAGGAACTGTCCAAGCGGCGCAAATCCCTGCAGGATTCCCTGAAGGATCTGGAAAAGAAGCAGGAAGAGAAAAACAAGTATATCGGCGACAATAGCCTGAAATCCCGGCTTTCTCAAACTGGCTTGCCGGTGACGATGGGCCGTTTCTACGCAATGTCCGTTGGTCTCGGTTTCCTTGCTTCCCTCGTTGCGCTGATCGTCGGCATGCCCTTGCTTGCTTCGCTTGGTGCAGGTTTCGTTTTTGCCTTCGGTTTTCCACGCTGGGTCATCGGTTTCCTTATCAAGCGGCGACGCAACAAGTTTCTCGAGGAATTCCCCAACGCTCTTGACGTAATGGTTCGCTCGATCAAATCCGGCCTGCCGCTCAACGATGCGATCCGGCTGATTGCGGCCGATGGCAGGGAGCCTGTGAAACGCGAGTTCCAGCGGGTCGTGGAATCGCAGAAAATCGGCCTGAGCATTCCTGAGGCCTGTGCGCGCATGCTGCAGACCATGCCATTATCCGAGGTCAGTTTCTTCTCCATCGTTATCGCGATCCAGAGTCAGGCGGGGGGCAACCTCTCCGAGGCGCTCGGCAATCTCGGCAAGGTGCTGCGTGAGCGCAGGAAGATGAAGGCCAAGGTCAGCGCACTTTCGATGGAGGCCAAGGCCTCTGCCGTCATCATCGGCGCATTGCCGTTCATCGTCGCGACGCTCGTCTATCTCACCTCGCCGCAATACATGATGATCCTCTTCACCGATCCGCGCGGGCATATCATCATGCTTGTATCGGGAGTGTGGATGTCGATCGGCATCCTTGTGATGCGCAACATGATCAACTTCGAAATCTGAGGAGCGGACGGTGAAGGATCTTGCAGCAGCTATCACCGAGCCAACCCTGATCTTCGCAGTTCTGGTGGCGCTTGCCGTTTTCGCAACGCTCTATTCTCTGGCTGCACCGTTCATGGAACGCGGCGATCTGGATAAGCGCATGAAGGCAGTTTCCACTGAACGGGAGCAGATGCGCGCGCGCGAGCGGGCGCGTATGAATGCCGATGGCAAGGCAAGTCTGCGAACCCAGAACAATCAGTCGGTCCGCCAGATCGTCGAACGCTTCAACCTGCGCGAAGCACTGGTTGACGAAGGCACGCTCAACAAGCTGCGCGCAGCGGGATTGAGATCACAGAACGCTCTGAACATGTTCCTCGTGGCGCGTTTTCTTCTGCCTTTCCTGTTCCTGATCCTCGCTGCAGTCTGGGTGTTCGCACTTGGTAACCTGGCCTCCAAACCGATAGGGATCCGGATTCTCGCGGTTGTCGGCTTCGCCTATGTCGGGTTCTACGCACCGAACATCTTCGTTTCCAACAAGGTCGGAAAGCGGCAGAAATCGATCAAGCGTGCCTGGCCCGACGCGCTTGACCTGATGCTCATCTGCGTCGAATCCGGCAACTCGATCGAAGCCGCCATGCGTCGCGCGGCGGAAGAAATCGGCACGTCTTCGCCCGAACTGGCTGAAGAGCTAGCACTGACGACGGCGGAACTCTCTTTCCTCCAGGACCGCAGGACTGCGCTCGAAAATCTCGGGAACCGCACGCAGCTCGATATAGTCCGATCGGTCGTGCAGGCTTTGATCCAGGCCGACCGTTATGGCACGCCGGTATCGCAGGCGCTGCGCGTTCTGGCTCAGGAGAGCCGCGACGAACGCATGAACGAGGCGGAAAAGAAAGCTGCAGCCCTTCCGCCCAAACTGACCGTTCCGATGATCCTGTTCTTCCTCCCTGTTCTCGTGGCCGTTATCCTCGGCCCCGCAGGTATCCAGGTCTCCAGCAGGTTCTAATCTCTATCGCGTTCCTTTATGCATAAATCCTTGCCGCCGGAGGATAGCTGATGCTGGATGAAAATATCGACGAGATCGACGGAGCCTGCCACTGCGGAACTGTACGATTTCACGTGCGATTGGCAAATGGCCTGCGCAGCGCTCGACGTTGCACCTGCTCTTACTGCAGAATGCGTGGAGCGATCGCAGTTTCGGCAAATCTCGACGATATTAAGATCGTGTCAGGCGAAGCGGCGCTGACGCTCTATCAATTCAACACGAAGACCGCGAAGCACTATTTCTGTTCGGTCTGCGGTATCTATACCCATCATCAGCGGCGATCGAACCCGCAGCAGTATGGCGTCAACGTCGCCTGCCTTGAGGGCATCAGCCCGTTCGACTTCTCATCCGTGATAGTCAATGATGGCGTGCAGCATCCGTCGGATGGCATCGTTCCCGGCAAGTCCGGCCGCGCCGGAGTGCTGAAATTCATCGCGGAATAACCGCTGTTATTTTTTCGGTCCGCTCGCTTCGACCAGCATCCATAGGACATCGGGATTCTCGAATGCTCGTAATGGTATAAAGCGCCATCCCCCCGGCCGGATTTTCAGGACAAGGTAGCCTCGCCATATCTTCCGTCGGCGGACCATGCTCCAAGGTATATGGCCAGAAGCGCCTGCTGCGTCTGAGATCGATACCCCGGTAGTATCGATCGTGAAGATAGCGCGCTTGTTTTCAGACGGCACCAACATCCATTTGATCGCGTTGCAGAATGCAAGCGCGATGGGATAGGCTAACCAGCCGATCAACAAGGCTATCCATGTGTCTTGGAGTGTTAAGAATAGGGTTTCGACAGGTTCATCGAAGATCGATGAAATGCCTCTTGATGTATAGTGGTAAATCCCGATAGCCGAAGTTGCAAGAGACATCGAACTGCCGAAGATCAAAGTCGGTTTCCAAAGGTTATGCCATAAAAATTTCATGTTGTCGGAGAGCGCAAGCGTGGCAGAGCCACAGAACGATGTCACATTCGAGGATGTCATGAAATATTCCGACAAGCGAAATTGATCTGTTGAAAAGTAAACTTCGACTGAGCGTTTTATAAGCACCTCAAGCTTAGGTTGCAATTATGGTGCGGTGAAATTTTTTCGCGATATTGGATCGCGCATCAAGCTGCCAGATAAACGTGGGCTACTACAGGTTTGTAATGATATTCCTGGTGGTCCTTCAAGCCTCGGATGGGCCTGAATTCCGAGCAACCGTCAAAGGCTATGTCTTAGACCTCAGTTGACCGCAGATTTAGCTGCCTTGTCCTTGTCAGCAAGCTTTGCCCAGGAATTCTGCTGGGAGAGCATCGAGCGCAGATAGGTGACGTTGGTATCCGCCTGTTGCTGCGAAAGTTCCTTGCGGGCAATGGTTTCCGCTTCCGAGAAGCGTCCCTGCAATCCGACCACCAGTGCGAGGTTCTGCCGTACGCGGCTGTCGGCCGCCGGCTGCTGAGCCGCGTTGCGCATATAGGTTTCCGCGGTTTTGAGGTCGCCTGATAGAACATAGGACATGCCGAGATTGGACATGATGCTCGGTTCGTTCGGTTGGGTCTGCAATGCCGAGCGATATTTCTGCCGGGCTTCCTCCGAGCGTCCGAGCTGGTCGAGCACGGCGCCTTCGGCCGACATCAGTCGCCAGTCAGGATGATCCGGTGTCTGGGCTCTGCCAATCGTGCCGAGCGCCTGTTCGAGCTGGCCGGCTGCCGCCTGGGCCTTGCCATAGGCTGCAAGTACTTGCCGGTCACTGGGATTGGCGATTGCTACCTGCTGCATTACGGCAAGCGCCTGGGCGTGTTTGCCCGTCATGCCCAGCACTGTGGCATAACGTAGCCCGATATCGCGGTTTCGTGGGTCTTTGACATAGGCGCCGCCGATAGCCCGCTCGGTTTCGGCCAGTTGCGCAGCATCCATATTGTCTAGCGGCGTTGAAGACGTCTTCGCGATAGAACCGGTGGTAATCGTGTCGCGTTTCGAGGTGTTGCAGCCGCTTACAGCCATTGCCAGGCAGATGAAGATCGCGGCATGAGCCACGGACGAGTGTGAAATGAATGAACGCGTGGAGGATGTCTTTGATGCAGTCATCATGGTCTCGTCGGTCGTTGCCATGCCGTCTTCCAAGGCAATGAAGAGTGGCGCATTTCCCATCCAGCAATAAACTGTTAACCCTAACGAATTGTTAAGACCAATGATTCCCGAAGGTTATCGAAGCTGCCATGACGCCTTTCCAGCATATCCATCGCTCCTCGTTTTTCGCACCTGCAGGCACCGTCACCAAGCCCGTGACTGCGGTTACGCCAGCCGATCTGGAAGGCGGAACGCTTCCGCCTGATGCCGCTGACTGGGTAAAAGCATCAGGTTTCAAGGCCGACGCGGGCTCTGTTCTCGTCGTCCCCGGTCAAGGAGGATCGATATCCCGAGTGCTTTTTGGTCTCGGCAGCGATCGTGCCGAATCGCCTTTCCTGAGCGGCAGACTTGCAAAGCTCCTTCCCCCCGGCGACTGGTCGATCGATGCGGAAGGTATCGCTGCGGATCACCTGGCTCTCGGCTTTGGTCTCGGCAGCTATTCATTCGCCAAATACAAATCGGAAAAACCAAGGGATGCACGGCTTGTCGTTTCCGGTGATGCCGATGCCATGGATATCGAAAGGCAGCTTGCCGGTGTCCTGCTCGCGCGCGATCTTATCAACACGCCGACCAACGACATGGGCCCGGATAATCTTGAGGCGGCCTTCCGCGCGCTTGGCGAACATTACGGTGCACTCGTCAGCTCGATCGTTGGTGACGATCTCCTGGAGAAGAACTTTCCACTGATCCATACGGTCGGTCGGGCAAGCGCCGTCGCACCCCGCCTGCTCGAAATGCGCTGGGGCAAGAAGGGCAACCCGCGCATCACGCTCGTCGGCAAGGGTGTCTGCTTCGATACGGGCGGGCTGGATATCAAGACCGCGACCGGCATGGCGCTGATGAAGAAAGACATGGGCGGTGCCGCCAATGTCATGGGGCTGGCTTTGATGATCATGGATGCCGGCCTGCCCGTCGACCTCACAGTTCTGGTTCCGGCGGTCGAAAACTCGATTTCCTCCAATGCTTTCCGTCCGGGCGATATCTACAAGAGCCGCAAGGGCATCACCGTCCAGATCGACAATACAGATGCCGAAGGCCGCTTGGTGCTTGCCGATGCGCTTGCCTATGCCGACGAAACCCCGCCCGATCTCCTGATCGACATGGCAACGCTTACCGGTGCCGCCCGTGTAGCGCTCGGACCGGAACTGGCGCCGTTCTTTACCGATGACGAGGACTTGGCCGGCAAGCTTTCACTGGCGGCGAAAGAGGCTGCTGATCCAGTCTGGCGCATGCCGCTATGGATGGGCTACGACAAGGACCTGCGCACACGCGCGGCCGACATCACAAATTCGCCCTCTGGCGGCATGGCGGGTTCGATCAATGCGGCGTTGTTCCTCAAGCGTTTCGTCACGGCATCGCCAAGCTGGATCCACTTCGACATTTACGGATGGAATCCGTCCGAAAAACCGCATGCCCCGGTAGGTGGGGAAGCCTTCGCCATCCGGGCGCTCTATCGCGTCATCCGCGACAGGGCGCAAGCCGGGAAGTGAAAAACAGACCGGTAACGGTTTGACGTTACGATCGGCATCCGTTGGAGATATCGGATGCCGATCGAATTGACCGCAACGGAGGCCTTGGGGCTGTGGCACCGCGTTTCGCTGGAAGAGGTGAGGGGCGAAGCGGCGGACCTGACATTGCGACAGATAGCGATCCTGCTGCAGATCTATCTGATCCCGCCGCCGCATACGGTGCGGGGACTTGCCGAAACGCTCGGCGTTACCAAGCCCGTGATCACCCGTGCACTCGATAGGATGGGCGAACTCGGTCTCGTCGATCGCGTCAGGGATGATCGCGATCGACGCAATGTCGTGATAAAACGAACCATTGGCGGCGCGCTTTATCTGGAAAAACTCGGCGACCTGATCATCCGGGAAGCAAGACGTCCCGCCTCATGAAGGACAAGACAATGGAATTGGACAGACGTCTAAATGCCTTTCGGCCGGATCTCGCAGCGGAAGCGTTGAAGGGACAGGTCGAGGCAGCCCGCTTCGTGAAGGGTGAACCCGCGTCCGTCACCGGCTCCGTAGCGGCTCTGCGGCCGTTCCCGGATATTGGCCGCGGCATTGATACGGAACTTCTCTTTGGTGAGAGTGTCCGGGTGTTCGATCGTGCAAATGGTTTCGCCTGGGTGCAGGCCGATGCTGACGGGTATGTCGGCTATCTGCCGGAAGAGATGATTGGCTCGTTGGCTGAGCCGACGCACCGGATCACCGCCGCGCGGACCTTCCTCTACCCGGAAGCGGAGCTGCGCAAGCCGCCGATCAAGGCATTTTCAATGGGAAGCCTCATCACCGTCATCGGTGATGCGGAAACGCGCGGCACGCGCTATTTCCTTCTGGCCGGTGGCGGGGCTGTTATCGCAGCCCATTGCCTGCCGGTCGGCGAGGCAATGGCGGACGACTATGTGTCCGTCGCAACAAAGTTCATCGAGACGCCTTACCTCTGGGGCGGGCGCTCGGGTTTTGGCATTGATTGTTCCGGCCTCGTCCAGCTGGCTTTGATGATGGTCGGCAAAAGCGCGCCGCGCGATTCCGACATGCAGGCGTCTTTCGGCAATGCGATCTCCCGCGATGAGCTTCGTCGAGGCGATCTCGTCTTCTGGAAAGGTCATGTCGGCATCATGGAAGACCAAGAAACCCTGTTGCATGCGAATGGCCATACAATGACCGTTGCGCGCGAGAATTTCGAAGCGGCCGTCAAACGGATCGGCTGGCTTTATGAGCAGCCGACCGGCTACCGTCGTATAGTCTGACGCGGAGAGGCAGCACTTGTATGATCCTGGCTCCGTCATCACGAGAATGTTGGGCTCCTCTTCATGGTATCTGTGACCTCCTGCACCTATTTGTAAGGGGAAGCGCAGACCGAGATATGGAGTTTAGCCACATGCTTAAAGGTGCATGGATATTGCCAGCAACAATGCTGGTCGTGCTCATCCTCGCGGCGGTACCCTCGGTCGTCTTCGCAGCCGAAGGGGATGCGTTCGGTCCCTCCATGAATACCTATTTCAAGGACCTTCCCGGTGTCGTTCCCGAGGCGTCGCGGGTCGCCAAGGAAGCGCCGGAAGGTTATCGCTGCACGACTGGTGTCGGTTACACGTCCGAGCCGCGCCGGAGATTCCGCGGCAGCATTCTGGATGATCTTCCCGTTCAGGTCTATCGTTGCGAAACGCCGAACGGCGTCACCTACACCGGCACGCATATGCCCAACACCCAATGGGTCCCCGGCCTCAATCCGCGCCATCTCCCCGAGTGATTTTGGCCTGCCTATGGTGGGTAGGTTTGCTTTGAAAAAGGCTGATGCGACGAGCCGAAAGGGATTGCTTGAAGTGCAAATGCTGAAAACAGTAAAGGCCCGCAAGCGGGCCAATTACTAAACATAAACAATGGGAATGGTGCCCAGAAGAGGACTCGAACCTCCACACCCTTTCGGGTACCAGCACCTGAAGCTGGCGCGTCTACCAATTCCGCCATCTGGGCGACGGAGAGCGATGTACGGGGGTGGCCCCGTCCTGTCAACCGGCTTTTTGAAGTTTCTGTGTCAGTTGCCAAAAAAGTTTTCGACGATGGTCTCAAACCGGGTTTTCGGCTCCCATTTTGGCGGCCTGCCGATCGAGGTGACCGAGGTCCCTCTCGGGGTCGATCACGTCGCGAACGCGCTGTTTAAGCTCCTTCGGGCCTGGAAAGCCTCCGTCGCGCTTGCGCTCCCATAAAAGAGCACCGTCCAGCCTTATTTCGAACGCGCCGCCGGTGCCGGGAATGAGGCCGACCTCTCCGAGCGAATCACCGAAAGTCTGCAACAGCTCCTGTGCCATCCAACCGGCGCGTAGCAGCCAGTTGCACTGTGTGCAGTAGAGGATGGTGATGTGAGGTTTGCGGTGTGAGACAGCAACCGGCCTCGCGAGATCGCTCGCAGAGGCCTCGTCTAAAGCGAGCTTGACCATCGTCGCCAGGTCGGCATCGGCAAAACCGGCCTTTGCAGCCGTCTCGAAGCTTGCAAGCGCCGCCTTCATCGCCGGAATGGGCACATCGAGATGCAGGGCGTAGTCACGCACCACGCTAATATCCTTGACCACGCCGGACACGGGAAAGCCGACATGGCTTGTCTCGCCCAGCACGACAGGAAGGCGGCCTTTCATTGCGGGGCTTGCAGCCGGGCTCCCTGATAAGACCTCAATCATTTTCTCGCGGGAAAGCCCGGCCCGGCCCCCGAGCTGCAGAGCTTCCTTCAGGCTTTCCCAAAGGCCACTCAGCATCATGTTGTTGATAAGCTTCGACGCTGCTCCATGGCCTAGCGCGCCAACATGATGAATACGGTCGGAAAGCATCTCCACTACCGGCAGCAAGCGGCGGTAGTCGTCTTCATTCCCTCCGATGTAAAAACCAGCCTTTCCGGTGAGCAGTGTTTCAGGCCCGCCCGATATGGGGGCATCCAGCAATCGCCCGCCCTTAAGCTCGATAGCCGATTGGTGGCTGCGAAGCGTGAGCGGGCTCACCGTACTGGTGTCGACGATCAATTTGCCGGACAGGTCAAGGCTTTCGAGCGCTCTTACCATCGCATCCACTGCTGCATCATCCAGAAGGGCAAGGATGATGACGTCGGAAGTTTCGGCAAGGTCTGGAATGCCGCTGGCGGCAAAAGCCGTTTCGGGAAAGTCCTCCGGAACGCCACTTCGACTCCAGCCGGCAACTTCGAACCCGCTGGAAGCGAGCCGGACTGCCATAGCACGCCCCATGCGCCCCAGGCCGATGATGCCGATACGAGGTTGTGTCATGCTATCTCCTCCATTCTATTCCTGCCGCTAGAACCTTCCTAATCGGTCCTTTCGGTAAATGCCATTTCCATGCAGTTCGGCGTGAATTGCCCCGCTACGGAACAAAATCCGGTAACGCGCATTTTATTGGCTGGAATAGGAGGAAACGAAATGGCTTATGATCCCAATCCGAATGACAATCGTCCTGACCTGCGTACGCCGCCGCCGGCAACGCGAAGCAACTCATCCTGGATGGGGTGGGTAGCTGTTCTCGCCGTGATCGTCGTGGGTGCATTCGTCTGGTCGCAAATGGGTAGTGCGCCCACCGATGCGACGACGACGTCCTCGACGACCCAGCCGGCAGCGCCGGCGGCTCCAGCCCCGGCAACGCCGGCGCCAGCAACGCCGGCGCCAGCAACGCCCGCGCCTGCGCCGGCAGCACCGGCTCCTTCGGCACCGGCAAATAACGGCGGCTGATAACCGCTTACAGGCTGCTGATAAGACAAGAAAAAGCCGCCCTCTCATCGAGAGGGCGGCTTTTCGTTTCAATTCAGGTGATCGGCCTGTAGCGGCATCACGCGTGGCTCAGAAGTCTTCCCAGCCGGGTTCCACCGCCAGAGCAGCAGATCCCGCCGTGCGGAAATGGACAGGGGTGCGGATCGGTTTTGCCGTGGAGCGCATGGCTTTCACTGGCGTTGACGGCGCAGAATGTCCGGATGCCTGACCGAATCGGAACTGTTCGAGCAGCGAAAACAGCGCCTGTGATTCATGAGCGAGACTGCGACTTGCGGCAGTCTGTTGTTCTACCATTGCGGCATTCTGTTGTGTGCCCTGGTCAACTTCGTTGATCGCATGGTTGATGTTGCCGAGTGCAAGCGATTGTTCGCGGGAAGCATCAATGATGGCGATAATGTCGGAGTTGATGTGATGCACCTGTCCGCCAATTTCCTGCAATGCAGTACCGGCCTTGCTAACGAGCTCGACGCCGCTTGCTACGTGGTTCCCGG
The DNA here is from genome assembly GCF_040675795.1 of Neorhizobium sp. LMR1-1-1.1. Lineage (NCBI taxonomy): Bacteria > Pseudomonadati > Pseudomonadota > Alphaproteobacteria > Hyphomicrobiales > Rhizobiaceae > Neorhizobium > Neorhizobium sp. LMR1-1-1.1. Next base: position 201,425 of record NZ_JBEGHE010000025.1, read on the forward strand.
ATGTCGTGATCAGTGCCTTGATCTCCTTGGCGGCGCCAGCCGAACGCTGTGCCAACTCGCGCACCTCCTGTGCGACAACTGCAAAACCCTTGCCGGCTTCACCTGCACGAGCGGCCTCTACACCTGCGTTGAGCGCCAGAAGATTGGTCTGGAAGGCGATCTCGTCGATAACGCCGATGATGTTGGAGATTTCGCGGGATGAGTTATCGATCGAATCCATCGCCTTGATCGCCTCGCGGACGATCTCGCCCGAGCGTTCAGCATCGGCTTTGGCACGGTTGACGAGTGCGCCAGACTCTTCTGCACGCTTGCTGGAATCCTTGACCGTCGTGGTAATTTCTTCAAGAGCAGCAGCCGTTTCCTCAACAGAGGCTGCTTGACGTTCCGTTCGTTGCGCCAGATCGTCCGCTGCGACACGGACTTCGTTGGAGCTGGAAGCTATGGCTCGGGCGTTGTCAGCAACCGTTGCCATGGCGTCACGCAGCTTGGCGGATGCGATGTTGAAGTCGACGCGCAGCTTTTCCAGCGAGGCAATAAAAGGCGCATCGATCGTTTGCGAGAGGTCACCATCCGCCATATTGGTGAGACAGGCGGCCAGCCGTTCGACGTTTTCCACTCGTTGGGTCACGTCTGTTGCAAATTTGACAACCTTTATGACGCGCCCTGTATCGTCGAATACGGGGTTGTAGGACGCCTGGATGAAGACATTGCGGCCACCCTTGCCGATACGGGTGAATTCGCCTGCAACGAACTCGCCCGAAAGCAGCCGCTCCCAGAACCGGGCATAGTCCGCCGACGCAGCATAGGTCTCATCGACAAACATGCGGTGATGCCGACCGACGATCTCGCTGAGGCCATAGCCGAGAGTCGACAGGAAATTCTCATTGGCGCCTATGATCGTGCCATCTGTGTTGAATTCGATCGTTGCCTGGGCCCGGGATATGGCGTCGATTTTGGCCGCGCTGTCGAGCGCATGCAGTTTCGAATCCGTAATGTCATTGGCGAATTTGATGACCTTGATGACTTTTCCGCTGCTATTCTTGACCGGATTATAGTTGCCTCGGATGAAGACTTCCCTTCCACCTTTGGCGATCCGCTTGAAATCACTCGAGAAGAACTGGCCATTGCGTAACGCGCTCCAGAAGGCCGTGTAGTCCTTAGACTTTACGTAGTTGGCTTCGACAAAAAGGCTGTGATGTTTGCCGATTATTTCCTGTGGCTGATAGCCCATCAGATCGCAGAAATTCTTGTTGGCCTTGATGATGCGACCTTCAAGATCAAATTCGATGATCGCCATCGATAGATCGAGCGCATCTAGAACTCGGTCTGAACTGGATTGGAAAGAAAACATAGTTGACTATCCTCAACATAGGAGGTTGCGTTACTGCATAAATTGTAATCGATATATAATATTCGGGTTAACTTACTGATAATACAGTAGGTTATTAATACTACGAGGGGTTTTCTCTCTTTAATGGATTGCACGCAATGGGTGCCTTTTTGGTGCGAATTTTAACTATTCATTAACCTTGTTGAGGGAGGCTTCCGACAATCGTCTCTATGGCGGTTGGTTGAAATGATCGGCAAGGAGAAAGAGCATGACGCTCCAGACGCTGCCCGGAAAGATCCTGGACAATGCCCACCACACGCTGCTTTTGATGCAGGAGGGCACAGCATTCCACGCTGTTTGTGTCGTGAATGACAGCGGCATCGGCAATGTCCGTTCGAAACTGTGCCTCATCGAAAAGATTGCAAGCCGCAAGCTTGATCACGGTGAAGTAGCATTTGACGGTCGCGTATGGATTACCTCGTCTGATCTCCCGCGCCCCGGCCATTAGGCCTTTCCCGGTGAGATCGTATCATGTTGTGGAATCCAACGGGATTGGACAATCGGGTCGCCCGTTTCAGACATGCCGAGGGCTCGGGAAGTTATTGCCCGGTCATGACGCTTTCGATCACCTTTGCAATATCATGCTCATTATAGGGTTTGCGCAGCAGGCCAGCCCGAGCTGGGGCTCCATCGGGCTTTTGATTCTCGCCGGTCGCAAAAATTACGGCGAGGCTCTGCTTGAGCTCGATCGCCTGTTTTACCAGTTCTCCGCCGCTTGTATCCGGCAGGCCGATATCCGTCAGCAGCAGATCGATCTCGGAACTCGCGAGCTCCTGAAGCGCCTCGTGTCCGTTAGAAGCCTCGATCACTTCGTGACCAAACTCCATAAGTATTTCGGCAGTATTGGATCGGATCAGAAAATCGTCTTCGACAAGCAATATCCTCAGTGCCGGTACTGAACGGTAGGCGCCAGGTTCCGAGACATCGGTTCTTGGAGATGCCGATTGTTCCACTTGCTTCTGGTTGGCGATCACATGGCGGATACGGCGCGCCAGCGCCTCGCGAGTATAGGGTTTCGATAGAAGCTCGACACCAACATCGAGAATGCCGCCATGCACGATCGAGTTTTCCGTGTAACCCGAGGTGAACAGGACAGCGAGATTGGGTAAACGCTCCTTGGCACGGCGCGCCATTTCCCTACTCTTCAGCGGGCCGGGCATGACGACGTCGGTGAAGATTACGTCGATTGGAATACCGCTCTCGACCACGTTGAGGCCTGCCTGAGCATCCTTGGCGGAAAGGACCCGATAACCGAGATCGGTCAGCGTCTCTATAACGGTGGTGCGGACCTCCTCGTCATCCTCGACGACAAGCACTGTTTCGGTTCCGCCGACGACAGGGCCGGCAGGAACGACCACCTCGCGATCCTCGTCGGCAACAGAGCGGGGAAGATAGACCTTGACGGTCGTGCCTTGGCCGACCTCGCTATAGATTTTCACATGGCCGCCTGACTGCTTGACGAAACCATAGACCATGGAAAGGCCAAGCCCGGTTCCCTTGCCTTCCGGCTTGGTCGAGAAGAACGGCTCGAACACCTTTTCCAGAACTTCGGGCGTCATGCCTGAACCGGTATCGGTAACGGCGAGCAGGACATATTGCCCGGCTGCAACTTCCGCATGGGCGCGGGCGTAATCCTGGTCGAGGAAGGCATTGCCGACCTCGATCGTCAGCTTGCCAGATCCCTCCATCGCATCGCGGGCATTGATCGCAAGGTTGAGCAGCGCGTTTTCCACCTGCGTAGGGTCCGCATAGGTGTTCCACAGCCCGCCGCTGGCGATGACCTCAACCTCGACTGCCTCGCCCAGCGACCGGCGTAGAAGATCGTCCATGCCTGCAATGAAGCGGCCGATATTGATGACCCGCGGCTCCAGTGCCTGACGTCGGCCGAAGGCGAGCAACTGGCTGGCGAGCTTTGCGCCGCGGTGGACGCCGGCCAGCGCATTTGAAACACGCCGCTCGGCATTTTCGTTGCCGGCGATGTCCTTGGCGAGAAGCTGCAGATTGCCTGCCACGACCTGAAGCAGGTTGTTGAAGTCATGCGCCACACCGCCGGTCAGCTGGCCGATCGATTCCATCTTCTGCGCCTGCTGCAGCGCCCGTTCCGCCAGCCGACGCTCGGCGATCTCCGCCTCGACTCGCGCCTCCAGGCCTTCGTTGAGCTGCTTGAGCTGTTCCTCTGCGCGCATGCGGTGGCGAACCTGCCGCTCCAGATTGCTCGCATGTTCCTGCAGGCTGGCTTCGGCCGCACGTTGTTCGGTGATGTCGGTATGGACTCCGACCCATTCCTCGATCTCGCCATCCGCACCGATGATTGGCACACTGCGGATCGAGAAGGTGCGGTAGACGCCATCATGGCGCAGAACCCGGTGCTCCCAGATATAGGTGGACTTGGCGGCAACCGCGGCCTGCCAGCTTGCTACGGATCCGGCACGGTCATCCGGATGCACGGCATTCGACCAGCCATAGCCTTGATATTCCTCCGAGGATTGACCCGTCAGGGACGCCCAGCCGGATTGTTCGCCGAGCATGCGTCCATCCGCCGTGTTCGTCCACAATACGCCATGGATGGCGTTGACGGCAGCCCGGAAGCGGTTGTTGCTGTGGCGAAGCGCGGTTTCCGAGCGCTTGCGGGCCTCGACATCGATGATCAGCACATAAATGCCGTCGATCTCGCCCTTCGGCGTGCGGCGCGGCACGTAGCGGACTTCCGCCGTGCGTTTTTCACCATCGGGGCGGCGGATCACCGTATCATTGATGATCGCCTCGCCTGAAAAGGCTTTGTTTATGAACGGGATGCGGGTCTTGTAATAATCCTGCCCGACAATGTCGGCGACATGTTTGCCGATCACGTCGGCGGCTGGAAGGCCGAACCATTCCCGGTAGCCTTCATTGGCGAAACGATAGGTGCTGTCGCGATCGATGAAGCCGACGAGGATCGGCAGGGCGTTGGTCAGCTGGGAAAGTTCCTCGCGGCTTTCCGCCAGCGCCTTGACCGCCTTCACCCTGTCGGTATTTTCAAGCACCGTGCACAAAACGCCGTCGACTTTGCCGCTTTCGGCATAGATCGGCGTGTAGAACAGGTCGAAAATCACGTCTTCGGGAACGCCATGCCGATGCAATGTCATCGCCTGGTCGCGGAAGGATTGCACTTCGCCGCGAAAGCCGGCTTCGAGAATTTTTCTGTTCCAGTCCCAGATCTCCGGCCAGATGCCGGGAACGGTGCCGCCGAGCGCGCGGGGATGATAACTGCCGGCGATTTCGATGTAACCGTCGTTGTAGATCATCACATGGTCATCGCCCCACATAAGCACTTGCGGGATGGGCGAATTGACAATCGAATTGACCTTTATTCGCAGATGCTGCGGCCATTCGGAAATCGGTCCGAGCGAGGTCTGCGACCAGTCGAATGCGCGGACAAGTTCCCCCGCTTCGCCTCCGCCAATCGGCCAATGGGCGGATACGACCTGATAGTTCATGAATTCACCGAAACGTGGGAGTAGGACAAGCGCCGATTATATGGAGCAGCAGACCCGTTTTCCAAGAGGTTTCAAGCGCAATTACACGCTGATCGATAGACTGTACGGTCAATGAAAATATCGGTGGCGAGACTTGCTGTCTTCATAGGCCTCCGGCGATCAACAGATAGGCCGAGATGGTCAGGATCGAGAGGATGGTCGATATCAGCACGACGCGTCCGGTCAGGCTTGCCTCCCTGTTGTAGAATTCCGCCAGCATGAATGGACCGGTACCGGTCGGCAGGGTCGCGAGCAGAACCGCTACATGCACCGAGCCCGCAGGCAGGCCGAGCAGCGGCCCGGCAACCACCCAGGTGACGAGCGGATGGGCGATTAGTTTCAGGGCGACCAGAATGCCGGTGGTGGAAAGCCTGTTTGTTGCCGTCGCCGCCTGCGGACCGGCAAGGAAGAGACCGAGCGCGATCAGTGCGCAAGGCGAGGCCGCACCCGAAAGCAGCTTCATGAATGAATGGACCGGCTGCGGTAGCGCCCAGCCGGATAGCATGAAGATGGCGCCGAGCACGGGCGCGACAAGCAGCGGGTTCTTGCAGAGCGAGGCAAGCGTCTTGAACACGATGTCGCGGCGGCGGGTCTCTGACTGAAGCCCGCCCTCGATTAGAATGATGGCGACGGCAAACAGGATGCAGACCGTGAGGATGGTTGCGATCAGCGTTGGTGCCATGCCGCTAGCGCCAACAAGCGACAGGACCAGCGGAAAGCCGACAAAACCTGTATTGGCGTAACTTGCATTCAGCGCATCGACCGCAGCATCTGCGAGATGCCGGCCCTTGGCCACTCGCCAGAACAGCGTACCGACAAAGATGACCGCACAGCCGGCGCTGAAAGCGAGGATGAAACCGGGTTGCCAGATCTGCTCGATCTTTGCATTTGCCATGATGTCGAACAACAATGCAGGAAGGGCAAGATAGACGACCAATCGGTTGACCTCGCGCGTCGCATTTGGCCCGAGTGCACCGCTTTTCCGGGCAATCCAGCCGGCAAGAATAAGTGCAAATATGGGTAGGACGATCAAAAGGTTGGTCAGCATGTGGGCAGGCTCGAATTTTCGCTGTCCCTTGCCTAGCGCTATTGATCGATATAATCCAATGTCATTAAAGTGCCGAATTGATACTCTGGAGGTATCAAATGGATACGCGCCATATGCGCTATTTCGTTGCACTGGCGGAGACCCTCCATTTCGGTCAGGCAGCAGCCCGTATGAACATGAGCCAGCCGCCTTTCAGCCGGCAGATTGCGGCGATTGAAAAGGCGCTCGGCGTCCGGCTGTTCGAACGTAATTCCCGCAATGTCGTGCTGACGACGGCGGGCAAGCATTTCCTCAATGATTGCCGATCAGTACTGGCCGGGTTCGAGGCGGCGTGCCGCGACGTACAGCTTGTCGCGAACGGTGCCAAGGGCGAGTTGAGACTGGGTTTCACCATGTATGCGGCGCAGGGCATCGTGCCGAAACTTGTGCGCCTGCTATCTGATGCTGCACCGGATGTGCGGCTCGTTCTCGAAGAAAGGTTGCCGAGCGATATTGATGAGCTTCTGTTGGAAGCGCGGCTGGATGCCGCAGTCACTCTTGGAAATCCGACGGCGCCGCATCTTCGGACCCGGCTCCTTGCGCGTGATCGGCTTCGCCTGATCGTCCACGCTGATCACCCGCTGGCCTCAGCTGAAAAGGTGGGGGCTCAAGCCTTGGCGTCGGAAAGGCTGATCGCCGCTCCAGCATCGGTGGTGCCGACATTGCGTTCGGCAATCGGAGCCTATTGCGCAGCAGGCGGTATTGTTCCGCATTTCGCGCTGGAGCCACGCCTGCAGCACACGATCATAAGGCTGGTGGGGGAAGGCTTGGGCGTTGCTCTGATCCCGCAATCGCTCTGCAGCGATCTCGGCGAAACCATCGTCTCCCGCCCGCTGATCGATCCGCCTGAATTTGACGTCGTGCTCTGCGCTCCCACTGGATCGAAAAATCCCGCCGTCGGAAGACTTTTCGAGCTTGTGAAGCAATTGTCCTTCTAAAGCGCCGGCCCCAGCTTGATCGCGCTACCGTCGGAAAAGCGCGACAGCCGGAACCGGCTCAGATCATGTCCAACGGCATCACCCTTTATGAGATCGGCAACAACGCGGCCGATGCCGGGCCCGATACCGAAGCCATGGCCACTCATGCCAGTTGCGACGAACAGGCCGCCGATCGCCTCGACGCGATCGACCACCGGCACGACATCCGGCATCGCATCGATCATTCCCGCCCATGCGGTTTTCAGGCGCACCGGGCCAAGATCGGGGAAAAGTCGGGCGAACTCGCGTTGCACCGAACGCAACCCCTTTTGTGAGGGAGCGGGGTTGAGGATGCGCATCCGCTCGAACGGGCTGGTTTCATCGGCCGTCCATGTTCTGCGCGTCGACCATGCATCGGGAAAGCGGGAGGGTGCAGCTGGCAGATAGCGAAGGCCGAAAGGGTTATCCAGCAGTGCGGGCAGATATTTCACCGCGTGGCGGAAAGCGTCCGGCCCGACATAGAGCGCGCTGCCGCTACCGGGCGCCAACGTATAACCGCCATCCTGCCGACGACGGAAGGCGACGTGACTATCGACCGCAGCTCCCGCGTGAACCTGAGGCATCGGTTCGGTGGCTGCGACCGTGGAGCGAACGCTGAGCTGCGGGATGGACACGCCATGCAGACGCAACAGCAGCGACGACCATGCGCCGCCGGCGACCAATACGCTGGAGGTTTCGATCAATCCGGTCTCGGTCCACACGCCGCTGATCCGGCCAGCGGAAATATCGAGGCTGCGGGCGGCGCAGTTTTCGACGATCGTGGTGCCCTTGCGTGCTGCGAGCCGCGCAAGGGCCGGCACGGCAAGCCACGGTTCCGCCCGCATGTCCGAAGGGGTCGTCATCGCCCCATGGAACTTGCGCGCCATGCCGGGAATGAGCGCCGCCGTCTCGGCCGAACTCAACAGTCGCGTATCGACATCGTGCCGGGCGGCGATCGTCATGAAGTCGTCGAAATCGGCCATCTCCTTTGCCGAATTGGCGAGATAAGTGACGCCGGTCTGCGCGAGACCAATATCCTCGCCGCATTCTTCCGCAAGCTGCTTCCATAGCCGGCAGGCTTCTATGACGATCGGCAGCTCGTCCGCATCGCGCCCCTGCTGGCGGATCCAGCCCCAGTTCCGCGACGACTGTTCCGCCGCGATCCGCCCCTTTTCGACAAGCGTCACCGCGACGCCCTTTTCCGCCAGATAAAGCGCGGTGGTTACCCCGATCACGCCGCCGCCGATAATCACCACATCCGAACGTTTCGGGAGGGGGCCATGAAACTGGATCGGATCGCTTTCGGAAAAGGGGAAGTTGGGCACGGGATGCGGTCCTGACTGGCGGAGGTTGAGTGTGTCGACTCCTAGTCAGTCGGATTGGGGCGATCAAGAAGGCACTTCTGCTGAATTTGACCACCAGTGGCGGCAATTCCGCACGGCGCGATCAAAAACGATCATCCGTCATACCGCAGAGCATGGCGGATAAACCCAAGGTTAGCATCGAGAGCCCCATGTATGATTGAGGTCCGGGCGAGCAGGTGAGAGCTTTCTTCACGAGCAGAACAGGAATTTTGCTCATTCAAACCTCTCCGGTCGGTCTTCTTCTTCCGCTCGACATGCGGATTGCAGTGAGCCTGCGGAGACAGACAGATTGAAGGAAACCACGATGAAAATTCTGGCCGACAAGATCCTTTCCCAATCCGCTTATTCCCACGATATCGACATTCCTCTAGATGAGGTCGATATCGCCGACTGGCTCTTCAATCTGCCGGAGGTTGAGTACCAGCGCTGCTGCCAGCCGGACCACATTGCTGCGGGAGCGACCTTCACCGATGACGGACGCCGCATGTCGATCAATGTCGAGATGATCGGCACTGGTCTGGTCGTCCAGCACTATGTCGCGGACGAGGCAACGCCCTCCTATTGCCGGATGAATTCGATTTCGGACGTCTTCACGCCATTGGGTGAGCGCACGCAGGTCAATGTCATCTGGGAACTGATCGCTGAAGCGATTGACGGCAACCGCACCCGCTACACGAACCGCGTCACCTGCCATCCGACTGATATGTTCATGGATTTCATTGCAAAGCACGGTCAGACATTCGAGCAGGCCGCAGTTGCGCGACAGGCGGCCGGCGGCGACCATAATCATCGCGAAACCCCATTGTTTGCCGAAAGCATCGCCCGCAAGGCGCGTGCGAGGGCGGCAATCAGGGCGGCAGCTGAGTGAAGTTGCCGTGATCCCAATAAAAAATGCCGCCTTCGGGGGCGGCATTTTTTGAAAGTCGAGATGTGATCAGTCGTCCTTCATCTTCAGCGCTGCGATAAACGCTTCCTGCGGGATATCGACCTTGCCGAACTGGCGCATCCGCTTCTTGCCTTCCTTCTGTTTGTCCAGAAGTTTACGCTTACGGGTGGCGTCGCCACCGTAACACTTGGCCGTCACGTCCTTGCGCATCGCCGAGATCGTCTCGCGGGCAATCACGTTGCCGCCGATTGCTGCCTGGATCGGAATCTTGAACATGTGCCGCGGGATCAGATCCTTGAGCTTCTCGCACATGTCGCGGCCGCGCTTTTCCGCCGCCGAACGGTGAACGAGCATGGAAAGCGCATCGACTGGCTCGCCATTGACCATGATCGACATCTTCACGAGATTGCCTTCGCGATACCCGTGCAGATGGTAGTCGAACGAGGCATAACCCTTGGATATGGATTTCAAGCGGTCGTAGAAGTCGAACACCACTTCATTGAGGGGCAGTTCATAGCTCAGCATGGCGCGTTTGCCGACATAGGTCAGTTCGGTCTGGATGCCGCGGCGGTCCTGGCAGAGCTTCAGGATGCCGCCTAGATAATCATCCGGTGTCAGGATCGTTGCCTTGATCCACGGCTCCTCGATCGACGCGATCTTGACCACGTCCGGCATGTCGGCTGGATTGTGCAGCTCCTTCATCGAGCCATCCGTCATGTGAAGATGATAGACGACCGAAGGAGCGGTTGCGATCAGGTCGAGGTCGAACTCGCGCTCGAGGCGCTCCTGGATGATTTCCAGATGCAGCAGGCCGAGGAAGCCGCAGCGGAAACCGAAGCCGAGAGCGGCAGACGATTCCATTTCGAACGAGAAGGACGCATCGTTGAGGCGAAGCTTGCCCATCGCCGCGCGCAGGTCTTCGAAATCGGCGGCATCAACAGGGAAGAGACCGCAGAACACCACCGGCTGGGCCGGCTTGAAGCCCGGCAGCGCTTTCGCCGTCGGCTTCTTGTCTTCGGTGATGGTGTCGCCGACACGGGTATCGGCAACTTCCTTGATCGAGCCGGTGAAGAAACCGATTTCGCCCGGACCGAGTGAATCGACAGCCAGCATTTTCGGCGTCAGCACGCCGACGCGTTCGACCTGGTATTTTGCGTCCGTGCCCATCATCCGGATGGTCATGCCCTTGGAGAGGACGCCGTCGAGGATACGCACCAGAACCATGACGCCGAGATAGGTGTCATACCAGCTGTCGACCAGAAGGGCCTTCAGCGGGCCCTTGTCGCCGGCTTCGCTTTTCGGCGGCGGCAGCTGGTGGACGATGGCTTCGAGAACGTCGGGAATGCCGAGGCCGGTCTTGGCCGAGATCAGCACGGCTTGGGAGGCATCGATGCCGATAACTTCCTCGATCTGTTCCTTGATCCGATCCGGTTCGGCCGCGGGAAGGTCGATCTTGTTGAGGACGGTGACGATCTCGTGATTGTTGTCGATCGCTTGATAGACGTTGGCCAGCGTCTGCGCTTCGACGCCCTGGGAGGCGTCGACGACGAGCAGCGAGCCTTCGCAGGCGCTGAGCGAACGCGAGACTTCATAGGCGAAGTCGACATGGCCGGGCGTATCGATCAGATTGAGGATATAGGTCTCGCCATTGTTCGCCTTGTAATGCAGGCGGACGGTCTGGGCCTTGATGGTAATGCCGCGTTCGCGCTCGATATCCATCGAGTCGAGAACCTGTTCCGACATGTCGCGTTCGGCAAGGCCGCCGGTCGTCTGGATCAGACGGTCGGCCAGGGTCGACTTACCGTGGTCGATATGGGCCACGATCGAGAAGTTGCGGATATGGTCAAGCGGCGTGCGGGAATTGGTGCTCATGGTTCGCGCATATATCAGTGACAATCCCCGCCGCAAAGGGGGAAGATAACCGTTTGTTGACTATCAGCCCTCCAGGGCCTGCGCCTTGGCTTCCGCCTGAGCCTCTGCAGCCCCCGGTTCCGTCATGGTCGCGGCGTTCGGCATCTGCGCGCTTCGCATTTCGTGGCTTTCGCGCTCGTCTTCCGGTGCCGGTCCGCGTTCCTTCAGGCGGAAGACGATATAGAGGCCATAGGCGGTCGCCACCAGAATGATCGCATAGATGAAGGTCTGCTGGCCAAGGACCGGCGCGAGGAAGGTGATGCAGAGCGGCACGATCGTTGCAGCCGTCGACCATGCGACGAGAAGGGTGGAGGACAAAGGCACGAAATCGCCCGGATCGGCGCGGTCATTCGCATGCGCATTGGCAACCGAATAGACGGTTTCCACTGCCCCACCGAAAACGAGGAAGACGATCATCAGAAGCACGAAAGTGGTAAACGACACCATCAGCGCCGCAAAACCCGCAACAACGATCAGCCCGCAGGTGAAGAGCAGCACGACGCGGCGATCGAGCCGGTCTGAAATGATGCCGAGAGGATATTGCACGAACAAAAGCCCGGTCTGCATCACCAGCATCAACAGCGCCACCTCGCCCTGCGTCACACCGTTGAGCGTCGCGTAGATCGGGGTAAAGCCCTGCACGACCATCGAAAGCCCGCCCGAGGCGAGCACGCCGACAAGGCCGACCGGCGAGATCTTCCACGCCATCCTGACATTCACGCTGACGCTCGCCGGTGCAGGCGGGTTCGGCAGGCGAGTAAGCCCGATCGGCAGGATGGAGAGCGCGGTGACGAAAACGACGATGAGCGGTGCAAGATTGCTGTCCGCCGGCACCTGCCCGAACAGCCATGCGCCGCCGCCGAGCGCAAGCACAAAGGCCATATAGAAGAAGGACATCGCCCTTCCGCGCCATTCGTTGGAGGCGGCGTGGTTGAGCCAGCTCTGGGCGATGATGAAATTGACGTTGGAAGCCGCGCCATAGATCGCTCGCGCGAGGATCCACCAGGCGGCCGGCAGGTCGGCTGCAACCAGAACCGCGCCGATAATGACCATCGACATCGAGCAGGCGAAGAGGCGCGCGTGGCCGACACGACGGATCAGCGGTCCGGCAAGCACGCAGCCGAGCAGGCCGCCAAAGGCGAGAGCGGGCACGGCAAGCCGCGCTGCCCATGTCTCGCCGCTCTGTGTCAGCACGAAGGGGACGTAAGTGGCCATAATGCCGCTGCCGATGGCGGCGATCGTCATCGATAGGATGATGCTCGCGATGGAGAGGGGCGAAACTCTGACCTGCGCCTGAGCCGTCATGCAAATTCTCCAAAAGCCACTATGCTTTGCGCCATCTACCCGGCCTGCTTATCCTATCGCGCAGTGGTTTCGCTATCGTACAAACGCCACCGCGGCGAATTTTCCGACGAAACGTCAAAATCCTTGACTCCATGATATGAGAGTGAAATTCTCTGATAATGGAAAATTTGGATGATGAACTGGAAATCGCAATCGGCGAGCGGCTGAAAAGCCTGCGCGCCAGCTCAGGTCTGACGCTCGATCAACTGGCGGATCGCTCCGGTGTCAGCCGCGCGATGATCTCCCGTATCGAGCGCGCCGAGGCAAGCCCGACGGCGGCCCTTCTGGCGCGGCTGTGCGAGGGGCTTGGCTTGACGCTCTCGGCTTTCTTTGCACCGGAAGAACCGTCGTCTTTGCCCTTGTCGAGGCGAGCGGAACAGCGGCTGTGGCGAGACCCGACGACCGGATATCTGCGTCGCTCGGTTTCGCCTCCAGGCATGCCAAGCCCGGTCGATATCGTCGAGATCGAGTTTCCGGCTGGCGCCAGGGTCAGTTTTCCGCCGCGGGAGGAAAGCCGGGTCATGACCCAGCATGTCTGGCTGTTCGAAGGCATGCTCGAGATGGTGCTACCCGACGCCACCCATCGGCTGCAGCCGGGCGACTGCCTGTTCATGGATATTGGCGACGCCTTCGATTTCTACAATCCATCCGACAAGCCTGCCCGTTACGCGGTGATCCTGAACCGCGGACGCTAAATAACAAAGGGAACATCAATGACTGCCACGATCCGCATCCTCGATGCGACAAGCGCGCGTGCCGCTATTCCGGACCTCTGCGAGGTGCTATCCGACTGCATCAATGGCGGTGCCTCGCTGGGTTTCATGCTGCCGTTTCAGCCGCAGGATGGAGAGGCCTATTGGAGTGATATCGCCACCGAGGTGGAAAAGGGCGGCATCATTCTCGGTGTGGCTGAAATCGACAGGCGGGTGATCGGCACGGTCCAGGTTGGGCTCGCTTCGAAACCCAACCAGCCGCATCGCGGTGATCTGATGAAGCTGCTCGTGCATCGCTCCGGCCGCGGACTTGGCCTGTCGCGCAGGCTGATGGCGGCGGTGGAGGACGAGGCGGCCCGCCGCGGCCGCTCGCTTCTGGTTCTCGACACGGCGACCGGAAGCGAAGCGGAAAAAATCTATCCGCGCTTCGGCTGGCAGCGCGTTGGCGTCATTCCCGATTATGCGCTATGGCCGCATGGCGGCTTTTGCGACACGACGATCTTCTACAAGCGGATCGGATGAAGGAAGGCCGGTGATCCCGGCCTTCCATTGTCTCAATTGCCGGACTGCAGCGTCCTGCCGAAAGCCTCGACGATAAGCCGGCCAAGCTCCGCATGGATGTCTGCCCGCGGACGCTTTGTTTCCTCGCAGATCGGGTCGGTTTCGCCGACGGATTTGAGGAAATCCGAAGCGCCTGGCTTGCAGACCGGCAGGAAGCTGAAGTGATCGGCATCCTCCACCTGCAGGTAAGACGCGCCGGGAATATCCTTCGCCAGCTGGTCGGAAAGTACTGCCATCGGCACCTGGCCGGGGCTGCCGAGATTGATCAGCGTTACCGGCACGTCGATGCCTGCAAGGCTTGTCTTCTGGAACGTGGTGGCAAGGCCTGGATCGACCGCGATAACGGAAGTGATCCGCGCATCGCGGTTCTGCTGTTCGAAACGTGTCCTGTCGATGTCGGCAAGCTTGAAGGGTGCAACCTCCACCTGCTCGCCCCCCGCATAACCGCGACCGCCGGCAAACCAGCTGCAATCCATCATGCCGGGGTTTTCGTCGCAATAGCGCGTGTAGGCGGAAAGATCGCCTTTGGCTCCGGCCAGTTCCATTGCCGTGGACCCGCCGAGAGAGAAGCCGAGAATGCCGATATGTTTCTGATCTATGGACGCCCGCCAGCGGGCATCTGTCGTCAGCGCGCCGATCAGGACCGAAATATCCTGGGTGCGCTCCCAGATCTTCGGTGTGGCAGCCGGTGTGGAATCGCCGCTTGTCGTGCCGGGATGGTTCGGTCCGGCGACGATGTAGCCGGCCTTGGCCAACTCGGTGGCGATCCAGCCCATGCCTTCGGCGCGCGAACCCGAACCGTGGGAGAGAAGCACAAGCGGAAAGCGGCCTTCGCGGATCGTCGCATTTGCGGCGGCGGAACCCGTATCGAAAATCCTGTCGTAGTTCGGCTTGTCCACCTGCCCGTCGCCTTTCGACGGGTACCAGACGGTGACCGCAAGCGGCCGCGGATAGTCCTGGGTGATGACGCTGATCTTGTGAACGCCGACGGGTTCAGCGGCAATGGCAGCGGTTGCTGCCGTGCACAGGGAAAGGGCGATGAGGAGAGATTTCAGTCTCATTGTGTAACCTCGCTGGTTGAAGAACGGGGTTACCGATGAGCGATCATCGCCGGACGTTCGACCTTGAACATGATCGAGGTCGTTTCACGGCATGTTTTGCGGCCCGCCGACAGGCGGGCCACAGAAACGTGCGGCATCAGGCCTTGGGATGCAGGTTGTGGTGATGCGGCTTCCGTTCGGTCAGGAAATAGACGAAGGCGACGACCGAAAGCGAAACGCCGATCGTCGAGGCGAGCAGCCAGCCGCCCTCGGCAAATGCCCAGGCGCCGATGGCCGAGCCGAGAGCGCCGCCGACGAAGAACGTCGCCATGAACAGGCCGTTAAGCCGCGAACGCAGGTCGGCCCCGAGCGTGTAGATCGCCCGCTGGCTGATGACGAGCGTCATGGCGACACCGAAATCGAGCAGGATCGCTGCTATCGCCAGAACGACGAGCGCTGCCGTGGTGCCATCAGAGAACAGATGAGTCATCACGAAGGCGATGCCCACCGAGATAATACCGAGCGCGGTCGCCGGGCGACTTAGATTTTTGTCGGCAAGGCGACCGGCGATCGGCGAGGCGATAGCGCCGGCAACGCCGACAAGTGCAAAGAGTGCGATGCCCGTCTGGCCGAGATTGAAGGCGGAACTGGCCAGAACCAGCGGCGTGACTGTCCAGAACAGGCTGAAGGCGGCAAACTGACAGAACTGGTAGAAGGCGCGGCGGCGCAATATCGGCTGGGTGGCGTAAAGGGTGCCAAGTGAGGCAAGCAGGCCGCCATAGGAAAGCTGCGTGTGCGGCGTGCGCTTGGGCAGGCGGGCGGCCAGGATAAAGCCGAGCACGACCATGACGGCAGCCGAGGCGAAGAAGATCACATGCCAGTTGGTGAGACCGGTGACGAAGCTTGCGATCGGTCGCGCCATCATGATGCCGATCATCAGGCCGCTGACGACGTTACCGACAACCCGACCGCGATGTTCTTCCGGCGTCAGGCTTGCGGCAAAGGGAACGATCATTTGCACCGCAGACGAGGTAAGCCCGATGGCAAGCGATGCCAGCAGGAAGGGTAGGGCGGCGCTCGAAAGGCCTGCGCCGACGAGCGAGATCGCGGTTGCTGCGATCATGATCAGGATCAGTCGGCGGTTTTCGAGAAGATCGCCCAGCGGTACGATGAACAGCAGGCCGAGGCCGTAGCCGATCTGGGTCAGCGTCACGATCAGGCCGGTCAGATGCGGCGGAAGGCCGATTGCTGCGGCGATCGGGCCCGCAAGCGGCTGGGCGTAATAGAGATTTGCGACGATCAGGCCGCAGGCTGCGGCCATGACGAAAGTGAGGCCGGCGGTCATCCGGCCATGGTGTGCCGGCGTTTCAATCGCCGCGGACGTGCTGGTCATTGGGGTATCCTTGAACAGTCTCTTGTATTTTTCAGTCGAGCAGCTTCATCGCCACATCGACTACGGAAAAGGTTTGCTCGCGGCTGGGGCTGGTCTTGCCCAGAACGCGAAGCCCTTGAACGACGGACAGAAGCAGCCGCGCCGTGGCATTGGGTTCGATGGAGCGGTTGATGGAGCCATCCTCCTGGCCCCTTCGGATCAGCGCCTCGAACGTAGTCTCGAAACGATCCATCGAACGCTCGACACGTCGTGCCGCCTCGTCGTCGAAGATCGCCAGTTCGACGGCCGTCCCGACAGCCAGGCAGCCGCGTCGACCGCCGTCGCCGTGGGCGCCCTCGGCATAAAACACGAGCATGCGGTAAACGCCGTCCCGCCCGTTGTCTGCTTTCTCCAGCTCCTCGTCGAGAAGCGCGGTGCGCACCTGCTTGTAGCGGTCGAAGCTGGCAAGGAAGATCGCATGCTTGTCCTTGAATGCCTTGTACAAACTTCCGGCCGTAAGCCCCATCGCATCGCGCAGGTCTGAGATGGATGTGCCGTGATAGCCCTGTTCGCTGAACACGGTGATCGCCTTGTCGAGCGCATCGTCGATATCGAATTCACGCGGCCGGCCGGCGCTGCGGCCGGGATTGGGGCTGATGTCGATGCTCATGGCAAAATCCAATTGGGAAATGATCGTTTCCAAATAGGCGCGAAGCACTTTCTCGTCAAGCGGCCTGTTCATCATCGACGATAAAATATCGGAACGGTTTTGCATTTGAGGGGTTGGCTAATCGTCACCAACCCAAAAGCTGGAGGACAGACATGAGCAAAAGTGACGTAAAACAGGCCATCAAGCGTGCCAAACGGCAGGTCGAAAACACCAGTTCGGGCGGCCATCTTGGCGGCACCTATTACGGGCAGAGCCCGGACGGCAAGACGTCGTCGATGAACCACAATGTGGGCAGCAACCGCACCAATAGCGGCAGCTGACGTCACCGCAGCGCATGACAATGAAGGCCCCGCCGCGTGCGGGGCCTTTTCTTGAGCGAGGCATATTCCCGAAAATAATCAAACCTCCCTGTCGGCATCTCATCACCTGCACGTCCTTGGTGTATCGTGGCGCATTCATGCGCCGGAGGACTTCGACAGGAGGGCAGGATGAAAAGCAGCCACTATCGGTGGGTCATCGTTTTTGCCGGCGGCCTGATGGGCTGCGTGGCGGTGGGCGTGATGTTTTCGCTCGCAGTGTTCCTAGAGCCGATCGCCCGCCAGACCGGCTGGTCGCATGCGGCGATCTCCAGCGCCATGACAGTCAATTTCATCGTCATGGGACTGGGCAGTTTCATATGGGGCGCGGCCAGCGACCGGTTCGGCGCGCGCATCGTCGTGCTGATCGGCTCGGTCCTTGCCGGACTGGCCCTGGTTCTCGCCAGCCGCGCGCAGAGCCTTTTCGCCTTCCAGATCCTCTATGGCTGTCTTGTCGGCCTGTCTGCCAGTGCCTTCATGGCGCCGATGATCTCGCTTACCATGCGCTGGTTCGATGACCACCGCAGTCTCGCCGTATCGCTTGTCTCCGCCGGCATGGGCATGGCGCCGATGACGATTTCGCCGCTCGCCCGGTTCCTGATCGACGAATTCGGCGACTGGCGCACGGCCATGCTGGTGATCGGCATCGGTGCCTGGATCATTCTCCTGCCGACCGTACTTCTGGTCCGCAACCCGCCAGATGAGGCGGCGGTTGAGGACGCGCCGCAGGCGGAAGGGGCGGGGCAGCCGATTGCAAAAGTCTTTCGCTCGCCGCAATTCCTGGTGCTGGCCTTCACCTTCTTCGCCTGCTGCACCGCCCATTCAGGGCCGATCTTCCACATGGTCAGTTATGCGATGTATTGCGGCGTGGCGCCGATGGCCGCCGTGTCGATCTACAGTGTCGAGGGAGCGGCAGGTCTGGGCGGGCGCATCGTCTACGGTCTTGCGGCAGACCGGTTCGGCGTCAAGCCGGTGCTGATAATCGGTCTTCTGATCCAGGCACTGGTGATTGCCGCCTATACGATGGCGACCGATCTCGCGCATTTCTACGCGCTGGCGATCATTTTCGGCGGCACCTATGGCGGCGTCATGCCGCTTTATGCCGTGCTGGCGCAGGATTATTTCGGCGCAAAAATTCTCGGTACGGTGCTGGGTGCTGCTTCGATGCTGTCAAGCATAGGCATGGCTTTCGGGCCTCTTGCCGGGGGCTGGGCCTTCGATGCCTTCAATAACTACAACTGGCTATTTTTCGGTTCCGCTCTTGTCGGGCTTGCCGCAGTACTTATCGCGCTTGCCTTTCCGCCCCTGCCGGGCCGCGAGGAGGAAAAGCTGCAGCCGGCGTGACACCAAAAGCAAAGGCCCGGAGTTTCCGGGCCCTTGGCAGTCTGATCAGTGGTCTTTCTTGCTGCCCGCCTTGCGCTTGGCTGGCGGAGCTTTCGCCTCGACCGCCTCCCGCTGCAGGCGTAGCAACCGCAACCTCTCGGTTTTCGCTTCCCTCGAAGACGCCTCGGCGGCAATGATTGCACGTGCTGCCTCGTTGGTCACGGCGGCCTTTTCCCGAGCTGAAAGCTTGGTCGTGGTCGACGTTTCTTCCTTGATAGCGGTCATGAAGTCATCCTTCCTGAAGTCTTGGGAAAATGGTGGAAGCGGGAATTAGCGCGTACGCGCAACCTTCTTGGGAGCAGGGAGCAATCCCTCGCGCTGCATCTTCTTGCGGGCCAGCTTGCGATAACGACGAACCGCCTCGGCCTTTTCGCGCACACGCTTTTCCGACGGCTTCTCGTACGAGCTGCGCGCCTTCATTTCGCGAAACACACCTTCGCGCTGCATCTTCTTCTTCAAGACGCGCAGAGCCTGATCGACGTTGTTATCTCTGACAAGAACCTGCAAATTATATCCCTTCCGATCTAAACAGTGCCGTACCCGATATTCTCGGTGGCCAAACAAAAAAGGCCGGGCTTGCCCGACCTTTCCAGGACCATAGACCAAATCTCGCTGCCGGTACATCCGCGGTCAGGAGAGGCTGATGGCATCCATCGGCATTCACGTGTGTCTGAGCGCACAAAAACGCGCTTCATCGTGCATCCGATTGAGATTTCGATATGCATCATATGGGTTGCCGCGCGGAAAAATCAATGAAATCGAGGAATTAATTCCGCGGCCGAATGGGCGCTTGCCGCAAATGCAAAAGCCCGGAGGCATGCTCCGGGCTTTTGCATCCATGTCCTGGAAAGTTCAGAGAGCGCCGTTTCGCTGCTGCATCATCATGAACGTATCATAGCTGTATTCTGCCACCTGCGCCCAGAGATAGGAATCCTTCTTGAACACCTGCTGATGGTCATAGATCTTCTTGAAGGCAGGGCTTTTTGCAGAAAGGTCGGCATAGACTTCCATTGCCGCCTTGAAGCATGTTTCCATGATCTCCTTGCTGAACGGCTTCAAAACCGCGCCTTCGGCCACGAGCTTGCGCAACGCGACGGCGTTATGCGCGTCGTAATTGGCAAGCATGCTGGTATTGGCCGAAGCGCAGGCGGTCTTCAGGATGGCCTGGTAGCTCTTCGGCAGCGCGTTGAATTTCTCCAGGTTGAAGAAGGCATGCATCGCAGGTCCTCCCTCCCACCATGCCGGATAGTAGTAATATTTGGCGACCTTGACGAAGCCGAGCTTCTGGTCGTCATAGGGACCGACGAATTCGGTAGCGTCGATCGTGCCCTTTTCGAGCGCGGCATAAACGTCGCCGCCGGCAATCTGCTGCGGCGTCACGCCGACCTTCGTCATCACCTGGCCGGCAAGCCCGGCAATGCGCATCTTCAGGCCCTTGAGATCGTCGATGGTGACGATTTCCTTGCGGAACCAGCCGCCCATCTGCGTGCCGCTATTGCCGGCAGGCAGGGCGTAGAGACCGCGGGGTGCCAGGAATTCGTTGATCAGGTCGTTGCCGCCATTGGCAAACCAGGCATTGGTCATGCGGGCGTTGAGGCCGAAGGGAATGGCGGTTCCAAGCGCAAAGGCCGGATCCTGGCCGATATAATAGTAGGAGCAGGTATGCGCCATCTCGACCGTGCCGTTGGCCACCGCATCGGCGGCCTGAAGGCCGGGCACCAGTTCGCCGGCTGCATAGGTCTGGATGTTGAAATTGCCGTCGGTTGCATCGCGAACGATCTGGGCAAGCTCGTTGCCGGCGCCGAAGATGATGTCGAGGCTCTTCGGGAAGGAGGACGTCATGCGCCAGGTGATCTTTGGCTGTTCCTGGGCAATTGCCGGTGCCGCCAGTGTCGTCGCCGCTGCCGCGCCGATGCCTGCCGCCGTCGCCTTTTTGAAGAAATGCCTGCGATCCATCGAATTCATCCTCCCGCGCCAGCGCGCGTCTGTGGTTGTAGGCCTCGTGTTAAGCGCATTGATTTGGCAAGAACAAGCCGAGCCGCGTCATAACCGATGATTTCTTGTTTTTCGTAAATGCGAAGAAGCCCGGACGTGCGCCGGGCTTCGAGTTTCGATCATGTCGGAGAACTTACAGCGTTCCCTTGCGCTGCTGTGTCATCATGAAGGCGTCATAGCTGTATTCGGCGATCTGGTTCCACAGATAACCATCCTTCTTGAAGGCCTGCTGGCTGTCATAGATCTTCTTGAAGGCGGCGTTCTTTGCGTTCAGGTCGGCATAGACTTCCTGTGCCGCCTTGTAGCTGGCTTCGAGGATTTCTTGGGTGAACGGCTTCAGCACCGCACCTTCCGCAACCAGCTGGCGCAGCGCCTTTGCATTATGCGCATCGTAACGGGCCAGCATGTTCTGGTTGGCGTTGGCGCAGGCGTCTTTCAGGATGCGCTGGTAGCTTTTCGGCAGGGCGTTGAACTTTTCCAGATTGAAGAAGGCGTGAACAGCAGGTCCTCCCTCCCACCATGCCGGATAGTAGTAATATTTGGCGACTTTGACGAAGCCGAGCTTCTGGTCGTCATAGGGACCGACGAATTCGGTAGCGTCGATCGTGCCCTTTTCGAGTGCGGCATAAACGTCGCCGCCGGCAATCTGCTGCGGAGTAACGCCGAGCTTCGACATCACCTGGCCGGCGAGACCGGCAATCCGCATCTTCAAGCCGTTCAGGTCCGCAACCGTGTTGATTTCCTTGCGGTACCAGCCGCCCATCTGTGCGCCGGTATTGCCGGCCGGAAGAGCATAGAGACCGTAGCCGGCGAGGAATTCGTTAAGCAACTCGTTGCCGCCGCCGATCGAGAACCACGAATTGGTCTGGCGGGCATTGAGACCGAAGGGCACGGCGGTACCGAGCGCGAAGGTCGGATCCTTGCCGATGTAATAGTAAGAGCAGGTATGCGCCATCTCGACGGTGCCGCTGGAAACCGCATCGGCCGCCTGCAGCCCGGGCACGATTTCACCGGCCGCAAAAGTGTTGATGGTAAAGTTGCCGTCCGAAGCTTCCTTTACGCTGGCGGCGATATCGGTGCTGGCAGCCCAGAGAATGTCTGTGTTCTTGGTAAAGGAAGACGTCATGCGCCAGGTGATTTTCGGGCTCTCCTGGGCAATGGCAGGAGCGGCGAGCGCGGTTGCGGCGACGGCACCAGCCCCGGCTGTAGCGGCTTGACGGAAGAAATGTCTGCGGTTCATGAAAAAGAAAGCCTCCCAGATGCTTTGGCGCGCCCTGATATCCATGCGTGCCAAATCGCTCATAAGCCGTTTGTTTCATGCCCGGCAAGAAGTATTTTTCAAATATTACGCTGCACTGCAGCATTGCTTTTCATAAATTGCGAAAGGCAGTCGTTTTACCATCGCGAGCATGCTCATCGATCGAGTTGCAAGTCGGCTTGCAATTTTTCGGCCAAGGGCTTAGTTTAGAATTATTCTAAGTGGAGTTTTCGATGTTTACCCGCCTTCTGCCGTCCTCCCGCCGGTCATTTTCATCATTGTCTGAAGAAGAAATCCTCGCGCTGGCGATTGCCTCCGAAGAAGAGGATGCCAGTATCTATCTCGGCTATGCCGATGGCTTGAGGCAACAATATCCTGCCTCGGCCAAAGTGTTCGAAGACATGGCAGAGGTCGAGCAGACCCATAAGAACTCGCTGATCGAGATTTTTCGCACCCGTTTCGGCGAGCGCATTCCGCTCATCCGCCGCGAACACGTTCAGGGATTTTATGCACGCAAGCCCGATTGGCTGCGCAAGAACCTGCCGCTGGAAACTGCGAGAGCGGAAGCAGAAGCGATGGAGCAGCAGGCGGCTCGCTTCTATCGCGAGGCAGCCAAGCGTGTCTCCGACGCTTCGACTCGGCAACTGCTTGGCGATCTGGCGCTGGCCGAGGAAGGCCACGAGGATATCGCCCGCATGCTGACGGAAAAGCATGTTTCTGAAGAGGCGAAAAGCGATGAGGACCAAAACGCTCGCCGCCAGTTCATCCTGACTTACGTCCAGCCTGGCCTTGCGGGCCTGATGGATGGATCGGTCTCGACGCTCGCGCCGATCTTTGCGGCAGCCTTTGCTACCGGCGATACCTGGTCAACCTTCCTGATCGGCCTCTCGGCCTCTGTCGGCGCCGGCATCTCGATGGGCTTTACCGAGGCCGCGCATGACGACGGCAAGATTTCCGGTCGCGGATCGCCCGTCAAGCGCGGTCTGGCTTCCGGCATCATGACGGCGCTCGGCGGTCTTGGCCATGCGCTGCCCTATCTGATCCCGCATTTCTGGACTGCAACCATCGTTGCCGCCATCGTAGTTTTCTTTGAGCTTTGGGCGATCGCCTTCATCCAGAACCGCTACATGGAGACGCCGTTCATGCGCGCCGTCTTCCAGGTCGTGTTCGGTGGTTCTCTGGTTCTGGCTGCCGGTATCTTCATCGGCAATGCCGGATAGGTCGGTTCAGGCAGCTTCCGCTGCCTCTTCCGTCGTCGGCACGGTCAGCGTGAACACCGCGCCTCTGTCATTGTGGATTTCGGATTGCCCGCCCAGCTGGCGCACGAAGCTTGAAATCAGCTTCGTGCCCATGCCGGTCGTGCGGGCATCCTCCGCGATCCCCGGCCCGTCGTCACGAATGACAAGCTTCAGCATGCCCGCCTCCTGAAACAGGCGTACGCTGAGCTTGCCTTCACTGCGACCGGCAAAGGCATATTTGAAGGCGTTGGAAACCACCTCGTTGATGATCATGCCGAGCGGCAGGGCAAGGTCCCGGTCGAGCGCGATCGGCGCAAGATCGAGATCGAGTTTCACTGGCATGTCATAGCCCGACGCGATGTCTGAAATCAGCCGCGTCGCATAGGGCGCGACTTCAATCTCTTCGAACTGGTCGGTGTTGTAGATCTGCTCATGCACGGCGATCATCGCACTAATCCGCCGCGCCATGTCGTCCCGCACTTCCTGCGGCAGCCGCTGCAGCCGCACAAGTGCCAGCACGGCCTGTAGATTGTTCTTCACTCGGTGATGGATTTCGCGCAGCAGGAAACGATTGCGCTCGGCCGCCTGCTCCAGCTGTTCATTGCGTGCAGCCGTGCGGTAGAGCAGTGCATAGATCCAGAAAGAGGCGCCCACCAGGATCGCCATCATGGGCACGACAAACAGCGCATCACCGAACAGATTGCGCCAGAACTGATCGAGCACTTCCTGCCGTTCGATCGCCGCAAGCGCGATCAACGGCCAGTCCTGCACCTTCCAGAAGGCGACGATCCGCGCAAAGCCGTCGATCTGCGACACCGGATTGTGGTGGAAGCCGCTCGCCTTCTCGCGGGTCAGTGGATACCATTCGGTCGTGCTCAGGTTGATCGGCTTGAGGGCCAAGGGGCGTCGTGCGACCAGCCAGCCATCGTCACGAATGACCGAGATCGTTGAGTTTGGTCCAAGATTCATAGACGACCAGAACCGGTCGAGATTGTCGTTCGGGATGGTGATCGAGGCAACGCCGAGGAAATCGCTGCCGATCCGCCTGGCAATGATGAAGGCCGGCTTTCCCGCCTGTTCGTTATCGAGCAGTCGGCTGAATGTGAGCGCTTCGCCTTCCTTCAGGCGTTTGAAATAGGCGCGCTCGGCGTGGTTCGGCAGCGTATTGTCCGGCGCGCTGGAAAAACGGGTCTGGCCGTCCTGATCGAGAATGGCATATTCGAAGCCGACCGGCAGCTCGCCCACGGCCCGTTCCAGATCGAGGATCAGCTCAGTGGAACTGTCGATCGGGCGCCCGCTGATCGCCGCCTCGATGCGGCGAAGCGCAAGATCGCTGGCCTCCATCATCCATTCCATATGGGCGGCAACCACATGCGCGGATGAAACTGCGCGCGCTTCGCCTTCGCGAAGGGCATTGTTGTAATTCTCGTAAACGGTAAGAGCGCCGAAACCCAAAACGACGGCTGTCAGGACACCGGCAAGCCAGAGCGGCAGGGTGGGTCGGGCGGAACCATGGGGGCGCATCAAGCCTGTCAACCGTTCGTTACGCACCACAGGCCTCCATCGCAGAAAAATCCGCTCTGCCGGACAGGCGGCGGCGCGACCTTCTGATTCCCGAAAGAGTAGAGAGAACAACCCGCCGCTGCAAGCAGGGCGGGTTGTATGCTTAATGACTTATGTCTGAGATTCTTTTTACCGCAAGGCACCGACAAGCAGGTCGCGACCGTTTTCGATCGTCACCCAGCGCCCGGTATTGAACGTCGCTTGGCGCTTGAGGAACGTGTAGGGCGTCTGGTTCCAGGCAAGAACATCGTTGTCGAGATTGTCGAGGATGAAATCGCCATCGGTGGTGCGCAGGGTCAACACGGCATGGCCTTCGCCATCAGGCTTGCGCACGACGGTGATCAGGAGATCGGAAAGGGCGAAACCGAGCTGGGCCAGTTCCTTGCGCTTCTGCAGGGCATAGTCCTCACAATCTGCAAAGACGGTCGGATAGGTCCAATATTCCTCGACGCCATAGGCTTCGAGATCGGTACGGGCAATATAGCGGGTGTTGACTGCGCGGTTGACGTCGCGAACGACGTTCCAGGCATGGTCGTCCATGCGTGCGGCAGGCGCTGACCGGCTTTTGACGTTGCACTCTGCCGGCAGGCGCTGACAGAATTCGTAATGTCCGATCGGCTGCGACGTCACAGCACCCGTAACCATAGCCATCGGAGCTTGTGGTGCTGGTATTGCAGCGCCGGCAGAAGCAAGCACGCAAGCGAGGATCACGGCTACATGCCGCACCTTCAGGGCTAAATTCATTGACCCGTCCCTTAAATTCCTAACAAAAAGTTAAGAGGTCTTAAGGGTCAGAGTCAATTGTTCAGCTTTTGTTAAGGTGAAGCTCTTTGCGAATATGGTTAAGACTGCGGCTTTTCCGTCTCAGCCCAATTTTTCATCATCGATTATTAGGGCGCTCACCGCCGCTTCCATTTTTTGCAGATCCTGCGGCCGTGACAGGCGATGATCGCCGTCACGGATCAACGTCAGAGTGACATCGTCGGCGGGCAGGAATTCCATCAGTTTCAGTGCATGCTGATAGGGCACGTCCGGGTCCGCCATCCCTTGCAGGATATGCACCGGGCAACCGGTATCGATAATGCCGGAGAGCACGCGGTTCTTTTGCCCGTCCTCCATCAGGGCGCGGGTGTAGATGTTCGGTTCCGGGCTGTATTGCGAATGTTCCTCGAAATAGCCTAGCTCTGCCAGAGACTGTCGCTCCTTGTCCGTCAGCTTGGGCTCGATCAGCTCACTGGTGAAATCCGGCGCCGGCGCGATCAGCACCGTTCCGTCGATCTTCGGGCCTTCTGTACGCTTTCTCAGTTCCTGGATCAGTCGCAGCGCAACCCATCCGCCCATCGAAGAACCGACAAGGATGACGCTCTTTGGTGCGGCTGCATCGATCACCGCGATCGTTTCTTCCAGCCAGCGCGAGATCGTCCCGTCGCGGAACTCGCCACCTGATGCGCCGTGGCCGGAATAGTCGAAACGGATGCAGGCCGCGCCAAGTCTCTCGGCCAGCGCATCGAGCACGACAGCCTTGGTGCCTGTCATATCGGAGCGATAGCCGCCCAGCCAGACAAGCGCAGGTTTTTCGGTTGTCGCCGTGGCGGCGCGGTAGATGATCGCGATCTCGCGGGCATCCGATCCCGTTCCGACAGTAGTGGTGGCAGTTCCGGTGGCGGTGATCTTGCTCATAGTCTTACTCCTGCGAATGACGGGAGCTATAAATCAGAACTAAAGCGGTTGTCAGGAGGTGATTTTTTCGCGCCGTCATGCTATTGACATCCACTCGGTAATCACGACATTCCGCTCGGCTCCCGGCCGCGCGCGAATTTCGTCGTTGCCTGTGCCCGAAAACGATCTAGGAGAATACGACCATTCGCAGACCATTCAAAGCCGATGCCCCCGTCAAGGAAGGCCCGCGCTCCAATCGGGAAATTCGCGTTCCCAAGGTCCAGCTTATCGATGCCGAAGGCGTGAATCTCGGTGCAGTACCCACCGACCAGGCCCTCAAGATGGCCGAGGAAGCAGGACTGGACCTCGTAGAAATCTCGCCGAACAATGATCCGCCGGTGTGCAAGATCCTCGACCTCGGCAAGCTGAAATACGCGAACCAGAAGAAGGCGGCCGAAGCGCGCAAGAAGCAGAAGATCGTCGAAGTCAAAGAAATCAAGATGCGCCCCAACATCGACACGCATGACTATGACGTGAAGATGAAGGCGATGAACCGCTTCTTTGAAGAAGGCGACAAGGTAAAGGTGACGCTGAAGTTCCGTGGCCGCGAAATGGCTCACCAGGAACTCGGCATGAAGCTTCTGCTGCAGGTCAAGGAAGATACGCTGGAGATCGCCAAGGTTGAGGCTGAGCCCAAGCTTGAAGGTCGTCAGATGATGATGGTACTGGCGCCGAAATAAGCGCCGTGCCGACCCGCCTCGAGGAAGCCGCAAGGTGGCGGGAATGCCGGTCTCTGGCCGGTCGCACTGGAGGATTTCCCCCATTGCGCTTTTGACCGACTGCGGTTATAAGCGCGCGTCCGAACGGTCCGGCAGGGCATGCCGTGGCCGTTCTAAATGCTTGAAGCAGACCTCTTCAGTCGGCTTCGATACAAGAATGGAGTAGCAAAATGCCCAAGATGAAGACGAAATCGTCTGCCAAGAAGCGGTTCAAAGTCACCGCAACTGGCAAGGTCGTTGCAGCTGCCGCCGGCAAGCGCCACGGCATGATCAAGCGTTCCAACAAGTTCATCCGCGACGCACGCGGCACGATGGTCCTCGCTGAGCCTGATGGCAAGAAGGTCATCAAGAACTACCTGCCCAACGGTCTCTGAGACTTTCAGGCTATTTGGAAACGTTTAAGGAGATCATGACATGGCACGCGTAAAACGTGGCGTAACTTCCCGCGCCAAGCACACCAAGACCCTCAAGGCAGCCAAGGGCTTCTACGGCCGCCGCAAGAATACCATTCGCGCCGCAAAGGCTGCTGTTGACCGTTCGCGTCAGTTTGCAACCCGCGACCGTCGCGTCAAGAAGCGCAACTTCCGCGCTCTGTGGATCCAGCGCATCAACGCTGCTGTTCGCGAATCCGGCCTGACCTACGGCCGCTTCATCGACGGCCTGAACAAGGCTGGCATCGAAGTCGACCGCAAGGTTCTGTCCGACATGGCTATCCATGAGCCGGCAGCATTCGGCGCACTGGTTGAAGCTTCCAAGAAGGCTCTGGCCTATCTGAAGAACACCGGCAACGCCAACGAGTTCGAAGCCGCGGTCAAGTAAGCCCGCGTTCGTCTCTACTTTTGTAAAAGACCCGCGCGGCTCTGCTGGCGCGGGTCTTTTGTTTTCTGCCGTTTCATATTTCGATGAGACGGACCAATCACGGTATTCAGGAGCGCTGCGGTGCCAAATGATGTCGTTGACATAAAGAACGGACCGTCGCTGCCGTCGGAAGACGCGGCAACCTTGCTTGCTGCACTGGTTTCCGATGCAAGGCGGGTACAGGCGGTGACGCTCAGTTGTGGCACGGTCTGGATCAAGCGGCACGGCGACAAGGGCAGGCGCGCTATCGTTGCGGTTCAAAATGCTGTTGCGCGCGTGTTTCGGCTTCCCTTCATGCGACCGTCCCCTGCCGAGACGGCTGAAGGAATGGTGCAACGCGACCTGCGCAGAATTGCGAAGTACTCGCACGCCGGCGTGCCGACTGCTGCCGTCATTTATTCTTCCGGCAGCGCCATCGTTCTGAGCGATATTGCTCCGACGGTGCAGCAACGGTTGAAGTTTCTGCGGAATGACGATCCGGCGGCACATGACGAACTTCTCGTCTTCTGTGCCAGTGAACTTGGAAGGCTGCACGGCGTCGGGCTCTGTCACGGGCGGCCCTATCCGCGGGACATGTTCATCAGGGGTGACCGCCTTGGTTTCATCGATTTCGAGGAAGAGCCGGAAGCCGTCATGCCGATGGAAACGGCGCAGGCGCGCGATTTGTGGCTGCTCTTTCTGCAACTGAGCGAAAGAGCGACGGAGCGCCGGAAAACGCAGGATCGCGCTTATGCGGCATGGGCTGCGGCTGCCCCGAGGGCGGCAATCGCCGAACTTCGCGAAATCACCCGTTCCATGGGCCGCTTTTTATGGCTTGCCCGGTTGATTGGCCGATTTCACATGGGTAGAGATTTGCGGCAATTCATCCTGGCTACCACCTATCTGACAACGATGTTCAACGGCTGAATTTGCCGCAAAGCAGGAAAAGATGACCGAACTCGAAACATTGAAGAGCGCGCTCCTGGCCGAGATCGCCGGCGCGGGCGACGAAGCGGCAATCGAGGCTGTCCGTGTCTCGGCCCTGGGCAAGAAGGGTTCGGTTTCCGAACTCCTGAAGACCTTGGGCTCGATGACGCCGGAAGAGCGCCAGACCCGCGGTGCGGCGATCAACGCGCTGAAGAACGAGATCACCGAGGCGATTGCTGAGCGCAAGACCGTGCTGAAGGACGCTGCGATCGATGCGCGCCTGAAGGCCGAGACGCTCGACGTGTCGCTGCCGGTCCGTTCTTCGCCGGCCGAACGCGGCCGCATCCATCCGATCAGCCAGATCATCGACGAAATCACCGCCGTCTTCGCCGACATGGGTTTCTCGATCGCCGAAGGCCCGGATGTCGAAACCGACTATTATAACTTCACCGCGCTGAATTTCCCCGAAGGTCACCCGGCCCGCGAAATGCACGATACCTTCTTCTTCCAAGCGGATGAAAAGGGCGAGCGCAAGGTTCTGCGCACCCATACCTCGCCGGTTCAGGTCCGCACCATGGAAGCGCAGGATCCGCCGATCCGTATCGTTATTCCGGGCAAGACCTATCGCCAGGACAGTGACGCCACCCATTCGCCGATGTTCCATCAGGTTGAAGGCCTCGTCATCGACAGGAAGTCGAATGTCGGCAACATGCGCTGGGTGCTCGAAGAATTCTGCAAGACCTTCTTCGAGGTGCCGTCGGTGACGATGCGTTTCCGCCCGTCCTTCTTCCCCTTCACGGAACCGTCCTTCGAAGTCGATATCCAGTGCGACCGCTCCGGCCCGATCGTCAAGTTCGGTGAAGGCACCGACTGGATGGAAATTCTGGGCTGCGGCATGGTCCACCCGAACGTGCTGCGCTCCGGCGGGCTCGATCCCGACGAATACCAGGGTTTTGCCTGGGGCATGGGCCTCGACCGCATCGCCATGCTGAAATACGGCATGCCGGACCTGCGTGACTTCTTCAACGCCGATGTTCGCTGGATGAACCATTACGGCTTCCGCCCGCTCGACATGCCGACCCTGTTCGGCGGTCTGAGCCAGTAACGGAAGGGATAAGATCATGAAATTTACGCTTTCCTGGCTCAAGGATCATCTTGAGACCGACGCAACTCTCGACCAGATCTGCGAGCGCCTAACGGCGATCGGCCTCGAAGTCGAGGATGTCGATGACAAGGCGGCCTACAAGCCTTTCGTCATCGCGAAAATCCTGACGGCCGAACAGCATCCCGAGGCTGACCGCCTCAGGGTTCTTTCCGTCGATGCGGGTCCTGACGTCAACGGCGGCAAGCCGCTGCAGATCGTTTGCGGCGCGCCGAATGCCCGCGCCGGCCTCATCGGGGCCTTGGCGCGTCCGGGCGACTATGTTCCCGGCCTCGACGTGACGCTTGGCATCGGCAAGATCCGCGGCGTCGAAAGCCACGGCATGATGTGTTCCGAGAAGGAACTCAACATGTCGGATGAGCATAACGGCATCATCGACCTCCCCGAAAATGCGCCGGTCGGCTTGTCATTCGCTGCCTATGCCGGTCTCGACGATCCGATCATCGAGATCAACCTGACGCCGAACCGTCCGGACTGCACCTCGATCTACGGCATTGCCCGCGATCTGGCAGCCTCCGGTCTCGGCACGCTCAAGGTTGCCTCTGCTCCGGCTCTGAAGCTGGAAGGTGAGACCACGGTCGGCCTGACCATCGATCTCGACGATGAAAAGCTTTGCCCGGGCTTCAGCCTGCGCCTCGTGCGCGGCGTCAAGAACGGCCCGAGCCCGGCTTGGATGCAGACCCGTTTGAAGGCAATCGGCCTTCGCCCGATCAACGCGCTGGTCGACATCACCAATTACATGACTTTCGACCAAGGGCGCCCGATGCACGTCTTCGACGCCGCCAAGGTCAAGGGCGATCTGACCGTCCGGCGCGCCAAGGAAGGCGAAACGGTGTTGGCCCTCGATACGCGCGAATACAAGCTCGGCCCGAACAACGTCGTCATCGTCGATGACAATGGCGTCGAGTCGATTGGCGGCATCATGGGTGGCGAACATTCCGGCTGTGACGAAAATACCGTCGACGTGCTGATCGAAAGTGCTCTGTGGGACCCGATCAACATAGCAAAATCCGGCCGTACGCTCGGCATCATCACCGATGCACGTTACCGTTTCGAACGCGGTGTCGATCCGGAATATATGGTTCCTGGCCTCGACCGCACGACGCAGCTGGTTCTTGACCTGTGTGGCGGCACGCCCGCCAAGGAAAAGATCGTCGGCTACAACGAGTATGAGACGAAGACCGTCAATTTCCCCTTCTCGGAAGTGAAGCGCCTGACTGGCCTTGAGGTTTCGACCGATGAAAGCCGCGAAATCCTCACCCGCCTCGGCTTCACTGTCGAAGGCTCCGGCGAAACGGTTTCCGTCAAGGTTCCGTCCTGGCGTCCGGATGTCGATGGCAAGGCCGATCTCGTCGAAGAAGTCATGCGCATCCATGGCGTCGACAACATCAAGCCGGAGCCGCTGGAAAATCTCGGCACGGTCAACGGCAAGATCCTGACCACGCTGCAGATCCGCACCCGCACGGCCAAGCGCGCGCTTGCCTCGCGCGGCATGCTGGAAGCCGTCACCTGGTCCTTCATCCCGGAAGATCAGGCCAAGCTCTTCGGCGGTGGTTCGTCGGCACTGAAGCTTGCCAATCCGATCGCAGCCGACATGTCCGACATGCGCCCGTCGCTTCTGCCCGGTCTGCTGACCGCTGCCCAGCGCAATGCCGACAAGGGTTATGGCGATGTGGCGATCTTCGAAGTCTCGGGTACCTACGAGAACGACACGCCGGAAGGCCAGCGTCGCGTCGCTGGTGGCATCCGCCGCGGCACAGCTTCGATCAACGGCGCCGGCCGCATGTGGTCGAATGCAACGAAGGGCGGCGGCAAGCCGGTCGACGTTTACGACGCCAAGGCCGATGCACTGGCCGTGATCGAGGCCTGCGGCCTGCCGATGGGCAATGTCCAGATCGAACAGGGCGGTCCTTCCTGGTATCATCCGGGCCGTTCGGGCACGATCAAGATGGGTCCCAAGGTCATACTCGGCACGTTCGGCGAATTCCATCCGAAGACGCTGGCGGCGCTTGATGTCTCCGGCGCTCTGGCAGGCTTCGAGATTTATCTCGACGCCATGCCGGAACCAAAGAAGAAGGCGACCCGCACCAAGCCGGGCCTCGAGCTTTCTCCGTTCCAGGTGGTGAAACGTGACTTCGCCTTTGTGGTCGGCTCGCAGGTGGAAGCCGGCGCCATAGTCAAGGCGGCAACCAGTGCCGATCGCAAGCTGATCACCGGCGTCAACGTCTTCGACGTCTTCGAAGGCGTCTCGCTTGGCGAAGGCAAGAAGTCGATCGCAATCGAGGTTCTCATCCAGCCGGTCGACAAGACCCTTACGGACGAGGATTTCGAAGCCTTGACCGGCAAGATCGTCGCTAATGTCGAAAAGACCACGGGCGGTGTTCTGCGCGCCTGATTTCGGGTGGCGTGAGTTTCGATGAAAGATTAGCCTGCTCCTAACGGGGCAGGCTTTTTTCTTTTGGAGCGAGAATGCGCAAGCCGAATTCGATGAAAGGTCTGGAAGACCTCGGCCGTGCGCGGCTGTCGAAGAATTTCTTCTTCCGCGATTTCCTCCATTCCGAAATCGCCGATTTCTACCGCATTCCAAATATCCCCGATGATCCGGACCTCGCGATCGAAGCCGGAAGCCGTCTCTGCGAAGAGCTTCTGGAGCCACTGCAGGCGACATTCGGCCGGCTGCATATCCGCTCCGGTTATCGCTCACGCGCGGTCAACGAGTTCGGTAACCTGAACAAGCTCAATTGCTCAACCAATGCCGCGACCGCCGCCGACCATATCTGGGACATGCGTGACGCCCACGACTGCATGGGCGCGACGGCCTGTGTGGTCGTGCCGTGGCTGGTTGATACTCATGATCGCCAGGAGGATTGGCAGCGGCTCGCCTGGTGGATCCATGACCACCTGCCTTATGCCTCGCTGTGCTTCTTTCCGAAACTATGGACATTCAACATCCAGTGGCATGAGCGACCAGCGAGGCGGATTTCAAGCTATGTCGTGCCGCGCGGTGTCCTGACCAAACCCGGCATGGCCAATCACGACGGCAGCCATGCCGAATGGTATGTGGCGTTTCCAGAGCTGCAGCGCTGAGGCGGCCTAGGAATGCAGGTGATAGAGCTTGTTGACGATCATCCAGCGGCCCTCGACCTTGAGGAGGGACAGATAGTCCGAAAACCGCATTCCGGCGAATTCATCGACCACCTTGACGGTTGCGGCATCGCCGGTCACGTCGATCGCCTCAATCTGGATCAGCGGCTGTGAGCCGGCAACCGTCGGGCCTTCTGATGCCACGGCATCGATGAACTCGTTGAGTGACATCCACTCGACCTTGCCCTGATAATTGCCGATGATCGAGGCATTCGGATGAAAGGCTTTTCTGAGCGCGCCCGCATGGGCGAGCGCCATGCCGTCAACATAGAGATGCACGACGGATTCGACTGATTGTTCTTCCGACATCGCTGAAATCCTCCCACCCGCGACTATAGCAAAGCCGCAAGCGGGAGCAATGTTGCGTTGTGAGATGTCAGCGCTTCGGCGTCCATGCCGCACCCGTGCCATAGCGCGCGCCGGCAATCTTTTCGGGCGACAGCATCTCGTCGAGCTTGGTCACCTCTTCGGCGCTCAGCGTCACGTCGGCCGCAGCGGCGTTCTGCTCCATGTTGGGGATCTTTCGGGCACCCGGGATCGGCACGATGAAATCACCCTTCGCGAGAACCCAGGCAAGCGCCAGCTGCGCGGCGGTCACACCCTTCTGTGCCGCCATCTCCTCCACCAGCTTCACCAGCGCCAGATTGGCCGCCATGTTGTTGGCCTCGAAGCGCGGCAACTTGGCGCGCAGGTCCCCCTCGCCGAAATCGGCCGTGCTCTGGATCTTGCCGGTAAGAAAACCGCGGCCCAGCGGGCTGAAGGGTACGAAACCGATGCCGAGCTCGCAGCAGGTATCGAGGATGTCGCCTTCCGGATCACGGGTCCAGAGCGAATATTCGCTCTGCAACGCGGAGATCGGATGCACGGCATGCGCCCGGCGGATGATCTCGGCGCTTGCCTCGGAAAGACCAAGCGCCTTCACCTTGCCTTCCTTCACCAGATCCGCCATTGCGCCGACGGTATCCTCGATCGGAACGTCGGGATCGACACGGTGCTGATAGAAGAGGTCTATGACATCGACGCCAAGGCGTTTGAGCGAAGCTTCCGCCACGTCGCGCACATGTTCAGGCCGGCTGTCGAGGCCGGACATGGCAGCGGAATCGCTTTTTGTCGGATCGATCTTGAAGCCGAACTTGGTGGCGATGACGACGTGATCCCGATAGGGCTTCAGCGCTTTGCCGACTAGTTCCTCATTGACGAAGGGGCCATAGACTTCGGCGGTGTCGAAAAAGGTCACGCCGATCTCGACGGCGCGCTGCAGCGTCCTGATCGACGTTGCCTCGTCCTGCCCGCCATAGGCGTGGCTCATGCCCATACAGCCGAGGCCGATGGCCGAAACGGTAAGGGCTTTTCCCAGTTTGCGCGTCTGCATGATTGTCTCCGATCCTGGAAGGCAAGGCGGGCCGGTTGCATGGCCCGCCTGTTATGGGCTCAGGCGCTTGCGTCGTTGAGCAGCGCCATCTGGTTGCCGGTCAGTTTGAGATTACCCGCTGCAATCAGCGTGTCGAGCTGGCGGGCGCTGGTAGCGCTGGCGATCGGCGCCGTCACGCCGGGCCGCTGGGCAATCCACGCAAGCGCCACCGATGCCGGCTGCGAATGGGTTTCCGCGGCCACTTCATCCAGCGCGGCGAGGATCTGCGTGCCGCGCTCGTCGAAATACCGCGCCACCATGCCGCCCCGGTTTTTATTCGCCTCGGCTTCGGCCTTGCTCTTGTATTTGCCGGTGAGGAAGCCGGATGCCAGGCTGAAATAGGTGATTACGCCGATATCCTGCGCGTTGCAAAGATCCGCCAGCGGCCCGTCGAAGCCTGAGCGATCGTAGAGATTATATTCCGGCTCCAGCACGTCATAACGCGGCAGGCCGGCCTTTTCCGCAGCCTCGAACGAGGCCTTGAGCTGCTCGGCGTTGAAATTCGAGCAGCCGATGGCGCGGATCTTGCCCTGTTGCTTCAGCTTGGCGAAGGCGGCGAGCGTCTCTTCATGCGGCGTCTGCGGGTCCGGCCAATGCGAGAGGTAAAGGTCGATATAGTCGGTCTGCAGGCGCTTCAGCGAGCTTTCGATCGCATCGATGATACGTGCGCCGGCAAGGCCTTTTTCCATGGCGCTGCCCTGTGGTGTCGAGCCGACCTTGGTGATGATCACGGCCTTGTCGCGTGCGCGGCCGGATTGCTTCAGCCATTTACCGATGATCGTTTCGGATTCGCCGCCGGCATTGCCCGGAACCCAGCCGGAATAGCAATCGGCGGTATCGATCGTGTCGAAACCGGCATCGAAGAACTTGTCGAGAAGGTCGAAGGAGGTTTTCTCGTCTGCCGTCCATCCGAAGACGTTACCGCCGAAAACGACGGGCGAAATGGAAAGGCCTGTCCGGCCAAGTACGCGCAGATCCATGATAATCTCCAATATCTATTTCAGGATTTAAGAACCGGCGAGCGCCGGTTCTCTTGATCTAGGGACGCGATGTGACCTTCGCACTGCGTAGATGGTCACGATGATGTTAGCCGTCCTTTTCAGGCCGCGTCGTTGAGCAGCTTCATCTGGGCGTCGGTCAATGTCAGCTTGCCGGCTGCGATGATCGCGTCGAGCTGCCTGAGGCTGGTAGCGCTGGCAATCGGTGCGGTAATGCCCGGGCGTGCCGCGACCCAGGCGATTGCGATCGTCGCCAGGCTTTCACCGGTCTCGGACGCGACTTGATCGAGTGCCGCCAGCACCTTTGTGCCCTTGTCGTTCAGGTAGTCCGGAATGCGATAGCCGCGGGCGCTGCCCGTTGCGTCTTCCGGCTTGCGATACTTGCCGGTAAGGAATCCGGCAGCAAGCGCGTAATAGCTGATCACGCCGATGTCCTCGGCGATGCAGAGATCGGCAAGCTCACCCTCGAATTTTTCGCGGGTGTAGAGA
Source organism: Neorhizobium sp. LMR1-1-1.1 (assembly GCF_040675795.1). Taxonomy (NCBI): domain Bacteria; kingdom Pseudomonadati; phylum Pseudomonadota; class Alphaproteobacteria; order Hyphomicrobiales; family Rhizobiaceae; genus Neorhizobium; species Neorhizobium sp. LMR1-1-1.1. The sequence continues at coordinate 237,433 of NZ_JBEGHE010000025.1, forward strand.
TTATATTCCGGCTGCAGCACGTCGTAGCGCGGCAGGCCATCTTTCGCGGCGGCGTCGAGCGAGGCCTTCAGCTGTTCGGCGCTGTAATTGGAGCAGCCGATGGCGCGGATCTTGCCCTGTTCCTTAAGCTTCGCATAGGCGCCGAGCGTCTCTTCATGCGGCGTCTCGTCATCCGGGAAATGCGAGAGATAGAGGTCGATATAGTCGGTCTTCAGGCGCTTCAGCGAATTGTCGACGGCCTCGACGATCCAGCTTGCCTTGAGTTTTCGGTCATCCATCGAAGGATGGCCAACCTTGGTGACGACAATCGCCTTGTCGCGGGCAACCGTGCCGCGCTTCAGCCATTTGCCGATCACCGTCTCGCTTTCGCCGCCGGAATGACCATCGACCCATTTCGAATAGACATCCGCCGTATCGATCGTGTTGAAGCCTGCTTCGAAGAAGCGGTCGAGCAGATCGAACGAAGTTTTCTCGTCGGCGGTCCAGCCGAACACGTTGCCGCCAAACACGACAGGGGAAATGGAAAGACCGGTCCGGCCGAGTTTGCGCAACTCCATGGGATATCTCCAGCTATTTTTGATTTTGAGATCGTCAGCGGTGGGGAGTTGGAGGTTAGTCCCGCAAACGGTGAGGCCGCAATCCATTATTTTGCGCCTCGGGTTCATTTTTCAAGAAAGCCAAAAGCGCGCATTGAACCTCTCCCGTCGCCACCCTAAGCTGGCGCAAACATGTGCAAAGGGAGAGTGTCATGCTGCGTTTCGGGATTTTGTCGACGGCCAAGATTGCAAGAGATGCCGTTATGCCGGCGATACAGGATGCCGAGAATGCGGTGATCACCGCGGTCGCCAGTCGTGATGTGACAAAGGCAAGGGCGCTGGCCGATCGTTTCGGCGTACCGCATGCCTTCGGTTCCTACGAAGAGATGCTCGCCTCCGACGTGATCGATGCCGTCTATATTCCGCTGCCGACCAGCCAGCACGTCGAATGGTCGATCAAGGCCGCCAATGCCGGCAAGCATGTTCTTGTCGAAAAGCCTCTGGCGCTTAAGGCTTCGGAACTGGATGCCCTGATCGAAGCGCGCGACCGCAACAAGGTTATTGTATCGGAAGCCTTCATGGTTACCTACGCGCCGGTCTGGCACAAGGTGCGGGAACTGTTGAAGGACGGCGCGATCGGTGAGCTGAAACATGTCCAGGGCGCTTTCAGCTATTTCAACCGCGATGCTGGAAACATGCGCAATATCCCCGAACTCGGCGGCGGTGCGCTGCCGGATATCGGCGTTTATCCGACGATCGTTACCCGCTTCGCCACCGGCGAAGAGCCCCGGCGCGTCCAGGCCGTCGTGCGCCGTGACCCGGATTTCGGCACCGACATCTATTCAAGCGTCAAGGCCGATTTCGGTGGTTTCGAACTGAGCTTCTACATCGCTACCCAGATGGCGAACCGGCAGGTCATGGTCTTCCACGGGACGGAAGGGTTTATCGAGGTGAAGTCGCCCTTCAACGCGGATCGTTATGGCGCGGAAGAGATCGAACTGAACAACCAGAAGCACAATGTCTCGCAGGTCTTCCGTTTTCCCGACAGCCGGCAATATCGCCGCCAGACGGAAGCCTTTGCCAAGGCTGCTGCGGGCGAAGCCTCTGAAATCGTTACGCTGGAGAGCTCCGTGAAGAACCAGCGTTTCATCGACGCGATCTATCGCGCCGGCGAACACGATGGCTGGGAGACAGTCTAACCCTGGTTTTTGTGGCGAAACACGAAGCGGGAATAACCGAAGAAACTGTAGACCGTCGCAGCCGCAGACGCGAAAACGATCGCGACCGCCGGCTGGATCGGCGCGCGGGCGATCAGGGCGGAATAGATCGCGTAATTGATCAGCGCTGACGTGATGCCGACAGTCCAGTAGCGAATTCCCTCCACCGCGAGAGAGTGGGGGGAGGGGTCGAAAGTGCGGTTGCGGTTGACGAACCAGGTAAAGCTCATGGCGGCCATGATCGCCGGTATGCGCGACAGGAACGGCCCGATCGGCGTATAGGTCAACAGCAGGTGGTTGACGCCGACATCGATCAGGAAGCCGATTCCACCCGCAAACAGAAACCAGGCCATCCGCCTCATGCCGCGCTCTTGCCGCCCCGTTGAGCCGACGTCTCGACGAAGGTTTCGTTGATTGGTGTTGAGTTGGTCCGGCTCTGCAGCGGCAGGCTCATGTAGTGGATGCGCAACTGTTCGGCACGCGCCCGTGAAACGGAATCGAGAATGAGTCCTGCGGTGAACATCAGCGACGACAATACCATCAGAACCAGCGAGAAGACCCAGGTCGGCATGCGCTCGACAAGTCCCGTTTCGAAATAGGAAATCAGGACCGGTGTCATGAAGATCAGGCTCATTGCCATAAAGACAGAGCTGATCGCACCGAAAAAGGCGAAGGGCCGCGTTTCCTTCATCAGCATTGCGAACATCCAGAGGATCTTTCCGCCATCCCGATAGGTCGAAAGCTTGGAATGCGAGCCTTCCGGACGCCGCCCGTAATCGAGTTCGATCTCGGTGACCGGCAGTTTCAGCCGAGATGCATGAACCGACATTTCCGTTTCGATCTCGAAGCCGCCGGAAACGGCCGGAAAGCTTTTGACGAAGCGGCGGGAAAAAGCGCGGTAGCCGGAGAAAATATCGGTGAAGTCGCGGCCGAAAATGGCGCGATAGAGAATGTTGAACAGCCGGTTTCCGGCGGCATGGCCCTGGCGCCCGGCATCCGCATGCACGCCGCGGCGCGTGCCGACGACCATGTCGGCGCGTTCTGTGAGCAGGATACGGATCAGTTCTTCGGCATCCTTCGGCGAATAGGTGCCGTCGCCATCCGCCATGATGTAGAGGTCGGCCTCGATATCGGCAAACATGCGGCGCACCACATGGCCCTTGCCCTGGCGGCGTTCGCGCATCACCTCGGCGCCGGCCAGCATTGCTTTGAGCGCGGTGCCATCGGTGGAATTGTTGTCGTAGACGTAAACGCGCGCAGTCGGGAGAACCTCCCGAAAGCCATGCACGACATCTCTGATCGTCGATGCCTCGTTATAGCAGGGGATCAGGACTGCAATCGACAGATCACCGGAAATGGAGCCCGCCAAAATGCCGGCATGTGCGCTGGCATGATCACCGGCAGAAGTATCTTTCATGATTTTCACTCTGTACGCGGAAAATCCAGTGCAGATACGGCCTGCCCTGTCTGCTTTACTATTTCTTGGGAAGGTTAAGTTTAGGTTGCGGGACTTACTTAACTGCTCAAAACAAGTGTGAATGATGAACACGACGACAGATGAGACGTCCCGGCAGCATGCCGTGCCTGCTTCAGCCTCCGTTCTGTCCCGGCTTTTTCCTGCAGTCGCACTTTATTGGCTGATGACTGCCGGCGCCGTCGCACTTATCTCCCTGCCGAAAGCAAAGGATCTGATCGGCCCCGACAATGACGATGTCATGCGATTGGTTGAAGTTCGCGACTGGCTTGGTGGCCAGGGCTGGTTCGACCTTATGCAGTACCGTCTCGGCCTTTCCGGCGGCACCTTGATGCACTGGTCCCGCTTCATCGACGCTCCGATCGGCGGACTTATCAAGCTGTTTTCGCTGTTCATGCCTGTAGAGATGGCCGAAGGCGTAGCGGCCAGTGTCTGGCCGCTTCTGCTCATTGGCCCGCTTCTGCTCGCCGTCGGTTTCGCTGGTCGGCGCCTGGGTGGAGCGACCGATGGGCCACGGGTGATGCATATCGCGCTTGGCCTAGGTGCACTCTATGCCTTTACCTGCATGAAGTTCCGTCCGGGCGCGCTTGACCATCACAATGTCCAGCTTGTTCTGGCAATCGGGATCACTGCACTTCTGGCAGATCGCCGTGGAAATACGTTGGGCCACGCGGTCGCGGGGATCGCTACTGCTCTGGCAATTGCCATAGGGGCGGAGACCACGCCTTTTGTTGCCATTGTATGTGTCTGCGTCGCCGCCCGCTGGATTTGGCAAGGGGCCGTATTTGCTTCCGCTGCGCGCGCATTCGGCCTTTCTCTCACACTTGCTATCACGGCTGCCTTTTTTGCGACAATCCCACCAAGCGCATACGCCGCCGTCACCTGCGATAACCTTTCACTCGGCTTCTTTTCCCTCTCCGCGCTGGGAGGGGCTGGGCTTTTCAGCCTTGCCTGCCTTCCGGCGCGCGCCGGGATGGGTATCAGGCTCGCCGCGTCCTTCGTCCTAGGCACGATTATTGGCGCATTGGCTCTGCTCATCGCGCCGCAATGCCTTGGCAGTCCGCTCGCCAATCTTGATCCCATACTGGTTGAGCTCTGGCTGGATCACGTCACCGAGGCGCAATCCATAACCGCACAGATGCAGCAGCTTCCGGAAACCATTGCAGGTTTTTACGTCGTCGGACTGTTCGCTGTCTTCGCCTGTGCCTTACGCATCTGGCGCGGTGACGATCGTGGCCTGCATCTCCTGTTTCTGGCGCTTGTTTCTGCGAGCTGGGCGGTTGCTCTGGTCCAGATCCGTGGCAGCCTTTTCGCAAATCTCCTGAGCATTCCGCCGCTCGCATTGCTGATTGCCGATCTTCAGAAAAAGGCGCGAGACAATCCGAAGAGTATTTCGATCAATCTTGGATTTGTCCTAGCAACCTTGGCATCCGTCCCCGTCGTCTGGGGGCTGGGCGGCGTCATCCTGAAACAGGGTATCGGCGCCACAAGCATGGACGTTCTTGCTATGGAGAACGCCGGTGAAGACAATACATGCGGCGATGCCCAAGATATGGCGGCGCTTCGCGGTCTTCCGCCGGGAATGATTGCCGCTCCTTCAAATCGTGGTGCGGGTATTTTGAGGTTTACGCAGCATCGGGTTCTGGCCGCTCCCTATCATCGCAACCAGGGTGGCATGCTGGCCGAACTTCACATTGGCATGGCAAAGCCGGATGATGCACTCGCACTGCTCAAAAATGCGGACGTAACCGCACTTGCATTCTGCAGAAACGATCCGCAAACCGAAAATCTTATCGAGCTTTACCGTGATGGCCTCTACGCATCATTGGCGCGAGGCGAGTTGCCGACCTATCTCTCGCCGGTCCGATCGGATGGCAGATTCCAGCTTTTTGTCGTTAACGAAGCTGATCCGAAATAAGTCAGGCGTGACGGAATGACTGGATGAACGCAGCCGCAACGATCAGATTGATCAGACCGAAGTTGAAGCCGAGTATAGCGATAAGCAAGCCAAGCATGCTCGTTGCGCCAAAGACGGCAGCAACAAAAAAGACAACGGGAATAAGCAATGCAGCCGCGATTATAGACGCGAGACTGCGTGTCATGCCGGCCAAGAGGCCAATGGTTGTTGCCGTTAGAAATAACACGGCGGATCTCCTTCCTGTGTGTCGGAGATCGTATATCTTACGACCCTCTAAAGAATGCTTTCGCATCATGCCTAACGGCGGGTCATTTTTTTAGCTACGATTGACCGATCACTGTTAAGACTTAGGTCGCTTGTCCTCCGACCTAAGTCCGTTCCTCCATATGGACGCAACGCGGCAGCATTGGTCGGGTTCCATTATTGTCCGGTTCGCATATTAGAACAATGCGACGATTGCGCCCGCTGTCGTGCCCGTGGAATGCACCTGGACCACGCGGATCGGCAGGAAGCTGCCGGACGATACGCCGGTGAACGAGAGGTCGTCGCCGGAGAGCATCCGCACCGCAAGATCGCCGCCACTGCCGACGTAAAGCGCACGGCTGGGAACCGAAAACGTGGCCGTGTCGCTGAGTGTAACGGCACCTCCGGCAGAGGCGGGGCTTGAAAGAGAAGGCTGGGTATTGGCAAAAGGATCGGTCATGGCAGTTTCTCCGGTTTGAACTGCCCGGATTATCTCACGGCCACGCGGGCCGGGGACGCACGCACGGAAAAGGATCGGTGCCGCTCTCCATCTCGTCCACATCAATCCGCATGCCGGCGGATGAAATCCTTATGACGATCGGTTAGAACAAAAAGATGAGCAGCACGTTCGCACCCGAAGCACAAAGCAATCTGACTGAATTTTCGGTCTCGGAGCTTTCCGGCTCGATCAAGCGAACCGTCGAGAATGCCTTCGACCATGTGCGCGTCAGGGGCGAGATTTCCGGTTATCGCGGGCCGCACTCGTCCGGCCATGCCTATTTCAGCCTCAAGGATGACAGGTCGCGCATCGATGCCGTGGTCTGGAAGGGCACGTTTTCCCGCCTGAAATTCCGCCCCGAAGAGGGCATGGAAGTCATCGCCACCGGCAAGGTCACGACCTTCCCCGGCTCGTCGAAATACCAGATCGTTATCGAGAACCTGGAGCCCGCCGGTGCCGGCGCGCTGATGGCGCTCCTGGAGGAACGCCGCCGCAAGCTGGCAGCAGAAGGGCTTTTCGACAAGGAACGCAAGCGGCCCTTGCCCTATCTGCCGCGTGTCATTGGCGTCGTGACCTCTCCGACAGGCGCTGTCATCCGTGACATCCTGCATCGCATTACCGACCGTTTTCCCGTCCATGTCGTCGTCTGGCCGGTCAAGGTACAGGGTGAGGGTTCGGGCGAGGAGGTCGCAGCCGCCATCCGTGGCTTCAATGCCGTCCGTCCCGGTGATCCGATGCCGCGGCCGGATGTGCTGATCGTCGCCCGCGGCGGTGGCAGTCTTGAGGACCTCTGGAGCTTCAACGACGAGATCGTCGTACGGGCTGCAGCAGAGAGTGCGATCCCGCTGATTTCAGCCGTCGGCCATGAGACCGACTGGACACTGATCGATCATGCCGCAGACGTGCGCGCGCCGACGCCGACAGGGGCCGCCGAAATGGCGGTGCCGGTAAAGGCCGATCTTGATGCCCAGCTTGCAAACCTTTCGGCGCGTTTACGCGGCAGCGCATCGCGGCAGATGGATCATCGCAGCCAGTCCTTGCGCGCGCTTGTGCGGGCACTTCCCTCGCTCGACCAGTTGCTGGCGCTTCCCCGCCGGCGTTTCGATGAGGCGGCAGCAGGTTTGGGCCGTTCGCTGGAACGCACGACGATCGCCAAGCGCCGTACCTATGAGCGTGCCTCGTCCGGCTTGCGGCTTGACCTGCTGACCAACCGGCTGGTGCTGCAGCGGCAGGCTCTCACCGACCGGCTCCTGCGGGCGGATCGCTGTGTTGAGCGACAGATCCTCAGCGAAAAGGGGCGGGTTGCACGTATCGACGCCTCGCTGAAATCATTGCCTGCCCGTCTGGCCGGCCACCTGCAGCGCGAGAGCCAGCATCTTGCCGCCCTGATCCGTCAGGCTGACACGGCACTTGCCCACACCTTGTCCCGCAGCCGCTCGGTGCTCATGGGGCAAGATCGTGTGCTCCAATCACTCTCCTACAAGAATGTGCTCAAGCGCGGTTATGTGGTGGTGCGGGATAGCGCGGATCGCGCCCTGACGCGCGCCGCAAATGTTGCGGAAGGCAGCGCGATTTCGATCGAGTTTGCCGATGGCCGTGTCCTTGCGGTTGCTGGTGAAGCATCGGGTTCGGCCGATCCCGGACAAGCGGCTCCGGCTGCAGTTCCGCCGAAGCGGAAAGCGCCGAAGCCCGATGTCGCATCTGGGCCGCCGAAGCAGGGCAGTCTCTTCTGAATTGATTGGCTGGAAGGGGACGTTCCAGCCGATTTAGGTAGGATCAGGCGGCTTTCTTGGCAGCCGCGGTTTTGCGGGGTGTCTCCGCCTTTGCCTTGGCAGTCGCTGTCGATTTGGCAGTTTTCGGAACCTTGACGGGGACGGGAGCAAACTGCGCGATCTCGTCGACCAGCAAGCGTGCATTGTCCTGAGCCTTGGCAAGATTGCTGACGGCTTCCGGATCGAGCGCATCGATCAGGGTACCGGCATCGAACATGTCACGATAGGCAGCGCGTTCGATCAGCGGAGTTGCCAGCACATGGACGCCCTGTTGCGCCAGCATGCCTTTCACGGCAAGAAGCGCCCGTGTGGTGATGATGGAACTGACACGGGTAAGCGCCACCGAATGCGCGATATGGATGTCGCATTCGCTTTTGAGCTTCTTCAGGATGTCGAGCACCTGCGCGCCGCCCGCGGCATCGAGCGCGCACCCCTGAACCGGCACGAAAACGTGGTCGGAAAGCCCCAGCCCCTTGGCGAGCAACGGTGTGACGCCGCCGGGCAGGTCCACCACCACATAATCGTTACGTTTCTTCAGGTCCTTGATCGTCTTTTCGATATTGTCGGCGTCGATATCGGCGATGATCGAGAATTTCGGCACCTTCGCCATCCGCACCATCCAGCGGGAAACCCACTGCTGCGGATCAGCGTCCAGCATGGCAACGCGAAAACCTCGCTTTGCCAACTCCCCGGCCACAACAAGCGCCATCGTGGTCTTGCCGGCGCCGCCTTTCGTATTCGCAAATGTAATCACTGGCATTCACAACCCTCCGGTTCATATGAACACCACAGAGGAAAGCCATGTTTCTTGGCCTGTTCTTATCCGCTTCCGTCGTGATGATTTGCGGATGCTTGACGAATAAGCTTGCGCCGCGCTGGTGAAGGAAGCGCGGCGCTGGAGATCAGGTACATCAGCGCACGCGCATGCCGGCCTGCTCATCGAAATGCAGCGGCTTGTCGAACTTCTGCAGCGGGGCTTCGGGGATTGAACCGATCGTCATGCCATGGGGCCAATCGGGTGGGCAAATGGCGATGTAGCGCGCATAGCCGCCCACGCCGCCGCCGAATTTCGGATACCCGATCGCGACGAGTGCGCCCGTTTCCGGCACCTTGTCCAGATTGGCGACGCCCTCCGCCTGGGCATATCCGTTGTGCATCAGCCAGTATTCGCCTTCCAGATTGGGCGTCGTGTCGGTGTCGAGTGGTTCATGCCCGTGAAACAGGATCTTGCGCTCGTTATGCAGGAATTTCAGTGCCTCCAGCCCCACGCCCGGGAATGGACGAGCTGTCGAAAGAGCCGGATCGGGCCATGTTTTCGACCAGCCGGAGCGGACGAAGACCACCGAACCTTCCGGTATCAGGCCATGTTTCGCCTCGAAATCGGTGATATCGGAGACCTGCAGATGATAACCGGCATCCGTATTCACCTTGTCCTCGATGTTGATGACCACCAGCGGCCGTATGGCATAGGTCGCAGGCAGCTCATCGATCGCCGCATATTCTGGTGCCCAATGCGCCGGAGGATCGAGTTGAGTGCCGAGCTGGTCGGTCGTCAGATTGTAGGTGGAAGCGGCAAAGCCGTGTTTTTCGAAGGTAAAGGTTTCGCCCTTCTTGGCATAACCCTCAAGATCGGTGCCGGCGGCGGCTTGGCCGAAGCTCGGTTTGCCGAAACCGGCCCAGACCGGAATGTTCGGCGTGATCGTATGGGTCAGATCGACGTATTTGGCGCCTTTCAGGCTGTCATTAAACTTTCCACAAGCCTTGTTCCTCCGCCAGGGCGGGTGAAAAGGACAGGGCGGCAAGCAATATCGGGAGGATCGTCTTATGCGGAAAAATCTGCATGCTGTATTCCTTCGTGAAAGAGATCAGCCAGCTTTTGGCGGGTCGCAGAAAGCACCCGCCGGGATTTCATCGCAAAGAATGTGAGCCGGCAACAGATGTTATGCCGAAGGGACGACAGAAGCCGAAAAAATCCTGCCCAACATGATGCCGGCGCCGCACAGATGTGCTGCGCCGCTGTTTTGACTGGCAAGGGGCCGATTAGGCCCATTCACCCTTGCGCATAACCGGAACCTTGGAGCCGTCCGGCCGGATGCCGTCGATATCGACCTTGTCGGAACCGATCATCCAGTCGATATGGATGAGCGAGGAATTGCCGCCCTGCGCGTTGATCTCATCAGGCGTCGACGAAGCGCCGTTGAGGAAACATTTCGAGTAGCACTGGCCGAGCGCGATGTGGCACGAGGCATTTTCGTCGAACAGCGTGTTGTAGAAAAGGATGCCGCTTGCCGAGATCGGCGACGAATGCGGCACCAGTGCCACTTCGCCGAGCCGGCGTGCACCTTTATCCGTATCCAGCACCTTGTTCAACACTTCCTCGCCCTTCGAAGCTTTCGCCTCGACAATGCGGCCGCCTTCGAACCGCACCCGGATATTGTCGATCAGCGTACCTTGATGCGAGAGCGGCTTGGTGCTCGATACATGGCCCTCAACCTTAAGCGCATGCGGCGTGGTGAAGACTTCTTCGGTCGGGATATTCGGGTTGCAGGTAATCCCGTTCTTCGCCGTGGACGCGCCGCCATGCCATTCATGGCCATCTGCCAGGCCAACGGTCAGGTCGGTGCCGGGACCGGTGAAATGCAGCGCCGCAAAACGCTCACCATTCAGCCAGGTCGAACGCTTCCTAAGGTTTGCATTATGCTCCGCCCAGGCTGCTACCGGATCTGCGACGTTGACGCGCGAGGCGGCGAAGATCGCTTCAGCCAGCTTGGCAACGGCAGCATCTTCCGGCAGATCCGGAAAAACCTGACGTGCCCAAGAGGGATTGGGATAGGAAACGATGTTCCAGTTGATGTCGAAATTGGCGATCTTTTCGAGTGCCGGCTTGTAGGCGATGGAATTGGCCTTGTTGGCGCGGGCAACTTTGGCCGGATCTTGCCCGGAAAGCAGCATCGGATTGTCGCCGGCGATTGCAAGCCGCGCGGCACCGTTCTCATAAGCCTTGGCCATGCCCTCGTAGAGCCAGCCGGAGGCCTTGTCGAAGCTGGCATCAGGTGCATGCTGATAACGAGCCAGCGTCGTTTCCTCGTCGGAATAGAAGGCCGAAACGATGCCCGCACCTGCCATATAGGCGTGTTTGGTGATGAACCGAACTAGCGGCAGCGCGGCGATCGGCGCGGTGATGACGAGGTCCTGCCCCTTTTCCAACCCAAGCCCCACCTTCACTGCGACTTCGCCAAGCTTCTCAAGCTTGATCGGATCGATGGATGTCTGGATGTTCGGGACGATGGTCATGGCTCAGCCTCTCGATTATTCGTGTGAGGCTAGACTTAGAGAGCTTTGGGGCAAAATTGAAGTCTTGGACATGCGGTCGTCAGGCAATCAGCGGAGCGGCGATCGCCTTCAACGCCTCTTTCGCATCGGCGGGCACTAGGCGTATCTGCAGCCCGCGCTGCCCACCGTTGATGAAGATGTAGGGCTCGTCCAGTGCGGTGATTTCGATCGCCGTCGGTACGAGCTTCTTCTGGCCAAGCGGGCTGATGCCGCCGACATGGTAACCCGTCAAGCGTTCCGCATCGGCCGGCTTCATCATATGGGCGGATTTTCCGCCAAAGGCCGAGGCGAGCTTTTTCATCGACACTTCATGATCGGACGGCACCACGACACAGATAGGCTTGCCATCAAGTTCGGCCATCAGTGTCTTCAACACGCGTTTCGGCTCTTCCCCGATCGCCTCCGCCGCCTGCAATCCGATCCGGTCGGCATTGGGATCATAGTCGTAGGAAACGATCGTATAGGCGATTTTCAGCTTGTCGAGGGTTTGGGTTGCGCGTGTGGTCTTCGACATTCTCAGGCGCCCGGAAAAGCGTTTTCGTAAATCTCGGGCTTGAAGCCGATCAGCAGCTTTCCATCCGCTTCCAGCACCGGCCGCTTGATCATCGACGGCTGCGCCAGCATCAACTCGATCGCCTTTGCCTGATCGATATTCTGGCGATCGGCCTCACCGAGTTTCTTGAAGGTCGTGCCGGCGCGGTTCAGCACCGTTTCCCATCCGGCTTTATCGACCCATGCTTGCAAATGGTCGCGATCGATACCCGAGGCCTTGTAGTCGTGGAATGCATAGCTCACACCCTTCTGGTCCAGCCATGTCCGCGCCTTCTTCATCGTGTCGCAGTTCTTGATGCCGTAGATGGTGATCGCCATTTCGCCGTCCTTTTGTCCCCTTTGCCCGCATCACGCGATGCCGGACTGGTCAGCGAAGCGATAACAACACCACATCGCAGAATGCAAGCCAATGAGGCAGATCAAATAGTGGCATGCCAAGTTCGCATGGCTGATCTGTGCGCGTATGCGTTGTGAAGATGAAGTCTTGGGCGCATATATTAGCCGACAGAAAAGGAGTTGATGTCATGTACGCCCAGAACAAAAACCGTGGTAGCCGTATCAGCCGCGCCTTCGCAATTTTCGGCGCTGCAGTTTCTGCTTCGGCTGCCGTTGAAAACCATCGTCGTCCGAAGAATAGCGATCTGACCATTCTCGGTATCGATCCCAAGGCTTTCGACCGCATCGGCTAATTGCCTAATATCACCTCGTTTCTCGCGGGCCGTCATTTCGCATGGCGGCCTTTGTTGTGAGAGCGGGGTTTCGGTCGCCGCCGGTGATTGGTTCATCCAAAAGCGATAATTGGCTTGCCGGCCTGGCATATGGTGGAGCGTCGGCGTTAAAACGCCAGCATCCAAATGGCTCATGGCGTGTTTCGCCCTTGTGGCTGTAGACAAGCGCAAATTCGCGCGCCTGCCATGTAAATGATTTCCCAATATTCAGAACCTCCTTGCGCCCGTAGCCATAGATGATGGTAACGTGAGGTGAAGGTGTGCGAAATGCCTGGCGTGGCAGGTTATGCCGGCTGAGCGCGCCATGAAGCATCCGCACGAATGCCTGAATATCGGTATTCCTCGCCGCACTTGTCAGCGCCAGATGCCGTCCGCCTCCGTAGATAGCACATGCGTCCAAAGTCACTGTAAGCGGGCATGCCCTGATCGATCCGATTGCAGTTTCGATCCGGGGAATGAGATCGTAGGGCGGCTTGTCAAATTCGTCCATCAACAGCAGGCTCACATGCAGCAAATGCGCCGGGTGACGTTGGCGGTTGGTGCGACCATGCGCATGCTCGCAAGCCGCCTTGTATATCTCCTCGGCCAAGGAGGGCGGCGGTTTCAGTACGAAAAAGAGTTCACTTCTCCACCGAGGCGCGAAGTGCGGTTGTCCGGATCGGTTTTTCCCAGGAACATTGCCTGTCAGCGGCAGGCATGGCTGGTGGTACGGCAACTCTGCACCTCCCATTATTCATCAACGCGGGATCATGCGGATGACGCAGTATAAGAGAATTCAATTGACAATAAAGAACAAAAAGAGAACGTAGGCAAGCGATCTAGGCGATCACAAATCTTCTGGTGCAAGAAACGGGTTGATTGCCTGTTCATGACATAGGATTCTGACAGGGGAAATCACACGAACGGAGTGAGCTCATGTCCGGACATCGATATGCGATCTTCGAAACCGCTGGCGGCTTCTGCGGCATTGCGTGGAATGTTGCCGGTATCACCCGTTTTCAGCTACCGACAAGCAGCGAGTTGTCGACCGAGAACCTTCTCCTGCGCCGGATCGGTGACGGTCAAAAATCGCCACCGCCCGTGGAGATTGGAGAGACGATCGCGCTGGTGAAACGGTATTTCGCTGGCGAGCGGATTGATTTCTCCGAGATCCGCCTCGATCTTGAAGGCCAGGATGAGGTCTTCAGGAATATCTATGCCGCAGCCCGCCGCATCGGCTGGGGTCATACGAGCACCTATGGCACGATCGCCAAGGAACTCGGCCTTGGGCCGGAGGCTGCGCGTGATGTTGGCCAGGCCATGGCGAAAAATCCGGTGGCGCTGATCATACCTTGCCACCGGGTACTGGCCGCCGGCGGCAAGCTCGGCGGTTTTTCAGCCCCTGGTGGATCGACCTCGAAACAGCGTATGCTCGAGCTTGAGGGTGTGCGTTTCACGCCGCCGGAGCCGGCACAGCAATCCCTCTTTTGAACTTTTGCCGACGCTCAGTGCGCCAGAAGAAGCTTGTACCCCGTGAAGGCGACGATCAGCACAGAAGCACCGATCATCGCAATCTTGCCAAGACGCTTCTCGATGAAGTGGCGAATGCCCTCGCCGTAGCGGCGCAACAGCCAAGCCAGGAGGAAGAAGCGTGCTCCGCGCGTGACGAGCGCCGACATGATGACTAGCCAGATGTTTACATGCACCGCACCGGAAAGGATCGTCACCACCTTGATAGGCGGCAGATGCGCGAAACCGGAGGTCACCAGCATCAGCAGGATCGTCTCGAAGGTGATCCCGGCTTTAAGCTCGTTGAACGTGTCGAGCTTGCCCCAGAATTCCAGGATCGGAGCGGCGATCGCATCGAAGGCAAATGAGCCGATCCACCAGCCTGCAATGCCGCCGAGAACCGAAAACACCGTCGCGACCAGCGCATAACGCCAGGCACGTTCGGGCCTCGCCAGCGCCATGGGCAGGAAAAGCACGTCGGCGGGCACGAGAAAGATTGAGCTTTCGACAAAGGCGATGACGGCGAGCCAGACTTCCGCAGACTTGCGGGCGCTGAGCGCCATCGTCCAGTTGTAGAGGCGTTGGAGCATGGGAAGATATCCAGAGCTTGGGGGAAAACTCGAAGGTGATGAAAGATGCCGTGGAGGGAGCGCTATTGTCTGTCTGCCCTATCCATCCACAGATGCGGTTGAACCGCAACCTTAGACCTTGAAGCTGATAGTTATCTGAACGGTCTTTCTCTTTTGGAATTTTGAACAAGCCACGCTTGTCTCGGTATCCAATTTCCCGAAAATGCCTTCCCATGACGGAAACAGGCACAGTAAAATACGCTATCGGCGCGCCTGAAGGTGAAAGCGCGCCGATAGATTTGTCAGTCTGTTATTCCCACTCGATCGTGCCGGGCGGCTTGCTCGTCACGTCGTAGACGACGCGGTTGATGCCGCGGACTTCGTTGATGATGCGGGTCGCCGCGCGGCCGAGGAAGTTCATGTCATAGGGATAGAAATCCGCCGTCATGCCGTCGACCGAGGTGACAGCGCGCAGTGCGCAGACAAAATCATAGGTACGGTAATCGCCCATGACGCCGACAGTCTGGACCGGCAGAAGCACGGCAAAAGCCTGCCAGATCGTGTCGTAGAGACCGGCCTTGCGGATTTCGTCGAGATAGATCGCATCCGCCTTGCGCAGGATATCGAGCTTTTCGCGAGTGATGCCACCGGGGCAGCGGATCGCGAGGCCTGGACCCGGGAAGGGGTGGCGGCCAATGAAGCTCTCCGGCAGGCCGAGTTCGCGGCCAAGCGCGCGGACTTCGTCCTTGAAGAGTTCGCGCAGCGGCTCGACGAGCTGCATGTTCATGCGTTCGGGCAGGCCGCCGACATTGTGGTGGCTCTTGATCGTAACCGAAGGGCCGCCGGAGAAGGAGACGCTTTCGATCACGTCCGGATAGAGCGTGCCCTGTGCCAGGAACTTCGGAGCACCCTTACCATCGGCAGCGATCTTGGCAGCTTCCGCCTCGAACACTTCTATGAACAGCCGGCCGATCGTCTTGCGCTTCACTTCCGGGTCGGTCACGCCTTCGAGCTGACCGAGAAACAGGTCGGACGCGTCAACAGCCACGAGTGGTATATTGTAGGCGTCGCGGAACATGCCGACAACCTGTTCGGTCTCGCCCTGACGCATTAGGCCGTGATCGACATAAATGCAGGTCAGCTGATCACCGATCGCCTCATGTATGAGGATCGCTGCAACGGACGAGTCCACGCCGCCGGACAGGCCGCAGATGACGCGTTCGTTGCCGACCTGGTCCTTGATCTTGCGGATCATCTCGGCGCGGTAAGCGGCCATGGTCCAGTCGGATTTCAGGCCGACGATCTTATGCACGAAGTTGGAAAGAAGCTTTGCGCCATCCGGCGTGTGCACCACTTCCGGGTGGAACATGGTCGTGTAGTAGTGGCGGCTCTCGTCGGCAGCGATGGCGAACGGGGCGTTCTCGGAGGTCGCAATAACCTCGAAACCGTCGGGCAGCTGTGTCACGCGGTCGCCGTGGCTCATCCACACCGGGTAACGTCCGCCCTTTTCCCAGAAACCGTCGAACAGCGGGCTCGATTTCTTGACTTCCACATCGGCGCGGCCGAATTCGGCGGCATGACCACCTTCGACGACGCCGCCGAGCTGGGTGCAGAGCGTCTGCTGGCCATAGCAGATGCCGAGGATCGGCACGCCGCTGTCAAACACGGCCTGGGGTGCGCGCGGGCTGCCTTCGGTGGTCACCGAAGCCGGGCCACCGGAGAAGATGACGCCCTTGGGCGCGAGCCTGTCGAAAGCTTCGGCGGCGTTCTGGAAGGGATGGATTTCGCAATAGACACCCGCTTCGCGGATGCGGCGCGCAATCAGTTGCGTCACCTGGCTGCCGAAATCGATGATGAGGATGCTGTCGGGATGAGCTATCTGGGTCATGGCGAGCCTTTAATGAAGAACCCCGATTTTTGCAACTGCTCAGAAAGCCAAATTGCCGCTTTCTAGGGCGTTTCCTAATCTGTCGATGACGCCAGCCAGCTTCTCGTCGATGACATGCAGATATTCAGTCCAGTTATCGACATGCTTCAGCTCCGCCTTCCCGTCGGAAATCCCGCGCAAACCGATCAGCGGAATACCGAACAACTGGCAGCAGCGCATGATGGCGAAGGTTTCCATGTCCACCATGTCTGCAGCGATCAGATCGTAGGCAGCGCCAGAGACGATATTGCCGCCCGTGGAAAGCGCAGCCTCGGGCACGCCTGGAATGCGAAGTGGCAGCGGCATGATCGCCGGATGGTCGAGAAAGGGTGTGCGACCTTTCTCGAAACCGAGCGGCGAGGCGTCCATGTCGCGATAGGCAACGGAGGAGGCCTGATAGACTTCCGTTTGTTCCAGCGTCCGGGAGCCGGCCGAACCGAGCGACACGATCAGATCCGGCATTTCGTTTTTCGCCTGCAGCTTCGTCAGCGCGTGCGACAGCACGATTGCGGCCTCGATCGGACCGACGCCGGTCATCAGCGGTTTGATGCGAGACTTGAGGTGCGGCCCATATTCGGCGTCGACGGCCATGACGAATAGCACCACATGCCGGCCGAGCCGTGTCAGTTCGAAACTCATTCCACCACGTCCTGACGATCGCGGATGACCATCATCGACGTGGTCATGGAGGCGATCAGTTTTGCCGGCCCGTCGCCGATCGCATAGGCACGGCCATCGGCCACAATGATCGTCGATCCGGGCTTGGTGACCTCGCCACGGAAAAGGAAACGCTCGCCGCGACCGGGCGAAAGAAGGTTGACCTTGAACTCGATCGTCAGAAGCGAAACTTCCGGCGCAATCACCGTATAGGCGGCATAGGTACAGGCAGTCTCGAGTGGTGCGGAAATCACCCCGCCATGCAGGAAACCGTGCTGCTGGGTAAGCTTCTCATCGAAAGGAAGCTCGATCTCCACCATGCCCTGCTGGATGCGCGTCAGTTCCGCGCCAAGCATCTCCATGGCGTTCTGCTTGGCGAAACTGCGCCGTATGCGTTCGTGAAAGTCGCCTGGATCGGTAATCTTCATGGTCTGCCCTTGGTGTCGCGGCGAAACTGGCATGCTGCAGGCGGATCGGCAAGCGCGACAAAATGACTATTATCAATTCAACAGAACGATCGAAAGGTTCAATACTGCGGCAAATGCAACCCAGAATGCGTAAGGCACGAAAAGCCAGGCGGCCTGCCGGTTGGGCCTCCAACTCATCACGATGAACAGCAGGATGAAGGCCAGCATCGGCACGATGATGACGAGGCCGAGAAGCGGGCTTTGCAGGCCGAAAAAGGCTGGCGACCAGAAGATGTTGAGAAAACCCTGTATGGCGAAGACGATCAGCCGGCCGGTATTGTTCTCATCGAACCATGTCGTGGACAGCGCAACGCCGATCATCACGTAGAGACCCGCCCAGACCGGTGCGAAAACCCAGTCGGGTGGATTGAAGAACGGTTTGTTCAGCGACTGGTACCACTCGCCCGGTGTGTTGGCGTAACTGCTGAGTGCACCGATGGCAACGCAGGTGACAATGAAGAAAGCACAGGTCAGTATTTTACCCATGGAGGGTGATCTAGGGTCGCTGCAACCTGAGTAAAGATCATTTTATTTGGATAATATGCTGGTCCCAGGCGACGTCGCTGCGTGTGTCGTTGAAGCGGCCATCGTAGGATGACACAGCAATACCGTGGGCCGCAGGCGCCACACCGGCCGCCTCGTGGACGCTCTCTTCTGTCAAGACGATGCCTGTCCTCGCATCGAGTGTCACTGACGCGCCGCCGATCGGCGAGGTAAGTCCAACGATGTTTTCACGGCGATTGACGGCGATTGCGCCGACATAGTTGGCAAGCCGCGCCGTCGTCTCGTCCGGCAGCGAGAGAAGTGCAATATCCTCGCCCTTCGAGAACCAGCCGGCAAGCGGCGGTGTTTCGTTGCGTGCGCCTTCCCATTGGCAGGCAAACCAGATGCGGCCATTCTCGGCTATATCCAGATGCCGGGTCGAGAGCTGGCTGAGCGATGAAGGCATCCTGTGTTTCTGGATGAGTGACCCGGTTCTGGCATCAAGCATGACCAGCGACGGCTCCATGCGGTCGAGATTGAGCTTGGTGCGGCCGAAATCCGGATGGGTCTCGATGCCGCCATTGGCAATCACCAGAAGAGCACCATCATCCGAGACGGTCATGTCATGCGTGCCGATGCCATGAGCGTCGAATTCGCCGATCCGCCGAAACGAATCCCGGCCGTCATAGAGCCCGATCATGCCACGATTGCCGGCGAAATCGTTTTCGCTGGCATAAAGCACCGAACCATCCGGCGAGAAATGCCCGTGGCCGTAGAAATGCCGGCCCTCCGGTGCGGTGATGACGATCGGCTCCGCCTGTCGAGAGGAATCGAACACCATCGCAAACGTGCCGGGTCTACGGGCAAAGGCGACGGCGCGGCCCGTCGTGGAACTGAAAGCCATGCCATGCGCACGGGCGGGCAGGGCCATCCGGTCGATGATCTCGCCCCGTTCGGAAACCGTGGCAATGCCGAATGTGCCGTCAGAGGCGCGATAACCGGAGGCATAGACCGCATCGGCCCGCTCTAGCGCATAGAGCGATCCGGGAGCGAACGTGGCCGCAAAACCGATGCCGGCAGCCTTCAGAAACGCCCGGCGGTCAATTGTCTCGCCGTTCCAGGCCATCTCAGTCTCCGTCGGCGAAGGAGAAGCCGGAAGAGAGGCCGATCGCGCCGCCATATCCGTCATTGAGCTTGGCGATCACATCCTTGCCATCGGCCAGCAGCGTATCGAGCTTTTTGCGTTCGCCCGCGTCCTCTACGGCCTTTTCGAGATCCGGCGTCACTTCACCCGTCAGGGCAGACATGGATTTCAGCTTCTCTTCCGTGGCGGCGACGATCGGCCTGTCCTTTTCAGGAAGAAGCTCGACCATGCCGGATGTCGTCAAAAGTTCGGACAATCCATCAAGATTTGCCTTGATCATAGGCCAGGTATTTTCCGAGCGCCAGAACAGCGCCTGTTTGGGGAATTTCGCCTTGTCCGCCCCCTTGTAGAAGGTCTCGATCCGCTGGTCGCGCACCGCTTCGGCGCCATGCACGAGAATGCCGAGCAGCCCGGTGATCGCTTCACCGCCGGTCCGATAGATGGGATTGTCTGCTCCCGGCTGTTCCCAGGCCTTCTGAATACCGTCCGGTGCATCCCAGATGCCGGATATCTCGGCGGCGACATTCCCTATATTTTCGGCAACGGCAGTGCTGTAACGGCAACGGAAGTCATTTCCGGAAATAAGCGTATCTGAGTCCGTACCGAACAGAAGATATTCCAGTGCGCCCAGCCCTTGCGTCGCGACGCTCTTGGTGGCGAGCGTCTTGGCATCGGTGGCCGTCTCGTCGGATTTGGAAAGAACTGCCTGGACCTGTTTCAGGCCCGTGCTCTTGCGGTCAGGATAAAACAGGATGCGCTCGAACCTGTTCTGCTCGATCACGGGGCCGGTGCGGACGATCTCGATATGCGCCCAACTGGCCGCGAGCTCGCCGAAGCCGGCCTTTGCGGCATCGTAATTGGTTTGAGACGGCGCCGCACAGAGTGTCTTCATCTTCGCCGTCATGTCTTCAGCGGATTTTTGAAACGCGTCATACCCCGGCCGTATGAAGCCACCCACTGCGGCCGTCATCACCTTCGTCACGGTTGCCACCGGCAGTTCGACGGTCGGCGCGGTATCAGCCTCCTGCGCAAACGCGGCGGAAGCGAATGCTGCGGGAAGCAGTGCGATCAGGCTGGCGGCCAAGGTCTTGCGCATCAGAGCGACTCCAGGAAGGTAAGAAGGGCGGTGCGATCCTCTTTGCCCATGGCTGCAAATGCACTGCGCGCGGCTTCCGCCTCGCCGCCATGCCAGAGGATCGCTTCGGTGAGATTGCGGGCACGCCCGTCATGCAGGAAGAAGGTGTGATTGTTGACGGTCTTGGTAAGCCCAATGCCCCAGAGCGGCTGGGTGCGCCATTCCTGCCCGTTCGCTACGCCCACCTGCTGACCGTCCGCCAACCCTTCGCCCATGTCATGCAGCAGGAAATCAGAATAGGGCCAGATCAGCTGGAAAGCATGTGCCTTATTGCCGGCATCGCGGCGGGTGACGAATTTCGGCGTGTGGCAGGCGGTGCAGCCGGCCGAATAAAACATCTCCTTGCCCTTCAGCACTGTCGGATCGTCGATATTACGACGCGCCGGCACGGCAAGGTTTTCCGAATAAAAGGTGACGAGTGACAGCACCGGATCGGGCGCTTCGACCGGCCCCAACCGCTCTTGCACGCCGGTCGGCATGGCAAGACAGGCGGCCTGCGCCTTGGTGCAATCGCCATGCGAAAACGGCGTATCGGGTGTCGAAATGCCGATATCGCCGGTAAACGCGCCCGAGGACTGGTCGCGGATCGAGGCATTCTGCGCCTTGAAGCCGAACCGCCCGAGCTTTAGTTCGCCGGTCATGTGATCACGCACCAGCGCCGCCTTGCCGGATATGCCGTCGCCGTCTCTGTCGTCAGGATCGGCATTCGCAAGGACATCGGCCTCGTGGATTGCCTGGATCAGCCCCATGCCGATCATCGGCGGTGCAATACGCGGTGATAGCGTCACATCATCTTCAAGTGGTCCGTAACCGAGATTGGAGACAGAATAGGTCGGCTTGCGCAGGCTGACGATTTCGCCGTCACCAAGCGTAATCGGGATTTCCTCATAGGAAATCTCCATCTTCCCCTCCGAGGCAAGACCCGGAACTGCCAAATCCTGAAACTGCTCGCCATAGACCGCATCGGGAAAATTCAGCTTGCGGTAATCGCCGATCGCCTCGCGCTCCTCGTCGGTGCGGGCAGGCCGCGCCAGCCGCAGGAACATCGAGGTTGCGTCGGCCGCACCTTCCGGCGGATGGCCGCGGCCATCCTTCAGGTGACAGCTCTGGCAGGCGCGCGCATTGAACAGCGGCCCGAGACCGTCGGAGGCCTGGGTGGAGGAGGGCGACGACACCCAGAGCTTGGTGAACAGCGCGTTCCCCAGCTTGAAATTCTGCTCTTCCTCGAAGGTGATGTTCGGCGAAAAATGCGAGAACGCGTCGCCATTGACGATCGCTTTGGTCGTAGCAGCGCCGCCGGACATGGTCTCGAACTGTTCGGCCTTGGAAAAATCCGTGGTCGGCTTGGTCACGCCGGTGACGCGTTTCAGATCCTTCGGATTGAGATCTGTCCGCGCTTTAGGGAGCAGGCTGTCGCTGCTGGTGGCGATCAGCGGCACCAGCACGAGCGCGCCGGAAAGCAGAGGCAGCAAGTATGGGAAGGCTCGGAATGCGCCCATGGGTGGATCGGGCCTCACCCGGAAGCGAGGCCCGCCTTTTCTTCGATCATTTAAAGACAGCGTCAGGATTATCGAGGCTGTCGGAACCTTCAAGCTCGATCTTGCCGAGATCCAGCGATGCAATGACGCGTTCGATGCTCTTGGTCTGATCGATCAGGCCGTCGATTGCCTTCTGCACGACCGCATTGCCCTTGGCATTGTTCTCGCCGATCATCTGGTCATAGGCTTCGACCTTCTGGGCGCGATCCTTCATGACGTTCATCGCCGCAAGCGTCGCATCGAGTTTGCCCTTGATTTCCTTGTCGAGCGCCTTGTCCTTGGCGGCAACGAGATCGGAAAGCGACGGCCCCTTCATCTTCGTGCCGTCCACACGGGTATATTCACCCGTATAGGCGGACTTGATGCCGATCGCGTCGTTGAGATGCGATGCATAGGTGTTGTCGGAGAAGCAATCATGTTCTTCTTCCGGATCATGCAGCAAAAGGCCGAGCTTCATGCGTTCGCCGGCAAGCTCGCCATAGGAAAGCGAACCCATCCCGGTCAGGATTGCGGTGAGGCCCGCATTGCCATCGGCCTCGACATTCTTGGTGGCGTCGCCATCCGGAGCCCAGGCTTTCACCATGTCGCCGAGATCCGCGACAAGCAGGGTCGATGCGGCCTTGAGGTAGGCGGCACGACGGTCGCAATTGCCGCCGGTGCAATTGGCCTTGTCATAATCGGTATAGGGGCGGTTGCCCGCGCCCGGTCCGGTGCCGTTCAGATCCTGTCCCCAGAGCAGGAACTCGATCGCATGATAACCGGTCGCGACATTCGCCTCGATCTCACCCGCTTCGTGCAGGCTCTGGATCGTCTCCGGCGTGATCTCGGTTAGGTCGACTTCCTCGCCGTTGATCTTCAGCTTGGGGTTGGCGATCACATTGGCGGTGTAGAGCGCGTTTTCATCGCTTTCGGTGCCGTAGGACGCATCGACATAATCGATGAGGCCTTCGTCGAGCGGCCAGGCATTCACCTTGCCTTCCCATTCGTCGACGATCGGATTGCCGAAACGATAGACCTCCGACTGCTGGTAAGGCACGCGGGCGGCAATCCATGCGGCCTTGGCGGCTTTCAGCGTTGCATCGCTGGGCTTGGCGATCAGGGCGTCGATCGCCTTGTCGAGAGCCTGCACCGTCGTCAGCGAGTCCTCGTATTTCGCCTGCGCCAATTCGGCATAGTGCTTCAGCACAGCGGCCGGTGTAGTTTCTGCACGGGCCGGTATCGACGTGAACACCGTCGAGGCGGCAAAAAGCGCCATAGCGGCGCCGAGCAAGGTTTTGCGGGTCATGTCCCTCTCCTTCGCGGCGTCGATCCCACGACGTCGCCAATGAGAGTTCTTGGCGTGAATTAAAAGTGGTGTCAAACGTTCTAGTTTAGAACTATTTGAAGTTATGGTTGATCCTTGCGACCGAAATTTACACCTTGCGTTGCATGCGGCAGAAAAAGAATCCGTCCGTATCGGTACTTGCGGGTGACAGTGTGATCGTGCCTGCATCCGCAACGCGAGGACGGGGCGCCTGAGCGCCGAATATTTTCGTCCAGTCGGCAGCGACCGAAGTGATCGAGAAGGTCGGGTTCTCGGCGCAGAAACGCTCGACCTGGCGATCATTCTCTTCCGGCAACACGGAGCAGGTGACGTAAAGCAACGCTCCGCCCGGCTTCACGAACTTTGCAGCTTCGCCAAGCGCGTCCTGCTGCTGGGAAATCCGCTCGTCGAGGTTTTTCTGCGTCAGTCGCCATTTGGTGTCCGGGCGGCGGCGCCATGTTCCGGTGCCGGTGCAGGGCGCATCGACGAGAACGGCATCCAGCTTGTCCTTCAGGGCATCGAGCTGGCGCGGGTCGTCATGAACCTGAACATTGCGGGTGCCGGCGCGGCGCAGGCGCTCGATGATCGGAGCCAGACGCTTGCGGTCGGCATCATAGGCATGAACCTGACCCTTGTTGTTCATCGCAGCCGACATGGCGAGCGTCTTGCCGCCACCGCCGGCGCAATAATCCAGCACCTGGTCGTGTTCGCCGGGCTGGACCAGATCGGCGACGATCTGCGAGCCCTCGTCCTGCACTTCGAACCAACCCTTTTGGAAGGAAAGCTCGGCCGTGACGTTGGGCAGGCGCGATGCGCCTTCGCCGGCTGCGATGCGGATGCCGTTGCGGGCGATTGCGGCTGCCTTTGCGCCAGAGCGCTCCAGCGCCTTCACCACCTTGTCGCGATTGGCCTTCAGCGTATTGGCGCGAAGATCGAGCGTCGGGCGATCGGCTAGCGCCTTTGCCTCGGTAAGCCAGTCGGCGCCGAAATTGGTTTCAAATGAAGGCTGCACCCAGTCCGGGATATCACCCTGCACATGCAAAGGCGCATCATTAATATTACGGCTGGAAAAAGCGGCAATATGAGCGTCGGTCAGTGCCGGCGGTGCAAACTTGTCGTCGGCAAATTCGGCTGCAAGCGTCTCGGTGGTAAAACCCCACTGGCGCAGCAGGACAGAATAGGCAAGTGCAACGGGACTGTCGTCATCCATCAGCCAGGCATGGGAAAGCCGCATGCGAAGCGCGTCGTAGACGATATTGCCGATGGCTGCCCGGTCGCCGGAGCCGGCGAAACGGTGGGCAAGGCCCCAGTCTTTCAGTGCATCCGCCACCGGGCGTTTGCGTGCTTCGATATCGGCCAGAACTTCAATTGCTCCGGCTACTCGCCCGCCCAGTCGCATGTGATACTCCGTATCGGTTGAACCCGTATGGAGCCGGTCGTAACCGCGATCGGGCAGAAGGGCAAGGGGGAGGCCTGCCGCAGCAAGGCCCGTACCTTGAAGTTCGAAGTGTCGAATGGCTTAGCCGTCGACGCCCTTGATGCCCTTGCCTGCAACCTTCTGGGTGTCGGCAACAATCTGATAACAGACCTGCGCGGTACCGGATGACACCATGCCGATGTTCTGGGCTGCGGCCTTGGATACGTCGATAACCCGGCCGCGGATGAATGGCCCGCGATCGTTGATGCGCACGATCACGCTTTTGCCGTTGCGCTTGTTGGTCACCAGTACCTTGGTGCCGAAGGGCAGCGAGCGATGCGCGGCGGTGAGCTTGGCCGCATTCATCCGTTCACCGGATGCGGTCTTGGAAGTGAGAGCATACCAGGATGCGTGTCCGCATCCGGGCGCCGCATTGGCTGGCGCCTGGCCGAGTAGTGCAAAAGCAGCAATGGCGGCCGTGGCGGCAGTTAGGCGTCGAACTATTTTCAAGTCGGTCGTCCCCGTCGTTAAGTCCCTGCACGTTGCGTGCAATTGGCTTAGGCGAGGCGAAAAATGGCGAAAACGTGGGATTTTATATCACGGAATGTTAATGAACGTAACATTTGTGATTACATTGCTATCGATCTTTTTAACGAGCCGGCTAATTGATGTTGGAATAAAACCTTAGGAATCAGTCGGTAAACGGAATCACGTTCCTGCAAGATTCCGTGATGCGCCGCGATCACAAAATGACGCGAAAAAAATTTGTTGTCGCACGGTGATTTCTGCCCAAATTGGACAGATTATGTGGCGCATTGCCGTAAGGATTAAGAAATATTAACTCGAAAGATGCCTAAGGATGGAAATTTCAACCGTTTCAAAATGGGATTTTCAGCCGCGCCAGGTAGTCTCCGACCACATTTGGGCGAGTGAAGTGTGGTAATTGGGGAATGCAAACTGGAAACCCAGCGAACGGATTTTTTCATTCGAGACACGCTTGTTGGCGCCATAGAAAGAGCGTGCCATGGGCGTCATGTCGGCGCTGTCGAAATCCACTTCCGCTGGCGGCTCGACACCCATCAGGCGGGCGGCCTCCGTGATCACATCCTGGGGCGCACAGGGTTCGTCGTCGGTCACATTATATATGCCGGCAAGATTACGCTCTGCGAGAAACAGCGTGGCGCTGCCGATATCCTCGACGCGGATACGGTTGAACACCTGGTCCTTCTTTATGATGCGGCGTGCGGTGCCACGGTCGAGATTGACGAAGGCGTTGCGCCCCGGTCCATAAATGCCGGAAAGACGCAGCGCCGCGACCGGCACGCCCGCAATGCGACCCTGCTCGGCCCATGCCTCTTCGGTGCCGACCCGTTCGATCGACCGACCGAGGATCGGGCTTCCCGGCGTTTCTTCCGTCACCCAGCCGCCGCCATGATCGCCGTAAACGCCGACTGTCGATAGATAACCAATCCATTTCAGCTTCGGGCAGAGCGCCGTAAGCCGTCCGGAAACGAGTTTCAGCAGCGGATCGTGCTCCTTGCCGGGCGGGATCGACTGGATGAGGTGGGTGACATCCCGTAGTGCCGCCAGCAATTCCGGGCTGAATGCAGTGCCGTCGAAAATGTAAGGCTTGATATGATGCGATGCGAGCGCTTCGGCGCCTTCAAGCGTGCGGACCGTACCGGCAACGGAAAAGCCCTTTTCTGCAAAGGCTCTCGCAATCGCCTTGCCCGAATAACCGCATCCGAAAATCATCACCGTCATCAATCCACTCCTGCCATCTGCCATTCCCGGCGAACCTCGGGATCATTATCTGCTGCGCGGCCTCTCGCGAATGCGGCAAACGCGCCATCGTCCATCAGCTGCCTCAAGGCCCAGACCGCCATGCCGCGCACGATAGGAGAAGCGTCATCGGCAAGAAGGTGACATTGCGCGATGAACTGGCGATCACCGGAATTGCCGGCTGCGATCAGCACATTGCGAACAAAACGGTCGCGCCCGATACGTTTGACCGGCGAACCCGAGAAGAAGGTGCGAAACGCCGGATCGTCCAGCGTCAGCAGAAAGGCGATCGATGGCTCCTTCAGATCATCGCGCGCCTTGAGCTTCATCTCGGATGCGCTCGCTGCAAACTTGTTCCACGGACAGGCTGAGAGACAGTCATCGCAGCCATAGATGCGATTGCCGATCAGCGGCCGGAATTCCACATCGATCGGCCCTTTGTGCTCGATCGTCAGATAGGAAATGCAGCGCCGCGCATCCAGCCGGTAAGGGGCCGGGAATGCGGCTGTCGGACAGGCATCGAGACAGGCTCGGCAGGAGCCGCAATGATCCTTCTCCGAACTGTCGATCAAAAGTTCGGCGGTGGTGAACAGGCTGCCGAGAAACAGCCACGACCCATGGGTTCGGCTGACGAGATTGGTATGCTTACCCTGCCAGCCAAGCCCCGCCGCCTCTGCTAGCGGTTTTTCCATGACGGGCGCGGTGTCGACGAAGACCTTGACGTCTTCGCCCGCACGCGCTGCAAACCGAGTGGCGATTTCCTTCAATCGCCCCTTGATGACGTCATGATAATCGCGATTGCGCGCATAGACTGAGATCGCCGCCTTGTCCTTCATGGACTGGAGATAGCGCGGATCCTCCTCGGGGCCGTAGTTCAGCCCGAATATCACAATCGAACGCACTTCGCTCCAAAGTGTCTTGGGATCTGCGCGGCGCTCTTTCGTTTCCGCCATCCAGTCCATCGTGCCGTGATGGCTATCGTCGAGAAATACGGAGAGCCTCTCCGGTGCACGCGGAATGCTTGTCGGCAGGGTGATGCGACAGAGATCGAAGCCCTGAGCGATGGCTTCCTCGCGAATGAAGGCGGTCAGCTTCTCCCGCCGGCGAAGCGCCTTATCGTCTCCGGCTTTGTCGGCGCTAGAAATCGAGGTCCGCATAATGGGAGACCGGGGTCAGGCCGCGAATGCGCTCGGCAAGCATCGGGCGGAAGGAAGGGCGCGATTTCAATCGCTGGTACCAGTCTTTGGCGATAGGGAAATCCGACCATTCGATTTCGCCGAGATAGTCGAGAACGGAAATCGAGGCCGCAGCAGCCAGATCCGCATAGCTCAGCCGTTCACCGGCAAGCCACTGGCGGGAGCCTGCAAGCCAGGACAGATATTTCATGTGCTGACGGATATTGGCGCGCGAGGTGCGCAGCGCCTTTGAATCCGGCGCGCCGCCGCCCTGCGCTGCTGTCATCTGCAGCTTGTAGACCCGTTCGCGGGTCAACGGCCGGGTCACGTCCTGCTCCATCTTCTGCAGGAACCATTCCGTCAGTCGGCGGATTTCAGCGCGGTGCCAGGGATCTTCCGCCAAAAGACGGCGCTCGCGCTTCAGCACGCCATGGGTTTCGTCGAGAAACTCCATCAGCACCGAGGGACCACAGAGCACACGCATGCTGTCATCGACATAGACGGGAAGCGTCGCTGCCGGGTTGATGCTGAGAAATTCCCGCCGCTTTTCCCATGGCTGCTCCTCTACCAGATCAGCCTGAAATCCATACTCGGCAAGGATCAGGCGAACAAATCGCGAGGCGGACGACATGGGATGGTGGTAGAGGGTGGGCATCGGGCTTCGGCTATCGTGTGCGGGGTGTGGGTGGCGTAGGCTTATATCGCGCCCGCCTGACTTAAGGTCAGCTATATGGACTTGATAGGGCCAACACAAGCAAGCGGCATAAATTCGCGACAAGTCGCAAACTGCCTGCATTTCGTCAGCAAATAATTAAGAACGATTGCAATTGCTGGTAACCGTGCGAATTGCGGGGCTTGCGGCCGGTTTTCCTGGGGCTCTCGGCTACGTCGCTATTAAATATGAGAGCTAAGCCGGGATGGCGTTCGGCGCTAAAGAAAGAGCGGCTTGTCGCCGCTCTCTTGTCTCGCTTAGCGAGGAATGGATGCCGTGGCGCAAGGGTCGACGCCGTAAGCCGGAGCGCAACCTTCCTTGCCGCTTGCGGCGGTCTGGGGCGCCATGAAAGAGCCCGCGAGAATAACAAGTGCCGCGCATGCAAAGAAAAGGGCGATAGGCTTGCCCATGAAAGACGCCTTTCAAACAGGTGATTTGCAGTGAACTAATTTCGTGCGACCGATTTATTGGTCACCGCTTCTGAATTCAATAACGGTTTTTGCTAAACCTGCGGTTAACGCACACTCATTCGCGTGTGAGGACTTTATGCCACATCGACAAATGTCAAGTTGCATAAACCCAAGGCTTTAGAGGTGTCTGCCCGATAGGCAGGCACTTGAAGCGCGCTGGATGAAAATGATGAAAGCTAAGCTCAGGCCGCCTTGCCACTGCCGGTGAACTGACCCTGCGGGCGGAAGTGCACGAGGTAGGATGCAAGGATTGAGCCGGGAACGACCGGACGAATGCCAAGCCCGCAAAGCGTGCGGCCTTCCTTGATCGCGCTTTCGGAGACGACGTTGTCGCTCTTCAGCAGTTCCACTTGGTCCGCCGTGACTGGCGGTTTTACGAACGGGATCAAGGATGCGATACTTCCGATCATCGAAGCGATGCCGAAGGGCAGCGAAACCAGCGCGCGATCGCGGCAGGTCACGCGCAGCACGGTCTCGAGACAGTCACGGAAAGTCATCACTTCGGCGCCGCCCAGTTCATAGGTCGTACCGGGCGTCAGCGTGCCGTCGACTGAGCGGCCGACGACTTCGGCGACATCCTCGACATAGACCGGCTGCAGCTTGGTCTTGCCGCCGCCGATTAGCGGCAGTGCCGGAAGCTGGCGAGCCATGGCGGCAAACCTGTTGAAGAAATTGTCTTCCGGCCCGAAAACGATCGACGGCCGAAGGATCACGGCGTCGGGGCTCAGGGAGAGGATGCTTGCTTCGGCGCGGCCCTTGCTGCGGGCATAGGATGAGCCGGAATTGACGTCGGCACCGATCGCCGAAATATGGGTGAACTTGGCGCCGGCCTTGGCGGCAGCTTCTGCAATCGAGCGCGCACCGGTGTCCTGGATCGCATCAAACGTGTTGCGACCGCTCTCGAACAGAATGCCGACGCAGTTGACCACATGGGCCGCGCCTTCCACGGCGCGGTCAATGGACTGGCGATAGCGAAGATTGGCCTGAACCAGCGAAATCTGGCCGACATATCCGGCCGGCAGAAGGAAACCCGCGAGATCCGGGCGGCGCACCGCCACGCGCACGCGATAGCCGCGCTTTACCAGCGTCCGGACCACATGGCGACCTACGAAACCCGATCCTCCGAAAACGGTAACGAGCGGCGGAAGATTGTTCACGGTCATGGTCTGCCCCGAAAGCTGTCTCTTACTCATTGGTCTTTAGCTTAAACCTCAACGTGGTGGAAGAGACTTGCGCGCCCCAGATGTCGCAAGTCTCCTGGAGCATCGACACGAAAACCGGAATCGGTTTCGGAAAGTACGACGCGCAGGTTAGGAAGCGCCATAGGCGTGTCAGATCCCCTGCACGACTACCATCTCGCCATCGGCGACTTCCTGCCGGATTTTTGCGGCAATCTGGTATTCCGGCGAGTTGTAGCAATCGATAGCGGCCTGCATCGACGGAAACTCGATCACGACATTGCGATGGCGTGACGAGCCTTCGAGTTCTTCCGCTGCGCCGCCGCGCGCCAGAAAATGGGCGCCATATTTCTCGAATGCCGGTTTTGCAGCTGCCACATAATCCTTGTAGCGCTCGGGATCATGCACATCCATTCGTGCGATCCAATATCCCTTGGTCATCAAATATCCTCCTCTCCAGTTTAGGTATATTCGAGATCGGGCGAATCAGGAGGCAAGTCAATATGGTGCGCTACGCATTCCCTTTGGCAGCGAGTGTATTTCTGGCGATCGGCTCGCTGATATTCACCGGATCATCCGATGCGCGGGCCGATGCCTGCCCGGCAAACGTCATGGATGCGCTTCGTGCGCCGGCCAAGAAGGATTCAAAACCGGTCGATATTCGATGCGACGTCAGCCTGAACAAGGGAGACAAGATCACCCAGCGCATCACGTTTTCGGGCAGTCGTGCTTCTGGCGTGGTTTTCGATTGCAACGGCGCGATGATCGACGGCACTGGAACCAAGGCGAGGACGGTGCTGATCCAGTCCCGCAAGGGAAGCGACGGAAAATGGGACGTGCCGACCGACATCACCATTCGCAATTGCCAGATCAAGGGTGATCTGCGCATCCAGGGCCTGGGCAATAACGGCCAGGCAAAGGAAGTGAAGGCATCCTCGAACCGGGACGGACATACGCAGCGGGCACAGGCGGCAGCGCCGACCGGCGTCCTGCTCGACAACATTACATTCTCTGGCAGTGTCGGGGTGCCGCTCTATCTCGCGCCCGGCGTGACACGAGTCACGCTGCAGAATTCCCGCTTCACCGGCAAGGCAAGCTCGACCATCGTTTATCTCGATGCGGAATCGGCCGGAAATGTCATCACCGGCAATACGTTTTCGGCCCGCCCCGAATGGCGGGAAGTCATTGCCGTCGACGGATCGGCGAACAATCGCATCGAGAACAATACATTCGTGAACCCGCTCAGCGGCGGTATCTATCTCTACCGCAATTGCGGCGAGGGCGGCACGTTCCGCCATCAATCACCGCAGGGCAATACCATCCGCGGCAACACGTTCCAGTATCAGGTGCCGGTCGCACGTCCTGCCGTGTGGATCGGCAGTCGGGAAGGACTCAGCATGTTCAACAGCTATTGCCTCGTCCAGCCCAAGATGTTGCTCGGCGGTCTGGATCACGATGACGGCGCCAATAACAACACCGTCATGGATAACCGCCTGATCGGCGGCTCTCCGAGCCTGATTGTCGATGAAGGTGCACGCAATCGGGTCGCTAACAATCGCTAGTTAGCTACGCGTATCAGGCGTCGTTTGCTGGCCAGAGAGCCTCGCGCATTTCGGCAAGAATTGCTTCGGCGGATGCTTTCGGGTCTTCAGCCTTGACGATAGGGCGGCCGACGACGAGATGCGTCGAGCCTGCTTTCAGGGCGTCGAATGGCGTCACGACACGTTTCTGGTCGCCTGCATCCGCGCCTTTCGGGCGAATACCCGGCGTAACGATTGCCATGTCGACACCGACGATTTCGCGCACGGCGGCGGATTCTTCGGCCGAGCAGACGATGCCGCCCATGCCGGCGTCGCGTGCTTGTGCAGCGCGAGTGCGAACCAGTTGCTCCGGCGTCTGGGCATAACCTGCCTCTGTAACGTCTGCAGCATCCATTGATGTCAGCACCGTTACGCCAAGCAAGCAGAGGTCAGAGCCTTTTGCGGCTTCGACAGCAGCCCGCATTGCCTTGGGATAGGCGTGCAGCGTCAGCATGGTCATGCCCATCTTCGCAATGTTCTCGACACCCTTCGCCACCGTGTTGTCGATGTCGAGAAGCTTCATGTCGAGAAAGATCTTCTTGCCGTCCTTCGCGAGGTCACGGGCAAATTCCAGTCCGCCGGCAAACACCAGCTGGTAGCCGATTTTGTAGAAGGAGACGCTCTCGCCGAGCGTGGCGACCATTTTTTCGGCTTCGGAAACGGTCGGGATATCGAGGCCCACGATCAGTCGGTCACGCGCTTGCATGTTGGTCATTCCCCTTGCCATGTTTCTATCGGGGTCCAGTCGCACGAGATGGTCCGATCCGCAAGGGAGAAGCAGAAGAGATTTCCGCCGCCGCCCGGCTGATCTTGGCTTCTTGTGATCGGGATCTGCAGCAGATGGCACTTCAAAAGTGTGCCGACGCCGCCATGGCCGACAAAGGCGATCGGCATGTCGGGATTGTGGTCGGAAAGGATGCGGTCGAAAGCCGAAACAATGCGGGCCTGTGCATCCGCGGCCGTTTCCCAGCCCTTGAAGCTTTCCGTCGGATTGGCGAAGAACCAGTCTGCCGCCGCTTCGAATTCTGGCGGTGCGAGAAAGCCGGTCGCCGACCGGTCGTTTTCATGCGTGTCAGGGGCAAGCATGATCGAGACATCGGAGGCTGCGGCCAGGATCTCGGCCGTTTCGATCGCCTTGGTCTCGTCGCTCGAAACGATCCGGCCAAGCTTTTGCGCCCAAGGCTGCTGCGCAGCCTTCTCGGCGCGCTGCCGGCCGATATCCGAAAGGCTCCATTGCGGCACCGGTACATCAGGATCGATGCGCACCTGAGGGTGAGTGATATAAAGGCCGAAGGTCATGTCGGTCAGAACTCCAAAGCGGGTCGAAATCGATCCCGCTTACCTCGGCCAGTTGACGCGCGTGTGAATCAAGTCCGAGTGTAGGTCCACAACTGCGCCGGCGGTATATTCCGCACGACGAAATCGTAATGCTTGATCTTGTAACGATCCGGATTGGCGATGATCGGCGAGACCGGGCCATAGGTGATCTGCATCACCGGCCTACCTGCCGGCATGCGGTCGAGCAGGTCTTCCAGAAGCGCGATACGGCTTTCCATCGGAAAGCTCAGCATCGGGATGGCGGAGATCACACTGTCGAAGATGACCGACTTCATCTCGCCAAGCGTCTTGTCGAGTTCGAAAGCGTCACCATTGATGAAGTGAACGCCTTCATAGGTCTTGATCAGGTTCTGGTAGAAATCCGTCGAATATTCGATCGAAACCAAGTTCTCCGGCGCAATGCCGCGTTCCAGGATCGCCTTGGTGATGACGCCGGTGCCCGGGCCGAGTTCAAGCACGGGCAGGCCCGATGAAGGGTTGATGACGCTCGCCATGCGCTTGGCGGTGACGGAAGAGGTCGGGCAGATAGCGCCTACGCTTTTCGGGCCATCCATCCAGCCCTTGAAGAAACGGATTTCCTCGTCGAACTTACGGCCGAGCCGTTCCTTCAAGCGTAATTCCATCTAGTTACCTCTCCCGGTTTTCAAGCCTATTTGGTCGTCTGGCCTCAGGGGTCAAGGTCGATGACGCAAAGGCAGGCAAAAATGTCGCAATTAGAAAACGGCATAAAAAAGGCGGCTCGAAATTTCCGGCCGCCTCGATTGTCTTAAACGCGCATTGGCATAAGCACGTAGAGAGCATCGTCTCCCGCGGTATCTCTGACCAGTGTCGGCGAACCCGCATCCGCAAGCATGAAGATGGCGTCGTCGCCCGAAAGCTGGGCCGTGATGTCGAGCAGATATTTTGCGTTAAAGCCGATTTCCATCGGATCGTTTTCATATCCGACCGCGACTTCTTCCGTGGCGCTGCCCGAATCCGGGTTGTTGACCGTCAGCATCAGCTGGCCTTCCGTCAGGGCAAGCTTTACCGCACGGCCGCGCTCGGACGAAATGGTCGAAACGCGATCGACGGCCTTGGTGAAGGTCTGGCAATCGACGCGCATTTCCTTGTCGTTGCCGGTCGGGATGACACGCTGGTAATCCGGGAACGTGCCGTCGATCAGCTTCGACGTCATGATGATGTCGGCGATCGATAGACGGATCTTTGCGTCGGAAACCTCGACGGTGACCTGTGCTTCCGGATCGTCCACCAGCTTCTGCAGCTCGCCAACGGTCTTGCGCGGAATGATGATGCCCGGCATGCCTTCCGAACCGGAAGGCGCCTGCACGTCGGCGCGCGCCAGACGGTGACCGTCGGTCGCAACGGCACGCAGCTTCAGGTCGCCGTCGGCCTCGATCGTGTGGAAGAAGATACCGTTCAGGTAATAACGGGTCTCTTCGGTGGAGATCGCGAACTGCGTCCGGTCGATCAGCATCTTGAGATCGGTCGCCTTCAGCTTGAACGTGTGGCTGAACGAACCGGCGGTCAGATCCGGGAAATCCGTTTCCGGCAGGCATTGCAGCGAGAATTTCGAACGGCCGGACTGGACCGTCATCGAGCCGCCGTCCGGATTGGTGGCAAGCAGAACTTCCGAACCGTCGGGCAGCTTGCGGACGATTTCGTAGAGAAGATGCGCGGGAACCGTGGTGGCGCCGGCCTGCTCGACCATCGCCGGAACGGCTTCGGTGATTTCCAGATCCAGATCGGTCGCCTTCAGCTCGACGCTCGCGTCGGAGGCGCGCATCAGCACGTTGGAAAGGATCGGGATTGTGTTGCGGCGCTCGACCACGCGGTGCACGTGGCTCAACGATTTCAGAAGATTGGACCGCTCGAGAGTAATACGCATGGACTCAACCGCTTTCGACCTGGGCGTCCCGGGAGGTGGGGCACCTGATATTCTTCGGCTTTCGCAAGCCGGACGATGTGGACGGGCAAAATGGCAGAGATCGACCTTTCAACGCAAGAGGATAAGCGGGAAGTCTGCTTCATTTCGGCACTCGCGACGGAGCTGCACACAGAAAACTTGGCCTTCTGCCGCTTGCAGGCCGCCATCGCCTTGACCATAAAGGGCTTATGATCATCCAACTGAATTGAAAAGCTCGTGGCTGGACCCTCTGAAGCGACCCGGGGTTACCGTGTTGCCAACACTTTCGTGCCATCGCGCCCGCTGGAGCCGGCGCTGTATCTGGTTGCAACGCCGATCGGTAATCTCGGCGACATCACGCTGCGCGCGCTGGAAACGCTCGCCGGTGCCGACGTGCTGGCCTGCGAGGACACGCGCGTCACTCGTGTGCTTCTTGACCGTTACGGCATCGCCAACAAGCCCTATGCCTATCACGAACATAATGCCGACGAGATGGGGCCCAGGCTGCTGGCGGCGCTGGAACAGGGCAAGTCCGTGGCTCTGGTCTCCGATGCCGGCACGCCGCTTGTCTCCGATCCGGGGTATCGGCTCGGACAGCTGGCCATCGAGGCGGGCCATCGGGTAGTCCCCATTCCGGGCGCTTCGGCGCCTCTCGCCGCGCTGGTTGCTTCCGGTCTTCCGAATGATGCCTTCCTGTTTGCCGGTTTTCTGCCGGTGAAGGAAAAAGGACGCCGCGACCGACTGGCGGAACTGTCGAAAATTCCCGCAACGCTGATATTCTTTGAATCTCCGCATCGCATTACCGCCACGCTGGCCTCCGCTGCCGATGTTCTGGGGCCGGGCCGCGCGGCTTGTGTTGGGCGCGAACTGACCAAGGCCTTCGAGGAGATCAGCCGCGCGTCGCTCGGAGAGCTTGCTGAAGCCTTCGACGGTCGCAACGTCAAGGGTGAGATCGTCTTCCTCGTCGGGCCGCCTGCCTATGATGATGTGCCGGCGGCTGTCGATGTCGATGTGCTGCTGGAGGAGCTGGCATCATCCATGCCCGCGGCAAAGGCTGCGGCGGAAGCGGCACGTCTGACAGGCCTTTCGAAGCGAGACCTCTATCAACGGCTGGTTACCATGAAAGATGCCGCCATGAAGGACAAGGATGAGGGCTGATGGGGCGCGGAGCCGAGGACAGGCGGCATAAACGCCGGCGCGCCGAACGGCGCGGCCACGTCTCCGAATATCTCGCAGCTCTCTATCTTCTCTTTAAAGGGTATCGGATCCTGAAGTTCCGATACCGGACACGGCTCGGCGAAATCGATATCGTCGCCCGCAAAAACACTCTTATCCTGTTTGTCGAGGTTAAGGCGCGCGCCCGAGAAGCTGACGCGATCGATGCGGTCGGTTACGGCGCCCAAAGGCGGATAAGGGCTGCAAGCGATATCTGGCTGTCGCGCCGCCGTGACGCCCATCTTCTATCCTGCCGTTACGATATTATCGCCGTCCTGCCCTGGCGTTTGCCCCGGCATTTTCCGGATGCTTTTTGACGGTGTTGTGAAGTTTTTGCAAAGCTGTGCAAACGTCACAAATCTGAAACAGAATTGTTAAGAGCCTGTCACGGGCAAGCCCTATTGCGGTCCTCGATCCAACCAAGGCGGAGAGGACGTAACCATGACCATGATCAAGAAATTCTCGATGGCCGCGATGGCAGTTGCAATGTCTGCAACCTCCTCGCTCGCAGCAACCAACATCACCTGGTGGCACGGCATGGGCGGCCGTAACGGTGAAGTCATCAACGAAGTGTCGCAGAAGTTCAACGCTTCGCAGACCGCTTGCGCTCTGACTCCGATCTCCAAGGGCACCTACGAAGAAGCTCTGGCAACCGGTATCGCCGCTTTCCGTTCGGGCGAACAGCCGAACATCCTGCAGGTATTCGATGCCGGTGCTGCCACCATCATCAACGCCAAGGGCGCAACCGTCGCCGCCGAAGACCTGATCAACAATGCAGGTTACAAGTTCGACCGCAATGCGTTCATCGAGGGCGTTCGCTATTTCTACGCTGACTCGAAGGGCAAGTTCATCGGCATGCCGTTCAACTCTTCGGCTCCGATCATGTACGTCAACCCGCAGGCTTTCGAAAAGGCCGGCGTTGCCGTGCCGAAGACCTGGGAAGAGTTTGAAGCTGTTGCTCCCAAGCTCAAGGAAGCCGGCTTCATCCCGATGACCGCTTCGCAGCTCACCTGGCAGTTCACCGAGAATTTCTTCTCGCGCCAGAACATCCAGTTCGCCAACAACAACAACGGTTACGACAGCGTTGTCGACACCAAGATGAACCTCACCGACAAGAACCTTGTCATGATGTTCGAAAAGCTGAAGGCCTGGTCTGACGCAGGTCTCTACAAGTTCTACGGCGCAAGCTGGAACGACAACCAGAAGCCTTTCGAAGAAGGCAAGGTTGCTATGTGGATCGGTTCTTCCGGTTCCTTCGGTGGCCTGCAGAAGACCGCTTCCATGCCATTCTCGGCTGATTTCCTTCCCTACTGGTCGAGCATCAAGGGCGCCGGCACCAACACCTTCATCGGTGGCGCTGCACTCTTTGCAATGGCCGGCAAGCCGGAAGCCGAAAACAAGTGCACGGCTGACTTCTTCCAGTTCCTGACCTCGCCGGAAATCCAGAAGTTCTACCACCAGGCTACCGGTTACGTCGCCATCACCAAGGCTGCTTACGAACTGGCCAAGAAGGAAGGCTACTACGAAAAGACCCCGGTTGCTGAAGTCGGCATCAAGCAGCTGATGCTGCCGTCGGGCGAATGGTCCAAGGGCTACCGCCTCGGCTTCTACCCGCAGATCCGTTCCATCATGGAACGCGAATACAACAAGATCTTCTCGGGTGAAACGACCGTTCAGAAGGCCTTCGAAACCATCGAGAAGGAAGGCAACGACCTCCTCACCCGTTTCGCCAAGACCGCCGGCTGATAGCCATCTCCCATCATGGTCCGTCCGCTCCTTATAAGGGGCGGGCGGGCTCTTTTGTAATTGCAAGAAAGGGGAGAACTCGTGGCCTATACGACGTCACAACCGCAGCCCGGCGGTTTCCTGTCCCGTCTCGGTTTCGGGGGCAAGGCACGCAGCAAGAAGACTGCCGTCGCGGCGGAAGAAATGAAGCGTGTGCAGTTCACCTCGCCCGTTTTGCCCTATCTGTTTCTTTTCCCGCAGCTCGCGGTGATCTTCATCTTTTTCTACTGGCCCTCGGTCCAGGCGGTAAGTTCGTCCTTTTACCTTGAGGACCCGTTCGGCTTCGGCTCCACCTTCGTGGGCTTGAGCAACTATACCGATGTGATCTTCAGCTCCGAATACCAGTCGATCGCGCTGTTTACCGCAGTCTTCACTGTGCTCGTCACCTTCCTGTCGCTTTCGCTGGGATTGCTGCTTGCCGTCAAGGCCGACCGCGTCATCCGTGGCGCTTCGACCTACAAGACGCTGCTCATCGCCATCTACGCCATTGCGGCCCCCGTTTCGGGCCTGATCGGCATGATGATCTTCGACCAGCATGTCGGCCCCTTCGTGAAGATGATGTCTTATTTCGGCTGGCATATGCAGGTTGGCCTGAACTATTACGACACGGCCTTCGCCATGACGGTTGTCGCCGTCTGGAAGCAGATCCCCTACAATTTCATCTTCTTCCTGTCGGGTCTGCAGAACGTGCCGGTCTCCGTGCGCGAAGCGGCGATGATCGACTGCCGCTCGGGCATGCGCCGTTTCTGGACGGTCATCCTTCCGCTTCTGGCGCCGACCGCCTTTTTCCTTTTGACCATCAACGTCACCTACGCGCTGTTCGACACGTTCGGCATCATCGACGTCATGGTCAAGGACAAGCCTGCCAACAACCCGGTGACGCTGGTCTACAAGGTCTATGCCGACGGCTTCCGCGGCAATGATATCGGCGGCTCTTCGGCCCAGTCGGTCATTCTGATGATCGTGGTTTTCGTCCTCACCATCTTCCAGTTCCGCTTCATCGAGCGGCGCGTCCACTACAATTGAGAGGACTAGCCATGTATCGCACCAAGTTTTCCGATCATCTCGTCCTCATCCTTGGCTCGCTGTTTCTCTGCATGCCGGTCGTGGTCGCCTTCATGACCTCCACCCACACGGCAGCCGATATTCACATGAACGGCCTGTCGCTCGCCTGGGGTGATAATTTCATCGCCACCTACGAGAAGGTGCTGACTCAGAAGGGTGGCTTTACCGGCGATATCACCGGTGCCCGCATGATGATGAATTCGCTGATCCTCGGCATCGGCTTTGCCGTCGGCAAGATCGTGCTGTCGATGATGGCCGCCTATGCCATCGTCTATTTCCGCTTCCCCATGGCGACACTCTCTTTCTGGGTGATCTTCACCACCCTGCTTCTGCCGCTCGAAGTGCGCATCATGCCCTCCTATCAGGTCATGTCGGATCTCGGCCTGTTGAACAGCTACACAGGCCTCATCGTGCCGCTTCTGGCATCCGCCACCGGCACCTTCTACTTCCGCCAGTTCTTCAAGTCCGTGCCCGAGGAACTGTTGGAAGCCGCCCGTATCGACGGCGCAGGTCCATTCAAGTTCTTCATCGACATTCTGGTGCCGATTTCGCGTACCATGATCGCCGCCATCTTCATCATCATGTTCGTCTATGGCTGGAACCAGTATCTCTGGCCGATGATGATGACGACCGACGAGAGCTTCTTCACCCTGATGCGCGGCATCAAATCCATCCTGCAGGTCTGGGTCGGCTCGAACATCCCTGATTACAACGAGGCATTTGCGCTGGCGGTTCTCGCCATGCTTCCGCCCGTGGCAATCGTGGTGATTTTCCAGAGCTGGTTCATCAAGGGCCTGACCGAAAGCGACAAGTAAGGAACGATAACAATGGCCGCGATCGACATCAGCAGCGTTGGCAAGATCTATAATGGCGGCGTACGTGCCGTCTCCGACATCAATCTCGACATAAAGGACGGTGAGTTCATCGTTCTGGTCGGCCCTTCGGGCTGTGGTAAGTCCACGCTTCTGCGCATGGTCGCAGGCCTGGAAGCCATTTCTGAAGGCACGGTGAAGATCGGTGACCGCGTGGTCAACCAGGTCGAACCGGCCGACCGCGATATTGCCATGGTGTTCCAGAACTATGCGCTCTACCCGCATATGACGGTGCGCCAGAACCTCGAATACGGGCTGAAGAACCGCAAGACCCCGAAGGCCGAGATCGACGCGCGCGTCAATGAAGCTGCCCGCATGCTGGAAATCACCCAGTATCTCGATCGCAAGCCGCGTGCGCTCTCCGGTGGCCAGCGTCAGCGCGTCGCCATGGGTCGCGCCATCGTCCGCAAACCGGCCGCCTTCCTCTTCGACGAGCCGCTGTCCAACCTCGACGCCAAGCTGCGTGTCTCGATGCGTGGCGAGATCAAGCGCCTGCAGCGCCGCATCGGCACGACCTCTATCTATGTCACTCACGACCAGCTCGAAGCGATGACGCTTGCCGATCGCCTCGTCGTCCTGAACGGCGGACAGATCGAACAGGTCGGCTCTCCGCTCGACGTCTACCACACCCCGGCCTCCACCTTCGTAGCGAGCTTCATCGGCTCTCCGGCGATGAACCTCGTGAAAGCGGAACTGCAGAGCGACAGGCTCGCGATCGGCTCGTCGCAGATTTCGCTCAACGGCTACGCCCCCACTTCTGGTGCCGTCACGGTCGGCCTGCGCGCCGAAGACCTGCGCGTGGTGTCGTCGGCTGAAGGCATGCCCTTTACCGTCGAATATGTCGAGGAACTCGGCTCCCAGCGTCTGGCCCATGGCCTTGTCGGTGATCAGGCCGTTACGATCGCGCTCTCCGGCGAAGCCGAAATCACGAATGATATGCGGATCGCAATCGACCCGTCCAAACTGCATTTCTTTGATGCCGAAACAGGCAAGCGACTGGAGGCTTCCGTGCCCGCCAAGGCCCCTGCTGCAGTGGCCGAACCGGTCGCCTGAACGGCCGGATGCGGATGAGTTTAATCTGTGCGGTCGGGATTGTTCCCGGCCGCATTGCTTTCGGGCCTATGCCATCCTAAATCAGGCAAGCCCAAATTCAGGCGGCATCTTTATCGGGGACGAAACTCATGGCGCATGTTCGCAAGGTCGCAATCCAGATGGACCATATTTCCAGCATCAACATTGCTGGCGATTCCACCTTCGCAATGACCTTGGAGGCCCAATCGCGCGGCTACGAGCTTTTCCATTATACGCCCGATCGCCTGACCATGCGCGACGGCAAGATCTTTGCCGCCGTCGAACCGCTGCAGGTCCGCGACATCAAGGGCGATCATTTTACGCTCGGAGAGAAGCAGCGCGTGGATCTTTCGCAGATGGACGTCGTGCTTCTGCGCCAGGACCCGCCCTTCGACATGGGCTACATCACCTCCACCCATTTGCTGGAACGCATCCACCCGAAGACGCTCGTCGTCAACGACCCGGCCTGGGTGCGCAATTCGCCTGAAAAGATCTTTGTCACCGAATTTTCCGACCTGATGCCGCCGACGCTGATCTCGCGTGATCCTGAAGAAATTGCCGCCTTCCGTCACGAGTTGGGCGATATCATCCTGAAGCCGCTTTACGGCAATGGCGGCGCCGGCGTCTTCCACTCCGCCCGTGACGATCGCAACTTCACCTCGCTTCTCGAAATGTTCGGTCAGATGTATCGCGGCGAACCCTATATCGCTCAGGGTTATTTGAAAGAGGTTCGCAAGGGCGATAAGCGTATCCTGCTCGTCGATGGTGAGCCGGTGGGCGCGATCAACCGCGTGCCGGCCGAAACCGACAGCCGCTCCAACATGCATGTCGGCGGCCGCGCCGAGCCTACCGAACTAACGACGCGTGAAAAGGAAATCTGCGCCCGTATCGGACCGGCTCTGCGCGAGCGTGGCTTCATCTTCGTCGGCATCGACGTGATCGGCGACTACATGACCGAAATCAACGTAACTTCGCCGACAGGCATCCGCGAAGTGAAGAAATTCGGCGGAGCCGATGTCGCAAGCCTGATGTGGGATGCGATCGAAGCCAAGCTCAACTGAGTTTAGTCTTTGATTCGACAGAGAGGCGCCTGACCGGGCGCCTTTTTTGTTTAGTTTGTTCGATTTTTGTTCTTGTTTAAATTTTCGCGCCGTGTCAGCTTATGGTTGTATTGGGGCGAAGGCAAGCCGTGGGGCAGGGCCGTCGTTCCGGACATGATCTGTGGGAGCGATTGGCATGGTTTCACGCGTCAGTACCATTGCATTCCAGGGCATAGAAGGTGTTCCCGTCGACGTACAGGTCATGGTCGGCCCGGGCAAGATGGGCATGCATATCGTTGGCCTGCCGGATAAGGCGGTTGCAGAAAGCCGCGAGCGGGTGCAGGCCGCACTGCACGCGTCCGGCCTCGCCATGCCGGCGAAAAAGGTAACGGTCAATCTTGCGCCTGCCGACCTGCCCAAGGAAGGGTCGCATTTCGACCTTGCCATCGCGCTTGGCTTGATGACTGCACTTGGCGCCATTCCGGGTGATGCTGTTTCCGATCATGTCGTCATCGGCGAACTGAACCTGGATGGCACGCTGGCGGCGGTTGCCGGTGCGCTACCGGCGGCAATCAGCGCCAATGCCGTCGGCAAGGGCCTGATCTGCCCGGCAGACAGTGGTGCGGAAGCAGCATGGGCAGGGCCGGATGTTGATATTATCGCCCCGCGCAGCCTGATCGCGCTCGCCAATCATTTTCGCGGCACGCAGGTCATCTCGCGTCCGCAACCGGCAATCCGCGCTCTGCCGGCCAATCTGCCGGATCTGGCCGAGATCAAGGGACAGGAAAGCGCCAAGCGTGCCTTGGAAGTCGCGGCGGCTGGCGGACATAATCTACTTTTTGTTGGTCCGCCTGGTTCCGGCAAGTCGATGCTGGCGGCACGACTTCCCT
Organism: Neorhizobium sp. LMR1-1-1.1; assembly: GCF_040675795.1. Taxonomy (NCBI): domain Bacteria; kingdom Pseudomonadati; phylum Pseudomonadota; class Alphaproteobacteria; order Hyphomicrobiales; family Rhizobiaceae; genus Neorhizobium; species Neorhizobium sp. LMR1-1-1.1. The sequence continues at coordinate 279,909 of NZ_JBEGHE010000025.1, forward strand.
CTATCCTCCCGCCGCTTTCGGCAGCCGAACTGCTGGAAGTCTCGATGATTCACTCGATCGCCGGCCAGCTTTCGGGCGGAAAGCTTTCGGATCGTCGACCCTATCGCACGCCTCATCATTCGGCGACCATGGCGGCGCTGGTCGGGGGCGGCCTGCGGGCAAAACCGGGCGAGGCCTCACTTGCCCATCACGGAGTTCTGTTCCTCGACGAATTCCCCGAATTCTCACCTCAGGTGCTGGATGCTCTGCGCCAGCCACTGGAGACCGGCGAATGCGTCATCGCCCGCGCCAATCACCGTGTTTCTTATCCGGCCAGCATCCAGCTTATTGCGGCGATGAACCCGTGTCGTTGCGGCATGGCGGGTGAGCCCGGCCATTCCTGCGCCAGAGGTCCGCGCTGTGCCGCCGATTATCAGGCCCGTATTTCCGCCCCGCTGATGGATCGTATCGATATCCGCATCGATGTACCGGCAGTGTCGGCTTCTGACCTGATCCGGCCGGCACCGGCGGAAAGCAGTACCGATGTCGCCAGACGCGTTCACGCAGCCAGAGAATTGCAGCAGGATCGTTATCTCACGGCAAGCCTGCCGGGGCCGCTCACCAATGCACGTTGCTCCACGTCGCTGATCGAGAAAGTGGCCGAACCTGATCCGTCCGGCCTGCAACTGCTGAGGGATGCGGCGGAGAAACTGAAATTCTCCGCACGCGGATATCATCGGGTGTTGAAAGTGGCTCGCACGCTCGCCGATCTCGACGGCAAGCCGACCGTTGGCCGGCTGCATCTGGCGGAGGCGATTTCCTACCGCATGGCCAGCGAGCGGCTGGCGATCGCGGCTGCGTGAATGTGTTTTAACCGCCCAAACCGTCGAACAGGGCGGTCGACAGATAACGTTCTGCAAACGAGGGGATGATGACGACGATCGTCTTGCCGGCATTTTCCGGGCGGCTGCCCACTTCGATCGCAGCCTTCAGCGCGGCACCGGAGGAAATGCCGACCGGCACACCTTCGAGAGCGGCCACATGGCGGGCGGTCTCCAATGCGTCGGCACTGGCAACCGTGACGATCTCGTCATAGACCTTGGTGTCGAGGATCTTTGGCGCAAAGCCTGCACCGATGCCTTGGATCTTGTGCGGACCTGGCTCGCCACCGGAAAGGACCGGAGATTCCTTCGGCTCGACGGCAATCACCTTGACGTCAGGCTTGCGGCCCTTCAGCACCTGACCGACGCCGGTAATCGTGCCGCCGGTGCCGATACCGGCGATGAAGATATCGACCTTGCCGTCGGTATCGTTCCAGATTTCCTCGGCCGTTGTCTTGCGGTGGATTTCCGGGTTGGCGGGATTTTCGAACTGCTGCGGAATGATTGCATCGGGCAGCGTGGCGGCCAGCTCTTCGGCTTTGGCGATCGCGCCCTTCATGCCCTTCGGACCTTCGGTTAGAACGAGTTCGGCGCCGAGAAGCGCCAGCATCTTGCGTCGCTCGACCGACATGGTTTCCGGCATGGTCAGGATCAGCTTGTAACCCTTGGCGGCTGCCGCAAAGGCAAGCGCAATACCCGTATTACCCGAAGTCGGCTCGACAAGCGTCGTCTTGCCCGGCGCGATCTTGCCCTGTGCTTCCAGGCTCTCGATCATCGCGACGCCTATACGGTCCTTGACGGAGGCAATCGGGTTGAAGAATTCGAGCTTGGCGAGGATCGTGGCCTTCACGCCCTTTTCCTTCGCCAGCTTGTCCAGCTTCACGAGCGGCGTGTCGCCGATCGTTTCGGTGATCGAGGAATAGATCCGGCCGCGGCCCGGCTTCTTGTCCGACATTGTCGTTTCTCCACTAGAACAGGTGACCGAAAATAGTGTCCGATGGAGAAAGAGGCGAGGATGAATTTGTCTTGTCGCATCGAAAAAAGGCGAAATATCCTTCTCCCGACAGGCGGCGTGGCGCAATCGCATGCTGCAAAAGAGGCAATCTTGACAGCTATCAATGCTGGCGCGGCCGGAAAGCGGCGTCAGACCCCGGTCGAACCGAAGCCGCCTGCACCGCGCACGGTTTCGGTCACGTCGCTGATCTCGGCCACGCGCACCTGCGTTACCGGCGCGATTACCATCTGGGCAATCCGCATTCCGCGACTAATGACGAAGTCTTCCTCGCCGAGATTGATCAGCAGCACCTTCACTTCGCCACGGTAATCGCTATCGATCGTACCGGGCGTATTGAGGCAGGTGATGCCGTTCTTGAACGCTAGACCGGAGCGGGGGCGAATCTGCGCCTCATAACCGGCCGGGATCTCGAAAATGAAGCCGGTCGGCACGAGTGCCCGTTTTCCCGGCGCAAGCGTCATGGGCTCGGCGTCGGCCACCGCCGCACGAAGATCCATGCCCGCCGCACCGCCGGTTTCATAGGAGGGCAGGTCCAGTCCATCGCCATTTTCCAGGCGGATGAGATTGAGCTTGGGCGAAGAAGAAGTGTGAGCGTTCATCTCCTCATTAGCCCGGTGATAGTCGCCGGGGTCAAACACGAATTGAAACTTATCCACTAAGTCGCTAGATACGCGGCAACTCGAAGGATTGTTGCTGACATGGCCGAAACTCTGGCAGAGGCGGTTTCCCGCCGCCGTACATTTGCGATCATCGCCCACCCGGACGCGGGCAAGACGACGCTGACCGAAAAGCTGCTTCTGTTCGGCGGCGCCATCCAGCTTGCTGGCGAGGTCAAGGCGAAGAAGGATCGCATCCAGACGCGGTCCGACTGGATGAAGATCGAGCGCGAGCGCGGCATCTCGGTCGTCACCTCGGTGATGACCTTCGAATATAACGACAAGGTCTTCAATATCCTGGATACGCCGGGTCACGAAGACTTCGCCGACGATACCTATCGCACGCTGACGGCGGTGGATGCCGCCATCATGGTCATTGATGCCGCCAAGGGTATCGAGCCACGTACGCTGAAGCTTTTCGAAGTGTGCCGCATGCGCGATATCCCGATCATCACCTTCGTCAACAAGATGGACCGCGAAAGCCGCGACATTTTCGAGGTCCTCGATGAAGTCGAGGAAAAGCTGGCGCTGGATACCGCTCCGATCACCTGGCCGATCGGCCGCTCCAAAAGCTTCTGTGGCTCCTATCATCTTGCCGAAAACAAGGTTCGCGGTCCCGATAGCGAAGATTCCATCTCCGTCAACGGTCCGCAGGCGGTCGCCGACCGTCTGCCGGAAAACGAGCGCGCGGCCTTCGTCGAAGAAGTGGAACTCGCGCTCGAAGCCTGCCGCCCGTTTGATCGTCAAGCCTTTCTCGAAGGGCACATGACGCCGGTCTTCTTCGGTTCGGCGCTCCGCAATTTCGGTGTTCGCGATCTGATCAACGCATTGGGTGATTTCGCCCCGCCGCCGCGCGACCAGGTTGCTGATATCCGCACCGTTCATGCCGCCGAAGACAAGATGACGGCCTTCGTCTTCAAGATCCAGGCCAACATGGACCCGAACCATCGCGACCGTATCGCGTTTGCCCGCATCTGTTCCGGCAAGCTTGAACGCGGCATGAAGGCCAGGCTTGCCCGCACCGGCAAGCAGTTGGGCCTCACGGCACCGCAGTTCTTCTTCGCTTCCCAGCGCCATATCGCTGATACGGCCTATGCCGGTGACGTGGTCGGCATTCCGAACCACGGCACGCTGCGTATCGGTGACACGCTGACCGAAGGTGAATCGCTGGTCTTCCAGGGCGTCCCGAACTTCTCGCCGGAAATCCTCCGCCGCGTCCGGCTGGGCGATGCGATGAAGGCGAAAAAGCTTAAGGAAGCCCTGCAGCAGATGGCGGAAGAGGGCGTCGTGCAGCTCTTTCAGCCGGAAGACGGCTCGCCCGCTATTGTCGGCGTGGTCGGCGCGCTACAGCTCGACGTCTTGAAGGAACGGCTTTCGGCGGAATATAGCCTGCCGGTCAGTTTCGAAATGTCGCGCTTCTCGGTCTGCCGCTGGGTTTCGTCGGACAACAAGGTCGACATGGAAAAATTCATCACCGTCAAGCGCGGCGATATCGCCCGCGACCTCGATGGCGACCCGGTTTTCCTGGCGCAGGATGCGTTTTCGCTACGTTACGAGGCCGAGCGTTATCCGTCGATCAAGATGGCTGCCATCAAGGAATATCACGTCGCCAAGGCGGCGTGATCCCGATCAATCGATCTTCAGCTCCGACCTGCCGCTCGTGAGGTCAGAGACAAGCCGTGATACGGTTTCGATTTCTGTCTCTGGAACCCGAAGATGCAGGTCGGCTCCGGTTGCGGTAAACTGCTCCTCGGCAATCGCAAGGTCCGCGATCGCCTGAAGCCGCGCCTTCACGCGCGCCAGATCAGAGAACTCGACACGCACAAGCCCTTCGACGGAAGGTTTCAGCTCGATCATCGGCGCGTTTCTCAGGCAACCCGCCGCCGTGCCGCCATAGGCGCGCACAAGACCTCCGCTACCGAGCAAGATCCCGCCGAACCAGCGGGTGACGATCACCACGACATTGGTCAGCGACTGGCCGTCGATTGCAGCCAGTATAGGTTTGCCCGCCGTACCGCTCGGCTCCCCGTCATCGGAAAACCGATAGGCCGCACCGATCCGCCATGCCCAGCAATTATGGTTGGCGTCGGCATCGGAATGCGTCGCGAGCGCTGCCTTCGCTTCCTCTTCGGTCGCAACGGGAAGCGCGATCGCGAGGAACCGGCTTTTCTTGATGATCTGCTCGAATGTGGCGGCTTGCTCTAGCTGGAACATGCCAGAGCTTTAGCGTCTCGCCCTTGGCAAGGAAAGTGACAGCCCTTCCTAGCCAGGTCCGGCTCGTTTAATCCGCTGTCAGGTCCTTGAGGAAATCGTCGCACCAGCGGTTGATGTCGTATTCGAGCAGGTGGTTCATCATCTTTTCCCACCGCTGCTTGCGCTCGTCGAGCGACATGCTGAGACCACGTGCGATCGCATGCGCCGTCCCTTCGATATCGTAAGGATTGACCAGCAGCGCGCCTGTCAGTTCGCGGGCGGCGCCGGCGAAACGGGAGAGAACTAGAACGCCCGGATCTTCCGGGTCCTGCGCCGCGACATATTCCTTTGCGACAAGGTTCATGCCGTCGCGCAGCGGCGTGACGAGCCCGATCTTGGCAAGGCGATAGAGGCCGGCCAAAAGAGGTCGTGGTACGGACCGGTTCACATAGCGGATCGGCGTCCAGTCCACCTGGCCGAGAGCGCCGTTGACGCGACCTGCCTGCTCGGCGACCGTACGCTGCATCTGCTCGTATTCCGGAACCTCGGATCGCGATTTTGGCGTGACCTGCAGATAGGTGACCTTGTTCTGGTAGGCCGGGTTCAGCCGCACGAACTGTTCGAACGCATCGATACGCTGGGTAATGCCCTTGGAATAATCCAGCCGGTCCACGCCGATGATGAGATCGCGGCCCTCGATGCTTTCCTTGGCTTTCTTCACCATCGTATTGCGCGATGCCTTCACCGCATATTTGGAAAAGGCTTCGGTCTCGATGGAAATCGGATAGGCGCCGCCCTTAAAGGTCCGGCCATAGGTGGAGAATTTATTGCCTCCCTCCAGACGTTCGCCAATTCCCTCGCGCACCAGTCCGCCGCCGAAATTGTCGAGATCGAAATCCGTGTGGAAACCGACGAGATCATATTGCGACAGTCCGCGCATGATCTGTTCGTGCACCGGCATGGCGAAAAGCACATCGGCCGGCGGCCAGGGGATGTGCAGGAAGAAGCCTATCTTGTTCTTGAAGCCCATCTGCCGCAGTTCGGAGGCAAGCGGGATCAGGTGGTAGTCATGCACCCAGATGATGTCGTCTTCCTTCAGAAGCGGCGCCAGCTTGTGGGCGAAGAAACGGTTGACGCGGAAATAACCGGCCATTTCCTTGCGGCCATATTCCGCAAGATCCAGCCGGTAATGGCAGATCGGCCAGAGCACCCGGTTGGCAAAACCGTGGTAATATTCCTCGACATCCGTATCCGTCAGATCCGTCAGCGCATAGGTGATGTTGCCATGCTCGCGGATATCCAGTTTTTCCGGCTCACGTTCGCCGCTCGAATTGCCGGACCAGCCCATCCAGATGCCGCCGCGCTCTTCGAGCGCCGCCTGCAAGGCAACGGCAAGACCGCCGGCCGGCGCATCGCCAGCCTTTTTGGGAACGGTGACACGGTTCGAAACGACCACAAGGCGGCTCAAGTTAAATTCCTTCCAATGATGAAGTACAGCCGGCGCATTATCGAGAAAGACCAGCCAGAATATCGCGCAGCTCGGCTGCGGAAGAGATAAGCATCGCCGCCTGCGTGGTTTTTCCGTCAGGCAGGGTCGCCTCGCCGATTCTGATCGACAGTCCGCCAAGCGCATTGGCGGTCGCAAACATGGCTTCGTCGGTTAGATCGTCACCGATCGCAACCGGTAAGCGGCCTTCAAAACAGGGTTCGCTGAGGAAGTGTCGTACGGCTTCACCCTTGCTAGCTCGCGCCGGACGAAGTTCGATCACCATTTTGCCGCGCTGCAAAATGAAATCGCTGCCTGCATCGATGGCGGCGCGTTCCATCAGCGCTTCAAGCTGGGCCTGAAGCTGCGGGGCCTGTCGGTAATGCGCGCCGATTGCGGCCCCCTTGTCCTCGATCAGCACGCCGTCCAGTCCTGCGGCCTCTGTCGCAAGGCGTTCCTTCAGCACTTCGAATTCCGGTGTCGCGGTGACACGCTCTATGAGGCCATCCGACATCCGTCGTTCAGCGCCATGAAGGCCCGCGATCGGAAATCGGTAGGGTTCGAAAAGCCGGTCGGCATAAGGCAGGGCGCGACCTGTCACCAGCGCCAGAGCGCCACCGAGCTTTTTAGAGATCGTGTGAAGAGTGGTGGGGAGATTCGGTGGAACGACGATCCCGTCAGGCGTGGCTGCCAGATCGATAAGCGTCCCGTCGATATCAAGGAACAGTGCCCATCGGTCGAAGTCTCTGAGAAGACCCGAAACCACTGCTCCGGATGGTGTGAAACCGGAAGAATCCCGGGCTTCACGTGGATTTGCTTGTTGCGACATGGGTTCTTATCTAGGCCGAGGTGGAACATCGGCAACCCTTGATGCCACGGAATGGCCGCAAATGGGGCGGTCTGTACGGTACCGTGCGGGCAAGCCGAAAAGCGTTGCCTGCACACAACAGTCTTAATGTGCGTTGCAAAACGTGAAGTTTCGCCCGTCGCATTTCCGTCACGAATACTGTTAGCTTAACTTTTCATTAGGCGAATAACCCGACCCTCCTCTCAATGCGCCACGTTTGGCCGCGATCTCTATCGGAGTTAAAAAATCCATGTGCCGCTGGGCTGCCTATCGAGGCGAACCGCTTTATCTGGAAGAGCTTGTTTCATCACCCGCCCATTCCCTCATAGAGCAATCCCATTGTGCAACCCGCGCCAAGACGGCCACAAACGGAGATGGTTTCGGCATCGCCTGGTATGGCGACAGGCCTGAGCCGGGGCGTTACCGCGATGTTCTGCCCGCCTGGTCCGACTGCAATCTGAGGAGCCTCGCAAGGCAGATCCGTTCATCGCTTTTCCTCGCTCATGTCCGCGCAGCAACAACGGGCGCAACCCGGCGCGACAACTGTCATCCCTTCGTTCACGGCCACTGGTCGTTCATGCATAACGGCCAGATCGCCAATTTCGATCGCATTCGCCGCCGTCTGGAAAGCATGCTCTCGGACGATCTGTTCAGCGCCCGAACCGGCACGACCGATAGCGAAATGATCTTCCTGCTTGCGCTGCAGTTCGGCCTCGATGCCGATCCGTTGGGTGCAATGGAAAAGGCCGTCGCAACGGTTGAGGCGCTGTCGATCGAAAAATCCGGCGAGGCGCTGGTGCGCTTCACCGCCTGTTTCTCTGACGGCAAGCAGCTTTATGCCGTGCGTTACGCCACCGATCACAAGCCGCCGACCCTTTATGCCGCCCCAATGGCCGGCCCGGCAGGTGCCAAAAGCGGTTATTGTCTCGTCTCCGAACCTTTGAACGACGAGGCCGATACCTGGGTGGAAATCCCGGATGGCAGCGCCGTCAAGGTCTGCCCGGATGGCATGCAGGCGCTGTTGTTCCAGCCGAAGCTGCTCGCTGAAGCCGCCTGATCTTCACGCCACTGGTAGCGTGATCCCAAGTTCCAGCCGCAGTTTCTTCGTCAGTCCGGCAGCCACCAGTTCGTAGGAGCGGGTCACGTAGTGCACGAGTTCATCCTCGGAAAGTGGCGCACTCGCCTTGATCTCCACCCATTTGCGCTTGGCGAAATAGGGTGCCTGGCCGATCCCGTCGAGCGCCGTCAGGATCTCGAAACTTTCCTCTGAACATTTCACCACGATGCGAGCCTCGTCGCCCTCGCTCAGAAGCGTGAACACCTTGTCGCCCACCTTGGCGACATGACTGTCCCACTGGTCGACGAATGTCGTTCCCGGCAATGTCTTCACGAAGGCGTCGAAGCCTCTGCGGGTGAACCGGTTCATGGTTTTCGCTCCTCCTTAGCTCTGCAGCTTGGAAGCGATCAGTGCCGCCAGCCGTCCGGCAACCTCATCTTTTGCAAGATCGGGCCATTCATCGATGCCCTGAGCTGAAATGATCTTCACGCGGTTTCTATCGCCGCCCATCACGCCGGTTTCCGGCGAAACGTCGTTGGCGACGATCATGTCGGCGCCCTTGCGCTCCAGCTTGGCGCGGCCGTTTGCCTCGACATTCTGCGTTTCGGCCGCAAAGCCGACAACGAGCTTCGGGCGCTTCGCATGGTGGCCGACGGTTTTCAGGATATCCGGATTTTCCGCCAGCTGCAGCGGGGAAGGGGCCTCGCCCGGCTGCTTCTTTATCTTCTGGTCGGCGGAAGAAACCACGCGCCAGTCTGCAACGGCCGCCACCATCACCGCGATATCCGCGGGCAATTGCGAGGTGACGGCATCCAGCATCTCGCTTGCCGTCTCCACATGAACGGTCGTCACGCCGGCTGGATCGGGGATCGTCACCGGGCCGGAAACCAGCGTAACTTTTGCGCCGAGCTTTGCCAGCGCTGCGGCAATAGCATGCCCCTGGCGGCCGGAAGATCGGTTGGCGATGTAGCGTACCGGGTCGATCGGTTCATGGGTCGGGCCGGACGTAACGATTGCGGTTCGGCCTTCAAGCGGCTTTGCTCCACTATCGAGAAGATCGATAACCGCGGCCGCAATCTGCAGCGGTTCGGCCATTCGCCCGATACCTGCCTCATTGCTTTCCGCCATTTCACCTGCCATCGGGCCGATGAAGGAAATCCCGTCCCGCTGGAGAACCTCGACATTGCGGCGGGTTGGAGCCGCATTCCACATTTTCGGGTTCATGGCGGGTGCTACGAGAACCGGCCGGTCGGTCGCAAGCAGAACGGTGCTCGCCAGATCGTCGGCCAGGCCAAGCGCCATCTTCGCCATCAGGTTCGCCGTGGCGGGTGCCACCAGAACGAGGTCGCAATCGCGCGCCAGCCTGATGTGCCCGACATCCTGCTCGTCTTCGCGCGAAAACAGTTCCGTATAGACATGGCCTGAAGACAGCGCGCCAACGGCAAGCGGCGTAACGAATTCCTGCGCCGATTTCGTCATCAGCGGCCTCACCTCGCCGCCGCGCTCGCGCAGCCGGCGGATCAGGTCGAGGCTCTTATAGGCCGCGATGCCGCCTGAGATGATGAGGAGAATACGCTTGCCGGAGAGTTCCATAGTCTTGCCTGCCATTGAAGTGCCCGGAAGCTAAGACCTTGTCCTCAAAGTTGCAATCGCCTTTCCTCCCGAGTGGTGAATGGCAAGTGGTGAACGGCGGTCATCCACTTGCCTGCGACAATCCGCTGCGCTACCAATTCCCTAGGGCCGGATGCGGCCAGCCGCCCGCGGCATCCAGCCATGGTGAATGCATCCAACCGACCATCATCCTCGACCATCCGGCCAATGATGACGAACGGATCAGCAATGCGGGCCCTGATTTGGCCGTTCGTCCATTGAAAGGATGATGTCATGCGCGATTTCCGCGATGCAAAACTGATGGCAAAAAGCCTGCGCGATGCGCTTGCCGAACAGAATGTCGAACTCTCCCACAGCAAGGCACTGGAACTGGTCTCCGCCCAGTTCGGTTACGATGACTGGAACGTTCTTGCCGCAAAGATCGAGGCAGCCGAACCGACGGAGCGAAAAGACGCGATCTCCATCCAGCCCGCCATCCCGATCTTCCGCATTTTCGATGTGACGAAGGCGATGGAATTCTATCGGGATTTCCTCGGCTTTGCCGTGGATTGGGAACATCGCTTCGCGCCCACTGCACCGCTTTATTGCCAGATGTCGCGCAGCGGCATGCTGATCCATCTCTCCGAACACGCCGGTGACGCCTCGCCCGGCGCGCGCGTATTCGTGCCCATGTCGGGGGCGGCCGCCTTCCAGAAAGAGTTGATCGGTAAGAACTACCCCTATATGCGGCCGGGGCTGGAGCAGGCGGACTGGGGACTGGAGGTCACTGTCATCGACCCGTTCAGCAACCGCATCACTTTTTGCGAGCGCGAAATAAAGGCCTGATCAGCTCGCCTGCACAAGGCTGAACAGATTGAGGGCGATCGGGGATCGTTGTTCCTTCATCATGGCGATCCCCAGTCGCGCCACCAGCGGCGGCCCTTCTATCGGTCGAAACACGACGCCGTCGATTTCGATCTTGGCAAGTGATTTGGGCACGATCGACACGCCAAGGCCCGCCGCGACCAGATTGACGACCGAAGGGATTTGAGGGGCTTCCTGTGTCACCGTCAGCTCGAAACCGGCTTCCTTGCAGGCCTGCAGGATGTCTGTATAGAGGCTGAGGCCCATATTGCGCGGAAAGATGATGAAAGGCTCGCCGGCAAGGCTTGCGAGCTTCACGCGGCTTTGTGCCGCAAGCGGATGACCGACGGGAAGCGCCACCAGCATCTGTTCGTCCGCCATGCGTTTCAGCCGCACGTCCTTCGGATCTTCCAGCCCCGGCCGGATGAAGGCGACGTCGAGCTCGCCTCGATTGAGCTTTTCCATCAGCCAGTTGCTGTTCATCTCGATCAGCGACAGGGCGACCTCCGACCATCGTGCCCGAAACTGCCGGATGATCGTCGTCACGGCCGGGTTGAACGTCGCCGAAGCCGTAAAACCGAGCGTCAGACGCCCCGTTTCGCCACGCGCAGCCCTTTGCGCCGCGAGTTTTGCGTGATCCGCGGCTGCAAGCGAGATCCTGGCCTCGGCAAGGAAGGCGACACCGGCGGCCGTCAATTCGGCGCCATGCGCCACTCGGTGAAACAGCTGCGAGCCGATCTCCGTTTCGAGGTCACGGATCTGCTGGCTGAGCGGCGGTTGGCCGATGCCGAGTTTTGCCGCGGCCCGGGTGAAATTCAATTCTTCCGCGACGGCGACGAAATAACGAAGATGTCGAAGCTCCATATCTAAAACCTATCACGAACGCGTCCTCCATATATTGGACACATGAACGCATGCTGGCTAGATTCGGGGTATTCCAGAAGGTCTTTTTTATCATGCCGTCCGCCGCCGCCAGCCGTCCTTTAGCTTCCGAAATCGATATTCTAGAACCCACGATTGCCCCGCCTCAGTCTGATCCTCCCAAACAATATCTGACGCGCGGTACGCCAGGCTACCGAAAGGCTAGCCTGGCACTTTTCATGTCCGGTTATTCGACCTTTGCGCTGCTCTATTGCGTGCAGCCGTTGATGCCGATCTTTGCCGACGAGTTCAAAGTCAGCCCGGCGATGAGCTCATTGTCACTCTCGCTGTCGACGGGTCTGCTTGCGCTGGCCATCTTCTGTGCCGCCGCGATCTCCGAACGTTTCGGTCGCCGCAGCCTGATGTTCTGTTCGCTGATGGGCGCGTCGCTCTGCACGCTTGCCTGCGCCGTCATGCCCAGCTGGAACCTCATCCTGGTGATCCGCGCGCTGGAGGGGCTGCTGCTTGGTGGCGTCCCGGCTGTCGCCATGGCCTATCTGTCGGAAGAGATCGATCCCAAGGGGATCGGTGCCGCCATGGGCCTCTATATCGCCGGCAATGCGCTGGGAGGCATGTCGGGCCGTGTCTTTACCGGCATCCTCGCCGAGTATCTGTCCTGGCGCGTAGCGTTGGCGGTCATCGGCGCTTTCGGCATTGCTGCCGCCATCGGTTTCTTCACCATGCTGCCGCCGTCGCGCAACTTTAAGCCGCGCCGGTCCAACGCCAGCCATCACGTGTCGGCCTGGCTCGGCCACGTCAGGAAAGGCCCGCTGGCACTGCTCTTTCTCATCGGCTTCCTGCTGATGGGATCCTTCGTCACCATCTACAACTATTCCGGCTTCCGGCTGGTGGTCGAACCCTATCACCTCAACCAGACCGAACTCGGCCTGATCTTCACCGCCTATCTCTGTGGTGTTGGCTCGTCCTGGGTCGGCGGCACGCTGAGCGACCGTTTCGGCCAGTTTCAGGTGATGATGGCGGGTATCATCCTGATGTTTGCCGGGCTGATGACCACGCTGGCGTCACCACTCATCCTCATCATTCTCGGCATCGCCATGCTGACGGCGGGCTTCTTCATGGCCCATGCGGTCGCAAGCGCTCTCATCGGGCGTCTGGCCGGAGCCAACAAGGGGCATGCCTCCTCGCTTTATCTTCTGGCCTATTATCTGGGCTCCAGCATTGCCGGTTCGATCGGCGGAAAATTCTGGAGCGCCGGCGGCTGGTCGGCGGTCATCACCTTTACCGGCATCATGCTGGCGCTAGCGCTGGTTGCCGGACAGACGGCCTACTTCCTGAGCTGCCGCAAGGCTAGATAAAAGCCATTGCTATCCGCTGGTCCGGACAGCTCGGATCGGCTGGGTGACCAGCTTGAAATCCGCCATTTCCTTTTCCGTCAGATAATAGAGCCGGTCGGGCGGCGTCTCCAGCGCATGCAGCCACAGGCCGGAGCCGATGCCCATCTCTTCCAAATGCCGGGCAACTCGCGCGGTCGTCGATTGCGCGCTCGACATCGCCTGTTCCGCTGAAGGCCGCTCGCGGCTGCCGTTGAACACCTGATGTACGCCGATGACCGCATCCTTTTCCGCGATACGCTCGGTGCCGCCGGAAAAGGCGATCGGGCAGGACGAGGCGCAAAGCCCGCGTGAAGCGATCCGGGTTTGCAGCTTCTTCTCGCGGATGAGTTTTGACATCGCAATCGCGTCATCCACCGAACCGCCCGGCGAGTTCAGCTGCACGGTCTTTACATATTCCCCGCGTGCCTCGATTTCCTGCGCAAACCGTCCTGCCGCGCCCGGATCGATCGTCCCTTCCACCATCAGTACGCCGCCAGGTTTGAGGTCGAAGGTCATCGCCTTGCGCAAAACCTCGCTCGGGCTTGCTGGCTCGACCGGTGGAGCGGCAGGACGCCCGTCGGTCAAGGCAGGCGGCAACACGGGCTGATCGTCATGCATCGGGTCGAAACCCGGCAATTCCGCGCTCGCAGTTGCGATTTCGCGGACATCGATCACCAGAAAGGTCGCGGAGGCTGCGAGCAGCACATAGAATACGCAGCGCATCAATACGCCGTCGTCGATCCGGCGGATGGCTTCACCGATCGTCATGCAGCCTGTCCCTGCCGCGCGAGCGCGGATCGAGATTGGTGATATTGTTCGGCTCTTCGGTTGTGCCTTCGCCCTCCGCCTTGTTCTCCTCCTCAGCCCTCGCGACGGCAGCCTCCAGATCGACGCCATTGGCCGAAAGCGCGCGCTGGATTTCGAGCGCCCGCATCAGTTCTGCCGCGGTAATACGCTCGGCATAGGGCAGTTTCTCTTCCTGTCGGCGGATCGAAGCGTGGGCGACGGCGAGAATGAACACCATCACGCCCGGCAGAAGATCGATAGAGATCGCTCCGGCCCAGGCGGGAATGAAGTCTTCGGCATAATGCAGCACGGCTTCAGCCGAAGACAAAGGCACGAAGCGGCGCTCCCCAACCGGCGCGCGCGAAAGGATTTCGTCAGCGGCCTTGGCAAGTGCCTTCGACTGTGCGGCAACAGAGGCTCTGACCGTGGCCATCACCTGATCCTGCCGGTTGACCAGATTGGCATCGCTGCCATCGGCGACAGGCGCAATGAAGCCGAGCGAGAGATCATCTGCCGCGCGGCGGATCGATGGGGCAATCGATGTCTGGGCGAGCGAACTGATGACGCCGGTCAGCGCCACCGCTTCGGTCGAAAACTGGTCGGCGCGCGGCGCGATCAGGCCGGGTGCCGAGATCAGCGAACGCATCGTTTCCAGCCGCTTCTGCCCCTGCTCGAAAAGCTCCGCCACCTGCTCGCGCGAACCGTTGATATTGGCCTCGAGCGATCTCATCTGCCCCGACATCTGGGTCAGAAGCTGCACGACGCTCCCCGAACCCGTCGTGCCGGTCAGCGAGCCGGATTGCCGCTCGACGGCGGCAAGCTGGGTAAACCGCTCCGAGGCGCGCTGGATGTCCGGTAGCAGGCTCTGAACGGCAAGCGTGTTCTGGTGGGCGCGGTCCAGATCTGCGGCGTAACCTTCGACTGTTTCCGAAAGGTGCTGCTCGACGGCGGCAGAGCCGGCAAGGGCCGCAGCATTCAGCCAGCTCGACATGGCAAGGATCATCGCCGCACCACAGGCCATCACGAACAGCATCGCGGTCTTGCCGGTCCGGCTGGTGATATGCGGGTAGAAGCGCGCCATATAGGACCAGAAGGCATAGATGCCGACCGAGACCGAAACCGAATAGATGATCGCGGCAAAGAACACGCCGGTCGGCGATCCGTCGAGGATCGAGCGGACGCCGAGATAGGTGTAGACGCCTGACGCCAGCGCCAGAACGGCAAGCGCGAAACGAGTCATGGTTTCGACGGCTGCGACACCGTCCTTCAGGCGTTGCGTAGGACCCAAGGCCATCGGCAATCTCCGGGAAGAGGAATGTATTCCTTAAAGAGGTATGAAGAAACCGGCAGAATCAAGACGGCGCCGTGGTGCGGTAATGACGAAAAGCCCGCAAACAGAGGCTTTTTCATCAAATCCGGTTCAAGTCTCTATTCCTTGCATGCCGAGACCGCCGAGTGCGAAGAAATCATCGATCGCATGGATGGGGGAAATCGCGATCAGTCGTGCCAGGAATGCGTCGGAAGCAAGTTCCTCCTCCACCGCTTCCACCTCGGCGGAGAGGGCGCGATCGATGGTATAGAATGCTGCGTGTCTGCGCACCACCTCGTATATAAGCCCCACCGCGCCGCCCGGCTCGTCGCCATGCAAATCCATCGCCTGTGCAGCCAGCAGCGCCTCCAGTCCCGCGAGACGTCTCACAGCCCGGACCTGTCGCTCGAAGCGTTCTACCACAAGCGGCAGGAAGGCTGCCTCGTCCTCCATGCCGCCGGCAACGACGATCGACTGTGCCGAAACCGGATTGCTCATCGAAAGAACCCGCGAATAGATATCGCCGGCAAGCTTGATGATCGGCCCGAAGCCGGTGGCGATCGCACCCGGCGGCACCAGATTGACCGGCAGGTCACGCCGCTGGCCGTTGCCCAGAAGGACGCAGCGGTTGAAGGAATTGCGCGCCGCATGCGCCATGCAAAGCACAGCCGATTCCATCAGCACGGTCACATCGAGCGGCAGTGATCCACCGGACGTTAGCACCCGACCGTCGGCGATCACCGGATTGTCGTCGGAGCGTCCGGTCGCCGCGAGGATCTTGTGGCCGGAGGTCAGCACACTTTCGAACACTGCGCCGAAAACCTGTGGGATCATTCGAAGACTGAGCGGGTCCTGCACATGGGTGCCGCTTGGCCACGCCCAGCCCTGCGAGGCATTCAGCAGCCAAGAGCCGATCATCGCCTCGCGCGGCGTGCCCACATGGGTGACGGCGAGCCAGGGATCGCGGGACGCACCCATGGCGCCGGCTGCGGTGAGGCCTGTGGCCAGCAGCACGCGCAAGGCGCCGGCGGCTCCACGCATGATCCGGGCAGCTGCGGCGAAACTGACCGAATTGACGCTCAGCGAGGCGAGACCGTCGCGGGGTGCCATCCGCTGGGAGCTCAGGCCCGCTGCCTTGAAAGCCTCTTCCGCCGGCATCCTTCTGCCCCGATAGACGGCTTCCCCGACACCAGTCAGAACGGCGCCTATCTGCCCCATCAACCCGATATCGGCGCAACCGATCGAACCGGTTCGGCGAACGATGGGAATGACGTCTGCTTCCAGGAGTGCCAGATAACTCTCCACCAGCTCCGTCGTGCAGCCGACATAGCCGGTCAGCGCCGTGTTGACCCGCATTGCAATAGCGTTGCGCACCACCTCTGTCGGAAATGGATCGCCGGTTCCGAAATGGTGGGCGCGCACCAGGCCGAGATTGAACTGGTCCAGTTCGTCGCTCGACCATTCGATATCCTTCATCGCGCCGACGCCGGTCGTCGCCCCGTAGACCGGCATGCCGTCGGCGATCGCCTGTTCAAGCACGGCTCTTGCTGCTCGAACACGTGCCATGCCGTCCGGCTCGGCGCTGACGGAGGCGCGGCCATCGCCGATCACCAGAAGTTCCGCAAAACCGAGCGGCTGCCCGGTCAACCGGATGGGGAATTTCGCTTCGGACATCTGCTTTGCCATGCTTCCACCCTAATGGAGATAAGTGGCTGCGGGATATCCCGAAATGCGAACGGATATGTCGCGCGAAACCCCGTCAGAGCGTCACGGCGATATAGACGAGCGCTGCCGCAATCACCCAGAGCGCCCACCGGCCGTAACGGCTGTGCCGAGCCTCCGCTTTACCGATCGCCTCTGCCGTCTCGGGATCGAAGCGCAGGCCGTTTTCGCTCATATGGACCAGTTCCTGGTGGAACTTGCCCGTCTGTGCCGCGATTTCGGGTGCCGCCTCGGCAAGCTTGACGATCGCCTTCAACCCATCCTTGACGTCGGAGACTACGCGTTTCGGGCCGAGATTGTCGCGGATCCAGTCGCCGACGACCGGCTCCGACGCCTTCCACATGTTGAAGCGCGGGTTGAGCATGCGCGACACGCCCTCGACCACCACCATCGTCTTTTGCAACAGGATCAGCTCCGGCCGGGTCTGCATCTCGAAAAGGTCGGTCACTTCGAACAGCAACGCCAGAAGACGCGCCATCGAGATCGTTTCGGCCGGCTGTCCGTGGATCGGCTCGCCGATCGCCCGGATCGCCTGCGCAAATGCGGCGACGTCATGATGGCCCGGTACGTAGCCGGCTTCGAAATGCACTTCGGCAACGCGCATGTAGTCGCGGGTGATGAAGCCGAACAGGATCTCGGCGAGGAAGCGTCGCTCCTTCTTGCCGAGCCGCCCGGTAATGCCCATGTCGACCGCAACGATCGTGCCGTTAGCTTCCACGAACAGGTTGCCCGGGTGCATGTCGGCATGGAAGAAGCCGTCGCGCAGCGTATGGCGCAGGAAGGACTGGATCAGCACTTCGGCAAGTTTTTCCAGATTATGACCGGCGGCGCGCAGCGCCTCGACATCGTTCATCTTGACGCCGTCGATCCACTCCATGGTGATCACATCGCGCCCCGTCCGTTCCCAGTCTACGGTCGGTACGCGAAAACCCGGATCATCCTTGGTGTTTTCGGCAATCTCGGAAAGGGCAGCAGCCTCGAGGCGCAGGTCCATTTCCATCTTGGTCGTCTGCTCCAGCGTCCGCGTCACCTCGATCGGGCGAAGGCGCCGGCTGGAGGGCAAAAGCCGCTCCTGCATGCGGGCAACCACATACATGCCCTCGATGTCATGGGCAAAACGCTGCCGTACGCCGGGGCGCACGACCTTCACTGCAACCTTTTTACCGTTGACGGTCGCCGGATGAACCTGCGCGATGGACGCGGCCGCAATCGGCTCTTCAAACGACGTGTAGAGGTCTTCGATCGGGCGGCCGAGCGAGGTCTGGATCGCGTTCTTGGCGGCATCCGTCGGGAAAAACGCCATCCTGTCCTGCAGCATGGCAAGATCGACGGCCCAGTCGACGCCGACAACGTCCGGGCGGGTGGCGAGGAACTGCCCGATCTTCACATAGGACGGCCCGAGCCGATCGACGGCACGCGTCAGCCTTTCGCTGCGCGCCTGCTTCTTGGCGCGAAAACGTGCCAGCGGCTCCAGCATCGATTTGGCGAAGCCTACAGCCGGCGGCATGTCTTCGGTCGGAAGCGCGGAAACCACGCCTTCGCGGACAAGGACCCAGCCGACACGGGCGAGCCGGAAATACGCGCCGATCGTGCTCATGCGCTCAAAGCTTCCAGCCGGAATGCAGCGCAGCGATGCCGCCGGTGTAATTGGTATAGCTCACACGGGAGAAGCCGGCCTCGCGGATCATCGTGGCGAAATTCTCCTGGTTGGGGAATTTGCGGATCGATTCCACCAGATACTGATAGGGTTCGGCATCGCCGGTAATCATCTTGCCGAATTGCGGGATCGCCTTGAACGACCACTCTTCGTAAAACTTGTCGAGCAACGGCATTTCGACTTCGGAGAATTCCAGAACCAGCAGACGCCCGCCGCGCTTCAGGACGCGATAGGCTTCGGACAGCGCCACATCGATGCGCGGCACGTTGCGGATGCCGAAGGCGACCGTATAGGCGTCGAAGGAATTGTTTTCGAAGGGAAGGGATTCCGCATTGGCCTCAACGAAATCCAGATTGTCGGAAAGCTTCTTCTTGGCGGCACGCTCCGCGCCGACGGCAAGCATCGAGCCATTGATGTCGAGCACGGTCGTATGTGCCTTGCGGCCGGACGCCTCCACGATGCGGAAGGCGATATCGCCGGTGCCTCCGGCAACGTCGAGTGTCTTGTAGCCTTCTTCCTTGCGCGGCGAGAGCGCTGCGATCATCGCATCCTTCCAGACGCGGTGCATGCCAGCCGACATCACGTCATTCATGATGTCGTAGCGTTTGGCGACCTTGTGGAAGACGTCGTTGACCAGACCCTGCTTTTCTCCGTCGGCCACCTGGCGGAAGCCATAGGAGGTTTCCATTCCGCCATGGGCGCCGGTTCGGGCTTCGGTCATCGGTTACTCCTTAACGTCTTGTCCTTGAGCCTTCGATGGTAGCGAAACCGATTGTGGATCGCTATGTGGTGGATGGCCCGGTCGGTAAATCAATTGTCCGTCCGGTCTATAGATCACCGGCGCGGTTGTTGAAACAGGAAGTTAGGTATCCATGCCCGAATTGCCAGAGGTCGAAACCGTCAGACGCGGGCTTGCCCCGGTCATGGAAGGTGCGCTTGTGACACAGCTTCAGCAGAACCGCCCGGATCTGCGCTTTCCGCTGCCGGAAGCCTTCGCTGAAAGGGTCTCCGGCCGCCGTATCATCTCGCTGGGGCGCCGTGCGAAATATCTGCTGATCGATATGGAAGACGACCTGACCTTGATCAGCCATCTCGGCATGTCGGGTTCGTTCCGCATTGAGGATGCCGTTCAGGGCGACTTTCATTATGCGCGCTCGAAAGACAGCAAACATGATCATGTGATCTTTCACGTCGAGCGTGACCGGAGGCAACAGAAGATCATCTATAACGACCCGCGCCGTTTCGGCTTCATGCATTTGTGGAAGCGCAGCGAGCTCGATCTCTACCCCGCCTTTGCCGAGCTCGGCCCGGAGCCGACCGGCAATGCACTCGATGCCGATTATCTCGCCGGACGACTGAGCGGCAAGAGCCAGCCGCTGAAGGGCGCGTTGCTCGACCAGACGGTCATCGCGGGTCTCGGCAATATCTATGTCTGCGAAGCCCTGTGGCGATCGCGCCTGTCGCCGAAACGTCAGTCGGGCACGCTGGTGACGCCGAAGGGAAAACCGAAAAAGGAACTGCTGGCGCTGACGGAGGCGATCCGTGCCGTCATCGCCGATGCGATTGCCGCTGGCGGATCGTCCTTGCGTGACCATATCCAGACGGATGGATCGCTCGGTTATTTCCAGCATTCTTTCTCTGTCTATGATCGCGAGGGCGGGGCTTGCCGCATGCCTGGATGCAACGGTACCGTTGAGCGCATCACGCAATCCGGCCGATCAACCTTCTATTGCCAGGCCTGCCAGAAATAAGCCGTCACAGACGCGGGAGGATACCTCTATGACCTTGGAAGCAGACTTTGAGACGATCTTGACCGAAACTCGCGGTGCGGTGGCAATTATAACGCTGAATCGCCCCAAGGCACTCAATGCGCTGAACTCACTGGTTATGGCCGAGCTGACAGCGGCGTTGAGCGTATACGATAGGGACGAGAACGTTGCCGTTGTCGTCCTCACGGGCTCTGAAAAGGCATTTGCAGCCGGGGCCGATATCAAGGAAATGCAGTCGCTCGACTTCGTTGATGCCTATCTCGGCGATTTCATTTCTGGCTGGGATGCAGTTGCTTCTTTCCGCAAGCCGCTAATCGCTGCCGTCTCTGGCTTTGCACTGGGGGGCGGCTGCGAGCTTGCAATGATGTGCGACTTCATCATCGCATCGGATACGGCAAAGTTCGGCCAGCCTGAGATCACCCTTGGCGTTATTCCGGGCATGGGTGGCTCGCAGCGCCTCACCCGCGCTGTCGGCAAGGCCAAGGCGATGGATATGATCCTGACCGGCCGGATGATGGATGCAGCGGAGGCAGAGCGTGCGGGACTCGTATCGCGTGTGGTCGAAGCTGAAAAACTGATGGACGAGGCACTAGCTGCTGCGGAGAAAATTGCGGCCTTCCCGCGCGCCGCCACGCTGATGGCCAAGGAGGCCGTCAACCGGTCGTTCGAAGCAACATTGTCCGAAGGGCTGCGTTTCGAGCGCCGTGTATTCCAGTCGTTGTTTGCCACCGCCGACCAGAAGGAAGGCATGTCCGCCTTTGTCGAAAAGCGTAAACCGGCCTTTTCCAATAGGTAGAGGCTTAAAAAGCGCGTTGACTGGGGCGGGTATTCCCGCTATATGCCCGCCCACAGTTGGGAAAGCCTTTTATGCGGCTTCCTCTATTGCTCCCGAATTGCTGGATGATGGGTCGCAGGACCGGCGGCAACGGTGGAGTGTTGGTTCGAATTCGTAGAGAGGCATGAAATGGCCAATACAACTTCGGCGAAAAAAGCGACCCGCAAGATCGCTCGCCGCACCGCAGTCAACAAGGCTCGCCGTTCGCGCGTTCGCGGCTTCATCCGTAAGGTTGAAGAAGCCATCGCAACCGGTGACGTTTCCGTTGCTGCAGAAGCACTCAAGGCTGCTCAGCCTGAGATCGCTCGCGCCGCTACCAAGGGCGTTCTTCACAGCAACACGGCATCCCGCAAGGTTTCCCGTCTTGCTGCTCGCGTGAAGGCACTTTCCGCCTAAGCCGGCTATCAATTTCAAAGTTTTAAGAAAGCCTGGTCTAACGACCGGGCTTTCTTTGATTCTGCCTTTTCAACCGGTCGTTGCTCGGCTCAATAACGGTTTCGTGTCATATGCGTGACAAAGAAAATGCAGGTTTATTAGAGACTTACGAGCATTAGTTTGGCTTTTGCCTTCATTTGGCCCGGCCCTTAGAAGGTCAAAAT
Organism: Neorhizobium sp. LMR1-1-1.1; assembly: GCF_040675795.1. Classification (NCBI taxonomy): domain Bacteria; kingdom Pseudomonadati; phylum Pseudomonadota; class Alphaproteobacteria; order Hyphomicrobiales; family Rhizobiaceae; genus Neorhizobium; species Neorhizobium sp. LMR1-1-1.1. Next base: position 301,409 of record NZ_JBEGHE010000025.1, read on the forward strand.
AGAGTCAAGCGATTTTTTATTTTTCCTGTGAATCGCGATGGTTGTGGCTGGCCAAATTTGAATCCCATTGATTCAACTGCGATTCTTTATGACAGCCCCTGCGGCATTCTAAACACGCAGCAAGAGTCAACGCCCGGCGCTTAATTTTGGGTAAAAAACACTGTTGATCTTGCCAGGTGATCCTGCCTAAATGGCTTCCAGCAAGGGGCTCGGGGACAACTTCAGGAGCTTTCGCTGACAGTCTCAATCAAGAGAAGGTCGCGGACGTTTCATGTTCTTTGCTGCGGGATAAGAACTCCCGTTTTCCATAAACTTAGGGTTGCAAACCGGAAAGTGCATACTTTTCGGCCGCATTCCTTTTGTGTCCGCAGCCCGCCTCGGCGGTTTGTGGGCATTCCGCACTCATGATGTCTCGTACGAGGATGAGACATTGGAGTGACCCGTATCGACCGGCCTGAACGAGGCGGACCGGAAGATGAGCTTCGTTCTGGCGGATGAAGCTGGGAAAATTAAGGGGACGATTTAAAGCCTTTCCTTAGCGGGAAGGGTTAGGTGAAATTTACGACTATGTCTGGCGAAATCAGTTCGCCGGGCTTCCATTCAGAAGGCGGCAAATAATGCAGATCAATACCGTATCGACACGGGCACTTGGTGACAGCGACCGTGCTCGACAGGGATTCGATACAGTTTGCTCCCAAGCGGCAGGGGAAACAGCGGAAATGCAGCATGATGCTCTTTTCGAGCGGTTCAGTGCGCGATTGAAGGCGCAGGTCGGTCAGGATGTTTATGCAAGTTGGTTTGCGCGTCTTAAGCTTCATTCTGTATCAAAAAGCGTTGTGCGGCTCACCGTTCCGACGACCTTCCTGAAATCCTGGATCAACAACCGGTATCTCGAGCTGATCGAAGGCCTCTTCAAGGAAGAGGATAAGGAAATTCTCAAGGTGGAAATCCTGGTCCGCAGCGCAAGCCGCGCGATCAAGGCTCCCGGTGCTGTCGAACAGCGGCCGGCACCGGTCGAGAACAGCGCTACAACCAGTTTCAATCGCGCTTCGCAGCCGCGTGAAATCGGCAAGATCGCAGCCTTTCCGGCGCCGCTGGCTGCAGCCTCGACTGCGACGCGCAATGCGCACTCCGGACCGTTGTTCGGCTCTCCTCTTGATAGCCGTTATACGTTCGAGACCTATATCGAAGGTTCTTCCAACCGCGTGGCGCTTGCCGCCGCAAAGACGATTGCCGAAGCCGGTGCAGGCGCTGTCCGCTTCAATCCGCTATTCATTCATTCGAATGTCGGTCTCGGCAAGACACATCTTCTTCAGGCAATTGCCAACGCTGCCGTCGGCAGCAACCGTAACCCGCGTGTCGTCTACCTGACGGCTGAATATTTCATGTGGCGTTTCGCTACTGCGATCCGTGACAATGATGCCCTGACGCTCAAGGACAGCTTGCGCAATATCGATCTTCTGATCATCGACGACATGCAGTTTCTGCAGGGCAAGATGATCCAGAACGAATTCTGCCACCTCCTCAACATGCTGCTCGACAGCGCAAAGCAGGTTGTTGTTGCAGCTGACCGTGCACCGTGGGAGCTGGAATCGCTCGATCCGCGCGTCCGCTCGCGTCTTCAGGGTGGCGTTGCCATCGAGCTGGAATCCCCGGAATACGAAATGCGTCTGGAAATGCTCAAGGGTCGCCTGCAGACGGCCAAGCAGGACGATCCGTCGCTCGATATTCCGGCCGAAATCCTCAGCCACGTTGCCCGTAACGTCGCCAGCAGCGGCCGTGAACTGGAAGGTGCCTTCAACCAGCTTCTGTTCCGTCGTTCGTTCGAGCCCTCGCTTTCCATCGAGCGTGTTGATGAGCTTCTGGCGCATCTGGTTGGTGCCGGCGAGGCAAAGCGCGTCCGTATCGAGGATATCCAACGCGTCGTTGCCCGTCACTATAACGTGTCGCGGCAGGAACTCGTTTCGAACCGTCGTACCCGCGTCATCGTCAAGCCGCGCCAGATTGCCATGTACTTGGCGAAGACCATGACGCCGCGTTCCTTCCCGGAAATTGGCCGTCGTTTCGGCGGACGCGATCATACGACCGTTCTTCACGCGGTGCGCAAGATCGAGGAGTTGATCGGCGACGACAGCAAGCTTGGCCATGAGGTTGAGCTCCTGAAGCGCCTGATCAATGAGAACAATGCATGATCGGCTGCTGAGCCAAATTTGAAGACCGGATGGGTCGTTCCGCAAGGAGCGGCCCATTTTTTCACGATCCATAATGGGTGCTCTCGACGATCGGCTCTTGACGAGTCGAGCCCGCAAGTCGAACTTCTCGGAAAACGCCGGTAATCGACCAAGAGGCTCTGCATGTTCCTGTTATCTGTCGCTATGATCTGGGGCGTTGCCTGCATCACGCCGGGACCGAATACGCTTCTGGTAATCCGCTACTGCCTGACGGCACCGCGCAAAGTGGCGATCTCTGCGGTCATGGGGACTATTACCGGAACCCTGTGCTGGGGCATCGCCGGATGGCTCGGCATCAATGCTCTTTTTCAGGCGGCACCCTTTGCCTATCTGGCTTTGAAAATTGCCGGCGGTCTTTATCTGATCTGGCTCGGCATTCGTGTGTTTGTTGACGTTAGAAAGGCGCGCAGAGCACCAGAGGCCATCCCAGAAAAGGCCGATTTTTCGCTGAAGACTGCTTACCGCATGGGATTGGCGACCAATCTCGCCAATCCGAAATCCGCGCTTTTCGTCGCCTCGCTCTTCGCCGTCACCATGCCGGCCGGCACGCCATTTCTTTACGGTGTTGCTGCGATCGGGGTAATGGTGACCGTCTCGGCGCTTTATTATAGCTGCCTCGTAGCATTGATTACCCATCCACGAGTGGCGGCGGCTTACCTCAAGGCAAAACGGAAGATCGATCTCGGCGTCGCAACGGTGTTTGTCGGTTTCGGCACGAAGCTTCTCCTGTCGCAGCGGTGAGCGACAATGCATGGTAAGGACGATCCGACATCGCTCTTCTACTCCCACAACGCGGCAACATATGCGGCGGCACTTTCGGATGCGAGCCTGAAACGGCTGGATGCCTTTCTTGCGGGGCTTTCTGCAGGAGCAACCATTCTGGAACTCGGCTGCGGCAGTGGCCGCGACAGCGCCGTCATGATTGCCCGCGGTTTTGATGTCCTGCCCACCGATGGCATCCTGGAGATGGCAAGCGAAGCTTCATCGCGTCTTTCGATCCCCGTTCCGGTCCTGCGTTTTGAGGATATCGATAAGGTATCGGCCTTCGACGGTATCTGGGCCAATGCCTGCCTGTTGCACGTCCCACGTAGCGAGCTTGGCGGCATTCTGCGGAAGATCCATACGGCCCTGCGCCCGGGCGGAGTGTTCTACGCCAGTTTCAAGGCAGGCGAAACCGAGGGGCATGATACCTTTGGCCGATTTTTCAATTATCCGTCGAGGGATTGGCTTCAGTTGAAATACGAAGCCCTGCCTTGGAAATCGATAACAATGGAAGAGCAGTCGGGCAGTGCTTACGATCGCAAGCCAACCGAATGGCTCCACGTAACTGCCGTCAAGTCTTGATGCAGGGCGAACTTAGTGAAGCTTAGCGCGTTCGGTTGCAGTAATTCTTTCGAAACATCTGATCCTCCCCCTTTGTTTTAGAGAAAGGCGCTACATGTTTGATCGTATCTCTGGAGGAAGGCAATGAATGAAGAAGCGCGCGCCCGCATTGCGGCGAACGACAAGTTGTTGAAAGCCGTCATCACCCTGCTTGCCATCAAGGATCCAGACCTGCTGGACGAACTCGACATCATCTTCGCGCTTGCCGATGAAGAAGGCAGCGCTTTGGCCGAAACGGATCGCAGAACGCGGATCCATCTGAAGCAGGAGCTGGAGCTTATCCGTAATCTGGCAAGCTCCGCTCTGGAGACGACCCACTGAAGAGCCGTTCGCACGCCTCAGTGACGATGCTTGATATCAGGCGTCGCCGCCGGCCGTAGCGGCTTCGGTCTTCGGGCCGCCCTTGGCAACACCGACCATGGCCGGGCGCAGAACGCGGTCGCCGATAGTGAAGCCTGCCTGCACGACCTGCACGACCGTGTTGTTCGGAACGGCCGGGTTCGGAATTTCGAACATCGCCTGATGGAAGTTCGGGTCGAACTTTTCGCCCTCTGCATCGATCTTTTTCACGCCGTGACGCTCAAGAGCCGAAAGCATGGCGCGTTCGGTCATTTCGACGCCTTCAAGAAGGGTCGTCAGCGTGGCGTCCGCGCCAGAGCGCTGGTCAGCCGGAACTGCATCGAGAGCACGGCGAAGGTTGTCCGAAACGGCCAGCATGTCACGTGCAAAGCCGGAAACGGCATATGACTTGGCGTCCTTCACATCGCGCTCGGTTCGGCGGCGCAGATTGTCCATTTCGGCAGCAAGCCGGAGGAAGCGGTCGCGCAGTTCGGAATTCTCGGCCTTAAGCACATCCAGCGGATCCGGCTCGGCTGCAACCTCAGCAGCTTTCTCTTCGGCGGCACCGTCAAAATCGGCTGCTGCAGCTTCGACCTCGTTATCCGCGAAAGCTGCTTCAGGTCCGGTTTTCTTGGTTTCGTCGGTCATGACGTTCTCCGATTGATCTGTATCTTGAATTTGCGCTCGATATCGAGGTTTGCGGGCAAAAAATCAAGGCTTGGAGGACGAAGGAGCTGACTTACATCGAGCCGCGCGACAGGCGAGCGATCAACTGGGCCGTATAATCGACCATCGGTACAACACGCGAATAGTTGAGGCGGGTTGGTCCAATCACGCCGACGGCCCCGACGATCCGGTCCTCGCCATCGCGATAGGGTGCGACGATCAGCGATGAACCGGATAGCGAAAACAGCTTGTTTTCCGATCCGATGAAAATCCGAACCCCGGACCCGGCTTCGGCAAGCTCCAGTATTTCGATCAGGCTGTCCTTTTTCTCCAGATCGTCGAACAGCAGCCGCAGCCGGTCCAGATCCGAAGCCTCTCCCAATCCCTCCAGAAGATTGGCGCGGCCGCGAACGATGAGCTGGGTCGGCTTGCCTTCCTCGCTGTCGCCTGACCAGACCGCTAGGCCTTTCTCGATCAGATCTTGCGCCAGAGCATCGACTTCCGTCTGCACCTCCTGCTTCAACTTCTTGATCTGCCCCCGGAATTCGGGAAGCGTCTGGCCGGTCAGGTGTGCGTTGAGAAAATTGGCAGCTTCAGTAAGCTGTGAAGAGGTCACGCCTGCCGGCAAATCGATGATGCGGTTTTCGATCTGATTGTGATCGCCGACAAGCACAGCCAGGGCCTTTGTCGGCTCCAGCCGGATGAATTCCACATGCTTGAGGATCGGGTCGCTTTTCGTCGTGATGACGATGCCGGCTCCGCGCGAGACGCCTGACAGCATCAGGCTCGCATCCGTCATCAGGTTTTCCAGCGTCTGGTCCCTGTCGTTGGGACGCACCTGTCGATCGATACTGGCGCGTTCCTCATCGGAAAGGTTGCCAGTCTGCATGAAGGCGTCGACAAAGAAGCGCAGCCCGCTCTGCGTCGGCAGCCGACCTGCGCTGATATGCGGTGAATAGATCAGGCCCAACTGTTCGAGATCGCTCATCACATTGCGTACCGATGCCGGCGACAGCGACATGGGGAGCAGGCGCGACAAATTGCGGGAGCCGAGAGGCTCGCCATTTTCCAGATAGCTCTCCACGATACGACGAAAGATCTCGCGTGAGCGCTCGTCGAGCATCGACCCGACATCCATGCCTCTACCCGCAGAAAAGCTCATATCCTTAAGTAACCTCGATTTGTTCGCCTCCGAAATATAGTTATTGCAGCGGAGGCCTCAAAAGGGAAATCGCAGATGTCGTGCCAATTGTCACGATAAGGCGCGGCCAAGGCTTTTTCTTTGCAAATGAAGCCCGCGCACCTTAGAAGGCGGGAAACGCTGCAACAGATGAAAACGGCAACAATTCGCCTGTCATCCAATGCGGAAAATCAAAGGATCATCGCATGCTTGGGCGTCTCGCCTGAAGATGCGATGCGCTGATATAGGGAGTGATCAATGCGGCCTTCAGGCAGACCAGTAAACCAGATGCGCAAAGTGTCTTTCGAGCGCAACTTCTCCAAACATGCCGAAGGCTCCTGTCTGGTGAAGTTCGGCGACACGCATGTGCTGTGCACCGCAAGCCTTGAAGAAAAGACCCCGCCGTGGCTGCGCAATACCGGCAAGGGTTGGGTAACCGCCGAATACGGCATGCTGCCGCGCGCCACCGGCGACCGCATGAAGCGGGAAGCCACGTCCGGTAAGCAGGGCGGTCGCACGCTCGAGATCCAGCGTCTGATCGGCCGTTCGCTGCGTGCGGTCGTCGATCTCGAGGCGCTCGGTGAAAAGCAGATCACCATCGACTGCGACGTCATCCAGGCCGATGGCGGTACCCGTACGGCGTCCATCACCGGCGGCTGGATCGCGCTTCACGATTGCCTCAAGTGGATGGAAACCCGCTCGATGATCAAGCTCGACAAGGTCCTGAAGGATCACGTCGCGGCAATCTCCTGCGGTATCTTCGCCAACCAGCCGGTGATCGACTTGGATTACCTCGAAGACTCCGCTGCGGAGACCGATGCGAACTTCGTCATGACCGGCGCGGGCGGCATCGTCGAAGTGCAGGGCACAGCCGAAGGCAAGCCGTTCAGCCGCGAGGAATTCCTGCAGCTTCTGACGCTCGCCGAAGCCGGCACGCAGGAACTGGTTGCCATGCAGAAGGCCGCCATCGGCGCCTGAAAGGTGGAGCGGTGATCGAAGGCATACTCGAAACCGCACTTTACACCGACGATCTCGACGCGGCGGAGGCTTTTTATGGCGGTGTGCTGGGGCTTGAAAAAGTCCTGCGCGCCGGCAACCGCCACCTCTTCTTTCGCTGCGGAGAGATGATCCTGCTGATCTTTGATCCGAAGGAGACGGTAAAGCCGCCGTCTTCTGACGCGCTCCCTGTTCCGCCGCACGGCGCAACCGGCCCCGGTCACCTCTGTTTCCGTATGCGTGCGGAGGCGATTGACAGGATGGTCGAAAAGCTCAACAAGGCAGGCATTGTGATCGAAAGCGATTTCCGCTGGCCGAACGGCGCCCGCTCGATCTATTTCCGTGATCCCGCCGGCAACAGCCTGGAATGTGCAGAGCCCATGCTCTGGAACCTGAAGTAGGAATTTTCATGCGTAAGCTCGAGACCAAGACGATCGTTGTCGCAAGCCACAACGCCGGCAAGATCAAGGAGATCGCCGAGTTGATCGGACCATTCGGCTTTTCGGCAAAGTCTGCCGCGGAACTGAAATTCGAGGAACCGGACGAAACCGGCACGACATTCGAGGAAAACGCCACGATCAAGGCGCTGGCATCGGCCAAGGCTTCGGGCCTTCCGGCGTTGTCGGATGACAGCGGCATCGTGATTGATGCTCTCGGCGGCGCACCGGGCGTCTATACGGCCAACTGGGCCGAGCGCGAGGATGGCAGCCGCGATTTCCAGATGGCGATGGAAAAGGTCGAGAAAGCGCTGCAGGAAAAGGGCGCTGATACGCCCGACAAGCGCACCTGCCGTTTCGTCAGCGTGCTCTGCCTCGCCTGGCCGGATGGCCATACCGAGCTGTTCCGCGGCGAGGTCGAAGGTGTGGTCGCCTGGCCGCCGCGTGGCACCGCGGGCTTCGGTTACGATCCGCTTTTCCAGCCTGAAGGCTATGAAACGACCTTCGGCGAGATGACCAGTGAAGAAAAGCATGGCTGGAAGCCGGGCGACGAGCATGCTCTGTCGCATCGTGCCCGCGCCTTCAAACTCTTCGTCGAAACCTGCCTGGAGGCCTGATCCTTCGTGAACGCCGTAGCCTCCCACCTGCCCAATACGCTGCTTCCCGACACGGGTGAGCCGGGCTTCGGCGTATACGTCCATTGGCCGTTTTGTGCTGCCAAGTGTCCCTATTGCGACTTCAACAGCCATGTCCGCCATCAGCCGGTGGATCAGGCCCGTTTCACCGCCGCTTTCCTCAAGGAGATGGAAACGATGCGGAACATGAGCGGCCCGAAAGTCGTGACCAGCATTTTTCTTGGCGGCGGTACGCCGTCGCTGATGGATCCTTCAACCGTCGAGGCGATCCTCAACGGCATTGCCCGTCACTGGAACGTTCCGGATGGAATCGAGATTACCATGGAAGCCAACCCCTCCAGTGTCGAGGCGGAGCGTTTTCGTGGTTATCGGGCAGCCGGTGTCAATCGTGTATCCATGGGCGTGCAGGCCCTCAACGATGCCGATCTCAAATTTCTCGGCCGGCTGCATGATGTTGCGGATGCTTTGAAAGCGATACGGCTGGCGCGTGAGATTTTTCCGCGCATGTCCTTCGACCTTATCTATGCCCGGCCCAGGCAGACGGTTGAAGCGTGGGAAGCCGAGCTTAAGGAGGCAATTTCCTATGCCGTTGACCATCTGTCGCTCTACCAGCTGACAATCGAGGAAGGCACGCCCTTTTACGGATTGCACAAGGCAGGCAAGCTCATTGTGCCGGATGACGATCAATCCGCCTTGTTTTACGAGGCAACGCAGGAAATCACTGCACGTCACGGCATGCCGGCCTATGAAGTCTCCAATCATGCCAAGCCCGGCGCCGAGAGCCGCCATAACCTGACCTATTGGCGTTATGGCGATTATGCGGGTATCGGGCCGGGTGCACATGGTCGTCTTACCCGTGGCCGTAACAAGATCGCCACCGCCACCGAGCGCCGTCCCGAAACTTGGCTTGAGCGTGTAGAGGCCGAAGGCCACGGGATGAACGATCAGGAAGTGCTCGGCTACGATGAGCAGGCCGATGAGTTGCTGCTGATGGGGCTGCGCCTCACCGAAGGCGTCGATCTCGCCCGCTGGCAGGAACTCTCCGGCCGCGATCCGGATCCTGTCCGGGAGCAGACTTTACTGGAACACGGGTTTATCGAGCGTCTCGGCAACTCGCGTCTGCGCTGCACGCCAAAGGGGATGCTTATCCTCGACGCGGTCGTTGCTGATCTCGCCTGCTAAAGCAATCCCAGCAAAAGCGGGAACCGGTTTTGCTGGGATTACGGCAAAAAATAGACAGGCCCGTTTCGCGTTTCGAAGAAACGCGGAAATGATCTGATCAATCGATTTTTATGAAAAGGAAAGCGGCATTCAAGCCGCGTTATTGGCCTGCTCTTCATTGAGGAAGGCATAGATCGCGGAGGCGGAATCGGTCTGCCTCAGTTTCGCGGCAAGATCTTGGTCACGCAGCACACGTGCAATGCGCGACAGCGCCTTGAGATGGTCGGCGCCAGCGCCTTCCGGAGCAAGAAGAAGGAATACGAGATCCACCGGTTCGTCATCCAGTGCCTCGAAATCGACAGGGCTCTCCAACCGCGCAAAAATGCCGCTGATCGATGAAATACCGTTAAGCTTCCCATGTGGAATGGCGATGCCATGTCCCACACCCGTCGATCCCAGCCGCTCGCGCTGCAGGATGACGTCAAAGATTTCCCGTTCGGAAACGCCCGTCAGCTTGGCGGCCTTAGTCGCCAATTCCTGCAGGAGCTGTTTCTTGGAGGTCGCTTTTAAGGCAGGGATAATCGCATCTTGATGCAGCAGATCTGCCAATGCCATTCGTTTCTTCCTTTGTGCCGCGAAGGCAGGGGAAGCGTCGTTGCCGACGCCTCCCGAGTTTCGTTAGTTCTTGATATTGGTGGAGTCGATCCAGCCAATATTGCCGTCGTGGCGCCTGTAAACGATGTTCAGCTTCTCGTCACCGGGGCTACGGAAAAGAAGCACGGGTTCATCCGTCATATCCAATGCCATGACGGCCGTCGCAACTGACATCGTCCTCAGTTGCTTGGTAGTTTCGGCAACGATCGTCGGAGCAAAATCGTCCGGCACATCATCTGCCTCTTCAGGCACCCGGTCCATGACCGTGTAAGCCACTTCGGCAAAGCCGTTCTGCTGGTTGGTGCCAGCGTGATGATCCTTCAGGCGGCGCTTATAGCGACGCAGACGCTTCTCTATACGCTCGGCGGCAGCATCGAAACTACCTTGTGGATCATTGGCTTCGCCTGCGGCGTGAAGCACGATCCCCGTATCGAGATGCACTTTGCAATCAGCAGAAAAACGTGGGCCGGATTTCTCTACGATAACCTGGCTTGAATAGCCTCCATCGAAGTATTTGGTTATGGCCTCCCCGATATGGTCCTCGATCTTTTGGCGGAAAGAATCACCGATTTCCATATGCTTACCGGAAACACGCACACTCATGGAATTATTCCTTCTTGTCGTGACTTGCGTGTTCCAGTCTACGCCAAGCCGCTCTCTCATCCAAGCCGTCCGAACCGATTGCAGCAAAATAGCGCTACCCGTCCTGCCTTGCGCGGAATTATGGGGAAGCCCCGCTAGCGGCGGCGCTTCTAGCCTTCGTTGGAAGGGAAGTCAACGTCTCGACCTATGGATGCATCGCAAGGCTGCTTACAACATGGCTACTCTGGCCGCAGCGCGCTTCTCTCGTCGGCGTTGAACCGACGAGGGAATGTTCATGGCTTCCCGATACTTGGCGACCGTGCGGCGGGCGAGCTCGACTCCTGCCTGCTTGAGGCTGGTCACGATGTCGTCATCGGAAAGAACGGCGTCCGCAGCTTCCTGTGTTATCAGCATCTTGATTTTGTGGCGAACGGCCTCGGCGGAGTGGCTGTCGCCACCTTCATCGGCCGATCCGATCGAAACCGTGAAGAAGTATTTGAGCTCGAACATGCCCCGCGGCGTCAGCATGTACTTGTTCGAAGTAACGCGGCTTACCGTGGACTCGTGCATCTTTATGGCTTCTGCAACGGTCTTCAGATTGAGCGGGCGCAGGTGATCGACACCGTGCATGAGAAAAGCGTCCTGCTGGCGGACGATCTCTGTCGCGACCTTCATGATCGTCTTTGCGCGCTGGTCCAGGCTGCGGGTCAGCCAGTTGCCGTTCTGCAGGCAATCGGAAAGAAATGCGTAATCCCCGCTGTTTTTCGGGCAGTTCTTCGATACCTGTTGAAAATAGGTCTGGTTGACCAGAACGCGTGGCAGGGTTTCCGGATTGAGTTCCACCGCCCAGCCGCCGATATTGGCAGGACGGACAACGATGTCCGGCGAAATAACATCAGCGACCTGAGTTGCGAAATCCGCACCCGGCTTCGGGTTCAGTTGGCGAATTTCAGCAAACATGTCGATGAGGTCCTCGTCATCGACGCCGCATAACTTTCTGAGATTTGCGAAATCACGCTTCGCCAAGAGGTCTAGGTGGCGGACCAAGGTATCCATGGCGGGATCGAGCCGATCCCTTTGTTTAAGCTGGATCGCCAGGCATTCGCCGAGTGAACGGGCAAATATGCCGGGTGGATCAAGTGTCTGCAGGCGCACCAGTACTTGCTCGGCATACTCGGTCGTTATGCCGAGCCTGGCAGCGATCTCGTCGAGGTCGGCCTGAAGATATCCGGCATCGTCCAGTTCTTCATTTAGCTGCTGGGCAATAAGGCGATCCTGCGACTGTTTGAGCAGCAGCGGGATTTGCTGGCTGATGTGCTCCCGTAGGCCGACTTCGCTGGCAATGAAATCGTTGATATCGTAATCGTCGCCGGCATCACCCGCTGGCATCGATTTCCATTGGCCCATTAGCTCGGGCGCATCTCCTCGCCGCTCGGGCGGGTCGTCGGGAAAGACATTTTCAGTGCCGCCGTCCAGGCCTTCGCCAAACGTTTCTGTAATGACGATACCCTGCTCGTCCCGCCATGCTCCCGCATCGACATCGGCTTCTGCGGCAATGTGATCCGTTGTGTCGCCATAGCCCAATTCTGCGCCACTTTCGCCGTCCGATGGCGAAATTTCGAGCAGTGGGTTCTTTTCTATTTCCTGTGCGATGAATTGGTTCAGTTCGAAATGCGTCATCTGCAGCAGCTGAATCGACTGCATCAGCTGCGGAGTCATCACAAGCGATTGGGTCTGTCGCAGGAAAAGGCTGGCGGTTAAACCCATAGTGGACGCTAAACTCCCAAAACACCCGGCCGCGCACTCATTGCGTGGCCGTCATGCGCATCTGGCACAAGAATTGCTTTTTTGAGAGATTTGGTCAAGCGCCGAGGTGGCGGAATTGTGACGCTATTTTAAAGGCTGAACTTGTCACCAAGGTAAAGTCGACGGACATCCTGGTTGTTAACGATGTCAGAAGCCCGGCCGTGGGTCAGCACTTCACCCGCATGGATGATATAGGCTCTATCGATAAGACCGAGCGTCTCACGCACGTTGTGATCGGTTATCAGTACGCCAATGCCGCGTGCCGTCAAGTGTCGGACAAGATTCTGGATATCCGATACGGAAATTGGATCGACACCTGCAAAAGGTTCGTCGAGCAGCATGAACGACGGGTCTGTCGCCAGTGCCCGGGCAATTTCCAGGCGGCGTCGTTCGCCGCCCGATAAGGCCACGGCTGCAGACTTGCGGAGCTGGCTGATGTGAAATTCTTCCAGCAATTCGTCGAGCTTCGCTTCTCGCTTGTCCCGGTTGGGCTCGTGGACCTCGAGCACGGCACGGATATTGTCTTCCACCGACAACCCACGAAAGATCGAAGCCTCTTGCGGCAGGTAGCCGACACCAAGCCGCGCACGGCGATACATCGGCATGCGCGTTACTTCATTGCCGTTGATCGCGATCATTCCCTCATCCACCGGAACAAGGCCGGTGATCATGTAGAAGCAGGTTGTTTTGCCCGCGCCATTCGGCCCGAGCAGGCCAACGGCCTCCCCACGGCGCACGACCAGCGATACGCCGTTCACAACGCGTCTTGTGTCATAGGTCTTGGAAAGTCCATGCGCGACGAGGGTCCCCTCATAGCGCGCCTTGTCGCGTGCGATAAAGGGTTCGGGCGAAGGCGTTTTCCTTGCCGTCAACTGGGGGAGAAAAGGAAGTTTCACGTTATGAGTCTATTGCTTGGGCCGCGACTTTGGGTCGAGCATGATTTCAACGCGACCGCCGCAGCTGTCGAGCTTGGCCTGGCCGCTCGCCATCTGCACAGTCAGCTTGCAGCCTTTGAACACATTCGGTCCATCGGAAAGCACAACCTGCTTGCCGGTCAGCACAAACGTCTGGCTCGCCATGTCGAACTGGCCAGCTTCGGCTGTCGCTTGCTGCGTACCCGAACTCAGGAAAACCGTCTCATCGAGAAAAATCTTGTCGATGTCGGCGTTGCCGCTGGAAATCGACGCCGCACCGCCGTCGCCATTGGCTTTCTCTTTGTACTGAACGGTCATCTTGCCGGCCTTCAGTGTGGTTGTGCCCTGCACAACATTCACATTACCGGTGAAATAAGCCTTTTTTTCCTGATCCTTGATCTCCAGCTGGTCGCTCTGGATCTGGATAGGCTGATCGTTCGACAGCTTGAGACCGCTCATGTTGCTCGTTGTAGACTGAGCAAAGGCGGAAACACTGAGGCAGGAAAACATGGCCACCGCGGTCGCGGCAGGAATGCTGAGTGAAAAACAACGATGCATCATGGCGGCCGGGCTCTATTTGCCTTTGTTGCGGATGGCTGCGGGATCGAGATGGACCCGAACCTTACCGGTGAAGTTGAGGGTATGCCCCTTATCGGTGATCTTCATGGAATCTGCAACAATAGAGCCTTGGCTCATCGAGATATTAACCGCATCGGGCGTGTTCATCGTCCCGCCGGGAATATCGAGATGAGCAGATTGGAAGTGGGCGGTGATCCCGTTGCTCAGATTGACGTCGAATGGTGCAGTCAGATCCAGGATGTCGGCACCACGGTCGAAATCTGCACTTGTTGCGGTTACGCGCGCGATCAGGTCGTCATTGATCGGCACTGCCGCTTTGACGTCCTTGAGCGTGATTTTATTAGGGTTTTGGATGTCCTGAAGAGCTTTGTTGGCCAGCATAGAGTAGCTGATCCCGTCACTGTTGCGGCCGGATATGGCGGGCCGCTCCATGACAATCTTTCCGTCTTCTATCTTGGCGCTCTCGATTGACAGATTTTCTGGCAGATAGGTCCGGACAATGGCAACGCCAATAAAGCCAAGCGAAATTAGGCCCGCAGCCACAGGTAGGAGAATTTTCAGCCGGCTGACGCGCGAAGAATGGGACAGCGCAGCATCGTAAGCGCTTGTCGGCGCCTGTATCGATGCGAGTATGCTTCCTGTCTTTCGTATATGCTGCAGCATGAAGCTCCATTTCGTCGTTTCCGGCGATCTCTTCGCTAGCCGATAGGGCAGGGCGATCAATCGTCGACCGCCAATATGGTTTTTATTCTTCAACAAACAATAATGGAGAACATAAAAACGTGATACGAACCGCTGCAATCGGGCAAATTGGGGCCTATGTAAAGCGCTTTAGGCATTAAGGGAAATTTTATGGACCAAATGGCAATCGCGGATCGGCGCCAGTTGCGCCGCAAGCTCAGCTTCTGGCGCGTCGCGGCATTGATCTTTTTGGCGGCCATTGGCTTCGTATCCTATTGGGCAATCGCCGGTGAGCAATCCGGTTCTGCCGTCCCCCATATCGCTCGCGTGAATATCTCCGGAATGATCACGGATGACCGTGAGCTGATCGAGCGTCTTGATCGTGTTGCGGAAAGTAGCCAGGCCAAGGCCTTGATCGTCTCTATTTCCTCACCCGGCGGAACCACCTATGGTGGCGAGCGCCTCTATCAGGCCATCCGCAAGGTGGCCGAAAAGAAGCCGGTCGTTTCCGACATTCGCACCTTGGCGGCATCTGCCGGTTACATGATCGCTACGGCCGGAGACACGATTATTGCCGGCGAAAGCTCGATCACCGGGTCGATCGGCGTCATTTTCCAGTATCCGCAGGCCGATGAGCTGATGAAGAAGATCGGTGTATCGCTCGAGGAAATAAAGTCCTCACCGCTTAAGGCCGAGCCGTCGCCTTTCCATCCGGCCAGCGAGGAAGCCAAGGGCATGATCCGCAACATGATCATGGATAGCTATGGCTGGTTTGTGGACCTTGTGGCCGAACGCAGAAAGCTACCGCGCGACGAGGTTTTGAAACTTGCTGACGGCACGATCTTCACCGGAAGGCAGGCTTTGAACGTCAAGCTCATCGACAAGCTCGGCGGCGACGACGACATTCTGGATTATCTTGATACGCGCGACGTTTCCCGCGATCTGCCGATTGTCGAGTGGAAAAAGAGCGATTCCTCGTCGTCCTTCTGGTTTGCCCATGCGCTGACGGGGCTTTTCCGTTATCTCGGTGTCACTCTGCCGATCACGCCGGATGCGATCGATGGTTGGGGTTCCGGCAAGTTGTTCCTTGACGGTCTTGTCTCGGTTTGGCAGGTTGGCAAAGGTTGAAAATCTAATTTTTTCAGGGGGCAACCGTGATTAAGTCTGAATTGGTACAGATCGTTGCGGCACGCAATCCGCATCTCTACCATCGCGACGTCGAGAACATCGTCAATGCCGTGCTCGATGAAATCACGGATGCGCTTGCTGGCGGTAACCGGGTTGAGCTGCGTGGTTTCGGCGCTTTCTCGGTAAAGAACCGTCCGTCGCGTTCTGGGCGCAACCCGCGTACGGGTGAGAGCGTCTTTGTCGAGGAAAAATGGGTGCCGTTTTTCAAAACCGGTAAAGAGTTGCGTGAGCGCCTCAACCCGGGCATGGCCGACGAGGACGATTGAGCGCGGATATCGCCGCAGGGTCTTGAAACTGTGGCGTCCGGGCCAATCTGCTATGGCTGAATGAGAAATTGCCGGAGTGACCTATGACGAAGCTTAAGCGTATTGTTTCGCTTGTCGTTTTCGTGCCGATTGGCATCGTCCTGATTGTCTTGGCGGTGGCGAACAGGCAGGTGGTCACACTGGCGCTAAACCCGTTCCGTCCACAAGACAGCATATTGTCCGTTTCGGCGCCGTTCTTTGTTTTCGTTTTCCTTGCGCTCTTGGTGGGCATGGTGATCGGTGCTTCTGTGACGTGGTGGAAACAAGGCCACTATCGCCGCCAGGCTCGCGTCGAAGCCAAGGAAGCGGTGAAATGGCAGAAAGAGCATAAGGCGATCGCCGCTCGACGGGGCTGACAGATGGCGAAACGGCCCCGGTTCCTTCGCAGTCTCGCGTAACCGCTGTGATGAAATCTTCCTGACATCGTGGGCTATTTTTTTGCGGCCCGCAGACCTGGAATAGCCCTATCCTGCTCCCCGCATTTGCTTTCGTCGCGTATGATCGCATGGGCTTTGCCGAATGCGCTGCAGATGCTATCTGCACGAAAATGAAAGCGAAGGATCAACCGTTGAAGAGCAGAGACAAGCGGATGGGGCAGAAGGCTCCTTCTCGGGGCGGCAATGCGCAGGACCGGCATAGCGTCACCGGCAAGCCGAAGTCTCCCGTTGCCGCATCGCGTCCGAAAGCAAGCGACAAGGCGAGCGAGGTCAAGCCCGTCATCAGCCAGTCTGCAGCGCAAACGCGACCGCTTATGGTACGAGAGGGCGATCTGCCGAAAGAAAATGTTCCGATTATCCTTGAGTCGCAGAATGCCGGCGATTTCCACCTGGTCGACAGCGGCAAGGGTCTCAAGCTCGAAAAATACGGTCCGTATTTTGTCGTCAGGCCCGAGGCGCAGGCGCTCTGGCAGCCATCTCTTTCAGCGGACGTCTGGAGCAGGGCGGATGCGGTCTTCACCGGCAACACCGATGAAGACGGCATGGGCCGCTGGAAGTTTCCACGCGAAGCTCTTGGCGAGACCTGGCCGCTCTCGCTGCTCGACATCGATTTTCAGGGCCGCTTTACCGCATTCCGCCATATGGGCTTTTTCCCGGAGCAGATCGTTCACTGGACCTGGGTAAGGGATCAAGTGGAAGAGGCAAAGGCCAAGGGCCGTACGCTCAGGGTGCTCAATCTATTCGGTTACACCGGGGTAGCGTCGCTGGTAGCAGCCGCTGCCGGCGCGGAGGTGACCCATGTCGATGCCTCTAAGAAGGCCATCGGCTGGGCGCGGGAAAACCAGGCTCTTTCGCGTCTCGACAAGGCTCCGATCCGCTGGATCTGCGAGGATGCGATGAAATTCATCCTGCGCGAGGAGCGCCGGGGCAGCACTTACGATATCATACTCACCGACCCGCCGAAATTCGGCCGTGGTCCGAATGGCGAAGTCTGGGAGCTTTTCGAGCACCTGCCCGTCATGCTCGACGTCTGCCGTGAACTTCTGTCGAAGAATTCCGTCGGACTGGTCCTCACTGCCTATTCCATCCGGGCGAGCTTCTATTCCATCCACGAGCTGATGCGCGAGACGATGCGCGGTGCCGGTGGCACGGTGGAATCGGGTGAACTCGTCATTCGTGAGACGGGTATCGACGGCAAGGCCCGTGGCCGTGCCCTATCCACCTCACTCTTCAGCCGCTGGGTTTCCCAATGACAGACGAATTCAGAAAGCCGGGTGCCCGCAAGGTCGGGCAGGTGAAGGAAGTTACCTCGCTCGCCAACCCGATCATCAAGGATATCAAGGCGCTTTCCAACAAGAAGGACCGCGAAGCGGCCGGGATCTTCATGGCCGAAGGCCTGAAGCTCGTCATAGACGCGCTGGAACTCGGATGGGAAATCCGCACTCTCATTTATGCCAAGGCCGCCAAGGGCAAGCCACTGGTCGAGCAGGCCGCCACCCGCACGGTGGCAAATGGTGGCCTTGTTCTGGAAGTTTCCGAAAAGGTCCTCTCGTCGGTTACCCGTCGCGACAATCCGCAAATGGTTGTCGGCATTTTCGAACAACGCTGGAAGCGTCTGGAAGACCTTGCACCTGGCAGGGATGAAACCTTGGTGGCGCTCGATCGCGTCCGCGATCCCGGCAATCTCGGCACGATCATACGCACGGCAGATGCTGCCGGTGCTTCCGCCGTCATCCTCGTTGGCGATTGCACTGATCCGTTCTCGCTTGAAACCGTCCGTGCCACGATGGGCTCGGTCTTCGCACTTCCCGTGGTGAAATGCTCGGCGGACGAGTTTCTTGGCTGGCATAAGCGTTCAGGCGTCAATGTCGTCGCAACCCATCTTGCCGGTGCCGTCGATTATCGTACGGCCGACTACAAGAGCAAACCGGTCGTCATCCTGATGGGCAACGAACAGTCCGGCCTGCCGGACAATCTGGCCAAGGCCGCCAATCGTACCGTGCGCATACCTCAGCAGGGCCTTGCCGACAGCCTCAATCTGGCCGTCGCAACCGCCGTCATGCTTTTCGAAGCGCGCCGCCACCTTTTGACGTTGGAAGACAGAACATGACGCAACGCGTAACACCTCTGTCTCGCCCCCTGATTGCGGGGATCGTCATCGTGGCCGCAGTCCTCCTCGATCAGCTGATCAAGCTAGCGGTTGAAGCCTACCTGCCCATGCACGAAGCAGTGCCGGTCATCCCGTTCCTGGCGCTCTTCCGAACGTATAATCTCGGTGTTGCCTTCTCGCTTCTGTCCGGCATGGAGCGCGAATTCATTATTGGCATGCGCATCGTCATCGTTGGTGTCGTTCTCTGGCTTTGGCGCCGCACCCCGGTTTCGAGAACATTTGCGCATGCAGGTTTCACCCTGATTATCGCCGGCGCCGTCGGTAACCTGATCGACGGTTTGGTCTATGGTCACGTCATAGATTACATCCTGTTTCATACAGAGACGTGGTCGTTTGCCGTCTTCAATCTGGCCGACAGCTTCATAACTATCGGAGCCGGCTTGGTTATTCTGGATGAGCTTATCGGATCGAAATCGGGCGATTAAGTCCCTGTTAAGCCGTCGGCCTAAGGATTGCGAAGGAAAGCCCGTGTAGGCTTAATCCATGCGCACCCTCGCCGAGTTGCAAGACAGATTGACCAAGGCCTTCTCCCAGCCCCATTCTGCTGAAGGGCAGGCGGAGCAATTGTCTGAACTCATCGTCGAGCCGCCCGCAGAAATGGATTTCTTCGCTGCTGTAACCCCGCGGCACCTGAGCCCACTGCAGAACCTTATTTTCCAGTTGAAACGTTTGTCGCCCGGCCGGCACTCGCTGAAGAACCGCCTGAAAGAATCCGAAGCCGCTAGCGAGGCGAAATCGCGCCGCCTTTCGACGGTCGTGCATGAGATCCGAACGCCACTGAATGGCATTCTCGGCATGACACATCTGCTCAGCCAGACGAAGCTGACCGCGGAGCAGCAGAACTATCTCAGCGGCATTCGCCAGTCCGGCCATCTCCTGGCCCAGCTGGTCGATGATATCCTCGATCTCTCGACTATGGAGGCAGGCCGTTTCCGGCTGAACACGAGGGCGGAAAATCTCCGCCAGTTGCTCGAAAGCGTCGTCGAGATGCTCTCCCCACGCGCCCACGAAAAACGCATCGAGATTGCCGCGACCTTTGCCGCCGATCTTCCTGAATTGCTGGATTTCGATCCCGCCCGCCTTCGCCAGGTTCTATTCAATGTGATGGGCAACGCGGTAAAATTCACCTCCAGCGGTGGTGTGCTCGTTCGGGTGACCCTTGCTGAGGCTAACGTCGAAATCGCTGTCACCGATACCGGTCCGGGAATGACACCTCAAGAGCAGGCGAGAATCTTCGGTGAGTTCGAACAGGTCGGATCGGTGGAGGCTCGCAGTGGAGGGACAGGCCTCGGCCTCGGCATCGCGTCGCGCATTCTGGCGGAGTTCGACGGTTCTCTTTCGGTCAAGAGCCGTAAGGGTGAGGGCAGTACCTTCACAATTCGATTCCCTGTTCGCCTTGCCGAAGATGTGGCCGCGGGCGAAACCGATAGAAGCGGCATGCTGGCGCGGTCTCGGGTGATCTTGCTCGCGCCGCAAGGGCCAACGGCTCAGGCTACCGTTGCAACGATCGAGGCGCTGGGCGGCCGTTGCCGCCACCTCCTCAGCACACAGGACGTGTCGATGCTGATCGATAGGGCGGCGGAGATATCGATGCCTTTCACGGATCTGATCGTCGATCACCGGCTGGCATCGGATTATGCCTGCGAGCCGCTTCACAAACCTCTGCATCGCATTCTCCTCGTCAATCCGGAGGAGCGGGCCTCGCAGCCGCAGGATCTGTTCGATGCCTGGCTGATCCGCCCCCTGCGAGAGCGGTCGCTTGTCGACGTGTTGAGTGGCCGCATGCGTGGTTTCAGCCGTATCGACAATCAGTCGCAGAGCGTGCCGTCCCATGCGGATGGGATCGAAGCATTTGTGCCTTTCGATATCCAAAGAGAGTTGGATATCGTTCTTGCCGAAGATGATCCGGTCAGTGCCATGCTGCTGCGTACCATGTTGCAGAAGAATGGTCACAAGGTTCGATGGGTCACGGATGTCCCAAGTTTCCACAATCTTGTTCGCGCGCCCGGCGCGCCGCCTGACCTGATTATAACCGACTTGAACATGCCGGGTGGGGATCCGTTGGATGTTGTCACCGATCTGCGCGTGGCCGAAAAAACAATGAATAGTCTCGCAGTTCCGGTGATCGTCTTGACCGGCGAAGATCGCGACGAGGCTCTGCAAAACGCGTTGACTGCCGGTGCACAAAGGGTCCTGCAAAAACCCGTAGAGCCAGCCCGTTTACTCGCTGACATTGGTCATCTTCTCTCGGAGAATATTGCGCGTCAGCGTCTCCGTTGACGGATTCTTAGCCGCAGCCTATTGTGACAATCGATGTCACGTTCCTGTTGCAGAGACGTGATTAATGGCGGTGATCCAACCGGTACGGGTGACTCACCATGGCAATCGAACTCCTGAACCGCGAATTGACCCTCGATCATCCCTCGACACCGGCGCCTTCCATCGAGAAGAGCGATGTATTCGGCCGCATAGGCTCGTTGGAAACACGGCTTGCGCGCAACAGCCGGGAGATCGATGCGGCACAGTCGGTTCGCTATCGCGTTTTCGTTGAAGAGATGAATGCGATGCTGCCTCCCGAGGCGATGCATCTCAGGCGCGATTTCGATAGCTATGACGATATCTGCGATCATCTCCTAGTGGTCGACAATGCGATTGATGGCGAAATCGAAGATCAGATCGTTGGCACCTACCGCCTGTTGCGCCAGGAAGTCGCAATGGCCAACGGTGGTTTCTATTCCGCCTCGGAATTCGATATCGAGCCGCTCCTGAAGCGCCATCCCGACAAGCAGTTCATGGAGCTCGGCCGCTCTTGCGTCCTGCCCGATTACCGCACGAAGCGGACCGTGGAACTACTCTGGCAGGGCAACTGGGCTTACGCACTGAGGCACGGCATGGGCGCAATGTTCGGCTGCGCATCCTTCCCCGGTGTCGATCCGCAGGAACATGCGCTCGCTCTTTCCTTCCTGCACCAGAACTCACTGGTGAAGGATGAATGGATGGTGTCGGCCAAATCGGATCTCTATCGCAAGATGGACATGATCCCCGCCGACGAGATCAATCCGCGCCAGGCCCTGTCGGCCATGCCACCGCTGGTGAAAGGCTATCTGCGCCTCGGCGCGATGATTGGCGATGGTGCCGTAGTCGATCAGGCCTTCAACACGACAGACGTCCTGATCGTCCTGCCGATCGCCGTCATCTCCGGCCGCTACATTAACCATTTCGGCGCGGACGCAGGTCGGTTCGCCAGCTGATAATCTTATCGGGCGAGCCTGATAGGTCCCTTGTAACGGGCAATGGTCTCGTCCGAGGTCAAGAGAAGCATGCCTTCCGACAGCGCCTGTGCGATCAGGATACGGTCGAACGGGTCCTTGTGGATTGGCGGTAAGGCTTCCAGTGCGAAAGCGTGTTCACTGGTTATGGGTAATTCCTGAAAACCGTTATCCAGCAAGGCTCGGTACAGCACACGGGGGTGAACCGGGATGTCGTCTCGTCCGAGAGCGTGCTTGACTGATAGCTCCCATATGCTGGCTGCGCTGAAGAAAAGGCTATTGTCGGTATCTTCTATCAGCAGTCTGGCCTGCGCTGGAAGTTTGGTGCTCATGGCAGCCAGCCAGACCAGAATATGAGAATCCAGCAACAGCTTCATTTATCTTCGCCATAGAACATATCTTCGATTTCTTTGGCGAACATGGTGTCGAAATCGTCCGGTACGGAAAACTTACCATCAAGAAAGCCGATCCGGCGTTTCTTTTTTGGCGCGTCCGCCGGCGCTTCCTCCAGCGGAACAACCTTCACCATCGGCTTCCCTGCCTTGGCGATGACGAATCCCTCACCATTCGCGGCCTCTTCGACGAGCCGCGAGAGATGTGTCTTTGCTTCGTGAATATTGACCGTCTTCATGGCAGATGTCTCGAGTGGACTTAGTTCACTGAACTTAGTCCACTCGGGCGGTCATATCAAGAAATGCTTACGAGCCTGCATTGTAGGCGGCGATTGCTGCCATGTTGACGATCTCGCTGTCCTTGGCGCCCATCTGGGTGATCTGCACCGACTTGTCGAGACCGACGAGAAGCGGGCCGATCAGCGTCGAGCCGCCGAGTTCCTGCAACATGCGCGTGGCGATCGAAGCCGAGTGGATCGCCGGCATGACCAGAACATTCGCCGTGCCCGAAAGCCTGCAGAACGGATATTGCTCCATGCGTGTGGCATTGAGCGCCACGTCCGCGGCGATCTCGCCATCATACTCGAAATCGACCCGGCGGCTGTCGAGAATTTTCACCGCCTCGCGCACGCGCTCGGAACGCTCCCCGACCGACTGGCCGAAGTTGGAGTAGGCGAGCATTGCCACGCGTGGTTCATAGCCCATGCGACGCGCGACGCGTGCGGCCTCGGTCGCGATATCGGCAAGATCCTCTGCATTCGGCTGGTCGTGCACTGCCGTGTCGGCAACGAATATCGTGCGGCCACGGGCAACGACGAGCGAGACGCCAATCACCCGGTGGCCTGGCTTGGTGGAGATGCAGCGCCGCACATCTGCAAGCGCCGAGGCGTAGTTGCGGGTCGTGCCGGTCACCATCGCATCCGCATCGCCGACCGCGACCATCGTTGCAGCAAAATGATTGCGGTCATTGTTGATTAGGCGCTGCACGTCGCGCAGCAGGTAGCCCTGACGCTGAAGCTTGGCATAGAGGTGATCGGTATAGGCCTCTGTCCGCTTCGAAATGCGGGCGTTGACGATTTCGATGCCGGGTTGGTCGAGATCGATCCCGGCCTTTTCCGCGGTCGCCCGGATCACGTCGTCGCGGCCGAGCAGGATGGCTGTGCCAAGCTCCTGGTTGCAGAAGGAGATCGCGGCGCGCATCACCTGCTCTTCTTCGGCCTCGGCAAAGACGACCCGCTTTGGGAAGCGTCGTACCCGGTCATAGATGCTCTGTGTCGTGGCCGCGATCGGATCGCGCCGCGCAGCAAGTTCGCGCCCGTAAGCCGCAATGTCGGTTATCTCGCGACGCGCCACGCCACTTTCCATCGCAGCCTGCGCAACCGCCATCGGAATGGCCGAGATCAGGCGGGGATCGAACGGGACGGGAATGATATACTGCGCGCCGAAACGCGGACGCACGCCCTGATAGGCGGCAGCCACATCGTCCGGTACAGTCTCGCGGGCAAGATTGGCAAGCGCCTGCGCTGCGGCGATCTTCATCGCGTCGTTAATCTGCCGGGCGCGAACATCGAGCGCGCCGCGGAAGATGTAAGGGAAGCCAAGCACGTTGTTGACCTGGTTCGGATAATCCGAGCGGCCGGTCGCCATGATCGCGTCGTCACGAATGCGCGCCACTTCCTCGGGCGTGATCTCCGGATCCGGATTGGCCATGGCGAAGATGATCGGCTTGGGCGCCATGGAGCGGATCATCTCTTCGGTAAAGGCGCCCTTCTGGGAAAGACCGAAGACCACGTCAGCGCCATTCATCGCTTCTTCCAGTGAGCGGCGGTCCGTCTTGGCGGCATGCGCTGATTTCCACTGGTTCATGCCCTCGCTGCGGCCCTGGTAGATCACGCCCTTGGTGTCGCAGAGAATGATGTTTTCCGGGGCAAAACCCATCGCCTTGATAAGCTCGATACAGGCGATTGCGGCAGCACCGGCACCGTTGCAGACGAGTTTGGTGGTCTTTAGATCGCGACCGGTCAGCTCAAGCGCATTGATCAGGCCGGCAGCGGCGATGATTGCCGTGCCATGCTGGTCGTCATGGAAAACCGGGATATCCATCAGCTCGCGCAGCCGGCTTTCGATGATGAAACATTCTGGCGCCTTGATGTCTTCGAGATTGATGCCGCCGAAGGACGGGCCGAGATAACGCACGCAGTTGATGAACTCGTCGACATTCTCGGTGTCCACCTCAAGATCGATGGAATCGACATCGGCAAAGCGCTTGAACAGAACCGACTTGCCTTCCATGACCGGCTTGGATGCCAGCGCACCTAGATTGCCGAGGCCGAGGATTGCCGTGCCATTGGAGATGACGGCCACCATGTTGCCGCGGGTCGTGTAGTCATAGGCCTTGGCAGGATCGGCAGCGATCGCCAAAACCGGAACCGCAACACCTGGCGAATAGGCAAGTGACAGGTCGCGTTGCGTGGCCATCGGCTTGGTCGGCGTGATTTCGAGCTTGCCGGGGCGCCCATCGGAGTGAAAATCGAGTGCTTCCTGCTCGGTTACCGATGTTCGCGTGCTTGCTGTCTTATCGTTCACGACCATATCCTCCAGCTTCCTGTGGGCAGCTTCGCCTGAAGCTGCTGCAAATGTTGTCTTCCAAGGGGCTTCACCGATAGTGTTGCGACTTTCCATGCGCAATGAAAATCGGCCCAGTGACCCAGTTTGAACGTTTGTCCATCGACGCCCTGACCACCGACCAGCTCGCCTCGGAGGAAAGCCGTGCCACGGCCACCCCGATGATGGAGCAGTTCATCGAGATCAAGGCGAACAATCCCGGTTCGCTGCTCTTCTATCGCATGGGCGATTTCTACGAACTGTTTTTCCAGGATGCGATTGACGCATCCCGTGCGCTCGGCATCACGCTTACCCGGCGTGGCCAGCACATGGGCCAGGATATCCCCATGTGCGGTGTGCCGGTCCATGCGGCCGATGACTATCTGCAGAAACTGATTTCGCTCGGTTTCCGCGTCGCCGTCTGCGAGCAGGTGGAAGATCCGGCGGAGGCGAAGAAGCGCGGCTCGAAATCGGTTGTAAAACGTGATGTCGTGCGCCTCGTCACGCCGGGCACGATCACGGAAGAAAAGCTGCTTGTCGCCTCGGAATCGAACTATCTGATGACGCTTGCCCGCATCAAGGGCGGCGCCGAGCCGGCGATGGCACTCGCCTGGATCGACATCTCCACCGGCGTCTTCCGCATTGCGGAAACAGAGCCGTCGCGCCTGCTTGCCGATATCCTGCGCATCGAGCCGCGCGAACTGATCATGCCGGATACGATGTTTCACGATCCGGAGCTGAAGCCGGTCTTTGATGTGCTCGGCCGCGTCGCCGTGCCGCAGCCTTCGGTTCTGTTCGACAGCGCCACGTCCGAAGGCCGCATCGCCCGTTATTTCGGTGTCACGACACTGGATGGCTTTGGCACTTTTTCCCGTGCAGAATTCGC
Source organism: Neorhizobium sp. LMR1-1-1.1 (assembly GCF_040675795.1). Lineage (NCBI taxonomy): Bacteria > Pseudomonadati > Pseudomonadota > Alphaproteobacteria > Hyphomicrobiales > Rhizobiaceae > Neorhizobium > Neorhizobium sp. LMR1-1-1.1. The sequence goes on from NZ_JBEGHE010000025.1 coordinate 326,904, forward strand.
CGCCGCCGCTGCTGCCATCGCCTATGTCGAAAAGACCCAGATTTCCGAGCGCCCGCCGCTCGGACGGCCGGAGCGCGAAAGCGGCGCGTCGACCCTGTTCATCGATCCCGCCACCCGCGGCAATCTCGAGCTGACGAAGACGCTTTCGGGTGAGCGCGAGGGAACACTGCTGAAGGCTATCGACCGCACCGTTACCGGCGGCGGAGCCCGGCTTCTTGCCGAGCGGCTGATGTCGCCGCTGACCGATCCGGAGCGCATCAATCTCCGGCTCGATTCCATCTCTTTTCTGCTGGAAGAGCCGTCGCTCTGCTCCGACCTGCGCACATCGCTGAAGCACGTGCCGGATATGCCCCGCGCGCTCTCGCGTCTTGCGCTCGACCGTGGCGGCCCGCGTGATCTCGGCGCAATCCTGACCGGTCTGGAAGCCGCGCGCGGCGTGGCGGCTTTCCTTGATGGATCAATGCTTCCGGAAGAACTGTCCGATGCGCTCGTCGATCTGAAGGCGTTGCCGGTTACGGTTCAATCCCTGCTCGGCAATATGCTGGCCAAAGACCTGCCGCTTCTGAAGCGTGACGGGGGATTCCTGGCTGATGGCGCCAAAGCCGAACTGGATGAGGTTCGTGCCCTGCGCGACCAGTCTCGTAAGGTGATCGCCGGCCTGCAGCTGCAATATGCCGATGAAACCGGTATCAAGTCGCTGAAGATCAAGCACAACAACGTGCTCGGTTATTTCATCGAGGTCACTGCCGGCAATGCCGGCCCGATGACCGATACGCCGGAAGCCAAGGCCCGGTTCATCCATCGCCAGACAATGGCGAATGCGATGCGTTTCACCACGACCGAGCTTGCCGATCTCGAAAGCCGCATTGCCAACGCCGCCGACAAGGCGCTGACCATCGAACTCGAAGCCTTCGACCGCATGGTCGCCGCCGTCACGGCAGAAGCCGAGGCGATCAAGGCCGGCGCCCGTGCGCTGTCGATCATCGATGTCGCCGGCGGTCTCGCCATGCTCGCCGAGGAATGGAATTACCGCCGCCCGATCGTCGATGACAGCCGAATGTTTGCGATTGAAGGGGGCCGCCATCCGGTGGTCGAACAGGCGCTGCGCCGCCAGTCGTCGGGCCCGTTCATCGCCAACGAATGCGATCTTTCACCGAAAAATGGTGGCGAATTCGGCGCGCTCTGGCTGCTCACCGGCCCGAACATGGGCGGTAAATCGACCTTCCTGCGCCAGAATGCGCTGATCGCGATTCTTGCCCAGATGGGTTCTTTCGTGCCGGCTTCCGCCGCCCATATCGGCGTGGTCGACCGGCTGTTCTCGCGCGTTGGCGCGTCTGATGATCTTGCCCGCGGCCGCTCCACCTTCATGGTCGAGATGGTCGAAACGGCGGCCATCCTTAATCAGGCAACCGACCGTTCTCTGGTCATCCTCGATGAGATCGGCCGTGGAACCGCGACCTTCGACGGCCTGTCGATCGCGTGGGCATCGGTTGAGCACCTGCACGAAGGCAATCGCTGCCGCGGCCTGTTCGCCACCCATTTCCACGAACTGACCGTGCTTTCGGAAAAGCTCGGCCGTCTTTCCAACGCCACGATGAAGGTGAAGGAATGGGATGGCGAGGTGATCTTCCTGCACGAGGTCGGCCCCGGTGCCGCCGATCGTTCCTACGGCATCCAGGTCGCCCGCCTTGCCGGCCTTCCCGATAGCGTCGTGAGCCGTGCGAGAGACGTTCTGACCAAGCTGGAAGATTCCGACCGCAAGAACCCGGCTAGCCAGCTTATCGACGACCTGCCGCTGTTCCAGGTCGCGGTGCGCAAGGAAGAAAAGCGCGGTGGACCTTCCAAGGTCGAGGAAGCGTTGAAGGCCATCAACCCGGATGACATGAGCCCGCGTGAGGCGCTCGAAGCGCTTTATACACTGAAGAAGCAAGCCGGTGCGAAAACCTGATTTGGTTTTCGCACCGCTGCAGAATGGCAAAAAGCGTTTGTTCGGTCACCCCTGATACAACTTGGCATTTGCATCGTGTTCATCTGCTCCTGTAGCCTCGCCCGCGGGGAAACGGGATATGACTGATTTAAATGACCTATTGGTATCATAAGCTTGGCCGGAAACAGGGTGGCCCTGTTTCCGCCGAAGACCTCGGCGTGCTCGCCCGCAAAGGCACGATAAAGCCGGAAACACTACTCTGGCACCCCGGCCTTGCAGATTGGGTCAATGCCTCGGAAGCCTCCGAACTGAGCCTTTGTTTTGAGAGCGACATGTCGGACAAGGAATCAGATCCCTTGCCCGATCCGACGATTGCAGGGCCATGGCCGCGCTTTTGGGCGCGCCTTGCGGACGAAATGATAATCGGGGCGGTAGTAGGATTGCCTTTCGGCTATTCAATCCGGCCACACCTGCCTGAGATTGGCGTAAATTTCCCGGCAGCCGACAACCTTCTGACCATCGTGATGCTTGCTGCCATCACCAGCATCGTTTTGTGGGGGGCGATGACATTGTTTGGCACTACCCCCGGCAAACTGGTTGCGGGGCTCAGGGTGGAAAACAGATCCGGCATGCCGGATTGGCAGTTCTATATGACGCGGGAATTCAGGATCTGGTTCTTTGTCAACACCGTCGGCGTTCCTTATCTTTCAATCATTCCCTGCATCCTGCAATACCGTCGCGTCGCCAAGGGAAGACCTGCCTGGTATGACGAAGGCGCAGCCATTGTCCGCGGAAAAGGCAGGCTCTCTCGCTCTGCTGCCGCAGCCGCAACTGCTGCAGTCACATTCATGCTGACCGTGATGGCGATCGGCTACATGAACATGCTGCGCGCAGAAGAGCGCATGGCCTCCAGTTATCGGTATTGGGAAAATCCCGCCACGGGCAAAAAGGCGGATCTCTGGTCCACTTGGGTCTTTGGAGAAATCAAAGCCGAGAGCGGCAAGCTCTATCACTTCACATCTGACAAACTGACGTCCGAAATTCTGTTTGGTTATGAGCCGATGGATCAGCCATCGGTCGATGCGGTCGCTTACGGTGAGGCGCTGCAAAGCGTGATTGCCGAAGACATTTCCGTCAACGGCAAATGGGAACCGTTCAAGCTGAATGGTTTCGATGCAGCACGCGTCACCGGCATTGAGCCGAAGTTGAAGGATGTCAACGTTGAACTGACTGTCGTTATCGTCGGTCGGAGCGCCTGGCGAATGCTTCTGTTCGTGGAAGGTCGGCCTTTGACCAAACTCGCGATCAGGGAGGTTCTCATTCATTCGCTTCTGTCGACAGCAAAGGATATAAATGTCCCGGCAAGCATGCCCTGTGACGACGAAACCTGCTTTTCCGCGCTGCTGTCAACCGTCCGGTTTGCCCCCTCATGAGATGAGGTCTCGCCGACGAGTGGGTTTTTCCGAATGAGATGGCACTTGCAGATACTCTCATCTATTGTGTAGTGGCTGTGAAAAACGCTGAAGCCACTGTCAGGCGGTGGCTGAAACGGGTGCAGAGGAGTTCACGCGTGAGCGTTGCCTTCATGAAGGAGGAAAGTGCCGAGACGGCCGCCGAAACGGTACTGCCTGACCGGCCGATATCACCCCATCCGAACCTCGTGACGGAAACCGGGCTGAAGGCGCTTGAGCATCAGCTGCAGGCCGCCCGCGATGCCTATGAGGCGACGAACGGGTTGGATGACATCAATGAGCGGCGACGCCAGGCGGCAGGTCCGGCGCGTGACATCCGGTATTTCGCCGAACGGGTCCACACGGCCCAACTCGTCTCGGCGTCTGCATCGAATGCTACAGTCTCTTTCGGCAGCACGGTTACATTCAGCCGCGATGATGGCCGCGAGCAGACCTACCGCATCGTCGGCGAAGACGAGGCCGATCCCAAGGCTGGAACGATCTCCTATGTGTCGCCGGTCGCACGCGCGCTCAACGGCAAGTCCTTAGGCGATCTGGTGACGGTCGGTCATCAGGAACTCGAAATCATCGCGATTTCGTAATCAGCTTTGCCAATCATGGTGCTGCCGTGCTTGTGAAGACCTGCGACTGCGGCTATCTGGTGCGTCTCCTAGAGCAATTCCAGCAGAAGTGGGAACCGGTTTTGCGTCCGGAATTGCGATGAAACAAACCAACAAAGGCGCATTCCGGCATGAAACCAGATTATCTCGTCACCCATTCCGGTGGCTTCCATGCCGATGAACTTCTCTCCAGCGTCATCCTGACCCGGCTTTTTCCCGAGGCAAAAATCGTCCGCAGCCGCGCGCCGGAGTGGATCACGCCCGGCAGCGATCGCATCATCTATGATGTCGGCGGCGCTTATGATGCCGAAAAACAGATCTTCGATCACCACCAGCGCGGCGCGCCGCTGCGCGAGGACGAGGCGCCCTACAGCTCCTTCGGCCTGATCTGGAAGCATTATGGTCGCGACTATCTTGCCGCCATGAATATCCCGACCGCCCATATCGATGCCCTGCACGCCTCCTTCGACAAGAGTTTCGTCCTGCCGATAGACCTGATGGACAATGGTGCGCTCAGCCCGTCCAGCGCCGGTCCTCTTGCCGGCCTCACCCTGTCGAGCCTGCTCGAAACGCTCAAACCCAACTTCGACGACAAGGAGCAGGGTGCCGATGATCGCGCTTTTCATGCAGCGCTCGCCATCGCCCGTGCCTTTGTCGAGGCGGGTATCGGCAAGCGCGCCGCCAAGTTGCGTGCCGAAACGCTCGTTCTTGAAGCGATCGCCGAGGCTGGCGAGGGTCGCGTGCTCGAGCTTCCCATGGGCATGCCCTTCCGCCCGGCAATCGTGAAGGCCGGTGCCGATCACCTTCTTTTCGTCGTCCATCCGCGCGACGGCAAGGACTGGTGCGTTACCGGCATCCGTAAGGCGGATGACGGGTTCGAACTGCGCGCCGATCTGCCGAAATCCTGGGCGGGCCTGACGAACGGTGATCTCGAAGCCGCTTCCGGCGTCAAGGGCGCCACTTTCTGCCATAACGGTCGCTTCATCGCAGCAGCCACCAGCCGCGAGGCAGCCCTTGCCATGGCGGAGATTGCCGTAAAGGAAGCCTTGGCATCGGCCTGAACGGCCAAGACTGGCGAAGCCGGGTTCGGGCTACCTGCTATTGCGGGTAGCGCGATCTCCCTTTCGGGTCCGAAGATGATATAGATTGTCGTAGAATTTTCTTCAGGCTTTTCTGAGCGCCATCGGGATCGTCCATTGCTCGCCATACCGTTACCCTTCATTGCCGGATTGATCTTCGCGCTGGTTCTTCATCACAGCCTCAAGGGCGTGGAAGCGCCTGGAAGTCGCCGGTATTTCGTGGCTTTCCTGATCCTTTATGCATTGCAGGGCGTGGTCGTCGGCCTACATTTCGGCTACGGCGTCAAGGCGCTTGCGCCGATCCAGCCGATTACCGCCTCCGTGATGCCGCCACTCGCCTTCTTGGCATTTCGCGGCCTAGCGGATGAGACGATACCCAAACCCTGGATCCATCTATGGGCACCGGCTTCCATCGCGCTTTCGGTCGCCTTTCTGCAGGTGCTGGTCGATCCGCTGTTGCTTGTGATCTTCCTCGTTTACGGCACTGCCATCTGGGGTCTGACGCGAACCAGCGATGACGAGGTGATGGCGGAGGCGAGCCTTCAGCGCATGCGTCCGGCTTTGCGCGCCGCGCGTCTGACCGCGATCCTGATGTTCTTCTTCGCCCTGAGCGATGTTGCCGTGGCCATCTATGCGGGTGTCGCCGGTGCAGAAGGCGTTCCGTTTGCGGTGGCGATCATGAACATCGTTGCGCTTGCGGCAACAGGTATCTATTACCTATTGCCCGAGACGGACCGTACCGCGGTTTCTCCCAAAGCATCGGCTTTGCCCGATCCGGCAGATGCAGCAATCGTCGAGCGTGTCACAGCGGCTCTTGGCGAAGGCGAACTCTACAGAGATGAAAATCTCAGCCTCGCGAAAATCTCCCGCAAGGCGAAAATTCCTGCGCGCGACCTGTCTTCCGCCATTAACCGTGCCACAGGTCTCAACGTCTCCCAGTTCGTCAACAACCGTCGTATCGGCGAAGCCTGCCGCCTGCTGGATGAAACAAAACAATCGGCGACGGCAATCATGCTCGACGTCGGATTCTCGACAAAATCGAACTTTAACCGGGAGTTTCGTCGCGCAACCGGCATGAGCCCGCGCCAGTGGCGCGCAAGGTCGAAAGTCGAAACAACCGGCTCTTGAACTTCATGCTGCAAGGCAACAACTTGGAAACGACCTGCTGCCATAATTGGTGGTCAAGGTGACCAGAATTCGTTAGAGCAACTCCAGCAAAATTGGGAACCGGTTTTGCGCCCGGAAATGCTCTGGAGCCGACCGGCAAACTGGCATCGGCAGGAATGATATGGCCAGACACGAAATCAATTTCTCCGAACTTCTCGATGTAGATGCCCTGAAGGCCGAATGCTGCGCGGTGATGAAGACGGACCTTCCGCTTCTGGAACTGCGCTCGGCGCTTCTGCCCGTCATGCGCCGCGCCAGCAACGAAGGCCGCCAGAAGGCGCGTGAACTGCTCGAAAAAGACGGCAGCGGGCTCAATTGCGCCGAGCGTATTTCCTGGGTTCAGGATCAGATCATCTGCGTCCTGCATGACATCGTCGCCGCCGCAGTCCATCCGGAAGGCAAGGACATCACGATTGCGGCCGTCGGCGGTTATGGCCGAGGAACGCTTGCACCCGGATCGGATATCGATCTTCTGTTCCTTCTGCCGGCGAAGAACTCTGAGGAGATGCGCAAGGCCGTCGAATTCCTGCTCTATATTCTCTGGGACATGGGCTTCAAGGTCGGTCATGCGACCCGCACGGTCGAGGAGTGCATCCGCCTTTCCAAGACCGACATGACCATCCGCACCGCAATCCTCGAAAGCCGCCTGATCTGCGGTTGCGCAACCCTGTTTGCAGATCTGGAGACCCGTTTCGACCATGAGGTCGTGGCCGATACCGGTGCCGAATTCGTCAGCGCCAAGCTTGCCGAGCGCGACCAGCGCCACCAGAAGTCCGGCGACACCCGTTATCTGGTTGAACCGAACGTCAAGGAAGGCAAGGGCGGCCTGCGCGACCTCCATACGCTATTCTGGATCGCCAAATATTACTACCGCGTCAAGGATGCCGCCGATCTGGTCAAGCTCGGCGTGTTCTCTCGTGGCGAATTCCGGCTGTTCGAAAAAGCGGACGATTTTCTCTGGGCGGTTCGCTGCCACATGCACTTCCTGACCGGAAAGTCGGAGGAGCGCCTGTCCTTCGATATCCAGCGCGATATCGCCTCGGCCCTCGGTTATCATACGCGTCCCGGTCTTTCCGCCGTCGAGCGTTTCATGAAGCACTATTTTCTGGTCGCCAAGGATGTCGGCGACCTCACACGCATCTTCTGCGCGGCACTGGAAGAACAGCAGGCCAAGGCCGCGCCGGGGCTTGCCAATCGCGTCATCTCGCGTTTCACCCACCGTTTGCACAAGATCCCTGGCACAACGGATTTCGTTACCGACCGTGGCCGCATCACGCTCGCTTCGCCGGATGTCTTCACCCGCGATCCGGTCAATATCATCCGCTTCTTCCATGTGGCGGATATCCATCAGCTCGAACTGCATCCGGATGCGCTGAAGCGCATGACCCGTTCGCTGACGCTGATCGACAACAGCCTGCGTGAAAACGAGGAAGCCAACCGGCTGTTTCTCTCGATCCTGACCTCGCGCCGCGATCCGGCGTTGATGCTGCGCCGCATGAACGAGGCCGGTGTACTCGGCCGCTTCATCCCCGAATTCGGCAAGGTCGTGGCGATGATGCAGTTCAACATGTATCACCACTATACGGTTGATGAGCATCTGATCCGTTCTGTTGAAGCTCTCTCGGAGATCGACAAGGGCGAGATGAAGGAAGCGCATCCGCTTGCCACCAAGATCATGCCCGGCATCGAGGAGCGCGAGGCCCTTTATGTCGCCGTGCTTTTCCATGATGTCGCCAAGGGCCGTCAGGAGGATCATTCGATCGCCGGTGCCCGCATGGCCCGCAAACTTTGCCCGAGACTCGGCCTGAACCACAAGCAGACCGAAATCGTCGTCTGGCTGATCGAGCAGCACCTAGTCATGTCGATGACCGCTCAGACCCGCGACCTGCATGACCGCAAGACGATCAGCGATTTTGCCGCTGTCGTGCAGTCCATGGACAGGCTGAAACTGCTGCTCGTCCTGACGATCTGCGATACGCGCGCCGTTGGTCCCGGCGTATGGAACGGCTGGAAGGGCCAGCTTCTGCGCACCCTTTATTACGAAACCGAGATCCTGCTCTCCGGCGGCTTTTCCGACCTGCCGCGCCGCGAGCGCGCGACTGTCGCCGAAGAGGCGCTTTTCGATGCGCTGTCGTCCTGGGACGGGAAGGAGCGGAAGACCTATTCGTCGCTCCATTATCAGCCCTATCTCTTGGCCGTTTCGCTGAACGATCAGGTTCGCCACGCGACCTTCATCCGCGACACCGATCGCGCCGGCCATGCGCTTGCAACCATGGTCCGCACCGATGCCTTCCGGGCGATCACCGAGATCACCGTACTCGCGCCCGACCATCCGCGCCTTCTGTCGATCATTGCAGGCGCATGTGCTGCCGCCGGCGCCAATATCGTCGACGCGCAGATCTTCACAACGACGGACGGGCGTGCGCTCGATACGATCCTGATCAACCGGGAATTTGCGGTAGACGAGGATGAACTCCGCCGTGCTGGCACGATCGGCCGGATGATCGAGGATGTGCTTTCGGGCAAGCGCCGCCTGCCGGAAGTCATCGCCACCCGCGCCAAGACCCGCAAGAAGACCAAGGCCTTTGACATCCCGCCTTCGGTCACCATTTCGAACGGCCTCTCTAACAAGTTCACCGTCATCGAGATCGAGTGCCTCGACCGTACAGGTCTTCTGGCGGATATCACCGCCGGCCTTGCCGACCTGTCGCTGGACATCCAGTCGGCCCGCATCACCACATTCGGCGAAAAGGTCATCGATACCTTCTACGTCACCGATCTGGTCGGTCAGAAAGTCACCAATGATAACCGCCAGAATACCATTTCCGCGCGGCTGAAATCGGTCATGACCGACCAGGAAGAAGAGGCGAAGAAGAACCCGACACCGGCACCGGCCACAGAAGAACAGCCGCCGCGCAAGAGCAAGGCGCGCGCGTGACGGATATTCGACCATGAGCCTCGTCAAAAAATTCGCAACCGTCGGCGGCGCGACGCTCGGCAGCCGCATCTTCGGCTTCGCCCGTGAGACGGCGATGGCGGCAGCGCTGGGAACGGGGCCGATGGCCGACGTCTTTTACGCCGCCTTCCGTTTTCCGAACCTGTTTCGCCGGCTGTTTGCCGAAGGCGCCTTCAACGCCGCCTTCGTGCCGCTGTTTTCGAAAGAAATCGAGGCCAACGGTGTCGAGGGCGCCAAGCGCTTTTCGGAAGAGGTCTTCGGGGTGCTCTTTTCGGCGCTCCTCCTCATAACCATTGTCATGGAACTCGCCATGCCATGGCTGGTGCGTTTCATCATTGCGCCGGGTTTTGCCGACGACGCCGAAAAGATGTCGCTGACCATCCGCATGGCCGCAGTCATGTTCCCCTATCTCATGTGCATGTCGCTGACGGCGATGATGAGCGGAATGCTGAATTCGCTGCATCATTTCTTCGCAGCGGCAATTGCGCCCGTTTTTCTGAACGTGGTGATGATCGCCGCTCTGGTCTACGGCCTTTGGATCGGTGCGGAGCCCCAGCTGATCGCCTGGTATCTCTCCTGGAGCGTGCTGGTAGCGGGCGTTCTACAGCTTGCTGTGGTTTATATCGGCGTGCGCCATGCGGGCATCAATATCGGCTTTCGCCGCCCGCGCATGACACCGAACGTCAAGCGGCTTTTATGGCTGGCGGTTCCGGCTGCGATTACCGGTGGCGTTACCCAGATCAACCAGATCATTGGTCAGGCGATCGCCTCCGGCAAAGAAGGCGCGATCGCGGCTCTTCAATATGCTGACCGTATCTACCAACTGCCACTCGGCGTAGTGGGCGTAGCTGTCGGTGTCGTTCTTTTGCCGGAACTGTCGCGAGCGCTCAAAGGCGGCAAGATGAAGGAAGCGGCCGGCATCCAGAACCGCTCCATCGAATTCGTCCTCTTCTTGACGCTCCCCGCTGCTGTCGGTCTCTGGGTCCTGTCGGATGCGATCATCCGCGTACTCTACGAACGCGGGGCGTTCTCCGCCGAAAATACTTCGGTCGTTGCCGGCATTCTGGCGATCTATGGCCTCGGCCTTCCGGGTTTCGTGCTCATCAAGGCGCTGCAGCCGGGCTTTTATGCACGCGAGGATACGAAGACGCCGATGCGCATCACTATGCTTGCCGTCGTGGTGAATTCAGCGCTGGCGATTTCGCTTTTCCCGATCCTTGCCGAGCGCGGCATCGCCACAGCGGAAGCGGCAGCCGGCTGGCTTAACACCGTGCTGTTGTTCACGATCCTGGTCTGGCGCGGCGATCTCGTCTGGGAATGGCAGCTCGCCAGGCGCACGGTTCTGTTGATCGTCTCGGCAGGCGTGATGGCGGCAGCGCTTATCTACGCCTTGCCCTATGCCGGATCATGGTTGGCGCCGGGCGCTCATCTGCTAAGCCAGGTCACGGCCCTTGGCGCTTTGATTGCGCTGGCAATGGTCGTCTATTTCGGCGTCGCCTTCCTCATCGGCGGTGCCGATCTCGGCATGATCCGCCGGAGCTTGAAGCGCAAGCCAAAGGCGTCGTCTTAAAAGAATGCCGCGATCAGGTATCGCGGCTCTTCGACTTCGGCTTCAGGTTGGCAAGGCTGCCCTTGCCTTTCTTGCCACAGTGCGCCCAAGTGCGGCTCGGGCCGATATCGACATGCACGATGCCGTTGCAGTAACGACCGATGCCGCCAATGCCCGGCGCAGTGCGGGCCGCTGCCAGGATACGTTTTTCGGAGACACCCGGCACGCGGATGTCGGCGGCGAAACAGCGGCTATGTTGCGACTTGCCCGAACGCGGGCGATGACCTGACGTGACCATCGGCTTCTTGCCGGTCTGCTTGGCGATATGGGCAAGGATCGCTTCCAGCTTGTCGGGAAAACAGCCGGTACGGACGCTGACACGCTGTACCGTGTAAAAGGCAGAGTAATCGTGCTGAATTGCTGTGCTGCGGCGTTTGTCGTTCTTGCCTGCTGCCTCGGCGTTTACGTTCATACTGAATGCCAATAGGCAGGCCAGCGCGACGCGAGAAAAGATGCGCATGGTTGTCCCCTAAGAAAAGACCAGTCGTCATGACGGTCGACTTCGTCGTGGCGGGGTATTTCATTCTGAAAAGTGACGTGAATAAGGTGGGATTTACCTCGAATTGAGATTAATAGGTCATGAATCTTAATATTCGTTAATCAATTGCAGTCTTGATGCTGGTTATAGTTGTTCGGGGAGCGCCAAAACTTCGTTATAAAACTGTTACATAGCGGCGCTCAGAGCTTCTGTAGCAACGTCCTCGAAGTTGATTGTCAAACCCCCCAAAAAAATTGGGGTCTGAGGCGTAAAATTGCGAAAAATTCCCTTAATGGTTGCCAAGGCCCATTGTTTTAGCCAGATCACTACGCGAAACTCAGGAGCCGCCCATGCCAGTCCGATCACTTTTTCTCGTGACCTTGGTGGTCGATGACTTTGATCGGGCGAAGTCTTTCTATTGTGGTGACCTTGGCTTTGACTGCGTGGAGGATACGTCCCTTACCGATGATAAGCGCTGGCTCGTCGTGAAGCCGAAGGGTGATGACGGTGCGGCACTGCTGCTTGCCCAGGCCGTCGATGACAGGCAACTGGCCGCGATCGGCAACCAGGCCGGAGGGCGGGTCGGCTTCTTCCTGAAAACCGATGACTTTGCCCGCGACCACGCGGCAATGCTTGCCCGCGGCGTCAAATTCATGGAGGAACCGCGCCGTGAGGTTTACGGCACGGTAGCCGTGTTTGCCGATCCCTACGGCAACACCTGGGATTTGATTGAGCATGTCCCGCGCTGAGGCCTTGATTTCGCCCCGCCCGCCGTGCTTAGAGCGCGGCGTTAGCTACATGGCCCGCGGGGCGCGATTGCCGGAGACGTTCAAACCTGCCGGGAGCGCGTAACCTTGAGGCCTGAGGCCTTCCAACCGCCTATTCGAGGACATCATGAACACCTTCAAGCCGCTCGTTTTCTCCGGCGTTCAGCCGACCGGCAATCTCCATCTCGGCAATTATCTCGGCGCGATCCGCAAATTCGTGGCGCTGCAGGAAAACAACGACTGCATCTATTGTGTCGTTGACCTGCATGCGATCACTGCGCAACTTGTGCATGACGACCTGCGCGGCCAGATCCGCTCGATCGCCGCAGCCTTCATCGCTTCCGGTATCGATCCGGTGAAGCACATCGTCTTCAACCAGTCGGCCGTGCCGCAGCACGCCGAGCTAGCCTGGGTGTTCAACTGCGTTGCCCGTATCGGCTGGATGAACCGCATGACGCAGTTCAAGGACAAGGCCGGCAAGGACCGCGAAAACGCCTCGCTCGGCCTGCTCGCCTATCCGAGCCTGATGGCGGCTGACATTCTTGTTTACCGCGCCACCCATGTTCCGGTCGGCGACGACCAGAAGCAGCATCTGGAACTCGCCCGCGATATCGCCCAGAAGTTCAACATCGACTTCCAGGACAAGATCCGTGCGACGGGAACCGGCGTCGACATGGTCGTCGGCGAAGAGCCCATCCATGGCTATTTCCCGCTGGTAGAGCCGCTGATCGATGGGCCTGCGCCGCGCGTCATGTCGCTGCGTGACGGCACAAAGAAGATGTCGAAGTCCGATCCGTCGGATCTTTCGCGCATCAACCTTATGGACGATGCCGATGATATCGCCAGGAAGATCCGCAAGGCCAAGACCGATCCGGAAGGTCTGCCGAGCGAAATTGAAGGCCTTTCCGGTCGTCCGGAAGCCGACAATCTCGTCGGTATCTATGCTGCCCTTGCCGATCGCACCAAGGCTGACGTCTTGGTCGAATTCGGCGGCCAACAGTTCTCCGTCTTCAAACCGGCGCTTGCCGAACTGGCGGTCGAGGTTCTGGCTCCGATCGGCGCCGAGATGCGCCGCCTGCTCGACGACACCACCCATATCGACGCAATCCTCAAGGATGGCGGCGAGCGCGCCGGGGCACGTGCACAAAAGGTCATGGACGAAGTCTTCGACATCATCGGCTTCCTGCGCTGATTTTTGAGGCGGCATGAACAGGCAAACCCGTCGCGTGAAGCGGCGGGTTTTCATTTTTACACGTTGGTATAAGGTCCGCGGCGAGACTGCTTCGGCAACACAGGGGGCGTTATGGTTTCCAAGAGACTTTCGCGGCTTGAAGGCCACAGGCGCAAGTTCATGGCGGTCATCGACGGCACGCCGGAATGCGAAAAAGCGGTCCATTATGCCGGCCGCCGCGCCAAGAATACCAATGGCGGTCTGGTTCTCCTCTATGTCATTCCCGAAGGCGATTTCCAGCAATGGCTGGGTGTCGAGCAGATCATGCGCGCCGAAGCGATGGAAGAGGCCGAAGCGGTAATGGCGAAGGCCGCCCACCGGGTGCGTGAAACAATCGGCATCGACCCGGAAATCGTCATCCGCGAGGGCAGCGCTCCCGAACAGATCAACGGACTGGTCGAGGAAGACCGCGATATCGCGATCCTCGTGCTCGCAGCAGGTTCGGCGAAGGAAGGCCCGGGACCGCTGGTCTCCGCAGTCGCCGGTCGCGGTGCAGCCTTCCCGATTCCGGTCACGGTTCTTCCCGATACGCTCTCGGACGAGGAAATCGACTCGCTGGCGTGATCTCACTATTGACCATGAGCGGACAAAGGCGCACTTGAACCCAAAGATGAGAACGGTTATCTTATTTGGAAGAGTTCTAAACTGAGTGCCGCTCGCGGCCAGGAGCAAGCCCATGTTCATCCAGACCGAAGCCACGCCGAACCCGGCGACCCTGAAGTTTCTTCCCGGCAAGGTTGTCATGGAAAAAGGCACGGCCGAGTTTCGCAATGAAGCAGAAGCTGCAGCCTCTCCGCTGGCCCTGCGCCTTTTTAACGTTCCCGGCGTCACGGGCGTTTATTTCGGCTACGATTTCATCACCGTTACCAAGTCTGATTCCGAATGGCAGCACCTGAAGCCCGCCATTCTCGGCTCGATCATGGAGCATTTCATGTCCGGCCAGCCGGTCATGGGCGGCGGTTCGTCCCTTGCCGAGGCTTCCGACGAGGAAGGCGAATTTTTCGATGAAGGCGACGAGACGCTGGTTGCCACGATCAAGGAACTGCTCGAGACGCGTGTCCGCCCGGCAGTTGCGCAGGATGGCGGCGACATCACCTTCAAGGGTTTCAAGGACGGCACCGTCTACCTCAACATGAAGGGCGCATGCTCCGGCTGCCCGTCTTCCACTGCAACGCTCAAGCATGGTGTGCAGAACCTGCTCAAGCACTTCGTTCCCGAAGTGCAGGCGGTTGAGGCCCTCTGATACCCGCAAGACCTGTTCATGATCGTTCTCGCTATAGACACTGCAGGCATCGATTGTTCTGCGGCGGTATTTGACAGTTCCGCCAGCAGGCTTTTGTCTGCCGTCTCGGAAGAAATCGGCAAGGGGCATGCGGAACGCCTGATGGCGGTCATCGATCAGGCTCTGGACGAAGCTCAAGTCGATCTCCATGCGGTCGGCCGCATCGCCGTCGTCATCGGCCCAGGTTCCTTCACCGGCATTCGTGTCGGCGTCGCGGCTGCTCGCGGTCTGGCTCTCTCCCTCGGGATCGATTGTGTCGGCGTCTCGACGCTGGAAACGCTCGCGGCATCGTATCGGGCGACCAGCGGTTCCGACATGCCGGTTCTCGTCGCCATGGATGCCAAGCGCGAGGAAATCTATGCGCAGGCTTTCGCCGTCGATGGCGCTGCGCTGAACGAACCGGCAGCGCTTTCGGCAGAAGACGTCGACAATCTTGTCAAATCCCTCTCTACAGAGCCTACCGGCTCGTGGATTTCCAAGACGGGTGATCGCTTCGATATCGGAACTGTCGCGCGTATCGGTGCTGCAAAGGATGCCGCTGGAGCACGGCCGAAGCCGCTTTATTTGCGTGGACCTGATGCAAAACCGCAGACGGGTTTTGCTCTGGCGCGGGTGTAGCCCATGTTTGACGACTATCTGACCTGGAAGCCGTTTTTCGAAGTCGTGCCGATCGAGGATGTCGATTGCCACGAGATTTCCGAACTGCACGGCCTGCGTTTTCCGCGCCAGTGGAGCGAAGCTGAGTTTCAGGACCTTCTTTCGCAGAAAAATGTCTTCGGCTTCATTGCACGCCAGACGAATGCATTCTTTTCAAAGCCACTCGGTGGCTTCGTGCTCAGTCGCGAGGCTGGCGGCGAGGCGGAAATCCTGACGGTTGCGGTGGCCGAAAAGTTCGGTCGCCAGGGGCTCGGCTGGCGCCTGATGCAGGCAGCGGTGCGTGAGGCAATCTCCCGCGGCGCCGACAGCATGTTTCTTGAAGTCGAGGCCGAAAACAGGACTGCCGTCGGGCTTTACGGCAAACTCGGTTTTGCCAAGGTGGCCGAGAGACCGGCTTATTATCTGGGAGCGGATGGTCGACGGACCGCAGCGCTTGTCATGAGCCGTGATCTTCGCTAGTCCCTCAGCATACGTGAATATTTCGAAGGCCAGAACGTCATGACAGACCTTTCCAAGACCCTGGAAGAGTTGTGTGCCGAAAAGGGCATGCGCATGACCGATCAGCGCCGGGTCATCGCCCGGATTTTGCAGGATTCTGACGATCATCCGGATGTCGAGGAGCTTTATCGCCGCTCGTCCAAGGTTGATCCGCGCATCTCGATTTCGACGGTCTATCGGACAGTGAAACTGTTCGAGGACGAGGGGATTATCGAGAAACATGATTTTCTCGACGGCCGCTCCCGTTACGAGACCGTGCCGGAAGAACATCACGATCACATGATCGACCTCAATACCGGCAACGTCATCGAGTTTCAGTCGGCTGAGATCGAAGCGCTGCAGGAGCGCATCGCCCGTGAGCTCGGCTTTCGGCTGGTCGGCCACCGGCTTGAGCTTTACGGCATTCCCCTCGACAAGAACGATGATTGAGCGGAACCGGTAGGGACAAGACAAGTGATCACATCCATCCGGATCGGCCTTGTTGTCGTCTGTCTCGTGATCGTGACACTGGCGCTCCTGCCGTTTCAGCTTTTCGGCCTCGCCTTTGACTTGAAGATCCGCCGTTACGTTCCGCGTCTTTGGCATCGTTCCGCCTGTTGGCTTCTGGGTATCCGTATCCGGGTCCATGGCCACATCGAACGCCGCCGGCCGCTGATGCTCGCGGCAAATCATGCCTCGTGGAAGGACATCCTCGTTCTCGGCGCGGTTGCCGATGTCGTCTATATTGCCAAGTCGGAAGTAGCCAACTGGCCGGTCTTCGGCATTCTCGCAAAGCTGCAGAAGACGATCTTTGTCGTGCGCGAAGAAAAACGCCGCACCGGCGAGCAGGTCAACGAGATTGCCGCGCGCATGAATGCCGGCGAGATCGTCGTGCTTTTTCCCGAAGGCACCACCTCAGACGGCAACCGTCTGCTGGAGGTGAAATCCTCGCTTTTCGGAGCTGCTGCAGCAGCAGTGCCTCACACCCCCGATGGTGTCGTGCACGTCCAGCCGGTCGCGATCGCCTATACCCGCGTTCACGGCATGGCGATGGGGCGTTTCCATCGCCCGCTTGCCGCCTGGCCGGGCGATATAGAGCTGATGCCGCATCTGATCGGCGTGCTGAAGGAAGGCGCGCTCGATGTGGAGGTCGCTTTCGGCGATACGGTCGATTTTCGCACCGGTGACAATCGCAAGCACCTGAGCCAGAACATCACCGCCCAGCTCCGTCGCATGTTGATAAGGCATCTGCGGCAAAGGGAGTATGATGCGGATTGAGCGGACGGTTTATGTGCCGCTTCAATTCCGCCCTTTCTTGCGGTATGGAAGCGGCATGAACGAACATGTCTCCATTCCCGCGCCGGCCGATGAGGCTGCTCACTGTCCGGACAGCCGTCCCAACACCCGCAAGGTCTTCATCAAGACCTACGGCTGTCAGATGAATGTTTACGATTCCACCCGCATGGGCGATGCGCTGGCGGGCGAGGGATATGTGACGACGGAAGACATGGGGGAGGCGGATCTCGTTCTCCTCAATACCTGTCACATCCGCGAGAAGGCGGCGGAAAAGGTTTATTCCGCTCTCGGTCGCCTGCGTGACATGAAAAAGGAACGTGCCGCCGAAGGCCGCGAATTCATGATCGGCGTTGCCGGTTGCGTCGCCCAGGCGGAAGGCGAGGAGATCATCCGCCGCGCGCCGGCCGTCGATGTGGTCATCGGCCCGCAGACCTATCACCGCCTGCCGGATGCCTTGAGAAAGGCTCGCGGTGGCGAGCGTGTCGTCGATACGGAATATGCCGTCGAGGACAAGTTCGAGCACCTGCCGGCAACCGAAAAGAAGGTTATTCGCTCGCGCGGTGTTACCTCCTTCCTCACCGTGCAGGAAGGTTGCGACAAGTTCTGCACCTTCTGCGTCGTGCCTTACACGCGTGGCTCCGAGGTTTCCCGTCCCATCGGCCAGATCATCGACGAGGCAAAGCGGCTGGTGGATGCCGGCGTGCGCGAAATCACGCTGCTCGGCCAGAACGTCAACGCCTGGGCTTCAGAAGACGGCAAGGGGAATGCAATCGGTCTTGCCGATCTTCTCTATCGGCTGGCCGATGTTCCGGGCCTTGCCCGCCTGCGCTATACGACAAGCCATCCACGCGACATGGACGACCGCCTGATCGAGGCACACCGCGACCTGCGCATTCTCATGCCCTATCTGCATCTTCCGGTTCAGGCAGGCTCCGACCGTATCCTGAAGGCGATGAACCGCCGTCATACGGGTGCGGAATATTTGGCACTGATCGAGCGTATCCGCTCAGCCCGTCCCGATATCGCCATGTCGGGCGATTTCATCGTCGGGTTCCCCGGCGAGACGGATCAGGATTTCGAGGACACGCTGAGAATGGTCGAAGAGGTGAATTACGCCTCGGCTTTCTCGTTCAAATATTCGAGCCGTCCGGGCACGCCGGGTGCGGATCTTCCGGATCATGTGGCCGAAGAGGTCAAGACCGAGCGGCTGGAACGGCTTCAGGCGCTGCTCTTGAAACAGCAGGCCGACTTCGCCACATCCTGTGTCGGAAAGACCATCGATCTGCTTCTGGAAAAGCCGGGCCGCATGCCGGGCCAAGTGATCGGACGTTCGCCTTGGCTGCAGTCTGTGAATCTTGATGCAAAAACATCGCAAATCGGTGAGATTATCAGTGTACGAATCATCGGCACCGGTCCGAACAGCTTGTTTGCCGAGCCGGTTGAGAGTTTAATCGAGGTCTAATTCAAGTTGAGGAGCTTGCTTACTTGAACGCATCAGAATTGGTTTCTTCGACAGCGCGCCAGCCCCGATCCGCAGCGACCGACGCCAACCACTTCGTCCTGACGTTCGAGAATAACCGATTAGCAAGCGAACTTTTCGGTCAGTTCGACCAGAACCTCAAGCTTCTCGAACAGCGTCTCAATATCGATGCCCGCCCGCGTGGCAATTCGGTCTCCATTTCAGGAGATGTCGTTGCCACGAATCAGGCGCGCCGAGCCCTCGATTCCCTCTATGAACGTCTGCAGAAAGGCGGCTCCGTGGAAGCGTCCGATGTCGAAGGTGCGATCCGCATGGCGCAGGCCGCCGATGACCAGTTGAGCCTGCCGACGCTGGAACGCAAGGCAAAGCTCTCCATGGCGCAGATTTCCACCCGCAAGAAGACCATTCAGGCCCGCACGCCCACCCAGGACGCCTATATGCGGGCGCTGGAACGCGCCGAGCTCGTCTTCGGTGTCGGTCCGGCCGGTACCGGCAAGACCTATCTGGCCTGCGCCCACGCCGCCCAGCTTCTGGAGCGCGGTGCGGTCGACAAGATCATCCTGACGCGACCGGCCGTAGAGGCGGGTGAGCGCCTGGGCTTTTTGCCGGGTGACATGAAGGAAAAGGTCGATCCCTATCTGCGCCCGCTTTATGATGCGCTTTACGACATGATCCCGGCCGACAAGGTCGATCGTGCCATTACCGCAGGCGTCATCGAAATTGCACCGCTCGCCTTCATGCGCGGTCGTACGCTGCAAAACGCCGCGATCATTCTCGACGAAGCGCAGAACACGACATCGATGCAGATGAAGATGTTCTTGACCCGCCTTGGCGAAAACGGGCGCATGATCATTACCGGCGACCCGAGCCAGGTCGACTTGCCGCGTGGCGTCAAATCGGGTCTGGTCGAGGCTCTGCAGATCCTGAAGGGTGTAGAAGGCATCTCGGTCGTCCGCTTCAAGGATACCGACGTCGTCCGCCACCCGCTGGTCGGCCGCATCGTTAGGGCCTATGATGCGCAATATGCCGTCCATGAGGAAAGCGAGGAAGCTCTCGACCGGTAATACCGGTCGGGCTCACCATTCATGCCCGAACTAGACATACAGATCAGCGTGGAAGATGGCGGCTGGCCGGACGAGGCCGTTTTGGCGTCTCTGGCAAGCCGCGTGCTTGGCGCTGCCGTGGATTATCTTGTCCGCGAAGAAGACCAGCCCTTCCCAAAAATGGCACCAGAACTGTCTCTGGTCTTCACCAATGACGATTCCATCCAGGAAATTAACGCCGAGTGGCGGGATCAGGACAAGCCGACCAACGTCTTGTCTTTCCCTGCTTTTCCACTCGAACCGGGCGGCATGCCCGGCCCGATGCTGGGCGATATCGTGGTTGCAAGGGAAACTGTCGAGCGCGAGGCGGTTGATCTCGACAAGACTTTCGACGATCATCTGACCCATCTGCTCGTCCATGGTTTCCTCCATTTGTTCGGTTACGACCACATGGAAAAGGACGAAGCGGAAAAGATGGAAGCAGTGGAGACTCGCATTTTGGCCGGTCTCGGCCTATCTGACCCCTATGCGGGGCAGGACCCGTTGATATAAGTTTGGAACAATGAACGATTATTCGAGCAATGTCGCCCGAGAGGGCAAGGACAGTTCGGACTCTGCCTCGTCGGACGAGGGCAGTAGTTCGGCGAGGTCCGAACATCATCCCAAATCCCACAATTCCTTCTGGTCGAGGGCCGTGCGCCTGCTTCGGCCATCGCAGGGCGAACAGCTCCGCGAGGATCTCGCCGACGCGTTGATGACGGATACGAATGTCAGCAACGCCTTTTCGCCTGACGAGCGGGCGATGCTGCACAACATCCTCCGTTTCCGCGAAGTCCGCGTCGAGGACATCATGGTGCCGCGCGCCGATATCGAGGCGGTGGATATGAACATGACCATCGGCGAGCTGATGATCCATTTCGAGGAAACCGGCCGCTCTCGCATGCCGGTCTATAGCGACAATCTCGACGATGCCCGCGGCTTCGTCCACATTCGCGATCTCCTCTCATATTTGGCCAAGCAGGCGCGCAATAAGCGCCGCGTCAGCTCGAAGGCCTCGACGGTGCAGATCTCCGCAGCAGTCAATGGCACCGAAAAGCCGACCCGCGCGGCACCCAAGGCTGCCTTCGATCTCGGCCGCGTCAACCTCGAACAGACTGTTGCCGAGGCAGGCCTCGTCCGCAAACTGCTTTTCGTACCACCCTCTATGCTGGCTTCCGACCTGTTGCGCTCGATGCAGGCTGCCCGCACACAGATGGCTCTGGTCATCGACGAATATGGCGGCACCGACGGCCTCGTCAGTCATGAGGATATCGTCGAAATGGTCATAGGTGATGTCGAGGACGAGCATGACGATCAGGAAGTCATGCTCTCCAAGGCGGGTGAGGATGTCTTCATCGCCGATGCCCGTATCGAGCTTGAAGAGATTTCTAAGGCCATCGGTCCCGATTTCGATGTCCGCGACCGTATCGAGGATGTCGATACGCTTGGCGGCCTGATCTTCTCGGCGCTTGGCCGTATTCCGGTTCGTGGCGAGGTCGTCCAGGCCGTTCCCGGCTTCGAATTCCAGATCCTCGATGCCGATCCGCGTCGCATCAAGCGCGTCAAGATCCTGCGCAAGCGCGCTCTTGCCCGTCGCCGACAGGTGAAAGGCGAGAGCGAGGCGCTGATTACCGCGCCGCCGCAAGCGGCCGCGCTGCTGCCGGCTCCGGCCGAAAACGGCGCCGCGCGTCCCGAAGCCTGATTCACAGTCCGACCCGCGACAGGGCGCAGTTTTTTTGAAACACTGCGCCCTGATTCGCGAAAAGGGGACTTGTATGGAGTGGCTGGCGGGCAAGGTCATGCTTCTTTCGGGGTGGTCCCGGATTGCACTCGCAGTATTTGCGGGTGCCATTGGTGCTCTGGCACTTCCTCCCTTCGGTATCTTCGCCACGCTTTTCATATCGTTCACGCTTCTCGTCTGGCTCATCGACGGATCGACGGGCAATCCTGGCGGCGGGGCAGCCAGCCGCTTGCGCGCGGCCTTCGTGCTCGGCTGGCTATTCGGATTCGGCTATTTCGTTGCTAACCTCTGGTGGCTCGGCAACGCCCTGCTGGTCGATGCCGAGGAATTCGCCTGGGCGCTGCCTCTCGCCGTCTTCGGACTGCCCGCCTATCTCGCAATCTTCTATGGCCTGGCGACGGCGCTTGCCCGCGCTGTCTGGTCCGATGGCATCGGGCGTCTGGCAGCACTCGCCGCAGCCTTCGGGGTGGCGGAATGGTTGCGCAGCTTTGTGCTGACCGGTTTCCCCTGGAATGCCATCGCTTATGGCGCCATGCCGGTTCCGCTGATGATGCAGTCGGACGCGGTTCTTGGGATTTTCGGCGTCACGGTGCTTGCGGTCTTCGTTTTCTCGGCTCCTGCGTTGTTCGGCACGGGGAAGGGTAAGATTATCGGTCTTGCCGTTGCTGTCCTTCTGGCGGCGGCGCATGTAGGCTTTGGTGCGTGGCGACTAAATGTCGCAGACGAAAAACTCGCCTCGGGAGACGGCAAAAAAACAACCATACGTATTGTTCAGCCGATGATTGATCAGGCCCAGAGACTGGACGATACGAACCGCACGGAGATCTTCGAGGAGCATTTGCGCCTCACGGCAGCGCCGCTCAAGGACGGTGAAGCCCGCCCGGATATCGTGGTCTGGCCTGAGACTTCGGTGCCGTTCATCCTGACCGAAAATCCGGACGCGCTGGCTCGGATCGCCGAGGTTCTTGAAGACGGACAGGTGCTCGTCACCGGCGCCGTACGCTCCGAAAACGCCGGCGCCGGCGTCGCGCCGCGATATTATAATTCCATCTATGTTATTGATAGTGATGGGCAAATAACATCAGCGGCAGATAAGGTGCATCTTGTTCCCTATGGCGAATATGTGCCCTACGAAAGCATCCTTGCGTCGCTTGGGATTACCGAGGCGATCGCCATGCCGGGCGGCTTTACGGCCGCGTCCTCACGCAGCCTTCTCACCTTGCCAAGCGGTGCGCTTCTCTATCCGTTGATCTGCTACGAGGCGATCTTCCCAGGCGAGATCGGTCCGGATGTCGAGCGGACTTCGGCCATTTTGAACGTGACGAATGATGGCTGGTTTGGTGCAACGCCCGGTCCTTACCAGCATTTCCAGCAGGCCCGTCTGAGGGCCGTCGAGAACGGTATGTTCCTGATTCGCGGAGCAAATACCGGCATTTCGGCGGTCGTGGATCCATTTGGCCGTGTAGTGCAGGGGCTTGGATACAATCAAAAGGGTGTGATTAACGCATCTATAGGTGGTAAATATATCCTATATTGGAGTAATAGCAGTCGGCGGTGGTACTTCTGGTTGGTTGTGGCATTTATGTCTTTGATTGCAGTGTCCTCGCGTCTAAGTTTTAATTCCCGCGCGAATTGACCAAAAACCCCCAAAATTGCATAGTGAGAATGCCTACCGTCTCGTCATATGCTTCGCGCATTGGTTCTGTCGTCCCAATCGTGAGGTGTATTCTCCATACGCGGACCGGGTTGAAAACCTAACTGCAACTTCACCAGGACCCCCATTATGATTGAAAACAAGAAAAAGCCGAACCCGATCGACATTCACGTCGGGAGCCGGATCCGCCTGCGCAGAACGATGCTGGGCATGAGTCAGGAAAAGCTGGGCGAAAGCCTTGGCATTACTTTTCAGCAGATCCAGAAATACGAAAAAGGGACGAACCGCGTCGGTGCGAGCCGTCTGCAGAACATCTCGAGCATTCTTAATGTTCCGGTGTCCTTCTTCTTCGAAGACGCGCCGGGCGAGCAGTCCGGCGGTGCAACCGGCATGGCCGAAGCATCCAGCTCCAACTACGTCGTTGACTTTCTGTCGTCCTCGGAAGGTCTCCAGCTCAACCGTGCGTTCGTGAAGATTGCCGATCCCAAGGTTCGCCGCAGGCTCGTCGATCTCGTCAAGGCTCTCGCAGCCGAGGCGGAGGAGTAGTCTCTCTTCAAGAGACGGGGAGGAGAAAGCGGCTTTTACAGCCGCTTTTTTTTGTCCTCATTTCAGCTCAGAGGCAATTTTAGGCATAAAGATATATTTATGTCGTTGTGTTCTTGTTTTTATCAGTTGAACTCACTAAACATTTCACTGTCCATTCTTTGAGGGGTTCCCCGCATGCACGCCAATTATCTGTTCACCAGCGAGTCCGTGGCAGAAGGCCACCCGGACAAGGTTTGTGACCGCATTTCCGATGAAATCGTGGACCTTGTGTACCGCGAAGCTGCAAAGACGGGTGTTGATCCGTGGAAGGTTCGCATTGCCTGCGAAACGCTCGCCACCACGAACCGCGTAATAATCGCCGGTGAAGTGCGCCTGCCGCCAAGCCTGATGAAGAAGGACAAGAACGGCAACGACGTCATCAACCCGTCGAAGTTCAAGTCGGCAGCCCGCAAGGCCATCCGCGACATCGGTTACGAGCAGGACGGCTTCCACTGGAAGACGGCGAAGATCGACGTGCTGCTGCACTCCCAGTCTGCCGATATCGCGCAGGGCGTCGATAGCGCAGCCGACAAGCAGGGCGACGAAGGTGCCGGCGACCAAGGCATCATGTTCGGTTACGCCTGTAAGGAAACGCCGGATCTCATGCCGGCTCCGATCTATTATTCGCACAAGATTCTGCAGCTGCTCGCGACTGCCCGCAAGAAGGGCGAAGGTGATGCCGGCAAGCTCGGCCCCGATGCCAAGAGCCAGGTGACTGTGCGTTACGAAAACGGCAAGCCGACCGAAGTCGACTCGATCGTTCTCTCCACCCAGCACATCGATGCCAGCTGGGATTCGAAAAAGGTTCGCCAGGTCGTTGAGCCCTATATCCGCGAAGCGCTCGGCGATCTGCCGATTGCCGCCGATTGCAAGTGGTACATCAACCCGACCGGCAAGTTCGTCATCGGCGGCCCGGATGGTGACGCGGGCCTCACCGGCCGCAAGATCATCGTCGACACCTATGGCGGTGCAGCCCCCCACGGCGGCGGCGCATTCTCCGGCAAGGACACGACCAAGGTCGACCGTTCGGCAGCTTATGCCGCCCGTTACCTCGCCAAGAACGTTGTCGCAGCAGGCTTTGCCGATCGCTGCACGATCCAGATCTCCTACGCGATCGGTATTGCCCAGCCGTTGTCGATCTATGTCGACCTGCACCAGACCGGCAAGAACGTCACCGAAGACCAGATCGAAAACGCGATCCGCAAGGTGATGGACCTGTCGCCGACCGGCATCCGCCGCCATCTCGACCTCAACAAGCCGATCTACGCCAAGACCTCGGCTTACGGTCACTTCGGCCGCAAGTCCGGCCGTGACGGCTCCTTCTCCTGGGAGAAGACCGATCTGGTGAAGCCGCTCAAGGATGCTCTGAAGGAAGATCTTCTGGTCGCGGCTGAGTAAGCCTTTTCCGATCGGGGCTTTACCGAGCTGGTAATCACACGTTAAAGCGGGTGCCTTCTGCGGGCATCCGCTTCTTTGTTTTTGGACGACGAGATCATGACTGACGAGCAGCAGCACCCGACGCGGGCAACGGAAGCGTTTTACGGCCGCCGGAAGGGCAAGCCTCTCCGCGAGCGTCAGGCAGAAGGCATGGCGACGTTGTTGCCGGCCCTCAAACTCGACCTCGCATCACCGGCGCCGGACGACCTGCGCACGCTCTATCCGGCTCCGGTCGAGCGTATGCGGCTTGAAATCGGCTTCGGCGGCGGCGAACATCTGGTTCATCGCGCCCGGGAAAACGAAACGACCGGCTTCATCGGTGTCGAGCCCTTCGTCAACTCGATGGCGAAGCTGCTGTCGCAG
This sequence comes from Neorhizobium sp. LMR1-1-1.1, assembly GCF_040675795.1. Lineage (NCBI taxonomy): Bacteria > Pseudomonadati > Pseudomonadota > Alphaproteobacteria > Hyphomicrobiales > Rhizobiaceae > Neorhizobium > Neorhizobium sp. LMR1-1-1.1. The sequence continues at coordinate 352,243 of NZ_JBEGHE010000025.1, forward strand.
GTCGAGATCCATGATCTGAAGAACATTCGCGTCTACGACGATGATGCGACGCAGGTGCTGGACTGGTTGCCGGCAGGCTCGATCGACCAGATAGACCTTCTCTATGCCGATCCTTGGCCCAAGCGGAAGCATTGGAAGCGTCGCTTCGTCTCACAGGTCAACCTGGATCGTTTCCATCGCGTGCTGAAACCCGGCGGCACGTTCTGCTTTGCCTCGGATATCGATACCTATATCAATCATACGCTGATGCATTGCCGTGACCACGGCGGTTTTGCTTGGCAGGCGGAGCAGTCTTCCGACTGGCTGACGCCTTATGCCGGCTGGCCGGGAACGCGCTACGAGAACAAGGCCCGCAGGGAAGGGCGCTCCTCAGCCTATCTGACCTTTATCAGGGCCTGAGAACGGCCCTTAAGAGAAATGCGGTCAGTGCAGGCTGACCGTCTTCAGATCGTCTTCTGCTGCCTTGAAGAAGGTGCTGGACCGGTTGTCGGTCAGAAGGATCGGCGTGCCGTCGGCGCCGAACAATGCCCACAGGTCCAAGCTTGGATCCATATCGGGAGCTTCGGGAAAGCAGCGGGAGACTTCTTCAGACCGCATCCTGCGAATATACCCAACTTCACCAGCACCGAGATGGGCGAGTTCGGATTGCGACAAATGCGTGTTCGCTTCTTTCAAAAGCATTCCAGCCTCCGCTTGAGGGCGTCGGCCTTGATGCCGACACGTTCTAGTCTGAGACGGAAATGTTAATTTTTCTCACTACGCGTTGCGGTTCCGGGCGCACCAGATCGACCGAGAGAAGGCCGTTCTTCAAGAGGGCGGAGGAGACTTCCATCCCGTCTGCAAGCATGAAAACCCTTTGAAACTGGCGTGCAGCAATGCCTCTGTGGAGGTAATCGCGCTCCGGCTGCTCGATCTGGCGACCGCGGATCACCAGCTGATTTTCTTCGGTCGTAACGTCGAGTTCGTCTTCCGAAAAGCCGGCGACGGCAAGCGTGATGCGCAGTTTCTCATGGCCATCGGCAATGCCCGACCTGATTCGCTCGATATTGTATGGCGGGTAGCCTTCATTCGCCTTGGCGAGGCGTTCGAGTGTTTTTTCCATCGCATCGAAGCCCAGCAGTAGCGGGCTCGCGAAGGGTGTCATCCGGGTCATCGTTCAGTCCTTGCATCAAGCGACCATGCCGACGCCCAGAAGGCACGCCGGTACCGTGATTTATATGGGTTGCCGACATCGGAAGCGCAAGTTGCGGCGGATGATCTGCTGCGTGAAAGCTGCTCCTGCCGTGCTTGACAAAGCTTGCGCAGGCCTCCACCAATCCCCCTCGAATTCAGGGGATGGACAATGTCGCCACGTAAGATCATTATCGATACCGACCCAGGCCAGGACGATGCCGCAGCGCTGATGCTGGCTTTCGCAAGCCCTGAGGAACTGGAAATCCTCGGCCTCTGTGCCGTTGCCGGAAATGTCCCCCTCTCGTTTACCAGCCGTAACCTGCGCATCGTCTGCGAACTCTGCGGCAAGCCGGATGCCAAGGTGTACGAGGGGGCATTGAAGCCGCTCAACCGGCCGCAGGTGACCGCCGAGCATGTGCACGGCAAGACCGGGCTTGACGGTGCTGATTTGCCTGAACCGACCATGCAGGCGCAGGCTCAGAATGCCATCGATTTCATCATCGAGACGCTGCGCTGCGAGCCTTCCGGAACGGTAACGATCTGCACGCTCGGCCCGCTGACCAACCTCGCGCTGGCACTGCAGAAGGCGCCGGATATCGCCAGCCGTATCCAGGAACTGGTGATGATGGGCGGTGGCTGCTTCGAAGGCGGCAACATCACGCCGGCGGCCGAGTTCAACATCTATGTTGATCCGGAAGCGGCCAAGATCGTTTTCGACGCCGGCATCCCGACCGTCATCATGCCGCTGGACGTGACGCATCAGCTTCTGACGACACGGGACCGCGTTGCAAAGATCGCGGCGCTCGGCACGCGTCCCGCCCAGGTTCTGGTTGAATGGCTGGCCTTCTTCGAACGCTTTGATATCGAGAAATACGGTTCCGATGGCGGGCCGCTGCATGATCCGAGCGTGATTGCCTATCTGCTGAAGCCGGAACTCTTCTCTGGTCGTCTTTGCAATGTGGAGATCGAGGTCGAGTCAGAACTGACGGTCGGTATGACCGTGGTCGACTGGTGGCATGTGACCGACCGCAGGCGCAACGCGACCTTCATGCGCAATGTCGATGCCGACGGTTTCTTCGCGCTGCTGACGGAACGCGTCGCGCGCCTCTGAAGTTCAGGGTGCCGCCCTTCACGGGCGGCACCCCATCGTGTTTCTCAGAACTCTTCCCAGCTTTCCGCAACGGCTGCCGAGCCATGGGAAACGCCTGCCACCTTACGCGGTGCATAGACGGGCGCCTCAGCTCGGCGCGGAGCCGCAGACTGCATTCTCTGCGCCATCTGACGAAGCGGCTGCGCTGAACCGACGCTTGGAGCCGAGGTGCGGAAGCGTTGGACGAGATCCCTGAGCGTTTCCGCCTCGCCATTCAGCACGGCGCTGGCAGCGGTCGTCTCTTCTACCATGGCGGCGTTCTGCTGCGTCACCTGATCCATCTGGTTGACGGCCGAGTTGATCTCCTTCAGCCCCACCGCTTGCTCGCCGGCGGAAGAGGAAATCTGGCGTATCAGTCCGTTGATCTGCATGACCTGGATTGCGATCTTCTGCAGCGCATCGCCGGCCTTGCCGACAAGGTCCACACCCTCGTTGACCTGCGTCGTAGAGGCATTGATAAGGGTCTTGATTTCCTTTGCCGCGGTCGCAGAACGCTGCGCCAGTTCCCGCACTTCCTGCGCGACGACGGCAAATCCCTTGCCGGCTTCGCCAGCGCGGGCTGCCTCGACGCCGGCATTCAGCGCCAGAAGATTGGTCTGGAAGGCGATCTCGTCGATCACGCTGATGATGCGCGAAATCTCCTGCGAGGAATGCGCTATGGCCTGCATGGAAGCGACGGCCTTCTGCACCACTTCGCCGGACTTTTCGGCGTCTTCACAGGCAAGATTGACCGTTGAGGCTGCCGTGCCGGCGTTTTCGGCACTGGAGTTGACCTGCTCGGTCAACTCGTTCAGCGCTGCGGCGGTCTGCTCAAGGCTTGCCGCCTGCTGCTCGGTGCGGTGAGACAGGTCACCAGTGCTGGCCGTGATTTCACGCGTGCCGTTACCGATATTCTGCACTGACGAGGCGACCGAGATGACGGTGCTTTCGATGCTCTCGACAGCGCTGTTGAAGTCGTGCTTCAGCTTTTCGTAATCACCCGGAAATTCACCCGTCAGGCGATGCTGCAGGTTGCCGTTGGAAAGTTCCGCAAGGCCTGAAGCGAGAAGCTCCACCACATGCGCCTGCTGACGGGCAGCGGCTTCACGCTCGGCCGCCGAGCGATGGCGCAGGTCTTCGGCGGCACTGCGCTGGGTTTCGGCTTCCGAAGCGAGCCGCTTGCCATCGGCCAGCGTGTGGCGGAAACCTTCCAGCGATCTTGCCAGCGCGCCGACTTCATCATTCCGGTCCTGGCCCTGTACGGCTTCGTTGTACCTGCCTTCGCCAAGCTGGCCGACGCTGGCAAGCAGGGCGTTCAGCGGGCGGCGTAGCAGCGAGCCGCTGGCAACCGAGAGGGTGATGATGACGGCGCCGAGCAGGAGGATACCGCTGACGATCATCATGAAGGTCTGGTCGGTGACCGGAGCCATGATCACGCTCATCGGCACGTCGACGACGACAGCCCAGCTGGTGTTGAGGTCCGGAACGGTAAACGGATAGACGACCCGCTCGTAAAGTTCGCCGCCAGGACCGGCCAGATTGTCGATCGTTGCCGGCTTGCCGGATTTCAGCGTCGAAAGCAACACGTCCGTGCCCTGGCCCTCGACCAGTTTCATCAGATTGTCGGCGATATCGGGAACGATCCACTTGCCGCCTTGCGAAACGAGAAGAACGCGGCCTGAACCGAAGGGGCGCATCGCCTGCAGGGTCCTCGAAAGCGTTGCCATCGAAACATCGACGCCGGCAATGCCGATGAGCTTGTCACCGGACATGACGGGGTAGGCGATCGAGCTCATGGCGGTCTTGTCGCCGGTCGAGCTTTCGATATAGGGCTGGGTCAGCGCGCCTTTTTTTGACGCTGCCGGCAGGGCATACCATTCCGCCTGGGTGTCGACCTCGAAGACGCTATAGGCGATGTTGCCGGCCTTGTTTTTGGTCCAGTAGGGAGCAAGTTCGCCCTTCTTGTTGCCGCCGAACTCGCCATTGCCGATGAACTCGGCGTTCCGGCCGTCGAACGCGCCGGGAACTTCGGCAAACCAGCTGCCATAGGCAAAGGTGTTCTGTTCGAGATTGGCCTTCAGCGCATCGATGACATTCTTGCGATCGAGATAGCCCGCCTCGTGGCCGCGGCCGACAACGCCGGCCATCGCGCGCGCCGCACCCGCAAGCTGGCCGATTTCGGCCGCAACTTCGTTGCCGATGGAACGCGCTTCGGCATTGGCCTGCTCCAGCGTAAGCGTGGTCACCCTGTCGCTTGTCTGGGAGATCATGAAGAAGTTCGAGACGACGAGCAGTAGCGCGATGGCAATGCTGGTGACGACGATCAATTTTTTCGAAAGGGAATTCAGGCGCAGGAAGGACATGACTTGCCTCGTGGATCCGTGGGGCGGAGATCGCTGACATGGCAAGTGAAAGGCCCCGTCATGGGGCGTTCTGCTCGGCTAACGCCTTAAGAAGAAGATGCCGCAGCGACGCTACCTGGCATCTGTTAAATTTGACTGAAATTGCAAGAAGGCGTCGGCCCGGTTTTCCAGGCCGATGAGAGGTTTTTACAGCTTCTGATCCACGGCTTCGGCAAGCGGGATCGAAGGCTGGGCGCCACGCGAAAGGCAGGCGAGCGACCCGGCGACCGCTGCCCGACGAAGGGCCTGCGCGAAGGTCAGGCCCTGGTCGAGGCTGGCAGCAAGGTAGCCGCAGAACGTATCGCCGGCTCCCACCGTGTCGACGGGCTCGATGACAAGTCCCTTGGCCGTCAGGATCTCGCCATCGCGAATGGCAATGACACCATCGCCACCGAGCGTCACGACGAATGTCTGACCGCTTTCCGAATGCAGCTTATTCAGGGCCGCTATGCGGGCTTCGGCACTGGCCGCAGGTTCGCCCGATACCAGATCGAATTCTGTTTCGTTGGCAACGACGATATCGGCCAGGGAGGACAGCCGGACCGCCTCTTTCGTGAATGGTGCGGTATTAAGGATAGTGGTAACGCCTTTTTCCCGCGCGGCCTTGAATACGGCCTCGACGGCAGCTGGCGGAATTTCGAGCTGCAGCATCAGAATGTCGCCCGCGGCCATTGCATCGACCGTCTTGACGGCCTCATCGGCGGTGATCGTGCCGTTGGCACCGGGAATGACGACAATCATGTTCTCGCCATCGCCGCCGACAAGGACGAGTGCCGTTCCCGTTGGTTCACGAGCCTTCAGAACCGAAGAAAGGTCCGTACCGGCAGCCTTCAGAAGTTCCAGTGCCGGGTCTGCGAATGTATCGCTCCCGACTGCACCCGACATTTTTACGCGGCTGCCAGCCCGCCGTGCCGCGAGCGCCTGATTGGCGCCTTTGCCACCAGCGGCCGTCGAGAATGTCTGACCTGGAACCGTCTCGCCCGGCTTGGGCAATTCTGCCGTTGTGGCGATAAGATCCATATTAATGGAGCCGAAGACGGTGATCATGAAATGCCCTGCCATGCGTGTTGATATGCGCGGACACTGCCCGACGGCACTAGTCCTCGTCAACTACCCGAAGTCGCAGAAGACCTGTACGGCTCTCGACCGATTTCGGCGGCGGTGCATCTGCCGATTGCTCGGCTTTCGCGGGCGCTTCCAGTTCCAGCGAGGTTATCCGGTTGCCGCGGCGGGTCAGCTTCTCGGTGGAGGTGAGGATCTGCTCGACATCCTTTTCCGCGGCAAGGAAATGCGACTGCAGCTTGCGCGTCCTGTCATCTAGCCGCGTCAAATCCTCCATCAGCAGGCCGACTTCGCCCTGAATCAGATGCGCCTGCTCGCGCATCCGCTGGTCTCTCAGCACCGCCTGGATGACCTGGATCGACAGAAGCAGCAGGGAGGGCGAGACGATCACCACGCGGGAGCGCTGAGCCTTCTGCACCACCGCATCGAAATGCTCGTGGATCTCGGCAAAGATCGATTCCGACGGCACGAAAAGAAGCACGGTATCCTGTGTTTCGCCGGCAATCAGGTATTTTTCCGAGACGTCCCTGATATGGACGTCCATATCTCGCCCGAACTGCTGGGCGGCAGCACGCCGCGCGTCGGGCGAGGCGGCCTCGCGAAACGCAGTCCACGCTTCGAGCGGGAATTTGGCGTCGATCACCAGCGGCGGTGCGCCGTTCGGCATACGGATCACGCAATCCGGTCGCGTTCCGTTGGAAAGCGGCGACTGGAAGGAATAAGCCCCGTGCGGCAGGCCGTCGGCCACGATCGTCTCCATCCGGCCCTGGCCGAATGCCCCGCGCGTCTGCTTGTTGGAAAGGATCGCCTGCAGGCCGACGACATCCTTGGCGAGCGACTGAATATTGTTCTGCGCGGCATCGATGACCGCCAGCCGCTCCTGCAGCTTGCGCAGGTTCTCATGCGTCGATTTGGTCTGTTCGGTGATCGTCGAACCCAGCCGGTGGGTCATCCCGTCGAGCCGCTGGTTGACCGCATGATTGAGTTCGGCCTGACGGCTGGTGATCGTCTCGGCCATGGCGGCGACACGCCCGTGCATCTCGCCTTGCATCCGCACCAGTTCGGCCAGCCGCGCCTCCGCATCAACTGTCCGCTGCGTCATCTCTTCGCGCTGGCGACCGCCGCGAAGGACGGCGAAAAGCGCGATGATGACCGCCAGAACGGCGGGAACTGCTCCTATGAGCAGGATTGGTAGTGCAGAATCAGGCGGCAGGATATGGGCAAGGATCTCTCTCATGGCGCCACTCTAGCAGATTGCATTAGCAATGAAAGATCAAAACGTGAACATATGCCAAGAAGCATGCTGCATACCTGTTCCATCGGCGCAAAAGATGCGCTATGGGGGCGGCATGACAATCAAGCCGCTCATCATCCTTCCCGATCCGCTTCTTAGGCAGGTTTCGGCGCCCATCGAAACCGTTAACGCCGAGCTTCTCAAGCTCGCCGATGACATGCTCGAAACCATGTATGACGCGCCGGGCATCGGTCTTGCCGCGATCCAGATCGGCGTGCCGAAGCAAATGCTCGTCATCGACGTGTCGCGCGAGGACGAAGAGAAGAACCCGCAGGTCTTCATCAACCCGCAGATCGTCAAATCTTCGGATGAGCTCTCGGTTTACGAAGAAGGCTGCCTTTCGATCCCGGATTATTATGCCGAGGTCGAGCGACCGGCTACGATCGGCGTGAAATATGTCGGGCGCGACGGCAAGGAACATATGCTCGAAGCGGACGGCTTGCTTGCCACCTGCTTGCAGCATGAGATCGACCATCTGAACGGCGTGCTTTTCATCGACCACATCTCGCGGCTGAAGCGTGACATGGTAATCAAGAGGTTCACCAAGCTTGCCAAGGGCAAGGCTGTTTAGGTCTCGGTCTACCTGACTGAAAACGGAAGGCGCGTCCGCGAGGCGCGAGAAGTCCCATGTCACTTCGCATCATCTTCATGGGCACGCCGGATTTTTCCGTGCCGACATTGCAGAACCTCAAGCAGGCCGGCCACGAGATCGTTGCGGTTTACACCCAACCGCCGCGCCCGGCCGGTCGCCGCGGGCTCGACCTTACCAAGTCGCCGGTGCATCAGGCGGCCGAGCTGCTCGGCATTCCGGTTTTGACACCGCTGAATTTCAAGGCGGAAGAAGATCGCCAGACATTTCGCGATTTCAACGCGGATGTCGCGGTCGTCGTGGCCTATGGCCTGCTTCTGCCGGTCGCGATCCTCGAAGGCACGAAACTCGGCTGCTACAACGGCCATGCCTCGCTCCTGCCCCGCTGGCGGGGTGCTGCCCCCATCCAGCGCGCCATCATGGCCGGTGACGATAAGACCGGCATGATCGTGATGAAGATGGAAAAGGGGCTGGATACCGGCCCGATGGCGCTGACCAGGGAAGTCGAGATCACGCAGGCAACGACGGCCGGCGAACTGCATGACAAGCTGATGCTCGTCGGCGCCCGCGCCATGGTCGAGGCGATGGCAAAGCTCGAAGCCGACGACCTGCCGTTGACGCCGCAGCCGGAAGAGGGCGTGCTCTACGCCGCCAAGATCGACAAGGCCGAAACCCGCATCGATTTTTCGAGGCCGGCGCGTGAGGTGCATAACCATATTCGCGGACTTTCGCCTTTTCCGGGCGCATGGTTCGAAGCCGAGATCAACGGCAAGCCGGAGCGTATCAAGGTTCTCACCTCCACCATCGGAGAAGGAAGTGGTGCCGCCAGACAGCTTCTCGATGATGCGCTGACAGTTGCCTGCGGCGAAGGTGCGGTTCGGCTCACCCGCCTGCAGAAGGCGGGCGGCAAGCCGTTGGATGCGGATGATTTTCTGCGCGGCACGCATTTGCCCAAGGGCACTACGCTTCCGGTTGGGGCTGCCTGATGCCGCGGTTCCGCATGACCGTCGAATATGACGGCACATCCTATGTCGGCTGGCAGATGCAGGAAAACGGCCATTCCGTACAGGCTGCCCTGCAGAACGGCATCCTGTCGCTGACCGGCGAAACCGTCTCTGTTCGCGGTGCAGGACGCACGGATTCGGGGGTTCATGCGAGGGGGCAGGTTGTCCATGCCGACCTTTCTCGCGAGTGGAAACCATTCAAGCTGCGCAATGCGCTCAACGCCCATCTGATGATGGCGAGCGAGCGTGTCTCGATCATCGACGTGCAGCAGGTCTCTGATGACTTCGATGCGCGATTTTCGGCGGTGAAGCGGCATTATCTCTACCGCATCATTACCCGTCCTTCGCCGCTCGCAATCGAGGCTGGCCAGGCTTGGTGGGTCCCGAAGGAACTCGACCACGAGGCGATGCACGCCGCCGCCCAGATGCTCGTCGGCCATCATGACTTCACCACCTTCCGGTCTGCCCATTGCCAGGCGAAAAGCCCGGTGAGGACGCTGGACCGGCTAGATGTGACGCGCTCAGGCGATCTGATCGAGATCCGCGCGAGTGCCCAGAGCTTTCTGCACAATCAGATCCGCTCCTTCGCCGGGACGCTCAAGCTCGCTGGCGAGGCGAAGATGTCACCCGACGATGTGCGAAGAGCGCTTGAAGCGCGCGATCGCAAGGAATGCGGTCCGGTCGCGCCACCGGAGGGCCTCTATTTCATGAAGGTCGATTATCCCGGCGATACTTGAAGCAATTCCAGCAAAAGTGGGAACCGGTTTTGCGTCCGGAATTGCGTTGGCATAAATCAGTAGGGCGAGACGCCGAGATAGGATTGCAAGAGGTCGGCGGCGATGAGGCCCGGCACCAGAAGCACGAGCATCGTCGTTGCGACCACAAGCGGCTCCGGTCCGCAGATCTGCCGCACGAAGCGGGAAATGGCGAAGATCGTTGCGATCAGCAAGGCCAGTTGCACAAGCGCAATGGCGCTTGCGGCAAAGGGGATGAGAAACAGCAGCAACGTCATCACCGCATAGGCGTAGGAAACCGGCACTGACAGCCAGTTGGTAGCCACCACGATGGCAGCGAACTTGCGCTCGGTCTTTAACAGCAGGCAAAGAATACCTAGCAGCGTAAGCGGCAGAACCCAGTTGATCGCTTCGATCAGGAACAGCCTGAGATAAAAGGCGAGGCCCGCCTTCGTGCCTTCCGGGTTGGCGGAAAGGAAGGCGAACCGCATCCCGGTCCAATAGACGAACATGGCCGGCAGGCACCAGACGAAGGCCCAGAACGACCGCATCATGCCGCGATCGGTCATGTCGAGCCGTTTCAGGCCCTGCGCGTCACCTTTGAAGAGCAGCCAGAGGCCACTGATGTAGAATTTGACTTCAGGAAATGGAGGCATCGCCGAACCAGCGGGAGAGGAAGGTTCCGTAGATCTGGGTCAGCGTCTCGAGATCGGCAAGGGCGACACGCTCGTCCACCATATGCATGGTCTGTCCGACAAGGCCGAATTCGACGACCGGGCAATAGTCCTTGATGAACCGCGCATCAGACGTCCCACCGGTGGTCGACAGCGCCGGCTGCTTGCCGGTCACGGCTTCGACGGCGCCAGAAAGCGAGCCGATCAGCGCGTTGTTGCGGGTCAGGAATACATGGCTCGGCCGCTCGGCCCAGGTGATCTCGTATCTGGTCGGCTGGCGATCCGGACGCAGCGTCTGGTCGGAGGCAGCCTCGTCGAGCCGGCGCAGGATCTCGGCCTTCACCGTATCGGCCGTCCAGGTGTCGTTGAAGCGGATGTTGAAGGCGAAGCCTGCCTTGGCCGGCACGACATTGGTGGCAGGATTGCCGACATCGACGGTCGTCACTTCCAGATTGGACGCCGGGAACTCCGGGGTACCGGCGTCGAAGGGCGGGTCCATCAGCGCCGAAGCAAGTGGCAGAAGACCGCGAACTGCATTGTCTGCCAGATGCGGATAGGCCGCATGGCCCTGCACGCCGAACACCGTGACCTTGCCGGACACGGAACCGCGGCGGCCGATCTTGATCATGTCGCCGAGCATGTCGGGATTGGTCGGTTCGCCGACCAGGCAGGCATCCCAGCGCTCACCCTTGTCAGTGGCCCATTTCAAAAGCTTTTCCGTACCGTTGACGGAAGGACCTTCCTCGTCGCCGGTAATCAGGAAGGAGATCGATCCTTTTGGTGCGCCATGCTTCTCGATATGACGGGCGACAGCTGCGATGAAGCAGGCGATGCCGCCCTTCATGTCGACCGCTCCGCGGCCGAACATCTCGCCATCGGCGATCTCGGCCCCAAAGGGAGGATGGCTCCAGGAGGCTTCGTCGCCGACCGGCACGACATCCGTATGGCCGGCGAACATCAGGTGCGGCCCGTCTGTTCCGAGCCGGGCATAGAGGTTTTCGACGTCGGGAAGACCCGGCTCAGTCGCGATCATCCGCTCAACGGTAAAGCCGAGAGGCGCAAGCATCGCTTCGAGTGCCGAAAGCGCGCCGCCTTCCGCCGGGGTGACGGAAGGGCAACGGATCAGCGTTTGCAGGTTTGCAATCGGATCGGAAACAGACATCGGATGGGTCTCTATTAGTCGCGCAGCAGCTCGTTGATACCCGTCTTGGAACGGGTCTTCTCATCGACGGTCTTGACGATGACGGCACAGTAGAGATGCGGAGCCGCGAGGCCGTTGGGCATCGTTGCATTGCCCGACGGCATCGAGCCGGCGACGACGACGGAATAGGGCGGGACTTCGCCATAGGTCACTTCGCCGGTGGCGCGATTGACGATTTTGGTCGACTTGCCGATGTAGACGCCCATTCCGAGAACCGAGCCCTCGCGGATGATGCAGCCTTCGACGACTTCCGAACGGGCGCCGATGAAGCAATTGTCTTCGATGATCGTCGGACCGGCCTGCATCGGCTCGAGCACGCCGCCGATACCGACGCCGCCCGAAAGATGCACATGCTTGCCGATCTGCGCGCAGGAGCCGACGGTTGCCCAGGTATCGACCATCGTGCCTTCATCGACGAAAGCGCCGAGATTGACGAAGGACGGCATCAGCACGACGTTCGTGGCGATATAGGCCGAACGGCGTACCACTGCATTCGGCACGGCGCGGAAACCGGCGGAACGGAACTGGTTTTCACCCCAGCCTTCGAACTTGGACGGAACCTTGTCCCACCAGGTGGAGTTGCCCGGACCGCCCTTGACGACTTCCATGTCGTTCAGTCGGAAGGAGAGGAGAACGGCCTTCTTGAGCCACTGGTTGACAGCCCAGGTGCCGTCTTCGCCGCGAACCGCGACGCGGGCCTGGCCACCGTCGAGCAGGTTGAGCGAGGTTTCGACGGCATCGCGTATTTCGCCTTTGGTCGAGATGGTGACGCTGTCGCGGTTGTCGAAAGCGGTCTCGATTGTCTTTTCGAGGGCGGCGAGGTCGAAGCTGCTCATGGAAGATCCTTAAACGTCACGCGGTATCGTGATGGCTGGGAAGGTGGTCATTTGGTCCCATTTGCTCTAAGCGACCGCCACTCAAGCGTCAATGTGAATTGGCGTCAACCACGGTTGGCGCGGGAAGGAAGCATCAGCATGTCGAAGAGAAGGTCGGAAGCGCGGGGAAATGAGGATAAGGTGTGGGAACCGCTGAAGGACAGCACGGCCGACAAGCACGCTGCCGCCGCCCAGCCCAAGACGCCGCAGACGCAGTCGCCCTCCTATCGTCTTGCTTTTGCCGACGAAGAGTTCCTTTGCAGCAAGGAGCTTCGTCCTGTGCGGCTGCAGCTTGAACTCGCCAAGGCGGAAATGATCCTCAGCGAAAAGGGCATCGCATCGACCGTCGTCCTGTTTGGCGGCGCGCGTATTCCGGCGCCTGGCCAAAAGCCCTGGGCCGCCCATAACGAGACCCAGCACAACAATCTCCAGGCGGCTTCCGTCTATTATGATGAGGCGCGAAAATTTGCCGCGCTTTGTGGAGAATATTCGGCGAAGTTCGACCACAAGGAATTCGTCGTCGTCACCGGTGGCGGTCCCGGCGTCATGGAGGCGGGCAACCGCGGTGCGACGGAAGCCGGCGCGCCGACGATCGGTCTCAATATCATGCTGCCGCACGAGCAGGCGCCGAACCCATATGTGACGCCTGAACTCTCCTTCAACTTCCACTATTTCGCCATTCGCAAGATGCATTTCATGATGCGGGCAAAAGCGGTTGCGGTCTTCCCCGGCGGCTTCGGCACGCTGGACGAAATGTTCGAGGCCCTGACGCTGATCCAGACCAAGCGCATGGAGCGCATTCCGCTCATCCTGTTTGCTGAAAAATTCTGGCGCAGCATCATCAATTTCGAAGCGCTGGCCGATTTCGGCACGATCGCGCCGGAAGATATCGAGCTGATCAATTTCGTCGAGACCGCCGACGAAGCCTGGAAAGTTATCCAGGATTTCTACGAGAAATAAAAATAGAAGACCCGCCCCTCGGGGGAGAGGCGGGCCTTTGTCGACAACTGCCGGGCTAGTTCCGTTATGCGGGGGGGCGGGGAACTAGAGGGGGCGGTCCGGCAGGTCGTCGATGGAAATTACGCCGTCCTTGTTGGTGTCCATGCGGGCAAACAGCTTGTCGCTGGCAGCTGAAGCCTCGGTCTTGGTGATCTTGTTGTCACGGTCTTCGTCGATCATCCGGAAGAAGCGACCGCCGCCCATGCCGCCGTGGTGCTCGAAGCGGGCCTGGCGGAATTCACCGTGTCGGCCGTCATGGCGTCGATCGTCGCGGTCGGCATGTTCATGCCGCGGACCATCGCCATCCTTGCGCTCGGCATTTTCAGCCAATTCCGGGCGCGGATTATTCTTGGCGAACTCTTCTCGCTTGGCGATGCGATAGTCGACAAGCTCGCCGCGCGTGATGTTGCCATCCTTGTTGGCGTCGATCTGGTTGAACAGGGCCTCCTGGCTGGCGGCCATTTCCTCCTTGGAGATCTTGCCGTCCTTGTTGGTATCGGCGCTCTTCAAAAGGCGAACGAAGGTCACGTCCTTCATCATCGCGCCACGCATCATGGCGTGAGGGCCATGCGGGCCGCCGGGTCCGCGGTCAGGCCGTTCGGGTGCGGCGAATGCCGGGATTGCGGCTCCTGCGACCAATACGGCTCCGAGCGTCGCAATAACGATCTTCTTGGCGGTCATCGAGAGTTTCCTTCCCTTTTATTTCGATGACCTCAAGCTATGGCCGCCAAGCCCCGGCGACCACTTAAACTCCCGTAATGTGGATGAATTCTTTGTAATGCTGGACTAGGGCTTCAAGCCTCAGCCCTGCACGATCCCCTTCAGGAATGTGGCGAGATCATCGGTCACGTAATCGATGTGATCGTCCTCGTCGGAAAACGTCTCCCAGCGCTCGATCAGCACGTCGTCGAGATTGCGCGGCGTGAGCAGAACGGTACGCATGCCGAGCGCCTTGGGGACGGTGAGGTTCCGCGGTAGGTCTTCGAACATCGCGGCATTCGCCGTGTCTACCCTATGGAGGCTGGCGAACTTGTCATAGGTCTCGCCCGCCGGCTTCGGCACATAGCCTGCCGCCACGATATCGAAAATATCGTCGAAATTGTCGAGGATGCCGAGCGCGCGGGCTGTCGCTTCCGCATGCGGCACGCTGCCGTTGGTGAAGATGAATTTTCGGCCCGGCAGCGCCTTGATTGCTTCACCCAGTTCCGGGTTCGGGACCAATATCGAGTAATCGATCGCATGCGCTCTTTCCAGAAAACCGTCCGGATCGATGCCGTGGTTCAGCATCAGGCCCTGCAGCGTCGTGCCGTGCTCGTGGTAATAACGCTTCTGCACCGCGCGTGCTTCGTCTCGCTCCAGCTGCAGCAATTCCTGCACATAGGCCGTCATGTTTACATCGATCTGCGCGAAGAGATTGATGTCATGCGGGTAGAGCGTGTTATCGAGATCGAAGACCCAATCGCGGATCCTGGAAAAATCGGTAGCGTCGGCGGAAGTCTTGGGTTTCTTGTCCATATCCCGCTTATGCACTGCCTTGCTGATAAAGAAAATCGAAAAGGCGACGGCTCGCTGCCGCTTGCGGCTTGGCGGCAAATCTGCCCGCATGATACCGGCTGAGAGATGGAACTCTGGATCCCCATCACTATTGCCGCGGCCTTCCTGCAAAACCTGAGGTCGGCATTGCAGAAGCATCTTCAGGGCAGGCTTGGCACCCGTGGCGCGAGCTTCGTCCGCTTCGGCTATGGTTTCCCGGTGGCGATCCTCTATGTCGTCCTGCTGCACCAACTCGCAGGCTTTGCAACCCCTCAGGTCAACTGGACCTTTGCGCTGTGGGTGGTGATCGGTGGCCTGGCGCAGATCTTTGCCACCATCATGCTGGTCCATCTCTTTTCGCTCAGAAATTTCGCTGTCGGCACGGCCTATTCGAAGACCGAGCCGGTTCAGGCGGCGATCTTCGGCTTCATCCTGCTCGGCGAAAAGCTGACGGTTGGCGCGATCGGCGCAATCATCACCGGCGTCATCGGCGTGATGCTGATCTCGATGGCGCGCATGCCCCTGTCATGGAAGAATACCGTCACGGCTCTCGCCAGCCGCACTGCGCTTGTCGGCATCGCTTCCGGTGCTGTCTTCGGCATTTCTGCCGTCGCCTATCGCAGCGCGTCCCTGTCGCTCGATGGCCCCAATTCGATCATGCAGGCGGCAATGACGCTTGCCTGCGTCACGACCTTCCAGACGATCTTCATGCTGGTCTGGATGGCATGGAAGGACAAGGGCGAGATCGTCACGGTGTTGAAGACATGGCGCTCTTCATCGATGGTCGGCCTTGCCAGCGTCTTTGGTTCGGCCTGCTGGTTCACCGCCATGACACTGCAGCAGGTGGCCTATGTCCGTGCGCTCGGCCAGATCGAACTCGTCTTCACCTTCATGGCCTCGTATTTCCTCTTCCACGAGCGGATCAACCGTATTGAAGTGATCGGTTGCCTGCTGATCGTGGCGGGCATTCTCGGGCTTCTGGCAGGCTGAAACGAAAAAAGGCGCCTTGCGGCGCCTTCATCATTCGATCCCGTGGGGGATCAGGGCACGATCAGCGTGCCGGCGCCGCGTTCGGTGAAGATCTCGAGCAGCACCGAATGGGCGGTCTTGCCGTTGAGGATGACGACGCCTTGGACGCCGGAGCGGATCGCGTCGATGCAGGTCTCGACCTTCGGGATCATCCCACCCGAAATCGTACCGTCCTTGATCAGCGCCTGCGCCTGCGCGACGGTCAGTTCCTTGATCAGGTTCTTGTCCTTGTCGAGCACGCCCGGAACGTCGGTGAGGAACAGCAGGCGGGTTGCATGCAGCGCACCGGCAATCGCACCCGCAAACGTGTCGGCATTGATATTGTAGGTCGCGCCGTCGCGGCCCGGAGCGACCGGTGCGATGACCGGGATCATTTCGGACTTGGCAAGCAGGTCGAGCAGCGTGCGGTCGACCTCGACCACTTCGCCGACGAAGCCGAGATCGAGCACGCGCTCGATGTTGCTGTCGGGATCGATGACGGTCTTCTTCGCCTTTTCGGCGAAGACCATGTTGCCGTCCTTGCCGCACAGGCCGATCGCCCATTCGCCGGTCTGGTTGATCAGCGCGACGATTTCCTTGTTGATCGAGCCGGCAAGCACCATTTCGACGATCTCGACCGTCTTGGCGTCGGTGACGCGAAGACCGCCTTCGAACTTCGATTCGATGCCCATCTTCGTCAGCATCGCGCCGATCTGCGGGCCGCCGCCATGCACGACGATCGGGTTGACGCCTGACTGCTTGAGAAGCGCGATATCGGCGGCGAAAGCCTTGCCAAGTTCGGTGTCGCCCATCGCGTGGCCGCCATATTTCACCACGATCGTCTTGTTCTCATAGCGCTGCATGTAAGGCAGAGCCTGAGCAAGGAGTTTGGCCTGGAGTTCGCTGTCCGACGTCGTCATGAAAATCCCTCACATCAAAGGTGGGGCGCTTTTAGCGCAAGTTTTTGTCAGAAGGAATAATCACTACAAAGTTTTCGGAATGATCGCGTCGTGGCCCTGCTGTCTTTATGACGCATTGCGCAGGCGCGTTACCCACCGTTTAGTGATGCCGGGCGTGTTGACAGAAGACAACGAGAAGCCGACCCTGTTTTGGTGTTCGTGCATTGTTTGCGTACCCAAATAAAAAGACACAGAACACACACCGGAAAAAGATCGCGCGACTTATGACGACTCCGAACCAGAGCGAAAGTGACCGTTCACGAGATCAAGTTCTCGCGGGCGAATATGTGTTGGGCGTATTGCCTCCCGAGGCTCGCCGGGGCATCGAGGAGCGTATGGCCCGCGATCCCTCTTTTGCGGCAACGGTCCGGCGGTGGGAAGACAATCTTTCGGATTACGACGAGCCGTATAACGATCCCAAAGCGCGACTTAGGCTTCAGGCACATTTTCCGATTCTTGTGTCAAAGAGAAGCTTCAGCCGCGAACTAGCCGTTGCAGGAAGATGCTGGAACTCGATTAGCTTCTGGCGTGCAATGTGCGTGATGTTGGTTTTCGGTATCGTGACCTACGCGGCTTTCCAGTCGGGATGGCTTGCACTCTGAGCATGCCCGCCGGCGTTTAGATTGTCAGCGTTACGGCCTCGCCAATCGCAGCTCGCAACTCGTCCAGCCCCTTTCCTTTCTCCGATGATGTGGAAAGAACGAACGGATACGCGGCCGGACGTTTACGGATCTTTTCCAGCGTTTCCTCGATCAGCTTCGGCACGGCCGGTTCCTTGATCTTATCGGTCTTGGTCAGCACGATCTGATAGGATACGGCGGCCTTGTCGAGCAGGTCCAGAACGTCGTCGTCGTTTTTCTTCAGTCCGTGGCGGCTGTCGATCAGCACATAGACGCGTTTCAGCGTCGCACGTCCGCGCAGATAGTCGAAGACGAGTTTCGTCCAGTTATCGACCATTTCCTTCGGCGCCTGCGCATAGCCATAGCCCGGCATGTCGACGAGAGCCATTGGCGGCAGGTCGCCCTCCTGACCCGAATATCCATCCGGTACAAAATAGTTCAGTTCCTGCGTCCGACCGGGTGTGTTGGAGGTTCTCGCCAAGCCTTTTTGGCCAACCAGAGCATTGATGAGCGATGATTTGCCCACGTTGGAACGACCTGCGAAGGCAACTTCCAGAGGGCCTTCCGGCGGCAGGAACTTCATCGAAGGCACACCACGGATGAAGATCCAGGGGCGACCGAACAGAGGCTTGTCGTTGGTGGTCATTCGTTTTTCTATCTCTGCATCTTCTGGAAAATAGATCGCATCCGGGTTTTGGCGTCAGATGTCAAGCATCTCGGGTGAGATGCGCCATACCGCCCTCAAAAGAAAACCCCGGTCGATGCCGGGGTTTTGCTGATTTACTTGCTTGTCGCAGGCTTTCGTTTGAATAGGCCCTTGAGATTGTCGAAGAGCTCGATCTTGGCACCATGGCGCTTCATGATCACAGCCTGCTGCGTGACTGACAGCGTGTTGTTCCAGGCCCAGTAGATCACCAGACCGGCCGGGAAGGATGCCAGCATGAAGGTGAAGACGAGCGGCATCCAGTTGAAGATCATCTGCTGCGTCGGATCAGGCGGCGTCGGGTTCATGCGCATCTGCAGGAACATCGTGATGCCCATGACGAGCGGCCAGACACCGATCATCAGGAAGTGCGGCACGTCGTAGGGCAGAAGACCGAACAGGTTGAACAGCGAGGTCGGGTCCGGCGCGGAAAGGTCCTGGATCCAGCCGAAGAACGGTGCATGGCGCATCTCGATCGTGACGTAGATAACCTTGTATAGCGCAAAGAAGACCGGGATCTGCAGGAGCACCGGCCAGCAGCCGGCGATCGGGTTGATCTTCTCTTCCTTGTAGAGCGCCATCATTGCCTGCTGCAGCGCCATGCGGTCGTCGCCGTGCTTGGCTTTCAGCTCTTCCATCTTTGGCTGCATGCGCTTCATGTTGGCCATCGAAGCATACTGCTTGCTGGCCAGCGGGAAGAAGATCAGCTTCACGACGATGGTCGTCAGAAGGATCGCAACACCGAAATTGCCGACGTGACGGAAGAAGAAGTCCATCAGCTGGAACATCGGTTTGGTGATGAAGTAGAACCAGCCCCAGTCGATAAGGAGGTCGAAATGCGGGATCTTGTATTCTTCGGCATAGCGGTCGACGAGCGGAACGCGCTTGGCGCCTGCGAAAACCATGTTCTTCAGCTCAGTCGATTGGCCGGGCTGAATGGTCAGCGCATCGCTCTTGTAGTCAGCCTGGTAGCGCGGCTGGCCATCGGTGAAGTGGGTGAATCGGCCTTCATAAGGCAATGCCTGCGGCGGTACGATCGTCGCGGCCCAGTATTTGTCGGTAATGCCAAGCCAGCCGCCGGTTGCCTTGGCGCTCGTGACTGCATCTTCTTCGACGTTGGAATAGGTATGCTCGCTCAGGCTGCCGTCGGAACCGAAAACGCCGAGGAAGCCCTCATGAATGACCCATACGGACGGCGTGACCGGCTTGTTGTTACGGGTGATGCGGCCATAGGACGAGAGCGTTACGGCTTCAGAGCCCGGGTTCTCGATCTTGTCCGATACGGTGATCATATAGTGATCATCGATCGAAATCGTCCGGTTGAACACGATGCCCTTGTCGTTGGTAAAGGAAAGCGTCACCGGTGTGGTCGTGGTCAGCTTCTGGCCGCTGGTGAGTGTCCACTTCGTGCCGGGACCCGGCGTCTGTCC
This sequence comes from Neorhizobium sp. LMR1-1-1.1, assembly GCF_040675795.1. Lineage (NCBI taxonomy): Bacteria > Pseudomonadati > Pseudomonadota > Alphaproteobacteria > Hyphomicrobiales > Rhizobiaceae > Neorhizobium > Neorhizobium sp. LMR1-1-1.1. The sequence goes on from NZ_JBEGHE010000025.1 coordinate 371,632, forward strand.
GCTCGTGTCGCTGCCGATGTAGCCGATTTCGCCGAAATAGCCTTCCTTGGTATCGGAGGGCGAGAAGAGCGTGATGAGCGGGCTCGAGTCATCGACGGTCTCGTGATACTCGCGCAGCTTCAGGTCGTCGAAGCGCGCGCCGGTCAGGTTGATCGAGCCGGAAACGGCCGGAGTGTCGATTTCGACTCGCTCTGACTTGGCAAGCGCCTGTTCGCGTGTCGCGGTCGCTTCGGCCTGACCTGCACCCGGAAGGTTGCCGGTCGTCGCGGTAGCACCGGCGTTTTCCGGCGAGGGGGTCGGGTTTTGCGCGGCTTGCTGCTGCTGCAGTGCCTGCTGGGCTTCAGCGGCACGCTGCTGCGCTTCCATGCGCGGGTTCATATAAAGGAACTGCCAGGCAAGGACGATGACGACCGATAGGCCGATCGCGATGAAGTAATTTCGGTTTTTTTCCATCATGCTTTCCTGGAGGAGGTTCCTGAGACAGACTTGGGCTTTTGCCTGCCTTCAATCCGTGCTGCAAGTTGTTCGGTCAAATTTGAGAAGGAAATGCCGAGCACCTCCCTGCGCGCGACGATCACATAGTCGTGTCCATTTTCCATTGCAAATCCGGCGGATTTGCGCACCGCTTCCTTCAGGCGCCGGCGCATCCGGTTCCGCTCGACGGCGTTTCCGTGCTTTTTGGTAACGGTGAAGCCGACACGTGGCGGCTCATCGGGCTGCTTGCGGTCGAGAACTTCAAGGAGAAAGGTTCTCCCGCGGCGTGCTTCGCCTTTCCGAACAGCAAGAAACTGCGGCCGGCTTTTCAGCCGCCCGACAGTGTTTTTCTTGTCTTTACTCGTCGTCACTGCCCGGTCCGGGCAAGTCGGCCGTTAGGCCGACAGACTGGCACGGCCGCGTGCGCGACGAGCCGAAAGAACCTTGCGGCCACCCTTGGTAGCCATGCGGGCACGGAAACCATGACGACGCTTGCGAACAAGCTTGGACGGTTGGTAGGTACGCTTCATTTTTTTAATGCCGCGGTGTGCGGCCCTTCTTGAAGATTGCCTCTATCGAAGCAAGAGCGTTTCGGAAAATGCGCTGGCATGCGGATATGCAGGTTGCGAGCCGCTGCCTGAGCGCGCGGGCATATAGTTCAGGTTAAGCCCGAAAGTCAATCCGCAAGCCCCGGATGACCGGAAAGCCGCCGTTTTGCCATCCATTATTTAAGCGATTGCGAATGCAATTATTAATATAGTTCGCGTCAGGCGTAGTTTCTTTGGTTGTGTTTTTGGCGAAGTTTTTTCTATGTTGTGGGCAATGGCTCAAGTCGTGAGAAAATATATCGCGAAATAAGTCATGCGAGCGGGAGAATTTTGCTTGCGCGTCTAAAGTCGGGTGGTGCTTTCGATCAGCCATTATTAACGATTTTATGCTAATTTTCACAGTCATCAAGAATAGCGGCTGATCTTGGCGCTGTTCTGGTGTCTTTGGAGGGCGTTACCGTGAAAATTGGAGTAAAGATCAACCTTCTCGTAGGGTTGATGAGCCTTGTCGCATGTGCAATTGCCGGATTGTCGGTATTCGCGGTGAGCGAATACCATGACAAGCAGAGCGCCTACGCTAATATCGCTGATCGCGTCTACAAGGGCGAGCGGCTCAACCGCCTGGTGACCGCGGTGGTTATGGACGCTCGCGGTATGTATGCGGCGAAGGATGTCTCATCCGCCAAGCCTTTTGGTGAAGGCGTGACGAAAAGTCTCGCCGACATGGAAAAGCTGATTGCCGATTGGGCCGCTGTCGTTCCAGCAGCGCAGAAGGCGCAATTCGACAAGCTCACGGCAGGTTTCACAGAGTTCAAGGCATTCCGCACCGAAACGGTGCGCCTCGGCGCGACTGAAGGGCCGCAGGCTGCCAATGTTCAGGGTAACAACGACGCCAACCGCGCAAACCGCAAAGCCTATCAGGGGGAGATCGACAAGGTCGTTGCCTCAGATGTTGCCGAACTGGACGTGTTAAGCGCAGAGATGACGTCCTTCGGTAACCTGATCTTCTACTCCGTTCTTCTCGTTGCCATTCTCGGTGTCGGCGGTGGCCTAGGCTTTGGCCTTTATCTTGGACGCAGCCAGATTAGCGGTCCTATCCTTAAGCTGACATCTTCGATGGGGCGCCTTGCTCACGGTGATTATGATGCCGCCGTGCCATTTTCTGGCCGCAGGGACGAAATTGGCGACATGGCCGCAGCCGTCGAAGTCTTCAAGACGAACGGCCTGGAAGTTGCCCGCATGACCGATGCCGAGGCGGGTTTGAAGGCAAAGAGTGACGATCTGCAGACGCGTATGTCTGCCGTTGTCCAAGCTGCAGCCGAGGGCGATTTCACCTGTCGCATTGATAAGCAATGGGGTGTCGAAAGCCTTGACCGTGTGGCCCGCAATATCGACCAGCTCGTCAAAAGCATCGATGCCGGGGTATCGGAAACGCGCCGCGTCGTGAAAAGCCTTTCCGATGGCGATCTCACCGACAGCATGCGGGGAGATTTCAAGGGCGCGTTTGCCGAACTGCAGGAAAACGTCAACGGTACGATGCAGACGCTTCAGTCCACCATGGGTAAGGTGCGCAATGCCACCGGCGCCATGAATGACGGCGCGTCCGAACTGAGCAGCGCCGCTAACGATTTGTCGAAGCGCACCGAGCAGCAGGCGGCAGCCCTTGAAGAAACGTCGGCCGCTCTCGATCAGATCACCTCCGTCGTGAGGACCTCGACCGAGCGGGCCAATGAAGCGACCACCATGGTCGGCGAGGCGAAGGAAAGCGCGATCCAGTCCGGCGCGGTCGTTCGCAATGCCATTGAAGCGATGGGACGAATCGAGCAGGCCTCGCGTGAGATCGCCCAGATTACCAATGTGATCGACGAGATCGCGTTCCAGACCAACCTTCTGGCTCTGAATGCGGGTGTGGAAGCGGCGAGGGCCGGGGAAGCAGGCAAGGGCTTTGCCGTCGTCGCCCAGGAGGTCCGCGAACTCGCACAACGCTCCGCCAGTGCGGCGAAGGATATCAAGTCGCTGATCGGCAAGTCAGGCGAGGAAGTGGCAGGCGGCGTTCAACTGGTTCAGAAGACCGGAGCAGCCCTGTCAGAAATCGAAGCGCGCGTCAGCCGCATCAATGACCACATCCATTCGATCGCCGTGGCATCGAAGGAGCAGGCGACCGGTCTTGCCGAGGTAAATACCGCGGTCAACCAAATGGACCATGTCACCCAGCAGAATGCCGCCATGGTTGAAGAAAGTTCTGCTGCGACCAGCAAGCTATCTACCGAAGCCGACGCACTTTATCATCTTGTATCGCACTTCAGGATTGCCGAGGAAGATAGCCGCTTGCCTCGTCTCGTGCCGGCCGAAGCCTCTCATCGCCCGCAAGCTTCCCCGGCAAGAAAACTGACCGCAGCTCTCAGCCGTGCCTTGGGCGGAGGTGGCTCGGCCAAAGCAGCGGCAAGCGTTGCTGATTGGGAAGAATTCTGAATTCCAGCCTGAACATTACCGAAATTTAAGGCGGAGGCGGCTTTTGCCTCCGCCTTTTGCGTTTGCGCGGGGTGTTCAAATCTTGGTGACGCGGTAAAATGGTCGCATACACGCGGAGTTGAAACCCGTGGCTGAAATTGGAGATCCGTATGGATAGCGAGGTTCACACCTCGGAACAGCAGGGGACATGGCCGGACGGCGCCGGACCGGAGCCGATGCCGACCATCCTGCGCGGTCTTTCCGGGCGGTTGCTCTGGCTGACGGTCATATTCGTCATGATGGCAGAAATCCTGATTTTCATGCCGTCAATCTCCAGCATGCGCATGAACTGGCTTCGTGATCGCCTGGATACTGCCGCCGCGGCGGGCATCGTGATCGACGGGTTGCAGCCCGCCGAATTGCCGCGCGCCGTGCAAGACGACACGCTGCTGGCGACCGGAACAAAGGTCATCGCGTTGCGCAAGGATGGAACGTCCCGGCTTCTGGCCGCAATCGAGGTTCCGCCGGAGATCGATGCCCAATACGATCTTGCTCACACGTCTCTGCTAGGCTCGATGCGTGATGCGCTGGATACGCTTGTCTTCGGTGGCAACCGGGTGATGCGTGTTTTCGGTCCGGTTGGTGAAAGCGATATGATCATCGAACTGGTCATGACTGATAACGCCCTTCGCAAGGATATGCTGATCTACTCGAAGATGATGTTTCTCATCTCCTTGCTGATTTCGTTGATTACGGCAGTGCTTATCTTCCTCGCGATCAACCGTATGATGATTTCACCGATCCGGCGGCTGACGCACAATATGCAACTTTTTTCAGAGCGGCCCGATGACCCTTCCCGGGTTTTCTCCGCCGATCGTTCTCGCGGTGAGCTGGCCGTCGCAGGGCGGCATCTTGCAGCAATGCAGGTCGAGCTTCAAAGGACGTTGAAGCAACAGAAGAACCTTGCCGATCTTGGTCTGGCTGTATCGAAGATCAATCACGACATGCGCAACATCCTTGCTTCCGCTCAATTGATGTCGGACCGCCTGACGGATGTCGAAGACCCGATGGTCAGAAGTTTTGCGCCAAAACTGCTACGCACCATCGACAGGGCCGTCGGATACACCAATGAGGTCCTAGCCTATGGTCAGGCATCGGAAGCTGCCCCGCGCCGCCGACGGGTAAACCTGACCGACCTGTGCCAGGAAGTGCGTGACATGCTGGCCATCGATCCTGACTCGGGCATAGAATTCGTCGAACAGATCTCGGAAGGCGTGGAGGTCGATTGCGACGGGGAGCAGATTTTCCGTGTGGTCCACAATTTGTGCCGTAACGCCGTCCAGGCGTTGCTCACGCATGATGCCAATGATCCGAAAGCTGTGCGGCGGGTCACTCTGACGGCACATCGTCTCGGCAGCGTTGTCAGCATCACCGTTGATGACACCGGGCCGGGCATGCCGCGCAAGGCGCGGGAGAATCTCTTCTCGGCCTTCAGGGGCTCTGCACGTTCTGGCGGAACAGGGTTGGGGCTGGTCATTGCGCGCGAGTTGGTGCTGGCGCATGGCGGTACGATCGCGCTCGTTGAAAAACCAGGTCCGGGCACGCAATTCCGTATCGAAATTCCCGACCGTCCGGTCTCTTTGGAGGACTATCGCGCCAGGGCGTGAGTAATTATTATTTGAAAACAACGGCTTGATGAATTTACGAAGATAAAATGACATCAAGCCAGGGAAAATCGCTTGCAATCCTTCTCGGCACCCTTTAGAGGATCGCCACGCCAGCGGAACACACCGCTGACAGACGCACCCGTAGCTCAGCTGGATAGAGCACCAGACTACGAATCTGGGGGTCAGGAGTTCGAATCTCTTCGGGTGCGCCATTCTTTTTTCTTTGAAATACCGATGCTATTGCATGCGGCAAAGAGTTCCTCCGCCTGACGCAGTGTATTTCGCTTCATTCAGCTCCCTGTGAAAATTCCTCTCGTTTCTCCCTCTGCCCGATGGGCAGAACACACCGCGTGCGCTATCCAGAATAGACCTGTGAATCAGTCAGCTTGTTGCAGCAGTTTCAAGCGGCTTTTGTCTGTTCGGAGTCGGATGTCATGAGATGGAAGCGTACGATCCAGTTGCTGGATGTTCATGCGGAAGGCGAGATCGGCCGTGTGGCGATCGGTGGCGTCCCGAAAATTCCCGGCAATACCGTCGCCGAGCAGCTTGAATGGATGAATTCCGATCCCAAGGGGCAGGAACTGCGCCGCTTCCTTTGCCTTGAGCCGCGCGGCACCCCGATCGGTTCCGTCAATCTTCTCCTGCCGCCAAAACATCCGGATGCGGATGCTGCCTTCATCATCCTGCAACCGGATCAGGCGCATGCAAGCTCGGGCTCCAATTCGATCTGCGCCACCACGGCTCTTCTGGAAGCCGGTATCGTCGAGATGAAGGAACCGGAAACCGTCGTCACGCTGGAAACGGCGGCCGGCCTCGTACGGGCTGTCGCCACTTGCCGCGACGGCCGGTGCGAAAAGGTGAAGCTCACAATGGTCCCGTCCTTCGTCCATGAGCTGGACGTGAAGCTTCAGACGCCGGAATGGGGCGAGATCACGCTCGACATTTCCTATGGCGGCATTTTTTACGGTCTCGTCGACGTATCCCAGATCGGCCTCACCATCGAAAAGAAGAATGCCGCTTCCCTCGTGCAGGCCGGCATGATTTTGAAGGATCTGATCAACCGCCAGATCCCTGTGGCGCACCCGGAAATCCCGGCAATCTCCGGCGTCGCTTATGTGATGTTCCGCGATACGGAAGCCGATGGCACGGTGCGTACCTGCACGACCATGTGGCCGGGCAGGGCTGATCGTTCGCCATGCGGTACAGGCAACTCCGCCAATCTGGCAACGTTGCACGCCCGCGGCAAGGTGGCGGTGGGTGATATGTTCCTGTCACGATCGATTATTGGGACGCAGTTCGAAGTGGGACTTTCCGCCGAAACCGAGGTTGCGGGAAAGCCCGCCATCATCCCGACCATCGCCGGTCGAGGATTTACCTTCGGCCTGCATCAGGTCGCACTCGACCCGTTCGATCCGTTGGCCGATGGTTTTGCAATGACCGACGTTTGGGGACCTTCCGCCGGCGAGATAATCTGATCTATCAGATCTCGCTGCCGATCTTGGCAGGCGCTTCGACATCACCTTGTTTCAGCACCAGCGAGCTTACGCCCTCCACGCCCTGCTGGTTGGGAGCAGGCACAACACCCAGTTCTTGGAACTGCATGTATTTGGAAGCGCCGAACATATCGCCTTTTTCTGCAGCCTGACGATACATTTCGGCAGCTTTTTCTGCATTGGCCGTAATGCCTTCGCCAGTCTCATACATGATGCCAAGGTTGATCATCGCGTCAGTATTGCCGCGCTGCGCAGCAAGATCGTACCAGGCGATTGCGGTCTGGTCGTCGGCCTCCAAGAGTTGGCCTTCGTCATAGATGGCACCGATATTAAACGCGGCAGTGTCATCCCCGTCAGCGGCAGCCTTCTCGAACCATTGAAGCGCCTTGTCGACATCCGGCTGCGTGCCCAGACCATCGCGATAGGCAACGCCGAGATTATAGGCGGCAAGTGTATTGCCGCTGTCGGCAGCCTGCTGATAATACGCAAACTCCGCCTTGTCGTCGCCGAGACGACCCATAAGCATGCCATAGTTCACCATGGCAGCCGCGTAACCATCCTTTACCGCCGTGCTGTAGGCACTCATCGCCTGATCAGGCTGGTCGACGCTATTGAGCGCGCGGCCCAGCTGATACGCGAAACGCGGGTTCCCTGTCGTATCGAAAGCGATACGGCATGCCTGAACGGCCTGATTTCCTATGTCGGCAATGTTGACAGGCGCAAAATCGCCGTTGCGCTGTTGGTCGTAAGGGCTGCCTGCCAGGCGATCGCAATCACCCTGCTGCGCCGAGGCAAGAAGGAGGTTGTTGCGCTCGGCAGCACCAGGTGAGACAGTCAGCGCGAGAAGCGCGACAGCGGCACCTGTGGTAATCGCAAAACCCTTGTTGACTTTCAGAGTCCGGGATTTCATTGTTCGCTCCGACTCAAAACACTTTCAGATTGCTTAATGAACGCAGCACTCGTGTGCTTGTTCCGCGTATTCGCATCGAGTGTCCTTTCAGAGCCTCTGTAATCCGCACGATTTCGTGAAGTTTAGCGTGATATTGTCGGCATCGATTGGATGTTCCGGTGTTCTCGGAATGGGCGTGAGATTGTCTTTGCGTCTGCTTTGATGTTAAGCGGGATCGGCATCCCCAAAACACTTAGCGGAACAGCTCCATGAAAACGCTCCAGATTCGCCGCCCCGACGATTGGCATCTCCATCTGCGGGATGGCGCAGTGCTGGAGGGCGTGATCGGCGATACGAGCCGTCACTTTGCCCGTGCGATCATCATGCCGAACCTCGTTCCCCCGGTCGTGACCACGACCGATGCCACAGCTTATCGCTCACGTATCATGGCTGCCCTGCCGCAAGGGCATAGGTTCGAGCCGCTGATGACCCTCTATCTCACGGAGCATACGAACCCGGATGATGTGGAGGAAGGCAAGAAGAGCGGTCTCATTACTGCCGTGAAGCTCTATCCTGCGGGCGCCACGACCAACTCCCATGGCGGCGTGCGTGATCTGGAAAAGGCCATGCCGGTTCTCGAGCGCATGGCGAAGATCGGCCTGCCGCTTTGCGTGCATGGTGAGGTCACGACGCCCGAAGTCGACATCTTCGATCGCGAGGCGGTGTTCATCGAGACGGTGCTTGATCCGCTGCGCAAGCGGCTTCCGGAACTGAAGGTAACGATGGAGCATGTCACCACCTCGGACGGTATCGACTACATCAAGTCGTCCAAGGCGAACCTTGCAGGCTCGATCACTACGCATCACCTGATCATCAACCGCAACGACATTTTGGTCGGCGGCATCCGCCCGCATTATTACTGCCTGCCGGTCGCCAAGCGCGAGAGCCATCGCCTAGCCTTGCGGGCCGCTGCGACATCCGGGGACCATCGTTTCTTCCTTGGCACAGATTCCGCGCCGCATGTCGACCCGTTGAAGGAATGTGCCTGTGGCTGCGCCGGCATCTATACTTCGGTGAACACGATGAGCTGCCTTGCCCATGTTTTCGAGCAGGATAATGCTCTGGAAAAGCTGGAAGCCTTCGCATCGCTGAATGGTCCGGCATGGTACGGGCTGCAGCCGAACGAAGAAAAGATCACGCTTGAGAAGCAGGACGTGCAGGTCGAGTTTCCTGCAAAATGTGATACCGGCGCCGGTGCAATCACCGTGTTCGATCCCGGTTTCCAAATCTTCTGGAATGTCGTGGACTGAAATTACTGGTTGTTTCTGCCGGTTTGATATTTATTCGAGTTGTAGCTCTCCAAAGGTAACACTTTGGAGAGATTCTCATCTTAGCTTCTGCTCGCATATTGAATAAATCTTCGAAGAGAATTCCGGCATGATGCTTGACTATCAGTCTCTTCTGCTTGCGCTTGGCGTTTCCGCCGCATGCCTGATGGTGACCTTGTTTGGCACCTGGTTTTCCCGTCGAACGGATTCTTTTCTTTTGACCCTGGCCATTTCACTATGCCTGGTGGTGGCCGGCATTGCTGTCTACAGCACATTCTCTTCTCAATCGGGTCTCGCTCCCGCTGCGATAGCCTATGCGCTGTTCATGATCGGCTTTTCCACTATCTACGCTGCTTCGGTCCAGTTTCGTATTGGAATGTCACCCTGGCGGTTGGCCGGCACTCTGTCATTTGTCAGCCTTGCCCTTGGGATGCCGCTAATTCTCGCAGGGCTCGACGGGCTCGGCCTGATCATCATGAATGTCCTGACGGCCACCCTTCTTGTCGGCACGGGGTGCCAATACTGGACGGCACGCAAAGAGGCTCCTGGTCCTTTGCTTGGCATGGTCATTCTCTATTGCGTCAGCGGTTTCTCCTTCGCCCTTTGTGCCGGTGTTCTTATTGCGGATGGCCGCATGAGCCTAGGCGAACCGCCGGTAAACTGGGCGGAAAACTTTAATATCGGCATCTGCATTGCGGGCATGACCGGCATTGGCGCCTTGTCGCTGGCGCTTCATCAGTGGCGCATGGCGGCCCTTCACCGGCATGAAGCGATGACGGATGCCCTGACTGGCCTCATCAATCGTAGAGCATTGTTTGATCAGTATGGCGGACGCAAGCTGAATGCATCGACCGCCGTGATCGTCTTCGATATAGATAGGTTCAAGTCGATCAACGACCGGTTTGGCCATTCCGCGGGCGATGAGGTTCTAAAACTCTTCGCGCAGGACATGCTGTCGGAAATGATTGCCGAGGGGGCGGCAGCGCGGCTGGGAGGCGAAGAGTTTGCCATGGTTGTCGGCGAGGTCATGCCCGGCCGGGCCGAAAGGATCGCCAATGCAGTACGTATGCGTTTCGCGGCACGTGATATCTTCATCGATGGAAAGCTTGTTCGCTGCACGGTCAGCGGAGGTGTCTCTGTCGGCACCCCGGAAGGCCAACCGTTCGAAACCGTTCTGAGCCTTGCTGATGGCGCCCTTTATGAAGCAAAAGGCGCCGGGCGCGATCGGGTCGAAATCGCATCCTATCTCCGATCCATCCACCCTGCGCCTGACAGCCGCACTTCAGCCTGAAAATTTCATCGCCTAATCTATCCGCTGGCGTATCTGACACCATGCTGCTATTGCGGCGCGTGGTTTGAAGCAATGTCCAGCGAAAATCTGCAGCAGTTTCGCGTTCGGACTTGCGAATAAAGAAAAGCAGCGATCAAGGAGCGGGCGCATGATCCAGACCACATTTACCGACCGGAACGTAATGGCCGAACTGATGGCAAAGATGCTCTGGGAAATCGGAGCCGTGCATTTCAGCGCCGACAAGCCCTACAAGTTCTCCTCCGGCATGATGAGCCCCGTCTATATCGACTGCCGCAAGCTGCTTTCCTTCCCGCGTGTTCGCTCCACCATCATGGATTTTGCCGCAGCCACCGCTTTGCGCGAAGCCGGCTTTGAGAAGTTCGATTGTATCGCAGGTGGCGAAACTGCGGGCATTCCGTTTGCTGCCCTTCTGTCCGAACGCCTCGGTCTGCCGATGATCTATGTCCGCAAGAAGCCCAAGGGCCACGGTCGTGCATCGCAGATTGAAGGCCATCTGCCGGAAGGTGCTCGTGTCCTCGTCATCGAGGACCTCGTCACGGTCGGCGGCGGCATGTTCACCTTCATTGACGCCATCCGCGCGGCAGGCGGCGTGGTTGACCATGGTATGTCGCTGTTCTTCTACGACATGTATCCGCAGGTCGCTGAGCGTTTTGCCAATGGCAAGGTTCAGTTCAATTACATCGCCACATGGCGCAACGTTTTGGCTGTTGCCCGTGAGCAGAAGCTGTTCGACGAAAAGACCTTTACGGAAGTCGAATCCTTCCTCGACGCGCCATTGGCGTGGTCGGGTCGCAATGGTGGCGTAACTGAGCTTTCGCTCTAGCAATGATATAAAAGCTCAGGTATCGATGGGCGAAACAATGATCTCGGGAGGAAATCGATGATCCTGTGCTGCGGCGAAGCTTTGATCGACATGTTGCCGCGTGAGACGACGCTCGGCGAACCGGCCTTTTCGCCCTATGCCGGTGGCGCCGTCTTCAATACGGCCATCGCACTTGGCCGTCTGGGTGTCCCGACGGCCTTCTTCACCGGTCTTGCCGATGACATGATGGGTGACATCCTGCGCGAGACGCTGCGCAAGAGCAATGTCGACTTCAGCTATTGCGCCATCGCCTCGCGGCCCTCGACCATCGCTTTCGTCAAGCTGGTGAATGGTCATGCAACCTACGCCTTTTACGACGAAGGCACCGCTGGCCGCATGATCACCGAGGCCGACCTACCGGCAATCGGAGACGAATGCGAGGCGCTGCATTTCGGCGCAATCAGCCTGATCCCCGAACCCTGCGGCTCGACCTACGAGGCGCTGATGCTGCGCGAGCATGAAAAGCGCGTCATCTCGCTCGATCCGAACATCCGCCCCGGCTTTATCAAGGACAAGGCGGCTCATCTCGCCCGTATCCGACGCATGGCCGCCATGTCGGATATCGTAAAATTCTCGGATGAGGATCTCGCCTGGTTCGGCCTGGAAGGCGACGAGGATACGCTCGCCCGCCACTGGCTGCATCACGGCGCAAAGCTCGTTGTCGTCACCCGCGGTGCCGAAGGTGCTGTCGGCTATACGGCGGATCACAAGGTAACGGTTCCGAGTGAACGGGTGACGGTCGTCGATACGGTCGGCGCCGGCGACACATTCGATGCCGGTATTCTCGCGTCGCTGAAGATGCAGAACCTGCTGACCAAGGCCCAGGTCGCAAATCTGACCGAAGACCAGATTGCTAAGGCACTCGCCCTCGGCGCCAAGGCAGCTGCCGTGACGGTTTCGCGGGCCGGGGCAAATCCACCCTTTGCAAACGAGATCGGGCTGTAATCGAGCCTTCCGCAGCGAATAAAAAAGCCCTCCGGAACGTCCTTCCAGAGGGCTTTTTGTTTGATTGTAACGAGCTTACTTCTTCAGGCCAGCCAGCGTCTTCACCAACCCTTGCGTCGATGAATCGTGGCCGGCAGCACTTTCCTTGCCTTCCACGACCGGAAGCAGGCCGGTTGCCAATTCCTTGCCGAGTTCCACACCCCACTGGTCGAAGGAGTTGATGCGGAAAAGCACGCCCTCGACAAAGACTCGGTGCTCGTAAAGCGCCACGAGGCGGCCGAAGGCAAACGGCGTCAGCTTGTCCTGCACGAAGGTGATCGACGGGCGGTTGCCGGTAAACACGCGGTGTGGCGCGATAAAGTCGGCTTGCTTGTCCTCCATACCCTTGGAGGTCAGCTGGGCTTTCGCTTCCTCGAAAGTACGGCCCTTCATCAGCGCTTCCGACTGCGCCAAGCAATTGGCGATCAGCAGGTCGTGCTGATGGCGCAGCTCCGGCTCGAACCCGTTTGCCGCGATCATGAACTCGGCCGGAATGATGCTCGTGCCCTGGTGGATCAGCTGGTAGAAGGCGTGCTGGCCGTTGGTGCCGGGCTCGCCCCAGACGACCGGGCCGGAATTACCCTCGACCGGCGTGCCGTCGATCGTCACGCCCTTGCCGTTCGATTCCATGTCGAGTTGCTGCAGATACGCCGGGAAGCGGAGCAAGCGCTGGTCATAGGGCAGGATCGCGCGGGTCGGGTAACCCAGGACGTTGCGATGGTAGAAACCGATCAGACCGAGTAGCATCGGCAGGTTTTCGCGAACCGGCGCCTCGCGGAAATGCTTGTCCATCGCATGTGCGCCATCGAGAAACTTGCCGAAATTCTCCGGTCCGATGGCGAGCATCAGCGGCAGGCCGATAGCCGACCAGATCGAATAACGGCCGCCGACCCAGTCCCAGAAGCCGAACACGCGGGTCTGATCGATGCCGAAGGCCGCGACCTTGTCGAGCGCGGTGGAGACCGCGCAGAAGTGATGCTCTACGGCGGCATCGCCCAGCTTGTCGGCAATGAACCTGCGGGCCGTGGCCGCATTGGTCATCGTTTCGATCGTTGTGAACGTCTTGGAGGCAACGATGAACAGCGTCGTCTCCGCATCGAGCAGCTTCAGCGTATCGGCAATATGCGCGCCATCGACATTGGAAACGAAATGCGCGCGCGGGCCGTCATGGTGAGGAGCGAGCGCCAGCGTTGCCATGACCGGGCCGAGGTCCGAGCCGCCAATCCCGATATTAACGACATCGGTGATCTTTTTGCCGGTTGCGCCTTTCAAGGCGCCGGAACGGATGCCGTCGGCAAACTTGCCCATCGCCGCCAGAACGGAATTGACGTCCGGCATGACATCCTTGCCGTCGACCAGAACCGGCGTGTTGGACCGGTTGCGTAGCGCCGTATGCAGCACTGCGCGGTCTTCGGTGAAGTTGATGGCGACGCCGGAGAACATCTCCTCGCGCTTCTTCGCCACGCCGCCGGCATCGGCTAGCTTCTCAAGCAGCGTAAGGATTTCCTCGTTCACCGCGGTCTTGGAATAATCCATGGTGAGATCATCGAAGCGGGCGCTGAATTTTTCGAAGCGGCCCGCATCCCTGGCGAAAGCGGCACGAATGTCCGTCGCCTTGGTAGCGTCTGCGGTTGCCTTGAGCTCTTGGACGATGGTCTGCATGATTTCCTCGCATTCTGCAGAATGATGCAGGGGAACCTATTCGCTTTCTTGTTCAAATCAAGCGTCACCGTTGCGTCTTTTGCGTAACGGCTCAGTCAATTGTCCATTTCACTGGCCGACGGCCGTCTCCACCGTGTTGCCGACTGCCTGTCCGAAACGTCCGACCTGATCGTTATAACTGCGCCGGGTTGCCGGGTCGAAGATCGCAATCGGCGTGCTGACCGCGACACTCGCTGCGCCGCCCACGGTTTGCGCGGTGCCGAGCGCCACAGCCCCTAGTCGTTCGCCAAGCCCGACATCGCTGTCGGTCACGGTCTGCCCTGCAATCAGCCGGTTTCCGATCAGCTTCACCACTTCCGGGCTTTCGGCGAACTTGCCATGGTTCAGCCTGTCGCCGCCCTTGAGCTTGGTCAGGTCCAGCACAACGATGCCGGCTTTCTCGAATTCGCTGCGATACGGCTCGACAGTCGGGTCGACCTGGCCCAGCCGGTCGATATTGCCGGAGATCCGCCGGGACAGGCTGAGAGCCCGGTCATCCTGCGATACGAAAAGGGTGAAGTGCGGGTGCTTGGGACCAAGCTCGGCAAACTGCCGGCCGAACACGTCGACATCGAGATCCGGCGAGGCCAGAATGACGTTCTGGATCTTGGGCGCCACGCGACCGTCGCGGATTGCCATTTGGCGCAGCGCCTCGACCGTGAGCCAGGACCCCATGGAATGCGCCATGATCGTCACTTCGCCGACCGCAGGATCGGTAGAAAGCTGACGCAGCATGTTCTCCAGCGCATCGCGGGAATAGTTGGTGCTTTCCTTGTCGTAGTTATAGGCAAAGATGCTGCCGCGCGACGGCCAGGTGAAAAGTACCGGCGCCACGTCCGTATTGGAATCATGAACAATCTGCGCAAAGCGATAGACGGCATCCTCGTAGCGATTGTTGAACCCGTGGACAAAGACCATCACCCTGCGGCTCTTGGGCAGGTTATGATGCAGCCAGTTGCGCGCACCGCCGATCTGCAGCGGGGTGACCGAAAGCGTGGCGAATTCCTTGGCGGGGTTGGCAGGAAGCTTTTTCGGCCATTGCACCTGACCCACTTCACGTGCGCTGTCGGGCGGTATCGAAACCTTGATTTCAGTGACGGAGGGTTCTCGTCCGCGTTCACCGGAGAACAGGATGCCGGGCGCTTCGGTCGGCTTGCGGGTTGTCGCCACCAGCACATCGACGGTCGAGGTATCGGGAACGGACGCAGTAGCAGTCGGAATGAGCACGCCTTCGGGCCTGCCGGCGCAGCTCGAAAGCGCAGCGACGAGCGAAGCAACGGCAATCAGGCGAAACGAAAATCCGGCACGGTTTTGCAAGCGAACTCCAACAGCTTTTCCCGGCACCACAGCTCGTGAGTAGTTGAGCGCGAAGGTGCCGTCCACTGCTAAACGGAGGAGATGACAGCGACAAGTCACTCTTGGTTCTGACCTGTCGCCGTGTTGCAACGGCGCTGGAGCAATGCCAGCAAAAGTGGAAACCGGTTTTGCGTCCGGAATTGCGCGGAAATAAGGTGCTTACCGCAACTCCCGCCGCAGGATCTTGCCGACATTGGATTTCGGCAGCAGATCGCGGAATTCGATGACGCGCGGCCGCTTGTAGTTGGTCAGGTTCGCGGCACAATGGGCCTTGAGATCCGCCTCGCTCAGGTTCGGGTCCTTCTTCACCACAAACAGTTTCACCGCCTCGCCGGAATTCGGGTCGGGAATGCCGACTGCTGCACACTCCAGCACGCCGGGATGCATCGCCGCCACTTCCTCGACCTCGTTGGGATAGACGTTGAAGCCGGAAACCAGGATCATGTCCTTCTTGCGGTCGACGATTTTGACATAGCCCTGGCGGTCCATGTAGCCCATGTCGCCGGTGCGGAAAAAGCCGTCCGGCGTCATCACCTTTGCGGTTTCATCCGGCCGGTTCCAATAGCCCGCCATCACCTGTGGGCCGCGAATGCAGATTTCGCCCACATCGCCAAGTTCGACATCATGGCAGTCATCGTCCCGGATCGCAATTTCGGTCGACGAGACCGGCAGGCCGATCATGCCGGAAAATTCCTTGGTATCCAGCCGGTTGGCGGTCGCGACGGGAGAGGTCTCGGAAAGTCCGTACCCTTCCGTGATCGGGCAGCCGGTCATTGCCAGCCAGCGCTCGGCGACCGGCCGCTGCACCGACATGCCGCCGCCGAAGACGAGGATCAACGACGAGTGGTCGAGCTTCTGGAAGTCGGCATTGTTCATTAACGCATTGAACAGCGTATTCAGTCCCGGAAAGATGTGAACGGGGTGTTTCTGTAATTCCTTGACGAAGGCCGGGATGTCGCGCGGATTGGCGATCAGAAGGTTATGGCTGCCGGTCGCAACCCCCATCAGCGAATTCACCGTCAGTGCGAAGATGTGATAGAGCGGCAGCGCGCAGAGGAACTGCAGCTGCTCCGGGCGCGGCTTGTTGAGGAAGGCGGTTTCCAGCCATGTTCCCATCTGCTCCTTGTTGGAGAGAAGGTTGGCATGGGTGAGGATGGCGCCCTTGGATACGCCGGTTGTTCCGCCGGTATATTGAAGAAAAGCGACATCATGCGGGCCGACGTCAATCGACCTCAGCGTCGTTCCTGCGCCTTCATTGAGTACGGTCCTGAAGCTGGAATGGCCGGGCAGCGACCATGCCGGTACCAGCTTCTTCACCTTGCGCACGACCAGATTGACGATATGCCCTTTGACGCCCAGCATGTCGCCCATCGTCGCAACGACGACATGTTTGACGCTTGTCGCCTTCAACACCTGCTGCGCGGTTGCGGCAAAATTCTCCAGCAGAAACAGCGCTTTCGCACCGGAATCCTTCAGCTGATATTCAAGCTCGCGCGGCGTATAGAGCGGATTGACGTTGACGACCACCAAGCCGGCGCGAAGAATGCCGTAGACGATCACCGGGTTCTGCAGGACGTTCGGTAGCATCACCGCCACGCGGTCGCCCTTCTCCAGGCCCTTGGCCTGCAGCCAGCAGGCTATTCTGCGGCTTTCGGCCTCCAACTGGCGGAAAGTCAGCGATTTTCCCATGCTGGTAAAGGCGGGCCGGTCACCATAACGGGCGCAACTCTCCTCGAAAAGCTGCCCGAGCGAGCGATGAGCCAGCGGTTGAATCTCTTCGGGCACTCCGGGCGGATAGGACTTCAGCCAGATCTTGCGCGGGTTCGTCGGGGCTCTCGCCACCTGTTCGTTCATGAGAGCATCCTCCATGCTCGTTGCCCTTACCTGAAGGCTATGGAAAAGTCCTCCACTTCTCCAAAGCCTATATTAGGTCATTCACAGGAACCGGAAAAGACTGGTCCATTCTCGAACAGCTAGATGACTTTAACGTAAGCGTCAATTGTCGCAGGCCGAGAAGATTTTTCGGGAACGATTGCCGTGGGGGGAAGTTCTAATCCCATGACGAAAAGATCAAAGGAGGTACGTCATGTTGCATCAGGAACCCCGTGCAGGTCAGGATCCGTATGTGAAGGATACGCCTTCGCTGATCGCCAGTGATAAGGTCGAAGGCACTGCAGTCTATGGCGCCGACGGTAAGCGGATCGGCTCGATCGAACGCATTCTGCTCGAAAAGCGCGGCGGCCGTGTCAGTTATGCGGTCCTGAGCTTCGGCGGTTTCCTTGGCATCGGCGATGACTATTACCCGCTGCCATGGGAAAAGCTGCGCTATGACGAACAGCTCGACGGTTACCGTATCGACCTGACCAAGGATCAGATTACCGGTGCTCCGAAATATCACGATCTCGACGACGATAGTTTCTATCGAGCAAATGACCGGAAGGTTTACGACTATTACGGCGTTCCGCCTTACTGGATGTAATCCGATCTGATGGTTGAGAGAGAGGCCCCAAGCGGGCCTCTTTTCGTTTGCTTAAGCCTATTCTGGCACGGTCCCGCCAGGGCGGTTTGGCCAACGGGGATTGCTGTCATGGCGGAAAAGGCGGGCGGGGTGCGTGATCTGGAGCGGGAGGACCTACCTTCCGTGGCCGAACTCTTCCAGAAGACCTTCCGTGGTTCGCAGCCTGTCCGTCCATCCATGATCCAGTATCTGCGCGAGGTGCTCTTCGATCATCCGTGGTATGACGAGGAAATCCGTTCCAAGGTTTTTATCGACAAAAGCGGCGGTGTGCAGGGCTTCATCGGCGTATTTCCATCCCGCCTCGAAATAGGCGGTCGCCCCATCCGCGCGGCCTTTGCCGGATCCATGATGGTGGATCGGCATGAGCAGAATCCGCTGGCAGGTGCCCGTCTCCTTCGTGCCTTCCTCACCGGGCCGCAGGATATTTCACTGACGGAAACCGCCAATGCTCTGGCACTCGGCATGTGGCAGAAGCTCGCCCTGCCTTTGGATATCGCTTACAGTCTCAACTGGCTGCGAATCCTGCGCCCTGCAGGCACGGCCGTTCAGGTTGCCGAGCGCGGGCTGAAAGCTGCGCGTTTTCTCCGCCCCGTTGCATCGCTGTCAGATGGCATGATCGAGCGCATGGGCGTGAAGGCGTTTCGGGCGCCGCCGATCCATGGGGCAGGGCGCGTAAATTTCTGGGATGCATCGCGGGAAGATTTTACCCAAGCGGTGCTGAAACTCTCCGAACTCTTTCCCCTGCGCCCGCAGTGGAACCGAGCGTCGCTGGATTGGTTCATGGATCATGCGCAGGAAAAGCGCCAGTTTGGTAAGCCCTCGTGGCGTATCGCCGAGTCCCGCAGCGGCGAGCTGGTCGGTTGTTACGTCTATTACGGTCGCCCGCGCGGGATTGGCTGGCTACTGCAGGCCGTCTGCGCACCAAATATTGCCGGCGAAATGGTCGACGATCTGTTTGCACATGCCGATGCCGCGGGCTGTGTCGCTATCCGCGGCGCCGGCCATCCTTGGCTGACGCCCGAACTCATCAGCCGGAAGACGCTGTTTTACGGCCGCGCTTTTTTCGTCGCCCATGCAAAGGACAAAAGCCTGCTGGAACCGATCAAGGCCGGCGAAGCCCTGATCAGCGGGCTCGCCGGAGAAAACTGGATGCGCCTGATCGGCGACGATTTCGACTGAGCCCGATCGGGTTCAGTCGAGCATCGTCAGCGGCGGGGCGTGCAGGTAATCGGCGACCTTCCGCTTCGAGGCGATATTGCGCCAGACCGCATCCACCTGATCCGGTGTAAGCCCCGCTGCGTCCGCGGTCTCTTCGCGGGAAATACCGTTGTCCAGCGCATAGAGGCAGATATCCATCCGGTCATAGGGCAGCGAGAAATAGTATTCGTCCTGCCCCTGCGGCAGCGACCAGGTGTCGGTTGTCGGCGGGCGACGGCGAATTTCTTCCGGCACGCCGAGCGCTTCCGCCAGCTGATAGACCTGGGTCTTGTAGAGATGGGCGATCGGCTTGAAATCGGCCGCGCCATCGCCGTTCTTGACGAAGAATCCCTGGTCGTATTCCAGCCGGTTCGGTGTGCCGGCAACGGCGAAGTTCAAGCGGTCGGCATGGTAATATTCGATCTGCTTGCGGGTCCGCTGCTTCATGTTGGCGGCGGCGATCATGCCGAGATAGACATCGAGCGGCATCCGGTGCCGGCTCTGCTCGCCGGCCGGGTTGGCTACCACCAGCCACGATATGTTGTAACCGCGCCCGGTCAACGCATCCTCAAGTACCACCTTGCAGCCCCAGCCGTCACCGAATTCCGGCACGACCTGACGGATAAAGCCGTCACGGCGGGCGTAGCATCCCTGGGCGGCGAGTGACGGGCCGATATCCTCCAGCACCGTTTCGATGCCAACCGCCTCCGCCAGCGCCTTGCCGAGCCGCAGACTGTCCGGGTCGCTGTCATGTTCCGGCATGAACACGCCGCTCACCTTGCCCTTGCCTAGCGCGCGGGCGCAAAGCGCTGCCGTCACGCTGGAATCGATGCCGCCGGAAAGGCCGAGCACGGCCCCGCGTTTGCGCAGGTCTTTCAGCACCGTGACGCGCAGCCATTCGCAAATGCGCTCGATCTCCGCCTCGGCATCGAGCACGAGCCTTTTTGCGGAAAACGATGCGGTCGGTTTCAAGCGGGCAGGGGCGTTTGTCATGCGACATTGTCCTCGATATCGGGAGCGGATTTTTCGGCGGTAAGGCGGATTTTGCCGGTACTGGTCTTTGGTAACGCGTCGCGAAACTCGACGCTTTTCGGCACCATATAATCTTCGAGATGAGCCGCGCAGTGGCGCAGGATATCCTTTTCGGAAAGCCCGGCATCAGGCTCCAGCGCGACATAGGCGCGGATCAGCTGGCCGAACACCGGATCGTCGATACCGGCCACAGCCGCCTCGCGAATGCCGGGTAGCGCGTAGAGAATCCGCTCCACCTCCTGTGGGCTCACCTTCTCGCCGCGGGTCTTGATGATGTCGTCGCGCCGGCTGACGAAATAGAGAAAGCCGTCGTTATCGGTCCTGAAGAGGTCGCCGGTATGAAGCCGCCTGCCGTTGGCAATAGGCAGCAGCTTGGTGGACGAATTCAGTTCGTCTCTCCAGTAGCCGTTCATCACATGCGGTCCTTCGACCACCAGTTCACCGATCTCGCCGGCGCCGAGTGCGCGACCGTCCTCATCGATGACGAAAGCGCGCGTTCCCGCAATGGCCCGGCCCACAGAGAGCGGCCGCATGTCGGCTTCTTCCGCCGGAAGATAGGTCGCGCGAATGCATTCCGTCTGGCCATACATCAGGAACAGCCGGGCATCCGGCAGCAGGCTGCGAAGTCTATGGCCGACCGATGGCGGCATGGCGGCAGCAGCGCTGGTGATATAGCGCATTTCAGGCAGAAAACCCGGTTGGAGATCCTGCATCCCCGTAATCAGGGCCGCCATCGGCGGCACAAGCGGAAATCCGGTCGCCTTCACTTCGGCGAGACGCTGAAGCACCCTGCGTGGAAAGGCAAAGCTCTTCTCCAGAACCAGCGTTCCACCGACCATCACCATGGTCAGGATCTGGGTGATCCCGTAACCGAAGGAGATCGGCAACACGCTGAGCACGATGTCGTCGGAGTTGTTTTCCAGATAGTCGACAATCGAGCCACAGGCGGCGAGCAGGCTGGCATGGCTATGCATCACGCCCTTCGGCGTGCCGGTCGAACCCGATGTGTGGATCAGAAGCGCCAGCGCTTCGCTGTCCACCTGTCGCGGCAGTTCGGCCTTGCCGTCATGAGTGGCAATCGCCTCATAGGCCAGCCAATCTTCGGTGGCGCTCGTTGGCAGGGTCCCGAATGCAATTTTGAGAGGAATATGATCCGCACCGCTGAGTGCACTGTCCACCACGCTCAGGAAACGGGCCTGCGCAAGGATAGTAGAAGGTTCTGTACTCTCGATGATGGCGCGCAGCTTGTCCTGCTTGATCGAGGCATGGAGAGGGCAGGGTACCGCCCCGGCCTTCCACGCAGCGAAGAATGCCACCGCTACCTCGACCGAATTCTCGGCAACCATCAGAATCCGGTCGCCCGCCTTGATCCCCTGCGTGATGAGGCCAGCAGCCAGCCGATCAGATAGCTCGTCCAGATCCTCATAGGCCAAACGGATTTCGCCGACGATCAGCGCCGTCTTTGATCCGAAACGACCGGCGCTTTGGCGAAGATGATCCTCGATACGCATGGCCGGTCCGCTGGCCTCAAGCCGCCGCGGCCGGCAGCTTCGATGCCAGATATCGCGTCATGTTGGCGATGCTGTCGAGATTTTCCGGAACGATCTCATCGTCCGCAATGGAAATGCCGAACGTCTGCTCCAGAAAGGCGATGACTTCGAGCACGCCGGTGGAATCGATCACGCCGCTTTCCAGCAATGACTGGTTGTCGTCGAGTTCAGCATCGGCGCGAAACAGAAAGTTTTCCGCAATGAATTCCCGCACGGGTGCGTTGAACTTGTCGGTCATCAGATAAGCCTTCCCCAGAGAGCGGCCTATTCAGCGGTTTCAACACGCGCGGCCACTATTACCCATAGTCTGACCCTGCATCAAACACCTGAATCTTTCACTAAGCCCGCATTTCCACTTTGATACATTCCCGAAAATGTTCAGGTGGATAGTCTAAAGAACGTTGGACGGCGTGCCCTTTTCGAAATTCTCGACATGCCCGATCACCTGTGCCCAGAGCGCTTGCATCGCCTCATCGCTCGCCCAGGCGACATGAGGGGTGAGGATTACATTCGGCCGGTCAAGAACGGTCAGAAGCGGATTGTCGGCTGCCGGCGGTTCTTTGGTCAGCACATCGAAGCCGGCGCCGGCAATCAGCCCTTTATTCAACGCCGTCACAAGGTCTGCCTCGTTCACCAGCCCGCCCCGTGCGGTATTGATGATCAGCGGATGTTTTTTCATTTTGCGGAACTCTTCGATCCCGATCAGGTCACGCGTCTCCGGCTTGAGCGGCATATGCAGCGTGATGATGTCGGCCTCCTCAAGCACCGTTTCGAACGGCGTATAGCCCTCCGCCACCTTGGCTGCGCCCTTGCGGCCGGCAAACATCACCTTCATGCCCAGCGCCTCGGCGATCCGTGCCACCGATTGGCCCAGCGTGCCGCCACCGAAAATGCCGATCGTGGAATTGGCCAGATCGCGAATCGGATGGTTGAAGAAGCAGAACTGGTTGGCGCGCTGCCACTCGCCCGAGATCACGTCCTCGCGAAAACCGACGATCGAGCGACGCAGCGCAAAGATCAGCGCAAACGTATGCTCCGGCACGGTATTGACCGCATAACCGCGCACATTCGAAACCACGATGCCGCGCTCCTTGGCGAAGGCGAGATCGATTACGTCGTAGCCGGTCGCCGCGACCGTGATCATTTTCAGCTTCGGCGCAGCCTTGATCGACGCTTCGCGCACCGGTGCCTTGTTTGTGATGACGATATCCGCCTCGCGGATTCGTCCCGCCACCTCTGTCTCCGGCGTCTTGCCGTATTCGACCCATTCATGGGGAAAGCTCGGCCGGGTAATCGTCACCGCAGGACCAATCGTGTCGCGATCGAGGAAAACAATCTTCGTCATTGGAGCCTCCCAAAAAAGTAAAGCATGTCGCGCAAAAGTGTGCAGCGGTTTTGCGCTGAAGACATGCGACAAATCAAGAATCTAAAGCGTGTGAGCGAATCCGAAGGATCGCGACACGCTTTAGTTCCGGCTTGCATTCGGCGCGCGCCTGTTTGAGGAATGTAGTCCTACAACATTCGGCCTTTCGTGAAAGCCCGAAGAACGGCCAAGTTGACCTGTATGGGGGAGTTGCATGGGGGAAGTTCTCGACCTCGATTGCGTGGTCGTCGGTGGTGGTGTCGTCGGTCTGGCTATTGCCCGCCGGCTGGCGATGGCGGGGCGTGAGGTCGTCGTTCTCGAAAGCGAGCCGTTGACTGGCAGCATCACCTCCTCGCGCAACAGCGAGGTCATCCATGCCGGGCTCTATTATGCAAGCGGCAGCCGCAAGGCGGAACTCTGCGTCAAGGGCAGGGATGCGCTTTATGCCTATTGCCGCGCGCGCCATGTCCCGCACCGCCAATGCGGCAAGCTTGTCGTCGCTTCCGATCCCGATGAGGTCGCCTATCTGGAAAAGCTGCTGAAACAGGCTGCAGCCAACGGCGTCGACGATTGCTACCTCATCGATGCCGCGGAACTGCATGCACTCGAGCCGCAGATTACCGGCCATGCGGCGCTCGTTTCGCCGTCGACCGGCATCATCGACAGCCACGGCCTGATGGATGCCTATATTACCGATATCGAGGCTCATGGCGGCACGATTGTCGTAAACTCTCCGCTTCTCTCCGGCGAATTGACAGCCAATGGGCTAAATCTCTCCGTTGGCGGCAATGACCCTTTCACCGCGAACGCACGGCTGGTTGTTAATTCGGCGGGGCTTGAGGCATGGTCGGTCTCTGAAAACTTGGCAGGGCTTGATCCTGCAACAATTCCGCATCGCTCCTACGCCAAGGGCAATTATTTCGCTCTGTCCGGCAAGGCACCGGCCAGTCGGCTGATCTATCCGGTACCGGAACCGGGTGGCCTCGGCACGCATCTGACACTCGATCTCGCCGGACAGGCGCGGTTCGGGCCTGATGTCGAATGGGTGGAAGCCCCAAACTACGATGTCGATCCGGCCCGCTCGGAAAAATTCTATGCCGCGATCCGTAAATACTGGCCGCATCTGAAGGATGCCTCGCTGCAGCCGGCCTATGCCGGCGTGCGGCCAAAGACGGTAGGCCCCGAAGGCGGTGGCGGCGGCGACTTCATCATCCAGGGACCGCAGGTTGCGGGACATCAGGGTTACGTGGCGTTATACGGTATCGAATCTCCTGGCCTCACCTCGTCGCTTGCCATTGCCGATGAGGTCTGGAGGCTGATTTCCGAATAAAAGTCGTGGGTATGGACCGGTCAGCCTCGGCATCCGCCCTCGTGTCATGTCCCTGACATCCGTCCGTGCTTGGCTCCTTCGCCAAGCCCGATGAGCCGCGCCCCATGAAGGCAGAACCCGACGCTGATATATCGAGGCCCAACGGAGATCGCTTGTGATGTCGCTTATTCTAGGCCTTGTTTCCGGTGCACTGATCGCTGCCAACGGCATCAGTATCGGCATTGCGATGGGTCGCCTGTCGCGCAGAGGCAGCCCGGCAACTGCGCTCACCGAAAAGCCGCCTGTCTCCGTCGTCATCCCTGCCTGCGGCATCGAGAATTTCACCCCCCTGACGCTAGAGCGCGCCTTCGATCTGGATTGGCCGGACTACGAGCTGATCTTCTGTGTTGCCGATGCGCGTGACACGGTCATTCCGGCGGTCAAGGAGGTCATGGCAAGACATCCCGAAATCAAGGCAAGCCTGCTGATTGGCGACGACCGCGTCAGCGCCAATCCGAAGCTCAACAATTGCGTCAAGGGTTGGCGTGCTGCGGTGAACGACTGGGTTGTTCTGGCCGATTCCAACGTTCTAATGCCGCGCGATTATATTGGCCATCTCATGGCGGCGCGTCGACCGAACACCGGTCTTGTTTGCTCCACTCCGCTCGGCTCTCGCCCGGAAGGTTTCTGGGCAGAAATCGAATGCGCTTTCCTGAACTCCCAGCAGGCACGCTGGCAATATGCCGGCGAAGCAGTTGGCCTCGGATTTGCCCAGGGCAAGAGCATGTTGTGGTTCAAGCCGATGCTCGATGCGGAAGGCGGCATCGCCGCACTCGGTGCCGAAATTGCTGAGGACGCTGCCGCGACCAAGCTGGTGCGTCGTCTCGGCCGCAAGGTCCATCTTGTCGCCTCGCCATTCGAACAGCCGCTCGGCAGGCGCGAACTCACTCAGATATGGTCCCGACAAGCCCGTTGGGCGCGCCTGCGCCGGGTCACCTTTCCGGCCTTCTTCGTGCCGGAAATCCTGCTCGGTTGCCTGCCGCCGCTTCTACTGGCGCTTGCTGCGGCAGCCTTGTCGACAGGCTCCCCCTCATTCTCGATGATCACCCTTGCCGTCCTCACCGCCGTCTATCTTCCCGAGCTCGCTCTGATTGTGGCAAAGAACTGGCACCTCTCGGTTTGGACGCTTCCTGCTATGCTTGCGCGCGACGTGTTGTCACCCGCAATCTGGATGAGAAGCTGGCTGAGCGGTTCATTCGACTGGCGCGGCAACACGATGACGATCGGCACCGAGACAAGCGAGCTGAGTTCTGCGTCCTCGCCTCATTGAATCCGGAACTAAGGTCAACATCTCCGCGAGCTTCCCATTTGGTTGCGAACCGCTCTATACCGTCTGCTCAGGCAGTTGACGGCTCAGGGCAGGCGCGATGATCGGGGATATCGAGAGGAGAGTGCGGGCAGGCAGAAACCTGCGGATGATGCGCATCCTGCTTGGCGCTGCCGCGTTTTTCATGCCTCCGCTTGTGTCATTGAGAAAGCTGTCGGCTCTTCTCTTCGAGGGCCGGATGCTGATCGAATACCATGCCGACCGACCCGAAGCGGCGGAAAATCTATTCATCCGCCGTGTAAGGAAGAAGCAGCTCACCTTTTGGAGCATATCGACTTACATCACCAGAGTGGTGGAGCCCGGTCACGCTCGGCGGCTGGCCGAAATCCTTGGCGATCCGCGCCTCTCCCCGGGGGCGGCGGTACTTCTGCGCGCAGCTTCGCAGCGTCTGGTGAAGAGCGGAAGCGAGCCTGCCGGAGTGAACGATTCCGATCAGCAACGTTATCACGAACGACTTGCCGAAGACGGACTGGCCTTCATGCAGGCGGAGCCGGGCTATCTCGACCTGACACTGGCCATATCGACGGCCCTTTCCGCAGAAGCCTGTGATCGAGAGGACATTTTCGCCGGTGCCATCAGGCATCTGACCACGCAGCTGGTCCATATCGAAAATGATCGAACTCTAGCCCGGTGGCATATGGGCGATGTGGTGACCGCAAGGCTTAGCCTTTTCGATCTTGATGGCGCCCTGCATTTCGTCTCCTCGTCCCATCTGTCAGGAATGACAAAGACACAAAAACTCTCTGCGGAGCTGCAATCTATCGTGGATGAGACCGTGGGTTTTCGTCATGTGATCCGCAAAGCCCATGAGGATATCCTGGCCCGTGCCGGCGGTAGCCGGCCGGCTGTTGTTGCTGACCTGCCCGTCATCTTTTTGCCGGCCGCCGCTTTTCGAAGAAACAAGATCGATTATCCCGGCTTTCGCTCGGACATCCGCTTTGCCCTTTCCGGCATCGTCAAGGCACTCGACAAGCATGGAATACCCTATGCGGTCAGAAGCAGATTGCGGACCCATGGCGTGCTGAATATGTCAGCCCCGTTCTTCGCCTATCACACCATATCCGACACGGATTTCGGCATGCATTTCAAGGAAACCGATCGGCCGTCCCTGTTCTGCTTCGATCGACGGGGGTATGCAGGCTGGTCAAAATTTTCGGCCATGACGCTATCCGAACTGCGCGCTGCAGATGTCTCTCCGCAGGCCGCGGGTGACTTCTTCGATCGTGAAAAACAGCGCGTCATCGGCGGCAATTTGTCGAAATACCAGCAGGCGGCTGTTTCGAATGTAGAGGAATTGCCGGAAAAGTTCATTTTCGTCGCGCTGCAGCTGATCGGCGATGCCGTCAGCCAGCTGGCCTATCTCGATCTGTTCGCCATGGTGGATGAAGTTATCCAGGCAGCGCAAACTCAGGGCATGGCCGTCGTCGTCAAGCGGCATCCCCTGTGCACGACGCCGGAGGTGTCGCATTATCTCGGCGAACTGGTCGCCAAGGGCACGATCCGCCAGGTCTATTCGAGTATCCACGCCATCATCCCGAAGACTGAAGCCGTCTGCGTCATCAATTCGGGTGTCGGCGCAGAAGCGCTGCTGCACGAAAGGCCGGTCTATGTTTTCGGCCGATCGGATTACATGGCCGGATGTTTCGTCTGCAAAAGCCGCGGCGATTTTGCCGATCAGTTCGTCCCTGGCCGATCAAGGCTGTCGCCTGATGAGCTGCGGAAATTCTGGTATCTCTTGAGAAATACCTATGCGGTGGACCTGCGCGACCGCGATCGCGCGACAGCCGAAATCGAAACGCGAGTGATTGACCATTTGAAAACGTATCAGGTAGGCAGCCGTTTCGCAGGCGAAGACCATTGACCCGGTCTTGGTCGCGTAAATAAAGATTCGCGCTTCAATGAAACGAGAACAAAATCACTCTATTGACATAGGAAGAATGGTGCCGCTTGCAGGACTCGAACCTGCGACCCCATCATTACGAATGATGTGCTCTACCACCTGAGCTAAAGCGGCCCGGCAGTGGCGACTGGCGCCAATCTGCGAGTGATGCGCTGATACAGGCAACCAATTCCGATTTCAAGCCGGTTTTCGCGATCCTGTCGTTTTTCCTCAAACAGGTCTGGTGGGGCTAAAGTCCGAGCCGTTCACGGGCCTGCAAATATTCTCCCTCCAGCCGGTCGACGAGCTTTGCCACCGGTTCGATTGCCTTGATCGCGCCCACACCTTGGCCAGCCCCCCAGATTTCCTTCCAGGCTTTCGCGCCGGTGGTCGCCTTGTCGAAATCCATCTTCGACGGATCGGCCTCAGGCAGTGCATTCGGGTCCATGCCCATCGCTGTGATCGACCCCTTCAGGTAATTGCCGTGAATGCCGGTGAAATAGTTGGAATAGATGATATCGGCTGCGGTCGAATCCACGATCATCTGCTTGTAGCCCTCTGAAGCGCGTGCCTCATCCGTAGCGATGAAGGGCGAGCCGATATAGGCCATGTCGGCGCCCATGGCCTGGGCCGCCAGAATGCCGCCGCCGGTAGCGATCGCCCCGGCTAGGAGAAGCGGTCCGTCGAACCATTCTCGGATTTCCTGTACCAGTGCGAAGGGTGACAGCGTGCCCGCATGGCCGCCGGCACCAGTCGCAACTGCGATCAAACCGTCGGCACCCTTGCGGATGGCAGATTTCGCATGCCGGTTGTTGATGATGTCATGCAGCACGATGCCGCCATAAGAATGCACGGCGGCATTCACCTCCGGCACGGCGCCAAGCGAGGAGATCACGATCGGCACCTTGTACTTCACGCACATCATCAGATCGTGTTCCAGCCTCCTGTTCGACGTATGGACGATCTGGTTGACGGCAAATGGTGCCGATGGCTTGTCGGGATTGGCGGCATCATACGCTGCAAGTTCTTCCGTTATCTGTGCCAGCCATTCGTCGAGCTGGTTTTCGGGCCGCGCATTGAGCGCCGGAAAAGCCCCAACGACACCCGCCTTGCATTGCGCCAGCGTCAGTTGCGGATGCGATATGATGAAGAGCGGCGATGCCACGACCGGCAGCCGCAGCCTGTCCTTGAGGACCGCTGGAAGCATGAAAGTAACCTCCCGAATTACCTTTACGTAAGATGGTGTATCAGATGAATTTCACGTGGGGAAGTCGCCTCGGTTTAGCGGATCGAACTTACCCGCCATGGATTTGCCACCATGTTTCGGCCGTCTCACCACGGGATGAGTTGGGTCGCCTTCTTGCAGTTCGGCGCCTGAGACGTTACCGAGAGGTTAAAAATAGGAGCGTGACACGATTACGCTCGCCAGTTGGAATGAACCGGAAGGACCGGCAGTGAGCGGCCTGGAAACAGCCATAAGAAATGCCCTGGATCGCGCCGAACGTGGTGATGGCCAGGTGCGCGCCCGGATCTATCAGTCCGCCCGCCAGGCACTTGATGCCGGCCTGCGCAAGCAGGGCGTCACCGATAACCTTGTCATCATGCAGCAGCGCAAGCGGCTGGAAGACAAGATCAGCGAGATCGAGAACGAGGAGATCGACCGCCTGGCGCAGTCGGCCCAGCCTGTTCCGGCTCCCGATGTCGATCCCTTTTTCGAAATCGATGCGCCTGTCCGCCGGACCACATCACACGTTGTCCCCGACGTCTCCGTATCTGTCGACGCACCGCGTGCGCCCGCTCCCCCCGTGGTTGAGGCAGGTGCACTTGGTGGTGTAACCCGATCAGGGGCGACCGCAGACCATCACTCCGACATACCCTCGATGGCCCCGGATATCGCGCCGGCAGGGTATGGATCCGAACCGGTGCCCGGCACGCTGCCGGAAGCCTCCCCCGTCGGCGAGGTTGCAGAGCCCACGGTTAAGAAGGGGCGCAAAGGTCGCAAGGTGAAGGCTTCCGCCGAAATTCCGGCTGGACGCCGCCGCCGGAAGAAACGTGGCTTTCTGTCTCATCTGCTCACCTGGATCATAACGCTTGGCGTGGTCGCAGTCGGCTGCTTCGTCTTCTATCAGTCGGGCATGGTGCAATCGATCATCGAGGATGCGGTGCGCAGCGCCAATCGACCGTCGGCGCTTCAGTCCTCGGGGCAGGGGCCGTCCGTGCTTTCCTCGCGTGGAGGCTTCTCGGAAGAATGGGCCTCGATCTTCCAGCCACAGCAGGGCGCCGCCTTTACCGCGGGTTCTCAGGCAAGGGCGGAGATCGCGACTGGCACCGAAGCTCAGGCACTCAAGGTTACCTCTGCCACGTCGAATGCCGCCGGAGATGTCGCAATCGAGGTGCCGGTGGAAATCCTGCGCGAGCTTGCCGGCAAGAGTTCCACGCTGGCGCTGACCATCCAGTCGGCAGCAAACCAGCACTCGCAGATTTCGGTCCGCTGCGATTTCGGCAGCCTCGGCAGCTGTTCGCGCCACCGTTTCACGGCAACGCAGGAAAAGCTCGACGCGCTGTTCAAGGTCAGCTTCGACCGCACCATGGCGCCAAATGCCCCCGGCCGTATCATCGTCAACACCGGCATTCAGGGCGCAGATCGCCCGGTCTTCATATATTCCGTGCGAGCCCTGCCGGGTCAGTGACCCGGCAGCTTCGCCTGCCGATCGTTTTTACTTGAGATACTTTGGTCCGAACCCGAGGATCTTGTCGTCGATCTCGCCGATGGCATCCTTGTCCTTGCCTTCGTAATCGAGAGATAGAAGGATGTGGCGGATCGCGTTCAGCCGTGAGCGCCGCTTGTCATTGGCCCGCAGGATCGCCCAGGGCGCCTCCTTGGTGTGTGTCTCTTCCAGCATTTTGTTGCGTTTTTCGGTATACTGATCCCACTTCGTCAGCGCGGCGATATCCATCGGCGAGAGCTTCCAGATCTTCAGCGGATCATGGCGTCGGTCGTGAAAGCGCTTCAGCTGCATTTCCTGGCCGATATCGAGCCAGAACTTGAAGAAATGCACGCCATCTTCCACCAGCAGCTTTTCAAACCGCGGCGTCGCCCGCATAAAGCTGTCATATTGCGCCGGCGTGCAGAACCCCATGACCGGCTCGACCACGGCGCGGTTATACCAGGAACGGTCATAAAGAACGATCTCGCCCTTGGTCGGGAAATGCGTTGCATAGCGCTGGTAATACCATTGCCCCGCCTCGGTCTCCGTCGGTTTGGTCAGAGCGACGACCCTCGCCGAACGTGGATTGAGATAAGTGCGGATCGAAAAGATTGTGCCGCCCTTGCCGGCCGCGTCCCGGCCTTCGAACAGCGCCACCATCCGCTTGCCCGTCGCC
Organism: Neorhizobium sp. LMR1-1-1.1; assembly: GCF_040675795.1. NCBI lineage: Bacteria > Pseudomonadati > Pseudomonadota > Alphaproteobacteria > Hyphomicrobiales > Rhizobiaceae > Neorhizobium > Neorhizobium sp. LMR1-1-1.1. The sequence goes on from NZ_JBEGHE010000025.1 coordinate 402,316, forward strand.
TGCATCCAGAACTGCATCTTGACCAGTTCGATTTGCAGCTTCTCAAGCTGCTTTTCGTATTTGTCCCGGTTAAGCTTGTCGTCATAGGGATAATCGCCCGAAGAAAGCGCTTGGTCGTCGATCCAGTCCGGCAGGGTCGGGTTGTCTATGTCAAATCGCCGTTTCTTTCCCCCGATTGTCAGATCGACCGTCCTGCTTTCACCCGTTGACATGCCTGCTCTCCTCTTTGTCCTCGGTATCTATTACGACGACGCGCTGCGCCATGGCGACACGCTATCCGAAAGGTGGCATTCCGGCATAGGTTTTCCATAGGCCCTGATGCACAAGTGTCATGGAAGGCTTATATGACCACGTGTTTAGCAAGCAAAATGCCGGGATGTGGCCCGGGATCCAGTTGGGGTTGTCATGGCGTCGAGTGCAGAGCAGGCAGGCGGAGGTCTTATCGCCGTGATGAGAAGAGAATGGCGTCTCTTCTTGTTGCTGACGGTGTCTGCATTGGCCGCGATTGCCGCAGGTCTGCCCTGGTATTGGGTTGCTCTGGTCTGGCTGATTCTTGTTCTGGCGGTTTCGGCCCGGCCTCCGGTCATCATGCCCATCGCGGAACCGGAGAAGTTTGAGGAAGAAGAGCAGGCGTCCGATCCACTGCCCGGTATCGCAGCGACACTTTCCGCTCTCGATATCCCGGTCCTGCTGTTGAATGCCGAGGCGATCGTTTTGTGGGAAAACAAGGCGGCGGAAAAGGCGCTTGGCCTGCTGCCGATCGGCTCGCATCTCTCGGCGCGCCTGCGCTCGCCGGGTATTCTCGACATGGTCAAGGAGACGATCGCAACCGGCGAGCCGAACCAGATCGAGCATTCTGAAAGGCTCCCCTCCGAGCGCGTCTACCTCCTGCGCATCGCGGCAATGGAGCCGCTGGACGCTTTCGGTGCGGAAAAACTCTTCCTCCTGTCGTTCAAGGATATCTCCGAACTTCGCCGGCTCGATCGCATGCGGTCCGATTTCGTCGCCAATGCCAGCCATGAATTGCGCACCCCGCTTGCCTCGCTGCGCGGGTTCATCGAGACCATGCAGGGGCCGGCGCGTTCTGATGATGCCGCCAAGGAACGGTTTCTCGGCATCATGCTGGATCAATCGACCCGCATGAGCCGCCTTGTCGACGATCTCCTGTCGCTTTCGAGGCTCGAACTGAAATCCCATATCGCGCCGGACCAGTCCGTCGATCTTCGTCCGGTTATCGGTCATGTCCGTGATGCGCTGCTGCCGCTGGCAGAGGAGCTTGGCGTCGAAATCCGCCTTCATCTGCCGGAAGAAAAGGTCGAGGTCCTGGGGGACCGCGACGAACTGGTGGAAGTCGTCGAGAACCTGATCGAGAATGCCTGCAAATATGGTCAGGAGGGCAAGTTCGTTGACGTCTTCCTGCGCAACGAGCCATCCCAGCCGGTGGAAGTCAGTGTCGTCGACCGCGGTCCTGGCATCCCTGCTGAACATGTTCCGCGACTTACCGAGCGTTTTTATCGGGTTAGCGTTGCCGACAGTCGGTCGAAAAAGGGCACCGGCCTGGGACTCGCCATCGTCAAGCATATCCTCACCAGACACCGCGCCCGCCTCATCGTGAAGTCAGAACTGGGCAAGGGATCCGAGTTTACCGTCAGATTCTGACATAAAACATACGCACTGCACAGGCGTGCAACAGTATTATGTAGTGAAATCATATATTTAATTTGTCACAAATGTTTCATCGAAGTGACATAAAAGCTGAGGTCAACGGCCGCTAATAGGAGCGGGCAAGAAGCCGGCAGGTGCGAAAGCCGGCGATCAAAGCTTTCACAAACCCCATCATGGGAGAGATCGATGAACATGTTGAAACTTTCTGCAGCCGCCCTCGTGGCCTCTGTCGCATTCGCCGGTGCTGCCGCTGCGCGCGACCAGGTCCAGGTTGCCGGCTCCTCCACCGTTCTGCCGTACGCAAAGATCGTTGCTGAAACTTTCGCGGAAACCTTCCCGAACTTCAAGGCTCCGGTTGTTGAATCCGGCGGCACCGGCGGCGGTCTGAAGGCTTTCTGCTCGGGCGTTGGTGAAGGCACGATCGACGTTGCCAATGCTTCGCGCAAGATCAACAAGAGCGAAGCCGAAGCCTGCAAGGCAGCTGGCGTTACCGACGTTCAGGAAATCCGCATCGGTTACGACGGCATCGTATTTGCCGCTGATAGCTCGAACGGTGACATGAAGATCGAGCCGAAGGATCTCTACAAGGCTCTCGCCGCTGAAGTTGTTGTTGACGGCAAGCTCGTCGCCAACCCCTACAAGAACTGGTCGGACATCAACGCTACTCTGCCGAAGGGCCCGATCGCTGCCTATATCCCGGGCTCCAAGCACGGCACCCGCGAAGTCTTCGAAGAGAAGATCATGGCTGAAGGCTGCAAGGAAGCCGGCGCCACCGACGTCATCAAGGCTGCCATCACCGATGCCAAGCAGGCTGCTGCCAAGTGCGTTGCAGTCCGTAAGGACGGCGTTGCTGTCGACATCGACGGCGACTACACCGAAACGCTCGCTCGTATCGCTGCCAACAAGACCGGCCTCGGCGTTTTCGGCCTGGCTTTCTACGAAAACAACAAGGACAAGCTGAAGGTTGCAACTGTTTCGGACGTCGTCGCTTCGACCGAGACGATCTCCTCCGGCAAGTACCCGGTTTCCCGTCCGCTGTACTTCTACGTCAAGAAGGCTCACCTGGGCGTTATCCCGGGCCTGAAGGAATACGTAGAGTTCTTCATCTCTGACGACATGGTTGGCCCGGAAGGCCCGCTCGCCGAATACGGCCTGGTTGCCGCTCCGGACGATCAGCGCGAACAGGTCCGCAAGGACTTCGAAGCCGGCAAGACCATGTAATGCTTGATCCGGCGCCGCTTCGGCGGCGCCGGTCTCTTATCCGGCATTCGGCCGGCGCCTTCGCAGGGCGACCTTTTAACTGGGTATTTGCGACCAATTCGGTTCCGGTGATGGGAATTGTGCGGTAGTGGCTGCCGCCGATGGCGGTAGGCCGGGGGATTCTGATGAGCACACCACTGATCTTGTTGATTTTGGCGATCATTGCGATCGTCTGTTATGTCGTTGGGACCCGACATGCGCTGGCGATCGCTGGCGGACTGTCCTCCAAACTCCATTCTCGTCCCGGCTATTATGGCTCGTTCGTCGCGATCTGCGCCGTCCTGCCGGCCGCGATCGTTCTGGCTGCCTGGCTGATTGCCAGCCCGCTCTACATCAATTCCACCATTCGCGGCGGTTTCCCCGAGGATGTGAAGGCCAGGTCAGAAGCTGAGCAGGGTCTCGCTTTCGGCATGGTCAACTCGCTTGCCCGCGGCATGGATATCCTGACGCTGGACGAGATCGACAGGGTCGGCAGCAACCCTGCCGAACTTCGAAGCGCGCTCGGCGCCAAGGGCGTTGCGCTTGCCGGTGATCCGGAACCGTACATGGTCGAATCCGCCGGCGACCTCAATGCGATGAACAAGATCAGCAACCGTGTCATGACGGCTGTTGTGCTGATCGTTGCGCTGATTGGCGCAGGTCTTTCCTATACCCGCATCTCGCATCGCTTCCGCGCCCGCAACAGGGTCGAACGTGTCATCCTTGGCGCGCTTGTCGTCGCTTCGTCGATCGCGATCATCACGACGATCGGTATCGTCATGTCGATGCTGACGGAAGCCGGCCACTTCTTCGGCCGCGTTCCTGCCTGGGAGTTCTTCTTCGGCACCGTCTGGGATCCGCGTTTCGCTGCAGCCGGTGCGAGCGCCTCTGAGGGCCAGTTCGGTCTGATCCCGCTGTTGCTCGGCACGCTTTATATCGGCTTCGTCGCAATGCTCGTTGCCGTACCGGTCGGCCTGTTCTCGGCAATCTACATGTCGGAATATGCCTCACCGAAGCTTCGTTCGATCGCCAAGCCGCTGCTCGAAGTTCTCGCCGGTATCCCGACCATCGTCTATGGCTTCTTCGCGCTGACCACGGTCGGTCCGTTCCTGCGGGATCTTTCGTCCAGCATCAACGGCATCGCCACCGGTGATTTCGCCAACTTCATCCAGGCTCAGAGCGTTCTGACAGCCGGTTTCGTAATGGGCATCATGCTGATCCCTTACGTCTCCTCGCTGTCGGACGACATCATCACCGCAGTGCCCCGTGCCCTTCGTGACGGTTCGCTCGGTCTCGGCGCAACCAAATCGGAAACCATCAAGAAGGTCGTCATGCCGGCTGCTCTGCCGGGTGTTGTCGGCGCTCTCCTGATGACCGCCTCTCGTGCCATCGGTGAAACCATGATCGTGGTTCTCGCTGCCGGTGTGGCGGCCCGCATGCAGCTCAATCCATTCGAGCCGATGACGACGGTGACCGTCAAGATCGTCAGCCAGCTGACGGGCGACCTTGAATTCACCTCGCCGCAGACGCTCGTCGCCTTCGCACTGGGTATCACGCTCTTCGTGATCACGCTTTGCCTCAATATCTACGCGCTCTTCATCGTGCGCAAATACCGGGAGCAGTACGAATGACCGACGTGGTTTCTTCCCCCGCCGGCGTCCTGGCGAAGCCCGCCCGTCGCGATATCGGCATCAAGCGCCGCTACGCTGCAGAACGTCGCTTCCGCGCCTATGGCATCGCCGCCCTGTCCTTCGGGCTTCTGTTTCTCGCGCTGCTTCTGTGGTCGGTTGTTTCCAAGGGATACACCGCCTTCCAGCAGACGATGATCACCGTTCCGGTCGAATTCTCCGAACAGATCATCGACAAGGATAACGAGCGCGCCACCGATCCGCAGAAGCTGGTGACGGCCAATTACCCGCTCATCGCCCGTAATGCCGTCGCCAAGGTGCTCGGTGTTGCTGAAACCGATCGTTCGGGTCTGCGCGCCGTCAACCAGATGATCTCGGACGGCGTTCGTGGCCAGCTGCGTGACATGGTTGTCGCCAACCCACAGATCATCGGCACGACCCAGACGGTCTCGCTGCTTGCCGCCGGCGATATCGACAGCGCATTCAAGGGCCAGATCGATCTCTCCGTGTCGGAAAACAACCGTAAGGTTTCCGACCAGCAGGTCGGCTGGATGAACCAGCTTGCGGAATCCGGCGCCCTCGGAAAGCACTTCAACACCGGCATTTTCGTTAACGGCAATTCCAGCCGTCCGGAAGCTGCCGGCGTCGGCGTGGCCTTGATCGGCTCCTTCTACATGATGCTGATCGTGCTCGTCCTGGCGCTGCCGATCGGCGTTGCCGCCTCGATCTATCTTGAGGAATTCGCGCCGAAGAACAAGTTCACCGACCTGATCGAGGTGAACATCAACAACCTCGCGGCCGTCCCCTCCATCGTTTATGGTCTCTTGGGTCTGGCGGTCTTCATCAACTTCATGGGCCTGCCGCGCTCGGCTTCGCTGGTCGGCGGCCTGGTCCTGACGCTGATGACGCTTCCGACGATCATCATCGCCACCCGCGCTGCATTGAAGGCGGTTCCGCCCTCGATCCGCGCGGCGGCTCTCGGCCTCGGCGCCTCGAAGATGCAGACCATCTTCCATCACGTCCTGCCGCTTGCCATGCCGGGCATCCTGACCGGTACGATCATCGGTCTGGCGCATGCTCTCGGCGAAACCGCACCGCTGCTCCTGATCGGCATGGTCGCCTTCGTCGCCAACTATCCGACGACGCCGATGGATCCGTCGACAGCACTGCCGGTGCAGATCTACATGTGGGCAAACGAGGCGGAACGCGCCTTCGTCGAAAGAACTTCGGGAGCGATCATTATCCTGCTCCTGTTCCTCGTGGTCATGAATGTTGGTGCAATTCTGTTGCGTCGGCGCTTCGAACGCCGTTGGTAGGAGATCGACACAATGAATATGTTGTCAGAAGCAGCAGTTGAGAAGGCGCTGGACAAGAAGATGAATGAAGTCGCGTACAAGATGATTGGCAAGGACGTATCAGTCTATTACGGCGAGAAGCGCGCGCTTTTCGACGTGAACCTGAATGTCCGCGAAAACACGGTGACGGCGCTGATCGGCCCCTCGGGTTGCGGCAAGTCGACCTTCCTGCGCACGCTCAACCGCATGAACGACACGATCGAGGGCTGCCGCGTCACCGGCAAGATCACCCTTGATGAAGATGATATCTACGACAAGGAAATCGACGTCGTGGAACTTCGCGCCCGCGTCGGCATGGTGTTCCAGAAGCCGAACCCGTTCCCCAAGTCGATCTACGAAAACATCGCCTATGGCCCGCGCATCCACGGTCTTGCCCGCAACAAGGCGGATATGGACCAGATCGTCGAGGCAAGCCTTCAGCGCGCCGGCCTCTGGGCGGAAGTCAAGGATCGCCTGCATGAAGGCGGCACCGGCCTGTCCGGTGGTCAGCAGCAGCGTCTCTGCATCGCCCGTGCGGTTGCAGTTTCGCCGGAAGTCATCTTGATGGACGAACCCTGCTCGGCGCTCGACCCGATCGCCACCGCAAAGGTCGAGGAACTGATCCACGAACTGCGCGCCAACTATACGATCGTTATCGTCACCCACTCGATGCAGCAGGCCGCCCGCGTATCCCAGCGTACCGCCATGTTCCACCTCGGCCAGCTGGTCGAAGAGAATGACACGGACAAGATGTTCACCAATCCGGATGACCAGCGCACCCAGGATTACATCATGGGCCGCTTCGGCTGATTGGCCGTTGCCTGTTGCCCGCTGCTACGGATTTTGAGGACAAAGAGATGGTATCAAGTCATATCCTGTCGGCCTACGACGAAGAACTGAAGTATCTGCGCCGCCGCATCTCGGAAATGGGTGGCCTTGCAGAACAGATGTGCGGCGATGCCGTGCGCGCTCTGGTCAATGGTGACTCTGCCCTGGCCCAGAAAGTTATCTCCGACGACGTGATCCTGGATCACGCCGAGCGCGAGATCCAGGACAAGGCGATCGTCACCATCGCCAAGCGTCAGCCGATGGCTGCCGACCTGCGCGAAATCATCGGGACGCTGCGCATCGCAGCCGACCTGGAACGCGTCGGCGATCTCGGCAAGAACACCGCCAAGCGCGTCATTGCGGTTCAGGGCCATGGCGTTCCCCGCAAACTCGCCCGCGGTCTGGAACACCTCTCCGATCTCGCTGCCGTTCAATTGAAGGAAGTGCTGGACGTCTATGCCAGCCGTTCTGCCGAAAAGGCCGAAGCGATCCGCCTGCGCGATGAAGAAATCGACGCCATGTACACATCGCTCTTCCGCGAACTCTTGACCTACATGATGGAAGATCCGCGCAACATCACCACCTGCACGCATCTTCTGTTCTGCGCCAAGAACATCGAGCGTATCGGTGACCACGCGACCAACATCGCGGAAACCATCTACTACATGACGACGGGTGCTGTGCCGGAAGGCGAGCGTCCCAAGGACGATACGGCGAACACCGTCGGCGCGATTGCTGACTGATTTTGCCTGTCTGATGGAGTGTATCTAGTATGCAGCCGAGAATTGCGGTCGTGGAAGACGAGGAGGCGCTCAGCGTCCTCCTCCGTTATAATCTCGAAGCCGAAGGCTACGAGGTCGAAACCATTCTGAGAGGTGATGAGGCCGAAATCAGGCTTCAGGAGCGTGCTCCGGATCTTCTGGTTCTCGACTGGATGCTGCCCGGCGTTTCCGGCATCGAATTGTGCCGGCGCCTGCGCATGCGGCCAGAGACTGAGCGCCTGCCGATCATCATGCTGACAGCGCGCGGCGAGGAAAGCGAACGTGTTCGCGGTCTGGCGACCGGTGCCGACGACTATGTCGTCAAGCCCTTCTCTACGCCGGAACTGATGGCGCGCGTCAAGGCGATGCTTCGCCGTGCCAAGCCGGAGGTTCTCTCCAGCGTCCTGAAATGCGGTGATATCGAACTGGATCGCGAGACCCATCGCGTTCACCGCAAGAGCCGTGAAGTGCGCCTTGGCCCGACCGAATTCCGTCTCCTGGAATTCCTCATGGTCTCGCCCGGCCGCGTCTTCTCGCGCTCCCAGCTTCTCGATGGCGTCTGGGGCCACGATATCTATGTCGACGAACGCACCGTCGACGTGCATGTCGGCCGCCTGCGCAAGGCGCTGAACTTCTCCAACATGCAGGATGTCATCCGCACCGTTCGCGGTGCCGGCTATTCGATGGAATCCTGATCTGCAGGATTAAGATCTGGAATGCAGGTTTCTAAGCCCGAGTGCGGTCATCCGCCTCGGGCTGAAGCATTTCAGGCCTTGCCTTCTTCCTGCCACTCAGGCAGCGGAAAGATCCGGTCGTAGGCCAGATTGAAGAAGAACGCATAGACTAGGTAGAACAGGGCGAACGAGATATCCATCACCAGAGCTTGCATCAGGCTCACGCCCAGATACCAAGCGATGAACGGCATGAGCACGATCAGCAGTCCGAGTTCGAACAGCACGGCATGTGCAACGCGCAGCGCCATGGTTTTCTGCGTACCGCCGCGATACGTCTGCATCAGGTGGTCGAAGCCGAGATTGTAGAGATAGTTCCAGCCGGTCGCCAGCGTTGCCGAAACGATCCCGACGACACCGATATGTTCGACCGGTATGCCGAAGACGAAAGAGGCGAGCGGTGTGAAAATCGCAAGCCCGATGATTTCGAAGCTGATTGCGTGACGAATACGGTCGCGTGTCGTGCGCATTTTATACCCCATTGGGTTATCCGGGTCGTCCCGGCATCAATGCCCATTCTGGGGGAGGTCGTCCTCACGCCTTTTCAGATAGGTGTTTGTGGCGCAGGAGGCAAGGCGCAGGCGGGCAAGGCTGCCTTGCAGAACCCGCAGCACGGCAAACAAAAAAGCGGGCCGAAGCCCGCTTGATCGTTGTTTATGGTGCCGAACTTTACGCCCGTGCAGCGCTCGGACGGCGGCGCTCGTTGACCGGCTGGTAGGCGAGCTTCGCATGGTAGGTGCAGTAAGGCGAATTATCCGGGGACTCACAGCCACAGAAGTGGAAATCGTCCGTCAGCGGATCGCCGACGGGCCACTTGCAGGTGCGTTCGGTCAATTCGGTCAGCGCCAGCTTGCGGGAAATCGGCAGGACAACGTTGGAAGCGGGACGGTAGACCAGTTCCTGCGAAGCCTCGAACTCGACCTCTTCCTTGAGCGCGGTTGCGCCGACCGGACGGGCGACCGGGCGTGCTGCCGGACGGGTGGCGAATGTCTGCTGGGGACGGGAAGTAGTTGCTGCTGGGCGCTTTGCCGTACGGTTCGTCGCGATTGTGCCGCCCGCCTTTGCGCGGCCCGGCAGGTTGAGGCGATGGACCTTGCCGATCACGGCATTGCGGCTTACGCCTCCAAGTTGTGCGGCGATCTGGCTGGCGCTCAAGCCTTCCGACCACAACCTTTTCAGTTTTTCAACGCGCTCGTCCGTCCAGTTCATGCCCGTTCTCCGCCTTTGAACGTTGGTGGCATGCAGAATCCCTCACCAATGTCGCGCGATACATCTCGCAACAGGCACTATATCTATGCTTTTGGTGACTAGTTCCGCCGCATGCAGTCTAGTAATTGATCTTTAACCTAGAGGTCCGCAGACTCCGTGACAAGAGTCCCCGGAATCGCCACGAATCGATTTCCCGGTTTTCCCCAACTTGCTTTCCGGGAGAGTCATTTTTGTCACAGCTGTCGGCAGGGTTGCGTCCTTGCAGCAAAATGCCTTGAAACCCCAGATTTCCGTGAGTTTTGTTGACATCACATGGATGAGTGGCGATAGTGCCGCGGCCGCCCCGAGGGCGGCATTTTGATTTTTTGAATATCCGCAATCGGATGCATTAGGAGTGAGCCGCCATGGCTGAATCTGCGCTTTTCGACACCTTTGCCCGGGCCCCGCTGCGCTTTGAGCGTGGCGAAGGCGTTTGGCTTGTGACGGAAAGCGGCGAGCGATATCTCGACTTCGGTGCGGGTGTCGCTGTCACGTCCTGCGGCCATGCCAATCCGCATCTGGTCGAAGCGCTGAAATCGCAGGCCGAGAAGGTCTGGCATCTGTCCAATCTTTATGAAATCCCGGAGCAGGAGCGCTTGGCGCGCCGTCTGGTCGACGCAACCTTTGCGGACAAGGCCTTCTTCACCAATTCGGGTGCGGAAGCGCTGGAATGCGCAATCAAGACGGCCCGCCGTTATCACTATTCCAAGGGGCACCCGGAAAAGTTCCATATCATCACCTTTGAAGGTGCCTTCCACGGCCGGACGATCGCAACGATCGCAGCCGGCGGCCAGGAAAAATATATGGAAGGCTTCGGCCCCAAGGCTCAGGGTTTTGATCAGGTGCCCTTCGGTGATCTCGATGCGCTGAACGCTGCGATCAACGAGAACACCGGCGCTCTGTTGATCGAGCCGATCCAGGGCGAGGGCGGTGTGCGTCCGGTTCCGAAGGAATTCATGCGCGAGCTGCGCCGCATCTGCGACGAAAAGGGTCTTCTTTTGATCCTCGACGAAGTTCAGACCGGCGTCGGCCGTACCGGCAAGCTCTTTGCCCATGAATGGGCCGGCATCACCCCGGACATCATGGCGATCGCCAAGGGTATTGGCGGCGGCTTCCCGTTCGGCGCATGCCTTGCAACGGCAGAAGCCGCATCCGGCATGAAGCCCGGCATCCACGGCACCACCTATGGCGGCAACCCGCTAGCTATGGCCTGTGGCAATGCGGTGCTTGATATCGTGCTCGCCGACGGTTTCCTGGAAAACGTTCGCGATGTTGCACTCGTCTTCCGTCAGGGCCTTGCAGCGCTCAAGGATCGTTTCCCGACCGTGATCGAGGATATTCGCGGCGAGGGCCTGTTGCTCGGTATCAAGGCAAAGGTGCCGGCCGGCGACCTGATCTCCGGAATGCGCGATCAGCATATGCTGGCCGTCATGGCAGGCGATAACGTCGTCCGCATTCTGCCTCCGCTTGTCGTCACCGCCGAGGAAGCGCGCGAAGGTCTTCGCCGTATCGAGCGTGCTGCCGAAACGCTGTCGGCTGAACAGCTGAAGAAATCCGCTTAAGAATACGTAGAGAGGGCGCCTTCCGGTTCCCTCCGTTAGGGAACAAGGTAATGGCATCTCCCAAGCATTTTCTCGATCTTTCCGCTGTGTCGGCGGGTGACCTGCGCTCCATCCTCGATGATGCAAAGGTGCGAAAGCAGGCAACCAAGGCTGGCACAGCTGACAAGCCGCTGGCCGGCAAGATGCTGGCCATGATTTTCGAGAAGCCGTCGACCCGCACTCGCGTTTCCTTCGATGTCGGCATGCGTCAGCTTGGCGGTGAGACGCTGTTCCTGTCGGGTACCGAGATGCAGCTCGGCCGCGCCGAGACGATCGGCGACACCGCCAAGGTTCTGTCGCGTTATGTCGACGCGATCATGATCCGCACCACCGATCACAAGCGCCTTCTGGAGCTGGCCGAACATGCCACCGTGCCGGTCATCAACGCGCTGACAGACGACACCCATCCCTGCCAGATCATGGCCGACCTGATGACCTTCGAAGAACATCGCGGTCCCGTCGCCGGCAAGACGATTGCCTGGACCGGCGACGGCAATAACGTGCTGCATTCGCTGGTCGAAGGTTCGGCCCGTTTCGGTTACCGCATGAATATGGCAGTCCCTATGGGTTCCGAGCCGCATGACAAGTTCTTGAACTGGGCGCGCAACAACGGCGGCGAGATCATGCTCACCCACGATGTCGAGCGCGCGGTTGCCGGCGCCGATGTCGTGGTCACCGATACCTGGGTTTCGATGAACCAGGAACACAAGGCGCGCGGCCACAACATCTTCCAGCCCTACCAGGTCAATGAAGCGCTGATGAAGCAGGCCAAGGCCGATGCGCTGTTCATGCACTGCCTGCCGGCCCATCGTGGCGAGGAAGTCACCGACGCCGTGATCGATGGCCCGCAGTCGGTTGTCTTCGACGAGGCGGAAAACCGCCTCCACGCCCAGAAGTCCATTCTGGCCTGGTGCTTCGGCGCGATCTGAGCCTGTCTTCTGGCTCTTGAATTGGCTTGAAGCCGGCACCATTTGTCGGCTTTCAAACGCGCCGTGCCTAGTGCCGGCGCTTCAACAGACATCCCCGACATTTTCGAGCGGCCCAGCGGTTCCGCTTGCCGGCCTGTTTGTGTAAATGTCGGGGACAAGGCCCGAGACGATCGGTGTGAAGGAGTAAGATGATGGCGGAAGCAACCGTGGAACTGAAGGACCTCCACTTTGCCGGAGACGACAGGGTTGTTCCCTTCCAGGTCGAGGGCCTGGATGTTCGTGGCCGTGCGGTGCAGCTTGGGCCGCTTCTCAACACCATTCTGGGTCGCCATGATTATCCGGCGCCGGTTGCAAGGCTGCTTGCCGAAGCACTAGTGCTGACGGCATTGCTCGGTACTTCGCTGAAATTTGATGGCAAGTTCACAGTTCAGACCAAGGGGGACGGACCCGTCGATCTTCTCGTGGCTGATTTCTCCACGCCGGATGCGCTTCGCGCCTATGCCCGTTACGACGAGGATGCACTGGCTGCTGCCGTCAAGGATGGCAAGACCTCGCCGCCGGAGCTTCTTGGTCAGGGCGTACTCGCCTTCACCATCGATCAGGGCAAGGGCATGCAGCCCTATCAGGGCATCGTGCCGATGGACGGCTCGTCTCTGGAAGAGATTGCCGGCGTCTATTTCCGTCAGTCGGAACAGATACCGACCCGTGTCCGTCTTGCCGTGGCCGAGCTTTTCGACCGCGATGAGGACGGCAAGCCGCGTCATAATTGGCGGGCAGGCGGTCTGGTCGCCCAGTTCCTACCCCAGGCGCCGGAGCGCATGCGTCATCCGGATCTCCACGGCGGTGATGGCGACGAACGCGATACCAGCGTCACCGATGATGCCTGGGATGAAGCCCGTTCGCTGGTCGAGACGATCGACACTGACGAGCTGACCGATCCGCAGGTCGCGATCGAACGGCTTCTCTATCGCCTGTTCCACGAGCGTGGCGTGCGGGTTTATGAACCGCAGACGGTCTTCGATCGTTGCAGCTGTTCGCGCGAGAAGATCAAGGGCGTGCTCGCCGGCTTCACGGCGGAGGAAATCGAGGCAAGCCAGGAAGACGGCCAGATCGCCGTCACCTGCGAATTCTGCTCGACGACCTATCGTTACGAATTGGCGGAATTCGCTCCGGCCTGAGCCGCAGGGCTCAATTCAGCACCCGGTTCAGCCCGGGTGAATCCAGCGAGAAGGCGGGGATGTCGACCTTGAAGACCTCGCCTTCTTCCGTCTGCATGTCGTAATAGCCGAACATCATGCCGGATGGCGTGTCCAGTGGGCAGCCCGATGAATATTCATAGCTGTCGCCCGGCTGCAGGCGCGGCTGTTCTCCGACGACGCCAAGCCCGTCCACTTCGTCGACCAGACCGTTCTGGTCGGTAATATGCCAGTAGCGGTGAACCAGCTTTACCGTATGGATCGAGTGGTTCTCGATAACAATGCGATAGCCCCAGACATAGCGGCTCTCTTCCGGACTGGACTGCTCCTCCAGATAGAACGGCTCGACGGCAACTTCTATGTCTCTTGTCCGGGCGCGATACATGGACAAATACCTCAAAACTACAGCGCCGGATATCGTTTCTTGCACGTCAACCACGCCGTAGAACATGGAATCTACATCCCCGCATATCGTACACACGGCATCGAACGTCAAGAAAACTCGCGGTTTACGCGAGAAACTGTGATCTGTTCTTGGAATTAGGGATAACTGATATGGTGAATCCGAAAACCGGATTCACCATATCGACGGGCCGAAAAGACCTCAGATAGAAGTCAGAGCCTTGGCAAAATCTTCAAGCAGATCTTCGCCGTCCTCGATGCCGGCCGAGAAGCGCACGGTGCCGGGCGAAATGCCAAGCTCTGCACGCGCCTCGTCGGTGAGGTTCTTGTGCGTCGTTGTTGCTGGATGCGTGATCAGGCTGCGGGTGTCGCCGAGATTGTTGGAGATGGTCACCACGTCCAGCGCGTTCTGCAGCTTGAAGGCAGCTTCCTTGCCGCCCTTCAGCTCGAAGCAGACCAGCGTCGATCCGCCGCTCATCTGCTTGGCGATGATGTCGGCCTGCGGATGGTCCTTGCGGCCCGGATAGATGACTTTGGCGACATGCTTGTGCTCTGCCAGGAAGTCGGCGATCTTCGAGGCGTTGTCCGTCTGCGCCTTGACGCGGATCGGTAGTGTCTCAAGTCCCTTGATCAGCGTCCAGGCGGTAAACGGCGACATGGCCGGGCCTGTGTGGCGATAATAATCCTGCAGATGCTCGTCCACCCATTCCTTGTCTGAGAGGATCACACCGGCAAGGCTGCGGCCCTGGCCGTCGATATGCTTGGTGGCCGAATAGACGACGATGTGGGCGCCGAGTTCCAGCGGCTTCTGGAAAAGCGGGGTCGCAAACACGTTGTCGACCACCACCTTTGCGCCGATCTGGTTGGCAAGCTTTGCTACGCCGGCAATGTCGACGATCTCGAGCGTCGGGTTGGTCGGGCTTTCGAGGAAGAACACCTTGGTATTCTTCTGGATCGCTTTCTCCCAATTGGCGAGATCGCGGCCGTCGATGAGCGTGCATTCGATGCCGTAGCGCGGTGCGAGCGTCTCGACCACCCAGCGGCACGAGCCGAACAGCGCGCGGGCTGCAACGATATGATCGCCGGCCTTCAGCTGGCAGAGCAGGGCGGCGGAAACGGCGGCCATGCCGGATGCCGTGGCGCGGGCTTCTTCCGCACCTTCCAGCGCACACATGCGCTTTTCAAACATGTCATTGGTCGGGCTGCCGTAGCGGGCGTAAATGTAACCTTCGGTCTCGCCCTTGAAGCGCGCTTCCGCGGCTTCCGAACTGTCGTAGGCAAAGCCCTGGGTGAGATAGATCGCTTCAGACATTTCGCCATATTGCGAACGCAGCGTACCGCCGTGGACGAGTGTAGTTGCCGGGCGCCATTTGTTTGTCATGCTAGTCCTCAATCCAAAACAAAAAAAACCGGCCGCGAAAGCAGACCGGTTTTAGCAACCCGGTCTTTTTAGCCACTTGTTTAACGTGGCTGCAAGCCGACCGGCAAATCACCACGGGATAAAGCTGGCTTACGCCTCGCATTCGCTTGCGTCAATGCCCTGCATTTGGTTTTGTCACCGCCAAATTTTGAAAGAAACGATCATGGCTCGCGACACGGGAATTCTGGCGGACCGCGCAATTGCGGCGCTCTTCGAAACGGGACGGCTGGTCTCCGAACGGGATCTCGACCGCGATCAGATTCAGCCGGCCAGCTTGGACCTTCGTCTGGGTGCCAAGGCATTTCGCGTGCGCGCCTCCTTCATGCCAGGTCCAAACAGCCTCGTTTCCGATAAGCTCGACCGGTTGAAGCTGCATGTTGTCGATCTGTCGGAGGGCGCGGTTCTGGAAACCGGCTGCGTCTATATCGTGCCGCTGATGGAAAGCCTCGATCTGCCGGCAAATATGTCGGCGTCGGCAAATCCGAAATCCTCGACCGGCCGTCTCGATATCTTCACCCGCGTCATCACTGATCATGCGCAGGAATTCGACAAGATCCCGGTCGGTTACCGCGGCCCGCTCTATCTCGAAATCTCGCCGCGCACTTTCCCGATCGTAGCCCGACAGGGTTCGCGCCTGTCGCAAATCCGCTTCCGCATCGGCAATGCCCTCCTGTCAGAACCTGAACTCTTGCATCTGCACGAGACCGAAACGCTGGTCGCATCCTCGACGCCGAACGTGTCCGGCGGCGGTATCGCGCTGTCGATCGATCTCAAGGGTGATGCGAATGGCCTGATCGGTTATCGTGGCAAGCATCACACGGCCGTAGTCGATGTCGACAAGAAGGCCCAGCACGATGTTTTCGATTTCTGGGAGCCGCTCTACAGCCGCGGCCGCAACGAGCTGATCCTCGATCCGGATGAGTTCTACATCCTCGTCTCCCGCGAGGCCGTGCATGTGCCGCCGCTTTATGCCGCCGAAATGACCCCTTTCGATCCGCTGGTCGGCGAATTCCGTGTCCATTATGCCGGCTTCTTCGATCCGGGCTTCGGACACGAAGCCGCAGGCGGACGAGGCAGCCGCGCCGTCCTGGAGGTCCGCAGCCACGAGGTGCCCTTCATCCTCGAAGACAGCCAGATCGTCGGACGCCTCGTCTACGAGCATATGCTGGAAGCTCCGCAAGGTCTCTATGGATCTGGTCTCGGCTCGAACTATCAGGCGCAGGGTCTGAAACTGTCGAAACATTTCCGCGGCTGAGCATCACGCTCGATCCCGGTTGGGCGTTTCGAACCGTATCTGCCCGACCAATCCCGATGCCGCAGGCAGCCCACCGCCCTTGACAGCCGCGATCCGTTGTTGGAAACCTGCAGGCGAAAGCGGGTGTAGCTCAATGGTAGAGCAGCAGCTTCCCAAGCTGAATACGAGGGTTCGATTCCCTTCACCCGCTCCAGCGACTTTTCCATCAGTGTTTATTAAAATGACAAAGTGCCTAGGAAGATAAGGTTAGGCACGCGCGTGCGTGTAGCTACGTGCAACGATGCGCGGTGACCGCCACTTTCGGTAAAGGCGGTGCGGTTTATTTGTCGCGGCCGGACCCCTTGCTGATCAGCTTATGCTCTTCTTCTTGGATGAGGTTTAAAAGCGTTTGCCGCTCCAGAGCGGTCCAGCTCCGTTCCTCCAGCAGCTTTTTATAGCGCTCGATATTCTTGCGCGCGATGAAATCCTCCAAGCATGGCTCCCTGCAATGGTTATCGCACTGCGTAAAATTCCATCCGCTTGTTCCTAATCAAAGAATCTGCCGATGGAGCGGGTCATAACTTGCAGCGATAGAGGTGCGACGCACTGACAAAAGTCAGTTTGAGAGCGACTTTTGTGCGACCACCTAGACTGTTAGGTTAAAATGAAATTCCGTGCCGCGCGAACCGATCAGCCGAGTTTGGCTCTTCGGGCTGAACATCCATGGCAGTCGAGTGACCAAAATGGATCGACTATCGAACTGCTACCTAGCGAGAGGACTGAGCTTCTGCTGCTTGGTGAACTTCTCACAGTAAAGGCTCACTCAGCTCCGATTTTCATGCAGGGCGAACGAGCAAAACATCTGTATTATCTGGATGAGGGAGTTGTTCAGGGAAGGCATACGATCCGTAACGGGGTTCGACAAAGCGTGGCGTTGTTTTGGCCCGGTGACTTCTTCGGTTTGCCTCGTGATGGCTGTTTTTTCAACTCGGCGGAAGCCGTAACCAATTGCACAGCGTATAAATTTCCCATCAAGGATTTGGAGAAGTATCTTCCACGCCGCCCTCGTATCCAGCAGAAATTGCTTTTAAAGGCCAGTCATGACATTCGGCTGGCTCAACGGCGGCTTGTTGTTATGGGAGCACTCGACGTTACACGACGGCTCGCGGTTTTTCTCGTCGACTGCTGCGGCCATGCTCAACATTTCGACGATGAAAATCAGGTGCTTACGGTACCAATATCCAGGCATGATATCGCTGACCACATCGGAACTTCAGCGGAGACCGTAACACGAGCGATGAAAACGTTGGAGAAGAAGGGCTTGGTGCGGCGAATTACACCGTGGCAGCTGGAACTCAGAATGTCCGAGCTGTTCGCTTTTTCTGGGCTAGACTGAAGGCTGTGGTCTCAGCGTTCCAGCACCGCAGCCGGATAAGGCCATCAACGACCACCCGTCTCGGTTGGTATGCCGGCTTGGTTTCAGGGCGCGGGATATCGATTACGAATCGCGCGCATGTAATAGTTGCCAGGCGAGCTTGCTTCACACAGATCGGCGATGACAACGGCGGGAACCTCGCAAAACTCGCGAACCTGCCCGTTGGACATGAATACCGTCATGCGGAACGACATTTCGTCATACTCGACGGAATCGATAAGCTTTGATCTGAGATGGATACGCATGAGTTCCCATCCTGTTTCGCCGGCCTCCCTGCATTGAAAATAGTCGGGCATGCCATCGAGTCAATAATGATGAATCCATCTACCAAGATGTTTGGCAGTTCTTGCATGTGTAGGCCTGCGATTGGGAAATGAAATTCAAGTAAAATAAAATGATTGTTGTGTTGCGGGTCTGGAAGATCATGATGACAATACGCGAGGCCGTTTCCATTGGTGTAGTGTATATATCGGAAATGTGAGCGGAAGTTTGGTTCGACTTTGATTTTTGAGAATGCGTGCGGCATCTTTCCCATATTGATGTGATGGATGACGCCAGACAATTCTGACGACGCACGTTATTTCGGGAAAAGGATTTCCATGCCGAAGTTTGCCGCATTCCTTGGTCTCCTCATCGCATTTTTGAGCTTCCCGGCATCCGCTTCTTCGACGAACCTCCTATTCGGGCGTGGCGTCAATCTCGTCGGGAATAACGGTTATTATACCCAGTCCACTACCTGGGCGACCGATGAGGGAATGAAATATTACCTGGGCAAGGGCATGCGTGTTTTCCGTCTGGTTTTCGCCTGGGAATGGATTCAGCCAAGGCTCGGCGGAGATCTCGATCCAACCGTGCTTGCGGCCCTTGAACGGGAGGTTGATTTTCTGACGGGTGCTGGGGCCACGGTCATCGTCGATGTGCATAACTTCATGCGCCGAGACCTCAATTTCGAAAGGCAACCGAAGAACGAGGTCATCATAGGCGAGGCTCAGGAAGTCTCGGCGGCCCATTTCTCTGATCTCTGGGTCAGGCTCGCTATGAAATTCAAGACAAATCCCCGCGTCATGTTCGGCATCATGAATGAGCCGCACGATGTGGACGGCATCAAGCTTGCTGCGACCTACAATACGGTGCTGAAGGATATTCGCGCAACCGGCGCGACCAACACGATCCTATTGGATGGATACGGTTTCGCCCATGACCTGTCCTGGACGGGGCAACCGCTTGGAAAACCGCTCGGGCCGCTCGTCCGTGATCCCGGCAACAATCTGGTCATCGACGTTCACCGTTATCTTGACGACTACAGTGCCGGACAGAAACAGACCTGCAATCCTGGATCAGGTGCCACAGTTCTGGTGGAGTCGACGGAATGGGCGCGCGCCAACAGGATGCGGTTGTTTCTCGGCGAATTCGCGGTGGCCAGGAATGAGGCCTGCTATAAGGAACTGCGAGACCTTCTGGCATATTTTGCCGCCAACTCCGATGTCTGGACCGGCTACACCTGGTTTGGTGTCTATGCCGGACAGAAAGGCTACCATACGCCTGATCAGGGCTTCTGGTATTCGATTGACCCGGGCGGTCCCGATGCGCAGGACTTTTCCGGCGCAACGCCGGATGATCCGCGCATGAATATCCTGCTTGAAGGTCCGTGAGGCCGGTAAAACGTCTGGATGCATTCGACGGAAATTGTCGTCATGCGGTTTCAGTCTGTTGATGTCGGCGCATGCGGTGTTTTGTTCCAATGGAACGGATTGGTCTTGAGTTCGATCACCGCCCGCCAAGCTGCAGCCGAGATCATCAGCCAGTAGAATGGCACCATCACCCATCGCCAGCCGATCTGGCGCTTTTCATGGTCGATCATCGAACCGACCCCCAGTCCCAGGAAGATCAGGTAGCTTCCGAGGATGTTGACGAAATCCATGACGAACAGTGAGACGACACCGAGTGGCAGATCGTTTTTGGGCGCGTCGAGCATCGCCGATGCCCCGAGCCAGAGGAAAACGAAGATCAACGGGTGAAGCAATGCCGAGATCAGCATCCCGCCCACCATCAGCTGGAAAGTCACAAAAGCGGGCAGGCCCATCTCCCGCATCAACCTCGCCGGATCGCGCATCAGCACCAGCCATGTCTGCAGCCAGCCTTTATACCAGCGGGCGCGTTGCGCCATCCAGACGGAAACCTGCACCGGCGCGTCCTCCAGTGTCTGGCAGGTCAACACGTCCGAACGGTAGCCGAGCCGATAGAGGCGCAGCCCCATATCTGCGTCCTCGGTCACATTATATGGATCCCAGCCGCCGACTTTCTTCAATATTTCGGTTTTGAAATGGTTGGACGTTCCTCCGAGCGGCAGGGGCATTCGTCGTCTGGCGAGCATTGGTAGAAGGCCCCTGAACAGTGCGGAATATTCAAGCGAGAACAGTGCGCTGAGCGGTGATTTCCGGGCATTGGCAATGATCAGCGGCGCCTGCAGGCAGGCCAGGTTGGGCGGCCCGTTTACAAAGGTCGCGTGCGCTTCGCGCAGTTGCAGCGGGTGCGGCCGGTCTTCCGCGTCATATATGGCCAGAAATTCACCCCGTGCCGAAGAGAGCGCATAGGTAAGTGCCTTTGGCTTGGTTCGCGGACCGATTGGCGGCACAGTGACGATTTCGAACTGTGGTCCAAGTTCAAGCGCGGTCAGCGCGGCAATCGTCTCGGCGTCGTCGTCTTCGCAGACGAGCTTGATATCGATGAGTGTATGGGGCCAGTCGAGCCGTTCGAGGCAGGCTATGAGTTGGCCGACGACGGGGGCTTCTCGGTAAAGCGCCACCATGACAGTGTAGCGCGGTAACGGGCCGGCTTTCAGGTTGAACCTGGTAGCAGGGCTCGGCAGATGCATCTTCAAAGCAAGCGCCGTCAGCCGCAGCAATAGCGAAGCAAGATAGGTCAGCGACAGAATGATATGCAGGCTGAGAAGCGTCACGACCGGTATGATGAGGAAGGCCGCAATCGTTCCGGCGACGAGCGCGCCTGCGAAAAATCCCTGCTTACCCGAAAGCACCGTCCGGGCGGAAAAAGCCGGTTGCCGCTCGAAAAGCCCGTTGGTCGTTTCCTGCCCGCGCCGTCCGGCTCCCGCAGCCCACACCGCCTTGCGAATGGCGCCTGGTGTCGTGATGGCAAGGTTCCGGCCGAGCATGGGCATGGTGGTCAGGGCTGCGGCAAGTTCTGCCAGTCGCGCCGCCTCCGGCACGATGACGGTTTCCGGCGCCCGACTGCGATGAGCAAGCCGGATCATGGTCGGACGTATAAGCTGGCTGTCCAGCGTCATTGCGTCCTGCACAAGGCGAGGATCGATCGTGTCGATGAAAGGCAACCGCAGCAACCGCGCGATCGCGCCGTAATAAGCCTCTTCGCGCACCTCGCCGGAGCGCAGCAGCTCGGCCTCGATCGACGTGCCGTGACGCAGCGCCCGCTCGCGCATTCGGGCAATCATCGGCTTGGAGAAACCGAGAGCAGCAAGAACCGCGGCCTCAGCTTCCGGAGGATCCGGATCGGCGTCGCCGCGAAACTCTTGGTCATTGGCCTGCCGGTCCTCTGAACCGCCGTTCGGCAAGCTCGTGGCAGGCTCATCGTCACAGACCGCCGATCCCTGCGGCGGATATTCCCCGAAGCGCATGGTTCTGTTACACCGTCCCCAAGGAGCACCCGATAGGGGCGCTCCTGCCTGACCCGCAGACGATCATAATGAGGCACCGGATGATTACATCCCTAGTTTGGCGGGGGGCGCGCGATCTCTTTGCAGCTTTCGTGATGTTGGTGGCCGCTTTCGCATCACCCGGGACGAGCCTTGCATCCGAAAGCGGAAATCGCCTGCCGCTGATGTTCGACAGCCGCGAACGCGTGGCTCGCCCGGATCTGTCGACGATCGTTCGCCTGCGCATTCTGACAACCGTTGATTTTCCGCCCTTCAACTTCACCGACCAGACGGGGCGCCTATCCGGTTTCAACGTCGATCTTGCCCGCGAAATCTGTGCTGAACTAAAGCTTGAGGCCAAATGCCAGATCCAGTCCATACCGTTCGACGAACTGGAAAGGACGTTGGAGGCCAATGGCGGTGAGGCGGTGATGGCGGGCATCGCGGTCAATCAGGACCGGCGGGAGCGTTTTTTGTTCTCCCGCTCCTATATCGGCATCCCGGCGCGTTTTGCCAAAAGCCGCTCGGCCGACATACCGGGCGACACTGCTGCAGCACTCGCCGGGCGTCGTGTCGGCGTAGTCAAGGAAACCGCACATGAGGCGATGCTCAAGGCATTTTTTCCAGGCATCATCGCCGTGCCGTTCGAAACCGGTGAGGCAATGACTACGGCCTTGAAGGAAAAAAAGATCGACGCCGTTTTTTCCGATGGATTGAGATTGCCCTTCTGGGTCGCCAGCGACGCTTCTGAAAAATGCTGCATGCTTTTCGACGGCCCTTATCTTTCGGAAAAATTCCTGGGCGAGGGCCTGTCCGTCATGGTGCGTCGCACCGACCCGCTTCTGGTCTCGGCCTTCGATCAGGCGCTCGCCGAGCTGTCCCGTAACGGCAGGCTGCAGGATCTTTATCTGCGCTATTTTCCAAACGGGTTATATTGAGCTGGGAATTTGTTCCTGTCTCCCGTAACCGAGAAAGCAAGGGCCTCACTGGCTCGCCCAGATTATGCGGGCCATCCACTCCACATCGGCAAGATCAAAGGTCCGGTTGGGATGCTCCGGGTTGAGCGACATCACTTCGACGCTTTTCGGGCTCTGGCGTGCCAGCACCTTGGCCATCACTTCACCCTCCTTGGTTTTCAACACGACGCGGTCGCCGCGTCTCACCTGCGCCCCCGGCTCGACAATCAGCACGTCACCGTCGCGATAGAGCGGCATCATCGATTCCCCCTGAACTTCGAGCGCATAGACGCCCACCTTGCGTGACGGATCGACGGGAAACTCGACGACATCCCAGCCCTGTCCGGCCGGAAATCCACCATCGTCGAAAAAGCCGCCTGCTCCCGCCTGGGCAAAGCCTAGCAGCGGAATATTCCCGGCCTGCGGCGGAAAATTACCCTCGGGTATCTGGTTGCGGCCGCCAGCGGGCAGATAGCTCATGAATTGGTCGATCGTGGCCCCGGTGGCATCGAGTACTTTCGAGATCGATTCCGTCGAGGGCCAGCGCAGCCGCCCGTCAGGCCCCAGACGCTTTGAACGATTGAACGAGGTAGGATCCAGTCCAGCCCGCCTCGCAAGCCCGGATGGCGTCAGTTGATGACGTTCGGCAAGCCTGTCGATCGCGTTCCATATGGCGTCATGTGACAGCATTTTCGCCCGTGCCCCGGCCTTTACAAGGCTCCAGTCCGCGACCGCTTGAAGAGGGGCGCCATGCAGCCTTCAATCAGAGGTGACGCGCTCACCGATCCCGGCATTCTGCGTCAATGCCAAAGAGCGTCTCCGGCACGCCTGATTTTAGCCGAAGGTCACGTGAACGTAAAGCTCGAAGAGGAATAAAATCCTTTTTCTACTTACGCCACCATGGCCATGTTGATCTTTCCGAGCTTGATCACAGCCTGAGTCCGGCTGTCGACATTGAGCTTCAGAAGGATTGCCGAGACATGTGCCTTGATCGTCGCTTCCGAGACGCCAAGCTCGTAGGCGATCTGCTTGTTGAGCAGGCCTTCGGCAAGCATGGTCAGCACCCTGTTCTGCTGCGGTGTCAGCGTCTTCAGCCGGTCGAGAATTTCGATCAGCATCGGATCGTCCTCCGGCTGGCTGGCGTCGCTGCCGGGTGAGAATATCCCGCCGTCGAGCACGGTCTTGACCGCCATGCGGATGTCGTCGAGGCCGGATGATTTCGGAATGAAGCCGGATGCCCCCAGTTCGATCGACCGGCGCACCGTGCCGCTGTCGTCGGTCGCCGATACGATGACAATCGGAAGCGCTGAAAACTGTGCCCTCAATGTCATCAGCCCGGAAAACCCGCTGACCCCGGGCATGGCGAGATCGAGCAGCATCAGGTCGGCATCCGCATGCTCGTCTGCTGCCTTGAGCGCGGCGGAAAACTCGCCGCATTCGATGATGGTGACATCCTCCGCCATGGCCTGAAGCGTCTGCACGAGCGCGCCGCGAAACAGGGGATGATCGTCTGCGATGATGATTTTGAGTGTCTGCATTCCCACGCCTCCTCCCAAAGGCATAGTTGTGCTGGGATGAAGATCCCGGGCCCTCCTCAAGGCCTGCGTCAATTTGTAACGCCGTTGACGAACCGAAACAAGGGTGACGTTCGGCTGCTGCACATCTTCTGCGAGTGGAGCCTTCCGTGATCTGTATCGATTCTGCGACAGGTCGCTTGGCGCGTCAGGTTCTGTCCGGTTGCGGCGCGGGGTTCGGCTCTCCGGTAAATTCGCGCACGATACCCATGAAAGTCCGCATGAAACGCTCCATGATCGATAGCGACCGGTCAACCTCCGCGTCGCTCGGCAAGCGCCCCGGCGGTGTCTGGCTGATCCGTTCCTCCAGCGCCGTTACGCGTTTTTCCAGGAGGTCGAGTTCCTTCTCATACGCCGCGCGCTCGTCCGGTGCCATCCGGCAGGTCAACTCGTTGTTTTCTTGGCCGCAGGTGGTGATCGCCCCGGTCTCCGTGTCCAGCCGCACGATGCCCTGGTCCGTCTGCTCAAGCTGGAACCTCTGCTGTGCCTCTGTCCCCGTTGAAAAGAGCAAGGCACCGGTCAGAGAGGCGGCAGCAATGCTGATTGCCGAAATGCGCATTTTCTCTCCTCCGATAGTAATGGACTTTTAGCCGCCTTTGCGGCAAACGATCCGCAACGCCGCTTATCTGCTCTAACGGGTTCGCAGGCCTCAAAGTTCTCACAGGCCCTAAATCTCAATGGAGATGTGTGATGACGGATACCGTTTACAAGATCGTGCCCGAAACCATCTGGAGGGAAGCCAAGGCGAGGGGCGTCTTCGAAGGGGCCGAGATCGATCACCGTGACGGTTATATCCATTTTTCCACCGGCACCCAGGCACGCGAAACGGCAAGACTGCATTTCGCCGGCATGACCGGACTGATGCTGGTCGCGGTGGATTCGCGTCCTCTTGGCGAAGACCTGAAATTCGAGCCGTCCCGTGGCGGCGATCTTTTCCCTCACCTTTATGGCAGCCTGCCGCTTTCGGCGGTGATCTGGGAGATGCCACTCCTGATCGGCGTTGACGGCCAGCATGCCTTTCCGGAGAAAATGCCATGATTGGCCGCCTTGCGGGAATTGCCTCCCGTAGCCTTTTCGTTTTCGATCCCGAAATCGCCCATAACCTGTCGATTATCGCCCTGAAAACCGGGATCTCGCCTGTCTGTCCGCCAAGGCCCGATCCACGTCTGGCACAGACAGTTGCCGGCATCCGGTTCGAAAACCCGGTCGGTCTCGCCGCGGGTTACGACAAGAATGCCGAAGTGCCGGATACGCTTCTGAAGCTCGGCTTCGGCCATGTCGAAGTCGGCACGCTGACGCCGAAACCGCAGGTGGGCAATGACAAGCCGCGGCTTTTCCGCCTGGTCGAGGATCGCGCCGTCATCAACCGCTTCGGCTTCAACAATCAGGGTCATGACGCGGTTTTCGCGCGCCTCAGCGCCCGTGGCAACGCAAAGGGCATCGTTGGGGTCAATATCGGCGCCAACAAGGACAGCGCCGATCGCATCGCCGATTACGTTCTGGGCATCCGGCGTTTCTATTCGCTGGCGACCTACTTCACCGTCAACATTTCCTCGCCCAACACACCCGGCCTGCGTGACCTGCAGGCGCGTGAAAGCCTGGCGGCGCTTCTTTCGGCCGTGCTTGCTGCCCGCAATGAAGAGGCGGACCGTGGCGGAAAGCGCCTGCCGGTCTTCCTGAAGATCGCGCCGGACCTGACGGAAGAAGGCTTCGACGATGTGGCTGCAGAGGCGCTGACCCATGATCTCGACGGCCTGATCGTCTCCAACACCACGCTCTCGCGCGAAGGCCTTAAGGATCAGGTTCAGGCAAAACAGGCCGGCGGCATGTCCGGTGCTCCGCTATTCGCCAAGTCTACGGCGGTGCTCGCCCGCATGCGCAAGCGTGTCGGGTCGGACCTCCCGATCATCGGTGTCGGTGGCGTGGGAAGCGCCGAGAACGCATTGGAAAAGATCCGCGCAGGTGCCGATCTCGTTCAGGTCTATTCCTGCATGGTCTATGAAGGGCCAGCCCTGCCAGGCGATATCAATCGCGGTCTGTCGAAACTGCTCGACCGTGACGGCATCGCTTCGATCCGCGATCTGCGCGATAGCCGCGTCGATCACTGGGCCTCGCAGCCGATCTGATCAGCCCGAAAGCACCATGGCCCAATAGGGCCTGCCGTCCTTGGCCGGCGCCATGGCGACGCCCAGCCCGCGATAGTTCCCGAGCATGTTTTCCAGATGCTTGGGACTGTCGATCCAGGCCTGCACTGCGGCTTCCACCGATTTCTGCCCGGCTGCGATGTTTTCCGCTGCCGGCAGCGCCACATCGCTCTTCTTCATCCGTGCGCCGAAATCGTCACCGAAGCCGATCAGGTGCTTCATCTCCTGCGCCTTCGCCATTCGGATCGCTTGGATACCTGCCGCCTTGCGCGCCGACGTATCGAGCGAAAGCGCGGTGAGCCCCTTGGACGCGCGTAGCGTGTTGACCATCGGCAGTGCAGCTACCGTATCGTCCTCGGAACCCGGCGTCGGCGTCATGACGGCAGTCGTGGAACAGCCGGCAAGCAAAAGGCCGGTACCGCCAAGCGTCAGGCCGGAAAGAACGAGAAAACCCCGTCGCGAAGGAATGGAAAACTCGGTCATGTCAGCGACGATAGCTTATCAGTCGTAGAACCACGAAGACCGGGATGACCACGATCGCACCGAGAAGCAGGTAATTGCCGATATCGCCCAGCGCATCGAAGCCGTTATGCAGGATATCGTAGAAATGGTAGCGAAGGCTGCCGACGATATTGTTCGGCGTGTAGCCGAAAAAGGCGAGCACGAAACCGACGATCAGGCAGACCACGATCAGCTTGATGATCGTCCGGCCGATCGAGTCGCCGAGAAACTTGTTCACACCATCCGCCATTCTTGACCGTCTCCGTTGCTTCAAATGCCATAGCCGCGGCGACGAGCGCCTGCAACCGTCAGATAGGCATTGACGTTCGCCTCTCAAATAGAACTTGAGTTTTTTTGTGGCTTCGGCGATGAGCGGCATGATTTCAGGACAATATCGATGAGCCAGTTCTCTTCCGGCGATGTGATCGCCGACCGTCGTGCCGATTACGCTCGCATGTTGGCGGAAGGTCGCGACTTCGCCGCTGCCGCCGAACTGATGGAACAGGCGCTGGAACTCGCGCCCGGTTGGGCCGCAGGCTGGTTTCGTCTTGGAGAATATCGTGAGAAGGCAGAGCTGGAGACGGCGGAAGACGCCTATCGCTGCGCGCTGGAACTCGAACCCGAAGACGTGTTCGGCGCAAGGCTGAAACTTGCCGTCATCGGCGCGGAGGCCGCGCCGGACCAGCCGCCGAGCCGCTATGTCGAAAGTCTGTTCGATGAATATGCCGAGCGCTTCGACACAGCCTTGGTCGAAAAGCTCGATTATTCCGTCCCCGGCAAGCTCGCCGCACTCGTGCTTCCTCATGCACCCTTCGACCTGACGGTCGATCTTGGCTGCGGCACAGGGCTTTTCGGTGCCGAGATAAAGGAGAGCACGGCACGTCTGGAGGGCTTTGACCTCTCCACCAACATGCTCGCCAAGGCCGAGGAAAAAGCGCTTTACGATCATCTCGGCCAGTCCGACCTCAGCCTATCCGCCGAAGAAAGCGGCCTGTTCGGTTCCGATCTCCCAAAACATCGCGCCGATCTCGTATCTGCCGCTGACGTGCTGATGTATCTCGGCTCGTTGGAAACCGTCTTCCCGCTGGTCGCAGATCTGCTTGCCCCCAAAGGCCTGTTCGCATTCTCGGTGGAGGATGCCGGCGAAGAGGAAGGCTTCGTGCTGCGAGACAGCCTTCGTTATGCCCATTCTGAAGCCCATATCCGGCTGCTGCTCGCCCATCATCGGCTGGAGCTTCTGGAGATCGAGCGCACCACCATTCGCATGGATGCCGGAAAACCGGTCAGGGGCATATTGTTTCTGTCGCGCAAAACCGCCTGAATCGGCGTTTTCTTGCGATTTTGCTTGTGGCACTCACGCGTTGTTGATGACGCTTGATGAAGCCGCTATCGCAATGCACAATCGCTGAAAACCGGTGCGAAACCCGGAACGGACTAAGGGGAACAATTTGGCCGACCAACAGAGCGCGCAGAAGCGCCGGCTGGGCTTTTACAGCCTCGATCCGGCCCGACACACCAAGCTGGAAGATGCGCAGGGCCTGTTCATCAGCGCCATGGTCGCAGCGCTCGGCCTTTATTTTCTAAGCCAAGCCGGGTTCCTCACCAGCGGCACTGCAGGCGTCGCCTTCCTGCTGCACTACGCTTTTGATATCCCCTTCGGCGTCCTGTTCTTCGTCGTCAATCTGCCCTTCTATTATCTCTCGTTCAAACGCCTCGGCATCGGCTTTTCCTTCAAGACCTTCGTCGCCATCCTGATGGTCTCCTTCATCACCGAGCTTGAGCGGAAATTCATCGTCATCCAGCATCTCGATCCGTTCTGGGCGGCACTGCTCGGCGGCATCCTGATCGGCTTCGGTCTGCTCGGTCTTTATCGCCATCGTGCCTCGCTCGGCGGCATCGGCATTCTCGCCATCTATATCCAGGATCGGTTCAAGATACCGGCCGGCCTCGTCCAGCTCGGTTTCGATCTCTGCGTCATGGCCGCCGCATTTTTCGTTGTCAGCCCCATGACGGTCCTCTGGTCGCTGCTGAGCGCCGTCGTCTTGAACCTGCTTCTCACCATCAATCACCGGTCCGACCGGTATATCGCGGTGCGCTGACATGGCGGACGCGGCGGACAAGAAAAGCCCGATCGGCTTCTGGGCCTCGTCGACAGAAAAGCACTCGATCATCGAGGATATTCAGGGCGTCGTTGCCGGCTCCATGCTAGCAGCCCTCGGCGTCACCATGCTTGCGGCAGCCCACCTGTTGATCGGCGGCACGGCCGGTCTCGGTTTCCTCTTGCGCTATTCGGTCGATGTCAGCTTCGGTACCGCCTTCTTCGTGCTGAACCTGCCCTTCTACTGGCTGGCTTATAAGCGTCTCGGCCTCGTCTTTACGGTTAAAACTTTCGCCGCTGTCGCGCTCACGTCCGTGCTCACCGGCATCCTGCCGAAACTTATTACCTTCGACAGCATAGACCCGATTACCGCAGCCCTCTTCGGCGGTCTTCTGATCGGCTGCGGCATGCTGGTCCTTTTCCGTCACCGCGCTTCGCTCGGCGGTTTCGGCATTCTGGCGCTCTATCTGCAGGACAGGTTTGGCTGGCGCGCCGGCTTCGTACAACTGGGGCTGGATTGCGTCGTGCTCTTCCTGTCCTTCTTTGTTGCCAGCCCGTTCGTCATTGCCTGCTCCATCGTTGCGGCGGTGACGCTGAACCTGACGCTCGCCATCAACCACCGCACCGACAGATATATCGTCCGCTAATCCAGGCCGTTCAGGTGGCGTTCGCAACCTTGTCGACCGGATGCTGCGAGCGGAAGCCGACGGCCAACCGGTTCCAGATATTGATCGCGCCGATCGCAACCGTGATCTTGACCATCTCTTCTTCGGTAAAATGATCCTTGAGCGGTTCATAAGCACTGTCAGGAATGCCGGTCTCGGCAATCTTCGTGACCGAGTCGACCCAGCCGAGCAGGGCGCGTTCGCGCTCGTCATAGACGGGCGATTCCCACCACACGCTCATCAGGTTGATCCACTGTTCGGAAAGCCCGTCATGACGGCTTTCCTTCACATGCATATCGACGCAGAAGGCGCAGCCGTTGATGATCGAGGCGCGAAGCTTGATCAGGTGAATGAAGCGGCGCTCCAAGCCGGATTTCTGCACATAGTCTTCCAGCGCCATCACGGCTTTGTAGGCTTCCTGGCTGGCTTTGAAGGGATTGAAACGCGGATGCATGGTCGTCTCCTTTGACGGCGGGGGGAATTAATGGCCCTATCCACGGGCCGATTTGCGTTCGTTCAGTTCCATGAAGGCGCAGCCGCGGGCGGCGATCCCGCCGTCATCGTCTGCTGCAAGCTCCGCAAGGATCGATGCCACCGTCACCTTGGCGAGTTCGGCGCGATAGGCCTTTTCGGCCTTCAGCATCGCCGCATTGATTCCACAGGGTTTGGTAAAATACCGCCCCGGCAGCGGGTTCGGTCCGCGCTGGCGGATTTCCGCGCAGCGAAAGGCCGGTGCCGGCCCTTCCACGGCCAGCACGATGTCGAGCAGGGTTATCCGGTCCGGTGTTTGCGCCAGCCGATAGCCGCCTTTCGGGCCGGGCACGGTGGCAACGATACCGGCACCCGAAAGCGCCTGCAGGTGCTTCAGAAGATAACTCGTCGAAACGCCGTGAAACTCGGCAAGTGCCGCCGCAGACAAAACCCCGCCTTCCGAAAGGCTAGAGAGCATGCCCACACAGTGGATTGCCTGTTCGACGCCGTCACTCAGTTTCATTTCCGTCTCCTAATCACGGATAAAATTTATCCATGATTATTGGCCGCGAGTCAAGAGGCCTTCTTTTTGGCGTCGGAAGGCTTATCTTTTGAGCGTGGATCTCGTCGAAACCAACCCCTCCGGCAATCAGGCCGCCACCCTGCCCACGCCTTTCCTCAAATGGTTCGGTGAAAAGGGCTGGCAGCCGCGCGCTCACCAGCTGGAGCTGCTCGCCCGCGCTCAAGGCGGCGAGAACATGCTGTTGATCGCGCCAACCGGTGCCGGCAAGACGCTTGCCGGTTTCCTGCCTGCGCTCACCGATCTCGTCACCCGCGGAAAGATCCCGCCCGGTTCCGCCTTCACCGGCATCCACACGCTCTACATCTCGCCCTTGAAGGCGCTGACTGTCGATATCGAGCGCAACCTGATGAAGCCCGTCACCGAGATGGGCCTCGCCGTCACGGTCGAAAACCGCACCGGCGATACGCCGCAATCCAAGCGCCAGCGCCAGAAGCTCACCCCGCCCGATATCCTTCTCACCACTCCGGAACAGGTAGCGCTTCTGCTCGCCAATAAGGAAGCCGGGCGTTTCTTCAAGGATCTAAAATACGTCGTCCTCGACGAACTGCATTCGCTCGTCACATCCAAGCGCGGTCATCTCCTCTCACTCGGCCTCGCACGCCTGCGCAAGCATGCGCCAAAAATGCAGACAATCGGGCTTTCCGCCACTGTCGCCGATCCGATGGACCTGCAACGCTGGCTCGTTCCTCAAGGCGAAAACCCGGCGCCTCCGGCAGGCCTGGTTCATGTCACAGGCGGTGCTGCCCCCGACATCACCATTCTGGGCACCGAGACCCGCATCCCCTGGTCAGGCCACGTCTCCACCTATGCCATCCCGGAGGTCTACGAGGAGATCAGGCGCCATACGACCACGCTGATCTTCGTCAACACCCGCTTCCAGGCGGAACTTCTCTTCCAGTCGCTCTGGACCATCAACGAGGACAATCTGCCGATCGCCCTCCACCACGGCTCGCTCGATGCCGGCCAGCGCCGCAAGGTGGAGGCGGCGATGGCCGACAACAGATTGCGCGCCGTCGTCGCCACCTCGACGCTCGACATGGGGCTGGACTGGGGCGATATCGATCTCGTCGTCCATGTCGGCGCGCCCAAGGGCGCCTCGCGTCTTGCCCAGCGCATCGGCCGCGCCAACCACCGTATGGACGAACCGTCGAAGGCGATCCTCGTCCCCGCCAACCGGTTCGAAGTCATGGAATGCCAGGCCGCTCTCGACGCCAATTATCTCGGCGCGCAGGATACACCGCCGGTAGGCGAGGGCGCGCTCGATGTTCTCGCCCAGCATGTTCTGGGCATGGCCTGCGCCGAACCCTTCGATCCGGTCGAACTCTATGACGAGATCACCTCCGCCTTGCCCTATGCCGGCCTCTCCTGGGAAACGTTCGAACGCATCGTCGATTTCGTCGCCACCGGCGGTTATGCGCTGCGATCTTACGAACGTTACGCCAAGATCCGCAAACAGGAGGACGGCCGCTGGCGCGTTTCCAACCCGCAGATCGCCCAGCAATACCGCATGAACCTCGGCACGATCGTCGAAGCCGCCGAACTCAATGTCCGTCTCGTCAAGCGCAATGCCAAAGGCACGCTCGGCCGCGGCGGCATGTCGCTCGGCAAGGTCGAGGAATATTTTCTCGAACAGCTCGTCCAGGGCGACACCTTCCTGTTCGCCGGCAAGGTACTGCGCTTCGAAGGCATCCGCGAAAACGAATGCCTCGTCTCCAACGCTCATTCGCTGGACCCGAAAGTCCCCGCCTATGCCGGCGGCAAGTTTCCGCTCACCACCTATCTGGCAGACCAGGTCCGCGCGATGCTCGCCGAACCCGAACGCCGCGCAAACCTGCCCGATCAGGTCCGCGACTGGCTGAATATCCAGCTCGAACGCTCGATGTTGCCAAAGCAGGACGAGTTGCTGATCGAGACCTTTCCGCGCGGAAAACGCTTCTTCATGATTGCCTATTGTTTCGAAGGCCGCCTGGCGCACCAGACGCTCGGAATGCTGCTCACTCGCCGTCTCGAACGTCTCGGCGCCCGCCCGCTCGGCTTCGTCGCCACCGATTATTCGCTCGCCATCTGGGGCTTGAACGATCTCGGCGCGATGATCGCCGATGGCTCCCTGAGCCTCTCCGACCTCTTCGATGAGGACATGTTGGGAGACGATCTCGAAGCCTGGCTCGACGAAAGTTATATGCTCAAGCGCACGTTCCGCAATTGCGCCGTGATTTCCGGTTTGATCGAACGTCGTCATCCGGGCAAGGAAAAGACCGGCCGTCAGGTCACGGTCTCGACCGACCTGATCTACGATGTGCTGCGCTCCCACGAGCCGGACCACGTGCTTTTGGAGGCGACACGCCGCGATGCCGCTTCCGGGCTTCTGGATATCGGTCGTCTCGGCGATATGCTGTCCCGAATCAAGGGCCACATCACCCACCGTGACCTCGATCGCGTCTCGCCCCTGGCGGTGCCGATCATGCTGGAGATCGGCAAGGAGCAGGTACCGGGCGAGGCGCAGGATGCGGTGCTGCAGGAGGCGGCGGATGAATTGATTGCGGAGGCTGGATTGTCCACCGTTTCGGTTGGCGATCGCCCCTCACCCTAACCCTCTCCCCGCAAGCGGGGCGAGGGGACTTGCCCTGCTCGGTGTAGCGGATCGGGGCTGTACGGGTGCCACAAGTCTCATTCTCCCCGTCAGTACGGGGAGAAGGTGCCCGGCAGGGCGGGTGAGGGGCAGCCCTCGACATTGACAGGAAAGACGAAACGACCTTGATGCACCGCCTCGGGCTTAGCCCCCGCACCATCGTGACAGGCCAACCCACCGGCGCCGAGGAAATCCTTGTCCACGGCATCGCCGCCGTCTGCGATCCGCTGGGCGGCCTTTACCTGCCGGAAACGCAGACCCTCGTCGTCTCCGACCTGCATCTGGAAAAGGGCGCGGCCTTCGCCCGCCGCGGCATGATGCTGCCGCCCTATGACACGATCGCCACGCTTAATATCCTCAACGCCGTTATTGCCCGCTATGAGCCGAAACTCGTCGTCTCGCTCGGCGACAATTTCCATGATCGCAGCGGCTCCGAACACCTGCCGGCGGACCTGAGAAAAATGATCACGGACATGGCGCGCGGCCGCGACTGGATCTGGATCAACGGCAATCACGATCCCGACGGAACCACCGACCTGCCGGGCATATCGAGCGACGAACTTCTTTATGGGGGGCTGGTTTTTCGCCACGAACCCCGCCTGATTTCGGCAAAGGGCGAGATTGCCGGGCACCTCCACCCCGCTGCTACCGTCCGGCGCCGCGAAAAGTCGGTTCGTCGCCCGTGTTTCGCCAGCGACGGCCACCGCCTGCTCATGCCGGCCTTCGGCGTTCTCACCGGCGGCCTCGATCTCCGCCATCGGGCCATGCAGGGCCTGTTCAAGCAGGAAACGCTTGTCGCCCATCTCCTCGGCCGCGATCGCATCTATTCGGTGCGCTACGGCAGCCTGATGGGCTGATATGAATCAAACGGCGAAGGTAGTGGCCGTCCTCTGTGCGGTTCTAGTGTTGATCGCTGCAGTCGGATATCGGTCCAATCTGATCATCCTGCGGGTCGACCGAGAAAATTTCTTGGGTGGCCGGCTATCGGTATGGGACAGCCTCCTCCAGCTCCCACCCGGCAGCGGGCGGACATGGACTGTCATCCGCGCCGAGGATGGAGAAGCCGAGTTCAGTTTGGAATGCAACGACGGTCGGCATGTCCACGCTGGCTATCTTGAGGGAGGTGCGCTCCAATATGTGAGCGTCGCCATAACCGACTGTCGATTTGATGACAGCGGAACCTCCACTATCATTCTTTTCTTGCCGCTGGATGTAGCCGAACGTCTGTTCTCTTACCTGTAAACAAGCACCGGCAGTTTCGATCCGGCAAGCACCTTCATCGTCACGCTACCGAGCATGAATGCCTTGAAGCCTGAACGTCCGTGCGATGCCATCACGATCGCGTCGCAGCCATATTTTTCTGCTGTCTTGACGATGCAGCCGGCCGGATCGACGCTCTGGAGCTTTATCGCTTCGCAGGTCAGATCGCGCTGTGCGGCGGCCGCTTTCGCATCGGCCAGAATGCCGTCTGCCTGTTCGTTCGCGCGCTGCTCGTATTCGGCATAGGCGATATCCATGCCGACGGGATAGACGGTAAAGACCTGCAGCGGTTCTATCACCGCCAGCACCGTTACCTGAGCGCCGCTTTCGCGTGCGAAATCGAGCGCCTTTTCGAGTGCCTGCGTCGATAGCGGCGAACCATCGGTGGGGATGAGGATATGTTTGAACATTTTATTGACCTCCTTGAGTGACCTCCCTGGTCAAGATCATCTTCGCACCGGCGCATTGTCGCACATTGACCTGTCTCAAACCGAAGTGCTGCTCCCAAAGGGGTTCACTCCATCCTTCAGCCACGAGAGCGTATCCTTCCAGAAACCGCCGGCATGGCGGGAGTGGAAAAGGCTGAAATGCCCGATTGCATCGAGCCCGTAATGCAATGGCGATAGACTGGCTTCGATCCGCTCGGCATTGCAATAGTAGGAAAGCGTCCGCCGGATCGCCGCGGCCGAACCGATATCATCATCGGTCACGCAGATCGCCAGGATCGGCGCCGTGACGGCGGCAAATCGCGAAAGCACAGCCTCGCGTTCATGCTTCGGATGCGTCCGCTCCATTCGCGGCCCGCGAAAGCTCCATTCATTGGCGACACCAACCGGAAGATCTTCCAGCCAGCCAAGCTTCCTGCCGGGAAAATACCCGTAGATCGCGGTCAAGGCAGGCATCACCATGTGCCAGCGCCAGAACAACCTCGATCGATGCCCTGCCGCATAATCTCCCCACCAGGCATATTGCGCCCCCATCGTCAGCATCCGGTCTATCCGGTGCGCTTCGGTAGAAAGCCCCGGCAGGTAACCACCGATACTGTGCCCCACTACCATCAACGGAAGTTCCGGCGCTCTTTTGGTCATGAACCGCAGCGCCGCATCGAAATCCTGCTCGCCCCAGTCCCGCCAGCGATACCCGCAGCCGCGCAGGGTTTCCGGCCGCGACAGACCGATGCCGCGATAGTCATAGGTCAATACATCGAACCCTTCGCCGGCAAGGAAGTCCGCGTAATAGTGATAATAACGGGCAAGCACGCCAGTGGCGGCGTTGATGATCACGCGAGCGATGGGCCTTCCTCGCGCTGGCCAGATATGACCGTTCAGTATCACGCCGTCCCGGCAGGTCAGGCTTGTCGCAATCCCGGTTGGGCGGGATGTCGATTGCGCGATTTCGGCCATGCGATCCTCCCGGCTGACTTCCCCGCAAGGCGGAGAATAGTCGGGCAAATCGTTCACGCAATTATCCCAAGGCAGGGGTTGCGCCTTTCCGGCAGCACGGTGTCAACGCGCCAGCTTGGCAAACCCCTTGGCTAGGATCGGCCCGGTCGGCCGCCCGGTCGGTGATCCCCCGGCCTGTTCCAGCGTGATTTCGTAAAGTTGCGCATCCTGCGGTTTCGGCAGCGTCGATCCGCTCAGCCGTG
Organism: Neorhizobium sp. LMR1-1-1.1; assembly: GCF_040675795.1. NCBI lineage: Bacteria > Pseudomonadati > Pseudomonadota > Alphaproteobacteria > Hyphomicrobiales > Rhizobiaceae > Neorhizobium > Neorhizobium sp. LMR1-1-1.1. The sequence continues at coordinate 438,163 of NZ_JBEGHE010000025.1, forward strand.
CGGAATGAGCCTCTTCCAGAAGGCCGAGCGACATCGGCCCCATCTCGCGGGAAGGAAGCGTCCAAACCTGCATCGTCTTGTCCTCGGGCACACTGAAATCCGCCAGAAGCCGGATGCTTGCAGTATCGTTGCCAAAGTCCTCGACCACTGCCTGAACCTCACCGGCCTCGTTGAGAAGCACCGCCACGACCAGCGGCTCCATGGACCGAGTCACACTCCACACCAGACCCACAGCAAGGATCAGAGAGGCGGCGATCGCTGAAAGGGCCGTCGACCGCCAACCGGAGCGAACATTGTCATTACCCGCTGTTGGAACTCTCGGCGACACGGAAGCGATGGACGGCGCCTCCAACGTGGCCTGTTCTGGCAGCCGGGCCTCGATGGCTTGCCACAGAACAGGAGACACGGCAGCCGGATCGACATTGGTATCGAGTGGCAGAAATCGCTCGCGCGCTTCCGCAACGGCGGTGGCGAGCGTGATATTACGCTCGATCTCATCTTCCACCTCCGCAACGTCTGTTTCGCTCAGCAGGCCAAGCACATATTCGTCGGCGATATGGGCAACATTTTCGGTAGCGAACTTCATGCCATGCACTCCCGCAGCGTCAGGAGCCCGCGCCTTATCCAAGACTTCGCCGTGCCGAGAGGAAGTTTCAGCCGACCTGCAATTTCCCCGTGGGTATATCCGCTCACATAGGCCATCAATATGCCGCGCCGTCTCGTCTCTTCCAGGCGGCCAAGGCACTCTTTCAGCCGGCTGTTATGCTCGAGCCTGTGCCACGCCGCCATGATCTGTTCCAGTTGCTCGGCATCCTGAATGGTTTCCAGTTGATCTTCGGTGATCAGGTCTTCCCTGCTCCCGTCTCTCAGCATGTTGAGCGCCCGGTTGCGCACGATCGCGTAGATCCAGCCGCGCGCCGACCCTCGCTCTGGCCTGTACTGATGCGCATGTGTCCAGATGCGAATGAACGCTTCCTGCACGACTTCTTCGGCAAGCTCACGGCGTTTGACGATCCGCTGTGCCACCGTCACCAGCCGGCCGGCTTCTGCATCGAATATGTCGCGCAACCCGCGCCGGTCGCCCTCGGCGCAGGCGGCAAGCGCCGCCTCGAAGTCCGTCGATTGGTCTGTCACCAAGGCTAGGCTGTCCTCTCTCCCCGAATATTCGCGCAGTTGCGAATATTCCATCTTTGCAGTTTTAGCGACGGACATGCGCTCGTCCAGAGTTTCACGTTTCCCGCAGCCATCCTGAGACCGCATATGGAAGACACGCCCGATGCGGAAATGGATGCGCGGCAAATAAATATTTTCAACGGCTGCATCCAAAGGCGTCCCGCCATGTGTCTACACATCGGGAGTGCTTCAGAGGCCGTGTGCCCTACCGCTCTTCATCATGCTGGAAACACAACGGGAGAGACAAAATGAAAACCCTTCGCACCGCGCTCGTCGCGTCCACCATGCTTGCCGCGTCTGCTGCCGCTGCAATGGCGGCCCCGGTCCTCGGCCTGACCGGTGACAAGACGCTCGTCATGTTCGACACCGCAAAGCCGGAAGTGACCAAGACCATGGATGTCACCGGCGTCGACAAGCTGGTCGGCATCGATTTCCGCCCCGGCAACAAGACGGTCATCGGCGTCACGCCCGATCACGCGATCGTCTCGATCAATCTCGAAACCGGCACTGCAACCGAAGTCGCCAGGATGGACAAGATGCTGACCATGACGGAAGCCCCGGTCGTCGTCGACTTCAACCCGATGGCCGACCGTCTTCGCTTCATGACCGGCACCACCAACCACCGTGTCCACCCGGATACCGGCGCCGTCACGGTCGATGGTGTTCTGGCCTTTGAAGAGGGCGACATGCACAAGGGCGAAACCCCGAACATCGTCGCTGCGTCCTACACCAATTCGATCGGCAAACCCGAAAAGACGGCGATGTACACTATCGATGCCACCATAGGCGCATTGATCCAACAGACCAAGCCGAATGACGGCACCCTGAAGGCGATCGGCAAGCTGGGCATCAAGCAGATGCCGGCAACATACGCCTTCGACATCCACGGTGAGGAAGGCGGCAAGAACACTGCTTATCTGGCCGCAAACAAGATGCTCTATACCGTCAATCTTGAGACCGGTGCGGCCACCGAAATCGGCCCGATCACCGGCACTGAAAACGAGGTGCGCGACATCGCCATCCTCCCGGCCATGTAATCATGTGCAAAGGTTGGGGCGGAGTTCCGGCTTCGCTTCAGCCTGCCTCTAAATCTCGCCTGACATTTCGCGCCGCCGCCGGTCCAGCTCTTCCGTATAACGCCGCAGCGTGTGGCTTTCGGAAAGCTGCCCCACCACCTTGCGCTCGATCTGGTTGTTCACCACCGCCAGCGCTTCCGCCTCCGTCCGGTCGAACATTGCTGCCGCCTGTTTGGCATTCATGCCTCGAAGCAGCACGTCGTTCTTGTAGCGGATGAACGAGGAAAGCTCGGGTTTCTCCTCGCCGCCCTCGGTCGCCGCCGAATAGACTTCCGGGGTGAGAATGATCCCGACATATCTTTCGGTCTCGTCGATCACGATCACGCGCTGGGTTGAACCGATCGGAAAATCCTTGCGGAACTCGTCGAGCGTCATTCCCGCCTGCGCCGTCTTCACATCGGAGCGCATCAGCTTGTCCACCGTCAGGTTGCGGATCCAGCCGATATCATGCGCGCTTCTGATCCCTTCGCCACGCAGGTGAAAACGCCACGTCGCGAACGAATAGCCGAAGCTGGTGCGCACAACGACCGATGACGTGATGACCGCCGCAAGCGCCAGTGCCGTGATCGGAAAGTCGCCGGTCACTTCCAGCGCCAGAAACGTCATCGTCAGCGGTCCGCCGATCACCGCCACCGCCATCGCGCTCATGCCGACCACCGCATAGATGACCGGCGTCAGCGTTGCATGGGCAAACAGGAACGGCGTCGAATAGGCAAACAGTTTTCCGATAAGCGCGCCTAAAAACAGCGAGGCGAAGAACAGGCCGCCACGGAAGCCGGCGCCGATGGTGATTGCCGATGCAACGGACTTGAGCAGCAGAAGTCCGATCACCGCCCCGATCGCCATGTGCTGGTTGAGGCTTTCGTGCAGCGCGCCGTGTCCGGCCGAAAGCACCTGCGTATCGATCAGCGCCAGCAGCCCAACGATCAGTCCTCCGAGCGCGGGACGGAAGACGGGGGAGATCGAGCTTTTGCGCGCCTGCTCCTCGACCTTCGAGACACCTTTCATCAGCAGGATGCCGCAGCCCGCACACACAATCCCGAGCATGACGGCTGGAAGATAGTCTGCCGGAACGACCGTGCCGATCTCGCCGATATCGATCATGAATTCGTCGCCGACGAAAAGCCGCGTCACGAAGGTCGCGGCCAGTGCCGCGACGACCACCGGCGCAAGGCTGACAATCGTATAGGTGCCGATGATCAGCTCGAAAGCGTAGAAAGAGCCCGTCAGTGGTGCGTTGAACGCCGAAGCGATTGCGCCTGCCGCCCCGCAGCCAACGAGAATGCGCATGTCCGAGCGGCGCAATTGCAAAATGAGACCGATCTTCGAGGCGATACCGGACGAAAGCTGCGTATAGCCTGCCTCCAGTCCTATCGAGGCGCCAAAACCGTTGGAGATCAGGTTCTGTACCGCAACCACGATACTGTCCGTCAGCGACAACCGGCCGCCATGCAGTGCATTGGCCTCGATCGGGTCGACCATCGGCTTTTTACGCCACTTCTTCAGGATCAGGAACACGATCCCCATCACCACGCCGCCTGCGGCCGGTGCCCAGAGCACCACCATCGGATCGAGCGAGGTTGCCGCGCTAAGCCTCTCGTCGGGACCGATCCCGAAGATCAGCACCTGGACCTCGTGGGCGATGAAACTCATCGCCGCCACGGCAAGCCCGGCAAGCACGCCGACCACAGCCGCCATCGCGATCAGGCCGAATTCGCTGCGCCTGATTAATATGCGCAATTGGGTCGGATGCAGCAGGTGGCGCCAATCGGGCAATCGATCTGGCAGGCGGTCGAGGAGGCGTTTCAACATCTTGGGCAGTCTGGGTTTGCGATATCGATCGCTAACTAGTGTAGGTTTCGCCGAAGCAAAGACGGCGGCAACAGGTCGGAGGTGATCAATCCTTGCGGAAGACGATGCTGGCACCCCAGCCGGTTACCAGCGCAATCAGCACGCAGAGCAGGCCATAGGCAAACGGCTGGTTATGAGCGGTGTCGGTGATCGCCTGTTCGAGGCCGGTCTTGACCACACGGAGCGGAATTTCGCGCTGGGTCAGCAGCGTACCGCTCTTGAACAGATAGGCGCGCACGATATGCACCCCGTCCGGAACATTGGCCGGCAGCCTAAGCGAGGCGCGGAACAGACTGGATGAGACGAAACGAACGCCGCTCGCTTCCTTCTGGTAAAGGCCTCCAGCCAGCTTCAGCCGTCGATAGGCCTCGCGGAAATCGGAAAGCTCACCGACATCACGGATATAGCCGATCGGGTTGAGCGCCAGATGTTCGATGCCGACACCCGCCGTATTGATCGGCGGCAATTGTGTGGGGTCGTCGAGCTGGCGGGTGCTGGCGATCGAATAGCTTTCCGGCACCTGCTCGAAGATCATCGAATCCGTGTTCACCCAGACGCCGAAGATGCGCTCCTTCTTGCGCACGGTGGCATAGTCGCGCGGGCCTTCGAGCGTGACGATGATGTCATAGCTGCCGATCGCGAGCAGTAGTTCGTCCGGATTTGTCATCGCCCCGAACACGGTTAGGTCGGCCCCGCGAAAATCCGAGGCGATCGCGATCTCGTTGGTCGAAACCCCGATATCGAGCCCTTCCTTTGCGCTCGAGGCCTCGCCCATCGGGATTTGCGCAAATCCGTTGGTCGCAGGGATCAGCAGCAGCGAGAAGAGGAGGGCGAGACGGCAAAACATCAGTAACCGATCCCCCCGACTGCAACCGAATAGAGATCCTGCGGGCGGATGAACAGGCCGACGGCAAGTCGGATGCCGACCGCCAGAACCAGCAGCGCCAGAAGAGCGCGCAGCTGTTCGCCGCGCAGCTTCTGCCCTACGCGTACGCCATACTGTGCGCCGATAACGCCCGCCACCATCAGGATGAAGGCAAGCACGATATCGACGGAATAGTTGGTCGCCGCCTGCACCATGGTCGTATAGGCGGTGACGAAGATGATCTGAAACAGCGACGTCCCGACAACGACATTGGTCGGGATGCGCAACAGATAGATCATCGCCGGCACCATGATGAAGCCACCGCCGACACCCATGATCGAGGTGAGGATGCCGATCAGGAAACCGAGCGTCACCACCGGAATGGCCGAAAGATAGATCCTCGACTTCTTGAAACGCATCTTCAGCGGCAGCCGGTGCACCCAGTTATGCTGGCCGGGACGCTTCAAGGGAAGCGGCTGGTTTAGCTTCGCCTTTCGCATGGCGCGCAGGCTTTCCTGCAGCATCAAAAGGCCGATCGTCGTCAGAAGCACGACGTAGAGAAGCGAGATGAACAGGTCGAGCTGGCCGATGCTGCGCAGCCACGAGAAGATCCACACGCCGACCGTCGCCCCGACAAGACCGCCGACAAGCAGCACCGTGCCGAGCTTCATGTCCAGCGTGCCGCGCCGGAAATGCGTGATCGCGCCGGAAACCGAGGACGCGACCACCTGGTTCGCCCCGGTCGCGACCGCAACGACGGGCGGAATATTGTAGAAGATCAGGAGCGGCGTGATCAGAAACCCGCCGCCGACGCCGAACATGCCGGACAGGAAACCGACGGCCGCACCCATGCCGAGGATGATGAAAATATTCACCGAAAGCTCTGCTATGGGCAGGTAGATCGTCACGGTTGACCCCGACAAGGCGAAACAGAACAACCTCGTCCAGCAGGCGATTTCTCGCTTGTCTGATGAGGTGGTGGGAAAGTGTCTCACATGCCGGGTGAACAAGGCATGAAGATGTCTGCTCCACATGCCTGCGCAGGCGTCAGGCTGTCAAACCCGCATGGGCGCGTCAGGGTATCGCAAGCCTTTGATTCGGCCGTTTTCTCAGCGGCGTGGCGAATATGCCGCGTCACCGCAAACCCGGTCGTTTTAGTCGTGATTGGAGATATGCGTGGGCGCACCAAAAAAGCCGGACCGAAAACGGACATGCCGTCTCCGGTCCGGCGACTGGAGCTTATCCATTCCGCTTGAGAAGTTCACGCACCATCGCGTCGTCCACCTTGCCGGTCGGCTCCTGGCCGATCGAACTCTGGAACGCCTTGATCGCCGCAACCGTCTTGGCGCCCATTTTGCCGTCCGGCGTGCCGGCATCGAAACCGTTCTTGTTGAGAATGGCCTGGATGTTGCGGATCGCCTTGGTCATGTCGATCGATGCAGTGGTCAGTTTCTTGCCGGAAACCCATTCGTCCGGAATGTTAACGGCATTGGCATTCGGGTCGAGCGGCTTGGCGGTCCAGGCATTCAGCTTGGCGCGAGCGCTTTCCAGCTGCTCCTTGCGCATCGCCTTGCCCACCTCTTCCTGCTTGGCGGCAGCATCCGTATCGCCACCCCTGGCAGCTACGCCGAACCACTTGTAGCTCTCTTCGAGATCTTGGCGCACGCCGTTGCCGCGGGCATAGAGGATCGCGAGGTTGAACTGGCTATCGGCAACGCCGTGCTCGCTTGCCTTGCGGAACCAGTCGACGGCCGCCGCATAGTCCGGCTGGCCGGCAGCCCCCGAAGCGTAAAGAACCGCGAGATTGTGCATCGCGCTGGCATTACCCGCCTGCGCCGCCTGACGATAATAGGAAATCGCCTCGCCGAGATTGCGCTCGACGCCGGTTCCCTTCTCCAGAAGGTTGCCCATCCGATACTGCGCCGGCGCAAGACCGCGATCGGCCGCAAGCTTGTACCACTTGGCGGCTTCGCCGAGATCGGTCGTAACTCCGCGGCCGTCGCTGAAGCGTGCACCGATTTCAAACAGCGCATTGGCGTCACCGGCCGCTGCCGCATCGGCCATCGACTGTGGTTCGATACCGGCAGGCACGGCGATCGAGGCGTGTTCGACCGGCGCGATCGGAGCCGCCGGCAGGTCTTCCGCCGGAGCTTCCGCAACCACATCCGAATCGCTTGCCTGCGGCGCTGCAGCCTCGGGTGTATTTGCCATTTGCTCCGCCGGCGGAGCAGTTATCTCTGGCGCAGCGCTCTGCGGTAAGACCGGAGTCTCGGAAGCCGCCGGCGTCTGCGGAACCAGAGCGGCAGGCGTCGGCGCGCTTGCCTCGGGAGCGGCCGCAATCACCGGCTGCTCGACCGAAGCCACCTGCGGTGCCGGGCTGCCGCTCGTCACGGTCTTGATCAGCGGCATTGCCATCAGCGCCAGAAGCACGGCGCCGACTGCCATCAGGATCGGCCGGCGATGGCGCGAAAAGGCCGATGCGCCCTTTTCCTTCTCTGCCTTGCCGATAGCAGGCTTCGCCTTGGCGGGTTTGGCCTTTGCAAGCGAGCCCATCTGGGAAGGATCGGCCTCCTGCGCGGCGGCCTTTGCGGCCCGGCGGGCAGCAGCAATATAGTCGGCGCGGTCGCCTGTGCGATCGCCACCCCGCTCGCTGCCGAATTCTCCGGCTGCCTGGCTGGCTCTCACCCGCTCAAGGATCTTGCGAACGTCCGGCGCACCTGAACCCGGTTCCAGAAGGTCGTTTTCGCCTTCGCTCTCCAGCATGTCGCCGGCAACCACGGCATCGTCTGCCGAAGGATCGATCGATGGCGTCGGGTCGACGAAGGTGCGTGCCTTGGCAGGCTTGTCCTGCTTCGAGCCGGGGAGAAGGCGCTTGGCCAGCCCGCCGAGCAGGCTCTTCTTCGCAGGCTTTTCTTCGTCCTCAATGTCCGTCTCGGCATCGACCGGCAAGAGCATCGCCGGAACATGATCGGCCATGGTGGAACCGATCGCGCTGGTCTCTCTCAACCGGGCTTCCGTGCGCGGCATGTCGAGGTTGGCCAGTTCACGATCCGCTTCGGCTGAAACGGGCGGCATCGCAACGGGTGCCGCCTCGCGCGCCACCGGCATGTCGCGCTGGATCGGCGCAGCCGCAAAGGCCGGCTGGCGAACAGGCTCTTCGTTTCGATAGGACACGGCAGGCGCAGTCGCAAACTGGCCTTCCAGCTGGTCCAGCCGTTCGGCGATCTGCACCAGCGTGCCGTGCAGTGCCTCGAACGTCTGGTGTGTCCGGCTTTCGGAACCGCGCGTCAGCTCTTCGAGATGCTTCAGGTCGTCGGCAAGGGCTGCAAGTGCCGCCATGTCTCCGCTTGTGCCGGGCGCGCCGGCACTCAGATTACGTGAATAGGCCTCGACCACCGCTTCGGCCGCCTGCCGGGCGGCCTCGACGATATATTCGTCATTGGTCGCCATATAGCCTTCGATCGCCGCCATGCGGCTGTCGAATTCCGGCGGCCATGCGGCGGGCGTACTGCTCGGCTGCGAAATCAGCGTCGAAAGATTGGCAATCTGGGCTTCCAGCCCGCGCAGCGCCTCGTCGTCATTGCGTGGAGCGGATGTTGCCTCGTCCAGTTGCGCTGCAATCGCGCTAAGCCTGTCCTCGATCCGCACGAAAGCGCCGTCATCGGCATGCAGGGGCCGCGGCTGCTGTTCCATCTCCTCAATCCGGCGCGACAGATAATCGAGCCGCTCGCCAAGCCCCTCGGCGCCAAAACTCGTGTCCAGCGCATCGATCTTGCGCGAAATGTCGGAAAGGTAGTTGGTGACGTCTTCCTGCTGGCCGGGAACATGCATCTGCTGCACCAGCACCGAAAGCTGTTCGATACGCTCCTGCAGCTGTGCCGTTGCCTGCTCCTCGGCCATGTCTTCGATTTTGCCGGCGAGCAGCTCGATCCGCATGGAAAGACCGTCGGTGGCGCTCTGGTCGGCAGTGTAGCGGCCGATCGTTTCCACCTGTTCCATCAGCCCGGCCAGCCGGTCTTCAAGCCGGTCTTGCAGCCGCTGCATCGCAAGCTCGTCCTGCGCATTGGCAGCGCTGGCTCGGGAATTGGCGGCAATTGCGCGGCTGATCTCGTCCAGCCTGTGGTCCAACTGGCTGAACTGTTCGGTGATCGCCGCGTCATTCGGCTTCATGCGAGAGCCGAGCTGTTCCATCATGCCGGCAAGCGCCAGCAGCTTCTGTTCCAGCGCGCGAATGGTCGGGCTGTCCGCCATCACGCCGAGCTGGTTGCGAATTTCGTCGACCCGGTAGGCAAGCGCCACCAGTTCTTCGCGCAGCGCACTCGTGTCGGCGTCCTGAAGGCGTTCTTCCAGCCCTACCCACTGGTCCTGCATCTGCCGCAGCGATTCCTGCCGGGCAAGCCCGTCCATGACGGTCCGCAAATCCTCGAATTCGGAACGCAAGCCCGAAGCGCCTGGAGCGGATTGCATCGCAAGCTGGTCGATGCCCTGGGCCAGCCGTGCAAGGTCCGCCTGCACATCCTGCGTGAAACGCGAGTCCTCCGCCTGGGCGCGGATCGCACGCACTTCATCCTTCAGCGCCAGCATCTCGTGCGATACGCCTTCGGAAATGTCGCGCTTGAGATCCTGTCTCAGGCCGGAAAGCGTCTCGGTAAATTCACGAATGTCGGCACGGCGCTGGTTGGCCTCGGCCACGCGCGTGGCAACCGCCGGCTGGCGAATGTCTTCGCGGCGGGTGCCGGTGCGCTGTTCGGTGCGAGCGGGTGCTGCAGGTATCGCTGCACTGTATTCAAAACGGCGGCTGCTCTGGCCTGCCTGTTCGAGCATGCGTTGCCGCTCGCGGATTTCCGCCAGCGGGTCGCGCGCACGCTCCGCGTAGCCCGCATCGACGGGGCTCGCCTTCGCGCGCGGATCAGGCCCGGCCGGCATACGCGGCTGTCGATTGTCGTCAATGGCTCTTTGCGGTGCGGCTACCTGTGCTTGGATCGGCGCCTGTGCCGGCGCGCGTCCGCCTGCCATCAGGCCCTGAATGCGTGCTTCCAGTCCCTCGATTGTGCGGCTCAGCGCATCCAGCGACGAGCGGTCTCGGTCGCCGTGACGGGGATGTGCCGATCGTGATCCGTTCATGTGCTCGCTCGTTTCGACGTTGATCCTGCCGGTCCGACTCTGAACGTTTCCCCCGGAGGTATTCCTCCATGAGTAAAACAGAATATTAGAGAAACCTTACGCAAGACTTGCCATTGTGACGGTTTGAACGCTTTTCGAAGCAAACGCACCGAACCGTCAGATCGCCTACTATCTCTGCAAACATGGTAAACAACCCGTTAAAGCTGCTTCAGATTTTAACTATTTCACAACATTCTAATATTTATGCCGCGGCTGACTTCGCACCTGCCCGCCCTATCTCCGCGCCTGTGGCCTCATAAATTGCGTGTGAGTACCAATTGACGTTTACGCGCACGTCAATTAAATGACGAATGCAAGAATTGGCAGTGTCAGCGCAGCGGCCCTTGATCGGGACGCTTTCGGAAACGAAGCGCAGAAGGAGTGGTGCTGCCGATGAAGATGACAGGGAGGATGCTCATCGATGCCAATCTATAAGGCCCCGACCACTGATACGCTCTTCATTCTCAACGATGTTCTGGGCCTTGAGCGCTATGGCAACCTGCCCGGTTTCGCCGATGCCTCGCCGGACATGATCGAGGCGATCGTCGGTGAAGCGGCAAAGGTGGCTGAGGAAGCACTGTTTCCGCTCAATCTGTCAGGCGATCAGGAAGGCTGCAGCCGAAGGGATGATGGCTCAGTCACTGTACCGAAGGGTTTCAAAGAGGCCTATGATCAGTATTGCCAGGGTGGCTGGATCGGTCTTGCTGTGCCGGAAGAGTTTGGTGGGCAGGGGCTTCCCTATACTCTGCATGCCGCCGTCGGCGAATACATGTCGTCAGCCAACATGTCGCTGATGATGTATCCGGGCCTGACGCAGGGCGCGATCGCCGCCATCCTCGTCCACGGTTCTGATGAGCAGAAGGCCACCTATCTGCCGAAAATGGTCGAAGGCACATGGTCCGGCACCATGAACCTCACCGAGCCCCATTGCGGCACCGATCTCGGCCTGCTGCGCACCAAGGCCGTGCCGCAGGGCGATGGCTCCTACAGGATCTCCGGCCAGAAGATTTTCATCTCCGCCGGCGAACACGGTATGACGGACAACATCATCCATCTGGTTCTCGCCCGCATCGAAGGCGCGCCGGAAGGCACCAAGGGCATATCGCTCTTCATCGTCCCCAAATTCATCGTCGGTGAAGATGGTTCGCTCGGCGAGCGCAATGGCGCGACCTGCGGAGCGATCGAGGAAAAGATGGGCATCCACGGCAATTCCACCTGCGTCATGAACTATGATGATGCCACCGGTTACCTGATCGGCGCGGAGAACAAGGGCCTGTCGGCCATGTTCGTGATGATGAACGAGGCCCGCCTCGGCGTCGGCCTGCAGGGCCTGTCGATCGCCGAAACCGCCTATCAGAACGCCGTGGCCTATGCCAACGAGCGCATCCAGGGCCGTTCGCTCTCCGGCGCCAAGGCACCGGACAAAAAGGCTGATCCCATCATCGTTCACCCGGATATCCGCCGCTCGCTGATGACCATCAAGTCCTTCAACGAGGCAGGCCGCGCCTTCCTTCTCTGGACCGCGCTGAAGTCCGACATCTCTCACCGCTCGCCGGATGAAAAGGAACGCCAGAACGCCGATGACTTGCTCGGCCTCGCGACCCCGATCCTCAAAGGCGTCCTGACCGACAAGGGTTTCGACCACGCCGTCATGGCCCAGCAGGTTTTCGGCGGTCACGGTTACATCGAGGAACACGGCATGAGCCAGTATGTTCGCGATGCCCGCATCACCATGATCTATGAAGGCGCGAACGGCATCCAGGCGCTCGACCTGGTTGGCCGCAAACTGGCCTTGAACGGCGGCCGCGCGGTGATGGCCATGTTCAAGGAAATCGGCGATTTCTGCGAGGAAAATCGCGCCGACGAAGCGATGGCTCCCTTCACCAAGGCTTTGAAGAAAGGCCTCAACGACCTGCAGGCCGCAACCATGTGGTTCATGCAGAACGCCATGGCCAAACCCGACAATGCCGGCGCCGGCTCCACCGACTACATGCACCTCTTCGGCCTTGTGACCTTGGGCTATATGTGGGCCAGGATGGCAAAAACCGCTCAGGAAAAGCTTGGTAGTGGTGACCCGCGCGAGGAGTATCTGAAGAACAAGCTCGTCACCGCGCGTTTCTATATGGAAAAGATCATGCCGGAAACTGCGTTGCGCAAGGTGCGCATCGAGGCGGGCAGCGACAGTGTGATGGAACTGGCTGCGGAAGCATTCTGAACCATTTTTAAGGACAAGGCGCTCCGAAGTGCCGCCCTGAAAGGGAAAACGGGAGAGACAACACCATGACCGAAGTCTTCATTTACGATCACGTGCGCACGCCACGCGGTCGCGGCAAGAAGGATGGATCCCTGCATGAGGTTCCGTCCGTCCGCCTCGCCGCCAAGACGCTGGAAGCCATCCGCGACCGCAACGGGCTCAACACCGAAACCGTCGACGACATCATCATGGGCTGCGTCGACCCGGTGATGGATAGTGGCGCCGTCATCCCCAAGGCCGCCGCCTTCGAAGCCGGTTATTCGACCAAGGCCCCCGGCATGCAGATCTCCCGCTTCTGCGCGTCAGGCCTCGACGCTATCAATTTCGGCGCCGGCAAGATCGCGGCCGGTTCGGATGACATCGTCATCGCCGGCGGTGTCGAGAGCATGTCACGCGTCGGCATGGGCATGTCCGGCGGCGCCTGGTACATGGATCCTTCGGTCAACTTCCCGGCTTATTTCATGCCCCAGGGCGTCTCGGCCGATCTGATCGCTACCAAATACGGTTTTTCCCGCGATGACGTCGATGCCTATGCCGTCGAAAGCCAGAGACGCGCCGGAAAAGCTTGGGATGCCGGCTACTTCAACAACTCCGTCATTCCCGTAAAAGACCAGAACGGCCTGATCATCCTCGACCGCGATGAGCACATGCGTCCGGGAACCGACATGCAGGCGCTCGCTTCCCTCAACGCCTCCTTCCAGATGCCGGGCGAAATGGGCGGCTTCGAAGCCGTCGGCATTCAGGCCCATCCGGAAATCGAGAAGATCAACTATGTCCACCATGCCGGCAACTCGTCGGGCATAGTCGATGGCGCTGCTGCCGTCCTGATCGGCTCGAAAGCGGGTGGCGAGAGCATGGGCATCAAGCCGCGTGCCCGTATCCGCGCTTTCGCCAATATCGGCTCCGACCCGGCTTTGATGCTGACCGGCCCGGTTGACGTCACCGAAAAGCTTCTCGCCCGCACCGGCATGAAGATTTCCGATATCGATCTGTTCGAACTCAACGAAGCCTTCGCCGCCGTGGTCCTGCGCTACATGCAGGCTTTCGATATCAGCCACGACATCATGAACGTCAACGGCGGCGCCATCGCCATGGGCCACCCCCTCGGCGCCACCGGCGCGATGATCCTCGGCACCGTTCTCGACGAACTGGAACGCCGCGACCTGAACACCGCACTGGTCACGCTCTGCATCGGCGCCGGCATGGGCACGGCGACGGTGATCGAGCGGGTTTGAGAGGGTCTTAACCCTCCCCCTTGTGGGGAGGGTGGCCGGCAGGCGGGAGGGGTCTCACGACAATGAAGATCCCCTCCCCAACCCCTCCCCACAAGGGGGAGGGGCCCAACCGCCAGAATTTCAGGGAAGAGGAAATCCCACCATGAGCACAACCAAGAATTTCACCGTCGAAACCGACGCGGACGGCATCGCCCTCATCACCTGGGACATGCCCGGCAAGTCGATGAACGTCTTCACCGTCGAAGTCATGGACGAACTCGAGGCGATCCTCAAAGCCACCACCGAAGACACCGCCATCAAGGGCGCCGTCTTCACCAGCGGAAAGTCCACCTTCTCCGGCGGTGCCGATCTCACTATGATCCGCGGCATGTTCTCCATGTTGCAGGATGAACGCGCCAAGGATCCCGCGGCCGCAGCCCAAAAACTGTTCGAGGTTGCCGGCCGCATGACCTGGCTGTTCCGTGCCATAGAGACCTGCGGCAAGCCCTGGGTCTCGGCCATCAACGGCACCTGCATGGGCGGCGCATTCGAGCTGTCGCTCGCCTGCCACGGCCGCGTCGTGTCGAATGCGAAGTCCGTCAAGCTGGCGCTGCCCGAGGTCAAGGTCGGCATTTTCCCCGGCGCCGGCGGCACCCAACGCGTGTCCCGCCTCACCGATGCCCAGTCCGCCCTGCAGATGATGACCACGGGTCAGTCGCTTGCGCCTGCGCGCGCCAAGGCCATGGGCCTCGTCCATCAGGTCGTCGAACCCGATCAGCTCGTCACCGCCGCAAAACAGATGATCAAGGATGGCCTGAAACCCGTCGCCCCCTGGGATGAAAAGGGCTTCAAGGCCCCCGGCGGCGGCGTCTGGACACCCCAGGCCGCCCAGCTCTGGCCCGCAGCCCCGGCAATCCTGCGCCGCGAAACCGCCGGCAATTATCCCGGCGCGCTCGCCATCCTGAAATGCGTCTATGAAGGCCTGCAGCTTCCCTTCGATACGGCCCTGAAGGTCGAGCAGCGCTATTTCACGCAAGTTCTGCAGACCACCGAAGCCTTCTCGATGATCCGTTCGCTGTTCATCTCCATGCAGGAACTCGGCAAGGGCGCCCGCCGCCCGGCCGGTGTGGAAAAGAGCGAGTTCAGAAAGGTCGGCGTCGTCGGCGCCGGCTTCATGGGCGCCTCGATCGCCTATGTCACCGCCGCCGCCGGCATCCCTGTCGTCCTCATCGATCGCGATCAGGCCGCAGCCGACAAGGGCAAGTCCGTCTCGGAAAAACTGGTGGCAGACAGCATTGCCAAGGGCCGCATGACGAAGGAGGAGGGCGAAAAGCTCCTCTCGCTCGTCACCCCCACGCCCGATTACGCAACCCTCTCGGATGCCGACCTCGTCATCGAAGCCGTCTTCGAAGATCGTGCGGTGAAGAAGGCCGTCATCGAACAGATCGAGGCCGTCATCCCGGAAACCACCGTCTTTGCTTCCAACACCTCCACCCTGCCGATCACCGGTCTCGCCGAAAATTCAAAACGCCCGGACCAGTTCATCGGCGTGCATTTCTTCTCGCCGGTCGAAAAGATGATGCTCACGGAAGTCATCCTCGGCAAAGACACCGGCGACAAGGCGCTGGCGGTCGCGCTGGATTTCGTCGCGAAAATCAAGAAGACCCCGATCGTCGTCAACGATACCCGCGGCTTCTTCGTCAACCGCTGCGTCTTCCGTTATATCAACGAGGCCTATGACATGCTCACTGAGGGCGTGCCGGCCGCAATGATCGAGAATGCTGCCAAGATGGCCGGCATGCCGGTCGGCCCGCTCTCGCTCAACGACGAAGTCGCCGTCGATCTCTCCCAGAAGATCATGAAGGCCTCTATCGCCGATCTCGGCCCTAACTCGGTCAAGCCCGAGCACATGGACCTGATCGACAAGATGGTCGACGTGCTGGATCGCCGCGGCCGCAAGAACGGCCAGGGTTTTTACGACTACCCGGCCAAACCGGCCAAAAAGTCCCTCTGGCCCGGCCTCAAGGACCTCTATCACCAGAAACCGGCATCAGAAATCGACGTTGAAACCCTCAAGCAGCGTTTCCTCGTCACGATCGCGCTGGAGGCCGCCCGCACGGTGGAAGAAGGCATCGTCACCGACCCCCGCGAAGCCGATGTCGGCTCGATCCTCGGCTTCGGCTTCGCGCCTTACACGGGCGGCACGCTGAGCTATATAGACGGCATGGGCGTAAAAACCTTCGTCGCGCTGGCCGAAAAACTGGCGTCACAATACGGCGATCATTTCGCCCCGACCCCGCTCCTGAAGGACATGGCCGCCAAGAGCGAAACCTTCTACGAGCGCTTCAACCCCTATGCCGAAGTCGGCAAAGCGGCTTGAGGCCACGGGCCTCTTCCCTCATTCCTTTGCCTGTCACAGGAATCCAGCCAGCCCAAGTCATTGGGCTGGAAAGACCCTTCAATTCAGGTGAAGTGTCGAAGCGAGGTCGTGCCTTAAGACCGCCATTGCTGCCGCTCAGCCCTTCTTCACCCGAAACCGGTCGAGCCTCAGCCTCTCCCGCTCGTCGCTCAGGCTTTTGGCGGCGAGCCAGACCGCAGTCACCACGCTGGCCGTCGAGGCGGCGCAGAGGAGCAGCATCAGAAAGATCTGAGATTGCGCCGCAATTAGCGGATTGGCCCCGGCCAATATCTGCCCGCTCATGATGCCGGGCAGCGTGATCAGCCCGGCGCCCGCCATCTGGTTCAGCACCGGCAGCGTGCCGGCATAGATCGCCCGCTGCATCAACGGCGCGATCGCCTCTCGGCGCGTGCGCCCGAGCGAAAGCTGCGCCTCGATGGCTGCCCGCTGGGAAGACACGCCTTCGAAAATGTTGTTGAGCGCGATGCTGCTGGCGCTCATCGCCGAGCCTAAAATGATGCCGAAGATCGGAATGACGATCCTTGGTGCAGTCCAGTCTTCCGATCCCGCCACCGTCATCAGCGCAAAGGCCGCGACCAGCATCGTGCCGCCGGAGACCGCAATGCCGGAAAGCCCGTAATGCCAGAAGCCGATCAGCTTCTTGCGCTGCCGTGACCCCACTTCGAAAGTCGCTGCCACTAGCATCGCGAAAAGAACCAGAAGGCTCAGCCAATGGTCGGCGCTGGTAAAGATGAAACCCAGCACGAAACCGACCAGCAGAAGCTGCGCCACCATTCGCAGCGCCGCGATCAGGATGGACCGGTGAATGCCGAGGCTGAAAGCCACTGACAACACCGCGTTGACCAGAACCAGCAACGCCGCAAATGCCAGCTCGAAAGGGCCGAAGACGAGACCGTTCATTGCGGCCTCGCAAGCGTCATCACATGGTCGGCCAGCCGCTCCACCTGTTCCGGGTCATGCGAGGTCAAAACCACGGCGCATCCATCGGCCATCAGCTCTTTCACGATCTCTTCCACCGCCTTCACAGAAGCCGGGTCCAGCGCCGAAGTCGGCTCGTCCAGCAAAAGCACTTTCGGCCGATCCTCGATCGCCCGTAAAAATGCCATCCGCTGCCGCTCCCCGGTCGAAAGCCGCTCGGGTGCTGCCTCCAGCAGCGAAGCATCGAGAAAAAGCCGCTTCATCCCGTCGGTCTGCGCGCTTGCATCGGCAAAATGCTCGCCAACCGTTGCCGCCCACCAGCCGGGTTCGGAAGAAACATACCGCACCACCCGCCGCCATGCTGGCCCTGTCATCGAAGACGCCGCCAGCCCATCGACAAAACACTCCCCCTCATGCGGCACCAGATCGGCAATCATCCGCAATGTCAGGCTCTTTCCCGCCCCCGAAGGCCCGCTTACCGCGAGACACCGCCCCGCAGAGACTTCAAGCTCGATCGGTCCAACCAATTGGAATTTCAGCCCCCTGGCCGTCAGTCTTATCGCGGGGTTTTGCATGGGTGTCGTAATGGCATTAGGGGCGTTGGGGCGCAATATGGTGTGGGGACGGTTTGATGCGGTGGAAAGGGAAGCGTGGCCGATCGACGTCTTCATTGATGATCGCATGTCTGACGAATTATCAGGTCGAGCCGGACAAGTCGGATTTAGCTTTCCGAGATTGCTTGTGTCTGGATCCTCGGGTCAAGCCCGAGGATGACGGAGGAGAGGGATGCGCAAGGGCGCTTAAAGTAAACATCGAGTTTGGCTTGATTGCTTAATTTACTGTTTTATGCGGCTCCCACAAGTAAAGCATGCGCTCAGCAGATATTTGGAGAAACGTTGGCTTTCGGCTAAGCGCTACCCTAACGGCCGTCATCCTCGGGCTTGACCCGAGGATCCAGACGCAAGCCTAAAGTCGATGCCAATCCGGTAAAACGTGCCAGCCGGAGAGAGCCTTCTTCACCCAAGCTCATAATACAAATCCCGCCAGTGCGGGTTCATCGTCTCGATCAGCTCGATCTTCCATTTTCGGTACCAGCGCTTGAGTGATTTCTCCCGCTGTATCGCCGTCGTGATGCTCAGATGCTCCTCATACCAGACAAGCTGTCTGCAGCCGTATTTCGAGGCAAAACCGGGTGTCATGTCTTCGCGATGCTCCCAGATGCGCCTCTCAAGATCAGACGTCACGCCAATATAGAGCGTTCCGTTTTTGTGGTTGGTGATGATGTAGACATATCCCGCCATGCGAGCAGGATGTTGGGATGCACGCGCGTCGTCAATCCTAGCATTGTAGGGGCGTGTGCCTGGATCCTCGGGTCAAGCCCGAGGATGACGACAGATAGGTGAGAGCCAGAGTGCTACAAGCAAAGCAACGTCATTGTGCAAGCATGGAAATGTCGTCCGTCAGACCTTTATACTCGACGCACCAAGTTGCTGCCGCGTTCTCTGGCGAAACCTAAAAAGTGAGGCAGTACCGACCTTATTTCTGCCGACCAAGCACGACATCGCGTTAGGTGCTGTCCTACATCCCCTCAGATCCGTCATCCTCGGGCCTGACCCGAGGATCCAGACACAAGCACTCCAAGCGTCCTTGAGCATGGGGACGAAATCATGCCATGACCGAACAAAATCAACATCTTACGAAAATTTTATCCCCACCCTCCTAACCTATGACTACACTCTCCCCGTTCCGTCACGGATACACCGGCAGGCGTGCCGGCGAGGCGGGACCGGCGCTGGGGGTGAAGGGACGACGTGAACCGTCACCACCGGGGTCTGCGGAAAATGGTCTCCCTCCGGCGACACGGGGGAAGCGGCAAGGTTTTCGGACCGGCCTGCCGCTTCTGATGCCCGAATGGCGCGTCGGATGTGCCTGTGCGGCACACATGGTGGCCTGAAGAGTGGTTTCGCCGGGCGTTCAAGTCCGTCCGTGAAAACGGAGTGCCCGGCGGCGGCGACATGGAGGGTTGGCGATAAGTCCTCGGGTTTAACCCGAGGATCCGCCCGTTTTCCATCAAGCCAGACGAAAACCATTCGGCAAGGCAACGGCAGAGGGACCGGAGTCGCGGATAAAAACTGCCGAACGGGGCGCTGAGAGGTGTCACTTACAAACTAAATCATGAGGCAGCTTTCAGCGCCCCGTCCGAACTTGGAAATGCTCAAGATCGCCAAGGGCGTATTGCATCCATATCCCGATGCGCATCTGTCACCCAGTCAACGACCTTAATCCCTGCGACAAATCCGCATTTCGAGCATTCGCCCGTGGAGGACGCAAAAAATATTCGCATTTGCCGCTTTCGGCGGCGGTTTTCTTTCCTCACAACGCGCCTATTTTCTGCGATCACCACGGCAACTCATTCGTTGGAGAATACCGAAATGAACCTCGTCAAAACCACTCTCAAGGCTGTTGCCGCCGCCCTGCTCGTGCAGGCTGCTTTTGCCGCTCCGGTCTTTGCCGGCGAAAATCTCGACAAGATCAAAAAGGCCGGCGTCATCCGCATCGGCACGGAAGGCACCTACGCCCCCTTCACCTTCCACGACGCATCGAACAAGCTCGTAGGCTTCGATGTCGAGATCGGCGAAGCGGTTGCCAAGAAGCTCGGCGTGAAGGCACAGTTCATCGAAGGCAAGTGGGATGGCCTGATTGCCGGTATCGATGCGGATCGTTATGACGCCGTCATCAACCAGGTCGGTATCACCGATGCCCGCAAGCAGAAATACGCCTTCTCGGAGCCCTATATCGCCTCCAAGGCCGTGCTGATCGTCCGTGACGACAACACCGATATCAAGGGTTTTGCCGACCTCAAGGGCAAGAAGGCCGCCCAGTCGCTCACCAGCAATTACGGCAAGATGGCCGAGGCCGCAGGCGCCGAACTCGTCGGCACCGATGGTTTCGATCAGTCGATCCAGCTGGTTCTTACCCGCCGCGCCGATGCGACGCTGAACGACAGTCTTTCCTTCTTCGATTTCAAGAAGCAGAAGGCCGACGCACCGGTCAAGATCGTCGCCGAACAGGCTGAAGCCAGCTATTCCGGCGTCCTGCTGCGCAAGGGTGACGACGAACTGGTGGCCGAGGTCAACAAGGCGCTGGCCGATATCAAGGCCGACGGCACCTACAAGACGATCTCCGAGAAATATTTCGGTCAGGACGTCTCCAAGTAAGGGATATGCAAGAGATATTCGTCCGATCCTCCTGCACTTGAACCGTGCTACGATTTGGCGAAAGCTGAACCCGAACGTCCGGCCTTGGCCGGGCGTTTTCGTGTTAATGATCATAGAGCGTTAGAGAGTAAGGACTTCGCCCGTGCCGCATTGGCTTCAACTGATGATGGATTCATTTCCGACCCTGCTCTGGGCCGGTGTGAAATTCACCGTGCCGCTGACCTTGCTCTCCTTCGCCTTCGGCCTGACGCTCGGTCTCATCACCGCCGTCACAAGGCTGTTCGGCCCGAAGCCGCTGGTGCTGATCGCAAGGTTCTACGTCTGGGTCATTCGCGGCACGCCGCTGCTCGTCCAGCTTTTCGTCATCTTTTACGGCCTGCCCAGCGTCGGCATCCTACTCGATGCCTTCCCGGCGGCGCTGATCGGCTTCACGCTCAATATCGGCGCCTATTCGTCCGAAATCATTCGCGCGGTCATCGCCTCCGTGCCGAAAGGCCAGTGGGAAGCGGCCTATTCGATCGGCATGAACTGGCGTCAGGCCATGGCCCGCACCATCCTGCCGCAGGCCGCCCGTGTTGCCGTGCCGCCGCTCTCCAACACCTTCATCTCGCTGGTCAAGGATACATCGCTCGCCGCCGCCATCACCGTGCCGGAACTGTTTCAGGCCGCCCAGCGCATCGTCGCCACCACTTACGAGCCGCTGATCCTCTATATCCAGGCAGCGATCATCTATCTGGCGCTCAGCTCCGTGCTTTCGGCGCTGCAGGTACGGCTGGAAAAACGCTTTTCAAGATATGGCGGCATGCTGGAGGCCAACCGATGATCGAGCTCTCCCATATCCGCAAGAATTTCGGCGACCTTCAGGTCATCGACGATATCAGCCTCAAGGTAAATGAAGGCAGCGTCACTGCCCTTGTCGGCCCGTCGGGCGGCGGCAAGAGCACGCTTCTGCGCTGCATCAACCTGCTCGAAATCCCAACTTCCGGCACGATCCGCCTAGGTGATGCGGTAATCGAGTTCGCTCCCGGCAAAAAGGTCGGCTGGGATGCAGTTCAAAAAATCCGCCGCCAGACCGGCATGGTTTTTCAGAATTTCCAGCTTTTCCCCCACCGCACGGCGCTCGAAAATGTCATGGAAGGCTTGGTCACGGTGTTGAAATGGCCGCGTGAGAAGGCGGAAGCCCGTGCGCGTGAACTGCTCACCAAGGTCGGCATGGCGCATAAGGTCGACTCATGGCCCTCGACCCTTTCCGGCGGCCAGCAGCAGCGTGTAGCAATCGCCCGTGCACTCGCCATGTCGCCGCGTGTGCTGCTCTGCGACGAACCCACTTCGGCGCTCGATCCGGAACTGGCAACCGAAGTCGTCGAGGTCCTGAGCAAGCTTGCAGCCGAAGGCACGACCATGGTCATCGCCACCCACGACCTGCGCCTCGCCTCCCGCGTTGCCGATCATGCGGTCTTCCTCGAAGCCGGCAAGGTCGTCGAACAAGGGGCGGCCGATCGCGTTTTCGGCGCACCGGAACACGAGCGCACCCGCCGCTTCGTTTCCTCCATCAGCGCTGCCGTGCAGTCGGGCTATGGGGAGGGCATCTGATCGGGTAATCGGGGCCGAAACGGACGCATACGGAACTGATATTCATCAATTCGGCCTTGACGCCGGGGTTCAGGGAACTAGACCGCGGACACTTTATTTCGTTCGGGAGTGAATTCTTGAAATCCTTGGCAACCTTCTCCGCCTTCGTCGGCAAGACCTTCGCAATCTGGGTCATCGTCTTCGCCGTCCTCGGCTTCTTCTTTCCGGAAACCTTCAAGCAGATCGCGCCGTGGATCGTCACGCTTCTGTCGATCATCATGTTCGGCATGGGCCTGACGCTGTCGGTCGATGATTTCCGCGAAGTGGTAAAGCGCCCCTTCGACGTCACTATCGGCGTGCTCGGCCAGTTCATCATCATGCCGCTTCTGGCCGTGATCCTGACCATGGTCATCCCCATGCCGCCGGAGGTCGCCGCCGGTGTCATCCTCGTCGGTTGCTGCCCGGGCGGTACTTCGTCCAACGTCATGACCTACCTGTCGAAGGGCGATGTGGCGCTTTCGGTTGCCTGCACCTCGGTCACCACGCTGGCCGCACCGATCGTCACGCCTTTCCTCGTCTGGATGTTTGCCAGCCAGTACCTGCCGGTTGATGGCTGGGCGATGTTCATGTCGATCGTAAAGGTCGTTCTCGTGCCGCTGGCATTGGGTGCCCTGCTGCAGAAGCTCGTCCCTTCGGTCGTGAAGGCCGCCGTTCCGGCCCTGCCGCTCGTCAGCGTCATCGGCATCGTGCTGATCGTCTCGGCGGTCGTTGCGGCGTCCAAGGGCGCAATTGCCCAATCCGGCCTGCTCATCTTCGCCGTCGTCGTCCTGCACAATGGCCTTGGCTACCTGCTCGGCTTCTTCGCCGCCAAGGCGTCGGGCCTGTCGCTTGCCAAGCGCAAGGCGATCGCGATCGAAGTCGGCATGCAGAATTCCGGCCTCGGTGCCGCTCTGGCAACCGCCTATTTCTCCCCGCTCGCCGCAGTCCCGAGCGCCATCTTTTCCGTCTGGCACAACATTTCCGGCGCGCTCCTCTCCAACTGGTTCTCGGGCCGTCTGGACGAGGAAGACAAGGAAAAGCTCAGCCAGACTACCTGAGGTCTGAAGAAATCACGCAAACGAAAAGGGCGGCTCTCGGGCCGCCCTTTGCAATTCATAAGTCTACTTTGGTTTACCGCACGACCATCTGCTGCTGGCCGGTGGAAGCGGCGGGTTTCGGGTCGCGGGTCTTGGCCGGTGCCGGCTCCGCGGTGCCGAGATACTTGTCGCGTTCCCGCCAGACGGCCGGGATTGCAAGAAGTCCAACCGCAACGACCGCAATCGCCGTTTTTGTCAGTTCGTCCAGCTCCGGCGAACGGCCGTCGAAATAATAGACGAAGTAAACGATGGCGACGTGCCAGACATAGACATAAAGCGAATGGCGGCCGAGCAGGCGCAGGAAACGCAGAGTGAACACCCAGGTCAGTGCCGAGGCAATCGCGCGAACCCATGCCGCCTTGTGCTTCGGGCCGGCAACGATCAGCCAGGTGACGAGCAGACCCATCGCCGCGAAGTTCAACAGATAGACCGGACCGAAATCTGCACGGATTTCCATCGAGGCGAACTTGCCGATCATGTGCGGCGGCATCAGCTCATTGGCGGTAATCAGGCGCAGCGGCAGGAAGAACAGCACCAGCACCAGCGCCACCTTGGGGATGAAGGTGTTGTCGGGCGACAGCACATTACCCCAGTTGATCTTGCCCGAAGACGTCAGCGCGCCGAGCACCAGACCCGAGAAGAACACGATCTGCCAGCCGAACAGGTTGAACGAAACGCGCAGCCCCTGATCATCGGCACCCATGACCAGCTCGTTGAGCGGGATGGTGAGCAACTGGTGCAGGCCAAGCTGGCCGGCCATCCACAGCATGATCGATGCGGCCACCACATAGTGCCATTTGTCTTCCAGCACGAGCTTGATCAGCATTGGCGCAAACAGCATGTAGATGATGTATTGCGGCAGAATGTCCATGAAGGTCGGCTGGTACAGGAAGGTCGCGATCGCGGCGAGACGCAGCGGATCGTCGAAGGTCGTGTAGCCCAACCAGTTGAACCAGATCGAATAGGCGCCCGGCAGCACCATCTGCGCCACCATGACCGCGATCACGATGCCCATCGCATAACGATAAAGCTCGAACGCGCGGCTATAGATCGCCGAACGACCAGCCGCATATCCGGCCTTCATCATCTTGCGGGCGTAAACCATGCCGATCATCAGGCCGGAAAGGAATACGAAACCCTGAGCGTCCTCCACGAAGGCGAGCTGGTTGTGATTGATTTTTACAAGCAGGTATCCACCAGCAAAGATAAGGTGGTTGAGTACCATGAACACGAGGAAGTACCCTCGCATTCCGTCAATGATTTCAAAGCGCTTCATCGGTCGCGGTCTCCGTCTCTGCCGGTTCCGATGGTGCCAGCCCCTCGGTCCGTAAGGCCTCTGCGGGCCAGGAAGTCACGCGCCTAAACGTCGCGAGAAGCCGGAGAGTTCCGGCAAGAATCGGTATTAGCCGACGTTCAGACATTTCAACCGTAAACAGTCCGTGATGACTGTCACATGAACGGCATTTGTCAGTGGATGTGGAAAACTATTCGGCGGCGACCCGGCGCAAACCGGCGCTTTGCGTCAGATAAGCGCGGATTGCCGCAGGCTTTACTGGCTTGTGCTGCACGGCAATGCCATGCCGCTCGGCCTCTGCCCGAACCTCCGGTGTCCGGTCGGCCGTGATCAGCATCGCCGGTATTGCGGTCTGATAATGGGACCTCAGCGCAAGGATTGCCTCGATCCCGTAACCGTCGTCGAGATGGTAGTCGGCGATGATGACATCCGGCGGCGGTTCGCGGCCCTTGATGATCGTATCGATCTCGGCAAGCGAGCGGGCCTGGCCGACCGTGCAGCCCCAGCCGGTGATCAGAAGGCTCATGCCTTCGAGGATCTGCGGTTCGTTGTCGACGCAGAGCACCCGCAATCCATTCAACACATTGGCGGGTTTTGCACGCTCGCGTCGAACCCTGGCCGAAGCAGCGTTCGGCGCAGCGAGGTCTCGCGGGATCTCGACGCGGAAGCTCGTGCCGCGGCCGGGCTGCGAGGCAAGCTGTACCGGATGGCTCAGCATCCGCGACAGCCGGTCGACGATGGAAAGCCCCAGCCCCAATCCGCTTGCAGTCCGCGCGCCATCCTCCAGCCGGGCGAATTCCTTGAACACGGTGCGGAATTTTGATGACGGAATGCCGATGCCTGAATCCAGCACCTCGATAATCACCTTGTCGCCACGCCGACGCGCGCCGACGATTACCTTGCCCGAGACCGTGTACTTGATCGCGTTGGAAACGAGGTTCTGCACCAGTCGCCGCAGCAGGTTGGCGTCGGACACCACTTTCAGCGAGGTCGGCATGACGACGAATTTGAGATCCTTCTCCCGCGCCATCGGCGAAAAGTCCGTGTCGATCCGCTTGAACAGATCGTCCAGCTCTATCGAGCTGAAACGGGGCTTCATCGTGCCGGTGTCGAGCCGCGAAATGTCCAGTACGGCGCCAAGGATTGTTTCGACCGATTCCAGCGAACTGTCGATGTTGCGGGCGATCGCCGCATTCTTGTCCGCGCCGGCAAGCCGTTCGACGAGCGTCGATGAATAAAGCCGGGCGGCATTGAGCGGCTGCAGGATGTCATGGCCTGCAGCGGCAAAAAAGCGGGTCTTGCTAACATTCGCCTCGTCGGCCGAGGCCCGAGCCTCGCCGAGCGCGCGGTTGACGCGGGTAAGCTCCGCAGTTCGCTCCCCGACCCGCTGCTCCAGCGTCTCGTTCGCCTGTTTCAGCGCCTGATCCGCGGCAACGCGCGCGGTAATGTCGGTAAAGGTTGCAACGAAACCCGCATCCGGCATGGGGTTGCTGCGGACTTCGATGATCCGCCCACCGCCTTGCACCATGAGCGAGAAGGTCGTTCCGAGATCCTTGAACTGGCTGGTAATAGCTTCTGTTTCACTCTCGCCCACATCGCCGCGTTCGGCGAGCAGCGCCACGATATCGGAAAGCTGAAAACCCACCTGGCCCGCCTGTTCGGGAAGATCCAGCAACTGACGGAACCGACGGTTCCAAACCGTCAGCCGGTCGGAACTGTCGAACACGGCAATCCCCTGATCCATGTGGGAAAGTGCCGTCTGCATCATGTCCTGATTATATTGCAGCGCCTCGCTCGCCTGGTCGAGCAGCCAGGCGGTGTCGGAATTGGTGTCCTCCACCTTCTGCAGCAGCAGCGAAAGCACCAGCCGCGCCGAAGACGAGCCGATTGCGCTGCCGAGCAACTGTTCGGAAAAATGGATCATCGCCATGTCGGCCTGCTGGTCGTCCCGGAACCGGCGCCCGGCAGTTTTTTCGTAATTGGAGAAGGAGCGCAGCATCCGCTCCTCGCCGAGATAACGGGCGATCACCGTCTTCAGGTCACCGACGCTGATGCGGGTCTTCCAGCCGCGCGTGGCAAATTGTGACCGTGGCTGGCGCTTGACGAAAATCCCCGCCTGCAACCGCTCCACCGGGCGTGGATTTCGCGACAGCGAACCGAGCACGAATGCAATCGTGTTGAGCGCGAGGCTGAATATCGTCGTCGTGACGAAAGGATCGATCTCCCGCCCGGAAAAGATCGCAGCGCCGGGAAAGATGAAATTCAGCACGGCCGCCGCGATATGGGAGTTGTCCGGTCCGCCAAGGCTCGGCAGGAACAGGAGATAGGCCCAGGACAGGAAGCCGAAGGAAAGGCCTAAAATGGCGCCGCGCGCATTGGCCCGCCGCCAGATCAGCCCGCCGAGAAGGGCAGGGGCGATCTGCGCAATGGCGGCAAACGCGAGCAGGCCGATCGACGCCAGCCCCGACTGGCTGTCGGCCATCCGGTAATAACCGTAGCCGAGCAGCATCACGGCAAAGATCGCCGCACGGCGGATATTGAGAAGCGTGCGGGTGAGGTCCTGGCTTGCGCCGGCATGCGAGGCGAGCTTGCGACGCAGGAAAAGCGGCAGCACGATATCGTTGGATATCATGATCGACAGCGCCACCGATTCCACGATCACCATTGCCGTTGCTGCCGAAAAACCGCCGATGAAGGTCATCAGCGTGACGAAGGGAAGCCCGGCTTCGAGCGGCAGCGTCAGAACATACAGGTCGGCATCGCCCATGCCGCCGAACGTGATCAGCCCGGCTGCCGCCACCGGGATCACGAAGATATTGATGGCGATGAGATAGACCGGCAGCAGGAAAGCGGCGGCACGGCGTTCCCGCGGTGTTCGGTTCTCCACCACCGTGACATGGAACTGCCGCGGCAGTATGACGATTGCGAACGCCGACAAAAGAATGACCAGCACCCATCGGCTGACCGGCGTTTCATAGGATGCAGCGGATGCAACCAGCAGGCTTTCTGATGCCCTGGCCGCAAGATCCGACCATCCGTCGAACATGAAGAACACGACGGCGATCCCGACTGTCGCGAAGGCGACCAGCTTCACGAGGGACTCCATGGCGACAGCCAGGATCAGCCCGTCCTGATGTTCTGTCGCATCCGTATGGCGAGTGCCGAAGACGACGGCGAAACAGGCCATCAGCAGGGTAACGATCAGCGCGAGATCGATGAAATGCAGGTTGCCGCTGCCGATGCCGAAATCGGATGGATTGACCATCACCGCGACGGAGCTGGACACTGCTTTCAGCTGCAGCGCGATATAGGGCACAGTGCCGACCAGCGCGAGCACGGCGACGATCGCTGCTACCGTGGCGTTCTTGCCGTAACGGGCGGCAATGAAATCGGCGATCGAGGTGAGTTTTTCCGCCTTGGCCAGTTCGACGATGCGGCGAATGATCGGCATGCCGAGCGTGAACGCCAGGATCGGCCCGATATAGATCGCGGCGAATTCCAGCCCGCGCTGGGAGGCAAGGCCGACACCGCCGAAATAGGTCCAGGAGGTGCAGTAAACGGCAAGGCTCAAGGCATAGACCAGCGGTCGCCCGCCTTTGGGAACACCCGAAAGCCGGCTCTTTCTGTCGCCGTAACTCGCCACCGCAAAAAGCAGCAGAATATAGGCGAATGCCGAGACAAGAATGACCCAGCCTTGAAGCATGTTTCCTCCCCCGCAGGCACGTGCGGACAGGAGATGAGATTAAGCGAAAGACGAAGCGTTGGAAATCGGCGAAGCCTCGTCAAAAAGTTCAATGCGGTCGAAGCTTCTCTGAGGATCTGTCAGGTTTAAACCCTTGGCTTTTTGCATCTTTTCAGTATCTGATGAAACGCTATGTTAAGCACGACGGCAACCGAGAGAGGGGTCAAGTCATGTCTGTAGTCAGCGAGTTTCGTTCATTTATTGCAAAGGGCAATGTTATCGATCTGGCGGTCGGTATCATCATTGGCGGCGCCTTTACCGGCATCGTTACATCGCTTGTCAATGATATCGTCATGCCGGTCGTCGGCGCGATCACCGGCGGCGGTTTCGATTTCTCCAATTACTTCATCGCGCTGTCGAGCGCCGTCACGGCTCCGTCGCTGGAAGAGGCGCGCAAGCAGGGCGCTGTCTTCGCTTATGGCAGCTTCATCACTGTTATGATCAATTTCGTCATTCTCGCCTTCATCATCTTCCTGATGGTCAAGGGTGTGAACAAGCTGCGCGCCATGGAAGAAAAGAAGCCGGTCGATGAAAAGCCTGCACCGCCGCCGGCCGATATCCAGCTTCTTTCGGAAATCCGCGATATCTTGAAGACGAAGTAACGAGACGCCTTGAGCCTGCAACTCATCAGAACAATGAATTGCAGGCTCAAGGAAACTCATGGGATTTCCGGACTTTTCTGCGCTATGAAAGGCACACGAAAAACAGGAAATCCGCATGTCTCTGCTTGGCTCCCTCAGTTCCCGCGCTCTTGCTGCTCCTGAAAGCGGCATTGTCGAGATCATTACCCATGCCCGCATCGGCGGCCGTGACGATCTGATCCCGCTTTGGGCGGGTGAGGGCGATCTGCCAAGCCCGGATTTCATCAACCGCGCAGCATCCGACGCGCTTCTGGGTGGCGAGACCTTCTATACCTGGCAGCGCGGCATTCCCGAGCTGCGACAGGCGCTTGCCGATTATTACACTCGCCATTTCGCGGTTTCGCTGCCGCCCGAGCATTTTTACGTCACCGGTTCCGGCATGCATGCCATCATGATGGCCGTGCAGGCGATCTGCGGACCGGGCGACGAGATGATCTATCTGTCGCCCACCTGGCCGAACATCGTTTCCGCAATCGAGCTTTCCGGCGCTGTCGCTACCGGCCTGCCGCTTGAGTTCACCGGTGGTAAATGGTCGCTCGACCTGAATAGGCTCGAAGCAATGATCACGCCGAAGACCAAGGGCCTGTTCGTCAACACGCCGTCCAACCCGACCGGCTGGACCGCGACGAAGGAAGACTTGGCCAGCATCCTCGGGCTTGCGCGTAAACACGGCCTGTGGATCATCGCCGACGAAATCTATTCCCGCTATTATTACGGCGGCGCGGTGAGGGCTCCGTCCTTCCTCGATATCGCGGAGCCGAACGACCGCATCATCTATGCGAACTCGTTCTCGAAGAACTGGTCGATGACCGGCTGGCGCGTCGGTTGGCTGGTCGCCCCGCCGGAATTGGGGCAGGTCATCGAGAACCTCATCCAGTATTCGAATTCCGGTGTCGCCCAGTTCATGCAGCGTGGCGCCGTCGTGGCGCTGAATGAAGGGGATGCTTTCGTTGAGGAAAATATCGAGCGCGCCCGCGTTTCTCGCGACATTCTCTGCGACAGGCTGATCGCCACCAACCGTGTCCAGACGCTGAAGCCCGAAGGGGCGATTTATGCGTTCCTGAAAGTGGATGGCATCACTGACAGCCGCGCGGCGGCACTCGATATCGTCGACAAGATCGGCGTGGCACTCGCACCGGGATCGGCCTTCGGCAAGGGCGGCGAGAATTTTCTCCGCGCCTGCTTCCTGCGCAATCCCAAGCATGTCGAAGAGGCCGCCGACCGGCTCGCGGGTTATATCAAGGCGCTCTGAGACAGTTGCCGGGGCTATTCGATAAAATTCGAAATATCCCCGAAAACCTCCCTTATCCACGTCATCGGATATAGTTGGGTCACCCCTTCATAAGTAACCGGTGATCAAGCGCCGCAATGCTTTCCTGCAAAAAACAAAAGGCAGGGAAGTTGTTCATGGCAGTGCTGGTAACAGGCGGTGCGGGGTATATAGGCAGCCATATGGCCTGGGCGTTGCTGGATGCCGGGGAAGACGTTGTCGTGCTTGACCGGCTTTCGACCGGCTTCCGCTGGGCGGTTCCGGATGCGGCGCGCTTTTATCTCGGCGATGTCGGCGATCAGGCCCTGCTAGCCCAGGTCTTCGCGGAAAACCAGATCGAGGCGATCATGCATTTCGCCGGCTCGATCGTCGTGCCGCAGTCCGTCGCCCATCCGCTCGATTATTATGAAAACAATACCAGCAAGACCCGGCTTCTCGCCGCTGCCGCGATCGAGGCCGGCATCAGGCATTTCGTCTTTTCCTCCACCGCTGCCGTCTATGGCGACCAGAAGGACGACACGCCGGTTCTGGAAAGCGCGATGACGTTGCCGAAAAACCCCTATGGCCAGTCCAAGCTGATGTCGGAACTGATGCTGCGCGATGCCGCTGCGGCTTATGATTTCCGCTTCGTCGCCCTGCGCTATTTCAACGTCGCCGGTGCGGATCCGCTCGGTCGCACCGGTCTTTCCACCGTCGGTGCAACGCATCTGATCAAGCTCGCCTGTGAAGCAGCCCTCGGCGAACGGCCGGGCGTCGATATCTACGGCACCGATTACCCCACACCGGATGGCACCGGCGTGCGTGACTATATTCACGTCACCGATCTCGTCGAAGCGCATCTGAAGGCGCTGAGCTATCTGCGCCGTGGCGGCGAGCCGCTGATTGCCAATTGCGGTTATGGCCGCGGTTACTCGGTGCTGGAAGTGCTGAACGCGGTGAAGCGTGTCAGCGGCCACTCGTTCGAGGTTCATTACGGCCCGCGTCGTCCGGGAGATGCGGCAAGCGTCGTTGCCAATTCGACACTTGCCCGCAGGCTTCTCGAATGGCAGCCGCGCCATGACGATCTCGACCTGATCGTCGAGACCGCGATCGCCTGGGAAGGGCAATTGGCCGGTCGCCGGGTGGAAGATCTCCGCTCGCTCCACCAGCGTCTGGCCGCCGTGCGCTTCTGATGCGCGATCAACGACAGGTGTGTCATGCCGAAATGATTATGGATAAGCGATTGCTTGAGGAGTAAGGGAAGCGCAAACAATCTGATCCGACGGATATCATGCGCCTCTCTTTGACAGCCGGTCTCGTTCTTCTTTTCTGCGGTATAACCGCTTTGCCGGCCTATGCCTCGGATATCCCCAAGGCTGCCGCACAATCGCCGTCAGCCGTCTTGCCAAAGGTAAAGCTGGTCGAGCCGCGCCTGCATCTTGCCAAGGGTGAGGCCGGCGCCAAGTCGCGTGTCGCTCTGACCTTCGACGCATGCATGGGTGCCGTCGATGAGCGCATCCTGTCGACGCTGATCAGCGAGCGTATCCCGTCCACGATCTTCGTCACCGCCCGCTGGCTCAGAAAGAATCCGCAGACAGTTGCGGTCTTTCTCGCCAATCCGGACCTGTTCGAGATCGAGAACCACGGCGAGAACCACATTCCGGCGATCGATGTCGCCGTGCCCGTCTATGGCATCCCGTCCGCCGGATCACCACAAGCCGTATCGCGGGAAGTCGGCAAGGGGGCGGAAGCGGTGATTGCTGCGGGCTTTTCGGCGCCCCGCTGGTTCCGGGGGGCGACGGCGAAATACGATGCGAGCTCGATCGATGAGATCCGCAAGATGGGCTATCGCGTCGCCGGTTATTCGCTGAACGGCGATGACGGTTCGCTGCTTGGCGCAGGCGCCGCCGAGAAGCGCATTGCGGCAGCCAAGGACGGGGATGTCATCATCTCCCACATCAACCAGCCGACCCATGCGGCAGGGCAGGGTGTCGCCAATGCTATTTTGAAGCTCAAGGCCCGCGGCGTTGAATTCGTCCGGCTCGCCGATGTCGAAACTATCGGCGACAACGATACGACCGGGCAGCGCCCCGGCCTGTTTTGAGCGGTTCGCATCTGCTGCGCCATCGCACCCGATTCTAAAACATGAGTTAAATCCTCAAGTCACTTGATCTGCAGCAAGTGGCCCCATGTCTCCAGCCTCTAGATTGCCGTCATATTGACGATCGGTAATCAGCGGAGAAGTTTGGGCATGGCATCGAGTGAGGACTTGGCACGCTATTTTGCGGCCGGAACCGGGCTCGATCCGCTCAGTGAGGCATTCAGCCGGCGGGGGGCGGTGATGCCGTTTCGCGGCAAGCGGCGTCTGCCGCCGGAAGAGATGCAGGATGTCTGGCTTGAGCTCCAGTCTCAGCCGGCTAAACCGGGCAAGCGGCTCGCCTATATCCACGTCCCTTTCTGCGCCAACCACTGCCTGTTCTGCGGCTTTTACCGCAATGCCTACGTGCCGCAGATAGGGGCGGATTATACCGAACTGGTGATCGAGGAAATCAGGCGTGAGGCGCAAACCACTGCCCTGCGCCACAACCCGATCCACGCCGTCTATCTCGGCGGCGGCACCCCGACGGCGTTGAGCGCGGAGGAACTGTCGCGGATCATCACGACTGTCCGCACCGAGCTGCCGCTCGCGCCCGATTGCGAGATCACCGTTGAGGGCCGGATCATCCATTTCACCCCGGACAAGATCGATGCCTGCCTGGAGGCGGGGGCGAACCGGTTCTCGATCGGCGTCCAGACCTTCGATACGGATGTGAGGAAGCGGCAGGGACGTCGCTCCAGCCGCGAAGAGGCCGTCCGCTTCCTCGAATATCTGCGCGACCGGGATCGCGCCGCCGTGGTGATCGACCTCATCTACGGGCTGCCGGGGCAGACGCTCGATGTGTGGCAGCGGGATCTGGAAACGGCGGTCGATATCGGTCCCGATGGTCTCGATCTCTACGGGTTGAACCTCATTCCCACCACGCCGCTCTTCAAGGCGATCGAAGCCGGGAAATTTCCGGCGACGCCGAGCCTGAACCAGATCGGCGCGTTCTACCGAACCGGAGCCGATTTCTTCCGGCGCAGGAACTGGCGTCAGATCAGCAACAACCACTGGGCCCGCACCACGCGCGAGAGAAATCTCTACAATCTGCTGATCAAGGAAGGAGCGGATTGCATCGCCTTCGGTTCCGGCGCTGGCGGCTCCATCGGTCCGGTCGGTTACGGCCTCAATGGCGATCTGGCGGTTTATGGCGAAGACGTGCGGGCCGGCCGCAAATCGCTCGGCATGATGATGATTTCCGACGAGCTTTCCGCCCTTCGCACGCTGGTAACGGCAGGTTTTGAGGTCGGGCATCTCGATCTCGGCCAGCTGGACCGAACCTCCGGGCGCGCCATGACGCCGATGCTGGAACCGCTTCTCGCCCAGTGGCAGGGAGCGGGCCTTCTGTCGTTCGCGGGCGGCATCGTCGAACTCACCACTGCGGGCCGCTTCTGGTACTCGAACCTGATCGCTGCCCTCCACGACATTCTGACCCTTGAACTGGGCCCTTCACGCGATGCGGCCTGAACGAACTCATTGAAACGGAGCAGGGACATGTCCGATCTCGACCAAGCCGAAGCCATCACGAAGATCAAACAGGCCATCGCCGAAAAGCCGGACGGCGTGCTGGAAGCGCTCGCCGTGCAGCATGGCGTCACGTTTCAGACGGTGCTCGAATGTTTGCCGGAAGGTGTTACCCGCATCGACGGGCGCCATTTCATCGATGTGCTGACGGATATCGCCAACTGGGGCGACGTCATGTTCATCTGCCATTCCAAGGACGCCATCATCGAGTTTTCCGGCCCCTTGCCGAAGGGCGAGATGGGCCACGGCATGTATAATCTGCACGGCGGCCCCGGCGGTCTTTCCGGCCATCTGCGCCCGGAAAATTGCGCCGCGATCTTCTTCGTCCGCCGCCTGTTCATGGGGCTTGAAACCAGGTCGATCCAGTTCTTTAATGCCGAAGGCGAGACCATCTTCAAGATCTATGTTGGCCGTGACAGGGAACGCAAGCTGAAGGCCGTGCAGGTCGAGCGTTTCGAACGTCTTGCCATCCAGTTCGCCAGGCCTGCAGGCAATGCCTGACACGCGGCTGCTTCTGATTTTCGGTGCCAGCCGCGGCGTCGGCCTCGAACTGGCGCGGCTCGAGCGTGCCGCCGGTCGTCCGGTTATAGCGATGTTGAGGCCGCAATCGGATGTCGGGCATCTGCAGGAAATCGGCGTCGAGATCCTGCGCGGCGATGCCCTGTCTCGGCCGGATATAGAGCAGGCGCTGTCGCAGCTGTCCGGTTCGTTCGATGTCGTCTCGACATTGAGCGGGCGAGGCGAGGATGGCCGGCTTGTCGATGACGAAGGCAATATCAACGTCATCGAAGCGACGGCTGCGAGTGGCAGGGCACGGCGCTTTGTCTTCATCACCTCCATGGGCTGCGGAGACATGGCGCCCTATCGATCGGAACGGGCGATTGCCGCCTTCGGCGCGGTCGTCGACGCCAAGACGCTTGCCGAAGACAGTTTGAAAGAGAGCGGTCTCGACTGGACGATCCTGCGTCCGGGCGGCCTCGTCTCCGAACCCGCCACGGGAAATGGGCTGCTGACCCGCAACCCTCGGGTCCACGGTTTCATCCACCGCGCCGATGTCGCGCTGCTTGCCTCCCGGGTGCTGCGTGACCCCGCGACATCCCGCCATGCGTTTGCCGCTGTCGATCGGGACCGGATGAGTTGCGACACGCCGGTGGAACCCTTCTCGCTCGCGTGAGACAGTCCGTTCCAGCATTGCGCACCCGGTGATAAAAACACCGGGTGAGCTTTTGTTTTCCGGGCTTTTTGGTTATGGACATCCATGGCCGAAAATGACGACGTAAATGATGATGCCCTTGCAAGGGGCGAAAGCCGCGGCGATCGGGCCCGTAAGGCGCAGGCGGCGCGAGAGGCCGAGCGCAAGGCAAAGGCCGCTGCAAAACTTCGCGAAAATCTGATGCGTCGCAAGGGACAGGCCCGCGCTCGCCGCGCCGGCGAAGCGGACGATACACAGGGACTTCCGGCATCCACGCCGTCTGCCGCAAAATCGGACGAATCATCCTGACTATAGCGGTCACGGGACGTCACCAGATTTAGAAACATTGAAGCGCCAGGGGTTTTCGTCTAAGGACGCGACCTTCCGAGCGTGAGAGGGAAAGTTTTTCAACCATGGATCGCATTCGCATTACCGGCGGCAACAAGCTGAACGGCATCATTCCGATTTCCGGCGCCAAGAACGCCGCCCTGCCGCTGATGATCGCCTCGCTTCTGACCAGCGACACCCTGACGCTTGAAAACGTGCCGCATCTGGCAGACGTCGAGCAGCTTCTGCGCATTCTCGGCAACCACGGCGTCGATATTTCCGTCAACGGTCGCCGCGAAGGCCAGACCGACAGCTACGCCCGCACCATACAGTTCACCTGCCGCACGATTGTCGACACCACCGCTCCTTATGAACTGGTCTCGAAGATGCGTGCCTCCTTCTGGGTCATCGGCCCGCTTCTGGCGCGTGAAGGCAAGGCCCGCGTCTCGCTGCCCGGTGGTTGCGCCATCGGCACGCGTCCGGTCGACCTCTTCCTCGAAAGCCTTGCAGCGCTTGGCGCCGAGATCGAGATCGACGGCGGTTATGTCAACGTATCGGCCCCCAAGGGCGGTCTCGTCGGCGCGCAATACACTTTCCCCAAGGTCTCCGTCGGTGCGACCCATGTGCTGCTGATGGCAGCGACGCTCGCCAAGGGCACGACCGTCATCGACAATGCTGCGCGCGAGCCGGAAATCGTCGATCTGGCGGATTGCCTGATCGCCATGGGCGCCAAGATCACCGGCGCCGGCACGAAGACCATCACCATCGAAGGCGTCTCCTCCCTGCATGGCGCGCGTCACCGCGTGCTGCCGGATCGTATCGAGACCGGCACCTATGCCATGGCCGTGGCCATGACCGGCGGCGACGTGACGCTGACGGGCACGCGCGCCTCGCTGCTCGATAACGCACTCGACACGCTGAAGCTCGCCGGTGCCGAAATCACCGAGACCGAAAGCGGCCTGCGCGTCGTGCGCAACGGCAACGGCATCCAGCCGGTCGATATCGTCACCGAACCCTTCCCGGGCTTCCCGACCGACCTGCAGGCGCAGTTCATGGCGCTGATGACCCGTTCCTCGGGTGTCTCGCATGTGACTGAAACCATCTTCGAAAACCGCTTCATGCACGTGCAGGAACTGGCCCGCCTAGGTGCCAAGATCTCACTCTCGGGTCAGATGGCGCGCATCGAAGGCGTTTCCAAGCTGAAGGGTGCCCCGGTCATGGCGACCGACCTGCGCGCCTCCGTGTCGCTCGTCATCGCCGGCCTTGCCGCCGAAGGCGACACCATGGTCAGCCGCGTCTATCACCTCGATCGCGGTTTTGAGCGTCTGGAAGAGAAGCTCACCCGCTGCGGCGCAATCGTCGAACGCGTCAGCGACTGATCGTCGCCCAGATCACGAAGTCTTTGAAAGGACGGCAAGGAAACCCTTGCCGTCCTTTTTCGTATCCCTATGTTGAAGCGGCGTCCCAAGTTCCTTCCGCCTCATCTTCATGATCCGGCTTGGTCTTTCTGTTTCAACGCAATTCCGCATGCAGAACCTGCGCCCACTTTTGCTGGAATTGCTCTCATCGGAGATTTCCCAATGGCTGACGTTTCTTCTCCCGTCTGGTTTATTACCGGCTGCTCGACCGGCTTTGGCCGCGAACTCGCCAAGCTGACGCTCGATCGCGGCTGGCCGACCGTCGTCACCGCCCGCGACAAGAGCAGGCTTGCCGATCTCGTTGCCGGTTATGACAATGCACTGGCCGTCGATCTCGACGTCACGGATCAGGCCCAGATCGAGGCCGCGGTAAAGGCTGCGGAAGAAAAGTTCGGCCGCATCGATGTGTTGGTGAACAACGCAGGCTACGGCTATCAGGCCTCGCTCGAGGAAGGTGAAGAAGCCGAAATCAGGGACATGTTCGACGCCAATGTCTTCGGACTATTCGCCATGACGCGTGCCGTCCTGCCCGGCATGCGCACCCGTCGCAAGGGACATGTCCTCAACCTGACCTCCCAGGCCGGTTTCATCGGCTTTGCCGGATCGGGCTATTACGCCGCCACCAAACATGCGGTCGAGGGCTTTTCCGATGCGCTTGCCGCCGAAGGCGCTCCGATCGGCATCAAGGTGACCTGCGTGGCGCCGGGGCCTTTCCGTACCGATTGGGCAGGCCGTTCGTTGAAGCAGACACCGGTGAAGATCGCCGACTATCAGGAGACGGCCGGTAGCCGCATGACCACGACCGCAGGCTATAGCGGCAAGCAGCCGGGCGATCCGGTTCGTGCCGGCGAGGCGATGATCAAGGCGACCGAAACGCAAAACCCACCGCGCCATCTGGTGCTCGGTGAACTTGCCTATAACGGCATCACCGGCAAACTTGCGGAGCGCCTTGCCGAAATCGAGAGCTGGAAAGATGTCAGCCTCTCGGCAGATTTCCCGAAATAAGCTTTTGACATCCATTGAACGAAGCCGGGGCGTGATATTCGCTCCGGCTTTTTGTTGTGTTCTTCAAGCCGATCGCTGCTGCGCCTGACGTCGAAGGATTTCGGTTGTCGTGTCGCGATCTGCGGGTCGACCAAACAGATACCCCTGTGCAAAACCGCAACCGAGACGCTGCAGGCGAAGTGCCTGATCGGTTGTCTCGACACCTTCCGCCACCATGCGAACACCCAGTCCGCTCGCCATGCCGAGCAGCGCTTTGATGATCACTTCGCCGGGGCCGCCCGACATGCGATCGACGAAGCTCTTGTCGATCTTGACGATATCGACCGGGAAATTCA
Source organism: Neorhizobium sp. LMR1-1-1.1 (assembly GCF_040675795.1). Lineage (NCBI taxonomy): Bacteria > Pseudomonadati > Pseudomonadota > Alphaproteobacteria > Hyphomicrobiales > Rhizobiaceae > Neorhizobium > Neorhizobium sp. LMR1-1-1.1. The sequence continues at coordinate 475,889 of NZ_JBEGHE010000025.1, forward strand.
GGAGATGGGTAAGCGAGGCATACCCGGTGCCGAAATCGTCAAGCGCCACCAGCAATCCATCGGCCCGCATGCCTTCGATCGTCTGGCCGACCTTGCTGTCGCGTTCGTCCATATAGACCGTCTCGGTGACTTCAACGACGACCTGTTCAGGCGGTACCTTTTCCTGTGAGAAGATCTGGCTGATCCGCGCCCGCAGGTCTCCCTGATCGAAATCCGCCATCGACACATTCACGCTGACATAGGAAAGCGGAAGAACTTGATCGCGCCATGAGCGCATGTCGCCGGCAACCTGCTTCAGCATGAGGTTCGTCAACTGATGGCCAAGCGAGGCATCCTGCAAGGCTTCCGCAAACATTCCGGCCGAGAGAACCTGTCCGTCCGCCGTACGCACGCGGCAAAGCGCTTCCAGCCCGACGATCTCCTTGGTGTCTAGCCGGACGATCGGTTGGTAATGCGGCTCGATACGCCCTTCGATAAGCGCGTTGGTAACGGTTTGAAGGACACGAAAACGTTCCGTCACCGCGCCGGCAAGCTCGTCACTGTAAAGAACGAAACTGCCGCGCGCAGTCTGTTTCGCATGGTGAAGCGCGAGATTGGCATGTTGCAGATAGGACGGAACGCCGGACGGATGCAACGGGTCGCAGATGGCGCCGCCGCAACTTGCCGAGAGGCGAAGTGTGTGGCTGTTTTCCTGCAGGCTGCGCTCTGCCATCGCGTCCAGGATGCTTGTGCAGACTGCGGCCAGATCCGACGGATCATTGTCGATCAGCACCGCAAATTCGTCGGCATCGACTCTGAAGCTTTTCTCAGGCCCGATGATCCGCGTGATCGCATGCGCCGCCTCGAGGATCAGCCGGTCGCCCGTCGTGTGGCCGAAGGCATCGTTGATCTGCCCCAGATGATCGATATCGATCAAGAGGATACCGAACGGATCGGGATTGTTCTTCGCCCTCTCCTCGACCGTTCTGATGAAATTGGCGCGATTGCCCAGCCCTGTGAGGATATCGAAATAGGCAAGTCGCTGGTTCTCAGCCTTCATCTCTTCGCGTTCAAGCACTAGCGAACAGAGGTCGACGCATTCGGCAACGATCATACGCTCGTCTTCGGTCGGTCCCCGGTTTTCCTTGTAGTAGAAACCGAAGGCACCGAGCACACGACCGTCGCTTTGCAGGATCGGGCTCGACCAGCAGGCCTTGACCTCGTGCTCTCTTGCCAGAATGTCTGCGAGCGCCCGATACGGCAGCCAGTAAGGATCGGTGAAGATATTCTCGACCGCGATCGGCTGACCGAGAAAGGCGGCAGTACCGCAGGACCCGACACCCGGCCCGATCGCGATACCGTCCAGTGCTGCCGAATACTCTTTCGAAATTGTGGGGCCGGCCAAAGGATGCAGATGGCCGCTGCGATCGACGGTGACCAGCGAGCAGAGCACGCCTTCGGCCATCTGTTCGGCATGGCTGCAGATATGATTGCCGGCCTCCCTTACCGAGCAACCGCGAGCAAGCATATCCAGTATTTCCTGCTGAAGTCGTCCCCTCCCGACTGCCATCCGTCAAAATTTCCCGGTTCTAAATGACTTGGATATTGAATGTTCCGATGATGTCCGTTGAAAGGTAAGTATAAGGTTATTCTGGTGGGCGTAATTATTATAAAACATCGATATTGTTGAGAAATATGGTTGCGAAGGTGACGCAGGTCAATGTTTCGCACCTCCGCGCGCCCTAGCGTCCGGGCAGCTCTTGGGGAATCCTATCTGCAGATGACATATTTTGCCTTCCTCTCCGCTGTTCTTGCGCTTCTGCTGGCGCCGGGGCCGACGAATACGTTGATGGGCATTGCCGGCGCGCGCGGCGGCCTTGGCGCCTCGGCGAGGCTTCTGCCCGCGGAACTTGCCGGTTACCTGACGGCGATCCTGCCGCTGACATGGTTGGGCGCGGAACTTCTCGCCCGTTTTCCTTCCGCTTCCGTCGCATTGAAAGTGGTTGCGGCTGTCTGGGTCATGTTCCTGGCAGTCAGGCTCTGGCGCATGCCGGGCGATGCGCAAAACGGCAGCGGCGTGACCGCTGGCCGTGTCTATCTCACCACCGTGCTCAACCCCAAGGCCCTGATTTTCGGCCTCGTGCTTTTACCGTCCCCCGCTGACAGTCAGTTCCTGCCGCGCCTTTTCGCCTTCTGCATCATGGTCATGGTCGTTGCCATGCTGTGGGGTGGCTTCGGCCGGCTGACCCAGGCGGGTGATGGCGGCAACAGACGGCTGCTGCTGGTCCAGCGTGCCGCCTCCATCTGGCTGGCTGTCGTATCCGTGACGCTGATTACCGGTGTCCTTCGCGCCTAGCCGAAGCGGCTGGGCGAGAACGATGCCAGATCGATGGCGGTCGGCTGATCCTGCAACAGATCCGCCACAAGTCGTGCCGTGCCTGCCGATTGGGTCAGGCCGAGATGGCCGTGGCCGAAGGCGTAAACGACATTTGCCGTTGCCTTTGCCCGGCCGATGGCGGGCAGGCTGTCCGGCATGGACGGCCGAAAGCCCATCCACTGTACGCCGCCTTCGGTTTTCAGGCCCGGCAGAAAGCTCTTCGCCTTTTTCAGCATCGCTTCCGAGCGCGCGTAGTTCGGCGGCAATGACAGCCCGCCGAGCTCCACCGCGCCACCGACACGGATGCCGCTGGTCAGGCGGGTGACGACAAAGCCATGGCCGCCGAATGTGACCTGCGTGCGCAGATCGAGCGCATTGGAGGGGAGGGTGGTGTTGTAGCCGCGCTCGGTCTCAAGCGGGATGTTTTCGCCAAGTGTGCGCGCAATCCGATGCGAGAATGCGCCGGCCGCAAGCACGACCTTGCCGGCCAAGCGTGCAACATCGCCGGCAAGCACGATCTCGACGCCATCCGAAACCGGGCGCAAAGCCTTGACCTCGGCAATCTCGACGACGCCACCGCGGGCGCGAAAATTCTCGGCAAGCGCCAGCGTGTAGAGTTTCGGGTCCGCGATCGAATACCAGCCGGGCGTGAACGTGCCGCGGATGAAGCGGGGCGCGATCCCCGGCTGGATACCGGCCATCTCGGCGGCATCCATGTGCTGGAACTCGATACCGTGCTCTTCACGCGCTTCCCAGCCCGGCAGCGAGGTGCGGAATTCGGCATCGCTTTCATAGACCTGCAGATTGCCTTCCTTGCGCAGCATGGAAAGCGTGTCGGTGGCCGAAAGGAAAGGCTCGAGCTCGGCCCTGGAAAGATCCATCAGCGCCGTCTGGGCGCTGGTCGAATGCGCCACGCGCGAGGCAGAACAGGCGCGCCAGAAGCGGAACATCCACGGCGCGATGTTGAGTGCATAGGCGGGCGGAATGGAAAGTGGCCCAAGCGGATCGAGCAGCCATTTCGGCGCTTTTTTCAGGATGCCGGGGGAGGCAAGCGGGAGGATATCGGTAAAGGCGAAGGCGCCTGCATTGCCTGCCGAAGCACCCGCCGCCGGACCTTCACGATCGATGACCGTAACGTTGAAACCACGCATCTGCGCAGCGATGGCGACGGAAAGGCCGACGACCCCCGCCCCGATGACGACTATATCCGACCGTGCCATTTCCCTGATCGTCCCAATTCCACGCGGCCGTTTGCGGCTTCGCGCATATTCCCCTTGTTCTGATGTGACAAAGCCCTCCGTGTAAGGAGGGCTTTGTTTGTTCGAATATCAGGCCTTGCAGGTCTGAACTGCGCCGGGCAGCTTGCTCCAGTCGGCATACCAGCTGTCGAAGAGTTTCAGCTGCGCCTCGACATAACCGCGCTGGCTGTCGGAGAGCACGTCGGTCTCGATGAAGTTCAGGGCAAACTCCTTGTTCCCCTTCAACACCATCATGTGCTTGAAATAGAGCACCAGATCCGGGCCTTCGTCGAAGGAGGAGAGCACGCCGAGCGCCTCTTCCAGCTCCTTGGCGCGGACGCGCGCATCCGCATCGCCCTTGGCGGCTGCCTGGGCCAGATTGCACAGATGCAGCACTTCCTTCGGCAGAACATTGCCGATGCCGGTAATGGCGCCAGTTGCGCCGCAATTGACATAACCGTGGTAGACGGCGGTATCGACGCCGATCATCAGCGTCACGTCGTCGTCACGGCTGGTGATGTTCTCGGCCGCATAACGCATGTCTTCCGGACCGCCGAATTCCTTGAAGCCGACAAGGTTCGGATGCTCGGCGCGTAGCGCGAAGAACAGGTCGGCGCGGGTGGCGAAACCGTAATAGGGGCTGTTGTAGATGACCGCCGGAAGATCCGGAGCCGCCGACAGGATCGCCTTGAAATGCGCCTTCTGGGCGGAAATCACCGAACCGCGAGACAGCACGCGCGGGATGACCATCAACCCTTGAGCGCCAACCTTCTGGGCGTGCGCGGCAAGGGCAACGGCCGAAGCGGAGTTGATCGCGCCGGTGCCGACGATGACCGGAATGCCGGCCTTCACCAGGCGCTCGACGCCTTCCATGCGCTGCGCGTCCGTCAGAAGCGGCCAGTCACCCATCGAGCCGCAATAGACGACGGCCGACATGCCGGCGTCGATCAGTTCTTTACCCTTGGCAACCAGCGCGTCGAAATCCGGTGTGCGGTCGCTTTTGCAGGGGGTCATCAGTGCCGGTACGACGCCGGAGAAAATCTTCGATTTCATCTTGCAAATCCTCGATATCAAAACGGCCGGCGGAGACGATCCCTAGCCCTTGGATAGAGAGAATACTCCTTCCGTTTTCTTTGTCGACAAAAAAAATACAAGATGTCAAAGATCAATATCGAGGCGGTCGTTGCGGGTCAGAAGCCTGCCGATCTGCTCAACGATCTGCTCGCCATGCGCCTTGCCGAGACGGTCTGCCTCGACAACGTTACGCGCCTCGACGGCAGCGATGATTTCCTCATGCTCATCGACATAACGCGCCGGCAGGCGATCCTCGTAGGATTGGTAATAGAGCCGCAGCATGCGGCGCCCTTCGCCGAGCAGCCTGTCGAAGAAGCTGGCGTAATAGGCATTGCGACCGCTAGCTGCGATCGCCGAATGAAAATCGGCATTGGTGGCGATCATCGCCAGCGCATCCTGCGCCGCCACCGCCGCGCTGAACTCCGCCTGCTGCTCGCGAATGAGAAGAAGATCGTCCGCCCTGTGATGCTGCGCCGCCAGCCGGGTGGTGACGCGGTACATCAGGACGAGCGCATCGAAATAGGCGGGCATACCGAGAAAATCGATATTCGACACCATGGTCGAGCGGTTCGGCAGCGTCTCGATCAGTCCTTCGCCGGCAAGTCGCACCAGCGCCTCGCGGATCGGCGTGCGCGACATGCCGAAACGCGCCGCAAGCTGCACCTCGTCGATGGCGCTGCCGGGCGAAAGCTTCAGGTCGAGAATTTCGTCGCGCAACAGATCATAGACCAGTTTGACCCCGGAGCCGCGCTTGCGTTCCGTAATCTGGCTCGAATCGTCATGGGTCATTTGCGCCTCGCGTGTCGACATGATGTCTTTTCGTCTTAGCGTATTAGACGCGAGGCGTTAAGCCAGAGGCGTATAGGTCTTTTCGGTTCGTTCGTTCAGGAAGGTGGTGGCAAGGCGACCGAAGGTGTGAGCGGGGCCGGGACATGGGGTCAACAAACAGGAAGACGGCAATTCGCGCCGAAATCAGGTGGCGGGTAGGCCTATTCTGTGGCCCGTCTCGAAATCGAGAGACATCTAATTTCGGATAAATGTCATTATCTCTTCATTTTTCTCAGATTGAGGTTGATCCTGGAAAATTCATCGGTGTATATCGCGCCGTTCCAACGTTTTGGGTCCGCAGCGACACAGAACACTTTTAAGGACAGGTGGCCGAGTGGTTTAAGGCGCACGCCTGGAACGCGTGTGTGCGTGAAAGCGTACCGTGGGTTCGAATCCCGCCTTATCTGCCATTTTTCTGGGTGAAAATGGCTTATTGTCGCTTTGATAAGATGAGGCTCGTGTGATCCGTTATGAAAGTACGTCTTAGGGTGCTAGCTCTATCCTTGCGGAAATCTGCTGGGGTCTCGCATGGCGCAATGGGTTGTGTCCTGCCTAATAGGGAGTGCCGTCTTCAGATGATAAGGCACTTTCGCTTGTCGCGATTTTCCGACACGGGCAAGCGTTTTTCGGATCCGTAAATTTGCGGGTCATCGTTTGCTGTTAAGAAAAACATTGATGTTGCAAAAGTCTGGCTACAGATATCGCTTTTTGGGAAAAATGGTGCCCGGAGGCGGATTTGAACCACCGACACGCGGATTTTCAATCCGCTGCTCTACCAACTGAGCTATCCGGGCATCCGAGGCTTATGTGAAGCCTGTCGGCCGTTTAAGGCCGTCCGGAGGATGTAACCCCCGGGAGCGAGCGGGGTTATAACATCTTGTTCGGCCATGTCCAGCACCCCGAACGACTTTTTTGACAGGTTTGCGAAAATTCCGAATTTCCCTGCAAAATCAGTTGGAAACCGGTGGTGTGCCGAAGCCGGAATCGGCGGCTGCTGTGGATAATTGCCAAATTTTGCCGGGAGGGCATGATCTGCAGGGAGCGTATTGCCGGAAAGTGGTTGCCGGTTTTGGGAGATGGCACGGAAACGAGACGTCAAAGCGTCATGAGCGCGTCTTGACGATGGCGATGCGTTTGATCGTCAGCAGCGTGCTTCTGCCGGTCTTGGAAAGGCGGGTCACGCGATAGCGGCAGGTGCTCAAGCCAGTCGGCGATCGGAGGCGAAAACGCTCAGGAAGAACAGGCGACCCTGTCGCGGGGCAGGGGCGCGGGTGGCAGAGGCAGATGTCCGAGGGCAGGCAATGCAGTCGACGTTCCTGGCATTAACTACGGGCGATTATTCCCGTCCGTCCAGATCGTCATCCGCCTTGCGTTCGTCGTCGGCTACCGGAATGGTGTAGGAGCCTTTCAGCCAGCGCGACAGGTCGAGCGTGCGGCAGCGTTCGGAGCAGAAGGGATAGTCTTCGCGCGAGGAGGGCTTGCCGCATTCCGGGCAGGGGCGGCCTTTCCTGAGCGGCTCCACCTTGCCGCCCGTCTTGATCGGTTCGGATGTCATGGGAGCAACTCCTTTTTCGTCAAATCCCGGCGTGTCAAATTTCCGGTTTGTCAAATCCCCGGCTCGTGAAATCAGTGTGCGGCGGAGACAGAACTGCGTTCAGCGCCCGCAAAGCTCGAAATCAGGCTTCAGGCCAGCCCTGCGCCACATCGAACCCTTCGCCGGCAAGCAGCGTCGTCACGTCATAGAGCGGCAGCCCGACGACATTGGTGTAGGAGCCGGAAAGCTTCTGCACGAAGGCGCCCGCAATGCCCTGGATGGCATAGGCGCCTGCCTTGCCGCGCCATTGGCCCGACGCGATGTAATTGTCGATCTCGCGGGTTGAAAGCCGCTTGAAGCGCACTTTCGTTTCGACCACCTTCTGGCGGAACTGTCCGCCGGGCGTGACGAGGCAGATGCCGGTATAGACCCAGTGGCCACGGCCCGACAGAAGATGCAGCGCGGAAAACGCTTCTTCCGCATATTCGGTCTTTTCGAGGATACGGCGGCCGACGGCAACGACGGTATCGGCGGACAGGATATAGCTGTGCCGCCAGGTCGGGTCGTCCTTGATGGCGCGATAGGCGGCTTCAGCCTTTTCGCTCGACAGCCGACGAGCGAGCGAGCGGGGATGCTCGGCACGCTTCGGCGTCTCGTCGATATCCATCGGCATCAGCCGGGCAGGCTCGATGCCGATCTGGTTGAGAAGATCCAGACGGCGTGGCGAACCCGATGCCAGTATCAGCTTTTGCTCAAGCGCCATTTCAGGCCCTATCCCGCCGAAAAAAAACTACTTGAAGCGATAGGTGATACGGCCCTTGGTCAGGTCGTAAGGGGTCATTTCGACCAGAACCTTGTCGCCGGCGAGAACGCGGATACGGTTCTTGCGCATGCGGCCAGCCGTGTGGGCGATGATTTCATGTTCGTTTTCGAGCTTCACCCGGAAAGTCGCATTCGGCAACAGTTCCGTGACAACGCCCGGAAATTCAAGGACTTCTTCTTTAGCCATTTTATCGGTTTTCTTTCTGTCTAAGGTCGGGCAGGCAGGAATCTTCGTCCACCGCCTCGAAATTTGCGCGGAAACTACACAATCGCGTCCGGTTTGTGAACCACGCCTAATAGCTATTCTTTTACATGCACAATTTCGCCGTTCAGCCGCTTGCCGGCGGTGCGCGCCTGATGGGTTTCATTCGTTTGTCGATCAGCTTCCAAAGATGGTCCCGCACCTGGCGATAGGCATCCAATCGCTGCTCGCGCGTCCCCGTCACCACCGTCGGATCCATGGTCGGCCAGTAGACCACATCCACGGCATGCGAACGGGTCAGTTCCAGCGCCGTGTGATGCGCTTCCGGGGCAAGCGTGACGATCAAATCGAAGAAGTCGTCTTCGATCTCTTCTAGCGTCCGCGGCTTGTGCGGGCGCTTGTGGTTGAGCGAAAGCCCCACTTCTTCCAGCACGACATCGACAAAGGGATCAGGCTCACCGGAACGGACGCCGGCCGACTGTATATATATATCGGGTTGCAGCAGGCTTTTCGCAATGGCTTCGGCCATCGGCGAGCGGATCGAATTCTGCCCGCACATGAACAGGATCGCCGTCGGAATGCCGATTTCCTGTTTCCGGTTCGGTGCGTCGGCGGTCATCTCAGCCACGCCAGTAGAGAACGCAGACGAGCGTGAACAGCCGCCGTGCGGTATCGAAATCGACGCCGATCTTGCCGTCCAGCCGGTCCATCAGTGTTTGCGAACCTTCGTTGTGAATGCCGCGGCGGCCCATGTCGATCGCTTCGATCCGGGATGGCGTGGCGGTCTTGATCGCCTCGTAATAGCTCTCGCAGACCATGAAATAGTCCTTGATGATCCGCCGGAACGGCGTCAGCGACAGGATGTGGGTGGCGACATCCTGATCCGCGTCGGTCGTGATCGTCAGCACCAGCCGAGCATTGACCAGCGAAAGCCGCAGCTTGTAGGGCCCGCCCGCATGACCGAGCGGGGTGAACGAGTTTTCCTCGACCAGATCGAAGATCGCGACCGCGCGCTCATGCTCCACGTCGGGGGTGGAACGCCCGATCGAGTCGTCCAGAACGACATCGCAAAGACGAAACTCCCCCTGGCCCATCCGTCATTCTCCAGGGTTGAGGCGAATGGAAACGGAACGGGCATGCCCGTCCAGCCCTTCGGACGTCGCCAGCGTGATCGCCGCCGGCGCCAGCTGGCGAAGCTGTTCTGCGCCAAGACGCAGGATCGACGAGCGCTTGACGAAATCGAGCACGCCGAGACCCGAGGAGAAGCGCGCCGAACGCGCTGTCGGCAGGACATGGTTCGATCCGCCGACATAATCGCCGATCACTTCCGGCGTATGGCGGCCGATGAAGATCGCGCCTGCATTGACGATACCGGGCATCAGCGCATCCGGATCGGCAACCGCGAGCTCCAGATGTTCGGCGGCAATGCGGTTGGCGAGCGGCAGCGCGCTTTCGAAATTCTCGACGAGGATCACTGCGCCGAAATCGCGCCAGCTGGCGGTGGCTATGTCCATGCGCGACAGTGTCTTCAGCTGCCGTTCGACGGCGGCTTCCACCGCTTTGCCGAAATCGGCGTCGTCGGTCATCAGGATCGACTGGGCGCCGGCATCGTGCTCGGCCTGGGCGAGAAGATCTGCGGCGATCCAGTCCGGATCGTTATCCTTATCCGCGATCACCAGAACTTCCGAAGGGCCGGCGATCATGTCGATGCCAACCGTGCCGAAAACCTGGCGCTTGGCGGCGGCCACATAGGCATTGCCGGGGCCGACGATTTTTGCGACCGGCGCGATCGTATCGGTGCCATAGGCAAGGGCGGCCACTGCCTGAGCGCCGCCGACGCGGTAGATTTCGGTAACGCCGGCGATCCGGGCTGCAGCCAGAACCGCGGGATTGATCTTGCCGCCGCCGGCGGGCACGACCATCACGAGGCGCGGGACGCCGGCAACTTTGGCCGGCACGGCATTCATCAGCACCGAGCTCGGATAGCTTGCCGTACCGCCCGGCACGTAGAGACCGACCGCCTCGATCGCCGTCCAGCGGGACCCGAGACCGACGCCGATCGCATCCTCGTAGATATCGTCCTTCGGCATCTGGCGGGCGTGGTGTTTTTCGATACGCTCGGCTGCGAGCTTAAGCGCATCGATGACGGCGGCATCCGTTTGAGCGATCGCAGCATCAACTTCAGCCTCCGAGATGCGGATACCGTCCTTCGCCAGATCAACGCCGTCGAAACGGGCGGAATAATCGATAAGTGCCGCATCACCACGGGCGCGTACGTCGTCGATAATGGCCTTGACCACGGCATTGACGTCTTCCGAGACCTCGCGTTTGGTCGACAGAAACGCCTTGAACTGCGCTTCGAAATCGTCGGATGTCTGTTCAAGCCAGAGTGCCACGCGGGTCGTCCTTCTTATGTCCTGCCATCATCGGGCCGGACACACCCACATTGGTCAGGGATGGCGCGGCCTTGTTGGGGTTTCCCACGCGCCGCCGATATCCGCAAGTGCGACTTCGATGCATTCGACATCCAATTCGATCGCGGCATTGCCGGAAAGCACCAGTTCGACCGTGCCGTCGGGACCTTCGCCTTTCTGGGTAAAGCGGATTGCCAGAAGCGACATCACGTCCTCCTTGCGGGCGCGGTTGATGCCGTTGGAGCGTACGGCCTCGACACGCTTGAGGACGAGAGCAGCGCGATGGCGCTCGAAACCCTTGCGCTTGCCTTCGGCGGCAGCCCAGTCGAACCGGTTCGCGGCAAGCGAAAACGCCTTCTCCGATGCGGACCAGTGCAAATCGCCCACTTTGAAAACCGCATCCTGCATATGGGCGGATATCACATCCAGATCATCCGTATCGAGAGCCAGAAGTTTCAGCTCGGTCATGCGCTTTTTCCATGATTGCATCGCCCGGACTTACAATATTCCGGGCGGCCGTTGTTCCATAATGAGGAGATAGGATGAACGCTTGCGGTAAACAACCGCGCTTGTCCATGTCTCGCGCGAGAATGATACAAGACGACGACATTTCGCTTGGCGGAAGAGAGCGATGTTCTACGGAACTGCTCGGAGAGCCTGGATACCACCCTCCTTGTGTCGACTTGACATTTGTCGGCGCGAATAATCTGAGTATATGCAACTATAAGTAAAATGACGATACCCTTTGGGAGGAGGGGAAAATGTCAATGCTATATGTCGTTACGCTCTACAGTGATGCAGGCGCAGATGTGAACTCTTCTCAGCAGGCGCTGCCGATTTATCGCTTTGCAATCGAAAGTGCCGATCGCGGCGACGCAATTGCGCGTAGCTGCATGTCTGCTCTGCGCCGGCAACATACTGACCTTGAGTTTTCTCACGACATCCGCGCGATAGTTCTTGTGACGCCGCAGACCGAGATTTTCGAGGTTGTTTCGGAGGTGCTGGAGATCGATGAATGCTAAAAGTCTGCCGGACAAAAAACATTCGGCGAGACAGAAATCTAAAGTGCGAGGATCGCGACAGGCTCTAATCGTGGAGACTATACGTCAGTCAATCATCTCTCTGTTGATCGAGACCTAGCCTTGAGCGGCTTTGTGTGTCAGGCCAAATCCGCAACCTGTTCACGCCTGGATGGCCGCAATGCCCTGTTGGTCTTGACGATCGTGTGGATGAGCGCATCGTCATCGCGAATGCCTAGCTGATAGAACCGGATCGTCATGGCTGCCAGCCGTTCGGCTGCAGGATCATGACGCGACATGCAGGCGATATAGCGCGCCGTCTCGAAAATGGTCTGAAGCCGTTCGAGTTCTTCGGGCTCGATCGGCTCGTATGCTGCCGGCATTTTGGAACTTCCCATCCCTTGCTTCGCCCCAACGATTGTTTTTTAGATAGGACTAATAAGCGTGCTTTTCTCCCCGATAGGAAAGCGAGAAACAAATATGGTGTTAGCAGAAAGTAAACATCGGCTCTGCGCCCAACCTTGTTCGAAGGGCGGATGATCTCTTATAGCTGTGTGGCAGGTGTGTGCATCCCGTGGTTGGGTAGCAGGATAGATGAAGCCGGATTTCTTCGAACGTGAAGCGACGATCGTTGCTGCGGAATTGATCGGTGTGGAACTCGATGTCGCGGGATCTGGCGGTATTATTGTGGAGACGGAGGCGTATCTGCCCGATGACCCCGCCTCGCACAGTTTTCGCGGCCGAAGCGACCGTAATGGAAGCATGTTCGGTCCGGCCGGCCATGCCTATGTATATCGATCCTACGGTATTCATTGGTGCCTGAATTTCGTCTGCAGGCCCGGTAGTGCAGTTCTCATTCGCGCAGTCCAGCCGCTTTATGGTCTTGCGGCAATGCAGGTGCGCCGTCGCCTGGACGATCCTCTGCTGCTGTGTTCAGGCCCGGGTCGGCTCTGTCAGGCGTTTGGGATAACCATGGATCATGACGGAAAATCCCTGTTCGCAGATCCATTCGATCTGAGGGTACCGAGCGAGCCGGCACGCGTTGTGACCGGCCCGCGGATCGGGATTTCGAGGGCGGTCGACAATCCATGGCGCTTCGGACTTGAGGGCTCGGCTTATCTCAGCAAGCGCTTTCCCGGCTGATGGGTTTAGCGACGGCCGAGCAGACTGAGCAATCCGCCGGTCGCAAGTCCGAGCAGTACGCTGCCTGCTGCCAGAAGCAGGGCATAGGACATGATGTTGTCCGACAACCAGTTTGCGGTGATCAGCCTTGCATTGCTGAAGCTAAGATCCTGCGTTGGCATGAAGCGGAACCAGCTGACTGGAACGCTTCCCATCACGTCTGTCTCGCCGCTGTAGATTGCGATGCGCCCGCTCATCTTTTCCCACGCCTCGCGGCTGGAAATTTCCCGCATGCCCTCGTCTAGCTGGGCGCTGTCCGGCGCAAGCACCGCCGTCCAGGTCCCTTGACCCGTCGGGTCGCTTTCCTGCGCAACCAGAAGATGGGCGGATTTCGGTGGTTTGTAGAGCTGGTCTGTAGGCGGCGCAAAACGCAAGGCGGAAAGCGACAAATCGTAATTGTCCTTGGCCCACTGGCTCAACTCTTCGAACTGGCGGCTGAAGAAGTTGCCATCGGCGCGCTGCTGCCAGTCCTGCAGGCTGATACTGGAGGGCGTAACCGTCTGCGGAGCGATATCGGGGCTCCAGCTGTTGCGGCTGTCCTGGTCGATTTTCAGCTGGGACAGGACGTTGAGCGGCATCTCGGATATACCGCCGACAAAGATCGCGTTGCGCTCGGCCATCCGTGCTGCCGAGATCGTCACGTTGAGCGGTATAACCCGATGTGATGCGTTGGATATCTTGCCGGCGAAGGTTGCTGCGGCCGAAAGCGTATGTTCATCGATCCGGCCGAGGAACAGGGACACCGGGTCCTGTCCGAGGAAATACGGAAAGCCGATACCTGCAGTCGCGGCGACGTTGGGAACCTGGGCGATCCGGGCAAAATCCGGCATGTGGAATTGCGAAGTACCAAATATCGCAAACCGCGGTTTTTCCTCGCTGCTCGCGCCTGGCGCGCAGGATCCATCAGAAGCAGTCCGCAGTGCGGCTTCGACAGTGATCGTATTGACGCCGGGCCGGAAGTGTCGAAGCGTCAGCTTGATCGGAAGATGCCGCAGGATCGCACCGCCCGCAGATGTGATCGGAACGGTGGAGGCGATGTTTCCGTTGACGAAGATGTCTAGATGGCTGCCCGGCAGAACGTCAGGCGTATACGCCGCATCCAGCAGGATACGAGCCTCACCATAGGCATTTGCGTAGAAATCGGCGGGAACGCCGATCGTGAAGCTGGTTCTGAAGAGGCGGCCGGTAAATTCCTGGCTGTTGACCCCAAGGGCGGAGAAGTCGAGTACCTTGTCGGAGAACAGCAGCGGCGTATCCATGCCGCGCCAGCTTTCAGTCGAAAGCGTTTCGCGCCGTTGCGTCGAGCGGTTGTCGAGCGACGCGACGAAACTTTCGACAAGTCCGTCGATGGAAGACCAGGTTGGACCGGACAATACGAGCGAGGAAACGCCCTTGCTGCGCGGATAATCGACGAAGCTTGCCGCCGCCGAGTTGCTGTTAGAAGCGGAAAGTCCTGGAAGAACGGTCCTGAGTTCATCGGTCGTGCCGATGAAGACGGCAACTTCGCCGGGCTGGATGTCACCATCCGCCTGCCTGCTGAAGGTGAACGACTGGTTGGGCATGCCGGCGATGAGTGCAAGCGCCTGGCTCAGCCGCATCAGTGTGTCGGTGGCGCCGAGCTGATCGAGGGCCGGAGCAATGATGCGGAAGCGGGTATTGCCCTTGCCGTCCACGCCGATCGCCCTCAGGTCGTCCAGAGTGCCTAGGCGCCGGTCGTTGGTGCCGTCGAAGGACAGGTAAGTCTTGGATGGATCGATATCGGTCCATAATTCATAGGTGGATTCGATCGTGCAGTCGGTGCGATGGCGCTGGCTGGTACCGAAGCGGACCATGTTGCCACCCGCCTTCAGCAATCCGGCCGGGATCTCGAAGGCCCGTTCGGCGGGCTGCTCGGCCGAGGCAATCGTCTCTGCGGCAACGACCACGTCATTGATCGTGATCGTCAGTTTCGATGTTTCGGGCGCGACAAAGATCGAGTTCTGATAGGCAAGATGCAGTTTTGCTGCGCGTCCTGCCTGATCGGCCGTGAGGTAGACGGACCACGATCGCTGTTCGATTTCTCCGTTCAGCCGCATGTCCGTAAACGGAAGAATATAACGGCGTGCCTGATCGGCCGAACCGGCTGCGGTCACCGTCTGTGCAGGCGCCGCAGATTGTGCGGGTGACGGCGGCTGGGCGCTCCACTGTGCGGGTGCCGTCTGTTGTGCGGGCGGAGTGGCAGGCCTTGCGATCGGCGGCGTAATGGCAGGCGATGGAGCCTGGTTTGTTGGTGCCGGCTGGCCAGGAGCAATCGGCACGGGATTGACGGGCACAGGCGTCGGTGCGGGCGGCGGCGTCTCCTGAATGCCGCGGTCGCGACGCTCCGAACCCATGTCAAAAGGCGTTGCGCCCTGTTGGGCGCAAACCGGAGTGGCGGCGCAGGCAACGAGGGCAAGGACAATGAGCTTGTTCATGTCGATCTCCTAGCCTTTCTCTGCGCTGCGGGACTTTCCGAGGTCACGCATCAGGTAACCTAGGCCGCGGCTCGTCTGGTAGACGGAAAGCCACAGGAACCACAACGTGCCGCGCAACAAGCCCGGATTGTTTCGCCGCGCGGTCTGGAACTGGGTCCATTGGGCGGAGTTGGCGAACATCAGGTCCGCGATCAGGCGGTGATCGAGGGCCTTTTGCGGCACGTAGCGGCAGCCCACGGAGGTGACGTCGCCGGTGCGGTCGAAATTGCGGATTTCGACCGGCAATTCGCTGACCGGCAGATCGCTGAAAGGCTGGAAGCGGATATGGCCGATCGTATCCTTGGCAATGCCCGTCGCGCCTTCCGTATAGACTTCGAGCTGGGCCCCGTGCACCGAGACATTGTTGATCGTCGCCGTGTACCACTTTCCGTCGATGCCGAATTCGCACCGCCGGCTGATCTTGACGCGACGTGACGCCTGGCGTTCGCCGCGTTCGGAAACGACGCCGAGCGCGCAGCCGGCAATGATGATGTTGAGCATGTTCCAACCGGCGACGACGAGTGTCACGTCTGCCTTGAACGGCTCATTATAGAGCTTGTAGACGCTCATCGCGAAGGCGACGATCAATATGAAGAAGATCACGAAGAATGGCCGGCTGACTTCCGAAAGGCGGCTGACCGAAACGGATTCATCCTTCGCCGTCACCTTGAAGGTCGGCTTGCGTGGATTGAGCATGACCGAAACGACGGCCGGCAGCAGATGCACCGTCTGCACATATTCGTAGAGCTCGGAAATCCATGGCCAGCGGAACGATCCGTAGAGATAGTTTTGCATCATCATGTTCACCGCCATATAGGTCAGCGAGTAGACGAGGAATTCACCGCCGGACGAGGTGAAGATTTGCAGATCGAAGAAGATGTAGAACAGCGGCGCGAACAGGAAGATCGTCCGCGGGAAGGGGAACAGCCAGAACAGCGTCGACGACATGTAGCAGAAACGCTGAGCCAGCGAGAGGCCGCGTTTTAAGGGTGGAAAACGGAAGCGCAGGATCTGCATCATGCCCTGCGCCCAGCGCGAGCGCTGGCCGATGAAGCTGGCGAAGGTTGCGGGCTGCAGGCCGGCGATCAGCGGTCGGTCGACATAGATGCTGTTCCAACCGAGACCGTGCAGGTCGAGCGCAGTTTCGCAGTCCTCGGTAATGCTGACGCCGGAAAAGCCGTTGGAAACCTGCAATGCCTTGCGGTTCAGCACCGCTGCCGAGCCGCAGAAGAACGACGCGTTCCATTTGTCGAGACCGCGCTGGATGATGCCGTAGAACATCTCGTTCTCGCTCGGCATCTTCTCGAACGTCTGCAGGTTGCGTTCGACCGGGTCCGGGTTGAGGAAGAAGTGCGGGGTCTGGACGAGGAAAAGTTTGGGGTCGCTCTCGAAATAGTGCACGGTTTCCAGCAGGAAGTCGCGCGTCGGCGCATGGTCGGCATCGAAGACCGCGATCAGGTCACCCGTCGAATGGGCAAGCCCGTTGTTGAGATTGCCGGCTTTGGCATGCTCGTTGCGCTCGCGGGTGAGGTAGTTCACCCCCATTTCTACGCAGAGCTGTTTCAGCTTTTCGTGGCGGGCTTCGGCCGCACGGGCATCGGCAACATTGCTCGCCTTGCGCTTCTGCACCGTGCCGCCATCGTCAAGTAGCCATACGGTCAGTTTTTCCGGCGGATAATCCATGTTGCGGGCGGCGGCCAGCGTATTTGCCAGAAGCTGTTCGTCCTCATTGTAGCTTGGTACGAAGACATCGACGGTCGGCAGGTTTTCGTCGCTGCTCGATCGGCTGCTCGGCCGCGCCGGCGGCAGCGGCATGGCAACGACGAACAGGCTTAGCGACAGCATCAGCACGCTGTACATCTCGGCCAGATAGACGAGCATGCCGGGAATGAAGTTTTCCAGCTGGTTGACCGGCGGCAGCGTGCTTGTCGTGCGCCAGTAGACATAGCGCAGCACCATGCCGGTACCGAAAGCCAGCGCCACCAGCCGCCATTTTCCTCCGGCGTCGAGAAGCTTGATGATCGCCATGACGGTGACGATCAGGATGCTGGCGATCAGCTGCGTGCGCGTATTGATCGGCAACGTCACCAGAAGGATGATCATGACCGTGGCAACGGCCCAGATGACGCCTGAATATAGTGTCCTCATGGCGGACTACCTCGATGAGAGCCGAATACGGACAACAGGATCAGCGGCAGACAACGTCTGCTCCGTCGGTTGCCATGGTGCAGGATGGAGACGGGACGGCCACCCTTTGGGTTGCCGGTACCGTCGCGCCGTTTGGCGTCGTCGTTGCGGCATAACCATCGGAGGATCGTCCCGTGGCAGAAGAATAGCCGTTGCCGAAAGGCGAAGGTACGCGGGGACCACGCGGCTCAAGCTGCGGCGGTGCGCCCGGCGCCGTCACAGGCTGAGCGGCCGGCTGGACACGACGTACCTGAACTCGCGGCGCATAGGACGTCGTCTGCCGCGGCGGCAGCGTCTGGACCATCGGCTCGGCAGAGGCCGGACGCGGATAGATCGGTGCGCCGGTGGTGCCGACCGCGGAATTGAACTCGCGATTTGCACCGTAAGGGTTCCAGCCGAGCGCATCGACCGATGCGTTGATCGTAAAGTTGTACATGACCGAAAGGAGCTTTGCTTCGGTGGCATTCGCCTCGCAGGTTCGCAGGCGGATCTGGATCACGCCGTAGTTGGCGAATGGCGTGCCCTGGTCGCGGGTGCGGATCTGTTGCCAGGCATAAAGGCACAGATCGGAGCCTCTGCCGCGCCCGAAAGCATATCCGAATGGACCATAGGCGTTCTGCACATAGAACTGTGATTTAGCCATCGCCACACGCGGCAGGGACTGGCGCATTTCAGATGAGATGCGTCCTTCGGTGATCGACGACATGCCCAGACTATTGTCGGCCTGGCTGTAGGCGCTCTCTGTACCAAAGAGCTGGACCTTCAGCATGTTCTGTCCGGGTGTGGATGCGTTGGTCGCCAGATGGATGTCCTGGCTGATGGCATTGTTGAAACGTCGTTCGATAATGTTGACGACCGCGGGTCCCCCTGGCGGTGGCATGACCATGGCCTGTTCCGGCGGAACGCTCTTTATGAAGGCTTCGGATTGGATCGGCTTTCCTGCGCATCCGGTGAGGCTGAGCGCTGCAAATCCTATGGAGGCCGTGATAGCAGCACGGCGACCGCTCCATCCCGGCTGCAAAGTCATAAAGTGTCCGTCCGTCATCAAAATCCAGTCCTGGGGCAGACACGCATTACTCATTGCCCGCTTTCTGCGAGGGTCACCGGGCAGCCATTTGTGGAATGCCTGCCGGTTCGAGTCACTTTTGTGTATTCATGATTTCTTATTTACTTACGAAATCTAAATTGTTCGTTAACTATATGCCCTCATTCTTTAACCAATTGCTGTCAGATGTGGGCTTGTGTGCACGAGCCGAAATGATTTGGATGGACAGGGACCGGGGTGCAAATGCGGTTTTCGCTGATCTCTTTAGCTGCTTTCGGCATGGCCGCAGCGGCATTGATCGCTTACAAACAGGCGTCTGACGTCGATTTCAACGAGATCACCGGTTCGTTGACTGCTGCTGATTCGTTTTATGCAGGCACAGACGTGAACCGCACGAACCGATTGCAGTCGCAATCTCCGACCGTGGCGCCAGCCGATCAGCGCGCCGGACGCCCGCCACTGGTAATTGCACAATCACAGCAGACTGCCCCGGCTTCGGAGCCGAGTGCGCAGATTTCGCAGCAGTTCCCGAATCAGTCTCAGACGCAGCCGCCAGCACAAGCGCAGTCGAGGCCGGGCACTCAGCCGTCAGCCTCGGCTCCGCAGGTCGATGAAAGCGCGCTCCGCTATTTTGCCGCCCGAGGCGATACAGCCCGTCTACAGGCCGAAATCTCCCGTCTTCGAGCTCTCTATCCCAACTGGACACCTCCGGCCGATCCGCTGGCCGCACGACCGACGACAGATCCGCAGTTGGACAACATGTGGCAGCTCTACGCACAGGCGCGCTATGCCGATGTGCGCAAGGCAATCTCCGATCGCCAGGCCGCCGAGCCGAGCTGGCAGCCGCCTGCCGATCTTCTAGACAGGTTGAAGCTTGCCGAGGCTCGCACCCGGCTGACGGCGGCATCCGATGCCAAGACCTATGACGAGGTCATTCGCATCGCTGCGGAAAACCCGACGCTTCTGACCTGCAGCGAAGTCGATGTCTTGTGGCGTCTTGCCGAAGCCTTTGCCGATACCGACCGCAAGCCGCGGGCGCGTGATGCCTATCTGTACGTGCTCAGCAACTGCGACAATCCTTCGGAGCGGATGGCCACGGTCCAGAAGGCGAGCGAATTGCTGGCGCCGGACATGATCGAGGAACTGCTGTCGAAGGAACGGACCGGCGCGGACGGGCAGCCCGAATTCGAAAGCCTGCGTGATGATCTGGCCCGCCGTTTGGTGGGCGACGGCAATACCGATCCCAAGCTCGTCGTCGCCGACAAATATCTGACGCGGCTGGAACGTCTGGCCGAAAAGGATGAACTGGCGTCCGATGCGCTTCTGCTCGGCTGGTATCATTATCGCCGCGACAATCTCGGCGGCGCCGAGCGTTGGTTCCGCAAGGCCTTCACCAAGGAAGAGACCGCCTCTGCAGCTGAAGGCCTGGCTCTCACCCTGACACGCCAGAATTCTCCGCTCGAAGCCGAAAACGTGCTCTACAAATGGCGTGACACGTCGCCCGGCTCCAAGGCCGCCTATATGGCCGCCGTCGCCAACCTTCTCGCCATCGATCCTCCGCCGATCTTGCAGGAGGAAGTGCTGTCGCGCATGGCGCCTGTCGTCATCGAAGCGAAGGATGCAGCCGCGGCCCAGCAGTTCGGATGGTATGCGCGTTACATGCGCCAGCCGGCGACGGCTGCTCAATGGTTTGCCGCAGCGCTCACATGGAAGCCGGATGACGAGCCTTCCGCCTATGGTCTGGTCCTGAGCCGTAACGATCTCGGCGACAGGGCCGGTGTCGCGGCGATCCAGCGCACCTGGGCCGGCAGGTCCGACCGCATCGCCAATCTCGGTGAGGACGATCGCCGTCGTATGCAGGGGCAGGATTATCTCTCGCAGCTTACGCCGCCGCAGCAACAGCAGACGCAACCCTATCCTGCGCAGCAGATGCAGCAATATCCGGTGCAGCAGCAACTACAGCCGCAGCCGCGCCAGCAGGCTTACTACCCGCAACCCTCAAACCAGCAGCCTTATGCCGCTCAGCCTGAACCGGCCACTCAGGCTTACCGGCCTGTGCCCGTCGAAAGGCCCGCACCGCGTGTGTCACGCGCTACACCTGCCCGCAGTGCTCCAGTCAACAGGGGGTGCGCCTCTACCGTCGACCCTCGCCAACTTTCGCCGGATCAGGCTCTCGCCCGCGGCTGGTGCCTGATGGATCTCAACCGGCCGCTCGAAGCAGCGCAGGCATTCGATGTCGCGACCATGGCTTCCTCTCAGGCCGCCCGTTCCGATGCCGCCTACGGCAAGAGCCTCGCTTATCTGCGTGTCGGCCTGACTGACAAGGCGGCTGCCGCCGCAACGATCGCACCGCAGAACAATACCCGCGCCGTCGAACTGCAGGCATCCATCCTTGCCGACAGGGCCGTCAATTCGTTCAAGTCGGCCCGCTACCGGGAGACGCTGATCGCGCTCGATCAGCGGGCGCAGATCGTGCCCGAACAGACCGATCTGATGAGCCTGCGCGGATACGCCCTGCTCAACATAGGCAGGCAGGCGGAAGCGCTGCGTATCTTCCAGGCCTTGGCCGATCTCGGCAACAAGGATGGCCTGAGAGCGATTGCCGATCTTACAACCAAGAACAATTGAGCCGATGAAACCTCTGCTTGCAGTCTTTGCCGGACGGTGTTCCGATACCGTGGTTTCAATGGCCGTTTTGTAGCAAAACGGCCGATATCTACTGTCCATTAACCTTCGGGCAAGGAATTAACCATACAAATTGGACTATACGGCAAATGGGACGACTGCGGTCTGCTCACCAAGGCATGAAGCCGCCAAGGCCGTACCGGTTTGAATCCGGTATCCGCTCAAGAAAAGTCAGGAAAACTGCGGTGACCGCGTTCGCACGGCACGGGATCATGTCCTGTGTGCCAAGGCATTCATTGTCCATCTCCAGTCCCTGACCCGCATGGCTTCTCTCACGCCGAATTCTCGGTTTGTGTGGTTTTTGGGGACGACTTTTGGTGCAGGACACGCCAAGCGAACAGGTTCGACGTCGCCAGGCAGGCAGCCTTGGCGAGAGACTGGCATTCGCCGGTCTCGACGGCGATCTGTGCGATCTGCTCCGCCGGTGTCGCCCACAGCTCGAAGGCCATCTGAAGAACGGTCTGCGCGATCTCTTTCAACGCTTGCAGTCCTCTCCCGAAGCCTCCAGCCATTTCGAAACCGAACAGCAGGTCGACCGTCTCAACGATCTTCAGGCGTCCCACTGGGCGGTGCTGACCGACGCTCGCTTCGATGCGCTTTATGCAGATCGCGTCAAGGTTCTGTCGGATACTGAAAGCCGCATGGGTCTCGACCCGCGCTGGCATATCGCCGGCCATTCGGTGATGCTCGAACATCTGGTACTCGGCGCTGTCGAGGATTTTGCGCCGCGCTCCTTCCTTCCCGGTGCCCGCCGGCGCGAACAGGAACTGCGCGATCTCATCGCCGCCATCCTGCGCCTGGTCATGGTCGATGTCGAAATCGCCGTTTCGCTCCGTTTCAATGAACAGAGACAGAAGCACCAGCGCGCTCTTGCCGACCAGCGCTCCGCCGATCAGGCCGAAGCGGTCGACACCTTTGCCGCCGTCATTGGCGCGCTCGCCGAGCGTGATCTGACAGCCGCCCTGCCGAATGACGTGCCGGAAGCCTATCGTGAACTGGCCGAACTTCTGTCAAGCGCGATCGGCGGCATGCGCAACTCGGTCGGCGTGATCGACAATGCCGGAATGCAGGCGATCGGTCTGACGGATGCCATGGCACGCAACGCCTCGACATTCGCGGCCGCTTCGGAAGAGCAGGCGCGCCGGGCACAATCAGTGCATAACGACCTTTATCAGCTTTCCGCACTCGTCAAGGAAAGCGTTGCCGGAACGTCGGCTGCCGAAAGCGCTGCCGTTGCGACACGCCGTTCCGTCGAAGAAAGCGGTGAGATCGTTGGCCGCGCAATCAGCGCCATGACCGATATCGAGAATTCGGCCGAAAAGATCGGTGAGATCATCGGTGTCATCGACGAGATCGCCTTCCAGACCAATCTTCTCGCGCTCAATGCTGGCATCGAAGCGGCGCGCGCCGGCGATAGCGGCCGCGGTTTTGCCGTCGTCGCGCAGGAGGTGAGGGCGCTTGCCCAGCGTTCCGCCGATGCGGCCCGCGAAATCAAGACACTGGTCACCGGTACCAAATCGCAGGTCGGGGCCGGTGTCGACATGGTTCACCGCACCCAGGCGGCGATAGGCGGCATCGTCCAGCAGGTCGGCGAGATCAACGATGCGATCACCGGCGTCGCCCGCCGCACGGTCGAACAGGCCGACGGGCTGAACCGCGTCACCTCGGAGATCGGGTCGCTCAGCCACGAGATCGGTGCAAATGCGAGCTTCGCACGCAATACCGGTGAAAGCGCCGATGAGCTGCACACCGTCATTCTCGAACTGGGCCGCACGGTGCGCGAATTCCGCATTGCCCGCCAGCAGGGTTTCGAGCGCGACGTCCAGAATACCCACGATGGCAGGCGCCCGGCAGTTCAGCCGGTTGGCGCATTGTCCGACCGACATCACGCATTGGCTGAGGCCGAGGCGCAACCCTTTTACAAACGGCAAGGAATACGCTGATGGCAGCAAAGAAGGCCGCATCCGGAAAACTGGCTCTCTCGGCAGTTCTCGACCTCAATGAAGCATCGGTGCTGCACGGCAAGCTCATGTCCATGCGCGGCAAGGATATCGTGATCGATGCCTCTGCGGTGGAGCGTGTCGGCGTGCAATGCGCCCAGGTTCTGGTTGCCGGTGCCACAGCATGGCAGGCCGACAAGAAGTCATTCCTCGTCGAGAAGGCATCAGATGCCTTTGAAAAGACGATGGCGCTGATTGGAATCAGCGAAACCCAGTTAATTGCTAAGGAGATCTAGCAATGAAGAAAAAAGTACTGACCGTGGATGATTCACGGACGATCCGGAACATGCTTCTGGTGACCCTCAACAATGCCGGTTTCGAAACGATCCAGGCAGAAGACGGCGTCGAGGGCCTTGAGGTTCTCGAAGGCTGCGAGCCGGATGTCATCGTTACCGACATCAACATGCCGCGCCTCGATGGCTTCGGTTTCATCGAAGGCGTGCGCCGCAACGAGAAATACCGCGCCATCCCGATCCTGGTTCTGACCACGGAAAGCGATGCCGAAAAGAAGAACCGTGCGCGCCAGGCCGGCGCGACCGGCTGGATCGTCAAGCCCTTCGATCCGGCAAAACTCATTGATGCGATCGAGCGTGTAACCGCCTGAACCGGGAATTCTTCCGATGGATATGAACGAAATCAAAGAGATCTTTTTTCAGGAATGCGAAGAGCAGCTCGCTGAACTGGAATCCGGTCTTCTCAAGCTGAACGATGGGGATCGCGATCCCGAGACGGTCAACGCCGTTTTCCGCGCCGTTCATTCCATCAAGGGTGGTGCCGGTGCATTCGGTCTGGAAGAGCTCGTGGCCTTTGCCCACGTCTTCGAGACCACGCTGGACTGCGTGCGCTCCAACAAGCTGGAGCCGAACCAGGATGTCCTGAAGGTCATGCTCAAGTCGGCCGACGTGCTCGCCGACCTCGTGACCTGCTCGCGTGATGGCGGCAGCGTCGAGGAAAGCCGTACGCGTGGACTGGTGAAGGAACTGGAGGCTCTGGCCAACGGCGAAGCTCTGCCGGCCGCCGAGGCACCGAAGGCTGCAAAGCCCGTTGCTGCTGCTCCTGCAAAGCCGACTGACGACAGCGGTTTCCAGCCGATCCCCTTCACCTTCGACGGTTTCGGCGAAGAAGAGAACGTGGTCGAACAGTTCACCTACGAAGTTACCTTCAAGCCGACGCGTGAACTCTATTCCAAGGGCAACGAAGCGGCACTTCTGCTGCGCGATCTTTCCCGCTTCGGCGAGATGGGCATTGCCTGCGACATGGATCAGCTTCCCGCACTGGAAAACATGGATCCGGAAGCATCCTATTTCGGCTGGAAGATCTCCATCACCACGCCGAAATCCGAGGAAGAAGTCCGCGCGGTCTTCGAATTCGCCGAGTGGGATTGCGAGCTGGAGGTCAAGCCGGCCGAAGCATCCGAAGGCGAAGAGCTGCCGATGATCCCGGTACCTTTCGATCTCTCTGCACTGGACGACGAGCCGGCCGAGC
This sequence comes from Neorhizobium sp. LMR1-1-1.1, assembly GCF_040675795.1. Taxonomy (NCBI): domain Bacteria; kingdom Pseudomonadati; phylum Pseudomonadota; class Alphaproteobacteria; order Hyphomicrobiales; family Rhizobiaceae; genus Neorhizobium; species Neorhizobium sp. LMR1-1-1.1. Next base: position 500,452 of record NZ_JBEGHE010000025.1, read on the forward strand.
CGACCCCGCAGACCGAGACCGCTGCGACGGAAGAGGCTTCCGCGAACGTCGTCAAGGCCGTCAACGCTGCCGTCGAAAAGAAGGAAAGCGCTGCCGCCGCAGCCGCCGCGGCTGCTGCTGCCACCCAGAACAACGCCGCAGCCGCTGCATCTTCGGCCGGCCAGACGATCCGCGTCGATCTCGATCGCGTCGACCGCCTGATCAACCTCGTTGGCGAGCTCGTTATCAACCAGGCGATGCTCTCGCAGAGTGTTATCGAGAACGACAATAACGGCGTGTCCTCGATCAACATGGGTCTGGAAGAGCTGCAGCAGCTCACCCGCGAAATCCAGGACTCGGTCATGGCGATTCGCGCGCAGCCGGTCAAACCGGTCTTCCAGCGCATGTCGCGTATCGTCCGCGAAGTGGCCGACATGGTCGGCAAGCAGATCCGCCTCGTCACCGAAGGCGAAAACACAGAAGTCGACAAGACGGTCATCGACAAGATCGCCGAGCCGCTCACCCACATGATCCGCAATGCCGTCGACCACGGCATCGAAAGCCCGGAAAAGCGAGAAGCCGCCGGCAAGGATCCGGAAGGCACGATCAAGCTTTCCGCAAAGCATCGTTCGGGCCGCATCCTCATCGAACTGCAGGACGATGGCGGCGGTATCAACCGCGAGCGTGTCAAGCAGAAGGCGATCGACAACGACCTCATCAGCCCCGATGCGAACCTTTCGGATGAAGAAATCGACAACCTGATCTTCGCGCCGGGCTTCTCCACCGCCGACAAGATCTCCGACATCTCCGGCCGCGGCGTCGGCATGGACGTCGTCAAGCGTTCGATCCAGGCACTTGGTGGTCGTATCTCGATCTCCTCGCGCCCGGGCCTCGGTTCGACCTTCACCATGAGCCTGCCGCTGACGCTCGCCGTCCTTGACGGCATGGTCGTTACCGTCGCCGGCCAGACCCTGGTCGTGCCGCTGACGGCGATCGTCGAAACGCTCCAGCCGGAAGCCTCCGCCATTCACTCCTTTGGCGCGAACCAGCGGCTCATCTCGATCCGCAACTCGTTCTGCCCGCTGGTCGATGTCGGTCGCATCCTCAACTTCCGCACCAACCAGGCCAATCCGGTCGATGGCGTCGCGCTTCTGGTCGAATCCGAAGGCGGTGGCCAGCGCGCCCTGATGGTCGATGCGATCCAGGGCCAGCGCCAGGTCGTCATCAAGTCGCTCGAGGCTAACTACACCCACGTTCCGGGTATCGCTGCCGCAACCATCCTCGGCGACGGACGCGTCGCGCTCATCCTCGACGTCGATGCGGTCGTCGGTGCTTCTCGCGGTCAGTCGCTGAAGCCTGAAATGTCGCTCGCAGCAGCAGGATAACCTGGGTCATGAGCGTATCTTATGCCGTAAAGTCTCTGTCGCAGGGTGCCCGGGAGCTTATTGCCTTCCGTATCGGCGATCAGGAATTTTGCGTGAACATCATGTCCGTCCGCGAAATCCGCGGATGGACCCAGGCCACGCCGATGCCGCATGCGCCCGCCTATGTCAGGGGCGTGATCAACCTGCGCGGTGCGGTTTTGCCGATCATCGACATGTCGGCCCGGCTCGGCATGAAGGAAACGGAACCGACCCAGCGCCACGTGATCATCGTCGCTCAGGTGAAGAGCAAGGTCGTCGGCCTGCTGGTCGAGGCCGTTTCCGATATCCTTACGATTACCGACGATAATATACAGCCGGTTCCGGAAGTATCCTCGGACCTGGAGAAGCAATACGCAAGGGGCATCCTGGCCATCGACAAGCGAATGATCTGCTTGATCGAGCTGGAAGCCCTCTTCCCCGAGAAAGCTCACGACAAGGAAAGTGAAGCTGCATGATGCCGTTGGGCGCGCTTGATAGCCGGCAGTCGCCGGATGAGGTATTGGCGAGTGGAGAATATCCGCTGAAGCGCCGTGATCTCTCCGAAATCGCTGCAATGATCTATGCCGATGCCGGAATCTATCTCAACGATTCCAAGGCTTCTCTTGTCTATTCGCGTCTCTCCAAGCATATCCGCAATCTGGGCTTGAGAGGTTTTCGCGAATATTGCGAGCTCGTCTCATCGCCGGAAGGCGCAGCTGTTCGTCGCGAGATGCTGTCGCATCTGACCACGAATTTCACTCGCTTCTTCCGCGAGAACCATCATTTCGAACATCTGCGTGACGAAGTCCTGCCGGGCCTTATCAACCGTGCCAAGAGCGGCGGACGTGTGCGCATCTGGTCGGCTGCCTGCTCGGATGGGCAAGAACCCTATTCGATCGCGCTTACCGTACTCGCGATGTTCCCGAACGCCGCCGATTACGATTTCCGTATTCTGGCGACCGATATCGATCCCAAGATCCTCGAAACCGCGCGAGCCGGTGCCTATGACGAGAACGCTCTTGAGAGCATTTCGCCGGCCATGCGCAAGCAATGGTTCCGCGACGTCGATATCAACGGCCGCCGCAAGTGCCAGATTGACGATCGCGTCAAGAAGCTGATCACCTTCAACGAACTGAACCTGATGGCTCAGTGGCCATTCAAGGGCGGTTTTGACGTTATCTTCTGCCGCAACGTGGTCATCTATTTCGATGAACCGACGCAGATGAAGATTTGGTCCCGTTTCGCATCGCTGCTTCCAGATGCCGGTCACCTCTATATCGGCCATTCCGAGCGCGTGTCGGGTGATGCGAAGCATCTCTTCGACAATATCGGGATCACCACCTATCGCTATATCGGAAAGCATGCAGGGAGGAAGGCATGAGCGCGCCCGCACGCGTCCTCGTCGTGGACGACAGTCCCACTATGCGGGGCCTGATCACCGCTGTGCTGAATTCCGATCCGGACGTTAGCGTTATCGGTCAGGCCGGCGATGCCATGGAGGCGCGTGCCGCAATCAAGCAGCTGAATCCGGACGTCGTCACGCTCGATATCGAAATGCCGAACATGAACGGCCTCGAGTTCCTCGAAAAGATCATGCGCCTGCGGCCGATGCCGGTCATCATGGTCTCGACGATGACGCATCACGGCGCCAACGCGACGCTGGCAGCACTTGAGATCGGCGCCTTCGATTGCGTCGGCAAGCCTGCTCCGGGCGAACGCCGTCCGTTCATGGATCTTGCCGAAAAGGTCAAGGCGGCTGCCCGCTCGGGCCGCAGGTTTACGGCAACATCAGCGCCGGCTCCGGTCGCACCGCCAATGTCGGTTCATGAATACCGTGTGGGACGCAAAGTTGTCGCGATCGGATCTTCTACCGGTGGTGTGGAAGCGCTGATTACGGTGCTGCAAAAGTTCCCGCAGAACTGCCCGCCGACAGTAATCACTCAACATATGCCTCCGACGTTTACGAAAAGTTTTGCAGAACGTCTTAATCGTATCTGCGCTCCTGTAGTGGAAGAAGCGACCGATGGCGCGCGCCTGGAGATCGGCAAGATCTATCTCGCGCCCGGTGGTGAACGACACATGCAGGTGGCAAATCCGTCAGCGCCATGCTGCCGGCTGATCGAAAAGGAACCCGTCAACGGCCATAGGCCGTCGGTCGATGTACTCTTCGATTCAGTTGCGGAATTGGCCGGCCGCAACGCGGTTGGCGTCATTCTGACCGGCATGGGGCGCGACGGGGCTTCCGGACTTCTGAAGATGCGCGGCGCCGGCGCACGCACTATCGGACAGAACGAGAAGACCTGTGTGGTCTATGGGATGCCGAGGGTTGCCTATGAACTGGGTGCCGTCGAGCAGCAGTTGCCCCTGGGCTCCATTGGAGAAGAAGTTTTGAAATTAACTGCCGCCCGAAAAGAAGGTACCGAATAAATGTCTCTCGCTGAAAAAATCAAAGTTCTGATTGTCGACGATCAGGTTACCAGCCGCCTGCTGCTCAGCGATGCTCTGACACAGCTCGGCTTCAAGCAGATCACCTCCGCCGGCGATGGCGTTCAGGGCATGAAGATCATGTCCGAACAGCCGCATCACCTGGTCATTTCCGACTTCAACATGCCGAACATGGACGGCATTGGTTTCCTGCAGGCCGTTCGCTCGAACCCGGCAACCAAAAAGGCAGCCTTCATCATCCTGACGGCTCAGGGCGATCGCGCTCTGGTTCAGAAGGCAGCCCAGCTCGGCGCCAACAACGTTCTCGCCAAGCCGTTCACCATCGAAAAGATGAAGGCCGCTATCGAGGCGGTGTTCGGAGCCCTAAAATGAATGATGCTATCGCGTCCAGGCGCGTCCATATCATCCAGGGAGAGTACAAGGTCATTGACGACCCTGACGTCGTCCTGTCGACGATACTTGGATCGTGCGTGGCCGCGTGTCTTCGTGATCCAGTCGCCGGTGTCGGCGGCATGAACCACTTCCTGTTGCCTGGCTCGGGCGGGGCCATGGCATCGGGAGGTGATGCGACGCGCTATGGCGTGCATCTGATGGAGTTGTTGATCAACGGTCTCCTGAAGAAGGGCGCCCGGCGCGACCGGCTGGAGGCAAAGGTCTTCGGCGGCGCAAAAACGATCGCAAGCTTCTCGAATGTCGGCGAACAGAACGCAGCCTTTGCCATGCAGTTCCTGAGGGACGAAGGCATTCAGGTTGTCGGCTCGTCGACCGGCGGAGAGCACGGAAGAAAGCTTGAATATTGGCCCGTCCACGGACGTGCCAGACAATACCCGCTGACGGGCGCGGAAACGCAAAGAACAGTTGCGCTTGAACAGCGCCCTGTCCGCACGCCACCCAAGCCAGTCGACAACGCTATCGAATTCTTCTGATCGTCACCTCAATTCATATTCTGGAATGGCCATGAACGACATTGTTACGCCGCAGATCTCTGCCCTCGAGGAGGCTTTGCCGGATGTTCTGATGCGGCTGGTTTCCGAATTGCACGATGTTGCATATCTGATCGAGCGGGTGGAGCCGCAAATTCTCGAAGTGGGCGGAGAGAATGTATTGCAGTCGCCCGACACGATGAAGATCTTGCAGGGCATCGATCTTGCCGTGCAGAAAACGCGCGGTCTGGCTGAATTCATCGATACCATCACGGGATCCATTCCCAATGAGTGGAAGGTGGATGTTTCCACGGCGCTCAGCCTCGTCAAGCTGGCAGACATGCAGAGATCTCTGGCGAACGGCATGCGGCATGGTCACTCGCAGCCGCTGACCAAGGCAGCAGGCGACTTCGACTTCTTCTGATCTTGTAGGCTGACGCGCTGCTCGCAAACTTTCGCGTCTGCACCCCCACATTCCAAATTGCCGAAACGCTCGCACAAGCTTCGCCTCATAGGGTGCGCCTGGGCAGTAGCTCTATAACCGTGTTCGGCGATGTGGGAACAGAATGAATCTGTTAGCTCAATTTTCACAAATTTCTAGAAATCTGGCATCTCTCGGTCAGACAAAACTTATTGCTTTGGCCGCTGCAGGTGCGATTTCAATCGCGATCGTCATTGCCGCCGCGATGTTTGTTAATAAGCCTGCCTACGAGACACTCTACGTGAACCTTGAGTCCAGCGATCTCAATCAGGTCAGCATGGCACTTGCAGAAGCCAACCTGGCTTTTGAAGTCGGTTCCGACGGCAAAAGCATCCAGGTTCCGGTCGGCAGCACCAGCAAGGCGCGTCTGCTGTTGGCGGAACGCGGGCTGCCAAACAGTTCCAACGCAGGTTATGAACTCTTCGACAATGTCGGCTCGCTCGGCCTGACGTCCTTCATGCAGGAAGTTACGCGCGTCCGCGCGCTTGAAGGCGAAATTTCCCGATCGATTCAGCAGATCAGCGGCGTCTCCGCCGCCCGCGTCCACATCGTCATGCCCGATGTCGGAAACTTCCGGCGCGCACAACAGAAGCCGACGGCCTCGGTGATGATCCGTGCGGGATCGTCGACCGGCCGCAAGGCCGCATCTTCAATTCGTCACCTTGTCGCTTCGGCCGTTCCCGGGCTCGACGTCGAGGACGTAACGATTCTCGATTCCACCGGCCAGTTGCTTGCTTCGGGCGACGACGGTGGCAACAATCAGATCAACCGCTCGCTTGGCATCGTCCAGTCTGTACAGTCCGAAATCGAGACCAATATCGACAAGGCTCTCGCGCCGTTCCTCGGCATGGACAATTTCCGCTCCAGCGTCACGGCCGCCCTGAACACGGATAGCCAGCAGACCCAGGAGACCGTTTACGATCCGAATTCACGTGTAGAGCGTTCGGTCCGCGCGACGCGTGAAAACGCGCAGTCGCAGCAGTCGGCTGACGACAACGCATCGACAGTCGAGCAGAATGTTCCCCAGGCGGCACCTGACCAGGGTGGCAATAACGGGCCGAAGTCTTCCGACAAGTCCGACAAGCGTGAAGAGCAGACCAACTACGAAATCAACCAGAAGACCATTGCCACGACGCGCAACAGCTATCTGATTGAAAAAGTGTCGGTTGCCGTTGTGGTCAACAGGGGCCGTATCGCTCAGATGGTCGGAGAACCTGCCGATCAGGCCAAGATTGACGCCTACCTCGCCGAGATGCAGAAGATCGTGACCTCTGCCGCCGGCATCAGTCCGGATCGTGGCGACGTGATTACCCTCACGGCCATGGACTTCCTCGAAAGCCAGTTGCTTGAAGAAACCGCTACCGGCCCGAGCGTCACGGAAGTTCTTACTCGCAACCTCGGCGGCATCATCAACTCGCTGGCTTTCCTCGGTGTCGCGTTCCTGGTTATCTGGCTTGGCCTGCGCCCTCTGGTTCACACGGTTTCCGGTACGAGCGCATCGGGAGAAACGATCGGCGAAGGTGCCGGCCTGGAACTGCCCGATTTCTCTCCGGCCGGCGGCAGCCCCGCTCTTATGGACGGTTTCGGCGCAGACTTCGGTTTCGATGGCAGCAACGACCTCATGGGCGACGACGAAGGCGATGGCTTCAACCGCCGCGTCAAGGAAGGCCCGGAAAAACGTCTTGCCCGCATGGTCGAGATTTCCGAAGAGCGTGCAGCGAAAATCCTCCGCAAGTGGGCCTTCGAAAAAGCAGCCTAAGGGTAGATCACGGAAACATGATGCAAAGGGTCGGATGCAAATCCGGCCTTTTTTGCGGAAATTGGAACCAATTCGTCTGCGTCACTTTAACTTAAGATGTGACACTCCGGCAGCATCTGGGGAAATTCGCCCAGCACATGATGGCAATTGTGTGGGCTTCTCTTAAACTGACCGTGATTCGTCGGCGGTTTCATAACCCCTCAGCAAGGGGTGCAGCGGGTGTCGGTAACAGGAACTCGGATAGGCTTCTTCAGGCGAGGTCTTAATCGACGCAGCAGGAGCAGATAACGAATGGAGTTATCGGGCATGGATGTATCGGCGCAAGGACGCCCTATTCCGGAGAATGATCGCACTCCAGTAATGTCTCGTAATGAGTTGGTGCGCCGCCTTTCCGCCTTGGCCGGTTCGGAAAATCTGCAGGTGATCATGCGATTGCTCGCCGATCACGTCGGGGCGTCCCATTTTCTGCTTGCTCGTTACGATCTCATCCAGGAACAGGGTCTCGATTTCATCGTGACCTCGAACTGGCCCTTCGATCTCGTTCGTCGTCTCGGCTCTGAATTGGCCAGTGCCTACACGCGGTCGACGGAGCTTGAAAAATGTTTCGCCGTTCTGACACCGAGCTTTGCGCTTTTGCCGGACGAAATTGTCCTGCCTGAAAAATTGAGCCGCCAGTATTGCGCCCTGACCTTTTCGGTCGGCCGCACACGTTTTTCCTTGATGCTTCTGTTTGTCGAGGGCGTCATTCTTTCGCAGGAACATCTACGCGAAATTGGGCTTCTTGCCGCCTATGGCGCAAGCTTTGTCGAAAGCGTGGAATCCCGCACCGAACGTGATTTCGAGCTGACCGAACGAGAACTGGAATGCCTTTTCTGGATCGCCGAAGGCAAGACCAGCGACGAGATTGCGGTCATACTCGGAATTTCGAGAAATACCATCAACAACTACATCACTAGCGTGATGCGCAAGACTGCTACCAAGACCCGCTCCGAGGCGATCGCCTACGCGGTTCGCAACAATCTGGTATAGAGGGCGGCAACGGAATGGGCTATTCGCGAGGCGGCACCGCTGACGGACCGGGGAGCGTTCAACATCTCCGCTTGCAGCGTGGATCAAGCAGATCGGATATCTTTCCGAAACTCGTCGCCATGCAGAAAAGCCTCAAGGCTCGTAATTTTGCTGTTTTCCGGATCTCGGGAGCCGGGCTTCCGAATAAGCGAAAGCTGGTATGCGAACTGGAGAACTGGGGACCGAACGCGGTTGAAAACAGCAACCGGCTTCTCGGAGAGTTTGAAGAGACATTGCTCGATCATGTCGAGATGTCGCTTCTCCCTCTGGTATGGAGTGGAAATGGTTCCGGCAGCACCATAGATGCCGGCGAGTTCACACCGCTTATCCGGCGACTTGAGAGCGCTGTGCTGCCATTTTCGGGCGTTGTTTTCCCCGTGCGCTTGGGTGCTCTCGGGAACGGTTACGTTGCGTTCTTCGCCGAGCATCTCACGCTTGATGCGGGATCCGTGATAGATCAGCATGTGGAAAGCTGCCAGATCATGATGGATTTGCTGGCATTGGACGAGCGGCGCAACGTACCGGCGGAATCGCTCAGTGAGCGGGAAATTGCCTGCCTGCAATTGGCGGGCGATGGTCGCATCAGCGAAGAGATTGCCGAAAAGCTCGGCCTTTCGGTCCACACCGTAAATGCCTATCTCGGTTCGGCGACGATCAAGCTCGATTCCGTCAACCGTATCCAGGCGATCGCAAAGGCGATCAGGCTCGGCTACATCACCTGATTCTTCTGCCGCTATCGCCGGCCGCGTTTTGCTCTTGCCGCATAGACACGATGGATAAGTTCGGCAACGGCCTTGTAGAAGGGCGGCGGGATAACGCCATCGACGGTGACCTGCGCGAACATCGAACGCGCCAGGGGTGGATCCTCGAAGATTGGGATATTGTTCTGCTGCGCCACTTCGCGGATCTTCAACGCGACCAGATCCTGACCTTTCGCGACCACGATCGGAGCTTCGTTTTCTCCCTGGGCATAACGGAGTGCCACCGCATAGTGAGTAGGATTGGTGATCACGAGCGTGGCGCGAGGAACATTGGTCATCATCCGCCGCCGTGCGCGATCGCGGCCGATGGAGCGGATGCGGGCCTTGATCAGCGGATCGCCCTGTGACTGCTTGAATTCGTCCTTCACTTCCTGCTTGGTCATTCGCATGTTCGAATACCAGTGATGGCGCGTCCACATGTAGTCGGCGATGGCAAGAATGCCGGTCGCAAACAGGATTACGATCATGATTTTCTTCATGATCGCCATCATCTCGACGAGCATCACCTGGGGATCGGAGAAGAGGGCATCGAGCGAGCGGAAATAATCGCTGCGCAGAACCAGAACCATCACGACGGAGACGACGATGATCTTGAACATCGACTTGCCGAATTCGACCAGTCCCGCCATGCTGAAAAGGCGCTGCCATCCCTTTACCGGCGATATCCGGTTGAACTGGGGCGTGATACGCTTCAGTACGAATTCAGGCATGTGCTGGGCAAAATTGGACCCCAGTCCGAATATGATGAACAGAACCGCCACCGGAAGCAGCATCGCGCTCGCATCCCACATCAGGCGGACAAACAGCGAAACGAGATCGTTGGCGGTCTGCATTCGCCATTGATCCGGCTGTTCAAGCAAATCGCGCAATGTTTCCGCTAGCCTGGCTGCACCCGTCGGAAGGAAGAAGACCAGGTAGATATAGAAGGCGAGAGAGGACGCGAAGATAGGGACTTCGCGTGACGAGGGAGTATTACCCTCGGCCATCGCGTCCCGGATTTTTTTCTCTGTCGGGTCTTCTGTTTTACTGTCCTTGTCCTGATCGTCGGACACGAGCGCCTTCCTGACGGCCCTGGAGCAGACCCCGAAACCTGCAGTCGTTCCCCGCAAAGGGATGCTGCAGAAACCTATAACGATGCATCGATAGGAAACCCTAGGTTTCCGCACCGATACGCAAGCGGTCATCAGACATTATTCATGGGATCGAAAAGGGGCAATCGTTAAGCCCCGGCGGTATCGCGGTTATCAACAGCGGCCGATATGGTGCCGCGCGCCGAACCGGGCGCGCGGGATTGGTGTCACGGCCTCGTTCAGGCCGCCGCTCCCTCTGCCTGGGCTTCGGGATCCTTGAGGATGATCTGGCCCGAATTGGCGAGACGCAACGCTTCCTGTGCGATGGCGCGGCGTGCAATCGCGATTTCGCGCGGATTGGTGCCGGGCATCTCGACCTGCAGATCGGATTCGATCATGCGGCGAGAACGCGGGCTGATCGACGACAGGACACTTTCGCGCAGCTGCGCGGAAGAGGTTCTGAGCGCCATCGTCAGCACTTCGCCGGAAATGTCGTTCAAGAGCAGCACGCGGCTGCGCTGCGGCATGAGGAGAATATCCTCGAAGAGGAAGATCTTCGGACGAACCTTTGCGACGGCATCCTGGCTGATCTCCTCGAGAGAATTGAGCAGCGTATCGACGTCGGGCTTGGTCAGTTCGTTCATCAGTTCCGCGACCTTCATCGGGCCGACGGAGTTCTTCTCGCGTTCGATCTCGGTAATCAGGTCGACGACCTTGTTCTCGATGATCTGCGCCGCCTTCGGGTTGACGTTCTTCAGGTTCACCGTGCGGTTCATGATGTCCGCGCGCTGGCCGTCGGGCAGTTTCAGCAGCACCTTTGCACCGAAACCGGACGGCAGCATCGAAAGGATGTAGGCCACGGTCTGAGGATGTTCGCGCATAAGGAAAGTTGCGATGAAATCGGGATCGGCTTCCTGCAACCGGTCCCAGATGGACTCTTCGTAAGACTGGAAAGCCATACGTCGACCGAGAAGGCTGTCGACTTCTTCCGGGGTAAGGCCAGCCTCGAGAATGCTCTCGATGACCTTGGCGTTGTCCATAAGGCCTGCACCTTCGGTGAACAGGTCCTCAAATTCGTTGACGAGCTGTGCAAGTTCATTCGGCGGAATGGTGCGCAATGTTTGCGCCGCGGCGATGATCGCCTGCAGTTCTGCCTGGGTGAAAAATTTGAGCAGCTTTCCGGCGACATTCTTTCCCATGGCGAGCAGCACTGCTGCTGCCTTTTCCGCCTGGGAAAGAGGTTTGTCTGTCAATGCCCCGCCGAAGTCTTCAAAGTCCATCATGGTCTTTTTCCTCTTTGCTTCCGACTTCCTGGATCAGGAAGTTTTGGAGCTCATGACTTCAATGAGCTTCACACCGAAGCGGGTGTCGTCGTCTTCGAGAACCGTGATCTCACCACGGGCAATGCGACGCCCGTTGACGGTGATATCGACCGGTTCGCCGATCTTCTTGTCGAGCGCCACGACGGCACCTTCCTGAAGGTTCATCAGATTCGACACCGAAATGCGACTGGTTCCGAGCACAACATGAACATCGATGGGGATATCCATGATGAGATCGAGGTTGCTGTTAAGCCCCGAGCCAGCAGTCGGCTTGCTTTCGGGCATGGAGTAGTCGAAATCGCTGCTCCCGCCGAAATCGCTGCTTGCCCCGAAGTCGTTGTCACCGCCAAAATCGCTGGTGGTGGCAACATCGCCGAATGAAGGCAATTCGGAGTTCGTTTCGCCGCCGGCCGGAAAGTCGAAGCCGAAACTGTCGTCAGCTGCCGGCGCCGTACCGTCGGCATCGTGTTTCATCACGCCACGGAGTTCGTTGACCGCATTGTCGAAATCGAAGTCCGAATCCGATGGGTTCAGTTCATTTTCTTCCGTCGAAGCTGTCTTCTTTGTCGCCATGAAATTAGCATTCCCGTTCCAAATCTATCGACTATCGGTGTTTTTCCACCAAGCCCCGGAGGTCCGCTGCCCTAGCCAAGCAGATGTTTCAAAATGTCGTTTTCGTTGCTCACATTGTCCTTGACGCGGACGGTGTAGTTCTCGCCGCTTCTGCCGAACTCGCAGTTATACATCTCGCGGCCATTGGCACTGACATCGACGATGATCTCTTCCTTGTCCCGGAAGGCAATCACGTCGCCTGCCACAAGCTTGGAAATCGTCTCGAGTGTCAGGGACTCAAGGGAAATCTTGGCTTCCAGCGTTACCCGTGACCGGCGAACTTGCTCGGACATGCTTTCCGACCAGGCATCCTGCTCACGGGAGAAGTCACCCTTCGATTTCGGCAGTGTAATGGTCGTCTTGAGCAGATATTTCTGCGGGATGACGAGGAAGAATTCGGAAGCGATCTTGCCTAGCTTCAGCTCGACCCGGATGGACATGGCGAAGGGATCGGCCTCTTCGTCTTCCAGCATCGGCCTTGCATCGGCATTGTGAGGCCTCTCGATCGTCGTTTCGAAGCCGCCCGGTGCGTTCACACCGGAACGCAATACCTGAGCTATCTTGTCGAAGACCATCGTCGAAAGATCCAGCTCGATCTGTGATAGAGCCCGGCGCGGCGGTTGGAAAATCGAATCCGGCGTTGCGCCGAGCATGTTTTCCATCAGCGTGATGACGAAGGCATTGTCGCAGGCGATGACGAATTTCGGGCACCAGTTGCGCAAGGTTGCATCGGCCAGCACGACATTATCGCCCAGCCTGCCAACCAGCTCGCTCATCAGGCCGGATCTGTATCCAGCGAAGATAACTTCGACCGAAAGCCCGAGTTCGCTCTGCAGCACGTCCGGAAGGAAGCTCTGGTAGAGAGTACCGAAATCCTGGGCCAGACGCTCCAGCGTTTTCTGGTCGCCGAGCGAACCCGTCAGGCGGGCCAGGAGTGCCCGCTCCATGGCTGGCTGTGCTTGCGAAGCTTGGTTGTTGCTGGTCATTGTCGTTAAGCCGCCTTCGTGTCGCCGCCGGGCTTCATCATTTCCTGCTCGACCGAGTCGATCGACGGACGGTCGGAGGAGGAGATCGTCTTGCGGCCGTACTCAAGCGCCACCTGCGGTACCGAGCCGTTCATGTAGGCAAGCAGGGTCTGCTTGACGATAATGTAAAGCCGGTGCTGCTTGGTGCGCACGATCTTGATCTGCGAGACGATCGGGTTGCACAGGCAGTAGGAAAGGAAGATGCCGAGCATCGTGCCGACGAGAGCCGCGCCGATCAGGCCGCCGAGTACCTCGGGAGATTCGTTGATATGGCTCATCGCCTTGATGACGCCGAGAACCGCCGCGATGATGCCGAGCGCTGGGAAGGCGTCGCCCATCAGCTGGATCGAATGATACGGCTTCAGGCGATCATGAAGGATCGTCTCGATCTCTTCGTCCATCAACGCTTCGATCTCGTGGGAGCGTGCGTTGCCGATGATGATCAGTCGGACATAGTCGCAGATGAAGGAGGTAAGTTCGGTATCCTTCAGAACCGATGGCGCTGACTGGAATATCGGCGATTCTGCGGGATTGTCGATATGCGCTTCGATCTCGTTACGTGATTTGGTGCGCAGGTCGCGCATCAACGAATAAAGCACGCCGAGCACTTCGAGATAGGCCCGCTCCTTGGGAACGGCATTCTTGAAGATCTCGCCGATCGCCTTGCCGGAATCCTTAAGCACCTTCATCGGGTTCGCCATGATGAAGCTGCCGACGCCCGCACCACCGATAACGACCAGTTCGAACGGCTGCATGAGGAGCGCGACATGCCCGCCCATAGCCATGTAGCCGCCAATGATACAGCCGACCGTGATGACAAATCCGATAATAAGATTCATTGTAAGCTCGTATCCAACGCTTGTCCTAGACTAAACCGATAAGGCAGCTGCCTTGCGTGAGACTGTTGTAGTTCGCGGGGCGATGCGACCGAATGGCCTCGAACGCCGCTGAGGAGATCCGGCGCAGCTATTCGCCATAGACCTTGCCTGCCGAGGTCACGATTTCCCATTTGCCATTGCGTTGCCGCAAGCCTGCCAGACGCGAGCTATCCGGAAGCTTCGAGCCGATCTGGACGAGAAAAATGCCGTTGCCGTTTTCGATCAGTGCGCGGCCGTTGGCGACATGCAGCAGCTTGAATTCAGTGCCGCCGGGAAACGCCTGATCTTCGAAGCCGCCTGCATCCGATCCGTTACCGGATGGCGTCGACGGTATTGCAGCGGTGGTCAGCCGGTCGGTTTCCATCTCGCGCAGAAGTGCGCGCTCGACTTCGTCCTGCTGCGGATCGCGCATTGCGCCGATGCCGGCCTCACCGGCTGGACGCGCGTGGCGAACGTCGCGAAGCCCTTCCCAGCCGGCTACGTTGACCCCGAATTTCTCCTGGTTGAAGAAGACATACCAGGGGAAGGCGGCGCACAACATCGAAAATCCGACCAGCGAGGCGACAAGCCAGCGGTCGATCGGCTTGTCTAAAGTCGTTGCCGGCCCTGAAGCTTGATGCCTGCCGGATCTGGTTTTACCAAAGAGCCTGGTTTTCATGCTCATCTCTTTCCTGCCGGCATTGGGCGATTGGTATTGCTGAGAGATGCCTTCAGGGCATTGGCGAGTTCGGTATAGGCGTCGATGACCGCCGCATCGCCAGGTGATTGCTTCAGCACGTCATAGATGATCGGCACCTGCTTGACGGCCATGTCGAGATCGGGATCCGCGCCGGGCCTGTAGCCGCCGATAAGGCGAAGATCCTTTGTCTCCTCGTAAACGCTGATCAGCCCCTTCAATCTGGAGACCAGTCGTTCCTGATCCCCGGTCCATGCCTTGCGGGCGAGACGCGAGATCGAGGAAAGCGGATTGACCGGCGGATACCGTCCTTCGTCGGCAAGTGCACGGTCAAGCACGATATGTCCGTCAAGGATACCGCGGGTCGAGTCGGCGATCGGGTCGTTGTGATTGTCGCCGTCGACGAGGATCGAGATGATTGCCGTGATCGTGCCCGTGCCTTCGATGCCGGGGCCGGCACGTTCCAGAAGGCGCGGCAGCTCGGTAAAGACTGAAGCCGGATAGCCTCGCGCGACCGGCGGCTCGCCTGCCGCGATCGCGACCTCGCGGATCGCATGCGCAAATCGCGTCACGCTGTCGGCGATGAACAGCACGTTCAGTCCCTGATCACGAAAATGTTCCGCGATCGTCATGCCCACCAGCGGGGCCATCTTGCGTAGCATCGGGCTTTCGTCGCTGGTGGTGACAACGATCACCGCTTTGGCAACGTTGTCGCCCAGAGTGTCTTCGATGAACTCGCGCACTTCGCGGCCACGTTCGCCGACCAGCGTTATGACCACCCGGTCGAAGGCATCTGCCTTTGCCAGCATCGATAGAAGCGTTGATTTGCCGACGCCTGAACCGGCGAAAATGCCCAGACGCTGCCCGTAACAGATAGGGGCAAAGATATCGATCGCCTTCACGCCGGTGCGGAACGAGGTATCGACCCGCCTGCGGGTCATGGATGGCGGCGGCAGGGTGTTGATTGAACGCTGCACCGAGCCTTCCCGCAATGGGCCTTTGCCGTCGATCGGTCTGCAGAGTGAATTGATCGTTCGACCGCACCAGCTCTCGCTGGGAGCCAGCCGGAATTCGCCGGTACGCAGCACGAGATCGCCGACACCGATCGGCTCGCCCGGCTCGATAGGGCAGACATAGATGAGATCGGGCTCGACACGCACGACCTCGCCCATATGCGCGCCAGTAGCACTCTGATGCGAAACGAATTCGCCAAGGCGAACATGTCTGGAAAGGCCACTGACGGTGTAATATCCGGCCGCGATCATCCTCACCCGACCGCCCCAGGACAGGACGCTCGAAGGATTTGCATAATGCGCCGCCATGTCCGACAGACGTTCCAGTCGTGGCATCACGACTGGTGAGGTGACCGGTTCGCTAACCGGCTGAAAATCGGATTGGGTCGTCGTCATCCGCGTGCGTCCTACTGGCTACCGCCCAGCGTTCTCATGGCGGATGAGAAGTTGTCTTCACTGGTGCTCATCAGCGAGGAAATGCTTTCGAACGCGCGGTTCACCTGGATCAGCTGGGTCATCTCGCCGATGGCATTGACGTTGGACTGTTCGAGGAAGCCCTGCATGACGCCGACGCCCATGGTATCGACGACCGCCTGCGGCGTGTCGGTGGGGATGATGCCGCTGTTGTCAGCGCGGTAGAAACCCTTGTCGATATCGACCGAGAATACGCCGATCTGTCCGACCGCGCGGTCGCCCTGCATGATGCGTCCGTCCTGGCCGACCTTTGGTGTCGGGGCTCTCGGATCGAGCTGGATCGGAGCGCCGCCGCCATCGACAACGGGGTAGCCATTCGTCGAAATGAGTTCACCCGTAAGCGACATGGAAAACCGTCCGTCACGTGTCAGAACCTGACCTTGAGGTGTCTGAATGGCGAACCACGCGTCGCCTTTGACGGCGAAATCCAGGGAATTCCCGGTCTGCTCAAGCTCGCCATTACGCATGGAGAGGTAGTCATTGCCCTGGGAGACGAATGCGATCTTGGTGTTGTTCTCGTTCTGGGTCTGGCTGAGGATCTGATCGAACTTCACCTCAGTCGAACGAAAGCCGACCGTATTCATGTTGGCAATATTGTCGGAGATCGTGGTGAGGCGACGCTCGAGAGCGATCTGCGAGGAAATGCCGACATAGATACCGGATTGCATGGATGTCTCCTGATTTACGGATACGGCGCATGCCCCCGCGCGGGAGAGCTGTGGCGATTTGAAGGAGACAGTTAAGAGCCCGGGCTTGCGCGAACCTGTTTGGTTTAGCGAGGGGGAAAATGCGTGCGGATACGGCAAATCGGCGGGCTGCGCCTACCGCAAGTCCCGCGCAAGATTGTCTCTCTAGCGTCCGGGACAACAAGATGGAGAACAACCATGACCATGCAGCCGATTCAGTTGTTCGAGCTTGCGTCTCGACAGGCGGAATGGCTGTCCGTTCGACAGCAGGTGACGACGACGAACATCGCCAACGCCAACACGCCGAAATACGTCTCCAAGGATCTGACGCCTTTCGATGCCGAACTCAAGTCGGCAAGTGGTCTCGGGTCCATGGAAATGGCGAGGACGAATGCGGCTCACATGACCGCGGACATCGCCGGGAATGGTCGGGTTGAGCTGAAGGACTCTAAGCTCAATCAGGAGATAGGCGTCCAGGAATCCGGCAATACAGTCTCATTGGCGTCGGAAATGTCGAAGATGGGCGAGATCAAGCGGCAGTTCGAGCTGAACACCCTTCTCGTTCAAAATATCAACAGAATGATGCTGACGGCATTGGGTAAATAAAAATGGACTCTTTGATCGCTTCGCTCAAGATCGCAGGCAGTGGAATGGAAGCCCAGTCCACCCGCCTGCGCGTCGTTTCTGAAAACATCGCAAACGCACGTACGACCGGCGACACCTCGGGTGCGGATCCCTATCGTCGCAAGATCATCACCTTCGGTAATGAGATGGATCGCGCCAGCGGCATCAACATGGTGGATGTCAAGAAGATCGGCGCTGATGAGGGCAAGTTTACCGAGGAATACGATCCCGACCACCCCGCTGCAAATGCGCAGGGCATGGTCAAATATCCGAACGTCAATGTGCTGATCGAGATGGCCGACCTTCGCGAAGCCAATCGCAGCTACGAGGCAAACCTGCAGAGCATCAAGCAGACGCGGGATCTGATCTCGTCGACAATCGATTTGTTGAAAGGTTAACTATGATCGATAGCATTTCAAGCATCGGTGCGCTGAAAAAGTCCACTGGTCTCGACCAGACGGAGACCACCTCCAGCAGCATGTCGAACATGCTGGGCGCCGCAGTCGGTACGGTTGCAACCGGTGTTGCGGGGCCAACATTCGGCAGTTTTCTTGCTGATGCCGCCAAGGGTGCGCTCGATAGCGTGAAGCAAGGCGAAGCGATGTCCTTTGCCGGCATTCAGGGCAAGGCAGATACGCGCGAAGTCGTCGATGCTGTCATGGAAGCCAATCGCACGCTCCAGACCGCGGTCGCCCTTCGAGACAAGGTCGTATCGGCCTATCTCGAAATTTCCAAAATGCAGATCTAGGATAAAGAGGTTTCACGTCCATGAGAGCACTCGCCATTGCTGCAACGGGTATGAATGCCCAGCAGACGAACCTCGAAGTCATCGCCAACAACATCGCCAACATCAACACGACCGCCTTCAAGCGCGGCCGGGCGGAGTTTACCGACCTTCTCTATCAGACCGAACGCGCCGCAGGCGTCGCCAACCGCGCCAACCAGTCGGTTGTGCCGGAAGGCGCCAATATCGGTCTCGGCGTGCAGACATCGGCTGTTCGCAAGCTGTTCGAACAGGGTGAAATTTCCCAGACAAGCAATACGCTTGATGCCGCAATCGTCGGCAATGGCTGGTTCCAGATCGAAGGCTCGGACGGTACGACGCTTTATACGCGTGCCGGTGCATTCAACAAGGATGCCAACGGCCGTCTGGTGACGATCGACGGCTACGGCGTCATTCCCGCGATCACCATTCCGCAGGACGCTACCGAAGTCACTATCGCTCAGGACGGCACCGTCTCGGTTCGCATCGGCGAACAGGATAACATGACACAGGTCGGTCAGCTGCAGGTGGCGCTTTTTGCCAATGATGCAGGTCTGCGTCCGCTGGGCGACAACCTTTTCGCGGTCACGGAAGCGTCCGGCGATGCAGTTGTCGGTTCGCCGCTGGATACCGGCTACGGCTATCTGAAGCAGGGTTATCTCGAAAGCTCGAACGTCGATTCCGTCAAGGAAATCACTGACCTGATTTCCGCACAGCGCGCTTACGAAATGAACTCCAAGGTCATCACGACAGCGGATGAGATGGCTCAGATCGTCAGTAAGAATCTGAAGTAACGGATTAAGAGGCGGGCAAACATGATGTTTCCTAGTGTAAATGCACTTCGGTCGGCTGTCGGCGGGGTTATCCTGTCACTGCTGTTCATCGCTGGTGCCGGATCGCAGGTCGCGGTTGCCCAGCCTCTTTATGCCGTCGTTCCCACATCGACGATCTTCCCGGGCGATATCATCTCCTCAAGCCAGGTCATGGAGGTCGAAGTGACCAATCCGAACCTGGCCGGCGGATACACGTCAAGCGTCACAGATGTCATCGGCAAGGTGGCAAAGCGGACGCTGGTGGCGGGACGGACTATCCCGGTTTCCTCGCTGCGTGAGCCCTACACGATCGAGCGCGGCAAGGCGATCCGTATCATGTTCAATGTTGGCGGCCTGACGATTTCGGCTGCCGGATCGGCTCTGCAGGATGCCATGACCGGAGACTCGATCCGAGTCCGAAACACTGAGAGTGGAGTTACCGTCACCGGCGTGGTGAGGGCTGACGGAAATGTCGAGGTTGTCCAGAAATGATCGGTAGACTGCTAACAACGATCGCCGCCAGCCTGCTGGCGCTTTTTGCTGCGGCGTCTGTCGTCGAAGCGGCATCAAATGCGCGTATCAAGGACGTGGTATCGCTCCAGGCCGGGCGTGATAACCAGCTCATCGGTTATGGTCTCGTTGTCGGCCTGCAGGGAACCGGCGATGGCTTGCGTGCCTCGCCGTTTACCGACCAGTCAATGCGCGCGATGCTTCAGAACTTGGGTATTTCGACGCAAGGCGGTCAATCGGCCGCCAAAAACGTTGCGGCCGTTATGGTCACGACGAACCTCCCGCCTTTCACCAGTCCCGGCAGCCGCATCGACGTGACCGTCAGCTCTCTCGGTGACGCCACCTCGCTGCGCGGCGGAACACTTGTCATGACCTCGCTCACGGGTGCCGATGGACAGATCTATGCCGTTGCACAGGGCGCAGTCGTCGTTTCCGGTTTCTTGGCCGAAGGCGCAGCCGCCACCGTCACTGAAGGCATTACTACGGCCGGCCGTATTCCCGGTGGCGCCATCATCGAGCGGGAATTGCCTTCGCGCTTCAAGGATTCGGGCAATCTTGTTCTTCAGCTGCGCAATCCGGACTTCTCTACGGCAATCCGCGTTGCTGACGCGATCAACTCCTTCTCCACCAGTACCTATCGCATGCCGATTGCCGAAGCGCGCGATTCCCAGGTCGTCGCCGTGCAGAAGCCACCGCAGGAAGATCTCGCTCGCCTCATGGCGAGGATCGAGAACCTTGCCGTCGAAACCGACACACCCGCCAAGGTCGTCATTAACGAACGGACGGGAACCATCGTTATCGGCGCGGATGTCCGCATCTCCCGGGTCGCGGTCAGTTATGGAACGTTGACGGTACAGGTTACCGAAATGCCTCAGGTCGTGCAGCCCCTGCCTTTCTCGCGCGGCGAGACCTACGTCCAGCCGCAGACGGACATCATGGCCGAGAAGACTGGTGGTCCGGTTGCAGTTCTCGAGGGTCCGGATCTGCGCTCGCTGGTGGCAGGATTGAACAGCATCGGCGTCAAGCCTGATGGAATTATTGCGATCCTGCAGGGGATCAAGTCTGCAGGTGCGCTGCAAGCGGAGCTAGTACTGCAATGATTGGCCCAGACACTTCATCTCCGGCTCGGTTGCGCCCATGGGAGCGCTCCTCGGTTGCACTTCCGGTTCTCGCTCTCTTGGGGCTGCTCGTTGCGCTGCCCTCGGCCGACGCCCAGGAGCAGGTTCGTGACACGACCGGGATGACGAGCGAGACCGAAGTCCAGCAATTCTGCGGCAATATTGCCGACGCGGCGCGCGATCGCCGTTATGCCTTGCAGAAACAGGACCTTGAGAAACTTCAGGCCGAGGTCGATGATCGCATAGCCGTGATGGAGGCCCGCAAGGCCGAATACGAGGACTGGATCGGCCGGCGCAACGAATTCATGAAGCAGGCCGAAAACGGCCTGGTCGATATCTTCAAGACCATGAAGCCTGACACTGCTGCTCCGCAGCTGTCCGAAATGCAGGCAGGGCTTGCCGCCGCAATCGTCATGCGGCTGCCGCCCCGCCAATCCGGTCTGATATTGAGTGAGATGGAGGCCAAGAAGGCTGCGGCCGTTGCGTCCATCATCGCCAGTGCAGCGGATCCCAACACGTCGAAAGATCCGTCATGACCAAACTCGCACCTGCACTCCTTGCTACCGTGGCGCTTCTTTCGGGATGCTCGCAAACGCCCCAGACGATTAGGGAAGTCGGCAATGCACCGTCGATGAGCCCCATCGGCAGTGGCCTGCAGTTCAGTCAGGCGCCGCAGCTGGCTTCCTATCCTAAGCGCCCGCACAACATGAACAATGGCTATTCGCTCTGGAGCGACAGCCAGGCCGCTTTGTTCAAGGACGCACGCGCGCTCAATATCGGCGACATCCTGACCGTCACGATCAAGATCAACGACAAGGCTGATTTCGACAACGAGACGAAGCTTGAAAAGAGCAACGACCGGACGACCGCGTGGAAGGCCGATGCCACAATTTTCGGATGGAACCCCAAGACCGATTCTTCCTTTGGCTTCAACGGCGAATCCAATTCCGACGGCAAGGGGTCGACAACCCGGTCGGAACAGCTGAACCTGCTCGTAGCGGCCGTGGTGACCGGCGTTCTCGAAAACGGGAACCTTCTGATCAGCGGTTCGCAGGAAGTGCGTGTCAATCATGAGATCCGCATCCTGAACGTGGCCGGTATCGTCAGGCCGCAGGACGTCGATTCGGAGAACGAGATCTCCTACGAAAAGATCGCCGAGGCGCGCATCTCCTACGGCGGCCGCGGTCGCGTAACCGAAATTCAACAGCCGCCGGTCGGCCAGCAGCTCATGGACCTGTTCTCGCCGATCTGAGGCGTCCGGGTTTTTGCCGAGGAGTGAAACCACATGGCTATCACGGCTGAGGACGACAGCGTCCCGAAGAAGAAGAACGCACTTATCCCGATGATCGGCGCCGTGGTGCTGTTGTCCCTGGTGGGCGGCGGCGGCGGCTGGCTGACGGGAAAGCTGATTGCACCGGCGCCAAAACCGGTGGAGGAAGCGACAAGCACCCCTGCCGCCGAGGGCGAGAAGAAAGGCGAGGGCGAAAAGGCCGCGCCGGCTCTCCCCAATATGCTGGAACTGGCACCGATATTGACTAATATTGGCTATCCGGCGGAAAATCTCATCCGGCTGCAGGTGGGGTTGGTATTTGACGGCCCGCCTGACCCGGCACTGGCCGAAACTGTGAACCAGAACATCATGACCTATCTGCGGACGCTGTCGCTGCAGCAGTTGCAGGGGCCGCGTGGATTCACATATTTGAAGGGCGACCTTCAGGAGATTGCTAGCCTGCGTTCCCAAGGGCGTGTAACAAAGGTCCTGATTAGGACTTTTGTTGTCGAATGATTCGTCTCGCGATTTTCGTTGCCACATTGGCTTTAGTGCCCGGTCTTGCGCATGCTCAGCAGCTGCAGGATTTGATCAACGCTCCTGTTGACGGCTCTGCGGCTGCCTGGATCGTTCGCACCTTCGGCCTTCTGACCGTCCTGTCTGTAGCGCCCGGCATCCTGATCATGGTGACGAGCTTCCCGCGCTTCATCATCGCCTTCTCGATTTTGAGAACCGGCATGGGCCTTGCCACCACGCCGTCGAACATGATCCTCACCAGCATGGCGATGTTCATGACGTTCTACGTCATGTCTCCGACCCTTGAGCAGTCTTGGCGCGAGGGCATCCAGCCCATGTTGCAAAGTCAGGTGACGGAAGCGCAGGCGATCGAGCGTACGGCCGAACCGTTCCGAAGCTTCATGATCGCCAACACTAGGCCGAAGGATCTCGCCCTGTTTGTCGATCTCGCCACTGAACGCGGTCAGCAGACTTCAGAGAACGACAGGCCCTATTATCGGGTGCTCGTTCCGGCATTCATGTTGTCCGAAATCCGTCGCGGCTTCGAGATCGGCTTCCTTATTGTCCTGCCTTTCCTCGTCATCGATATGGTTGTCGCCACGATCACCATGGCCATGGGCATGATGATGCTTCCGCCGACATCGATCTCCCTTCCGTTCAAGATCCTGTTTTTCGTCCTTATAGACGGCTGGAACCTGCTCGTCGGCTCTCTGGTCAGATCGTTCTCCTGAACAATCGAAATTGTGCGCCTGTCTCTCGGCGCGGCAAGCCTGCCGGGTTGCGGTAGGGGCCTGCAGCTGTCTATCTGAAGGCCTCCTGACCTCCGTGGCGAGCGTGGCTCTCCTGTCGGTGCCGGCTGGCTTTGTCCTCCGCTCGGCGCCGTAGCGCACCTCGCATTCCTATCTTCCGTTCCTGGATATCCGTGAGGCCAGGCAACGAGCAGGCGCGTTGGTGGCGATACTGATCTCCTTCATGTCACATCCGCTCCCGTCGCTCGATCTCGCCTGTGTGCAATAGGCGAGGCGGCAGCACTGGGATTGCCCATCGGCCGGGTGAGGGGCTTCTTAAACGCAAATTGCCGCGCACATGGCGCGGCAAGCGGTGAATAAATCGCTCGGTTCCCCTCCGACGCACGCAGGAGGGGAACGATAGTCTTGTCAGTGATGAGCCGGGCTGCTCAGCTCGAGAGCCGCCTGCGCCTTGGTCGTATGGAAGGTCACCTTCCTGAGGCTGTCGGCCAGAATGGACGTGTTCTCCCTCGGATCGGCAGACGGGCTGTGGAAGTTGATGTAGTTGATCGAGATGCTTGCCTTGTCGGCTTCCAGCTTCAATCGGCTATATATGGTGATGCCCGGTGGGCTGATCTCCAGATCGAGCGTGATCGACGGGTAGGTCGACCAGTCGAGAGCATAGTCGCCTCCGACGCCGAAGCGGACCGTCCCCGGATGAAAATAGAGTTCGGCAGCAGAATCGACGAGATCAGCGATGCTGCTGTGATACTCGAAACGAAGAAGCGAAATGAGATCGGCAGCGTCCAGCAGCCTCAGTTCGGCCGCCAACGGGCCAATCGCCTTGGCAAGGATTTCTTCGCGTTCGATGGAGTAGGGGCATGTTTTCATAATGAGCCGTCTAGCCAGTTTTTATGGTTAACGTTGTATTCGGGCCGTCACGAGATCCCTGAAACTTCAGAGGATCGCTCGGTAGTGAAGTTAGAGTATGAGGCTTGCGCAGAAATGGAGTGTTGAATTTAAAAGGAAATTCGACATTCCAAGGCTTGGCCGACCATCGTGGCGCAACAAATCGCGCCGGCTTTCGATCGCCAGTTCTCATCAGGTTGGATACCGGGCTGTCATGATGCGTCTTGCACGCATCTCGGCAATGATGTTCGGTTCCGGACAACGCGTGTCGGGAACGGTGTGCTTCAGAGCAGCATCATGCTTGTAGGTTGTCGGGCGCAACGCTCAATGCGCGTCCGGCCAGGCCTGTGTCTGGCGTTTGTATTCAGTCGGACTTTTCCATGAAAGGCCCGCTACGTGCCGGCAGGCACGCAACATCGATATGATCGGGCTTCAAGCCGTTTTTGGCGCGCTCTACCATTGTCTCGTAAGCGGTTTCGAGATGCAGGGTGAAGCGTTCGTCGTCGAAAAGCGGGCTTTTCAGGCGATTGTCTTCCAGGCGCTGCCGCAGAGGCTTGAGCTGTTCGGGATTTTTGCCGAACTCGACGGCCAGCCGTACATAGTCGTTCTCGTCTTCCGCAATAAGTTCGGGCAGCCCGATTGCATGCAGCAGACTTTGGCTGACGCGCGAGGCGAAATTGGTGCCCTTGTAGGTCAGGACCGGCAGACCGGCCCAGAGCATCTCAGAAGTCGTCGTGTGGCCGTTAACGGGATAGGTGTCGAGGCCAAGGTCCGCGAGCGGGATGCGGTTCAGGTGGTGCTCGAACTGCATCTTGGTCATGAAGAAGATGCGCTTGGCTGGAACGCCGGCGGCGACGAGTTTCTTCTGTATGTTTATCCTGCTTTCGGCATTGTTGGTCAGGATCCAGAGGATGCCGTTCGGCGTGGACTTCACGATATCTGCCCACATATCCAGCATCTGCGGCGTAATCTTGCGGTTCGCGTTGAACGACCCATAGATGAAGGCGTCTTCGGGAAGACCCACTTCCTTGCGTGTCATAGGCTTGGCAAGCGGCCTGTTGACCGGATCGTTCGGCTGATACGTTTCCGGCAGGCGGCAGAACTTCTCGTAATAGTGCGGTTTCGAACTATCCGGCAAAACGTATTTGTCGCCCACGGCATAGTCGAGATCGACGTTGACAGTGGAGCCTGGGAAGCCCAGCCAGGCAACCTGGATCGGTGCCGCCTGCATGTTGAAGACCGTATTGCGAGTGCCGATCGTATGGCCCTTGAGATCGACGAGGATGTCGATATTGCGGGACCTGATTTCGGCCACGATCTCCTCATCGCTGAGATCGCGAACGGTGACGACATTGCCCCACTCTTCGCGGTTTGCCTCATTGGTCGCCAGCATCTTCGGATCGGTATGGCAAAAGAGGGTCACTTCGAAGCGATCCCTGTCATGCAATTCGAACACCCGGCGGATAAGCTTCATCGTGGCATGTTTGTCGAAAAGGTCGGAGGAGAGGTAACCGACACGGATCTTGTCACCCCACGTATGGGGCATTTGATGCCGGATTGCGGTCATCTCCGGGGAAAATCTCGGCGTGTTGCTACGAGCCAGCTGGTTCAGATGCTCATTGCCGGTCCAATGGAGGTTGAAGAAGGTGCCGTCCATCCTGACGAAATCCGTCTCGCCTGACGCAAGTTCAGCGTCGATGATCGGCTGGTGGCGCTCTATCGCGTCGTACTTGCTGTGTTCGCGGCTGAAGGTGAGATACATCAGCCGCACCGGCTGGCTGTTCGGAATTCGGCTGAGCAGTACACGGGCTGTCTCGATATCGGACGGATCGAACATATCCCAGGTGTTCAGCGAAATTCGGGCGCCGAGCAGCATATGCGGCAGCTCCTTACTCCTGATCAGCAAGGTTTTGAACACGCGGGCGATACGAGCCTCACCTCTCTCGACCAGAGTTGACGCGACGATGAAAGCCAGTTCTGGGTCGCGGGTCAGCTTTGGAAGAATGCGATTGGCCAGAGCCAGCGCCTTGTCCTTCTCTCCGATTTCGAAATTGAGCTTGATGGCATCGATCAGATTGTCGTCGGCATGTTGACCGCCGAGCTCGGCAGCCAACTGGAAGGACTGGGCGGCTTCCGCCTTGTGACCGAGCTGCTTAAGCGTGCGGGCGAGGAGCGTATAGGTACGGGCATCCTTTTGAACTTCGAGCAACCTGTTGATGGTGACGAGCGAGGAGGTGTAGTCGCCGCTGCGGAAATGCTGGGACGCGGCCTTATAGCTGATCTCGGTCAACATCTGCTCCGTATTTTCGTTGCCGCGCCAAGTTCGTCTGTTGGTTGCAGAGGCTTGCTTGCGGGCGACGCAAGAAATCGATCCGACTTTGCTATCCGGCGAAGCTTGCTTGAAACCGGTGTTGGTTGGCCGGAGCCGGAAAAACGCTCGCGGAAATTATGTTTAACGTACCACCCCGAGCGCTAACTGTTTGTTTACTATGTGTTCGCATTGCCGACGACTCACCCCCAAAATTAAGACTGTGGCAACTCTTGGCTGGCTAATTTGGTCCTGCGACGGGTTGGTGTCCTAAACGAATAAACGGAACCGAGTGGCATGATGTCGGACCGTCGCAGCCGATTAAGAACCGGCATGTCCTCACCGTTTGTTTTCAGTCTTTAGGGGACACTTCATGTCTAGCATCAACTTCAATGCCGGCGCTACTTCGGCTCTCGAAACCCTCCGCAACATCAACAAGGATCTGCAGAAGACGCAGAACAGCGTCTCCACGGGTGAGCGCGTTAACTCCGCTTCTGACGGCGTTTCCTACTGGTCCATCGCGACCACGATGAAGTCGGACAACAAGGCTCTCGGCGCCGCTTCCGACGCACTCGGCGTTGGCGCTGCCAAGGTCGACACAGCTTACGCTGCAACCGAAAGCGCCATTGACGTCGTCAACGAAATCAAGGCCAAGCTGGTTACCGCTTCGGAAAGCTCTGCCGACAAGGATCAGATCAACCTGGAAGTTGAAAAGCTTCAGGAACAGCTGACCGCAATCGGTAAGGCCGCCTCGTTCAACGGCGAAAACTGGCAGATTTCCGGCTCGAACACCTCGACCACCGCTAAGGTTGTCGACGGCTTCGTCCGCGAAGACAGCGGTACGGTCAAGATCACCACTGCCGACTTCAACCTGTCCAGCTACGCAATGTTCTCGACGCTCGCCAGCGACGTCGGTTCCGGCGGCATTCTGGGCGCTGTCATGACCATCGCTCTGACCTCGGGTTCGACCCAGGGCGACATCGACGGCTTCATGACCACGGTTGAAACCGCTCTGTCGAGCCTGACGGATGCCGGCGCTGCTCTCGGCGCTCTGACCACCCGTATCACCCTGCAGGACGAATTCGCTTCCAAGATCTCCGACGCAATCGACTCGGGCGTCAGCCGCCTCATCGACGCCGACATGGAAGAAGAATCAGCAAAGCTTTCGGCACTCCAGACCCAGCAGCAGCTCGCTGTTCAGTCGCTGTCGATCGCCAACTCCTCGGGCCAGAACATCCTGCGTCTGTTCCAGTAATCACTGGCATCGTTCCGAAATTGGGGCCGCACCTTCCAGGTGCGGCCTTTTTCGTTTTGGGCGCCTTGAAATCCAGCGGAAACGCTGCTGCCAATCGTAGATATTAACAGGAAGTAAATGCTTAAAAATTAACGGGAAGTAAATGAAATTAAAGCGTTTTTTTGTTTCTTTATTTGGAACTTGTTAACCTTAACGGTGTCTACTCGGCTCATCAAAACGACGGGCCGAAATTAACGGTTTCCGGCAAGCATGAAGCTGACTGTCGTTCCCGGCGAAATCCGGAATGTCCCTTCAAATCATAGTGCCAAAGGGGCAACTTTCATGACCAGCATTCTGACCAACACCTCCGCCATGTCTGCTCTCGCAACGCTGCGGAACATCAACACTGATCTCGCTTCCACACAGGATCGCGTTTCG
Organism: Neorhizobium sp. LMR1-1-1.1; assembly: GCF_040675795.1. Taxonomy (NCBI): domain Bacteria; kingdom Pseudomonadati; phylum Pseudomonadota; class Alphaproteobacteria; order Hyphomicrobiales; family Rhizobiaceae; genus Neorhizobium; species Neorhizobium sp. LMR1-1-1.1. The sequence goes on from NZ_JBEGHE010000025.1 coordinate 528,257, forward strand.
TCCGGTTATCGCGTCGGCGCAGCTGAAGACAACGTTGCCTACTGGTCGATCTCCACGACCATGAACTCGGACAACAAGGCTCTCAACGCCGCCAAGGACGCACTCGGCGTCGGCGCTGCCAAGGTTGACACAGCTTACGCTGCAACCGAAAGCGCTATCGACATCGTCAACGAAATCAAGGCCAAGCTGGTTACCGCTTCGGAAAGCTCGACCGACAAGGAGCAGATCAACCTTGAAGTCGAAAAGCTTCAGCAGCAGCTGACGGCCGTTGCCCAGGCAGCATCCTTCTCCGGTGAAAACTGGCAGATTTCCGGCTCCAACACTTCGACGACGGCCACGGTCGTTGACGGCTTCATCCGCGAAGACAACAGCTCGGTCAAGATCACCACCGCAAGCTTCAACCTGTCCAGCTACGCAATGTTCGAGACCCTGTCCAGCGACGTCGGTTCCGGCGGCATTCTGGGCGCTGTCATGACCATCGCTCTGACCTCGGGTTCGACCCAGGGCGACATCGACGGCTTCATGAACACGGTTGAAACCGCTCTGTCGAGCCTGACGGATGCCGGCGCTGCTCTCGGCGCTCTGACCACCCGTATCGACCTGCAGGACAACTTTGCAGCCAGCCTTTCCGACGCGATCGAATCGGGCGTAAGCCGCCTCGTCGACGCCGACATGGAAGAAGAATCAGCAAAGCTTTCGGCACTCCAGACCCAGCAGCAGCTGGCCGTCCAGTCACTGTCGATCGCCAACTCTTCTTCGCAGAACATCATGACGCTGTTCCGCGGCTAAAAAAAATCCGCTCTCGGATAATAGGGTCGCACCATGGTGCGGCCCTTTTTTACGTCTTGTTTTTATTTGTTAATTTTGTATTTCCGCAATCAGAGGCTGTTAGCTTTCTGTTCATTCGTGTTAACAGTCGCAAGCAGGCGTTAACTCTCTGTTAACCCTGATCGGTTTTTCTCCTCGTCATTGAAACAGCGGGCCGGGCAGCAGCGAACACGCAACGTCCACCGGCCAGGCATGAAGCTGATCGCGTTTACCGGTCCACGCCGGAATGTCCCTCCCAACCGTGAGCCAAGGGGCAATTTGAGATGACGAGCATTTTGACAAATACTTCCGCAATGTCCGCACTGCAGACGCTTCGTGCTATCGGCAGCAGCCTTGCAGACACGCAGGATCGCGTCTCTTCCGGTTACCGCGTCAGCGAAGCCGCCGATAACGTCGCCTACTGGTCGATCTCCACGACCATGAATTCCGACAACAAGGCGATTAACGCCGCCTCCGACGCTCTTGGCGTTGGTGCCGCCAAGGTCGATACCGCTTACGCTGCGATGGAAAGCGCCATCGACGTTGTCGACGAAATCAAGGCCAAGCTGGTTACCGCAACGGAAGAGTCCACCGACAAGGACCAGATCCAGCTCGAAGTGGAAAAGCTGCAGGAACAGTTGAGCGCGATTGCGCAGGCAGCTTCGTTCTCCGGTGAAAACTGGATGGTTGCAGCCGACAACGCCTCCAACACGGTGGTCGTGGATGGCTTCATCCGCAATGAGGACGGCACGGTCAAGGTTACGACCGCTGAATTCCAGGTCGCCTCTTACGCAATGTTCGGCACCATCAATAACGGCGTCGGCGAAGACGGGATCCTCGGTAGCGTCATGAGCATCGCTCTGACCTCGGCATCCACGACCGGCGACATTCAGGCCTTCCTCGACCAGGTCGAAGCCGCACTTTCCAGCCTGACGGATTCGGGTGCCGCCCTTGGTGCTTTGATCACCCGTATCGATCTGCAGGATGAATACGCAGCGACTCTGTCGGACGCAATCGAAACCGGTGTAAGCCGACTGGTCGACGCGGACATGGAGGAAGAATCAGCCAAGCTTTCGGCGCTTCAGACGCAGCAGCAGCTTGCGATCCAGTCGCTGTCGATCGCCAACTCTTCTTCGCAGAACATTCTTTCGCTCTTCCAGGGCTAACGGTTCGGGATCACTTGATTTCGATGACAAAAAACGGGCCGCGTTTCCACGACGCGGCCCGATACGTATTAAGAAAAATCAACGACTTATGCCGAATGACGGTAGCCGGAATCAGAGACGATATGCTGGCGCAAGGTTGTTTGCGTCTTGTCCGAATCGTAGGTTTTCATTAACCTTCGTGTATTGGCCAAAGAGCCATAAACGTGACGCGCTTGCCACATGGCAAGCAGCATGAAGTCGATGCGTCGCGGCCGGATCACAAACGGCATGTCCTGATTCCGAACATAGGTGGTTAGAACATGTCGAAGATCATGACCGTCGGTTACGTGCAGAGCGCGCTACAGACCCTTCTCTTCGCGAGCGACAATCTCGAAGAAACCCAGAAGCGCACGGCATCCGGCCTGGCGGTTGAATCTGCGGCAGACAATGCTGGTTACTGGTCGGCCGCAACCAACATGACCTCTGACCAGAGCGTTCTCGGTAGTATCGGAGATGCGCTCAACCTCGGTGCCTCTAAGCTCGATACGGCCTATGAGGCAGTGACCTCCTCCATCAACATCATGGACGAGATCACCAGTCAGCTGGTGACCGCCTACGAGGAGGGTACGGATAGAGATGCACTCAACGGCCGAATTAGCTCGCTCAAGGAAAATCTGAACTCTGTCCTCCAGGCAGCGACGTTCTCCGGCGACAACTGGCTCTACAATTCGGATGAAATTCTCGGCGCATCGAAAACCATTCCGACGTCTTTCCAGCGTAGCGTTTCGGGGGCGGTATCGCTCAGCTATGTTTCCGTCGATACCGCGGATACGACGCTGATCGATTCGGCCGATGCCAATCGCGGCCTTCTGACCGGCGCGATCGACGCCAATACATTGAATTCCGACGGAACCGCGACCTCCCGCAACTACTACCTGCTTGACGTGGATTCGACCATTGCGACGACCGGCACGTCGATTGCCGTTTCCGACGCCACGACCTCGGCCGAGCTGGACGATATGATTGCCGTCGTTGGCCATTTGACCGACAGGCTCAATCAGCTGGCAAGTTCGCTGGGCACCGTCTCCGCCCGTGTCGATCAGCAGACCGGCTTCGTGAAGTCTCTCCAGGATATTCTCGACAAGGGCGTTGGCCGCCTGGTCGATGCGGATATGGAAGAAGAATCCACCAAGCTGGCGGCTTACCAAACCCAGCAGTCGCTGTCGTCACAACTCCTCTCCCTGCTCAATGGTCATCAGCAGAGCACACGCGTTCTTTTTAGCTAGCGCCGTTGGCGGGTCTTCATCTTCGCACAAGTTTGGCATCGTAGCTGGTTTCAGGTGATAATGCGTTCATTCCCGGATGCATCTCGCCGATCGCCTCGAAGCGAGCCTGCCAAACGCACGAAGGAATGGTCCACTTGTTCAGTTTTGAGGTAAGCCTTTTCATTCTCCGCATGTCGGCTAGGTAGGGATATCTCCATGAGTATGCCGCTTGCTCGTTACCTGAAGGATTTTGGCGCTCCGCAACCGCAGCCGCAGCCATCGGAGTTCGTTTCCGATTTCGATTTTCCCGAGAATAACTTCGATCTCCCGGACGTGGCGTCAGAGCCTGCCGTCGATATCGAAGAGGAAAAAAGCAAGGCGCGCGCCGAAGGCCATGAGGCCGCCGTGGTCGAAATGACGGAACGCCATGAGGAGCAGGTGGCGCAGATCACCGCAAGGCATCGCGAGGAAATCGAGGCGCTGACGGCGAAATACGACGCTGTCGTTGCCGAACGCGTTGAAGTCTTCCTCAAGGAGATGAAGGCATCAGTCTCGGATGCCGTAGACACTTCGGTGGCGCGTGTCCTGCAACCCTTTGTCCAGGAAGAGGTCGCTCGCGCTGCTGGCGCAAAATTCGCGGCCGATGTCGCTGAAGAGATCGGGCAGGGCAGGACGGTGAAACTCTCGGTGAGAGGTTCCGAAACATTTATCGAAATGATGCGCAAGCGGCTCGATCCGCTCGTGACTGAAGTCGAATACGAGGAATCGTCGGAAATCGACATGACGCTGGAAGTCGGTGACTCGATTCTCGTGACGCGTCTGAAGACTTTTGTCGAAGCGATGGAAGAGCAGATAGATGAGTGAAAGTCATCATCACGGCAAGAACGAAATTATTGTCGTCAAACGCCACAAGGGTGATCATGACGGAGCCCATGGCGGCGCCTGGAAGATCGCCTATGCGGACTTCATGACGGCAATGATGGCATTCTTCTTGGTCATGTGGCTCGTCAACGCCTCCAACGAAGAAACGAAGGCCTCGATTGCGAGCTACTTCAATCCGATCAAACTGACGGATGAGCAGCCCAGCTCTGACGGCGTCAAAGAACCGGCAAAGGACGCGCAAGGCGAACAGAACGGTCAGAAGTCGGACGTTGCAGCCGACAAGACGCAGGATGGTTCCGCCGCAGCTTCCGGCGAGGATCTGACGGCTTCTTCCGGCGAGAACACCAGCTTCTCCGAAGAGGCATTTTTCGAAAATCCTTACGCGGTGCTGGCTGAGATCGCTCAGGAAGTTGGCCAGCAGGCCAATGTCAGCGTGAAGGGCGAGGGTGGTGCTGCAAATTCCGGCCCTTCGACCGGCGCTTCCGGCGGCGAGGCCTATCGCGATCCGTTCGATCCCGACTTCTGGAGTAAGCAGGTTTCCGCTTCACAGAACGGCCAGAACGGTGCCGTTGCCGTGACGCAGGACAGCAAGCTGCCACCGGTTCCCGATGCCAAGCCAGTCGAGACAGCCGCCGCACAGGCGCATCCACGCACTGACACCCAGAGACAGTCGCCATCTGACGCGCAAGCGTCGACCGGTACCGATCAGGCCCAGCAACAGATTGCCGCGCTGCAATCACCCAAAGGCGCGGTCGACGGCAGTGGTCAGCCGAAGGAAGAGGAGCCTTATGATGGCTCTCCCGAGCCTGACAGGCCTCAGACAACGTCAAAGCCGACGGAGAAGCAAACCGAGAAGGCCGAGGAGCTGCGGGAAGAACTCGTCAAGGCTTTGACCGGCGTTCCCGGCAAACTTGCCGAGGGCATTGTCGTCACTCCGTCCGAGGGCGGTATGCTCGTTACCATTTCAGACCAGGCCGCAACACCGATGTTCGATCTCGGATCGGCCGTTCCTCGCAGGGAGACTGTCCTAGCGATGGAGAAGGTTGCCGCAGTCTTGAAGGCGAAGGCTGGCTCGATCGTCATCCGCGGCCACACTGACAGCCGGCCTTATCGAGGTGGCAACGCCGACAACTGGACGCTCTCGATGGACCGCGCCCATGCCGCCTATTTCATGCTTCTGCGTGGCGGTCTTGAAGATACCCGCGTAAAGCAGCTTTCCGGTTTCGCCGATCGCCGACCGCAGGTTACCGACAATCCCGAGGACGGAGCCAATCGCCGCATAGAAATCCTGATTGCCGATGGTTGAAGGTAAGCGCTGATGTTCGCTCGCAGATACTGGATTGTTCGCTCCACGCTTCTTGCGGCCGCGCTGGCTGCAGGAGCCGCCGAGACGCGCGCCCAGGACCAGTCGCTCGATGCCTATAAGATCTTGAGGTCCCTCCAGTTCGTCCAGGATTCGCTGGTACTCGGAGATCACTCCGCCTCCGATCTCCAGCGCTACCTGCTCGATTCTCTCGACAAGAGGCTGCGATCTGCGGACAACGGAACGCTTGCGGATACGCGCAATGCAGACGCAGTCTTCGTTTACGTGATGAGTGGCGGTAATCCCGCCACCTTGAACTTCCTGGCATCCCGCGACACTCAGGGATATCTCGACGCGCGTGTCGTCAACGTCCTGCAGAAATATCTCGACGGCCGCGGCGGGCAGGTTGCAAGCTCGATCGCCTCTCTCTCCCAGGAATATCAGGGCTCACCGATCGGTCCCTATCTCAATCTTGTCGCCGGCAACGTCAATTATCCGACTGATCCGACCGCCGCACTGATCTTTTACGATCGCACCCGCATCGATGCACCGGGCACGATCCTGGAAGAGGCGGCGCTGCGCCGCTCCATCGTCGCAAGCGCAAGTCTGAAGGATGTCGATCGGGCTTTCGGCTATTCTGTGCGGTATGCGCGGCGTTTTCTTCATTCGCCTTACGCCAGCCAGTTCGCTGACCTCTTCGTTGACCTCGCGGTAACCAGCGCGCCGGGGCTTGGACACGACCGGGTTTCAGAAGTGGCCGACCTCATGGATCCGGACCGCGCCCAGGAGCTTTACCTGCGCATATCACGACTGGCGACGCTGAAGGGTAAATATGATCTGGCGAGCTATACGGCTGAAGAGGCACGCAAATTGAACGATGTGCTTAGCGGCAAGGGACGTACGCTACTCCCCGGCCTTTACGAGCATATAGCCAAGGTTCCGTCTTCAAATGTTTCGCAGGTGGTCGACCAGCTTTCTTCGATTCCCCGCGAAGGTCTTTCGGATCGCGACCGGGCACTTCTCGATGCTGCGCAACGCGTCGGCGAGGAGATTGTCAGGCCTGTGGATATCAGCGGCAGCGGCGAAGACACCCCTACGCCCGATGGCAACACCCGGACTGCCGATGCCAAGCCTGATCTGACGACTGCAGGCTCAGTCGTGCCGAATGCCGCGACCGCGACAAATGCGGCCGTTGACGACTTCGTCACGCAAGGCCGAAACAAGCTGGGTGAGATAGATTCGCTCCTTGCGAAGGAGATTGGGGGTCGATGATGAATGTAGTGAACAATGCCTTGCCGGCGAGCGCGGATGTTTCAACCGCAGCTTCCTCTGCGTCCAACAAGGGTACGCGGACTTCCAAGGATGACGGTTTCGCCAAGACGCTCAACTCTTATGGCGACGGCCAGGGCCAGCGCGAAAAAGCCGCCGCGGCGAACGACGATGGTGCGGCAACCGCGACACAAGCCGGACAGGACCAGCCGGATACGGACGTCGCCGCCGAGCCGAAGGCGACTGCAAGCGCTCGTCCGTTCGCGATGACCGTCGAAACGATGCTTTCAAAGGCCGTTGTTCAGGCCTCGGATGCGAGCACTCTGGAGGCCGTCGTTGAAATGCCGGTCGAGGGGCAGGACGCGGAGCCGCAAGTGCCTGTCGACGTTGCCGATCTCGATACGGCGGCGGACCTTTTGGCCGACCTGCAGGCGGCAATGCCGGCCAATACGAAGGGTCCGAGCAGCCCGGTTCGCAACACCGCCGCCGATCAGGCCAAGACAGACAAGACGGACACCGATGCCGCAGACCCGGATGCTGCGGACGACGCGCTGGCATTGCTCCAGTCGCTTCCGGAAACGGCGTCTGCCCAGACCGTGCAGTCGGACATTGCTGGCGATCAGCTGCCGGTACAGACGGATTCCGCTGAAATCGACGTAGACACGGTAACAGCACAGGCCGGTAATGCCGCTCTGTCCTTGAAGGACGCAGCTGCAGAAACGGCCACGAACACCGTGGCGACGGATACAAAAACCAGCCAGCGTCCAGCTGCGACTGCCGCCGATGTTGCCCCGGCGGTTCACGATGCGCTGGAGCATGACAGCGAGCTTTCGGTCGACATGGAGACGCCCGCCGTCCAGGTCACCGAGAACCGTCGATACATCGGCATGGCACCGAGCTCCAACGCGGTATCGCTGGCAACCGCATTTGGTCAGGATCCGGATTGGTCGGCTGCCATGAACCCGAGCGCAAAGCTGTCCAACGAGGCGCTTTATGCCAGCACGGGCAAGGTGGTGAATACGCTCAAGATCGAACTCAATCCCAATGACCTCGGGCATGTGACGGCAACGATGCGCATGGTCGGCGAAGAGCTGAACATTCATCTCACCGTCGAAAGCAGCAAGGCCTATCGGCAGCTCATGCACGACAGTTCCACGATGCTCGATAACCTGAAGTCACAAGGTTACAGCGTCGACCAGATCACGGTCAGCATTGCGAGTGGAAGTAGTTCGACTTCGTCCGACAAGGGCAGCGATACATTCGCCAACAGCCGGCAGTCTTCCGATATGGGGCAGGCGCAGCAGCAACAGCAGCAGAACGGCCGCCAGGGCGGCAATACGAGTGGCGGTCTGACGGATACGTCGGACATCGGTACGCGTATCAGCTCTTCCGGAGGTAAGGATGAAGGTTCGGCTCAAGGCGCGGGTTCTGGCGGCGCTGGTGCTCGTCCCGACACCGTTTATCTCTGATAGGGGGGAAGCCGCGGTCGGCGCCAGCCTCGCTTGCGAACGGCAGATACAGCGCGCTGCTGCACAATATGGCATTCCGGAAGGCATACTCTATTCTGTTGGTCTCACCGAGACTGGGCGAAAAGGCTCGCTCAGTCCCTTTGCATTGAATGTCGAAGGCAAGGCATTCTTTCCCGGTTCGCTGCAGGAAGCCTTTACTCAGGTTGCGGCATCTCGGGGGCGGGGGGCAAAGCTGATCGACATCGGCTGCATGCAGATCAACCTCATGTATCACGGCGCGGAATTTGCCTCCTTGCAGGATATGTTCGATCCGGCTCAGAACGTTGCCTATGCCGCACGTTTTCTGCGGCAGCTGTATGATCGGCACGAGACCTGGACGATGGCTGTTGCCCGTTACCATGCCGGGCCGAACAATGACCCGGCGCAGCAGCGATACGTATGTCGCGTGATCGCAAATCTGGTCGCTTCGGGATATGGGCAGTGGACCGCAGGAGCCACGAATTTTTGCGCTGGCGGCAACTGGAGGTAGATTGCCTTTCCAATTTACATCGCGGCTTTGATCTGGCAGCAATGAGGCGTGTCAAACAGGGGCATGCCGAATCCTGTTATGAATCTGTCAAAATCCACCGAAAAAATTGTGCCTGTTTTGGTTTGTACCACTACATCTAGTGCAAATCGGAGAGGTGTGGTTAATCAATTATTAATTAGTCCCCACAAGTTCCTATAATTGTGGCTGACTCTCACGATTCGTACTCATGCCTCAGCACATGAACGCTGCTGATTCGGAGATGGGTGAATGATCGTCGTGGTTGATGAGCGAGAGCTCGTAACGGAAGGTTACACATCCCTGTTCGGCCGCGAGGGCATCCCCTCGGCAGGCTTCGATCCCGTCGAGTTCGGCGAGTGGGTCAACTCCGCAGCCGATGCCGACATCCGCGCCATCGAAGCCTTCCTTATCGGCCAGACCAAGAACGCCTGCGATCTGCCACGCGCCATCCGCGATCGCTCCACCGCACCGGTCATCGCCGTTTCCGATCAGCCGTCGCTCGATGCGACGCTGGCGCTGTTTGACGCCGGCGTCGACGACGTCGTCCGCAAGCCGGTTCATCCGCGCGAGATCCTGGCGCGCGCCGCTGCCATCCGTCGCCGCCTGACCGCCATCGCCAACTACACCGATATCGGTTCGATCCGCGTCTATTCCGACGGTCGCGATCCTGAGATTGGTGGGGAAGTCTTTCCGCTGCCGCGCCGCGAGCGCCGCATTCTCGAATATCTGGTCGCCAATCGCGGCCGGCGTGTTTCCAAGGCGCAGATCTTCTCGGCCATCTACGGCATCTTCGACGAGGACGTCGAGGAAAACGTCGTCGAGAGCCATATCAGCAAATTGCGCAAGAAGCTCCGCAAGAAGCTCGGAACCGACCCGATCGATTCAAAGCGCTTCCTCGGGTATTGCATCGATTGGAATTGATGACGGCACAGCATGGTGCTGTCCTGTTCAACGCAAAAACACCGCCCGATCGCTTTGGGCGGTGTTTCTATTTGAGATGACAGAAAAGATGGATGAAGCTCTTCGTTAGCGTGCCGAAAGCTGGGCCACGGCCAGCAGCGTGTCAGCGCTGATCGAGGAGGAGCTGCCCTGAAGAATGGAAAGGGCAGCCGAGTCCGTTGCGCCGTTCTGGCTGTCGTAAAGTGCGGTGAAGCGTTGAATGACCTTCTGCACGTAGTCCGGATCGGACAATTTATCGAGCTCGACGAATTTCTCGACGGTCGCTGCCTGCTTCTCAAGCTCCTGGCTGGAGAAATAGGTCGACAGATTGTAGGCTGTCTTGAAAAAGTTGAGCAGCGCGGAATCCCCAAGGATGTCGTAGGCACTGGTGATCGACGAGGCTTTGCGCTCGAAATAGAGAGCAAGTCGAACGCCCTCGTTGGAATCGCCCTGCTCTTCTTCCAGTGTCTGCCGATAGTAGTTACTGACAGTCTGGAAAACGTCGCCCCTCTGCTGGACCGTGCCAAGCGTATCGGATGTCAGGTTACCTTCAGTGTCGAAATTGAAGGAAGCGACGATCTTGGCGAAGCTCTTGTTGTCCAACTGGTTGACGTAGCTCTTCGGATCGTCGAGATCCGAAGCGAACATCTGCTGCAGCTCGTCCTTTGTGACGCTCTTCGGATCAATTTCCTGGCTCTCGAGCAGGAAGTTGACGAGCCTGCTGTCCGATAGAAGTTCATCGACAGTCGAAATCGATTCCATCTTCTTTTCGAAATACTCGATCTCGTCAGTGGCGGTTTCGCCCGCTTTTTCCCTCTCATCGCCCTTCAGGAAGCGTGTCTTGAGGCTGAGGTAATCCGCGGTAAAGTCCTGAGTTACGTTTTCCGACTGTGCCAGAAGTGGGGTGTCGACGTCGCCCTTCGTATCGAAATTGAACGCTTTGACGAGGGCCACATACCGCTCGTCATCCAGCTGATTGGCGTAGCTGTCCTTGTCTTCGAGATTGCTGGAAAGGATCTTGCGCAGGGCCGTCATTTTGACCTCACTTGGGTCGATGCCGAAGGCGCGTAACGCGACATCCCATATTTCGGTAACGTCGTCGTTGTTCGCATCGTCGTCATCTGCATTCGACTTGAAGAAGTCATCAATGCTTTTGACGTCGGCGATGCGGGTCTCGAAATTGGAGACAGCATTTTCCACCGCATCGGCCTGGCTGGCCTGGAACGCGGTCTTGTACTTGGCCTCGAGATTGGTCGCCTGTTCGCTGGTCTGGGCCGAACCACCGGCCGCAACCGTTCCGTCGGTCTGGAAACTGAAATAATCCAGTAGCTCAGTATTGCCGATCGTCTCGGCGAATGTCCGGCTGTACATCATACTGGCAACGCTCGATGCCATCATCGTGTCGCGCAGTCCGAAAGCAGTTTTGACATACTCCAGAAGCCGCGCGTCCGAAGTGATTTCGGAGGCGCTTCCGGCCTCGGCAACGTGTTTTTCCCAGTAGGACTGGTTTGCGTCCAGGAGCAGGTCGGAGGGATAGGTCGACTTGTTGTAAATGTAGTCGAGCCGCAGATCCGATGTCTGTTCAGCGCTCTGCGCGGTCTCGCCTGCAGCGACTGTGCCATCGGAGCTGAAATTGAAAGCCGCAGCCAGTTCGCGCCAGGCATCGTTGCTCGCCTGATTGGCAACGCTGTCGGGATCGTTCAGATCGCTTGTCAGGACCTGCGATAGATAGTTCTTGGAGGTGTATTTCGCGTCGAGCCCGAATGATTCCAGCACGTAGGTGCGCAGCCTGTCATTGCCGATAATGTCGTTGACATGATCGACGCTACCGATCTTGCTCTGGAAATAGGACACCTCGGACTTGATGTCCGTTTCTTCCTGGGTAAACGAATCCTGGTAGGCTGTAACGAGGTTCTCGGTCTGCGCCGATGTCTGTGCCTTCGCCGAATCGCCCGAGAAATTGTAGGCCTTGGCGAAATCCGCGTATCGGGTGTCGGTGAGTGAATTGGCGAAGCTGGAATCGTCGTTCGGATCGCTTTCCAGCACCTTCTTCATGAAGGCCTTGGCATAGGTCATCTCCTCGAGGCCGTAAGCCTTCATTGCATAGGAAAACAACCTGTAATCGTTGACGAATTCCTCGGCCGTGGTGACCTTGCCGATATTTTCTTCGTAATAGTCCGTGTTGCTTGCAACATCACCCTGGCTTGCAACGCGCGACAACGAGGAATTGATGTCCCTGTTGAGGACAAGATAACTCGTATATGTGGAGAATGCGCTTGATACCATGCGGATGGAAGCCTTTTGCTTGCTGCAATGGCCGATATCATGGCCCAGACTTGCGCTTCCATCGCGCACACGTCCACCGGGCATCCTTGCCCTCGGGACTTAATTCGTGGTGAACATAGCTGAAAAATGCTCTTGTGTCATCCCCGTCCGGCCATCAATTCCGGGAATGGCTTAACGCGCCGTCACTCTCACGCAAGCTTCGCTTTCTAGATTTTACCCAAACCGGCTGGCTGTCCGATGTTGCGACGGCCGTCCGAATTCAAGGACTTTGGAAGCGAAAGCGCCTCAGGCGGTTTCCGCATCTCATGACGAGACGGAGCAGAAATGGCCACCCCTCAGAGTATCCTGCCGTTGCCGAAGGTCGCGCCGAAGGGCCGTGACATCGGTTTTGCCGTCGGCATAGTCACGATCCTTTGCATTCTCTTCCTGCCGATCCCGGTCTTCATGATCGACGTGGGGCTGGCCTTCTCCATCGCCTTCGCCGTCCTCATCCTGATGGTTTCGCTCTGGATTCAGCGCCCTCTGGATTTTTCGTCCTTCCCGACGATCCTTCTGATCGCCACCATGATTCGTCTGGCGCTCAACATTGCGACAACGCGCGTCATCCTCTCCCATGGACATGAGGGACATGATGCGGCTGGCGGTGTCATCGCCGGCTTCTCAAGTCTGGTCATGTCCGGCGACTTCGTTATCGGTCTGATCGTCTTTCTGATCCTGATCGTCGTCAACTTCATCGTTATCACCAAGGGTGCCACGCGTATCGCGGAAGTCGGCGCCCGCTTCACCCTCGATGCCATTCCCGGCAAGCAGATGTCGATCGATGCGGACCTGTCCGCCGGCACGATCGACGAGAAGGAAGCCCAGCGCCGCCGTAGTGAACTCGAAGAGGAAAGCTCTTTCTACGGCGCGATGGACGGTGCCTCGAAATTCGTTCGCGGCGATGCGGTCGCAGGCCTGTTGATCACCGCGATCAACATTTTCGGCGGCATCATCATCGGCTATTTCCGTCACGGAATGGAAATCGGCGAAGCAGCCGATGTCTTCGTCAAGCTTTCTGTCGGTGACGGTATCGTAACCCAGATTCCGGCTCTCATTGTCTCGCTCGCAGCCGGCCTCATCGTCACGCGCGGCGGCACCAAGGGCTCCACCGATACGGCCGTTATCGGCCAGTTGAGCAGCTATCCCAAGGCCATGTCGGTCGCCGCGGGCCTGATGTTCGTTCTCGCGCTCATTCCGGGCCTGCCCCTCCTGCCGTTCACCGCCCTTGGTGGTCTTCTGGCCGCTGGCGCATGGCTCGTTCCCCGCCAGATCGAGGCGCAGAACAAGCTCCTGCGCGAGGAGGAGGAAAAGAAGGCCGTCCAGAAGCAGGAGGTCGAAAAGGACACGGTCAAGAACGTCCTCAAGACCACCGAGATCGAGCTGGCGCTCGGCAAGCTCGTTTCGCCGCGCCTGCTGGGAGCCCATCAGGAACTTGCCTTTCGCGTCAGTAAGATGCGCAAGAAGTTTGCCGTCCAGTACGGTTTCGTCGTACCCGAGATCAAGGTCAGCGACGATATCGCCATCCCGGACAAGTCCTACCAGATCCGCATCCATGGCACGACGGTCGCCGCAAGCACGCTGCGTGTCGGTGAAGTGCTCGTCATTACTGGCAAGCGCCACAAGCCGTCGGTTCCTGGCGACGAGGTTCGCGAACCCGCCTTCGGCATGCCGGCGGTCTCCGTTCTGGAGCATTTCGTCGAAGATCTGAAGCGCGAGGGCTTCCACCCGATCGACAATATCTCCGCACTGCTGACGCACGTGAGCGAAGTGATCCGCAACAATCTGCCGTCGCTTCTGTCGTTCAAGGATGTAAAGATCCTGATTGATCGCCTGGACCCGGAATACAAGAAGCTTGCCGACGAAATCTGCTCGTCTCACATGTCCTATTCCGGCCTGCAGGCCATCTTGAAACTGTTGCTGGCCGAGCGCGTTTCGATCCGCAACCTGCATCTCATTCTCGAAGCGGTGGCCGAACTCGCACCGCATCTGAAGAAGGCCGAGCAGATCGTCGAGCATGTGCGTGTGCGCATGGCGCAGCAGATTTGCGGCGATCTTTCCGACAACGGCGTGCTGCGTGTCGTCCGCATCGGTACCAAGTGGGACTTGATCTTCCAGCAGGCGCTCAAGCGGGACGCCAAGGGCGAAGTGATCGAATTCGATATCGATCCGCGCCATCTGGAAGAGTTCAGCAACGAGGCAAGCAAGGTTATCCGTGAATTCATGGACGAGGGACTGCCTTTTGTACTTGTGACCCTGCCCGAAACGCGCTCCTATGTCCGCATGATCACCGAACGCCTGTTCTCGACGCTTCCGGTGCTCTCCCATGTCGAGTTGGCAAAAGGCACGGAAATCAAGATACTCGGTTCGATTTCATGATCCCCGATCCCCAGGGCGCCATAATGGCGCTTTTCCTGGCATTCTGCCGAATAGGTGGATGCGTGATGGTTATGCCAGGGTTCTCGTCGGCGCGTCTGCCGATGCAGATCAGGCTTTTTCTTGCGCTGGCGTTATCGCTGGCGCTTTTGCCTTTGTTCTGGGATATCCTCTATCCTCCCGCCTCGGCCGCGCCCGAAGTCTTCATCGTGACGATCTTCTCCGAGACGATGACGGGCGTGATCTTCGGCCTCGTCGCACGTATCTATGTTCTCGGCATCCAGTTTGCGGGTGCGATAATCGGCATGGCCATTTCGTTCAATGCCACGCCTTCGGGAGACATATTCGAAGACAGTTCCGACAACTCGCTGACCAGTCTTCTGGCAACGGGCGCGCTTCTCATCCTTTTTGTTCTGGATTTCCACCATTACATGATCAAGGAGCTGGCCGAATCCTATCAGAGCATTCCGGTGGGCTCGTTGATCGGTTCGCAACGCTCGCTGGTCAGTCTGACGGACACGCTCTCCGCGTCTTTCATGATCATGCTGAGGCTGGCGAGCCCCTTCATCCTTTATGGTCTGCTGTTCAACGTGGTCGTTGGCCTCATCAACAAGCTGGCGCCGCAAATCCCTCTCTACTTCATTTCCACGCCTTTCGCGCTGGCAGGCGGTATCCTGCTGATTTATTTCGGCATAGCGGCAATTCTCGATCAGTTTGCCGATGGCTTCTTCGTCATCTTCGGCAATCTATAGGAGCGGATAATGGCGGATATGGATAGATCCAAGAAGCTCAAGCGTCTCGTCAGCGTCCAGCGGCATATGGAGAAGATGATCGAAAACGAGCTTTCGATTATCGTTCGCCAGCGCGAGGAAGTGAACACAGCAATGGAATTGACGGCGAATGTCATGACCTCGCTCGACCCGATCCATCGCGGTCTTTCGCGCCATTATCTGGGCCGTTTCTCGCGGCTGGCAACGGAAGAAAAGCAGCTTATGGCGGCCCGCCGCTCTCAGGAAGCGCGCTTGGCAAAGGAACGCAGCAAGGGAGACCGGCTTGATGAGCGCCGCAAGGAGGCCCTGGAACAGGAGCAGCGTGCTCGCGAGGACGATGCCGTCATCAACTTGCTTGAGATGATGATCACATTGAAGGACACCAGCTTCCAGCAAGGTTAAGGTGGCAACATTCCCCTCGATTTTACAGCGTCGTGCGCCATTCATCGGTTCAGGCAAGACGCTGTGACACTGAGGTCTGCGCATCGCAAGCCCGGAAATCGAAGTCGATTTCCGGTCGGCGCGCAAGCAAGAGGGAAACGACGTGGCCATATCTCCTTCCAGCGATCTTGTCCTCGACGTAGTCAAGGCAGCCGATCCGAACAGCATGTTGGCAGCGCGCGAAAAGCTGCGTTCTGTAAATGCTGAACATCAGGCATCCGTGCTGACGGCCAGCAATGCCGGTTTTGCATCTGTGCTGGGCGCCGGTGCAAGCGATGCATCCAAGGCCGGTATCGGCAATATTCAGCACGCTACCGGCAAGGAGCAGATTCCGGAAGTTTACCGGAAGTTCGAATCGAGCGTCCTGACGACCTTCCTCAAGGACATGATGCCTTCCGACAGCGAAGCCGTTTACGGTAAGGGCTCTGCCGGCGAGTTCTGGAAGAGCATGATGGCCGAACAGATGGCGGATTCGGTTTCCAAGCGAGGCGGCATCGGCATCGCGGAACAGGTCTTTGCGCAGGCGCTGAACAAGCAGCGTCTTGAAGTGCCCAACAACACGACAGACGGAAACGACAAGGCCAAGGCTGTCAGCATGATTACGGATTTCGAACGCCGTACGCTGCTGTCGCCGGGCGCCATCAAAAAAACTGATAACGACGCGGCTTGATTGAAATGCCGAGGGAGAACGATTCCATGGAAGTGCTGAACAGCGAGTACCGCATCAAGGCGGTTCTCGGTCGTCTTGACGTGATCATCGAAAACGAAAACCAGCGGATCGGCACCGATCCCGAGTTCGATTTCAAGCTCTCGAATGCGCACAAGAGCCGCTGCCTTTACGAATTGACCATGCTTTTCCGCAACAGCGAGCGAAATGACATCACGGCGGCCCATCTGGAGCAGCTGCATGCGCTCAAGGCCAAGCTGAAGTTGAACGAACGCCGCGTGGAAGCTCATATGCGTGCTGTACGCGCCGTTGCCGAACTTCTGAAGAATGCCGTTCGCAGTGCTGACGACGACGGCACCTATTCCCAGGAACAGTTCCTCGTTCGGGCCGATAGATGATCAAGATTGTCCTGATCGGCGTCTGGGTATGCATAATCTCGCTTGGCGGGGTATATGCGGCTGTGACCTTGTCGGCGAAATCCGGCGTAGAAGTTGCCAAACCCGTTATTCCCCCGGCTTATGTGGCAGGTGAAACCCTGAGCATTCCCGTGGTGACGGAAGGAGCTGTGACCGGCTACTTCCTCACCAAGGTCTCGGTGATGATCGATCAGGAGAAGGCTGCAAACACGCATATCCCGATCGCGCCCTACATCACGGATGAGCTCTACACCGTCCTGGTAGGTAACAAGATGATCGACCTGCCAAAGGTGCGTGACCTGAATGTCGAGGGTCTGAGAGCCAAGATCAAGGACGACCTCAACGCCCGAGCCGGGGATGCATTGGTGACCGCGGTGATTTTCGAACAGCTCGATTATCTCTCCAAGGCGGACCTTGCCGGGAAGTCGAACCAGAAGATGGCTTCCAAGAAAATCATTGCGCCAGAGCCTGCTCCTGCCGGCACAGCCGGCGGTGCGGCTGCGCCGGCGCAATCGCACTAGAGCGCACCGCACTTTGGTTTCTTGTTTCCAGGCATGTCTTTCCCGCAAATTCCGGGATCACTTCGAGAGACATGCTCTGGCGGGTTCGGGAATTTAGGGAGGCACAGTGCCGAAACCAGTTCTGATCGTCGGCGCCGGTCTGTCCGGTGCCGTCATCGGCCGCGAGCTGGCAGAGGCCGGTCACGTCGTCCACATCATCGATCGGCGTTCCCATATCGCAGGCAATTGCCACACGGCGCGGGACGAAGCGTCCGGCGTGATGGTCCATGTCTACGGGCCGCATATCTTCCACACCAATGACGATGAAGTGTGGCGTTACGTCAACCGGCACATGACGTTCATGCCCTATGTGAACAGGGTGAAGACGACGAGCGCAGGGCAGGTCTATTCGCTGCCCGTCAACCTGCACACGATCAACCAGTTCTTTGGCAGGACCTTCAGGCCGGATGAGGCGCGCGACTTCATTCAGTCACAGTCTGACCCGTCGATCGGTGAACCGGTGACCTTCGAGGATCAGGCACTCAAATTCGTCGGACGCGAACTCTACGAAGCGTTTTTTGAAGGATACACGCGCAAGCAGTGGGGATGCTCGCCTGCGGATCTGCCTGCCAGCATCCTCAAACGACTGCCGGTGCGGTTCAGCTACGACGACAACTACTTTTCGCATCTCTATCAGGGCATGCCGGAGCACGGTTATACCGAGATGGTCGCGCGTATCTTGTCGCACGACAACATCTCCATCGAACTGGAGCGGAATTTCGTCCGCAGCGATGCCGGCGATTTCTCACACGTGTTTTATTCCGGGCCGCTCGACGGTTACTTCGACTACGAGCTCGGCCGGCTTGGATACCGCACCCTTGATTTCGAGGAGTTTCAATACGACGGTGATTATCAGGGTTGCGCGGTGATGAATTACGCAGATGCCGATGTCCGTTACACACGGGTTACCGAGCATAAGCATTTCGCTCCCTGGGAAAGCCACGAACGGAGCGTATGTTACCGGGAGTATTCGCGGGAATGCGGTCCGGATGATGAGCCATATTATCCGATAAGGCTGAGTGGCGAGCAGGCGCTGCTGGCGCAATACGTGGCGCGTGCTCGCTTCGAGCAAGGCGTCACCTTTGTCGGCCGCCTCGGCACATACCGTTATCTCGATATGGATGTGACGATCCGTGAGGCGCTTGATGCCGCCCGATCCTGTATCCGCGCATTCGCGGACGGCTCACCACTCCCCGCGTTCAATATCGAGCCGTAGAAATGGTGCCTCTTTACCGTGTCGGGGTGGATGAGTAACAAACACATCCGCAACCAAAAGTAGTTTTTTGATCGCGGATTTTCTCCCGTCACGAGTCCGGCGATAATGAGGCGTGTCAAACGGAGTCTCGTTGGCATCAATCATTCTAGCGCGATATCCACCGAAAAAATTGTGCCTGTTTTGGTTTGTACCACTACATCTAGTGCAAATCGGAGAGGTGTGGTTAATCAATTATTAATTAGTCCCCACAAGTTCCTATAATTGTGGCTGACTCTCACGATTCGTACTCATGCCTCAGCACATGAACGCTGCTGATTCGGAGATGGGTGAATGATCGTCGTGGTTGATGAGCGAGAGCTCGTAACGGAAGGTTACACATCCCTGTTCGGCCGCGAGGGCATCCCCTCGGCAGGCTTCGATCCCGTCGAGTTCGGCGAGTGGGTCAACTCCGCAGCCGATGCCGACATCCGCGCCATCGAAGCCTTCCTTATCGGCCAGACCAAGAACGCCTGCGATCTGCCACGCGCCATCCGCGATCGCTCCACCGCACCGGTCATCGCCGTTTCCGATCAGCCGTCGCTCGATGCGACGCTGGCGCTGTTTGACGCCGGCGTCGACGACGTCGTCCGCAAGCCGGTTCATCCGCGCGAGATCCTGGCGCGCGCCGCTGCCATCCGTCGCCGCCTGACCGCCATCGCCAACTACACCGATATCGGTTCGATCCGCGTCTATTCCGACGGTCGCGATCCTGAGATTGGTGGGGAAGTCTTTCCGCTGCCGCGCCGCGAGCGCCGCATTCTCGAATATCTGGTCGCCAATCGCGGCCGGCGTGTTTCCAAGGCGCAGATCTTCTCGGCCATCTACGGCATCTTCGACGAGGACGTCGAGGAAAACGTCGTCGAGAGCCATATCAGCAAATTGCGCAAGAAGCTCCGCAAGAAGCTCGGAACCGACCCGATCGATTCAAAGCGCTTCCTCGGGTATTGCATCGACTGGAATTGAAAAATGTAAGGGGCGATCAGGATCGCCCCTTTTTTGTTTTCCGGCCGGCAATGATTGTTCGGCCTTTCCGATTGTTTCGACTGCCGGTTTTCCATCGACCCGTTGGGCATCCCGCCGTCGAAAAATGTTTTTCAAATTTTCCATCCATCCTTTTCAGACAGCTTCACGCAAGGACCGGCACCTAATGTGGAGCAACTATCACAGCGAGGATTCGAAATGAGCATTTTTGGAACCATGAAGACCGCCGTTTCGGGCATGAATGCTCAGGCTAACCGCCTGGGGACGGTCGGTGACAATATCGCGAACTCGAGCACGACAGCCTACAAGGGCGCTTCAACCTCGTTTTCGTCACTGGTTCTTCCATCCACTTCCGGCAACTACAACTCCGGCGGCGTGGAGACGAAAGTTTCCTACTCCGTTTCGGAACAGGGGGCCTTGGAATACACCACGTCCGGATCTGATCTCGCGATCCAGGGTGAAGGTTTCTTCATCGTCCAGGATACCGCTGGAAACATTTTCCTGACGCGTGCGGGTTCATTTACTCCCGATGAAAACGGCTATCTCGTGAACGACGCCGGCTACATGCTTATGGGTTACGACGCCGATGGAGGTACGCCGACCACTGTCGTCAATTCCTATGACGGGCTGGTGCCGGTCAAGGCTTCCAACTCGAGCATCACGGCTGTTGCAACGACCAACGGCTCGCTCACCGGCAACCTCAACAAGTCGGCGGATCCCGTCGCTGCCGGCAGCTGGGCAAGCGATAACGGTGCGACTACCGATGTCGACATGGACAGCATGCTGAAGACCTCGGTGACGACCTATGACGAATATGGTGCAGCTGTAACCTACGATTTCTACTTCACCAAGACGGCCGATAACTCTTGGGAAGTCGCAGTTTACAATGCTGCCGATAAGAGCACGACCGGCAGCGGCAGCTTCCCGTATTCCGGCACAGCTGTGACCGCCGATCTGGTGTTCGATTCGAAGGGTCTGGTCAGCGTTGACGGCGCGACCTCGCCGCTGTCGATCACCGTTGGTGGCATTGACTTCGACCTTTCCGGCATGAACCAGCTTTCCAGCGATTCGGTAATCTCCAAGGGTAGCGCCAACGGTAGTCCGGCCGAGTCTATGACCGGTATCGAGATCGATTCGGATGGCACGGTTTACGCCACCTACGCCAAGAGCGATCCGAAAGCCCTCTACCAGATTGCGATGGCGACGGTTCAGAGCCCGGACAATCTCAAGCTCTATTCGGGCAACGTATATAAGCCGACCGCAGACTCTGGTGTTGTCACCATCGGCTTTGCCGGCACCACCGGCTTCGGCGAGATCGTTTCCGGTGCCCTGGAAACATCCAACGTCGACCTCGCAAGCGAACTGACGGAAATGATCGAATCGCAGCGTAGCTACACGGCGAATTCCAAGGTATTCCAGACCGGCTCTGACCTGATGGATGTTCTCATCAATCTCGCCCGTTAAGGCGTAGGAGCCAGCTGAATGTCCATCGCATCCGCAATCAATACGACGAAATCGATCCTGAGCAACACCGCGACCCAGACGGCCACGGTGTCGACCAACACGTCCAATACGAACACTGAGGATTACAATCGTCGTACTGCGGTCACGACGACGAACCCCTATTCCGGTGCGACTACGGTCAAGCTGGAGCGTACCGAGGACGCGGCCCTTCTGAAGCAGACATTGTCGGCGATTGCAGACGATGCAGGTCAGCAGGCTTTGTTGAAAGGGCTCGTATCGCTCGATGCGGCGATGGGCGGAAGCGAATCTTCGGCGACGCCTTCGCAATATCTGGCGGCTCTTGTCGAGTCGCTTGATACTTATGCTACGTCACCGAGCGACGTAACATTGGCAGCGGCCGCAGTAGCGGCGGCTGGCGATCTTGCCAACTCCCTTAATCAGCAGACATCAGCTGTTCAGGGGCTTCGCGTCCAGGCGGATTCGGAGATTTCGACGACCGTTGATAAGTTGAACCAGCTCTTGAAGGATTTCGAGAAGGTCAACGACAAGGTCAAGGAAAAGATTGCGAGGGGCGAGGATGCCAACGATGCACTCGACACCCGCGAAGGCCTTGTAAAGCAGATATCCGAGATCGTCGGCGTCACGAGCACCGTCCGTGATGGCAACGACATGGTGCTTTATACCAGCGGCGGCATCACCCTGTTCGAGACGGTGCCACGCGAGGTAACCTTCGATGCCAGTGCGGTTTTGTCTGCGGACGGACCGCCAGGCAACGCCGTCTATATCGATGGTGTCTCGCTTGCTCCGGGCAAGGGCAGTAGTACCAGCGCCAGCGGCTCGCTTCAGGCGCTGCTGCAGTTGCGCGACGAAGTCTACCCGACCTATCAGGATCAGTTGGACGAGATTGCCCGCGTTACGATGTCGGTCTTTGCCGAGGTGGACGGTGCAGGTGATGAAATCGCCGGCCTCTTCACCACCAAGGACGGATCGACTATCGATTTCAATAACCCGGATATCGTCTCCGGCCTGGCGGGCCTGATCACGGTCGATAGTGACGCGCAAGCCGATCCGACTAAGCTGAGAGACGGTAATATTTCCGGCGTAAGCCAGAATACTGAGAATGCTGCCGGCTTCTCGGATCTCCTTTACAAGTATCTTGCAGGTTTCGAAGAGACCGTCGATTTCGACGGCGATGCCGGAACCACAACCCGTGCCACGCTTCTGGCTTATTCGACCGATTCCGTCGGCTGGGTTCAGGAATATCGAAGCAACGCCAGCTCGGCTGCAGAAAGCACCTCTGCCATGCAGATGCGGGCGAAGGAAGCCTATGCCAATGCCACAGGCGTCAACCTCGACGAGGAGCTTATTCTCCTGTTGGACATCGAGCAGTCCTACAAGGCAGCCACGAAGCTGCTTTCGACGATTGACGAAATGCTCAGCTCACTAATGCAGGCGGCTAGCTAGTTATGAAAACAACGTCTATCTCATCTCTCGCCATTAGTCAGTCTATGCAATCGACCGTCTCCACTGCGATGACGGAGATTACAAAGCTGCAGGATGAGGCGGTTACCGGTACCTATTCCGATGTCGGGCTGGAACTTGGAACCCGTACCTCGACAAGCCTGGATTATTCGCGTGAAAGCAGCCGCCTTCAGTCGGTCATCGATGCGAACTCCTTCGCCGAGACGAGAATGGAAGGATCGCAGCTTGCGCTGACCAACATCTCGGATGCAGGGCAGACACTGCTGGATGCCTTGACGGCGCTCAGTGGCAATTCCGATGTAAACAGCCTCAAGGTTTCCGCCGACAGCGCAATGTCGGTGCTGGAGAATTTCGTCAGCTACGCGAACACTGCAGTTAACGGCGAATACCTCTTTTCCGGCATATCGACGGATGTGCAGACTTTCGACGATGAATTCATCGCCGACGTGACTGATGACTTCAATACGGCGTTCACCAACTTCAGAACGGCAAACGGTATCGCCTCGGCCGGTGATGTGACCGCCGGCCAGATGACTCAGTTTCTGTCCGATTATGAGACATCTTTCAACTGGGCGTCCTGGACCAACGCGTCTGACACCGTAATGACGACGCGCATAAGTTCTTCGGAAACCGTAGCGACATCAACCAGCGCCAATTCCGAAGGTTTCAAGAACCTTGTCCTCGCTTCTGTGGTAGCGTCGCAGCTATCGAACGCCGGCCTCGGAAGCGGAGCCTTGTCCGTGGTTAGCCAGAAGGCAACGCAATATGCCGGCACCGCAATCTCCGGCGTGACTGCTCAGCAGTCAGCACTTGGTTTGTCGCAAGAGCGTATCGACAAAGCGAACACTTATATGAGCAACCAGATCAAGATCATCGATACGCAGCTGACGGGCTTGGTGGGTGTGGATACGGAGGAGGCCTCTGTGCGGTTGTCGACACTGCTGAACCAGGTTGAAACCTCTTACTCGATCACATCTCGAATCCTGGGCATGAGCCTCGCTGATTATCTCTAGTCATCGGCATGTATGTCCGATGCCCGCTCTACCATGAAGGGTAATTGAATGTTTCAGTTTTCATACGCGGAGATCATGGAGGATGATCTCACCGTCGCCCGCGAACGAGAACGCCAGATCCTGACAAGATCGATCGAACTTTTGGAAGTGGCCAAGCAGAGCGCCAAATACGACAAGGATTCGATCGAAGCTGTCTACTACACGAGACGGGTATGGATCAGGTTGATCGAGGATCTGCGGAGCGCCGACAATCAGCTTAGTGTGGAAGTCAGAGCCAATCTAATATCGATCGCAATATGGATACTGAAGGAGTTGGAAAACATTCGCCGACGAACGTCTACCAACTACCAGGGTATCATCGACATAACCATCATCATTCGGGATGGACTTAAATGAAAAGTACGCTACGCCTTTCGCTGAAATCCGGGGAAAAGATCTTCGTCAACGGTGCCGTCCTGCGGGTGGACCGGAAGGTTTCGATCGAATTCCTCAACGACGTGACGTTCTTGCTGGAAAACCATGTTCTTCAGCCCGAGCAGACCACGACGCCACTTCGGCAGCTTTACTTCATCGCCCAGATGATGCTGATCAACCCGGAAGGCAAAGAGCACTCCATGGCGCTCTTCCGCAAGTCGATTACCATGCTGGTGGCCTGCTTCCAGAACGAGGAAGTTCGTGCTGAATTGAAGCGGATCGACACCATGGTATCCTCGGGTCGTCCCTTTGACGCACTGAAGGCCATCCGTGCCCTTTATCCTGTCGAGGAAGCCATTCTCAACAAGAACGAGATCACGCCCGCAGCCGTTATGGAACTGCGAAAGGAAATTGCTCTATGGTGACCGTTACTTCCGCAACGTCGACAGCATCGACGACGTCCACCTCGACATCTGCCTCGGCCACCGCTTCGGCCGCGGCATCGCTGGATTACAACAGCTTTCTCAAGCTGCTGATCACCCAGATGCAGAACCAGGATCCGACCGATCCCATGGACGCGACCGAACAGGTTTCGCAGCTTGCGACATTCTCGCAGGTTGAGCAGACGATCAAGACGAACTCCAATCTGGAGAGCCTGATCAGCCAGTCCAACCTGTCGAACGCGTCGAACTATATCGGCAAGACGATCACCAGCGCAGATGGCAAGACCACAGGCGTTGTCGCCTCGGTCGAAGTGACGTCCGATGGTCTCACGGCCAAGACGACGGATGGCAAGGAAATCAGCATTGGAGAGGGCATAACGATCTCCACCGCGAAAACCACGACGACAACCGAAACTTCCGCTTAAACTAAGCGCACGAATCCCTTAGAGCTGGGACGGTCGATTTGCGACGACCGTGCGGCCGTCCAGGCGCCTATGAAGGGTAGAATGTCATGAATGAGGCCGATGCGCTCGACATTATGCGCAACGCCATCTGGACGATCCTGGTCGCTGCAGGACCGGCTGTTCTTGCAGGCATGATCGTAGGCGTGACCATCGCCCTGATCCAGGCCTTGACTCAGGTGCAGGAAATGACGCTCACCTTCGTGCCCAAGATCGTTGCCGTCATGGTCGTTATCGGCCTTTCGGCGTCTTTTATGGGCGCACAGATTGCCTTGTTTGCGGATCTGGTTTTCTCACGCGTACAGAGCGGTTTTTGAAGCCTGCGGGCTTGCACCTTATCTGTCTTCCTTTTTTCGACGGTCATCTTAACGTCTTGTCTGTGGCGCTGCATCGCGCCCGTGAGGCTCGCAATTCGGACCGGGTTTGCTGTGGCTGCATCGTGCCGGCACGTTGCGCTGAAAAGTGGATACTCAATCATATTTCTCTGTGGCTGTAGCAATGCTTCAGCTTCGCACAAGTCGGCCCCCCTACAGCTTCTGATATGACCAGCATGAAAAGCTGGTTGCAGCTCGCCATTCCAGGGAGGAGGGGGCGGCGAGAATTTGTTTCCTCGCATTGTTCGCCATACCGCGGAAGCCATTCCCGGGTTTGTTTTAGGCATTTGATCCAGCGTCAAGGCTCCACACATGACTACGACCATTTCCTCGCTCAGCGTTACCCAGATCAGGTCGCTTTCGACGGCGGCAGTTGCGGCGTGGACGACGGAGGACGTGGCGTCGCTGTCCACGGCCCAGATCAAGGCCCTATCTTCTGAACAGATTTCGGCGATGGACACGGAAGACATCGAAACGATGGATTCCCGTCAGTTGAGCGCCATCGCGACAAACGCGATCGTCGGCCTGACGATGGATCAGCTTGCCGTGCTCAGCAAGGTCGCTATCGAAAGCCTGAGCACAGGACAGGTTGCAGCGCTCACCACGGCGCAGCTGCTGGCGCTGTCCACGGATCAGGCCGAAGCACTGACGTCGTCGCAAGTCGGTTCATTGACGTCCGCACAGCTTGCGGCCTTGACGCCGGCCGATCTCGCGACCTTCTCGACGGCAGACATGGCAGCCATCAATCCGGCCGCGATCGGAGGCCTTACCACCAAAGTCATGGCGTCGTTGTCGACGGCGCAGGTCGCTGCGCTTTCCACCGGCTCGATCTCCAGACTGACGACCGACCAGATCGTGGCCTTGTCTACCGGACAGGTTGCGGCTTTGACGACTGCACAGGTCGGGGCTCTCAAGTCCCAGCAGGTCGCGGTTCTTGGAACCAACGATATCGCCGCGCTGTCGACCGAAAGCGTCGCAGCACTCAGCAACGGCGCGGCTCCCGGCCTGTCGTCGGCCCAGATTTCTGCCCTCTCATCGGCGCAGCTCGCCGCCGCCAACACGGCGCTCATTGCAAGCCTGACATCGACGCAGATCTCGGCACTGTCTACGGCTCAGGTCGCGGCCTTGACGTCAGCTCAGATTGGCGCGTTGAAAGTGCTGCAGGTTGCGGCGCTTAGCACAGCGATGGTCGGTGCTCTCACAACGATGCAGATCGCCTCCCTCAGCACCGGAAGCGTTTCCAGTCTGAGCACTGACCAGATCAATGCGCTGTCGGCGACACAGATTGCAGCATTGACGACGGCGCAGATGTCGGCGTTCAAGGCAACGCAGATCGTTGCCTTTTCGACGGGTGACATGGCAGGCCTGACGACAGCGCAGATTGCGGCCTTAGGCACGAAGTCCATTCTCGGTCTGACGACGGATCAGGTTGCGGCACTATCCACCAGCCAGGTTCAGGCACTGACTTCGACCCAGATCAGGGTCCTGTCATCGGATCAGGTCTCGGCTCTCGGTGCGGATGATATTGCAACCTTCTCTACCGATGAAATGGCGGCACTCAGCAACAAGGCTGTGGCCGGCCTCTCGACCGCAGTCATGGCATCGCTGGCGCCCGCTCAGGTCGCATCGCTAAGCACCAGCGCCGTGGCCGCTTTGTCTACGGATCAGTTTGACGCATTGAACACCGCCCAGATTGCGGCCCTGACGAACCTGCAGGTTGCCGTGCTGACATCGGCCCAGCTTGCCGTGTTGAATTCGGCAGACTTTGCGGCCTTCTCGACCGCCAATATTGCAGCTCTTACCAGCCGCAGCATTTCGGGTCTCAGCACCAGCGTCATGGCATCCTTGTCGACCGCACAGGTAGCGGCCTTGAGCGCGGCCGCGGTAGGAAAGCTTTCGTCTGATCAGATGGAAGTTCTTTCGGTAGCGCAGGCCGAAGCACTTACTTCCGCGCAGGTAAAAGTACTGACGTCTGCTCAGCTGGCGATGCTGACGCCGCAGCAGCTTGCAACATTCTCGACCGGTGACATGGCAGCGATCTCGAGCGCTGCAATTTCCGGTTTGAAGGCAGACGTTATCGCGTCGCTCTCCACCGCTCAGATCGCTGCACTGACCGCAAGCTCTGTCGGTGGACTGACGACCGAGCAGCTCGACAGCCTGTCGCTGGCACAGATTAAGGCGATGAGCACTGACCAGATTGGCGCGCTCAGGACCTCGCAGATCGCCGCGATTGGATCGGAAGGCGTGGCGGCTTTGTCCACTGCACAGATTGCAGCCTTGTCCGCCGCTGCGGTGTCTCGTCTGACTGTCGCCCAAGTCGCCGCCTTGAGTTCAAGCCAGGCCGAAGCCCTCACCACGGCACAGGTTAAGGCGCTTACTTCCGCCCAGGTTGCCGCGCTGGATCCCGAGGATCTGGCCACCTTCTCGACTGCGGAGATAGCCGCGCTCACCACGGGTACAATTCCAGGGTTGAGTACCGCGACCTTGCAGGCGTTGTCGACTGCACAGATTGCCGCCCTCACGACCGTTGCCGTCGCCAAAATGACGACCGAGCAGATGGCCGCCTTGAGCGGCATTCAGCTTGCGGCATTGACCACCGCTCAAGTGGGAGCCTTGTCCTCCTCGCAGCTCGGGGCGATCGACACGGAAAGCCTGCTTGGTTTGTCTGCCAAGTCCTTCGCGGCAATTACCTCTGCGGCTATGGCAGGTCTTTCGACCGATACGGTCGCAGCCTTGTCCACGGCCCAGATCGCCGCGCTGAGCACATCGGCAGTCGCCGCCATGTCGACAGCCCAGGTCGCAGTCCTGTCCAGCGGTCAGGCATCGGCTTTGACCACCACACAGGTCAAAGCGCTGACTTCAAAGCAGATCGGGGCATTGCCGACCGAAACGCTGGTATCGCTTTCCAGTGGTCAGATCGCATCGTTGAACACGGCTGCGTTTGCCGCTCTCTCGACCGATCAGATCGCTTCTCTGACGTCGCTTCAGCTTGCAGCTCTTTCCACGGCCCAAGTCGCGGCTCTGACTTCGCTCCAGGTCGGCGCACTTTCGTCGGAGGCTATCGCGGCCTTCTCTGCAGCCCGGCTTTCCGTGCTTAACTCAGGTGCCGTCGCCGCCTTGTCCACGGACGTGATCGCGGCCCTTTCCACGGCACAGGTCGCCGCTCTCAGCACCGCGGGTATCGCCAGCCTTACGACGGACCAGATCGCTGCTCTGTCGACGGCGCAAGTGGATGCGTTGTCGACGCTGCAGATAGGCGTTCTGAAGTCATCACAGCTCGCAGCATTGAGCACTGCAGACCTTGCGACCTTCTCGACAGCCGATATCGCGGCGATCGGTGCGAAGGCGATAGCGGGCCTGAGCAGTAGCGCGCTTGCTTCATTGACGAGCGATCAGCTCGGTGCGCTCGGTGTAACGGCGATCGCCAATCTGACGAGCGACCAGATCGAAGCGCTCAGCTCGGCCCAGATCGACGCCCTGTCGACCAAGCAGGTCGCCGCCCTGACCTCGGCACAGGTGGCGGCGTTGAGTGCGACCGCAATCGGGCATTTCAGCTCCGCGCAGATTTCGGCGCTGAGCACGGCCGGCATGAAAGGCTTGAGCGAAGATCACATCGCAGCCCTGACGGCCGCACAAATCTCGGCTCTGTCGACTCTCCAGATGTCGACGCTGAGTTCGATGCAGATCGCGGCTTTCGGCACGGATGATATTGCCTCACTTTCCACGGCGCAGGTCGCGGCACTGAGCACGGCTGGCATTACTGGTTTGTCGACAAGACAGGTCGCAGCCTTGTCGACGGCGCAGGTCGATGCCCTGACCGCCACTCAGATTGCTGTATTGAGCATCGACCAGATCGAGGTTCTTGATCCGGCCGATATCGCGACCTTCTCGACGAAAGAGATTGCCGCAATCAGCTCAGCCGCCATTTCGGGGTTGTCGACATCGGCCTTGGCTTCCTTGTCTACCGCCCAGATCGCGGCGCTCAGTGCCAGCGGCATTACCGGTTTGACTACCGGGCAAATCTCGGCTCTGCTCTCGAGCCAGGTCTCGTCACTGACGACGAAACAGATTGCGTCGCTGAGCGCCACCCAGGCGGCCGCCCTTGGCACGGATGACATCGCAGCCATGTCCACTGCCCAGGTCTCGTCTTTCAGCACGGCGGGTATTTCCGGCCTGACGACGAAACAGGTTGCAGCGCTTTCAACTGCGCAGGCGGGAGCCTTGACCAGCGTTCAGGTTGCGGCATTGAGTTCCGCCCAGGTCGCGGTTATCGGAACGGAAAACATCAAGAGTTTCTCCACGTCTGATGTTGCAGCCATTCATACGGATGCGATTTCCAGCCTGACGACGGCTGTCATCGCAACGCTTTCTACGGGCCAGATTGCATCCTTGACCACCAGCGCGATCGCGTCGCTGACGACGAAGCAGGTTGCAGCGCTCAGCACGGGGCAGATCGCCGCCCTATCGAGCAAGCAGGTCGGCGCTCTGACGTCACAACAGATAGCGGCTCTTGGTGCGGACGATCTCGAAGCACTCTCCAGCTCGGCCCTCTCGGCAATCAGCTCCGCTGCGATAGGAGGCCTGTCTACCGATACGCTGGCATCGCTGTCGAACGAAATGATTGCCGGCCTCGGCACCTCGGCGATCGCTGGTCTCACCACCAGACAGATTGCGACACTGAGTACCGACCAGATCGGCGCGCTGACGACGCGCCAGATGGGAGCTTTGAACTCTTACCAAGCGGCAGCGCTGTCGAGCGACGACCTTGCAGCTTTGACGACCGGCCAGATCGCGGCCTTGAGCACCGCAGGTATTTCGGGGCTTTCCTCGGGTCAGATAGAGGCGCTGACGACTGCCCAGACAGAAGCGCTGACCGCCACGCAAGTGGCCTCAATGACCTCCAAACAGGTCGCGGCACTTGGCGCCGATGATCTTGCATTGTTTGCGACCAGGGAAATCGCTGCCCTGAGTTCCAGCGCCGTTGCCGGATTGTCCTCCGCGACACTTGCATCTCTCTCCAATGATCTCGTTGCCGCCTTCAGCACGGCTGCAATTACCAGTCTGTCGACGAGCCAGATGGCTGCATTTTCGACAACGCAGCTTGCGGCAATGACGAGCAGTCAGGTCAGTGCACTGAATTCGAAACAGCTTGAAGCGCTGGGGACGAGCTATATCGCCTCCCTCTCGACGGAGGAGATTGCGGCTCTCAGCACGGCAGTCATTGCCGGCCTTTCGACTGCGCAGATCGCCACGCTTTCGACCGCGCAGGCCGAAGCGCTGACGAGTTCACAGATTGCGGTCCTGAATTCCAACCAGATCGCCGCGCTTGGCAGTGACGACCTGGCCCTTTTCACGACCCGGGAGATTGCTTCGCTAAGCGCGAGCGCGATTGCCGGCCTCTCGACAGACGTCCTTGCATCGCTAACGACCGACAAGATCGAGGCGCTCAGCTTCTCGAATATTGCAGCGCTTTCCACCGCCCAGGTGGCAGCTCTCGGCAGCAACCAGTTGGAGGCCCTCACAACCGCTCAGATCGGCCATCTGTCATCAAGGCAGATCGGCGCGCTCGGTGCGGCAGGCATATCGGTGCTCTCCACCGGTCAGATCGCCGCCATGGCAACGGCCGGACTGGCCGGCCTGACCTCGGCCCAGGTGAATGCGATGTCGACCAGCCAGGTCGAGGCACTGACGAGCACGCAAGTTGCGGTTCTGACCTCGGCGCAGGTCGCGGCCCTCGGCACCGACGATCTGGCAGTCTTCTCGACAAAGGAACTTGCGGTCCTAGGCTCAAGCGCCATTGCCGGCCTGTCCACCATTGTGCTTGCAGCACTCTCGACCGAGCAGATCGCGTCGCTGAGTTCTGCCGCAATCGGCCAGCTTACCACCAGCCAGGTCGCGGCGTTGAGCACCGCGCAGATCGATGCCCTGACAACGGCCCAGTTCGGTGCCCTCGGTTCCAAGCAGATCGCGGTCCTCGGTACCGATGCAATCGCAGGCCTCTCGACCGACCAGATCGCAGCGTTTGGCACGGCCGGTATTGCGGGGCTGACGGCTGCCCAGATTTCGGCGCTTACCACCAGCCAGGTCGAAGCCCTGACGTCGACGCAGATCGGCGCACTTAATTCGGCCCAGGTGGCTGCTTTCGGCACCGACGACCTTGAAGTCTTCTCGACTGCCGATATTGCTGCCCTGAGTTCCAGCGGCGTGGCGGGATTGACGACCACTGTTCTTGCCGCGCTCTCGACTGAACAGATCGCGCATCTGAGCGCTGCGGGCATTGCCGGTCTCAACAGCAGCCAGATTACCGCGCTTACGACGGTTCAGGCGGAAGCGTTGACGACGACCCAGATCGCAGCGCTCAACTCCAGGCAGATATCCGCACTCGGCCTTGACGATCTTGCAACCTTCACGACCGACGAGATTGCAGCCATCAGTTCTATGGCCATCTCGGGTCTGTCGACCAGCACCGTTGCCGCGCTGACGACGGAGCAGATTGCGGCCCTCGGAACGGCAGCTATCGCTGGTCTCACAACCGGCCAGATCGCCGCACTGAGCCTGAACCAGCTCGAGACCCTATCAACGGCTCAGATCGGCGTTCTCTCGTCGAGCCAGGTGGCCGTGCTGACAACTGTCGAAATCGCGGCTCTGACAACGGCGCAGATCGCGGCACTCAGCGCATCCGGCATCGCAGGTCTGACGAGCGGACAGGCCAGTGCATTGACACTGGACCAGATTTCTGCGCTGTCGACGACGCAGATCGCGGCGTTGACATCGACAGCCATATCGGGACTGACCGCGGAGGATCTGGAATCCTTCTCGACCGAAAAGCTTGCCGCAATCTCGTCCACAGCGATTGCCGGCCTATCGACGAGCTTCATCGCGGCTCTTTCCACGCAGGAGCTCGCAGCGCTCGGGACCGCCGGTATCTCAGGTCTGACCAGCGCCCAGGTCGATGCATTGACGGCAGAACATCTCGACTCGCTGTCGACGGCGCAGATTGCGGCCTTCAGCTCGGCAGGCCTTTCCGGCCTCACCACCGAGGACATGGCCGCCTTCTCGACTGCGGATCTCGCAGCCATTGGCACCGCCGCAATCAAGGGCCTGTCCACTGCGATCATCGCATCGTTGACGACGGAGCAGATCGGCGCACTGTCTGCCAGCCAGGTCGGTGGTCTGAACTACAATCAGATTGTCGCCCTCTCCACCGCCCAGGTCGCAGAGCTGACCACAGCGCAGATCGGCGCGCTCAACGCGCTGCAGGCCGCAGCGCTGGGTACTGACGATATCGCTGTCTTTACGACGGGCGAGATTGCCGCGCTGAACACCGGAGCGATCTCCGGTCTGACCTCCTCGGTCATCTCGTCGCTCACCACGGCGCAGGCGCAAGCCCTGACCCCGACCCAGGTCAACTCCCTGACCTCGTCTCAGCTCGCCGCCCTGTCCAATGATGGATTGGCCACGTTCTCGACCGAGGATATTGCAGCCTTCAACAGCGCCGCTCTCCCCGGCCTGTCGACGGAAAGCATCGTGGCCATGTCGAGCGCACAGCGTGACACGCTGATCGAGACCCATATGGCAGCGCTGAGCCCTGCTCAGGTCTCCGCGATCATCTCGCTTTATCTGGCAGCGTAAGGATGCTGTCGGGAAGGCTGGTATAAATGAGAACCACCGCTCATTGAGAGCGGTGGTTTGTTTCTTTCTATCGGTCTGCAGCAGTCCACAGACGGTTGTCAGCCTCTATCGGCGACTGGTCGTCCCAATCGGTAAGCCTTTCGCGATAATGTCGCCGATAGTCGCTATCGTCGCAGTATTCGACATGGGCCTGAACGAGATCTGCGCCGATCTCGTAATAGATTTCCATGTTGCGCAGGTCCGGCACCGGCGTCTCGCCGCGTTCGCACTCCCCCTGCATTTCCCAGAAGATCTCTTCCAGTCTGCGGGCGAGGCCGGGAATGTCGCGAAGCACGCTGCTTTCGCGTCGTGCCGCAAGCTGGTCCCGGATTGCCTTCAGGCTGGCCGGGTTCTTCGCATAGCCGATTGCCTTCGCCACATAATCTTCCGGATCGCCGCACAGCAGTTCCGGCACGCCCGCGGCATGGACGATACTGTGGCAGAAACGGGCGGCAAAGCTGCGGCCCGGGAAAGTCAGCACCGGCAGACCCATCGTCAGGGCATCGGCCCCGGTGGAGTGGGCGCCATAAGGGAACGTATCGAGGAACAGGTCGGCAGCAGCGATACGCGCCAGATGCTGCGCATTCGGCGCCTTCGGTGCAAATATGATCCGGTCGCTGTTGATCCCGGCCTTCTCCGCACTTTCACGCAGCCGCTGGTCCACCTTGTCGCCGCCGGTCAAAAGCCAGAGCACTCCGTCTGGAGCTTCTCGCAGGATTTGCATCCAATGACCGAACGTGGTTTCGGTGATCTTCTGCATGCCGTTGAAGCAAGCGAAGACGAACTTGTCCTTCGGCAGCCCGGCATCCGCGCGTGTCGGTTTGTCCGCGATGGCACGCTTCCGGTCGATCGGCTGGTTGCAGGCGATGCGGAAGACCTTTTCGGAATAGTAGATCTCGTTATCCGCCGGAACGATATGCTCGTCGGCGATCATATATTGATGGAATGGACTGCCCATCGAACCCGGATAACCGCAGAAATTGACGATCACCGGTGCCGGACGATAGGCGAAGATCTTTGTCCGCGCATGTTTCGTATAACCGTTGACGTCGGCGAGGATGTCGATCTCGTCGTCGCCGATCAACTTGGCAGCCTCTGCATCGCTCATCGTCGCGATATCACGCCAGCAATCAACAACCGCCTTCATCCGCGTCTGGGTTTCGTCCCGCAGCACCGGATCGCCGCAATAATAGGCGTAGATCTCGACGCTTTCCTTGTCATGCAGTTCGAGCACTTCCCGGAGCGCGAAGCCGACTGCATGGTCGCGCAGGTCGGAGGAAACGTAACCGACCCGAAGGCGCTCGCCGGTTCCGGTCTTCTGTTTCGGCGTACGGCGCTGCAGCTCCTTCGTCTCGACGCGCCCGACCAGCGACCTGTTGTAGCGATAGGCCTTGGCAAGCTGGAACATCGGATCGTCCGAATAGCAGGCAAGCGTCAGTGGCGACATGGCATCAATCATCTGCCGCTGCGTGGCATGGGTCGATGGTGTCAGCACCGGCCATTTGCATTGGCGCTGCCGAAGCGCGCTCCAGTGCTGTCCGGCCTCAGGCTTGTCGGGGCGCAGTTCGATCGCCTGCCACAGTGCAGTTTCGGCTTCCTCCAGAAGACCGGCATTTTCCATCACGCGGCCGATATGCTGCAGCGTCATCAGCCGGTGGCTGACCCGGTCGGCGGTACTTTCGGCGGTGAGCGCGGTATAAGCCTGCCACTGCTGGATGGCCTGAACGGCAAGACCACCGTCTTCAAGCGCGCGACCGAGATTGATATGGGCAGCGCCAAAAGCGGGATCGAGCTTCAGGCAGGCGCGCAAGGCGTTGATCGTACCGGCAAGGTCGTTCAATTGCCGGAGCGTGACCGAATAATTGAAATAGACGAGATGCAGGAATGGATTGCCATCGTTGAAGGCGATCCAGGCCTTGTAGATTTCCGCGGCCTCTGCCTTCTGCCCGGCAGCACTTCGGCTTTCCGCAACGGTGAAGAGATCGGTGAAGGCGAGCCGCTGGGTGCGCGCAAGTTCCAGAATTTCGGCGAGCGGGGCGTTGGGAGATAAGCTCATCTTGTCGACCTTGGCATCCATAAAGTTCTGCAATTTATGATGTAGGCAATATCGTCGCCGGCCTTGCCTGGACATGCGCCGGCATCATGCCGACCCCTAAGGTCTTATCGCCTTGCATCAACCATCGGCAAGGCTGCGCAAATATGTGTCCCCATCGGATTCACAGAAGTCTGGCCGCTGCGCTAACCTGATACCTGGGTGATGCCGCATAATCACGCAACGGTTGCATTTTAGCCTTTTACTTAAATGTCGCTTGAGGACACGCTGTTACACGATCGGACAGGTGACGCTGTCTGATCGAGTCGGTAATGAGCGAAAGCATGAATTCTTCAACTGGTCCTGTATCCCGCACATTTTGCGGTCTGCCGGTATCGGCCCTGGATTGGAATGCGGCTCTCGCCCATGCGGAAGAGCTTGCTCTGGCAAAGGGGCATCCCAGAACTATCGCTTTCCTCGACGATGCACAGCTCCTGGGCGCGCTGTTTGGGTTTGCTCGCGGCAAGATATCGAAGCGACATATGTTTCTGCCGGCCGGTGGGGCCTTTCAGCACATTCTGATGAAGTTTTTCCATCGTAGACCGGCGTTCGACGCCAGGTTTTCTCCCGACAGCTTTATTCCTGCTCTGCTTACCTATTTTGCAGAACCACGCCGTGTCGGCCTCATCGGCGATGACAAGAGCCGCACGGAGTTGCTTTGCACACATTTTGCCCGTCATACCCCGTGGCACGATTTCGTCGCCATCCCGTCTGACGCGAACCTGTCCGGCCGGTTGGATCTGGTGATCGTCGATGCGACAGACCCGCATGTATCTGAGCATATTGCGGGTGGTCTGCGTGGCGCCGATATCGGGCTCGTCGTATTGGCGGGCAGGGGGCTTCGCCGGCTCGCTAAAACGCCTCCCGTTTCCTCCGGTCTTCAATCTTCAGTTTCCAAGCCGTCTTTCGCCTGACGGTTAACCTTTTGTTTGCCACGAAAATTTAGACTGCATTAATCAATGCGGGCAATGTCGGCTCCGCTGCGCGCAGAGGTGGTGAGCAATGTATGCCGATGCAAAGGACAGGCAAGCGCCCGACGGGATGCCGTCGATCTTTCGCCGGCTCCATTCAGCTTTCCTGACATTTAGTCCGGCGCTGGCAATGACAGCGGCTTTCGGCATCACCATACCTTTTGTCGCCATGCAGCTCCAAGGCGTCCAATTTAAAGCCGAGACGCAGGTAGCAGTCACCACCCAGCGCGGCGAGGCGATCCATTCCGCCATCGAAGAGCTGGGTTCCAAGACGGTGCTGGACAATGTCATTCGCGCCCTCAACCTTGCAAGCGTAGAGGAAAACCGCCCCAGCATAGCCCGTGTTGTCTCCGAAGTTGTTTCAGGTGAGGTGACGACGGTTTCGCAGGTGGAGGAAGTCGCCCGCCAGAGATTACGCGATGCAATGTCCGTTTCTTACGACGCTGCCGGCGCCAGAATAGTGCTCGGTGCCAAGGCAGATGATCCCCAGACCGCCGCTGTTATCGCCAATCAGCTGGCAAGCGAACTCCGGCGCTCGCTTGTTGCTAATATTGGTGAAACGCCAAGCCCGCAGGTGGATGCGATGCGCAAGGCGGCCGCCAGGGCCGAATCCGCGCTCACAGGTTTTGTCGGCAAGCTGGATGAAGGCACGCGCGCAAAACTGCAGTCGTTGCAGGACGAGCATCGCAAGCTTGAGACCGATATCTCCGATACCGAACGGCATCTTGCGGAAGTGGCTGAAAAGCAGCAGATGGCGTCGTCGATGAAGCTCGCCGATGTGCTTGCCAAGCCGCTTCCCGACAGCCTAGAATTTACGGGCCTTGAATACGAACGGCAGCGTTATGTGCAGGCGGAGCTTGCCGTCCAGCAG
Source organism: Neorhizobium sp. LMR1-1-1.1 (assembly GCF_040675795.1). Lineage (NCBI taxonomy): Bacteria > Pseudomonadati > Pseudomonadota > Alphaproteobacteria > Hyphomicrobiales > Rhizobiaceae > Neorhizobium > Neorhizobium sp. LMR1-1-1.1. The sequence continues at coordinate 564,927 of NZ_JBEGHE010000025.1, forward strand.
CTCGCGGTCAATCTTGGTCCGCTTCATCCACGGCTGGTGGCGGCTCAAGGCGCTCTCGACGGTGCCAAACGGGATATCGGCAGCGCATTGCGCCAGCTTGTGGCCTCGCTCAAGGATGATCTTGCTACAACGACGAAGGCCCTTGCCGAGCTTAAGGATCGCAAGGCGGCTCTCGACGCGGACAGGCCGTTGAACGACACGGCCGCACAGCTTTCATCGCTTCATGCTTCAGCCGAAGAAGCCCGCCATAACCTCGATAAGATCGAAGCGGCATCCAATTCATCCAGGCCCGTGGCCGTTTCGCTCCCGCCTGTTCTGCGCGCTGCATCGCCCGCTTCAGCGGAGCGTCTCGGTCCCGACCTGATCAGGCTTTCAGGTCTTGGGGCGCTCCTCGGGTTTCTTGCCGGTCTCCTGTTATCGGCGCTGCGTTATCGGCGTCAGTCGCAGCTTGCGACCGAATTCGAAGATATGCCCGTTCAACTGGACTTGCCCGAGCACGATCTGCAGGTCGAGCCTGCCGCCGCGCACGCCATTGATGAAAGCGCATTGCTTTATGAACATGGCCACAATGAGCGCCTTCCCGCTGACGATCCGGTCGAGGAACGGCTTGCTGCAAACGATACCGCTTTTGGCGATCGGATGCGTTCCTTGCTCATCGAAAACCGGATGACCTTGAAAGAGACGGATCTGCCGCCGCATGTTGCAGCCCTGGTCGATGAGTCCCTGAAACGTCGCGGCGAGGAGAGCTGGCAGCGTTGGGATGACGCTGTTGACTATGATCAGGAAGAGTTGCTCACGTTGCAGCGCGAACTCGCCGAGCTTCGCGAACTGGTGGCCGAACACGCTGCCCGTCAGCTGAAGGCGACGGGCTGATCCAGTGTCACCCGGCATAAACTCCTTGCATTTGCCTGATCTGGACAGCATAGGGCGTGCATGGGCAATCGGCCCTCCGCCGATCCCCTAATTTGACGCTGAGAAGCGAGGAGTTCACCGTGGCATTTGTGATCGATGGCAAGGAAGCAGCCGCTTCCGTGATTTCCGCCGTAACCGAAGCATCCGTATCGCTGGAAGGCAAAACCGGTATCAAGCCGGGCCTCGCGGTCGTCATCGTCGGCGAAGATCCGGCAAGCCACGCCTACGTCAATTCCAAGGGCAAGATGGCCAAGCAATGCGGCTTCAACTCCATCCAGCACACCCTGCCGGAAGAGACGACGCAGGAAGAACTGCAGGCGCTGGTCGACACGCTCAACGCCGATCCGGCAGTTCACGGCATTCTCGTCCAGCTGCCGCTGCCGAAACATTTCGACAGCGATGCCATCATCCAGTCCATCCTGCCGGAAAAGGACGTCGATGGCCTGAACATCGCCAATGCCGGCAAGATTGCCACGGGCGACCTCGATACCGGCCTCATCTCCTGCACTCCGGCCGGCTCGATGCTGCTCGTCAAGCGCGTCCATGGTGAAGACCTTTCGGGTCTCAATGCCGTCGTCATCGGCCGTTCCAACCTGTTCGGCAAGCCGATGGGCCTGCTTCTTCTCGCGGCCAATGCCACCGTCACCATGGCGCATTCGCGCACCAAGGATCTCGCTTCCGTCTGCCGCAATGCCGATATTCTTGTCGCAGCCGTCGGGCGGGCCGAAATGGTCAAGCGCGACTGGGTCAAGCCGGACGCAACCGTTATCGATGTCGGCATCAACCGCGTGCCGGCTCCCGAAAAGGGCGAGGGCAAGACCAAGCTCGTCGGCGACGTCGCCTTTGCCGAAGCCTCGGAGGTTGCTGCCTCGATTACGCCCGTTCCAGGCGGCGTCGGGCCGATGACGATTGCCATGCTGATGGCCAACACGGTCATCGCCGCACACCGCGCCTGCAGCCTACCCGTGCCGAAGTTCTAAAATTTGCACATTTGTCGCGCCGTGGTTGCGCGATAGCCCCTTGATTCCTCAGCGGGAGCGTTAAATCATCACTCCGGTTGCCACGTCGTCGCATGTGGCAATCTTTCAGGTCGACTTAAACGATTTTGAGAGGGAGGAGGATTTGATGAGGACTTCTGTTTGGATCGGCACCGCTGCGGTGGCCTTGATCGCAGGCATGGCACATGCGCAGGAACTGAAGTTTCCGCCGGGCCAGGATGCCAAGTTCAACTGGAAGAGCTATGAGGATTTCAAGGCTGCGCATGCCGACCTCAAGGGCCAGAACCTGACCCTGTTCGGTCCGTGGCGCGGCGAGGACGAGGTGCTGTTCAACAGCGTGCTTGCCTATTTCAACGCTGCCACCGGCATCAACGGTAAATACTCCTCCTCCGAAAACTACGAGCAGCAGATCGTCATCGATACCCAGGCAGGGTCACCGCCCAACATCGCCATCATCCCACAGCCGGGCCTTCTGGCTGATCTATCCACCAAGGGTTTTCTCACCTCGCTTGGCCAGGAAAACGCCGACTGGGTCAAGACCAATTACGGCTCCGGCGAAGACTGGGTTCGCTACGGCACCTACAAGGGCAAGGATGGCAAGGAAGGTTACTTCGGCTTCCCCTTCAAGGCCGACCTCAAGTCCATGGTCTGGTACGTACCGGAAAATTTTGAGGAAGCCGGGTATGAAATCCCCAAGACCATGGAGGATCTGATCGCGTTGACCGACCAGATCGTCGAGGATGGCGGGGTGCCATGGTGCATCGGTCTCGGTTCCGGCGGCGCAACAGGCTGGCCGGCGACAGACTGGGTCGAGGACATGATGCTGCGCACCCAGACGCCGGAAACCTATGACAAGTGGGTATCGAACGAAGTGAAGTTCGACGATCCGGCCGTGGTCGGCGCGATCAAGGAATTCGGCAAGTTCGCCAAGAACGAGAAATATGTCGCTGGCGGCGTGGCAGCCGTTGCCTCGACCGATTTTCGCGACAGCCCCAAGGGCCTCTTCGACATCCCGCCGAAATGCTACCTGCATCACCAGGCATCCTTCGTCCCGTCCTTCTTCCCGCCGGACAAGGAACTCGGTGTCGATGCCGATTTCTTCTACATGCCGACCTATGCCTCCAAGCCTGAACTTGGCACGCCGGTCTTGGGCGCCGGCACATTCTTCGCCGTCACCAAGGATAGTCCTGCCGCCAAGGCCTTTATCGAATTCCTGAAAACGCCGATCGCCCATGAAGTGTGGATGGCGCAGGCCTCGTTCCTTACGCCATATAAGGGCGTCAATCTCGATTCCTACGCCAACGAAGTCCTCAAGAAACAGGGCGAGTTACTGACAAAGGCAACCACCTTCCGCTTCGACGCGTCCGACCAGATGCCCGGCAAGATCGGCGCCGGCGCCTTCTGGACCGGCATGATCGATTATGTCGGCGGCAAGGATGCCAAGACGGCCGCAGGTGAAATCCAGAAAGCCTGGGACGGGTTGAGGTAGAAACTTCTTCTCTCGATTATGTCGGCGGCCCCTCATCCGCCTGCCGGCACCTTCTCCCCGCATGCGGGGAGAAGGAAGCAAGGCGCAACGTCTCGATAATCTCGGCCTTTGCGCAGGGCACGTTCCCTCGCCCCGTTTACGGGGAGAGGGTTAGGGTGAGGGGCCAAGCAGACGAATGTCTGCGCTTAAGCCACAGATTGGGAGGGGCAGCATGGCATCGCAGATCGTATCGGCCTTCGGCGCGGTAATTGCCGGCGTGTTTGGCTGTGCGCTTTATTACTGGCTTTCCGACAAGCTGCTGCAGATCGTCCTGCCGGTGCGCTCGGGCGACGTGCAGCGGATTTCGGCCAACCTGAAAACCCATGCGGCGATCCGGCCCTGGCTGTTCCTCGGCCCCGCGCTGCTTCTGATGATCGTCTACCTCGTCTATCCCGTTATCGCGACCTTCATCCTCTCCTTCTATGACAGGTCCGGCGGCAATTTCGTCGGGCTGGCCAATTACTGGTGGGCAGCGACCGACGCGCAGTTCCGCCAGTCGATCTTCAACAACATCCTCTGGCTCGCCGTCGTACCCGCCGCCTGCACATTCTTCGGCCTCGTCATCGCGGTGCTCACCGACCGCATCTGGTGGGGCAATATTGCAAAAAGCCTGATCTTCATGCCGATGGCCATCTCCTTCGTCGGCGCCTCCGTCATCTGGAAATTCATCTACGAATATCGCGGCGCCGATGGCACGCAGATCGGTCTCCTCAACGCGATCGTTCAGTTCTTCGGCGGCGATCCGCAGGTCTGGATCGCCATGCCGATCTGGAATAATTTCTTCCTCATGGTGATCCTCATCTGGATCCAGACCGGGTTCGCCATGGTCATCCTCTCGGCCGCCCTTCGTGGCATTCCCGAAGAGACGATCGAGGCGGCCGTCATTGACGGTGCCAATGGCTGGCAGATCTTCTGGAAGATCATGGTGCCGCAGATCTGGGGCACGATCGCCGTCGTCTGGACCACGATCACCATTCTCGTCCTGAAAGTCTTCGACATCGTGCTGACAATGACCAACGGCCAGTGGAACACGATGGTGCTGGCCAACCTGATGTTCGACTGGATGTTCCGCGGCGGCGGTGACAGTGGCCGAAGTGCCGTCATCGCGCTCGTCATCATGGCAGCGGTCACGCCGATCATGATCTGGAATATCCGTCAGGCAAGTGAAGATCGGGGAGGACACTGAGATGACCGCAGCCATCACCCTCCGCCGCATAGGCCTTCCTCGCCTCATCGTTCACCTGTCGGTTCTCGTCATCTGCATTCTCTGGCTCATCCCGACGATTGGCATCCTCGTCACCTCGCTGCGGGAACCGGGCCAGATCGCGTCGTCCGGCTGGTGGACGGCATTCAGCGGTGCGGCCGAAACCAGTGCGGCCCGGCTAGGTGAGCCATCGACCGCAAGACAGGACGGCCCCAACTACGTGATTTCCGGTTCGGTCTTCGATGCTGCCGATGCCGGTCCCAAGGGGAGTGTCCGAGCCTTCGGCACAAAGGTCGCCGCCCCGACGGAATTTTCCGCGGGTGAGGCTGCGGATATCGGCGATGGCGAAACGCTGACCGTCAACGAGGACGGCAGCTATACGTTCACCAAGAACGCTCCCTTCACGGATAAGCGCGGCAAGCGCGTCTACCTTTCAGTCGCGCAGCCTGCCTCCTTCACGCTCGACAATTATCGCACGGTACTGACCTCTCAAGGGATCGGTCAGGCCTTCATCAATTCGCTGACTGTCGCCATACCGGCAACGATCATCCCGATCCTGATATCGGCCTTTGCGGCTTATGCCCTGTCATGGATGCATTTTCCCGGCCGCGCGATCATCATCGCCGTCGTTGTCGGCCTGATCGTCGTGCCGCTGCAGATGTCGCTGATCCCGCTTCTGAAAATGTATAACGAGATCGGCGCATTCTTCGGCATCGCCTCGCGCAGTTATGTTGGCATCTGGCTGGCGCATGCCGCTTTCGGCATGCCGCTTGCCATCTATCTCCTGCGCAATTACATCGCCGGTCTGCCAAAGGAAGTGATCGAATCCGCCCGTGTCGATGGCGCCAGCGACTTCGAGATTTTCGTCCGCATCGTGCTGCCTCTATCTTTCCCGGCGCTGGCTTCCTTCTCCATCTTCCAGTTCCTCTGGACCTGGAACGACCTTCTCGTTGCCATGGTTTTCCTCGGCACCGGCAAGGACCAGCTGGTGCTGACAGGCGCACTCAATGCGCTGCTCGGTTCCATGGGCGGAAAGTGGGAAATCCTCACCGCTTCCGCCTTCATCACCATTATCGTCCCGATTATCGTCTTTTTTGCACTGCAGCGTTATCTCGTTCGCGGCCTGCTGGCCGGCTCCGTCAAGGGCGGTTGAGGCCGCGGACGATCACCAGAACCAACAAGGATATTGAATGAGCATTTCCGCAGAAGCCGCAGCGACGCCCAGCAATGCCCCGGACCGGGATTGGTGGCGCGGTGCCGTGATCTATCAGATCTACCCGCGCTCCTTTCAGGATTCTAACGGCGACGGCATCGGTGACCTCAAGGGCATTACCGCCCGCCTTCCGCATATCGCAGCGCTTGGTGCCGACGCCGTCTGGATCTCGCCCTTCTTCCCGTCGCCGATGAAGGATTTCGGTTACGATGTCTCGAATTATATCGATGTCGATCCGATGTTCGGCACGCTGTCAGATTTCGACGGCCTGATCGCGGAAGCCCATCGCCTCGGCATCAAGGTGATGATCGATCTCGTCATGTCGCATAGTTCGGACCAGCATCCGTGGTTTATCGAAAGCCGGTCCTCGCGCTTCAATCCCAAGGCCGACTGGTATGTCTGGTCGGATGCCAAGCCGGATGGTTCGCCGCCCAATAACTGGCTATCGATTTTCGGCGGATCCGCCTGGCACTGGGATCCGACGCGCATGCAATATTACATGCACAATTTCCTTACCTCCCAGCCGGACCTGAACCTGCATAATGCCGAGGTGCAGGATGCGCTGCTCGATCTGACCCGCTTCTGGCTGAAGCGTGGTGTCGATGGTTTTCGTCTCGACACGATCAACTTCTATTTCCACGACAAGGAGCTGCGCGACAATCCGGCGCTTGACCCTTCGCGCCGTAACGCCTCCACCGCGCCTGCGGTCAATCCCTATAACTTCCAGGAGCATCTCTACGACAAGAGCCGCCCGGAAAACATTGACTTCCTCAAGCGTTTCCGTGCCGTGCTGAACGAGTTTCCCGCCATCGCCGCCGTCGGCGAGGTCGGCGATAGCCAGCGCGGGCTGGAGATCGTCGGCGAATACACGTCCGGTGGCGACAAGATGCATATGTGCTACGCCTTCGAATTCCTGGCACCCGATGTGCTGACGCCAGCACGCGTGGAGGAAACCCAGCACGCGTTTGCGGCCGCAGCGCCGGAAGGCTGGGTCTGCTGGGCCTTTTCCAACCACGATGTGGTGCGTCATGTAAGCCGCTGGGGCCAGGAGGTCCTTGATCGCGACGGCTACGCCAAGATGCTCTCCGCCATCCTTCTGTCCCAGCGCGGCTCGGTCTGCATCTATCAGGGAGAGGAACTGGGCCTGACGGAAGCCGATATCGCCTATGCCGATCTGCAGGATCCTTACGGCATCCAGTTCTGGCCGGAATTCAAGGGCCGTGATGGCTGCCGCACACCGATGGTCTGGGATGCGCAGGCGCTGCAGGCGGGCTTCTCGACGGCAGAACGTACCTGGCTGCCCATCCCGGTCGAACACCAGCTGAGGGCCGTCAGCGCCCAATACGGTGATCCGGCCTCGGTGCTTGAGCAATACCGCCGCTTCCTCGCCTTCCGAAAGGCAACTCCTGCGCTATCGAAGGGTGAGATCAGCTTCCTGACCATGGAAGAGCCGCTGCTCGCCTATGAGAGACGCTACGGCAACGAGACGATCCTGTGCATGTTCAACATGAGCCCTAATTCCTCATCGACAGCATTGCCGGACGGGAATTGGGAAGTGCTGGAAGGGCATGGGTTTGAGACGCCACTTGAAGGCAGCCAGATCGAGCTGCCGGCGTGGGGCGCGTTCTTCGCACGGCACGTGTGAGATAGGGAACAGGGAGGACGGTCATGACCGGCGTAACGCTCAAGGAAATCCGCAAGTCCTATGGTCAGGTCAAGGTGCTGCACGGCATCGACCTCACAATAGAACAGGGCGAATTCATCGTCTTCGTCGGTCCGTCCGGCTGCGGAAAATCGACCCTGCTTCGAATGATCGCCGGGCTGGAAACAGTGACTTCCGGTGAGATGTCGATTGATGGAGAGGTCGTCAACGAAGTCCCTCCCTCGCGCCGCGGCATCGCCATGGTCTTCCAGTCCTATGCGCTCTATCCGCATATGACGGTTTACGACAACATGGCTTTTGGCATGCGGATCGCCCGCGAAAGCAAAACCGAGATCGATCGCCGCGTTCGCGCGGCGGCCGATATCCTGCAGCTCACGCCCTATCTCGAACGTCTGCCCAAAGCGCTCTCCGGTGGCCAGCGCCAGCGTGTCGCGATCGGTCGCGCCATCTGCCGCAATCCTAAGGTCTTCCTGTTCGACGAGCCCCTGTCGAACCTCGATGCGGCGCTGCGTGTCGCGACCCGCATCGAGATCGCCAAGCTCAAGGACAAGCTTTCCGACACGACGATGATCTACGTCACCCACGATCAGGTCGAGGCCATGACGCTGGCGGATCGCATCGTCGTTCTGTCCGCTGGAAAGATCGAGCAGGTCGGGCCGCCGCTGGAGCTTTACGAGCGCCCGGCCAATCTTTTCGTTGCGCGTTTCATAGGCTCGCCGGCAATGAACATCCTGCCGGTGACGATCGGCGAACCCGGCGCCGAAACCTTGGTCACTCTCAAGGGTGCCCAGTCAACGAGCGTACCGATCACGGTACCCGCTGCCGACAGGGGCGCGAAGGCAAGTCTCGGCGTGCGTCCAGAAGATCTGGAGATTTGCTTAAATGACGACTACCTCTTTGAGGGCCGTGTTTTGCTGGTGGAAGCGCTGGGCGAGGTGACCCTGCTTTATCTCGAAGGCGGAGCCGGCGAAGAGCCGGTCATCGTCAAATTGCCCGGCACGTCCGATGTCTCGAAGGGCGATATCGTTCGCCTCAAGGCTGCTCCTCAAAAGCTGCATCTTTTTAATGCAGAAGGCAGGACATATCGGGTCTGATTAAGGCCCTGTGAAACGAGAAGGCCGTTTCTGCGTCCCGATTTGCGCTGGCGGAATTAGCTTGCTCGTTTTCGCGTTTCGAAGAGAGGCGTAATGCCCTCGTCGGTAAGGGTGAGTTCACCACATTTCGCGAAGCGTCCATTTGTCCTGTGCTGAAACGGGACGCGCCAACCCCTTGTTAAACTTCACCACCTAGTCTTCTCCTGTAAGTATAGGAGTATAGTCGTGGGTGCGGCGCCAATTAACAAAAATCATTATCTGAACAAGGAAGAGTCTTTCATGTATGACCGCGAACAGCGGTTCAAGATGGAAGATACGATGAATGCTGGCCGCATTGAATATACCGAAAAGGCAGTCCTCAACATGGCGCAGCGCCGCTGCGACGTCGTGCAGATTTCTCAGAGCGGCGCGGTCCTTGGCCTGCTGACGCAATATAATCTTCCTCAGCAATTCTATCTCGATATCCCCGATGCCCGCATCAACAAGGTTGGTTGTGTCCTGATGCGCGTCAACATGAACAACACGATCGAAGTCCGCTTCCTGCGCCTGCTGAGCGATAAGGAACTCAACCGCATCTTCGTCTTCTCCACGCATCCAAGGCACCGGGACCACAAGATGGATATCCGCACCTGGTAAGATAGATCGATAGACACAAAAAAGGCGGCCACCGGGCCGCCTTTTTGCTGTTTGATCCGCAGCCTGTGCCTCAGGCAAAAACGCTTGCGCCCTGATCAGCCCTGCCGACATTGCGGCGGAAGGCGGAGAACAGCTCGCGGCCCATACCGAATTCGTTTTCGGAAAGATCGGCTTCGGCCGGCGTGCGTGCATCGAATTCCGCTGCGTCCACCAGCACTTCCAGCGTTCCGGCAACTGCGTCGAGACGGATCATGTCGCCTTCGCGGATTTTCGCGATCGCGCCGCCGTCGGAAGCTTCCGGCGTCATGTGGATTGCTGCCGGCACCTTGCCGGATGCGCCCGACATGCGGCCGTCGGTGACGAGGGCGACCTTGAAGCCGCGGTCCTGCAACACGCCGAGCGGGGGCGTCAGGCGGTGAAGTTCCGGCATGCCGTTCGCCTTCGGTCCCTGGAAGCGGACGACGGCAATGAAGTCACGGTTTAGCTCGCCGCGCTTGAACGCATCCTGCAGGCCCTGCTGGTCGTGGAAGATCACGGCCGGTGCCTCGATCACATGGCGCTCCGGCTTGACGGCCGAAATCTTGATGACGCCATGGCCGATATTGCCGGAAAGCATCTTCAACCCGCCGGTCTTCTGGAACGGCTGGTCGACGGTGGTCAGAACCTTCGAGTCACCGCTGACCTCCGGCACGCTTTCACGCGTCACCTGTCCGTCTGCGCTGAGCTTGGCTTCGACCGTATAGGCTTCCAGCCCGTGACCGAAGACGGTGCGCACGTCGTCATGCACATAACCGCCGCGAAGAAGCTGCCTGATCAGGAAACCCATGCCGCCGGCAGCGTGGAAATGGTTCACGTCGGCAAGCCCGTTCGGATAGACGCGGGCGAGAAGCGGTACGGTATCCGAAAGCTCGGAAATATCCTGCCAGGTCAGGTGAATGCCTGCAGCCCGCGCCATTGCGACAAGGTGCATGGTGTGATTGGTCGATCCGCCCGTCGCATGCAAGCCGACGACGCCGTTGACGATCGAGCGTTCGTCGATCATCTCGCCGGCCGGTGTAAATTCATTGCCCATGGCGGTGATCGCCAGAGCCCGCTTGGCGGCTTCGCGGGTGAGCGCTTCGCGCAGCGGCGTGCCGGGATTGACGAAGGAGGCGCCGGGCATATGGAAGCCCATGATCTCCATCAGCATCTGGTTGGAATTGGCCGTGCCATAGAAGGTGCAGGTGCCGGGACCATGATAGGACTTGGATTCGGCTTCCAGAAGCTCGGTGCGACCGACCTTGCCTTCCGCATAGAGCTGGCGAATGCGCGACTTCTCGTCATTGGGCAGGCCCGAGGTCATCGGACCGGCCGGAATGAACACGGCCGGCAGGTGTCCAAAGGAAAGCGCGGCAATCACCAGGCCAGGCACGATCTTGTCGCAGATGCCGAGATAGACGGAAGCGTCGAACATGTTGTGGGAAAGGCCGATACCGGCCGCCATGGCGATCGTATCCCGCGAGAACAGCGACAGTTCCATGCCCGGCTGGCCCTGCGTGACGCCGTCGCACATGGCCGGAACCGCACCTGCCACCTGTGCAATGCCGCCCGCTTCACGGGCAGCTTCCCGGATGATCGGCGGAAATGTCTCATAGGGCTGATGCGCCGAGAGCATGTCGTTATAGGCCGTGATGATGCCGAGGTTCGGAACGACGTCTCCGGACAGCGCGTCCTTCTCGGCGGGGGAACAGACGGCAAATCCATGTGCCAGGTTCCCGCAGGAAAGAACCGCCCGGTGCGGCCCCTTGGCGACCGCCCGTTGCAATCGGTCGAGATAGGCCTCGCGATGCGGTTTGGATCGCTCGATGATCCTTGCCGTGATCGCCTGAATGCTGGAATGCGCCGCCATGTCAAAACCTCCTTCGGGCAATCCCGGCTTGGGAGAGGCCAAAGCCACCGGGATTGCATGTCTCGTCAATGTGTTGCCGCCTGACGAGCGCCAGGCGGACGATAGGTGCCTCAGGGCGCCCAGTAGATCTCGAGCGGCGAAACCGCTCTGGTGAGTACAGCGCGGATCGGCATGTTCTTCTCGTCCGATCCGGCTTCAGCCTTCGCCAGCACGTCCTTTTTCTCCTGGCCCTCGATATGCAGCACCAGCAGGTGCGCATCGGAGAGGCTGGAGAAAGTGAAGGTCAGCCGCTCTTCGCCTGCACCTTCCGCCGCCATGGTCATCACGCCGCGCGGCGTCGAAAGATTGAGCGCTTTGGCAAGATGATTGCCACGCGGAAAGAACGATGCTGTATGCCCGTCGCCGCCCATGCCGAGGATCGCGACATCGAACGGATTGCAGATCGAAGCCGTCTTTCCGGTGGCAATTTCCGCGGCTGCATCGATCGTTGCCGCTTCGTGATAGAGCGGGATGAAGGTCGTGGCCGCAGCCTTGTCCTTGAGCAGATGCGTTGCGACCAGAAGATGATTGGACCGTGGGCTGTCGGCCGGCACGAAACGTTCGTCGACCAGCGTCACGGTAACCTTCGTCCAGTCGAGATCCTTGCCCGAAAGCGCCTCGAAGAAGCGTTTCGGCGTCGACCCGCCGGAAACGGCGATGGACGCCGCTCCCTTTTTCGAGATCGCTGCGGAAAGCTGCCTGGCAACCTTGTCGGCTAGCGCTTCGGCGAGATCGGCTCCATTGGCAAACTCATGAAAAGTCGATGCCATGGTCTTCAGCCTTCGTGCCAAGTGCGGCCGTCACGCTCGATCAGTGCAATCGCCTGGCTCGGACCCCAGGTGCCGGCCGTGTAACCCTGCGCCACCTGTCCGGTCTCTTCCCAGCCCTTGAGGATAGGATCGACCCATTCCCAAGCCGCCTCCACTTCGTCGCGGCGCATGAACAGCGTCTGGTTGGCACGGATCGTGTCCATCAGCAGGCGCTCGTAGGCGTCCGGGCTGCGTGCGTTGAAGGCTTCGGCAAAGCTCATGTCGAGCGAAACATTGCGCAGGCGCATGCCGCCCGGGCCTGGGTCCTTGATCATCAGCGACTGCTTGACGCCTTCGTCCGGCTGCAGGCGGATGATCAGCTGGTTGGCCGAAATCCGGCCCGCTGCCGTGTCGAAAATGTTGTGCGGCACAGGCTTGAAGGAAATCACGATTTCCGAAACGCGGCTCGCAAGGCGCTTGCCCGTGCGGATGTAGAAGGGAACGCCGGCCCAGCGCCAGTTGCCGATCTCGGCCTTGATGGCGACGAAGGTTTCGGTGTTGGAAACGCCACCTTCCAGCTCTTCGAGATAACCCTTGACCGGGCCGCCCGCGGAGGCACCGGCGCGGTACTGCCCGCGCACCGTCATCACTTCGCAATTGTCGGCGGTGATGGGCTTCAGCGCCCGCAGTACCTTGAGCTTCTCGTCACGCACCGCTTCGGAATTCATCGAAGACGGGGTTTCCATCGCAACAAGGCAAAGCAGCTGCATGATATGGTTCTGCACCATGTCGCGCAGTGCGCCGGCCGTGTCATAATAACCGGCGCGACCTTCAAGGCCGACAGCTTCGGCGACAGTGATCTGCACGTGGTCGATATAGTTGGCGTTCCAAAGCGGCTCGTAAAGCGCATTGGCAAAACGCAGCGCCATCAGGTTCTGGACGGTTTCCTTGCCCAGATAGTGGTCGATACGGTAGATTTGCTCTTCCTTGAACACCTTGCCGATCGTGTCGTTCAGTTCCAGCGCCGAGGCGAGGTCACGGCCGATCGGCTTTTCGACGACGATGCGGGTCGACTTGGTGATCAGCTTGTGGTCGCGGATCTTTTCCGAAATCGCGCCGAAAATCGCCGGCGCAACGGCCAGATAGAAGGCGCGAATGCGCTCCTTGCCGGTGCCCTCGTCGAGAATCTTCTTCAGCTTGTCCCAGCCCTGATCGGACTTGGCATCGACGGAAATGTAGAAGATGCGCTCGCAGAAGGCCTTGACCTGGGCCTCGTCATATTCGCCCTTCTTCAGATGCTCCTTGAGCGCATCCTCGGCGAACTTACGGTATTCTTCATTGGAAAGCGCGCTGCGGGACGCGCCGATGATGCGCGTCGGCTCCGTGAACTGGCCTTCGATCTGCCGGTGATACAGAGCCGGAAGAAGCTTGCGCTCCGCAAGGTCGCCGGTCGCGCCGAAGACGATGCAATCGAATGGTTCCACTGGAATGATCTGGCTGCTCATCGCTCAACTTTCGTCGTATGTGGTTGGGGTGTGTCTTATGCTAATCGATTTAAAAAGGCTAGTCCGAATGTCGGCCTCAAATACGGTCTCTTAGCGCAAACCAGGTTAATGCAAGGAAAAGCAGTGGTTTACGCATCGCATGTCCTCCGGGGAATGCTGGAATTTTGAGATCGGCAAGCACGTCAAGCTCACTCTTTCGCCCGGCGACCATTTCAGCATAAAGCTTGCCACAATAATTTGACAGCATCACGCCATGGCCGGAATATCCGCCGATCGCAGTCACGCCCGGCATGACCTCGCGCACGAAGGGCCGGCGCGGCAGGGTGATCCCGACATTGCCACCCCATGCATGGGTTATTTTAACGGCCTTTAGCGCCGGATAGGTGGTGACGATCTGCTGCCGTATCGCCTCCGCCGTATCGCTCGGATCTTTCGAGGAATAGACCTCGCGGCCGCCGAACAGCAGCCGGTTATCCTTCGACTTGCGGAAATAGCGCACCACGAAGCGGCTGTCGCAGACAGCCTCCATGCCCGGAATGACATGCGGGAAAGCATCGAGCGGCTCGGTTGCCGCGATGAACGAGCCGATCGGCATCACATGCGCTGAGGTGACCGGTTCGAGATCGCCGATATATGCATTGGTGGCGATCAGCACCCGGTCGGATGTCAGCGTGCCTCTCGGCGTCTCGACCCTGATCTTGGTACCCTCGCGGCGGATCGCCGTCGCTCTGGTATTCTCGTAAATGCCGGCGCCTGCGGCCTTGGCCACTTTCGCCAGACCGATCAGGAATTTCAGTGGGTGGATATGGCCGGTGCCGATATCACGCACGCCGCAATAATAATCCTTGGTGCCGACCCGCTCTTCCGTCTCCGCCTTGTCCATGAATGTCATGTACGGATAGTCATAGCGTTCAGCGGCGATCTCCGCATTGGCGCGGTAATCGCGCTCATATCCCGGTTTGTGTGACACGTTGAGCTGGCCCGGCATGTAATCCATGTCTATGCCATGCAGTGTCGCAAAATCGTGGAGATGCCGCTTGGCGTTTTCTGCCATTTCGAACAAAAGCTTGGAGCGTTCGTAGCCCAGTTCCTTCTCGGCCTCTTCCGGCCACCAGCGCTGCCCGGTGCCGAGCTGCCCGCCATTGCGGCCGGAGCCGCCATCGCCGAAGTGCCCGCCTTCGATCAGCGCCACGGAGACGCCGGAAGCCGCCAGATTACAGGCTGCCTGCAATCCGGTATAGCCGCCGCCGATGATCGTTACATCCACCGCCTGCGAGCCGTCGAGTGTGGGATAGGTGGGGCGTTCCTCGACGCTCGCCTGATACCAGGAAAGACCCGGCGCGATCGGGCTCTGCCATGTATCCATGCTGCTCACCTTAAACGTTGAGAAGCAGGAACTCGCGCTCCCACGGGCTGATCACCTGCATGAAGGTCTCGAATTCCCCGCGTTTGACGCCTGCATAGATACCGATGAACTCCTTGCTGAACACCTCCGCCAGCGCCGGCTCCTCTTCCAGCAGCGAGACAGCTTTCAGGAGATCGCGCGGCAGGTCGATCGCGCCTTCGTTGGCGGATTCGTCCGTCGGCGGTGTCGGATCGATCTTGTTCATGATGCCGAGCAAACCGCAACCGAGCGACGCAGCGAGTGCCAGATACGGATTGGCATCCGAACTCGGCAGCCGGTTTTCGACGCGCCTTGCCACCGGATCGGAAACCGGCACGCGGAAAGCCGTCGTGCGGTTGTCGTAACCCCAGGCGGTATTGACCGGCGCCGCCATGTCCGGCGTCAGGCGGCGGTAGGAGTTCACGTAAGGCGCCATCATCACCAGCGCCTTCGGAATATAGGTCTGCATCCCGCCGATGAACTGGAAGAATTCCTTCGAAGGTTTGCCGTCCTTCTGCGAGAAGATGTTCTTGCCCGTATCGATATCGACGACGGATTGGTGGATGTGCATGGCCGACCCCGCCTGGCCCTGCATCGGCTTGGCCATGAAGGTCGCGTAGATGCCGTGTTTCATCGCCGCTTCGCGGATCGTCCGCTTGAACATGAATACCTGGTCGGCCAGTTCCACCGGATCGCCGTGACGCAGGTTGATTTCGAGCTGCGCCGGTCCTTCTTCGTGGATCAGCGTATCGATCTCCAGTCCCTGCTTTTCGGAGAAGTGGTAGATATCGTCGATCAACTCGTCAAACTCGTTGATGCCGGCAATCGAATAACCCTGTCCGCCGAGAATCGCGCGGCCGGAACGGCCCTTCGGCGGATGCAGCGGATAATCCGGGTCGTCGTTCTTGGCGACCAGATAAAATTCGATTTCCGGAGCCACGACCGGCTTCCAGCCACGCTCTGTGTAGAGTCGCACAACGTTCTTCAGCACGTTGCGCGGCGTATAGGCGACAGCGTTGCCTTCCGTGTTGACGATGTCGCAGATCACCTGCGCTGTCGGATCGGTTTCCCACGGCACGACCGAGAGCGTCGAAAGATCCGGCATCAGCTTGAGATCGCTGTCGCGCGGCTCGTAGCGGAAGCTCTCGGTCTCTTCCGGATATTCGCCGGAAATCGTGTGCCTGTAGAGCGCCGATGGCAGCGCCAGCGATGTGTTGGAGGTGAATTTCGACGACGGCATCATCTTGCCGCGCGGCACGCCGGCAAGGTCGGGCGTGATGCATTCGATATCTTCGATCCCTCGCGCGCGCAGCCATGCCGCGGCCTCCTGCCAGTCTGCCACGCCGCGAAGCGAGGTCAACGTTGGTTGGGCGACGGCGGCCTTGGCGACCGTACCGACTTCAACTGCAGCGGGATTGGCTTTTTTGGTTGGCATGACACACCGGGTGAGGTTGATCGAATGTTCCCATCATAGCCACCGATCGGCAATTGGCGAGGGGGAGGCGTTGACTTTGGGTGAACTATGTCGAACAGCGAAAGCGGCAACCAATGGAGTGATGATTGGCCCGTAAATTCGATGTGGTGATCCTCGGCGCCGGTGCCGCCGGCATGATGTGCGCGATCCGCGCCGGTGCGCGTGGGCGTTCCGTTCTGGTTCTCGACCACGCCAAGGCTCCGGGCGAGAAGATCCGCATTTCCGGTGGCGGTCGCTGCAACTTCACCAATATTCACGCCGGCCCGAAGAATTATCTCTCTTCCAACCCGCATTTCGTCAAATCAGCACTCGCCCGGTATTCGGCGCAGGATTTTATCGATCTGGTGAACCGCCACGGCATCGCCTTCCACGAAAAGACACTGGGTCAGCTCTTCTGCGATGAAAGCGCCAAGGACATCATCCGCATGTTGCTGTCAGAGATGGAAGCGGTAAGGGCCAAGCTCGAACTCCAGACCGGCGTCACCTCGGTGGAAGGGAGCGCTGACGGTTTTCGCATCGTCACCTCCACCGGCGAGACGATCGAAGCCGGCTCCGTCGTCGTTGCCACCGGCGGCAAGTCGATCCCGAAAATGGGCGCGACCGGTCTCGCTTATGACATCGCCAGGCAGTTCGATCTGAAGCTCGTCGAAACCCGCCCTGGCCTCGTGCCGCTGACGCTCGATCCGGGGCTTCTGGAAAAGCTCGCGCCGCTTTCGGGCATCGCCGCACCCGCCGAAATCCGCCATGGCAAGACCAGCTTCCACGAGGCTCTGCTTTTCACCCATCGCGGCTTGAGCGGTCCCGCGATCCTGCAGATCTCGTCTTATTGGCGTGAAGGTGACGAGATCACGCTCGTGATCGAACCGGATCGCCGGATCGCCGACGACCTGAAGGCTGCCCGCAAGGCCAACGGCAAGCAGTTGGTGCAGACGGCGCTTTCCGATATCCTGCCCAAGCGGCTTGCGCAGTTCTTCGCCGAGAAACATCCCGCGGCAACGAAGCTTGCGGACTGTTCAGACAAGGTTTTCGACGCTGTCGCCGCTTCGATCCAGGACTGGCGAATCCGTCCGGCAGGCTCCGAAGGTTATCGCACGGCCGAAGTCACGCTCGGTGGCATCGATACTTCGGAACTCGATTCCAAGACGATGCAGGCAAAGTCTGTTCCCGGCCTATACTTCATCGGCGAATGCGTCGACGTCACTGGTTGGCTCGGCGGCTACAATTTTCAATGGGCGTGGTCGTCGGGCCATGTCTGCGGAGAAGCGCTTTGATCCTGGCATTCACGCCCGCATGGCTCCGGTTGTGGTGTTATCGTTCAGCACTTCTTAATGTAACGAACTGATCCTGCCATAATCCCAGCTTATTTTGATGTTCAAGATCGAAAAAGGCTGCCACTATAGGTTTGATTATCGTCTCGGAGTTCCAATCCATGCCGAATGCTCGCCGTACCCGCGCCATTGCAATTGCCAAGGCGGATGACCGCGCAAAACTCTTTCGTTTCAGCATGCTGATGATTGCCGCTGGAACCACGGCTGCACTTTTGGCCGTACCGGTACTGTTTTAAGCGGTACGCTAATTTAATCGGTTTTTCAGTGGCTTTGGGCTGGTTTGCTTTGCGCGTCCGCCTCCAAACTCTTGATGTTTGTCAAGTTTAGCAAAAATTTCACCTATGTCGGCGAGTGTGTGTGGGAAATTTACACCCACAAAGGCTCCCCATGAAAAAGATCGTACCTTCTTCGGTCGTCACTAAAATTGTATTTCTTTGTCTCTTTCTTATCGTGGTTGCAGTCTCCGCCGTTTCCGGCCTTGCCTACAACACGTTTCGCAAGGACATCATGGAAACGGCTGTGGAGGATACGCACAAGTCCATCCGGACGATGGCGTTAATCTATGAGACGGCTGTGGCGGGTGCAAAAACAGCACTTTCTGACGGAAAGCTCACCAAGGTTACTGCCGGCGAGGGGGCACTTCAGGGCCATGATCTTGTCGATCGTACCGCCGGCTCCATCGGTGGCGTAGCGACGGTGTTCGAAAAGCAGGGCAGCGATTATGTCCGCATCTCCACCAACGTGAAAAACGAGAAGGGCGAACGTGCCGTCGGCACCAAGCTCGTCGCCGATCACCCGGCACAGAAGGCTCTGGCCAAAGGCGAGGCCTATTATGGCCCGGCCGTTCTTTTCGGCCGCGATTTCATGACCGCCTATTATCCGGTTGTGAACGCCTCCGGCGCTGTTAGCGGCGTACTCTTCATCGGCATTCCGATGGAGGTCTATTTCGCCCATATCGCCTCTGCCGGCACGGCCTTGATGGTCTCCTCGCTGCTTGCGCTTCTCTTCATTGCCGTTGCCAGCTATTTCGTCATTCGCAGGCTCGTCAGCCCGCTCGGCGTCCTGACCGGCTCCGTCCGGGCGATTGCCGATGGCGACAACAAGTCCGAGATCCCTTACACCGCACGCTCTGACGAGTTCGGCAACATTGCCCGCGCCCTGCAGGTCTTCCGCGACAACGCGCTCGAAAAACTGCGCATCGAGCATCAGAGTGCCATGGAACGCGCAGAGGCCGAAGCCGAACGCGAACGCAACGACAGTGACAAGCGCATGGTCGATGGCCAGATCGATCAGGCTGTCGCAGCACTCGGCACGGCCCTGTCGCGCCTGTCGCAGGGGGATCTCTCGGTCACTATTGACCAGCCTTTCTCCGGCAAGCTGGAACCGCTGCGCACCGATTTCAACGGTTCGATCCTCAAGCTGCGCGACACGCTGTCCCACATTCGTCAGAGCACGATGGCAATCCAGAAGAGCAGCGCCGATCTCAGCCATTCGTCCGCTGATCTGTCTCGCCGCACCGAAAGCCAGGCGGCTTCGCTGGAGGAGACCGCGGCTGCTGTCGAGGAAATCACGGCAACCGTGCGCTCTTCGGCCGATCGTGCCCGCGAGGCGAACGAGGCCGTTGGTCATACGAAGAAGAACGCCGACAATTCCGGCACCGTCGTCAAGAATGCTGTCGAGGCCATGGGGCGTATCGAAGACGCGTCGCAGAAGATCGAACTGATCATCGAGGTGATTGACGACATCGCCTTCCAGACCAACCTTCTCGCTCTGAATGCCGGTATCGAGGCGGCCCGCGCGGGTGAAGCCGGCAAGGGGTTTGCGGTTGTCGCGCAGGAAGTGCGTGAACTGGCGCAGCGCTCAGCCGATGCAGCCAAGGAAATCAAAGGCTTGGTCAATCAGGCGACCAACGAGGTCGGTTCCGGTGTCTCGCTCGTCCAGCAGGCCGGCGAAGTGCTCGCCACGATCAGCAGCGAGATCGTCGTCATCAGCCAGCATGTCGAAACCATCGCTACCGCCAGCCGCGACCAGTCGGCAGCGCTTTCCAACATCAATCAGTCCGTCAACCAGATGGATCAGATGACCCAGCAGAACGGCGCAATGGTGGCCGAAACCAGTGAGGCAAGCCAGCGCCTGGCGGCAGAGACCGAAGCCCTGTTCGACCTGCTGCAGCAGTTCCGCATCGATGCGGCCGCCACGGGCACGCAGTCTTCTTATCGCTACAGCAAGGCCGCCTGAACGGCGTCTCTTGACGATCGGCAACCAGATGTAAGAAAGGGCGGCTTGAGGCCGCCCTTTCTTTTGGCAGGGAGATGAAAAGGTATGGTGGCCGAAGGGCTCCCAAGAGGCTCCCCAATGGCTCCATCGGCCCGGCTCTTGTCCGGCCGGTGTTTGAGGCAATTCCAGCACAAGTGTGAAACTCTGACTGCTGAATTTGCGACAAATTGCGGGACGGTGCGGTCCGACCTGGCAATCTTGCACCCGCCGCTACTGAAGCCTGTTGGTCATGACGACGGGAACCATAAGGTCGCCCCAGTGGCCGTCGCCGCCGTGATGCCGCGCCGAACGGATCAGCTCGACCGAAACGCCGGCCTCGACTGCTTTCATGACGGCATGGTTCAACCGGTGCAGGTCGTTGGCAAGCGAGCGGATCGCTGCCTGCTGATCGGCGGTCATGGCGCTTGCCTGCTCCTCCGCCCGTTCTTTTACATGGGTCTTGATGGGTGCCTGGATCGTCATTTCGGGGTCTCCTTTCGTTGGGTTTGGTGGTCTTGATATCTCTTGTTGCCGTGAGCCTTTTGAGGATTGCGAAGTCCCCCTCTGGCCTGCCGGCCATCTCCCCCACAAGGGGGGAGAAAAATCGCGGCAGCCGCCCATTTCACCTGTGAGCACTGGCGGTGAGGCTGGGTTAAGCCCTCCCCCTTGTGGGGAGGGTGGGGAGGGGACTTTGCGGCTCACTCCGCCGCCGGCCGGAACTGTGCATGCTCGGTGGACTCTCCCATGGCGGTCGTCGACGACAGCCCGCCGGTGATCGCCATCGACACGGCATCGAAATAACCGGTGCCGACTTCGCGCTGGTGTTTGGTCGCCGTATATCCGTTGATCTCGGAGGCGAATTCCGCCTCCTGCAGCTCGGAATAGGCGGCCATCTGCCGGTCCTTGTAACCGCGCGAAAGTTCGAACATGCCGAAATTCAGCTGGTGGAACCCGGCGAGCGTAATGAACTGGAACTTGTAGCCCATCGCCCCCAGCTCCCGCTGGAATTTTGCGATCGTCGCGTCGTCGAGGTTCTTTTTCCAGTTGAACGACGGTGAGCAATTGTAAGCCAGCATCTTGCTCGGATGTTCGCGGTGCACGCCCTCGGCAAACTTGCGCGCCTGCTCCAGATCCGGTTTCGATGTCTCGCACCAGATCAGGTCGCAATGCGGAGCATAAGCGACGGCACGTGCAATGCAGGGCTCCAGCCCGTTCTTGACGCGATAGAAACCTTCCGCCGTCCTCCCGGCATCATAATCGACAAAGGGCTGGTCGCGCTCGTCGATATCCGAGGTTAGAAGCTTTGCCGCTTCCGCATCCGTGCGGGCAATCACCAGCGTCGGTACGCCCATGACATCGGCTGCAAGCCGCGCCGCGGTCAGGTTGCGGATATGCGCTGCGGTCGGGATCAGCACCTTGCCGCCCAGATGGCCGCATTTCTTTTCAGACGCCAGCTGGTCCTCGAAATGCACACCCGCAGCGCCGGCCTCGATAAACGCTTTCATGATCTCGAACGCATTGAGCGGCCCGCCGAAGCCTGCTTCTGCATCGGCAACGATCGGCGCAAACCACGTCTCGACCGAAAGCCCCTTGCCCTCGGAAGTCTCGATCTGGTCGGCGCGCTGCAGTGTGCGGTTGATCCGCCGCGCCAGTTCCGGCGCGGCATTGGCCGGATAGAGCGACTGGTCGGGATACATGGAAGACGCGGTATTGCTGTCGGCCGCCACCTGCCAGCCGGAGAGATATATGGCCTTCAGCCCGGCACGCACCTGCTGCATCGCCTGATTGCCAGTCATGGCGCCGAGCGCATTGACGAAGTCCTCGCTTTTCAACAGCTCCCACAGCCGGTTGGCGCCCTTTTCCGCCAGCGAATAACGGATCTCGATCGAGCCGCGCAGCCGCTCAACGTCCTCAGCCGAATAGGGGCGGGTGATCCCGTCGAACCGGCCTTCAGGCGCATTGGCAACGAGCTTGTAAAAATCTGTCATCTGTCTCTCTCCCACTGGTTTTGAACTTTGGATCAGGCCCGAAAGCTCATGTGAAAGATTTACAGAATGACGAATGTTAATTCTATAAGTACATGATATAAAAGAAGTTACGATGTCACGACTTACACAGAATCGGGATGAGTTTTGTAAATATTGTAAAAATCGACGCCGCGTAAAACTTTGACAGGAGGAGGTCTATAGTGGAGCGGAAGGTATTTGCGGGAGGCCGCGTCAGGCGGGTCCGGCTCGGGCTTGGTCTGACCCAGACGGCCATGGCAGGCGCTCTGGAAATCTCGCCCTCCTATCTCAATCTGATCGAGCGCAACCAGCGGCCGCTGACGGTGCAGTTGTTGTTGAAACTCGCCTCCACCTACAAGGTGGATCTCGATGCACTCCAGGGAGAGGGCGGCGGGCTTGTCCCCCAGTTGCGTGAAGTGTTTGCCGATCCGCTTCTGGCCGGCGAGATCCCCGGCGATCAGGAAATCGTCGAAGTGGCGGAAGCGGCCCCCAATGCCGCACTTGCCACCGTAAAACTCTACCGCGCCTATCGCGAACAGGCGGGCCGGCTTTCCGATCTCGCAGCCTTACTGGCAAGCGAAGGCCGCGAAATGGCAACCAGTAGCAGCCGCATGCCGATGGATGAAGTGCGCCAGTCGCTGGAGCGCCGGCCGAATTTCTTCGCCCGCATGGAGGATGCGGCGGAGGCCCTGGCAAAGACCTTTTCGGCCGGAGACGACCTGCCATCGGCCCTGCGCACCTGGCTGAAGAACGAGCGCGGCATAACCGTCCGCACGCTTCCCTCCCATGTCATGCCGAGCCTGCGCCGCCGATACGATCGCCACAGCATGCGGCTCTTCCTGTCGGAGCGGTTATCGCCCTTCGATCGCAACCGGGAACTGGCAACCGAGGTGGCGTTGCTGGCAATGGCGGCGGAAATCGATGCAGAACTGGATGGCCTGTCCCTGCAGACGGCAGAAGCCCGGCGTATCGCCCGTTTCGAGCTTGCCCGTTATGCGGCGCATGCGCTGCTCATGCCCTACGCGGCCGTTCTGGCGGCCGCACAGCGCGCCCGTTACGATATCGATATCCTGCGCGCCCGCTTCGATGTCTCCTTCGAACAGGCCGCAAACCGCCTGACCTCCCTCTGTCGGTCGGATGCTGCCGGTATTCCTTTCTTCCTGATGGAGATGGATCATGCCGGCAATGTCGTGCGCCGCGCCGGAGCGCAGGGGTTCCCCCAGTCGCGTTTCGGCGGCCGTTGTCCCAAGCTCGGCATCCATTCCGCCTTTGCCGAGCCCGGCCGCATCCTCGTCGATCGCGTGGAGATGCCGGAAGAGGACGCCTTTCTCACCGTGTCGAGAACGCTGGAAGGTCCACAGGCGGATTTCGGCGAGCGGATCCGACGCACGGCGATCCTCATCGGTTGCGATATCGGCTTTGCAGCCGATGTGGCCTATGCCGCGGCGCTGCCGGCCACCGGCTTTGCCGTCGAATCCGGCCCCGCCTGCCGCATCTGCGAGCGCAAGGCCTGTCTGTCGCGTGCCGAGCCGCCGATCACCCGCCCGCTCGGGCTTGACGAAATGGTGACCGGCCTCAGCGCCTTCGACTTTCAGTAGCACCTTGGGCAATTTGCACGACAAGCCTTGGGGGCAAGTCATTCCGCAGTGCACATTCCCACTTGTAGGTCGTAAAAATCCTTTCTACTCTCACGTTCAAATACAGAGGGAATTCCTGCGTGGGGCACCCGCGGAGAAAAAAGAAACAGGAGAAATCATGAGAACCCACCTGCTTGGAATGGCGGCGGCACTTGCTGTTACCGCCCTTGGCTCCTCCGCTTTTGCGCAGGAAAAGGTCGTCCACGTCTATAACTGGTCGGACTATATCGATGAGTCCATTCTCGAGGATTTCACCAAGGAAACAGGCATCAAGGTCGTTTACGACGTCTTTGACAGCAATGATCTCGTGGAAACCAAGCTGCTTGCCGGCGGCTCGGGTTATGACGTCGTTGTTCCGACCGGTCCGTTCCTTGCCCGCCAGATCACGGCCGGAGTGTTCCAGAAGCTCGACAAGTCGAAGCTGCCGAACCTCACCAACATGTGGCCGCTCGTGTCTGAGCGTCTGGCAAAATATGATCCTGGCAACGAATATGCCGTCAACTACATGTGGGGCACCACCGGCATCGGCTATAATGTCGACAAGGTGAAGGCAGCGCTCGGCGATGTGCCGATCGACAGCTGGGACGTCCTGTTCAAGCCGGAGAACGCAGAAAAGCTGAAGTCCTGCGGCATCAACATTCTCGATGCCTCCGACGAGACTTTCGCCATCGCCATGAACTATGTCGGCAAGAACCCGGACAGCAAGGAAACTGCCGATCTGGAAGCCGGCGGCGAGGTCTTCAAGAAGAT
Organism: Neorhizobium sp. LMR1-1-1.1; assembly: GCF_040675795.1. Classification (NCBI taxonomy): domain Bacteria; kingdom Pseudomonadati; phylum Pseudomonadota; class Alphaproteobacteria; order Hyphomicrobiales; family Rhizobiaceae; genus Neorhizobium; species Neorhizobium sp. LMR1-1-1.1. The sequence goes on from NZ_JBEGHE010000025.1 coordinate 589,191, forward strand.
CCGTCCCTTCGTGAAGACGTTCAACGCCTCGGCCTATATCGATGAACTCGCCAACGGCGACAGCTGCATCACCATCGGTTGGTCGGGCGACGTGCTGCAGGCGAAGTCGCGCGCCGAAGAAGCTGGCAACGGCGTCAAGGTCGAGTTCGTCATCCCCAAGGAAGGCACCTATATGTGGTTCGACAACCTCGCGATCCCGGCGGATGCGAAGAATGTCGAAGAGGCGCACGCCTTCATCAACTACCTGATGAAGCCGGAAGTCATCGCCAAGGCCTCCAACTATGTCCAGTATGCCAACGGCAACCTTGCCTCGCAGAAGTTCGTCGATAAGGAAGTGCTGGAAAATCCGTCGGTCTATCCGCCGGAAGATGTGGTGGCAAAGCTCTTCACCATCTCGCCTTACGGACCCAAGGAACAGCGCGTGCTGAACCGGGTCTGGACGCAGATCAAGACCGGCAGCTGATAGCTGACAATCCAAGGGCGGGCTTTTACCCGCCCTTTCATTTTCCAAGGATCGCAAGCGGGGCAAGGCATGGCGAAAACTCTCGGACCGGTAAAACGCAAATTCTCTCCCTGGACCGATCCGAATGCGGTCCCCTTCATCCGCTTCGAGAATATCACCAAACGCTTCGGCGATTTTGTTGCCGTCGACAACCTCACGCTTGATATCTACGAGAAGGAATTCTTCTCGCTGCTTGGCCCTTCCGGCTGCGGAAAAACGACGCTGATGCGCATGCTCGCCGGCTTCGAGGAGCCGACGGAAGGCCGGATTCTCCTGCAGGGTCAGGATATTCGCGGCGTGCCGCCCTATCGCCGCCCGACGAATATGATGTTCCAGTCCTACGCGCTCTTCCCGCATATGACGGTGGAGAAGAACATCGCCTTCGGCCTCGAACAGGACAATATGCCGAAGGGCGAGATCACTGCCCGCGTTCAGGAACTGCTCAAGCTCGTCAAGCTGGAACAGTTCGCCAAGCGCAAGCCGAACCAGCTTTCCGGCGGCCAGCGCCAGCGCGTCGCACTCGCCCGTTCGCTTGCCAAACGCCCGAAGGTGCTGCTGCTCGACGAACCGCTCGGCGCACTCGACAAGAAGCTGCGCGAGGAAACCCAGTTCGAGCTGATGGACCTGCAGCACACGCTCGGCATGACCTTCCTGATCGTCACCCACGACCAGGAAGAGGCGATGACCGTGTCCGACCGGATCGCCGTCATGGACAAGGGCATCATCATGCAGGTGGCGACACCGGCTGAAATCTACGAGGCGCCGAACAGCCGCTACGTCGCGGATTTCATCGGCGACATCAACATCATCGAAGGCAAGATTGCCGAGACCGCAAGCGCGCTCGGCGCACCGGGCACGGTAAGGATCGAAAGCGAAGGCCTGTCGATCGCCGTCGATCAGGAATGCCAGGCGGTGAAGGACGACCACGTCGCCTTCGCTGTTCGCCCGGAAAAGGTTCGTATTTCGCTGGATGCCCCGGCCGACACGTCCGCCAATGCTTTTTACGGCGAGGTCTGGGATATCGGCTATCTCGGTGACTTTTCGCTTTTCATCGTCCGTTCCGAAGATGGTCGTTTCTTTCGTGCCGCACAGGCCAATGTTTCGCGCCTCGTCGACCGGCCGATCACCTTTGGAGATATGGTCTGGCTCACCTGGTCGCGCGATGCCGGCCTCGTCCTGACAAGATAGGGAAGGGGAGCGAACATGGCCAATGTCGCTGAAGCCAATCCTGTCACCAATGCAGGCGGCCCATCGTGGACGCGCTGGCTGGTGGTCGTCGTGCCCTATGTCTGGCTCATACTGTTCTTCGTCGCGCCGTTCCTAATCATCTTCAAGATCTCGCTGTCGGATTATGCCCAAGCGATGCCGCCTTATAGACCTTTATTTGAAGGGGTTGGCGCAGTCGGCGATTTTATCTCGCAGCTCGACTTTGAAAATTACATCTTCTTGACGTCGGACTCGCTCTACATCCTCTCCTATCTGTCATCGCTCAGGATTGCGGCCATCTCGACGCTGCTGCTTCTCTTGATCGGTTACCCGATGGCGCTCGCCATGGCCCGCGCCCCGACCTCGATCCGCCCGACGCTGGTCATGCTGGTGGTCCTGCCCTTCTGGACCTCGTTCCTCATCCGCGTCTACGCCTGGATCGGCATCCTCAAGCCCGATGGCCTGCTGACGCTTCTCCTCCAGACAGTTGGCCTTATGGGACCGGATCAGCAGGTGCAGATCTTCCGCACCGATTACGCCGTCTTCATCGGCATCGTCTATTCCTATCTGCCCTTCATGGTCCTGCCGCTCTATTCGGCGCTGGAAAAGATGGACAATTCGCTGCTGGAAGCGGCGAGCGATCTCGGCTGCCCTCCGTGGAAAGCCTTCTGGAAGATCACCTTCCCGCTCTCCATGCCGGGCGTCATCGCCGGTGCGATGATCTGCTTCATCCCGATTACTGGCGAATTCGTCATCCCTGATCTTTTGGGCGGCGCCGATACGCTGATGATCGGCAAGACGCTCTGGACGGAATTCTTCGGCAATCGTGACTGGCCGCTCGCCTCCGCCGTCGCCGTCATCCTGCTGATCATGCTGGTCGTGCCGATCATGATCTTCCAGAACCAGCAGAAGAAGGTGGTATGATGAGATCTCCCCGTTTCGACGCCACCGTGCTCACCCTCGGGTTCGCCTTTCTCTATATCCCGATCATCATCCTGATCGTCTACTCGTTCAACGCGTCAAGGCTGGTCACGGTCTGGGGTGGGTTTTCGCTGAACTGGTACTCCGCCATGTGGTCGAACCAGGGTCTGATGGATGCGGCCTGGGTGACGGCCCGCGTCGGCGTGCTCAGCGCCACCTTGGGCACCATCCTCGGCACGATGGCCGCACTCGCGCTCACCCGGTTTGCCCGCTTCCCCGGCCGCATGGCCTTCTCGGGCATGATTTATGCCCCGCTGGTCATGCCGGAAGTCATCACCGGCCTGTCGCTGCTACTGCTCTTCGTCGCCATGGGTGTCGATCGCGGTTTCTGGACGGTCACCATCGCCCACACGACCTTCACCATGTGTTATGTGGCGATCGTCGTGCAGTCGCGGTTGTTGACCTTCGACCGCAGTTTGGAAGAGGCGGCGCTCGATCTCGGTTGTCCGCCGGTCAAAACCTTCTTCAAGATCACTCTGCCGCTGATATTCCCGGCCGTCATCGCCGGCTGGATGCTCGCCTTCACCCTGTCGCTTGATGATCTCGTCATCGCAAGCTTCAACACCGGCCCGGGCGCAACGACGCTGCCGATCAAGATCTATTCGCAGGTCCGCCTCGGTGTGACGCCGGAAATCAACGCCATCTGCACCATCCTCATTGGTCTTGTAACGATCGGCGTCATCGCCGCATCCCTCACCACCAAGCGCGCCGAGTTGAGGCGCGTCCGCGACGAGCATCTGGCGATCCGCGGCGCGGAAAGGTGATAGGGGCGGCCCGCGGTTTTATTCGCCGGGCTTGGCGGCCGGCACGTTCATCGGCCAGAGGCTCGGTGTCGGCCATGCGCCGCCGATGAAAAAGTTCAGCGGCGGGTTTGCATCCTTCGGTGTGATCGTGGCCGAGAGCGCGAGGCTGCTGTTTGCAAGCGGCACGGCCCCGGTCAGCGCAATCGTTTCGTTGCGCCCGGCAATCTCGGTGTCCTGAAGGTCGGCAATTCCGTTGCGGATAGTGGCTGTCGCCTTCATGCTGTCGAATTCGATGGAGCCCGTTGCAGCGTCGCTAAGCGAGAAATAGGGTTTCCGGATTGCTAGCTGGCGAATAGCCGACAGGTCCATGCCGGTCAGATTGCCGGAGCCTGTCTGGAAGCTGACCGTCCCGGTCGCTGCGTTCCAGGCGTCGCGCGTGATCGGGCGTGGCACATCCAGCGAAATGTCGAGCGATCCCTGTGCTGCAGGCAGCGGGCCTTTGAGCTGCAGCTGTTGTGCGATCGTCGCGAAATCGACGCCCCGGACGGCCGCGCGGAAGGCGACGCTTTGTTCCTCGCCCCGGGCGCTGGAATTCGCATTAAGGGTGGTGATCCGCCCCGTCAGGCGACCCGGTTTTAGATCGCTATCGAGAATATCGAGGCGGAACTGCTGGGTCACATTCATCAGCCCAAGCGCCACATCATAAAGCTGGAGACCGCCCAACGAGGCGATTTGTGAAGAAAGCCTCATATCGAGGTCCATATTCGTCACAAGCGACGGCAGCGCTTGCACATCCTTGCTGATCGTCGGCTCCAGAGCGATAAGCAGGCGGCGCAGGTCCATATGATCGAAGGCAAGCGTGCCCGAAAGCTTCGGCGGCGTGGAGGCGGGGATGTCGAGCTCCAGCAGACCGGTTGCATTCTCCTCGTTCAGCCCGAGCGAAAGCTCCTCGAACCGCATTTCCTGGCGGTCTGCAATCAACCGGGCCGAAACCGATGCCGATTGCAGTCCATCCACCAGGCGTGGATCGATCTCGAACCAGCGCAGCGCAGCAGGCATGTCCGACGCCCGAAGCTCGGCATTGCCGGAGAAATAACCTCGCGGCGTCAGGCTTGCGACGCCGTCGAACTTTGCAAACCCGATGTCGGCACTGGCCGTTCCCTCGAAATCTCCGCTTCTACCATCGAGAAGCAGCAGCGGCTGTGTGCTGCGAATATCGAGGCCGATCCTTTTGCCGCGGACAACGGCGTCCCCGCGGATGATGGCGGTATCGGAAAGACGAGGCCAATCCATCATGCCGTTGATGGCATCGAAGCGGACGACACTTCCATCTGTTTCGCGGATGATATCGAGAATGCCGTTGCGAAACTGTACCTCGCCAATCGGTGCATCCAGCGCCTGATCTAGCCTCTGCCGGTCGCCATTGGCAGAAACCTTCGCCATGGCATCGACCAGCTGTCCGCCATTGGCCCAATGAAGCCGCTCGTCCTTGTCGCGGCTCATGAAAAGGTGTGGTTCGTTAAGGCGGAAATCCTCAAAGACCGGCTGGCCAAGCAAGGCTTCCATCAAGTCGAACGAGGCGGACAGTTCCTTGATCGTTGCCAGTATCTGCCGTCCGCCATGTTCATCGTTATGAATGGTGATGTCGGTAAGCGTGACTTCCGGATGCGGCCAGAACCGAATTGTGGAGATGCCGCCGATTGTGGCGTTATTCCCGGTCCACCGTTCTACCGACTGTTCGATGCTTTCCCGCACCAGACTGGTGGAAATCAGGAAAGGCGTGACGATCCTGAAAATCGCGCCCACCGCAAGGATCATCGCAAGCGCAATCAGCACCGTTCGACCAACTGGCCGGCGTGCATGCCTGCGGAATGTCTGGGCGGCTCTGGTGAACATGCAAGGCGCATATAGGAAATGACGGCACGGCGCAATTCAGGCGCCTGACGGTTCACGTCTCGTGCTTCATTGTCGCATGCGACATGTTATACATCCTTGAGCCGCACCGGCATGGAGGTGTCTTGCGGCGCAAGGAGGTCGGCAAATGCCGAAAGGCCGGTCGCGTCGGCCGGAAAGGGAGGAATATGCTCGATAAGGAAAAGCCGCTCTGGACCATGTCCGAAGAAAAACGGCAGAAAACGCCACTCTATCGCTTCATCCGCTGGTGCGAGGAGCGCCATTCGGTGGCATTCGCCGATTATGACGCCTTTCATTCCTGGTCGGTCGAGGAGAGCGAAAAATTCTGGCTGGCGATCTGGGATTTCTGCGGTGTCATGGGAGATCGCGGCGAAACCGTGTTGGCAGACGGCCAGGATATGCTGGCGGCACGCTTCTTCCCCGACGCCTCGCTCAACTTTGCAGAAAACCTGCTGGCGCATGCCTGTGAGGGGACTGTTGAGGCGCTGATCTTTCGCGGCGAAGACAAGGCCCGTTACAGCTGGTCGTGGGACAGGCTGCGCTCGGAAGTCTCGAAGCTCCAGCAGGCCTTTCGCGCCATGGGTATCGGCAAAGGGGATCGCGTTGCGGCGATGATGCCGAACATGCCCGAAACCATTGCCTGCATGTTGGCCACTGCCTCGCTCGGCGCCATCTGGTCGTCCTGTTCCCCCGATTTCGGTGAGCAGGGCGTGCTCGACCGCTTCGGCCAGATCGAGCCCAGGCTTTTCATCACCTGTGACGGTTACTGGTATAACGGCAAACAGCAGGATGTTTCCGCCAAGCTGAAGGTCGTGACCGCCCGCCTTGGCGTGCCGGTCATCGTCGTGCCCTATCTTGGCAAGGCGGCAACGCTGGCCGCCGACTTGACGGACTCACGCACTTACCCCGATGTAATCGCCGCCTATCAGGAAAAGCCGCTCGAATTTGTCCAGCTGCCGTTTTCCCATCCGCTCTACATCCTGTTTTCCTCCGGCACGACCGGCATCCCGAAATGTATCGTCCACTCTGCCGGCGGCACCTTGCTGCAGCATCTGAAGGAGCATCGGCTCCATTGCGGCATAGAGCCGGGTGAGAGGCTCTTCTATTTCACCACCTGCGGCTGGATGATGTGGAACTGGTTGGCTTCGGGCCTCGCGGTTGGTGCGACGCTCTGCCTCTATGACGGCTCGCCCTTTGCTCCCGATGGCAACGTGCTCTTCGATTTTGCTCAGGATGAAAAGTTTGCGGTCTTCGGCACGGCGGCCAAATATATCGATTCACTGCGCAAGTCCGGCATCGTGCCGAAGGAAAGTCATGATCTGTCATCGCTGCGCCTGATGACCTCAACCGGTTCGCCGCTGTCTCCTGAAGGATTCTCCTTTGTTTATGAAGGCATCAAGCAGGATATGCATCTTGCATCGATCTCCGGCGGCACTGACATCGTCTCGTGTTTCGTGCTGGGCAATCCGTTGAAACCTGTCTGGAAGGGCGAAATTCAGGGGCCGGGACTGGGGCTTGCCGTCGATATATGGAACGACGATGGCGAGCCGGTACGCGGCGAGAAGGGCGAACTGGTTTGCACCAAAGCCTTCCCCTCAATGCCGGTCGGGTTCTGGAACGACCCGGACAAGTCGAGATACAGGGCCGCTTATTTCGAGCGTTTCGACAATATCTGGTGCCACGGCGATTTCGCCGAATGGACAGCGCATGGCGGGCTGATCATCCATGGTCGCTCGGATGCGACGCTCAATCCTGGCGGCGTGCGCATCGGCACGGCCGAAATCTATAATCAGGTCGAGCAGATGGAGGAAGTGTCAGAAGCCATCTGTATCGGCCAGGATTGGCACAATGATGTGCGCGTCGTGTTGTTCGTCCGGCTCGCCAATGGGTTGTCGCTCGATGAGGATCTTGCCAAGGCAATACGTACTCGTATCCGCAATGGCACGACGCCTCGCCATGTCCCCGCCAAGGTCATACAGGTATCGGATATTCCGCGAACCAAATCCGGCAAGATCGTCGAACTTGCAGTGCGCGATGTCGTTCACGGCAGGCCCGTCAAAAACAAGGAAGCACTCGCTAATCCCGACGCGTTGAAACAGTACGAAAACCTTGCAGAACTTGGCACGTGATCTTGCTGCAATGCAGCAATACATCGCGATGATCCGGATCGGGACAGGTTTAAGCTCTTGTTGAGTGACGTTCCTCAATTCTGGCGCAAAATGTCCCGTTAGGGGCTATAAAGCTGACACACGATGAGATTTTGAGGCGGGACGTCTTTTACTTCTATCGTTGTTCAACAGCACAATGACTTAAGGGCAGCCGAGGCTGCCCCTTTTTTATAGCACAATACACGCATTGCGTGAATATATGATTATGTATCGCTTTTCTGGCGTGTCGTTAACTCGCCAGAACCCGCTGCGACGGGAAGGTGATCTCCACCAGCGTTCCCTCGTTCGGCGCCGAGGTAATGGCGAAATTCGCCCGGTTCGCATCCACCATCGCTTTTGTCAGTGGCAGCCCAAGGCCCGTGCCGTCACCCCGTTTGCGGGATGCGCCCGCCACCTGCCGGAATGGCTTCATCGCCAATTCCAGCTCGGCGCGGTTCATGCCGATACCGGTATCGCGAATTCTCAGCACGACGCTGCCATTCGTCTCATAGGCGGTGGAGACGACGATCTGACCGCCCGATGGCGTAAACCGGATGGCGTTGGACAGGATGTTGAGCACGATCTGCTTGATCGAGCGCAGATCGGCCACCACCTGCGGCACGGCTTGCGACAGTGCCGTGCGTATGATCACCCGCTGGCCGTTTGCTTGCGGCTGCACAAGCGAGACCGCTTCCGACACCGTTTCGTCCAGGCCGACAGCGATGAAATCGAGATCAAGCTCTCCCGCCTCGATCTTGGAAATATCGAGCAGGTCGTTGACGATATCGAGCACATGCCGGCCCGAGCGGCCGATATCGTTCGAATATTCGATATAGCGGGGGTGGCCGACAGGCCCGAGCCGTTCCGATGCCATCATGTCGGCAAAGCCGATAATGGCATTCAGTGGCGTGCGAATCTCGTGGCTCACATGCGCAAGGAACTCGCTCTTGTGCGCATTGGCCGTTTCCGCGGCGCGTTTTGCGGTGCGCAGCTCGTCTTCGGTCCGTTTCCACTGGGTGATGTCGCGGATGACGGCGCAATAGCCGTTGGATGACGTCAATCGGCCGATCGTCATGAAAAGAGGAAGGAACCCGCCGGATGCCTCCCGGCCGATCACTTCACGACCGTCATTCAGCACGCTCGCCACGCCATGGCCGGAAATCCCGGAGAGATAGTCGAGGATTGCCCGCTGGCTTTCATGCGCAAAAAGCGTGACGAACGGCTTGCCGTTGATCTCTTCGCCATCGAAGTTGAACAGCGCGCTTGCCGCCCGGTTCATCGACCGGACTTCCCTGTCGGATCCGATGATGACGACGCCGTCGGTGGCGGTCTCCAGAATGGCCCGCAGCTCCTCCACCTCGACCTGCAGTTTCGCCAATTGGTCGGCGGTGCGGATCGGGCGCAGCGGCAACACTTCCGCCGTGGTGTTTTCTGGCGGCTCCGCTTCGGCGGCAACCGGCATCAGCGCCAGCATCAATGCCGATGTCTCATTGAAGCGGATCGACTGAAGCCTTGCCGTCACGGGAACGATCACGTCGTCGGCGCGCACCACCACCATGCCGCCGGCATGCGTGGTCTTGTCTTCCAGTTCCTGCCGCTGCAACAACGCATCAAGTCCGCCGACATCGCCAAGCGCCTCTAGCGAAGAATAGCCGGTCAGTTTCAGGAATTCGCTGTTGGCGTGGATCAGCCGATCACCGGCATGCACCAGAAGTGCCACCGGCATCTGGTCGATGATATCCTCGGAAAGGCCGGTGCGATCGCGACCGGGCAGCATGGCGGCGAGAGCCGCGGCATCCGCCGCTTCCTCGTGCTCGATCTCATTCTCGGGGCGGTCCTCGGTTGCTTCCGTCGGCTCGTTGTCGAACAACGTGACGACGATGCCATCGGAAGTCTCCGATCCGTCGGTCACCTCAAGCGTCTCATCCTCGTGAAATGCCTGGGCATCTTCCGGCACTTCTTCGTCAACCTGTTGCGTTTCGTCGTCGTCGGTCGGCAGGGACTGCTCAGCCTCGCCATTAGCCTCGGAAACGAGGTCTTCGTTCGTGCTGGTTGCGTCCTTGCTGGAAGCCGCAACATCCTCAGGCAGATCGGATGCGGGGGTGTCTGCGGTGATAACCTGATCACCGAGGGCTTCGTCGCTTTCCGTCTCCAGATCCTCGGCTGGTTTCACGAAATCATCCAGACGTCGGGCAATTTCCTGAAAGTTTGCCTGCTCGCCGGGACTCAGCCGTGAGCGTCGCTCCTCAAGCTGGATCACCTTGTCCCATTGCCGTCTGCCCGGCGTGTCGGTCAGCGTCAGGGCTGGGGGCTCGCCTTCCGGCCAGTCAACGGTCTTGGCCAGGTCTTCAGCTGTGTCCGCATCAACGGTATCCACATCCGGTTCGTTGTCCGTTTCACCCGGCATCGGCATGTCGTCATCGGCGAAAGAGCTCGCTTCGACATTTGCCTCTTCATTCGATGTGTCGCCAATCTCATCGAACGCTGCCGTTTCCGCGCTCTCGTCGCTTGCCGCAGGGACAGTATCGGCATTCTGGTTTTCGGCCGGTTGCTTGAGAACCTCTTCCAATTGCTCGGAAGCTTGCAAATCGTCCTGTTCTGCTTCGAGCGGCTTGGCTGCTAGGTCTGCCTCTGCTCCCACCAATGAAAGGCCAGCGGCGTGCGGGTCTTCGGCTGCGTCGCCCATCCGAACGATGCCGAAGCCGCGGAACCCGTCAAATTCGCGTGCTCTCGTGTAAGTCGGGAGCGCTGCCAGATCGACCGGCACCACGAGCGAGGTTCCCTCTACCGGCCACCAGATCGTCTTGCCTGACCATGTGTCCCGACGGCCAAGCAATTCGCCGATCTTGCCGTCCGGATCGAGATTGAAGAGTGCGGCGAGATCGGAAAACGCCATGCCCGAAATATCGGCTGCATGCGGCCCGACAGCCTGGGCGAATTCCTTCGACACTTCGCTGAACCGGCCGGCGGCATCGATTTTCCAGACGAAGCGCACCGTTCCGAGCGGACGTGATGCCGGCTCTGCCTGTTGCGCAAGCGGCATTGGTCCGGCGTGATCTTCGGTGATGTTTATGCCTTCATTCCGCTGACCCGGCGCCTCTGCCTCAGACGTGGTGGCTGGCACGGTTTCGTCATCATGCTCTTCGTGCGATTCGAACGGCGCGACCTCGTCGTCATCGGTTTCAATGTCGACAGCCACGTCCGCGTCGCCCGACAGGTCTGCCGGAATGCGATTTTCTCCGCTCACGATCTCTTCGGCAGAAATGTCCTGCGCAACGTTTTCGGCATCCCGCTCAGCAGCTGTGGTGCCGTCGAACGTCTTCGCATCCGGCTCGCCGCTCTCGGCGAAAACCTCGTCCCCTTCATCAGTGGGGGCCAGATCTTCAGTCTTCACATCCCCGCTCTTGATGTCTTCAATGCGGGAAACCGGCGAAGGCGTGTCCGAAGCCTCTTCCACCATGACCTTTTCTGCAGCGGTCTCGGCGAAGGCATCAGCTTCGGTTTCTGTCTCGTGTCCGCCCGTCTCCACGGAAGCCGCATCACTCTCGTCGGCCGCGCCCGTCGTGTCATCGAGCGAGATTTCTTCCTCCGCTTCGGGATTGTCCTCGATCGCGGCGACGGCGCTCAGCGCATCTTCGTAGTCAGGCAAGGCGAAGTTATCGACGGCGATGTCTTCCGCAGCATGGGCGGCATTCACCGCCGCAGCCTGCATTTTTGCGGCTCCCACGACGAACAGAAGATTAAGGGCAGGCTCTTCCGACACCTGGCCGATCGCAGCGGGCAAATATCCGCTGGCGGTCGCGATCGGGCGCTTGATCAGTCGGTGACGGTCATTGCCGACCATCGAGACAAGCATGCGCGTCGTCTGGATGGAAAGGCTGAGCGCTGCAAACTGGCCGGATGCAGCCAGAATGTTACCATCGCCATCGAGCACGGCCATATGCGTGTCGGGATCGTCAAAGCCTTCGATCAGGCGGGCAGCACATTCCTTTAGCGGCAGGTTTTGGCTGTCCACCGGCACGGAGAGAAGGATGCACGGCTTGTCCTGAACCCGGATCATTTCGCAGCGCGCCTGCACAGCCACGCGCAGAAACCCGGAAGCGATGCGAACAGTAAACGTGCGCCTGTCGCCCACCGACTGCAGCGAGCGTGCTACAGGCTCCACCTGGCGAAACATCAGTTCGCCGCGGTCAAGCCCCTGGTCGAGAAAATCATAGATTGAGCCGAAGCCAAAAAGTGCGGCACCCCGGCCATTTGCCCATGAGACCGATCTGAGATCCGCCGAGAACAGAACGACGGCCATACCCGCGGCAAATGCCTCTCGCACACGCTCGTGTACGGCGACATCGATGAATGGGTATTGCACGTCCGACATGGGCAAGCCTGTGAAATTACGTGTCGGCCTATAAGGCCATGGAATTAACCTCTTGTTAATATCCCTCCCCTTCGACAGGGTCCACATGGGAGAACAGGAACGCGTAAACAGGGTTAACGCCGGTTGGTTGTGCAGTGCCGCATATATTGCAATGCACAATGGCATCGACTATATTTACGGCACAACAGGTTCGGCGATGCCTGTTTTTTCGCCGGACCGGATCTTTTTGGAGGAAAAGATTGTGGCTTATACTGACGATATCTTCTCGTTTTCGGCATTCGATCCGGCAAAGCTCACGCAAAGCTGGCGTGAATTTGCAGAGACAAGCACGACCCATTCCCGTGATGCCTACGGTAAGATGAAAACGGCGGCGGCGGAAGCCTCCCGCACGGTTGAATCCACAATCCATTCTGCCCAGGCGGGCTCGATGGAATTCGGCCTGAAGGCGATCGACGCGTTTCGCACCAATACCGAAATGTCACTCTCCCATATGGAGCAGCTGATCGGTGCAAAATCCTTCTCCGAAGTGATGGAACTGCAGACGGCTTTTGTCCGCAAGCAGGCGGAATTTACCGTCGAGCAGGTGAAAGTCATGCAGGAGGCAGCCCAGAAGGTTGCGGGCGAGGTTTCCAGGCCCGGCAAGGAAGCTGCCGAAAAGGTCATGGAAGCATTCAGGCCGGCCTGATTGTCCGCATGCCCGAAGACTTGTCCACATGCGCGTGGCAGACTTGATCACAAGGATCGAATTTGTCAGATTGAAAGGACTTGCAATCTTCATTCGATGGCCGTATGTGACCGGTCAACATCGCTTCGGCGATCTGTGCGGTTGTAGCTCAGTTGGTTAGAGCGCAGGTTTGTGGCACCTGAGGTCGGTGGTTCGACCCCACTCAACCGTACCATTCCCCTCTCTCAGTAAGTCTTCAAGTCACTAGGACTTACGGGGAGAGGGGAAATTCCTTCCGCTATATCCCGGTTCATCTCTGCACGCGCGTAATGTGTTGGTGGCATTCCGACAAATCGTGTGAATGCGATGCTGAAGGCGCTGGCGGAGCCGTAGCCGACACGATCGGCGATCTCCTTGATGCCTTCATTGCCACGTCTGAGCAGTTTTTTCGCGATCGCCATCCGCCAGGAGAGCAGATATTCGATCGGCGCGACGCCCATCGCCTTGCGAAAGCGTTCGAAAAAGACCGATCGGGATAGAGCCGCTTCGCCCGCCAGTTTCTCCACCGTCCAGTGATGCTTCGGGTCCGCATGTATCTTGCGAAGCGCGGCCGCCAGCCGCTCGTCGGAAAGCCCGCGAAGCAGGCCGGGAGAGGCGCTGCCGCCGGATGCCGACCGAAGTGCCTCGATCAGCAGCACTTCGAGAAGCCGCGTCAGCACCATGTCGCGCGCCGGCTTTTCTTCCTTCGCTTCGTTCCGGATCAGTTGAACGATGGTGGCGAACTGCCTTTCGCCGCGCACATGCACCAGCCGCGGCAGCAGCGATACGAGAAGGCTTGCATCCGGGGATCCGAAGGCAAGTCCGCCAACAAGCATGCGCATATTGGCCGGTCCGTCCGGATCGCCGTGCCGGGTCTCCTCATCGCGCTTGGTAACGGCGAAATGCGCGGCATTTTCCGGATCGACCGGCTCGATACTCGACATGGTAAAGTCGCAGGCGGCGGGGATCAGGATGAAGTCGCCGGCCTGCAGTTCTATCGGTTCCTCCCCGGGAGCCGACAGCCGCGAAGCACCTTCGAGAAGGACGCAGAAAAGTGGCCGTGCCGTCGCCGGTGCATCGACGCGCCAGGGACCGGAGCCGCTCGCCATCTTCGAAAACGGCAGGCTTGGTTGAAGCAGGGCCACAACGTCTGCGAAAGGATCGGTCAATTCGGGACTTTCGAAAATGAATTGAGGACGATCGATTATAGTACGTCCTGCCCTCGATATCTACTTTCATGACCAGACAACATGAAAGGAACAATCATGAAGACGGTTCTCATCACCGGCTGCTCGTCCGGTTTCGGCCTCGATATCGCAAAGCTGTTTCTCGATCGCGGCTGGAACGTGGTTGCGACCATGCGTAATCCGCGTGAGGATCTGCTGCCGATATCCGAAAACCTGCGCATTCTCCCCCTCGACGTCAGAAGCGATGAAAGCGTCGCAAGGGCTATCGAAGCGGCCGGCCCGATCGACGTCCTTGTCAACAATGCCGGCATCGGCTGGCTGAACGCGCTCGAAGGCACGCCGGTCGATGTCATCCGCGATATCTTCGAGACCAACACGATCGGCACCATGCGCATGGTGCAGGCCGTGCTTCCGCAGTTCCGCGAAAGAAGGGCGGGGCTGATCGTCAATGTCACGTCGACGGTCACCATGAAGCCGCTGCCGCTTCTGTCGGTCTATACGGCGAGCAAGGCCGCGGTGAATGCGTTTACGGAATCGCTTGCACTCGAACTCGAACCATTCGGCATTGATGTGAAGATCGTGCTTCCGGGCGCGGCACCAGCCACCAGTTTCGGCAAGACCGCGATCTCCCGTATGGAAGGGCATGGTGGTTTCCCGGAAGCCTATGCCGGATATGCAAATGAGGTGTTTGGCGAGATGAGGCAGAGAACAGAGGTCACGTTGCCGATGGATGTCGCACAAGCGGTCTGGCGGGCAGTGAGCGATCCGTCATCCCCGATGCGGCTGCCGGCTGGTGCCGATGCGGTGGCGCTCGCCAATTCGCAGGCCTGACGCAACAAAAATCCGCCGGGTCGCTTTCGATCCGGCGGATATGTTCGAAGACGACGGTCACTCTTAGCCGAAGGCCGATGCCAGCCGCTGGCCCAGCGCACGTGCCGGCGATGGCTCCCTCCTGTCCCGCAGGTCAGCATTGTTGATGGCCCGAACTGACGCTTCCGCATCAAGCTTGAACTGGGCAAGCAGGGCGGTTAGCTCGGCAGCCTGCGAAGCAAGGCTGTACGTTGCGGCGGTTGTCTCTTCCACCATCGATGCGTTTTTCTGCGTACCCTGGTCCATCTGGTTGACCGCGGAGTTGATCTCCGAAAGCCCGGTAGACTGCTCGCGTGTGGACGATACGATGGCCGAGACGCTCCGGTTGATTTCCTGCACTTCCGATACGATCGTGTGCAGCGCCGTGCCGGTTTCTCCAACCAGCGCCACCCCGTCGCGTACCTGCGCGCTCGACTTGGTGATCAGGTTCTTGATCTCCTTGGCGGCATTCGCCGAACGTTGAGCCAGTTCGCGCACCTCCTGTGCGACGACGGCAAACCCCTTGCCTGCGTCGCCCGCACGCGCGGCCTCTACGCCGGCGTTCAGCGCCAGCAGGTTGGTCTGGAAGGCGATATCGTCGATCACGCCGATAATGTTGCCGATTTCGGATGACGATTTCTCGATCTCCTGCATCGCCAGAACGGCCTTGCGAACGATCTCTCCAGAGCGTTCGGCACCATCATGGGCCTTTTTCACCAGTTCGCCGGCCGTGCTTGCCTGCGCGGCGGAATCCTTGACGGCGGTAGTCACCTGTTCCAGTGCTGCGGCGGTCTCTTCCACTGATGCGGCCTGCTGTTCCGTGCGCTTTGACAGGTCTTCCGTTGCCGCACGAATTTCGCTCGCGCCGGCATCGATCATCTTGGCGTTGTCGCCAACCGACCGCAGTGCTGCCTGAAGTCTGGTGATGGACTCGTTGAAGTTCAGCCGAACCTTGTCCAGTTCACCGGCAAACGGGGTAGCCAGACGGTAGGTCACATCGCCTTCGGCAAGATGGTTCAGGCCGCGGGCGATATCATCCACCGCGAACTTCACCTCCGCTGCTTGCCTTGCACTTTGCTCCTCGCGCGCCTGTCGTTCCTGTTCTGTAAGCCGGCCATTGGCTTCCGCTTCGCGTTCCAGCCGCTCGCGCTCTATGGCGTTGTCGCGGAATACCGAAACAGCGGCTGCCATGTCGCCGATCTCGTCCTTGCGATCCCGATGCGGGATCTGATGCTCTGTATTGCCGGCGGCGAGTGCGTTCATCGACAGGGTGATGCTGGCGATCGGCCGAGCGATCCAGCGGAAGCCGAGCAGAGCGGCAATCCCGCCGACCACGCCGACGATGACCACCAGGATAACCGTTGTCACCAGCGACGAACTTGCTGTTGCCTTTGCCTCGCTGACTGCCGCTTCTCCGGTTGCCTTGTTCAGGCTGACCATTTCGGCAAATAGCTTGACGGCTTCTCCACCCATGACCGTCATCTGTTGCACATGTTTCTTGGCCGCAGCCATGTCGCCTTCACCCAGGAGGGTAACAAGACGGCCGCCTGCCGCTTCATAGGTGTCGATTGCGGCTTCCGTGGCCTGATATTTGGCACGCATAGTGTCTGTCGTCAGACTGGCGCCATAGGCTTCGAATGCTTTGTTGCGTGCGGCATATGCCGCCTTCAGCACGGCAAGCGCGCTGGCGCGTTCCTCCTGCGTCGAAGTGCTGAGCAGCAGTGCGACGTTGCGGCGGACATCGCCGAAAAGACGTTCCATTTCGCCCATCTGGGTTGCCCGCGAAACCCGTTCGCCGACGGTGTCGACCTGGGCCTGGAGAGAATTGACCGCGAGAATGGAAAAGGCGCCCTGGACAATTCCGAGCGTGACGACGAGGCCGAATAACAATGGTAAAAGTGTTTTAATCTGAATTTTTGCAAACATAACCGGGTCCTTGGATGTGCCGTGCATTCTTGTGTTGTGCGCGTGCCCGTTGAGATTTGTGACAGTTTTGCTAACAAAGGGCTTACAGCGGGCTGTGCACCGCTGCGGCTTGTTGCCTCAAATCTGACAAAGTATCATAAAAATTGATTTAACATTTTCTTGTCCATTCCTGCCGTCGATTGGCCCATGCGGCAGGCACAAAAAAATGGGCCGCTTAGTCGGCGGCCCACTCTGGTATTGCCATACCGGCGGGATATCATCCCACCGGTTCGCCTATGATCAGGCGGTGAGACCCGTCCATTTCCAGTCACGGATTTCCGGCATGTCTTCACCGTATTCCTGCACATGGGCCGTATGCAGTGCGAGCTTGCCCTTGAGCATCTCGATCACATGCGGAACCTTTTCCTTCAGCTCCGGCACCCGTTCAATGGCTTCAAGCGCCAGGTGATAGCGGTCGAGCTGGTTCAGCACCGTCATGTCGAAAGGCGTCGTGGTCGTGCCTTCCTCGACAAAGCCGCGCACATGCATGTTGCGGTGGTTGTTGCGCTTATAGGTCAGCCGGTGGATGAGATACGGATAACCGTGATAGGCGAAGATGACCGGCCGCTCGGTGGTGAACAGCTTGTCGAACTCCTCGTCCGTCAGGCCATGCGAATGCTCTTCCTTCGCTTGCAGTGTCATCAGGTCGACGACGTTGACGACGCGGATCTTCAGTTCCGGGATCGCCTCGCGCAGGATCATTACGGCGGCGAGAGTTTCCATTGTCGGCACGTCGCCGGCGCAGGCCATCACCACATCCGGCGCAATCGCATCATCCTCGTTGCTGGCCCAGTCCCAGACGCCGATGCCTGCCTCGCAATGCCTTGTCGCATCCTCGATCGAAAGCCATTGCGGCTCCGGCTGCTTGCCGGCGACGATGACGTTGATGCGGTCCCAGGTATTCAGGCAATGGTCAGCCACCCACAGAAGCGTATTGGCATCCGGCGGCAGGTAGATGCGCACCACGTCCGCCTTCTTGTTGGCAACGTGATCGAGGAAGCCCGGATCCTGATGCGAGAAGCCGTTATGGTCCTGCCGCCATACATGTGAGGTGAGCAGGTAGTTGAGCGAGCTGATCGGCTTTCTCCACTCAAGATGACGCGTCACCTTCAGCCACTTGGCATGCTGATTGAACATCGAGTCAATGATGTGGATGAAGGCTTCGTAGCAGGAGAAGAAGCCGTGACGGCCGGTGAGCAGATAGCCTTCCAGCCAGCCCTGGCATAGGTGCTCGGAAAGCACTTCCATCACCCGCCCGTCAGGCGCAAGATGCACGTCATAGGGCTCGATCTTTTCCATCCACACCCGATCGGTTGCCTCGAAGACCGGGCCAAGCCGATTGGAATCCGTCTCATCCGGCCCGAAGACCCGAAAATTCTTTTCCGTATCGTTGAGCTTCATCACGTCGCGCAGGTATTTGCCCAGCACTTCCGTCGTCTGGACGATCTTCTGCCCCGGCACCGTCACATCGACGGCGTAGTCGGAAATCGGCGGGCATTTCAGTTCCTTGCGCAGGATGCCGCCATTGGTATGCGGGTTGGCGCCCATGCGGCGATCGCCGGTCGGAGCCAGAGCCTTGAGTTCAGCCTTCAGGCTGCCGTCCGCATTGAACAGGTCTTCCGGATTGTAGCTGCGCATCCAGTCTTCGAGAACCTTGCGGTGGCTGTCGTTCTCGCGGCATGTGGCAACCGGAACCTGGTGCGCGCGCCAGAAATCCTCGACCTTCTTGCCGTCGACTTCCTTCGGTCCTGTCCATCCCTTCGGGCTGCGCAGGATGATCATCGGCCAGCGCGGTGCCTGGCCGGAAACAGCGCCGGAGCGGGCCTCTTCCTGGATCGCGCGGATCATGTCGGTCGCCAGATCCATCGCATCCGCCATCAGTCGGTGCATCGCTTCCGGCTCGTTGCCTTCAACGAAGATCGGCGCATAACCATGGCCTTCGAACAGCCTTCTCAGGTCGTCATGCGGAATGCGCGAAAGCACCGTCGGGTTGGCGATCTTGTAGCCGTTGAGATGCAGGATCGGCAGGACCGCACCGTCACGGGCCGGGTTCAGGAACTTGTTGGACTGCCAGCTTGCGGCCAGCGGCCCGGTTTCTGCCTCGCCGTCACCCACGACGCAAGCAACGATCAGGTCCGGGTTGTCGAAGGCTGCACCGAAGGCATGCACCAGCGCATAACCCAGTTCGCCGCCTTCATGAATGGAGCCGGGCGTTTCGGGCGCCACATGGCTCGGCACGCCGCCGGGGAAGGAGAACTGCCGGAACAGCTTGCGCATGCCCTCTTCATTCTCCGCAATCTCCGGATAGACCTCGCTGTAGATGCCTTCCATCCAGGTATTGGCGACCATGCCCGGTCCGCCATGGCCTGGCCCGCATATATAGATGACGTCGAGATCGCGGCTTTTGATCACTCGGTTGAGATGCGTGTAGATAAAGTTGAGGCCGGGGGTCGTGCCCCAGTGGCCGAGGAGTCGCGGTTTGATATGCAGCGGCTGAAGCGGCTCACGCAGGAGCGGGTTTTCCAGAAGATAGATTTGACCGACCGAAAGATAATTGGCCGCTCGCCAGTACCGGTCCATCAATTCCACTTCCGCCTGCGACAGTTGCGTGCGTGGACGGGTGGGGTCGAAATACTCGGCCTGCGAAAAAGCGGCGTCCTTTTGGACCAAATGTTGCTGCATTGAAAACTCCTCTCTTTTTCCTCACCTCTGATGCTAATCGATTTAGATGATCTGTTTCATGACATGGATCATGGACTGGCGGATTGTCCGCCTCTCAAGAGGCATCGCGCTTCCGGCAATGTGGAGGTTTTTTATGACAATCAATCAACTATTGCGCGATGGACGTCAGGATAGGGCAGGGGCTGACGATTGCCAGCTTTAAGGGCGACATTTCTGGCTTTGGTCCCCCGCTGCCGCCAGTCGGGCCCGATCATTCGCCGCGCATAAACACCGTGCGATATGCCGTCGCAGGTTTTGACGCGGCTCAACGCGCGCCTGTCATGTCAGGGTGATGTTGAAAGGCCAGACTTCTTTCCTGGCCGGATTGTCGTCATGGGAGGAGACGAAACATGCATGACACGAATAGCATCGCCGCCGTAGATGCGGATGAACGCACGCTTGAGCTTGGTACGCTTTTCTCCGAGGTTCGGGCATTGCGTGACCGCGTCGCTGACGAAGGGCGATCATTGTTGGAAAGCCTTATCCCCGGGAATGTCGAAGCGGATCGCCTTGAAAACCTCTGCCATTATCTCTGCCTGCGCAGGCACGACATCCGGCCGCTGCAGCGCAGGCTGATGTGTTACGGCCTCTCCTCACTCGGCCGGCTGGAAAGCCGGGTTCTGCCGACGCTGGATGCCGTGCTCTCAGCCCTGTCTACCATGCAGGGAATGACCTCTCCCTATGCCCTGCCGTCAGAAGCGCAGTTTTTTGCCGGCGAGGCGGAGCTCAGTGCGATGACGCAGCGGTTGCTCGGCAGCGGACGCCCGCATCGCCGCGGTCGCATCATGGTCACGCTGCCGGGAGAGGCGGCGACCGATCCCGACTTCATCCTTGATCTCGCCCGGCGCGGCATGGATGTCGCTCGCATCAACTGCGCTCATGATGGTGCTGACACATGGGAGGCAATGGCGCGGCATGTGCGTGCCGCCGGAGAAAAGATCGGTCGCCGGATCACCGTGCTGATGGATATCGCCGGGCCCAAGATCAGGACGGAAGCCGTTGTGGCCGACAAGGGCGCCAAACTCACGACAGGCGATCTTTTCCGCCTTGTCGCCTCGCGCGAACCCTATCAGACGGAAGACGTGCGTTTCTGCGCGGCGGTTTCACTGCCGGAGATCGTCGAACGGGTCGAGCCGGGCCACAAGCTGCGTTATAATGATGGTAAGCTGGAAGCCGTTGTCGAAAGCGTCTCCGAAGGAGGAGCGATTTTGAGGGTGACCCGTGTGAAGGCCGGTGGCGTCAAGCTGAAACCGGAAAAAGGATTGAACCTGCCGGATACCGCACTGGGCCTGTCGCCCCTGACCGCCAAGGATGAAGGTGATCTTGCTGCCGTCATTGGCAATGCCGACATGCTCGGTTATTCCTTTGTCAGCCGGCCGGAGGATCTTGATCTGCTGGAGAAGGCGCTCGGCAACCATCCGCCGCGCGTCGAAAAGCTTGGCCTCGTTGCCAAGATCGAGCAGCCGGAAGCGGTCCGCAACCTGCCGGCCTTGATTGCCCGCGCCCACACACTCGGTCGCCCCTTCGGTGTGATGATCGCCCGCGGCGATCTTGCAGCCGAGATCGGTTTCGAGCGGGTCGCCGAAATGCAGGAAGAAATCCTCTGGCTCTGCGAAGCGGCATCCGTCCCCACAGTCTGGGCGACGCAGGTTCTGGAGGACTTGGTCAAGGACGGTTTGCCATCGCGTGGAGAGATGACCGATGCCGCCATGGCTGCCCATGCCGAATGCGTCATGCTGAACAAGGGGCCGGCGGTTGCCGAAGCCGTCACGCTGCTCGACACGCTTCTTGCCCGCATGGACGAGCATATCTTCAAGAAGACGCCTACGCTTCGTGCGCTGAAATCCTGGTAGCTGAAATACGAAGACCCGGCCCATGATTGGGCCGGGTCCCTCGTGGGACGACGCGGCCTCCGTCGCGTCGCCCCAGCCCACCGTTCAGGCGGAGATGGCAAATCCGGCACCATCCGGCTCTAGATCGAACCGTCCTTTGGCTGCGCCCGGATATCGTTGATATCGTCGCGCAGGGTTCACGGATTTCAGACTTCACCTCAACCCTCGGCGGCAAACTGGATACATGCTTTCGGGAGAACAAATCCCGGGAGTGGAATCCTTGCAGTCCGAATTGGCTTTGAGCCTATACAGGCTGCGGTTGATTTCATTGACCCAACGCAATGCCTCCGGAAATGCCCTTGGATGGATATACGATTCAGGCGTCGTGGATGGGCTTGTGCTCAGCGATGTCGGCGGCGTGGCGGAACATGCGCACCAGCCTTGTCCGCTCTTCCCCATGCCGCATCAGTGCGTGGTCGAAGCGCCGGATCTGGCCCGAATCCGGCCGCCAGCGCCCGTCGCGGGCCTTGTCGTTGCTGCTTGCAGGCTTGAACGACATGCGCGGGCCGATATTTTCCTGAAACTGCGCCAGCGTCATGCCGGCCTTCACCAGCAGGGCCCGCACACCAGAGCGGCTTTCTGTGGCGATCACCACACGAAAGGCGTTGATAAGGCTGCCCTTGGATACCGGCAGCTCGCGTGTGTCGAACAGATCGCTGCCGGTTTCATGCTCCCGCAGATAAACCAGATAGATGTCGACCAGACGGTGCGCCGTCTGCAGCAATTGCGCGTCGGTTCCACCATCGATCCCATAGACGTGATCGTCGCCATGCGCTGGTTTTGTGAAAGCTGAATAAGGCATGATCCTGTCCTCGTTTGCCTTATAAACGCGCAGGGCTTGCTTTGGTTCTGCCGGAATTTTGACCACCTAAGATACGGAGGCGCCACCGTTTTTTCACATTCGATGTTGTGCAGCGCACAATTGCCTATTGC
This sequence comes from Neorhizobium sp. LMR1-1-1.1, assembly GCF_040675795.1. Taxonomy (NCBI): domain Bacteria; kingdom Pseudomonadati; phylum Pseudomonadota; class Alphaproteobacteria; order Hyphomicrobiales; family Rhizobiaceae; genus Neorhizobium; species Neorhizobium sp. LMR1-1-1.1. The sequence continues at coordinate 611,309 of NZ_JBEGHE010000025.1, forward strand.
ACAAAGCGGATTATGGCCTATGTTTGTCCTGCGGCCGCGTGTCGCACCATGGGTCATTTGACCCCCTTCACCCGTCGCAAACGCCGGGTTTTTTCAAGAAGGATGAAACCATGACAGTCTCAATTAGCAACATCAAGGCATCTCAGAGCGGCGCTGTTCTTTCGGGTCAAGTAGCAAGAGCCGTTGCCGAAGCGCGCCTTGCCGCCGGCTACAGCATCGATGACCTTTCTTTGACCACCGGCCTCGTACATGAGGAGATCGTAGGCGTCGAGGAAGGCCTGAATGCCGATCCGGCCAAGCTCAAACGTATTGCCGTTGCGCTGAAATTACCCCCGTCAGCGCTTCTCGTCGCCTGATTTCAAGGTGCACCAAAAGCCCGGCTCCAGCCGGGCTTTTTCGTCTTTGCCGTCAACCGGCGACGAAGATATGGCTTTCCGCCGCCACCAGTTCGCGGATGTATTCGACAACGATCCGAAGCCGCGCAAGGTCGCGGGATGTTTCGTGATAGGTCGTCCAGTAGGATCGCTTGAGCGAGACTTGCGGCAAGAGCCTGATGAGCTCGGGATGTTGCCGCGCCACATAATCATGCAGGATGCCGATGCCGGCACCCGCTCTGACCGCCTCGGTCTGGCCCATCGCGCTCGAGATCTCGAAACCTGCATCCCAGTCGCGCATGATCTCGCCGGTGAAATTCAGCGAGGGTGAGAAGATCAGGTCTTCCACATAGCCCACCCGCGCATGCCGTCTCAGCTCTTCGGCAGTCTTTGGTTCTCCGGCGGTATCGAGATAGGCCCGTGATGCATAAAGCCCGAGTGTGTAATCGGTAAGTCTGGAGGAAACGAGCCGCCCCTGTTCTGGCTGCTCGATGGTGATCGCAATATCCGCCTCCCGTTGCGACAGCGAAAAATGCCGCGGCACCGGCACCAGCTGGATCTTCAGTTCCGGATGCCGGCGGGTAAGACGGCTCATCCGCGATGCGAGAAAGGAGACGCCGAAACCGTCCGGCGCACCGATCCGCACCGTTCCGGCAATCACCGTGTCGGTGCTGGCCGTTCTTGCCTGCGCCGAAAGCATTTCGGTTTCCATCTTTTCGGCCGCAGCCAGCAGCACTTCGCCTTCCGCCGTCAGCGTGCAACCGTTGGTTCTCCGCACCAGAAGCCGCGTCTGCAGCGCATCCTCCAGCGCCGTCATCCGCCGGCCGAGCGTCGCATGGTTGATACCGAGCCGCCGTGAGGCGGAGAGCAACTGGCCGGTGCGCGCCACCGCCAGAAACATCCTGACATCATCCCAGTCCACGGGCGCTACCCTCTAATGTCGAAATTTGCACAACAGTTGCGTAAACTATCGCGTTGAATTGCGCAATTTCGAGTGACATTCTGGCTGTCACAGAAACCAGGAGGAAACCATGCAGGAAATCGGTCATTTCATCGGCGGCAAGCATGTCGCCGGAACCAGCGGTCGCACCGCCGACGTCTTTAATCCGGCAACCGGCGAAGTACAGGCCAAGGTCGCGCTCGCAAGCGTTTCCGAAATTCGCGCGGCAGTCGAAAACGCCAAGGCCGCTCAGCCGGCATGGGCTGCCACCAATCCCCAGCGCCGCGCCCGCGTCTTCATGAAGTTTGTCGATCTGCTCAACCAGAACATGGATGAGCTTGCCGTCATGCTGTCGAAGGAGCATGGCAAGACGGTCGAAGATTCGAAGGGCGATATCGTCCGCGGCCTGGAAGTCTGCGAATTCGTCATCGGCATTCCGCATCTTTCCAAGGGCGAGTTCACCGAGGGTGCAGGCCCGCAGATCGACATGTATTCGATCCGCCAGCCGGTCGGCATCGGTGCTGGCATTACCCCGTTCAATTTCCCCGGCATGATCCCCATGTGGATGTTCGCCCCGGCGATTGCCTGCGGCAACGCTTTTATCCTGAAGCCTTCCGAGCGTGATCCGTCCCTGCCGATCCGGCTTGCCGAACTGATGATCGAGGCAGGTCTCCCGGCTGGCATCCTCAACGTCATCAACGGCGACAAGGCCGCCGTTGATGCGATCCTGACGGATCCGGATATAGGCGCCGTCTCGTTTGTCGGCTCCACCCCGATCGCCCGTTATGTCTACGGAACGGCAGCTCAGAACGGCAAGCGCGCCCAGTGCTTCGGCGGCGCCAAGAACCACATGATCATCATGCCGGATGCCGATCTCGATCAGGCCGTGAACGCGCTTATGGGCGCGGGCTACGGTTCCGCTGGCGAGCGCTGTATGGCCGTCTCGGTCGCCGTGCCGGTCGGCGAGGAAACCGCCAACCGACTGGTCGACAAGTTGATCCCCAAGATCGAGAGCCTGCGCATCGGCCCCTATACCGATGACAAGGCCGACATGGGCCCGGTGGTCACCAAGGCGGCGCAGGAGCGCATCAACGGCCTGATCGACAAGGGTGTCGAAGAGGGTGCCAAGCTTCTCGTCGATGGCCGCGGCTTCAAGCTGCAGGGATATGAAAACGGTTATTTCGTCGGCGGTTCGCTGTTCGACAACGTCACGCCGGACATGGAAATCTATAAGCAGGAAATCTTCGGCCCGGTCCTCTCCGTCGTTCGCGCGACGAATTACGAAGACGCCCTGTCGCTGCCGATGAAACATGAATACGGCAACGGTGTAGCGATCTACACCCGTGACGGCGATGCCGCCCGCGATTTCGCATCCCGCATCAACATCGGAATGATCGGCATCAACGTGCCGATCCCGGTTCCGCTCGCATACCATTCCTTCGGCGGCTGGAAGGCGTCGTCCTTCGGCGACCTTAACCAGCATGGCACGGATTCGATCAAGTTCTGGACCAAGACCAAGACGATCACCGCCCGTTGGCCCTCCGGTATCAAGGACGGCGCGGAATTCGTCATGCCGGTCATGAAATAATCTGGACACTATCGATGGCGGGTATGATCGTATCCGCCATCCAGCTTTCGCTTAATCAACTATCCCTCACGAAAGGTTGACGTGGTCGCCAGTTGCCCTAATTTGACGCGGGTAGGAGTGGGAGTTGTATCATGGTCTACGAATGGGACGAAAAGCGTGCCCGTCGCGCGTATTTGGCGCGTGTTGGCCTGAGCATCCTGGCAATCACGATAACTCTGGGCGTTTCCGCAGCAATTGCTATCGCGATGTCTATCGGTTGAGCCATCTTCGCGGCATATTTCAATCATGTCAGACAAAGCCTGCTAATGACTTGGCGCGAACGGCATGCGGTGAAACAGGCGCGCGAAGCGTGTGAGTGGTTCGCTGGCGCAGCGCGTTTTTCCTGGTAGATGGTCTCAGAAGGCCTGCAATTTTCTCGCGAAAAACTTCCGGCGGTCGATCACTGCTGGTGCTGAACCTATTTGTCACAGCCTTGGTATGAATGTCATTTATCAAGGATCGTCCACTGGCGCGGGTGTAAGCAGATGGTAATCACCACCAGGAAAACCGCACCTAGTGGCTGCTTTATGTTGATTGTTTAATTCAGGATTTGCTTTTTTGTGTGTTCGGTGAATTAGTGCACTTGAAAACATGATCCCGATTTTCCTATTTTGGAATTGTTCAAAACTAGGGAAGCGTCTATATAGAGTTCTCTCGAGTCTTCGGAGACCATCATGCGCCTGACCAAACAGACCAATTATGCCGTAAGAATGCTGATGTATTGTGCAGCCAATCACGGCCATCTCAGCCGCATTCCGGAAATTGCCAGGGCATATGGCGTATCCGAACTGTTTCTGTTCAAGATCCTTCAGCCGCTCAACAAGGCTGGTCTGGTGGAGACCGTGCGTGGCCGTAACGGTGGTGTGAAGCTCGGCCGTGCTGCCGATAAGATCACCCTTTTTGATGTCGTGCGCGTCACGGAAGATAGTTTCGCAATGGCGGAATGTTTCGAGGACGATGGTGCGATCGAATGTCCTCTGGTCGATAGCTGCGGTCTCAACTCCGCGCTTCGCAAGGCGCTCAACGCCTTCTTCGACGTTCTGGCCGAATACACGATCGACGATCTGGTCAAGGCGCGCCCGCAGATCAACTTCCTTCTCGGCCTCGATGCCGTCGATATGAAGAAGGTTGTCGCCCCTGCGGCCTGATCTCACCAAGCTTTTTTGATGAGAAACGCCGGTCGCTCCGGCGTTTTTTGTTTCTGCTGACCGCACTTGGTTGACCTTCCTGCCGCAGTGGCTAGAACGAATTATGTCTTGCCATGCCGGCAGCCTGCCGTGTCGGTAGCCTGTTGCGCCGACAGGTATCAGGTCCGGTCTGTATGAATTTTCCTGAACTGCGCCAATTTTTTGTAACGTTGCTGATCGGAACTGCCGGCGCACTTATAGCCATCGCCATAGGCTTTCCGGCGCCCTATCTCATCGGACCGGCGCTTGCAGTCACCTTTGCTGGTCTAGCCGGACTTCGTCTGGGTGTCCCGCTTCTCGTCCGCAACGCCTGCTTCGTCATCATCGGCATATCGATGGGCTCGACAGTTACGCCGGAGATTTTTGTTGCGGCACGTACCTGGCCGCTCAGCTTCGTCATGGTCTTCGTGGCGATTGTCATCCTGCTTTTTTCCGCAGCCTGGGTGCTTCAGCGGCTGTTTCGTTACGATCGCACGACAGCGCTTCTTGCCGCATCGCCCGGCCATCTGGGTTATGTTCTGAGTCTCGCTGCCGAAATGCGCTGTGATCTTCGCGCCGTCAGCATTTCCCAGAGCGTGCGCGTGCTTGCGCTGACGATCAGTGTCCCGCTGATCGTTGAATTCTTTGATTTGGCCGACACCGACGTGATCGTGCTGCCCGACGCGATGAGCATGCCGATCCTCGTCGTGATGCTGATCGTTTCAGCCGGTTTCGGCCTGCTTTTCCAGCGTTGGAAGTTTCCCGCGGCCCTTTTGCTTGGCGGCGTTTTTGTCTCCATCTCCACCCATATCACCGGTTCCGTCTCCGGCACTGTCCCCAACTGGCTGCTGATCCCAATCTATGTTCTGCTCGGCTCGCTGATCGGTTCGCGCTTTTCCGGCCTGTCCTTCGCCGATCTGCGCCTCGCCATCGTTTCGGGTTTGGTCGTCACGGTCGTCGTCATGGCGCTTGCGGGGGGCATTGCCGTTATCGTCTCCTATTTCGCCAATGTGCCGCTGGATGCGGCGCTGATCGCGTTTTCTCCCGGCGGACTGGAAACCATGGCCGCCATGGCCGTCATGCTTCATGCCGATCCCACCTATGTCGGCGCTCATCATGTGCTAAGGCTGATGTTCCTGTCCGTGCTGATGCCGCTCGTCATCGGCAGGGATGCAAGATTGAAATAGAATTCGTCGCGTCAGATGCGCAAACACAAGCAGTGAGGAGAAGGAATGTCGAAGGCGATCATCGTCATGGGGGTTAGCGGCGCCGGTAAGACGTCGATTGCCAATCTTCTGGCAAGCCGTCTCGGCTGCAAGTTCGTCGAAGGAGATCGGCTGCATCCGGAGGCGAACGTCAAGAAGATGGCGGAAGGGACGCCGTTGACGGACGAAGATCGCTGGCCGTGGCTGGATATCATCGGCAACGAACTGAAGGCGGCCCGCTCTGTGGGCGAAGATATTGTCGTGACATGCTCGTCTTTGAAGAAGATCTATCGCGAAAGACTTCGATCCGCTGGCGGTGATTCGCTCTACTTCGTGTTCCTCAAAGGCTCGCCCGAGCTTTTGGCCTCCCGCATGGGCGCTCGTAAGGGTCACTTCATGCCGACCTCCTTGCTGCAAAGTCAGCTTGCAACGCTTGAAAGCCCGGAAGGTGAGGTCAATGTGGTGACCGTCGATATCGACGCTTCGGTTCCGCAAATCGTAGAGGATGCAATCGGCAGGCTGGAAAAACTCTGGCGGGAAAATAGTTGAGCGATATCTCGCCCGGAGCGACAATTCTTAGTGAATTAAACTTTTATTTACATTTTTTGTCCGGCTTGGTGATCTGAAACTGGTCTTTCTACGTATAACACTCAATTAGCGTTATCGGTTTCGCCGGTAGCGTTCGATCAATGAGTGTTGGGTGGAAAAGGGATCGCATGCAGGAGTCGAGCCATGGCGCGGGACGTGCCGCGCTTCGCCGGGTGCCGAAACAGGAAAGAAGTCGTGAGCGTATCGGCGAGATCCTGAAAGTCGCGAAGGAACTGATCGGTCAGAAGGGTATTGATGCCGTCACCATGAAGGAGATCGCAGCGCTTTCCGGCGGTCCCATCGCTTCGGTCTACCAATATTTTCCTAACAAGTCGGCCATCATCGCCATGCTCTATGAGCTCTATGTCGAAGAGGTTCGCGAGCTGATTGCTGGCCACGTCTCCCACATCGAAACCGCAGATGACGCCCTGAAGGCAACCGACGATCTGTTCGACATGTATTACGAGCGGATGCGCCAGGAACCGTCTACCCAGGACCTTCTGAATGCGATCCAGGCAGACAAGACGCTGGCCGATCTCGATATCGCCGAGACGCGGGCTCAGGCAGAGGGTTTCTATCAGCTCACCCGGCATTTCGTTGCCGAACCGCTGCGTGAAAGCTATGCGCAGACCCTGTTCGTCATGTTCCACATGGCCGGCGCCACCTTGCGCCTCGCACTGATGGTTCCGGCGGAAGCGGCGCAGATTTCGGCACAGTTCAAGTCGATCGTGCGAACCCACGCGACCTACTTCCTTAAGGGACATTTCCCGCAAGCAGCTGTGTGATGACTGGGCGTTCTCAGACGCCCAGTTTATCCCTTATCCCGTAATACCATGCACCGAGTGCCGTCAGCGGCACGCGGAACATCCGTCCGCCGGGGAAGGGCAGGTTGGGCATCGATGCCCAGACATCGAAACGCTCCGCATGGCCGGCCACGGCCTCGCCGAGTATCTTTCCTAGAAGATGCGTCGTTGTTACCCCATGGCCGCTGTCGCCATGGGAGAAATAGACCTTGTCCGACAGTTTCCCCATATGCGGAATACGCGTCAGCGTCAGCGCGAAATTGCCGCTCCAGGCATAGTCGATCTTCGTGTCCTTCAACTGCGGAAACGTCTTGAGCATGTTGGGACGGATCACGCCGGTCAGGTTTTTCGGATCGTTGCCGCCATAACCGATGCCGCCGCCATAAAGCAGCCGGTTGTTTGCGGTGCGGCGATAATAGTCGAGAATATAATTGGCATCCTCGACGCAGTAATTGGCCGGCAGCAGATCCTCGATCAGTGAGGACTCGAGTGGTTCCGTCACCATCACCTGGCTCGACACCGGCATCATCCGGCCATGTACCTGCGGGAAAAGCGGTGCCAGATAGGCATTGCCGCAGATCAGCACATAGGATGCCGTCACCGAGCCGCCGCCCGTGCTGACGACCGGACGCTTCCTGTCGGTATCGACCGCGATCACCCGCGAGCCTTCAAAAATCTTCGCACCCAGATTTTCCGCCGCGCGCGCCTCGCCAAGCACGAGGTTGAGCGGATGGATATGCCCGCCGAGCTTGTCGATCATCCCGCCCGCATAACGGTCGGTCCTTACATATTTGGCCACGTCGGCCTTGGACACCATTTCCAGCCCTGTATGGCCGTAACGTTCCCAGTCGGTCTTGTGATGCTCCATCTCGCGGATCTGCTTGTCGGTAAAGGCCGCAAAGAAACCGCCATGCTCAAGCTCGCAATCGATCGCATATTTGGTCACCCGCTCGCGGATGATATTGCCGCCTTCGAGCGACATCTTTCCAAGCTCGATCGCCTTGTCTTTCCCATAGCGCCCGGCAATCGTCTCCAGATCGCGGCTGTAACCGTTGACGATCTGCCCGCCATTGCGCCCGGATGCGCCAAAACCGATCCGCTCCGCTTCCAGCACAACGACCGAAAATCCGCGCTCCGAAAGCTCCAGCGCCGCCGATATGCCGGTAAAGCCGGCACCGATAATGCACACGTCAGTCTCGATATCGCCTGCAAGGTCAAGGCGCACGCGCTTGTCATTGGCGCTTGCCGCATACCAGGAGCCGGTATGGCCGGGATTGGTGGCGCTGTCTCGAAACGTCATCTCATACCGTCCTTATATAGGCGTCATATTCCACGTCGGTGACGCGCAGCGAAAACTCGGCCAGTTCCTGTGCCTTGCAGGCACTATAGAGCGACCGGTATTTCGGGCCGAGTGTGGCATAGGCGAAAGTGGATCGGGCAAACTGCCGCAGCGCATAGTCCCAGTTGGTCGGCAGCGGATCATGATTGATCGCGTGCTCGTCGCCGGTAATCGCACCGCCCGGATTACGCTTCTCCTTGATGCCGGAAAGCGCGGCATTGAGGATCATGGCGAGCGCCAGATACGGGTTCACGTCGGCACCCGCCACCCGATGCTCGATCCGCGTCGCAGGCTTCGAAGCCGTGATCACCCTGACCGCCGCAGACCGGTTGTCGAACCCCCAGGATGCATAGGTCGGCGCATGTTCCGATGGCCTCAAGCGCCGGTAGGAATTGGCATGTGGCGCAAACACCGCCATGCTCTCCCCCATATTCTCCAGCAACCCGCCGACCGAATGGAACAGCATTTCCGAAGGCCCGTCCTCGCCGGCATAGACATTGCGCCCGCTCTCGTCGATCAGCGAGAAATGCACATGCATGCCGCTGCCTGCCTGCATGCCATAGGGTTTAGCCATGAAGGTCGCATCGAGATCGTTCGCCCGTGCCACGCCCTTGACAATGCGCTTCAGAAGCACCGCATAATCTGCGGCTCTCAGCGCATCCGGCACATGGTTGAGATTGATCTCATACTGGCCCGGTCCGTTTTCACGCACCACCATGTCGGCCGGTATGCCTTGCGCCCGTGCCGCACTGGCAATGCCGTGGAACACATCCTCAAAATCCTGCAGTTCGGAGATCGAAAGCACCTGCGTCTGGCCCGTATGCCAGCGCCCCTCGCGCGAGTTCGGTGGCCTGACCGGATCGAGCGCCGAGCGCAGCGGGTCGATGAGATAAAATTCCAGTTCCGTCGCAACCACCGGCGTCAGCCCGATCTTCGCAAACCCTTTGAGCACATTGGCGAGCACCTGCCGCGGATCGCCGTAAAACCCGGAACCGTCCGGATCGCGCATGCCGAGCAGCACCTGCGCCGTCGGCCGGTTCAGCCAGTTGATCCGCGACAGCGTTCCGGGAATGGGAAAACATAGCCCGTCCGGATCGCCGGTTCCCTGCGCCAGTCCGGCGGCATTGACGTCCCGACCCCAGACATCGAGCGCATAGACCGAGCGCGGCATCGCCATGCCTTTGTCCAGCACGTCCAGCGCCCGTTCGCGCGGCACCCATTTTCCGCGCGGAACACCGTTCGCATCGATCACGAAGGCTTCGAGAACCTCGATATCGGGATTGGCATCGAAAAAGCTTTTGGCATTGGCAACATCATTCATGAAACACCAGAAAATCCAATCGAACCCAAGGCGAAAAACGCCCGTTCACGCCTGCAAAAAGGCCCGCTAACGATCGAGAAATCTGGCGTCGTAGATGAGATAACGTGCCATCGTCATGTCGGCCCGGCGGATCAGGGGCGATCATCCGGGCATCGTTCCCTTTGATTGTTCCACGAAGCCTAACCCGGCTTTTTGCCAAAAGCCAGCCCGGCCAAGGCGATCGCTCCTTAGGCCCAAAACCTCAGGCGCATAACCCTAGGCGTTGAAACGCTCCGGCCGATAGGCCGAAATGTCTATCAGCGTCTTTTCGCCCAAAATCGCCTCGGCGATCACCTGGCCGGTCACCGGCCCGAGCGTCAGCCCATGATGCGCATGGCCGAAGGCGAACCACAGGCCCTCATGCCGCGGTGCCTTGCCGATCACCGGCATCATGTCCGGCGTGCAGGGGCGCGCACCCATCCACGGCTCCTTGTCCAGCCTCTCGCCAAGCGGAAAGACCTGAGCCGCCACCGCTTCTGCACGTGCCAACTGCACCGGCGTTTTCGGCGCATCCCGGCGAGCGAATTCCGCCCCGGTCGTCAGCCGTATCCCCTGGTTCATCGGCGCCAGAAGATAACCGCGCTCCGCATCCAGCAGCCAGCCGTTGAGCACCGCATTGCCCTTGGGCGCATAATGCATGTGATAGCCGCGCTTCACCCCGACGAGGAAACTGTAACCGAGCGGCTTCGTCACCACGTCAGACCACGGCCCGAGCGCCACGACCACGTCCTTGGCTTCCACTGTGCCTTCCCCCGCCACGATCCGCCATCCGCTCGTGGTTTTCGAAAGGCTGCGTGCATCGCCTTTCAGCACCTTGCCGCCAAGCTTTTCGAACAGCCGCACATAGGCCTGGCTCAGTGCCAGCGGATCCTTCACCGACCACGGATCTTCCCAGCGCAATGCACCGGCGAAATCCCGGGAGAGATGTGGCTCTTTCGCCGCCAGATCGTCGGGCGAAAGCGCCTCGAACGCCACGCCGTATTCCTGCTTCAGCCTTTCGGCCTCGCGAAGCTCGCCATCCCGTTTGGCCGGTGTGCGAAAAAGCTCCGTCCAGCCATCCTTGGCGATCAGCGCCTGCGCGCCGGCTTCCTCGATCAGCTCGTTATGGGTGGAGATCGAATGCTCGATCAACGGCGCATAGGCGCGTGCGATCAGCTGGTGACGGGAAAGGTTCGAGTGCCACCAGTATTTTGCCAGGAAGGACGAGACGGAAGGGAGCGCCCGCCAGTGAAAATGCGAGTCGATCCGGTTGTTCATGGCGTTGCGCAATATCTGGCCGAACTGCTGCGGAAAGCCGTAAGGCACGACCCCCTCGCGTTGGATCAGCCCGGCATTGCCATAGGAAGTTTCGCGACCCGGCTCGCCGCGGTCGACAAGAACCACAGCCTTGCCGCGACGGGCAAGTTGCAAGGCGGTCGAAATGCCGACGATGCCGGCTCCAAGTACGATGACATCCGCAGCCGCCATGATCTTTCGTCTCCACACTCAACCATCACCGGAACATGCCGCCCCGTTGATCGCTGCGCAAACGAAAAATGTCGAAATGGCGGTGGTTTAACCCTTCAGCGCCTCGGCCGAAATCCAGAAGACGGCATCCTGCGATTCAGCCGTTTCCAGCCAGAGGAATTCCAGATGCGGATATTCCTCCTCGAGAATTTCCCGGCCCGAGCCGATCTCGCAGATCATCCCGCCTTCCGGGTTGAGATAGTCGCCGGCCTGCTCAAGGATCTGGCGCACCAGATCGAGCCCATCCTCGCCGCCATCATGCGCCATTGCCGGCTCCGCCTGATGCTCTGCCGGAAAACCGGCCATCGAGGCATGATCCACATAGGGCGGATTGGTGATGATCAGATCATAGGTCTTGCCCTTGAGCGGCGCAAACAGATCGCCCTGATGGAGCGAAACCTGCTCCTGAACCTCATGTTCGGCCACGTTGATCTTCGCCACTTCCAGCGCATCGGCCGAAAGATCGACCGCATCGATCGCCGCATTAGGGAAGAACTTTGCCGCCAGCACCGCAAGGCAGCCAGAACCGGTGCAGATATCGACGGCAGTTTCCACCGCAAACGGATCAGGCAGATAGGCCGAACCCTGTTCGCCCAGATATTCGGAAAACAGGATCTCGCCGATATGCGACCGCGGCACGATCACCCGCTCGTCGACATGGAAGCGTACGCCCTGGATATAGGAATGGCCGGTAATATAGGACGAAGGCTTGCGCGTCGTCACCCGCGTCTCGATCCGCTCGGCCAGCAGCTTGCGCTCGGAGGTGAGAAGCCGCGCATCGAGAAACGGATCGAGCGCATCGATCGGCAGGTTGAGTGAATCGAGCAGCAGAAACGCCGCATCGTCCCCGGCCGTCGTCGTGCCGTGGCCGTAACCCAGCTCCGCCGCATTGAAACGGGAAATCGCATAACGCCAGTAATCGCGCAGCGTCACGAGGTCTGTCGTAATGTTATCCTGGCTCACCGGCGTCTCTCTTCGTCACAACTGGGTTTGGCAATTGGGTTTTGATCACATCCGGACCATATAGGACTGGACGAAGCCGGGCATAGAATGGCAAGGGCGGATGGGTCAACAGGGAAGGCTGGACAAGACCGGTCCTGACCGTCCCGCAAGGCAAATGGTTCTACGTAGCTGTTTAACCGAGACTAGAAATAGAGCGTGTCGGTGCCGCTTGTGATCTCCCCACTTGTGGGGGGCTCGAAGAGCGGGCAGAGACAAGTGGCTCTGCCCCGGCAGCCGGCAGGCCAGAGGGCGCGCCGCAAACTCAGAGTCGAGCGAAGGCGTGATCGCCTGCGCAGGAACAATGTGGAAATGAACGAAAAGCCCCAACGCCCCAAACCAACACAGAACCGTCGGTCGCCGGCGGCCCCCGCCCGAAAACCCGCCGCGCCATCCTCCGGCAAACGCGTCACGCTCCCGCGTGCCTTGTCGAAACTCGGCTTCTGCTCACGCACGCAAGCCGAGGATCTCATCCGCGCCGGCCAAGTCAGCGTCAACGGCCGCACCGTCACCGATACGGAAGCCTGGATCGACCTCGACACCGCAAAGCTCGCCGTCGATGGCAGAGAGGTCGCGGCCGAAGCCCCGGTCTATCTGATGCTCAACAAACCCCGCGGCCTCGTCACCACCCGCCATGACCCCGAAGGCCGCCCGACCGTCTTCGATTGCCTGAAATGCCACGACCACACCCACCTCTCCCCTGTCGGTCGGCTCGACAAGGCGAGCGAGGGCCTTCTCCTCTTCACCAACGACACCCAATTCGCCAATGCGTTGCTCGATCCCGAAACCCATGTGCCGAAAACCTATCACGTCCAGATCGACACGCTCGTCGACGACGCGATGCTGGAGGCAATGACGAAAGGTATCGATCAGGACGGCGAAACCTTAAAAGCCCGCCGCGCGATAAAGCTGCGCGAAGGCGAAAAGAATTCCTGGCTGGAGATCGAACTGGACGAAGGCAAGAACCGCCACATCCGCCGCATGCTCGAACACCTCGACATAACCACGCTGCGCCTCATCCGCGTCGCGATCGGTAATCTCGCTCTGGGTGATCTGGATAAGGGGGCAGTGCGTGCGTTGAGCGAGGCGGAGCTTGATGGGCTGAGGGTCCAGTCCGCCGCTGCGCCGAAGCGTTAAGCCAGCTTCTGTGCAGCGATTCGACATAGGCTATCAAGTCTGCGGATATGATTAGCAATCATGACACGCAATCAAAACGCCAACAAAAACATAATCTTCTAGAGAAAATTGGCTGGGGAACCTGGATTCGAACCAAGATTAACGGAGTCAGAGTCCGTCGTTCTACCGTTGAACTATTCCCCAGCAGGAAGCGGCGCTTGGCCGGTTCGTCGGTGTGCGGCGCTTATAGCCAAACCTTCGCGACTTGCAAATAGTTTTTTCCGAAAAATTTGCAGCATGTTGCATCAGCCACTTTTGGTCGCCGTTCGGAAAAAGACATTGGCGAATTGCGCTTGCGCTGTTATCCTTGCAGCAACGAAGCAATCAGACGCAGCAGCACGCCTTTTGGAGGCGGTGCGCCGCGAAATGGATAGAACGACCAATGGACCCCGATAGCGGCCGTATGCCGCCAGATGGCGGGGCGTCGGCCGGAGAGCGTGGGGCGCAAAAGCGGCCCCGTCGCAGGAAAGGGAAGCGCGGCGGCAAAAACCGCAATGCGAACACTTCCCAACACGCGTCATCGGCCGTTCAGGCTGACCCGGCCGCGCGCCCAGAAAAAAAGCAGGACTCGTCAAGACAGGACGTGGCTAAACGCGATGCCGGGAAATCGGATGTCGCCAAGCAGGATCAGCCTGCGCGCAAACGCAAGCGCAGGCGCTCCAGATCTCATTCCGGTGCATCGTCCGATCATATGTCACAGGCTGCAGCTGGTGCTTCAGGGCATTCCGGTGGCAAGCCGCATGTCGATGCTCGAAGCGGATCATCTCATTCGGCAGGTGCATCGAATGCCGGCGCAGGCGCGCAGCAGCCCCATCATGCGGGTGGCGAAGGCGCATCGAGGAATGAGGGCAAAAATCACGGCGGCCAGTCTCATGGTGGCCAGGCTCACAGCGGTCAGTCTCATGGCGGCAGAGGGCGGGACCGGCGCAAGAAGAACCGGGCCGGTCGCGGCCTTCAGGGGCGCCCCCTCACACAGGCAAAAGGCGCTCTGAACGGTGTTTCGCAGCCTGCGTTGACGCGGGCGATGTCTTCTTCCGAGCAGGGCAGCAGCATCACCCCGGCCCTGCAGTCGGTCGACGTGACGCTTCCCTTCCACGACGATCTTTATGCCGCGCTCGATCTCGGCACCAACAATTGCCGCCTCCTGATCGCCCAGCCGACGCGCCCCGGCCATTTTCGCGTCGTCGATGCGTTCTCGCGCATCGTGCGTCTGGGGGAGGGGCTTGCAGCCACCGGCCGGTTGTCGAACGACGCGATGGACCGCGCCGTCGAGGCTTTGCGCATTTGTGCCTTGAAGCTCGCCGCCAAGCCGATCCGCAAGATGCGGTTGATCGCAACCGAAGCCTGCCGCGCTGCCGCAAACGGCGAGGAATTTTTGGCGCGGGTGACTGCCGAAACCGGTCTTGAGCTGGAGATCATCGATCGTGAGACAGAGGCGCGTCTTGCCGTTTCCGGCTGCTCCTCGCTTGTGGGGCGTGAGGCGCGTTCTATCGTGCTGTTCGATATCGGCGGTGGCTCGTCGGAAATTGCCGTCATCCGCATCGCCGACAATCGCTCATCGCGGCTTGCCAACCATATCACGCACTGGACGTCGCTGCCCGTCGGCGTCGTCACTCTGTCGGAGCGTTATGGTGGTCGCGATGTGACGCCGGATGTCTTCGAGGCGATGATCTGCGAGGTTCAGGGCATGCTGGCAAAATTCGATTGCCCGCCGCCTGAAGCAGGTGGCAACGGCAGCGACTACGATTTCCATCTCATCGGCACATCGGGCACGGTGACGACGCTTGCCGGGGTCCATCTCGACCTGCCGCGTTATGATCGACGCCGGGTCGATGGCCTCTGGTTGTCGGATGCGGAAGTCTCCGCCATGCAGGCAAAGCTGCTTTCCTGGGATTTCGCCGGGCGTGCCGCCAATCCCTGCATCGGGCCGGACAGGGCGGATCTCGTGCTTGCCGGCTGCGCGATTCTTGAGGCGATCCGCAGGCGTTGGCCAAGCCCCAGAATGCGGGTTGCCGATCGCGGGCTGCGCGAAGGTCTTTTGACAGATATGATGGCCGATGATGGCGTCTGGCGGCGTGTGCGCTCGCGCAGATCGGGTTCGACAGGTTCCGGAGAGGTTTTGAGACGGCGATGACGAAGACACCGGTCGGAATAAACAGAACGGGCAGAAAGCTCGGCCAGAAGGTCAAGAAGGGCAAGCTTAAGGCGTCTTCGCGCCGCTGGCTGGAGCGCCATATCAACGATCCTTACGTGCAGAGGGCAAAGCTCGAGGGCTATCGCGCTCGCGCCGCCTTCAAGCTGCTCGAGATCGATGAAAAACACCAGATCCTGAAAGGCGCCCGCCGCATCATCGATTTGGGCGCAGCACCTGGCAGCTGGTCGCAGATCGCCGCCAAGGTGACGAACTCGACGGATGAGGATCCGCGCGTGGCCGCCATCGACTTTCTGGAGGTCGATCCCTTGCCGGGCGTAAAAATCCTGCAGCTCGATTTTCTCGATGACAGCGCGCCTGCGCTTTTGAAGGAAGCGATCGGCGGCGTGCCGAACCTTGTGCTTTCCGATATGGCGGCGCCGACGACCGGCCATCACCGGACCGACCATTTGCGCACCATGCATTTGTGCGAGGTCGCGGCGCATTTCGCCATCGAGGTTCTGGCCGAAGGCGGCCACTTCCTGGCCAAAACCTTCCAGGGCGGCACGGAAAAGGATCTGCTTGATCTCCTGAAGAAGAACTTCAAGCAGGTCATCCATGTGAAGCCCGCGTCGTCGCGTCAGGAGTCGGTCGAGATGTTCCTGCTCGCCAAGCACTTCAAGGGACGCAGGGCAGAGGATGCCGACGCCGAAGTCGTTTCCGAGACGTCTGACGACTGATCCTTATTCTCCCGCTTCCGGCTGCACGTCAGCCGGTCGCCGGCCCCGGTGGCCGGAAACATCGGCGCCTGTCAGCGGATCGAGCTTGATGAGCGGAATGATCGAAAACAGCGAGACGGCTGCCACGATGAAGAAGGCAAGGTGAAAATCTGAAAGCTGCAGATGGCTGCCTGAAAACATCGACGACATTTCCAGGATGAAGGCGGCAAAGGCGACGCCAAGCGCAAGGCTGACCTGCTGCAGCGCAGATGCCATGGAGGTCGCCTGGCTCGCCAGTTCGTCGGAAATCTCCGAATAACCGAGTGCGTTGACGCCGGTAAAGAACAACGAGCGGAACAGGCCTGCCGCCAGAAGCGCACCGATGATCCAGATATGCGGCGTCTCGGGCGTGAAGAACCCGTTCACCGCCGTCATGGCTGCGCCGAGAACGCCGGCGACCATAAGCGCCGTGCGGAAGCCGGTGACGGCAAATACCCGCCGCGCCATGAACTTCACGGTCAGCGCACCGATCGCACCTGAAAAAGTGATAAGGCCGGATTGGAACGGATTGAGTCCGAAACCGAGCTGCAACATCAGCGGCATCAGAAAGGGGATGGCACCGGTGGCAATCCGAAACAGCGTGCCACCCGTTGTCGATGCCCTGAATGCCCGGTCGTTGAAGATCTGCAGGTTCAGGATCGGGTGAGGGTGCAGCCTTGCGTGACGCACATAAAGAAAGCAAGCGGCAAAGCCTGCAAGCGTAGCACTGATTCCGACTGCGGGCGGCAGTGCCGGCAGGCCGATTACCGAAAGCCCGAAGACGACGCCGGAGGCCGCGACGGATGTCAGCAGGAAGCCAGTCCAGTCCATCCTGGCAGTTCCCATCGGCGGCACTTCGGGCAGGTATCTGCCGGTGAGGTAAAGGCCGATCACCCCGATCGGCACATTGATGATGAAGATCCAGTGCCAGGAAAAATAGGTCGTAATGAAGCCACCGATCGGCGGCCCCGTCAGCGGTCCGACAAGCGCCGGTATGGTCAAAAGCGCCATGGCGGAAACGAGATCGCTGCGCTTGGTGGTGCGCAGCAGAACCAGGCGCCCGACCGGCGTCATCATTGCCCCGCCCATGCCCTGTAGAAAACGTGACATGACGAACTGGACGACAGAATCGGAGATCGCGCAGAGGATCGATCCGATGATGAATACGCAGATCGCCAGCCGGAACACCTTCTTCGCGCCGAACCGGTCCGACATCCATCCGCTGATCGGGATGAACATCGCAAGCGCCACCATATAGGAGGTTAGCGCCAGCTTGAGTGTGATCGGGCTGACGCCGAGATCATTGGCGATTGTCGGAAGTGCGGTGGCGATCACAGTCGAATCCATGTTCTCCATGAACAGGGCGACAGCGAGGATGAGTGGAATAATACGATTCATGGAGACGGATGCCGTTATCTGACAGGCCCGAGGGACAAGAGGCCTGTAAACCTCCAAAGCCGTTCTGCCAATGGACGTTCCGCGCCTTTTGTTCATCGCATTGGTCGGGCGAGGTGTCACGTCTGCGTGAAAACGCGATTTTGACCCCTGATCATCGTCAACTTTTCGCTCGGGCGCGCTAACTTCGCGTCGACATCATTCGTCATGAGGGAACGGGATATGGCTGGAAACGGTATCGGAAGAAGAACTTTGCTGGGCACTGCGGGCTTCACGGTCCTCGCTGCACCGGCAATCATCGGCAACCGGGCGGCCTTCGCCCAGGACAGCAGCAAAGCGAGCAGCAATTTGGCAATCGATCGCGTTACCCCGCCCGATCTTCATAAGTTCAAGGTAGGCAGTTTCGAGGTTCTCGTCGTCAAGGATGGCGCTCGTCCGTCTGGCGTGCCGAACGAAACCTTCGGCACCAACCAGTCCGCTGAAACCGTCGGCGCGCTTCTGTCTGACAATTTTTTGCCGACAGACCAGTTCGTCAACGGCTTCTCGCCGACCCTGATCGACACCGGTTCTGACGTTATCCTGTTCGATACCGGTTTCGGCCAGTCCGGTCATGCACAGGGCGCAGGCCGCCTGATCGAAGGTATGGCCGCTGCCGGTTACATGCCGGCCGACGTAACCATCGTCGTCCTGACCCATCTACACGGCGACCATATCGGCGGCCTGATGGAAAATGGAAAACCTGCCTTCGAGAATGCCCGTTATGTCGTCGGCCAGAAGGAATACGATTTCTGGAGCGATACTGCACGTGTCGGCACACCTGCCGAAGGTGGGCACAAGGGCGTGCTTGCCAACGTCAAGCCGCTTGCCGAAAAGATCACCTTCATCGGTGATGGCGCCGATGTCGTCTCCGGCATCACCAGCATGGCAGCTTTCGGCCACTCGCCGGGCCACATGATCTTCAACGTCGAATCCGCCGGCAAGCGCCTGATCCTGACGGCCGACACGGCAAACCATTTCGTGCTGTCGCTGCAGCGCCCGGATTGGGAAGTGAAGTTCGACATGGACAAGGCCGCCGCCGCCGCAACCCGGAAGAAGGTGTTCGACATGGTCGCCACCGACAAGGTCGCCTTCCTCGGCTACCACATGCCTTTCCCGGCCGTCGGCTACGCCGAAAAGCAGGAGACCGGTTACCGCTTCGTGCCGAAGAGCTATCAGTTCGATATCTGATCGTTTTCTGCGCACAGCATATGAGCTATGCAAACCCGGGTGGGCTGCCTCCCGGGTTTTTTCTATTCCCTTGTTGTCATGAACGTGTTACCAGCCCTCGCCAACTTCCATGTATTTCATGCAGAAGCAACCGGATGAAGGATTTCCTTTTCCCGGAGGATTCTGTCTATCCAACTGAAGGAACTGGCAATGGCACGCATCGTAATCTCGGCAACCGGCGCGGAAGCGCTAACCTTTGACGACGTGCTTCTCCAGCCGGGGCACTCGGAAATCATGCCGGGTCAGACCAATATTTCCACCCGCATCGCCAAGGATATCGACCTTTCGCTGCCGATCCTGTCCTCGGCCATGGATACGGTCACAGAAAGCCGTCTGGCCATCGCCATGGCGCAGTCGGGCGGCATGGGCGTCATCCACCGCAACCTGACCCCGATCGAGCAAGCCGAAGAAGTCCGTCAGGTCAAGAAGTTCGAAAGCGGCATGGTCGTCAATCCGGTCACGATCGGCCCGGATGCGACGCTGGCAGAAGCTCTGTCGCTGATGAAGGCCCATGGCATTTCCGGCATTCCGGTCGTCGAAAACGGCGGTCGTCCGGGCCGTCTGGTCGGTATTCTCACCAACCGCGACGTCCGTTTCGCCTCCGATCCGAACCAGAAGATTTTCGAACTGATGACCCGCGACAACCTGATCACGGTCAAGGATGGCGTCGAGCAGGCCGAGGCCAAGCGCCTTCTCCATTCGCACCGTATCGAAAAGCTGCTGGTTGTCGATAATGAAGGCCGCTGCATCGGTCTCATCACCGTCAAGGACATCGAAAAGTCTCAGCTGAACCCGAACGCCGCCAAGGACGCTCAGGGCCGTCTGCGTGCCGCCGCCGCCATCTCCACCGGCGACGATGGTGTCGAGCGCGCCGAGCGCCTGATCGATGCGGGCGTCGATGTCATCGTCGTCGATACCGCCCACGGTCATTCCCAGAAGGTTCTGGATGCCGTTGCCCACGTCAAGAAGATGTCGAACGCCATTCGCATCATCGCCGGCAATGTCGCTACCGCCGAAGGCACCAAGGCACTGATCGATGCCGGCGCAGACTGCATCAAGGTCGGTATCGGCCCGGGCTCGATCTGCACCACCCGCGTTGTCGCAGGCGTCGGCGTTCCGCAGCTCGCAGCCGTCATGGCGGCAGTCGAGGAAGGCAACAAGCACGGTATCCCGGTCATCGCCGATGGTGGCCTGAAGTTCTCGGGCGACGTCGCCAAGGCGATCGCCGCCGGCGCCTCCGCCGTCATGGTCGGCTCGCTTCTGGCCGGTACCGATGAAAGCCCGGGCGAAGTTTACCTCTACCAGGGCCGTTCCTTCAAAGCCTATCGCGGCATGGGCTCCGTCGGCGCCATGGCGCGCGGCTCGGCAGACCGTTACTTCCAGGCGGAAGTGCGCGACACGCTGAAGCTCGTTCCGGAAGGCATCGAAGGTCAGGTTCCGTACAAGGGCCCGGTCTCGGCCGTGCTGCACCAGCTCGCCGGTGGCCTCAAGGCTGCCATGGGTTATGTCGGCGGCAAGGACATCAAGGACTTCCAGGAAAAGGCGACCTTCGTGCGCATTTCGGGCGCTGGTCTTCGCGAAAGCCATCCGCATGGCGTGACCATCACCCGCGAAAGCCCGAACTATCCGGGCGTCAGCTCGTAAAGAGTTGAAGCATCTCCACCGATTTCAGGCGGGCCGGGCATTTTGCCCGGCCCGTTTTCGTGCCAGAAGGTCGGGAAGATTGTAGGAGTATTGCCGATGATGACCGACACGACCGCCATGTTCTGGCCAATGATTGCCCACGCTTTTCTGGTCTTCATCCTCTATTATCTGCTGTCGATGCGCCGCGGCGCAGCCATCCGCGACGGCGGTTACGATGCGCGGCAGTTCAAGGAGAACTTGTCAGAGCCGACTGAGAGCCTGCTGGTCCATAACAACCTGAAGAACCAGTTCGAGCTGCCGATGCTTTTTCACGCCGGCGTGCTGGCGATCTTCATCTGCAATGCCGACAACATCATCACCATTGTACTCGCCTGGATCTTCGTCATCTCGCGTTACGCGCATTCCTATGTCCACATCACCAGCAACCGGCTGCTTCTGCGCCGCCCGCTGTTCATGCTCGGCTTCATGGTGACAGTGTTGATGTGGGGCTGGCTGGCGATTTGGCTCGCCACGTCCTGAGGCGGGTCCGCTCTCACGCACCAATCTTTTTAACGCACCAATTTCTTCACGCATAAGTGTAGCGCGGCCCTTCCGCGCTTCATCGCCTTGTCGGAGGGCCGCCCTAACTTTGCACGAAGCGTAGCGAGAGGAGCAGGCATCATGGACAAGGAGCCAAAAGTCACCCAGGCGATGATCAACGCCTATGACGAATATACCCATCTCCATCTCGACCGACGCAAGTTCATGGAACGGCTGACCGCACTCGCAGGGTCCGGCGCCGCAGCGGCCGCCATCGCCCCCATGCTCGCCGCCAATGGCGCCCGCGCCGCCATGGTCGAGGCAAGCGACGACCGGCTGACGACCGAAAACGTCACTTTTCCCGGTTCGACCGGCGACATGAAAGCCTATTGGGCCCGTCCCAAATCCGCGACCGGCCCGCTCGGCTCCATCATCGTCATCCACGAAAACCGCGGCCTCAACGACCATATCCGCGATGTCGCCCGCCGCGCGGCGCTGGAAGGCTTCAACGCGCTTGCGGTGGATTTCCTCTCTCCTCTCGGCGGAACACCCGCGGATGAGGACAAGGCGCGCGAGATGTTTTCCACCCTTGCGCCGGCACAGACTGCCGCTGATGGCGAAGCGGCGCGTGCCTGGCTTTCGAAACATGAAGGCGCCAACGGAAAAGTCGGTGCTGTTGGCTTCTGCTGGGGTGGTGGCCTCGTCAACCGCATGGCGGTCAACTCGCCGGAGCTTAATGCCGGCGTCGCCTACTATGGACAACAGGCACCGGCGGCGGATGTGCCAAAAATCAAGGCGCCGCTGATGTTGCATTACGGCGGCCTCGACGAGCGCATCAATGCCGGCATCCTCGCCTATCGCGAGGCGCTGGAAAAGAACGGCAAGACCTTCGAGCTCTTCGTCTACGAGGGCGTCAACCACGCCTTCAACAACGACACCTCGGCCGCCCGTTATGACAAGGCAGCCGCAGATCTCGCCTGGAGCCGAACGACCGACTTTTTCAGGAAGTATCTTAGCTGACACCAATCTTGCCACACACAAGTGTAGCAGCCTTGCGACAGAAGCGGCGGCGGCAAACCCGCCGACGTTGACATGTGTCAGTTCGGCTTCTTTTCTCTCCACGGTTGCGGCGAGCAAGCGCTCAGCCGAATGTCATCGCTTGTGAGGAGGATGAAATGGCATCAACAATGAAGGCCGCCGTCGTACGGGCATTCGGAAAGCCGCTCGTCATCGAGGAAGTGGCGATCCCCGATCCAGGCCCGGGTCAGGTCCTGATAAAATACGAAGCAACAGGTGTCTGCCACACCGATCTTCATGCCGCCAATGGCGATTGGCCGGTCAAGCCCAATCCCCCCTTCATTCCCGGCCATGAGGGTGTCGGCTATGTCGCAAAGCTCGGCGCCGGCGTCTCCCGTATCAAGGAAGGCGATCGCGTCGGCGTGCCGTGGCTGCACACCGCCTGCGGCGCGTGCTCGCCTTGCCGCACCGGCTGGGAAACGCTCTGCGGCAGCCAGCAGAATACCGGTTATTCCGTCAACGGCACGTTTGCGCAATATGGTCTGGCCGATCCGGATTTCTGCGGCCGCCTGCCGGATAATCTCGAATTCGGCGCAGCCGCTCCCGTGCTCTGCGCCGGCGTCACCGTCTACAAGGGCCTGAAGGAAACTGAGGTCCGGCCCGGCGAATGGGTGGTCATCTCCGGCGTTGGCGGCCTCGGCCATATGGCTGTTCAGTATGCCAAGGCCATGGGCATGCATGTTGTGGCCGCCGATATTTTTGATGAAAAGCTGGATCTGGCGAAAAAGCTTGGCGCAGACATCACAGTCAATGGCCGCGATGCCGATGCCATCGAGCAGGTGCAGAAGGCGACCGGCGGCGTGCATGGCGCGCTGGTTACCGCCGTTTCGCCCAAGGCGATGGAGCAGGCCTACGGCTTCCTGCGCTCCAGGGGCACGATGGCGCTGGTCGGCCTGCCACCCGGTTATATCTCGCTGCCGGTCTTCGATACGGTTCTGAAGCGGATCACCGTGCGTGGCTCCATTGTCGGCACCCGCCAGGATCTTGAGGAATCGCTGGTCTTTGCTGGGGAAGGCAAGGTTGCCGCGACTTTCTCTTGGGACAAGCTGGAAAACATAAACGCCATTTTCCACCGCATGGAAGAGGGCAAGATCGACGGCCGTGTCGTCCTGGACCTCGCGGCCTGATCCAAGATCGGGTGAGGGGCGCTCAGCGCCCCTCATTTCTGCTTCGGGGCTGTCTCGATAATCGCTGCCGCCAAGGCAGACATGTCCTCTGAACGCCCGCTGGATTTTCGCCATATCAATCCGATCTCGCGAGATGGTGCGGGATCGGCAAACGGCACGATTATCAGGTTGTTTCGGGCGGTTTCCGAGGCAAGCGCCATTTCGGGGATCAACGTCATTCCCATGTCATGGGATACCATCTGCAGCAGCGTCGCCATTGAGGTTGCGCCAAAATTGACGAGGCTTCTTTTCCCGGCCGCGCTGCAGACGGCAAGCGCCTGATCGCGCAGGCAGTGCCCTTCTTCGAGCAGCAGCAGCCGGTCGGCATCCACCTGGTTTTCCGTCATCGGCGAGGTCAGCACCTCACGGTCATTCTTCGCCATCGCCATGAAGAACCGGTCGGCGAACAAGGGCCTGACCTCAAGCGTCTCTGCTTCCACCGGCAGCGCCGCGATCACCGCATCCAGCCGCCCGTCGAGAAGTTCGGCAACCAGCCGGTCGGTCACTGTTTCCTTCAGCTCAATCTCGATTTCCGGATAGGCTTGACGCAGATACGGGATCAGTTTCGGCACAAGATAGGGCGCGACCGTCGGAATGATGCCGATGCGGATCGGCCCGGCCAGCACACCGCTCTTGCGCCTCGCCGTCTGTTCCAGTTCGTCGACCGCGCCAAGAATGACGCGGATGCGCGACAATACCGCCTCGCCCTTGGCGGTCAGAAGCACGCCGGCGCGATTGCGCTCCACCAGCTGCGCGCCCAGATGATCTTCCATTTCCATGATCTGGGTCGAAAGCGCCGGCTGGCTGACATGCACCATCGCCGCCGCCTTGCCGAAATGCCGCGTGGCAGCCAGCGCCTCGAAATACCGCATCTGGCGAAGTGTAAGCATGATAGGAAATTCCGATCGAACGGCGGCGATGCCACACCTCAAGATTATGATATGAGGGTATTTTCTTCAACCGTTTGCAGCCGCGTTGGAAAATGAAACGATGACGGTGATCTCACCACCCCGTCATCACCTGGCCCGACCTCGCTCGCGCCTGCCGGGCGAAGCTCTTCACCTCGCCATCGAGATCGTCGGGTATCGCGGCGGGTGAAATGTTGTCGAGGCAGGCGGTGATGTGATCGGTGATCGCGTTCATCAGCGACGGCGAAAGCCCCGGCCGTTTCATCAGGCCGATCTGCACCGGCGGCAGCGGCGGAAAACCGTCTGCTGCTGTCAGAACCTTCATGCCCGGCCGAAGTGCCGATTCCGGCAGAACCGAAACGGCCATGCCGGCAAGGATCGCAGCCGCAATGACGGTCGAAGACCAGCTGGTGAACAGAACCTGATATTCGCGCCCATCCGCGTCCAGTGCCGAACAGGCAAGTTGCCGCCACAGACAGTCACGGCGTCCGACCGCAAGCGGCACCGGCGCATCATCCTTCAGCGGATGGTTGGCTGATGCGACCCAGCACAGCGGTTCCGTGCGCACGACGTCCGAGATCCGCTGCCGCGGGTTATGGGTGACGAGTGCGATATCGAGTTCGCCCCGCGCCATCTTTTCGCCGAGGCTGACCGATGGTTCGCAGACGATATAGAGTTCCACATTCGGATGGGTCTTGGCGAACCGTCCGATGATTTCCGGCATGTAGCGGTCGGCATAATCGTCGGGAGTGCCGATCCGGATCGTGCCCTCCAGCCTATTGTCGTCGAACGCAGCAATCGCCTCGTTGTTCAGCCGGATGATGCGCCGGGCGTAGTTCATCAGCTTCTCGCCCTCAGCGGTCAGGCGGTTGCCGCGCCCGTCCTTGGCAAACAGCTGCTTGCCGATCCGCTCTTCAAGCCTGCGCATCTGCATCGACACGGCAGATTGGGTCTTGAACACTCGGTCCGCAGCCTTGGTGAAGCTGCCCGTGTCGATGATGGCGATGAAAGTGTGCAACTGGTCGATATCGAGAGGAGCGGACATGGGCGTCATCCATCAGTGAAGTTGATAATCATCATTAGAAACATTCGTTGGACTGATCAATACGATTAACCGATAACACCTGCAATTCTCGAACAGAGGCGCTGTTGCAAACGGCGCAAATGTCTCACCGGCAATCCGCCCGCATCAGCAGTCGGAAAGCCTTTGACCGTGCCCGATGAAAGGATACCCCGATGAGCACGACCGAATGCGGAACTGATTTGAAGCTCGTAAAGGCTGCGGCCCCGGTTCGCGCCGGTTTGGTCCAGACGGCTGTGTTCGTGCGCATCAAATCCGCATGGCGCGCCATCCGTAATCGCATTGCGGCGCATCCGCTTTCTGAATTGGATGATCATATGCTCGACGATATCGGACTTAGCCGCCGTGATGTCGTGATCGCACTTGATCGTTCCGGCGCGCTGGATGATCCGTCTCTGCTTCTGGCAAAGGCTGCTCGTACGCGCGCCCGCACGCGGTTCGCCCGGCCGCCAGCTCGCTGACCGCGTGCATCAATTCGAAAATGTAACGATTTTCCCCGCAGGGTAAGCCAATGACCCTGCCTCTTGCCCGGCCGGACACCCGCGCCGGGCCTTTTTTGTTTTGTGTGGAGCGGAGAAAAGCCCGCCGAAGCGGGCTTTCAGATCAATACTGGTATTCGTCGAACACCGGCTCGACCGAGCCATTCCAGCGGCCGTTGAAAAGCGCAAGCAGATCGTCGGCGAGCGTTGCCTTCTTCGCCAGCACTTCTTCGAGCGGTTGCAGGAAGACGCTTTCGTCCTGGCCGTCGCCATTCAGCTTCGCCCGCGCCTTGAGGCCGGCCGTCGAAATCCGCACTGCATCGCGCGCCACGTCCAGAACCGGACGGCCCTTGATCGTCGCTGCAAGCCCCTGTGCCGGGACGGCATCGCGCATCGCGACAACATCCTCGAACGTCCAGTCTGCCGTCAGCGCCTCGGCTTCGGCAAGCGCCGCATCGTCGTAAAGCAAACCGACCCAGAAGGCCGGAAGCGCGCAGATCCGGCGCCACGGGCCGCCGTCTGCGCCGCGCATTTCAAGAAAACGCTTCAGTCTAACGTCGGGGAAGAGCGTCGAGAGATGGTTCGTCCAGTCGCCCATGTTCGGCTGCCAGTCGCCCACTTCGCCCTTCAGCGCGCCGGCCATGAACTGGCGGAAGGTCACATGTGTGCAGTCGTGATATTTGCCGTCGCGAACGATAAAATACATCGGCACATCGAGCGCCCATTCGACATAGTGGTCGAACCGGAAATCCGCATCGAAGACGAAGGGCAGGGTGCCGGAACGCCGGTTGTCGGTATCGCGCCAGATATCGCCGCGCCAGGAGAGGAGACCGTTAGGCTTGCCTTCGGTAAACGGCGAGGAAGCAAACAGCGCGGTCGCGATCGACTGCAGCTTCATCGACACCCGCATCTTGGCGGCCATGTCGGCTTCCGAGGAGAAATCGAGGTTAACCTGGATCGTGCAGGTGCGGTACATCATGTCGAGACCCTTGGCGCCGACCTTCGGCATGTAACGGGTCATGATGTCGTAGCGGGATTTTGGCATGCGCGGCGTTTCAGCCAGAGACCATGTCGGGCTGCCGCCCAGCCCAAGGAAGCGGATGCCCATCGGCTCTGCGATCTCTTTCACCAGCGCCAGGTGCTTGTTGGATTCCTTGCAGGTCTCGTGGATCGTCTCCAGCGGCGCTCCGGACAATTCGAACTGGCCGCCAGGCTCGATCGAGATCGCGCCCATGCCGGACTGTTCTCCAAGCCCGATAATGTTCTCGCCGTCCATGATCGGCTCCCAGCCGAGCCTTTCCTGCATGCCCTTCAAAAGCGCGGAAATGCTGGCATCGCCGAAATAGGGAACTGGAGAGTTGTCCTTGGCGAAAAACACGAATTTCTCGTGTTCGGTGCCGATGCGGAATTTTTCCTTGGGGCGCGAGCCCTGCGCCAGATAGGCGGAAAGCTCAGATACCGAGGAAAGTGGTGTCTGGTCGGTCGTGTCACGCGCCATGAAAATACCTTGGTCGGAAGGCCTGGAATGATAAGCCAGACTGATAATCGTCCGGCTGATTGAACCGAATTCATCTGCGGTGCAAGCGAATTTGTTTCAAGATCAGTTCAGAAAAACAGTGCGATCTGTTGCGCTTTGGCAAGTCTGCAATGGTCCTCCATTACTTCCAATCACCGATCGCCGCCTGAATGACCGCCAGTGCCGCAACCGCCGCCGTATCGGCCCGCAGGATCCGCGGCCCGAGCGGGATCGCCGTCACGAAGGGCAGAGAGCGCAAGAGGCTGCGTTCCTCCTCCGAAAACCCGCCCTCCGGGCCGACCAGAAGCGCAAGCTTTTTCTCAGTGATCTTTGCCAGAATCGGCAGCGGGTTCTGGCCCTCGTCGCCTTCGTCACAGAAGATGATCCGCCGGTCTTCAGACCAGCGCTCCAGTATCTCGGCAAGCTTGCGCGGTTCGCAAACCTCCGGGATCGACAGCACGCCGCATTGTTCGGCAGCTTCCGTCACATTCGCTCTCAGCCGGTCGAGATTGGTGATCTTGCCCTGCACATGCTGGGTCATCACTGGCTGCATGGTGCCGGCCCCCATCTCCACGGCCTTCTGCACCAGATAATCCAGCCGGCCGACTTTTAGCGGCGCAAACAGATAATGCAGGTCGGAGGTTTCCGGCTGCGGCCTTGTCTGCTCGATCGGCTGAAGCACGATCTTCTTGCGGCTGGGAAAGGTGATCTCGGCCAGCCATTCGCCGTCGCGTCCGTTGAATACCAGAACCTTCGCACCGGCTTCCAGCCTCAGCACGTTGGCGAGATAATTGAACTGCTCGCTCGACACCTCATGCCGCGTCTCTGTAGACAGGGGAGTATCGACGAAAAGCCGCTGAAGGCGAAAATTGGCGCGCATGATCTTCTCTTAC
Source organism: Neorhizobium sp. LMR1-1-1.1 (assembly GCF_040675795.1). Lineage (NCBI taxonomy): Bacteria > Pseudomonadati > Pseudomonadota > Alphaproteobacteria > Hyphomicrobiales > Rhizobiaceae > Neorhizobium > Neorhizobium sp. LMR1-1-1.1. The sequence goes on from NZ_JBEGHE010000025.1 coordinate 639,225, forward strand.
AAAAACAGCGCAAACATAACCGTAGCAATGATCGCCGCAAGGCCTGCCGCGGCCGGAAGCGTGATAATCCAGGCGGCGAGAATGCTCAGGATATGCGAACGGCGCACCAGGTAGCGGCGTTTCATCTCGTCGTCATTGTGCTCGCGTTCCTCGGGCTCGGGGTGGATGTCGCGGCCAGAACGGACCCGCATATATTCGTAGCGCCGCTTCGAATTGCGTGTGTACCACTCACGAAAAAGCCCGACGCCGAACACCGCGCCGACGGCAATATGGGTGGAGGAGACCGGCATGCCGATCCACGACGCGACGAGCACGGTCAGTCCCGTTGACAGCGATACGCAATAGGCCCGCATCGGGTTGAGCTTTGTGATCTCGGCACCCACAAGCCGCACCAGTTTTGGTCCGTAAAGCAAAAGCCCGAGCGAAATGCCCAGGCCGCCGATCACCAGTTCCCACAGCGGTACGCCGGGCATGCGGTGCACGCTGCCGGTGGCCACGTCCTGAACCGCTCCGACGATCGCCGCCAATGGCCCGATCGCGTTCGACACGTCATTCGCTCCATGCGCAAATGACATCAGCGCCGCCGACAGGATCAGCGGAATGCGAAAAAGCTTTCTCAGCGACTGGTTACGGTTTTCCAGCCCCTCCGCCTGCCGGGCAATCACCGGGATCAGTACCCGCCAGGCGATAAGGCCGGTCACGACGGCCACCAGGCTTGCCAGATAAGGCGAGGGCGCACGTAGCTGATTGCCGCCGACAAGCGTCAGATAGCCCGCAAATACACCGGTCATGATACCGATCAGCACCGGCACCCATGTCTTGGCTGACGTGATCTTGTCTTCGCGGTAGATGATCGTTTCCTTGACCAGCAAAAGGAACGCCGCCGCGATCACCGCTCCGAGCACCGGTGAGACGACCCAGCTTGCGGTAATGCCCGCGACCAGCCCCCAGTTGATCGCGCCGAAGCCGGCGGCGGCAATGCCGGCACCCATCACCGCACCGACGATGGAGTGGGTGGTCGAGATCGGCGCGCTCGCCCAGGTCGCGATGTTGATCAGTACGGCAGCGGCAAGAAGCGCCGCCATCATCGCCCAGATCAGCACGTTAGGGCTGGAAATCAACGCCCCGTTGGTGATGCCACTGGCAATCGTGGTGGCGACATTGCCGCCGGCCAGCACGGCCCCCGCCACCTCGAAGACGGCAGCCAGGGCAAGTCCGAAGCCCATCGTCATGGCGCGCGCACCGACCGCGGCACCGATATTGTTGGTCACGTCGTTTGCGCCGATATTCATCGCCATATAGCCGGCCAGCGCCGCAGCGGCGATGACGATGACGGAGCCGGATGTGCCGGTCACATAGGTCGAGGCGAAAATCGCGGCCAGAATGATGAAGAGCAGCGCCACGCCCGGACCGGCAAGCCCGCGCGCCGTATGCCGCGCGGCGTCTTCCACCGAGGAGAGTTTTTCCAGATCCTTGTCGAGCGTCGGCTTTGCCAGACGCGGCTTCTGTTGGGCCATGCTTCGTTTTATCGGTAAGGAGCAGCGCTTGGATATCTTGCTCCGGTTTATCCCGAAGCTTTTTTAGCGCTCGCTTTTGAAGAGATTATGATGTTGGGCCGCAGGGCCTGCTCAGCCCGTGGCTTTCATGGCGAGAGTGCCAACCGCGGCGACATCCTGAACCGGTTTGCGCATCCTTTCGGCAAACTGCAGCATCAGGATTTTCAGTTCCGGCTCGTTCACCCGGTTGGAGGCTTCTTCGGGAGAAACCCACTCGATCTGCCGCACGCCCTTTTCCTTGAAGTCCTTGCAGCTGCCTTCGACCTTGAGCAGATGAACCTGCACGCGCACCGGCACCTTGATGCCGTTATCGAGACCCTTGCGGTAATGGTAAAAGCCGAAAGGCTTTTTCTCGGCCTTGCCTTTGACGCCGACCTCTTCCCTGGCTTCCTGCTCGGCGACCTGATGCGCTTGTCTGTTTTCCATCGGCCAACCCTTGGGGATCACCCACCGGCCGGTATCGCGACTGGTGGCAACCAGAACCTCGAATTCGCCGCGCTTTGTGGCGCGATAGCAGATCGCAGCATATTGCTGGCGCGGGGGGCGCTGCACCATGAGACGAAGATTGCTGGCGATACGGTTCATCAGGCCCAATTTAGAAAACACCTCCGAGAGTTTCATTTTACTAATATAATGATTGCGCCAGGATTAACGAGGTGTCGGGATCGAATTTGATCGTGAATCACCCGTTAAAAACCCTTACTCAGCTAAATATAAGGGGGTCGATAAACTGAGACGTCAACAGCTTATTGCACACCTGTTCAACTTTCCTCGAAATGTTGCCGAAATGCGCATGGCGAACGCATCGAGGCGACATTCGTCAAGAATAAGTTGAAGCATCCCGGCGTCATGAAATAGGTTGCGATTGAGACATGCGAGGGAGGAATGCATGCCGCAGCCAATCCAGTTTTTGCCGCCGAGGCAGGATGTCCTGTCTCGCAGGGCAACTATCATCGATGATCTGCGCGGCCTTCTGCCGGCCGATTGCGTCATCCATGAGGCGCGCGAACTGGTTCCCTTCGAAACCGATGCCTTCATCAGCTATCGTCGCGTGCCGCTTGCGGTCGTTCTGCCGCGTACCACCTCGCAGGTGGCGGCGGTGATGAAATACTGTCATCGCTACGGTATCCCCGTCGTGCCGCGCGGCGCCGGTACCTCGCTTTCGGGCGGCGCCATCCCGCAGGAGGATGCGGTCGTGCTCGGCCTGTCGCGCATGTCCCGCATCATCGAGATCGACTATGCCAACCGCACCGCGACGGTCCAGGCCGGCGTCACCAACCTGAATATTTCCGAAGCCGTGGCGGTGGACGGTTTCTTTTACGCACCCGATCCCAGCTCCCAGCTTGCCTGCACCATCGGCGGCAATATCGGCATGAATTCCGGCGGCGCGCACTGTCTGAAATACGGCGTCACCACCAACAATCTTCTTGGCGTGAAACTGGTCCTGGTCGATGGCCAGGTGATCGAGTTGGGCGGCAAGCATCTGGATGCGGCAGGCTATGATCTCTTGGGCCTCGTCTGCGGCTCGGAAGGCCAGCTCGGCATCGTCACCGAGGCGACGGTTCGCCTGATCGCCAAGCCGGAAGGCGCCCGCCCGGTCCTGTTCGGGTTCTCGACATCCGAGGAAGCCGGCGCCTGCGTGGCCGATATCATCGCCGCCGGCATAATCCCGGTCGCCATCGAATTCATGGACAAGCCGGCGATCGAGATCTGCGAGGCTTTTGCCAAGGCTGGTTACCCGCTCGATGTCGGCGCACTCCTGATCGTCGAGGTCGAAGGCTCGGAAGCGGAAATGGATGCCACGCTGGAAAACATCGTCGAGATCGCCCGTCGCCATCAGGTCATGACCGTGCGCGAATGCCAGTCGGCGACCGAGGCCGCGCTGATCTGGAAAGGCCGCAAATCCGCCTTCGGCGCCACCGGCCGCATCGCCGACTACATCTGCATGGATGGCACGGTGCCGCTCGGCAAGCTCTCTTATGTGCTGAAAAAGACGTCGGAAATCGTCGATCGCTTCGGCCTTCGCGTCGCCAATGTGTTCCACGCCGGCGACGGCAACATGCACCCGCTGATCTTGTTCAACGCCAATGACCCGGAAGAGGCGATGAAGGCGGAAGAGGCGGGCAACGAGATCCTCAAACTCTGCGTCGATGCCGGCGGCTGCCTCACCGGCGAACACGGCGTCGGCATCGAAAAACGCGACCTGATGCGGCATCAATATACGCCGGCCGAGCTTGCGCAGCAGATGGCGGTGCGCGCCGCGTTTGACGAGGACTGGATCCTCAATCCGTCAAAGGTGTTTCCGCTGGAAGGGAGGGGATGAAGCCTATGCTTTCCAGTTCCGTCTCGTTCCCCCATCACCCCCCTCTGCCCTGCCGGGCATCTCCCCCACAAGGGGGGAGATCACGAGAGGCATGCTCCTCGTTCCTCTCTCTACCCGTCTTATCGTCTCGATACATATCCAACATTGATTGGGGCAAAGGGGTGCGCCTGGCTGATCTCCCTCCTTGTGGGGGGCTCGGAGAGCGGGGCGAGACACGTGGCTCGACCCAGGAAAGCCGGCAGGGCAGAGGGGGGTATTCACACTCTCGACACCAGCGGGGAGCATCCCCCGCATGCTGATCCCCAACACCGAAGCCGATGCCGCCTACATCATTCGCAATGCGGCAGCCGAGAGAAAGCCGCTGGAGATCTGCGGCAACAACACCCGTGGTTTTGCCAGGGCGAACCAGCCAGCCGAACAGATCAGCTCCCGAGGTCTCACCGGCATCGTCGATTACGACCCCGCCGAAATGGTGATGACGGTCAGGTCCGGCACGCCGGTTTCCGAGGTCGAGGCAGCCCTTGCTGCCAACCGCCAGATGATGGCTTTCGAGCCCATGGATCATCGCGGCATTCTCGGCACCCATGGAGCTCATTCTCGCGAGCCGACCATCGGCGGCGTTTTTGCAGCCAACGTTTCCGGCCCCCGCCGTCTCACCGCAGGGGCTGCGCGCGACAGCCTTCTCGGTCTCCGCTTCGTCAACGGCCGCGGTGAGATCATCCGCGCCGGCGGCAGGGTGATGAAGAACGTTACCGGTCTCGACCTCACGAAGTTGCTGGCCGGCTCGCAGGGCACGCTCGGTTTCGTCACCGAAGTCACTTTTCGCGTGCTACCGGTTCCGCCAGCGGTGGAAACCGTCGTCATCTCCGGCCTTGACGACGAGATGGCGGCAAAAGCGATGGCTGCGGCCATGGCCTTGCCGGTGGAAATCTCCGGTGCCGCACACCTGCCGGCAAGCGTCCGTTCTCGCTTCATCGGCAATCACCTGCCGGAAGGTGAGGCGACTGCGTTGCGGCTTGAAGGGCTCGGCCCCTCGGTGGAGGTGCGAGTGCAAAAACTTGCCGCCGTCATGGAAGCCTTCGGACCGGTTGCGACGCTCGGTATGGAACGGAGCCTCACGCTCTGGCGCGAGATCCGCAACGTTGTCCCTTATGCCGATGGCACGGAAAAACCGCTCTGGCGGGTCTCGGTCGCCCCGAGCGCCGGTTATCATCTGGTCTCGGCGCTGCGTCTGGAGGCCGGCATCGATGCCTTTTACGACTGGCAGGGAGGACTGGTCTGGATGCGAATGGAGGCCGATCCCGAAGCTGAGCTTCTCCGCCGCTATATCCGCGCGTTGGGCGGCGGCCACGCAACCCTGATCCGGGCCACGGAAGCAGCACGCGCCGATATCCCGACCTTCGAACCGCTGCCGGATGCCGTTGCGGCGTTGTCTGCGCGGGTGAAGGAAAAGCTCGATCCGGCGGGGATTTTTAGCGTGGGGAAGATGGGGTGATGAGAATGAACTTTAGCAGATGGCATTTTGCTCGTGGCGTGCCCCTCACCCTAACCCTCTCCCCGCCTGCGGGGAGAGGGGACGTGCCCCGCTCGACCTCAGTGGCTGAGCGAGCGGTCGCGGCATATCCCTTCTCCCCGTTTCAACGGAGAGAAGGTGGCGGCAGCCGGATGAGGGGTGATTGCGCGTTCAGAATTGGCGGAGTTGGCATCCTAAAAAACATGCGCGAAGGTCGCGCCGCTTGTGATCTCCCCCCGTGTGGGGGAGATGCCCGGCAGGGCAGAGGGGGGCTGGCGACCTCGACGATCCGAGGAACCTTCTGATGCAAACCTCCTTCACCCCCGAACAGCTCGAAGACCCGCACGTCGCCGAATCCGAAAAAATTCTTCGTCGCTGCGTCCATTGCGGTTTCTGCACCGCCACCTGTCCGACCTATGTGACTTTGGGCAACGAACTCGACAGCCCGCGCGGCCGCATCTACCTGATCAAGGACATGCTGGAAAACGGTCGCGCTGCAGATGAGGAAGTCGTCACCCATATCGACCGGTGCCTCTCCTGCCTCTCCTGCGTTTCCACCTGTCCCTCCGGCGTCGACTACATGCATCTGGTCGACCACGCCCGCGTCCATATCGAAAACACCTACAGGCGCCGGCTGATCGACCGGTTGATCCGCAGCCTGCTCGCCGCCGTTCTGCCCTATCCGTCACGCTTCCGCACGGCGCTGACGCTGGCAAGATTCGGCCGCCCTTTCGCGCCGTTGTTGAAGCAGGTCAAGGCGCTGAAGCCGCTCGCCGCCATGCTCGATCTCGCGCCGCAATCTGCACCGGTGCGGCAGGAAACGGTCATGCACGGCGCCCAGCCCATTCGCGGCATAAGGCGGGGGCGGGTGGCTATCCTCTCGGGCTGCGCGCAATCCGTGCTCGATCCGGGCATCAATTCAGCAACAATCCGGCTTCTCGCCCGCTTTGGTATCGAGGTCATTTTGCCTGAAGGCGAGGGGTGTTGCGGCGCGCTTGTTCATCACATGGGGCGTGAGGAAGAGGCGCTCGATTTTGCCCGCCACAACGTCGATGTCTGGACACGCGAGATCGACAACAAGGGCCTCGATGCGATCATCATCACCGCATCCGGTTGCGGCACGACCATCAAGGATTACGGCCACATGCTGCGGCTCGATCCGGCCTATGCCGAAAAGGCGGCAAGGGTATCGGCGCTGGCCAGCGACATAACCGAATATCTCTCAACGCTCGATCTGCCTCGACAGGAACAGAGACGTATCAACGTCACCTATCATTCCGCCTGTTCCATGCAGCACGGCCAGAAAATCACCATGGCACCGAAACTGCTGCTGAAAAATGCCGGCTTCACCGTGCGCGATCCGGCGGAAGGGCATCTCTGTTGCGGCTCCGCCGGCACTTACAACATCCTGCAGCCGGATATTTCTGCCGAGTTGAAAGCCCGCAAGGTTCGCAATATCGAGGCGACGAAACCGGATGTCATCGCCACCGGCAATATCGGCTGCATGACCCAGATCGGCTCAGGCACGGCCATTCCGATCGTCCACACAGTGGAATTGCTGGATTGGGCTTATGGTGGCGAGAAGCCGGGGAAACTGTCGGCTTTAAAGGAAAAGGCCACCGTTTAGGTGGCCTTCCCAGGTCAACTCCGGAGAATTCTGTTATCCGCCGAAAATCGTGCGGAAAATGTCGATGCCACGATCCTTGAAGGCAACGTCGCCGGGCTTTGATCCGGGTCCGATCACGACGACCTTGGAGCCGACCGGAGCGCGGGCATAAAGATGCTCGACATCCTTGTTCATCATGCGGATGCAGCCGGAAGACAGGTTGAGGCCGATGGACCAGGGCTGGTTGGTGCCGTGGATGCGGAAGATCGTGTCTCGGCCCCCTTTGTAGAGATACATGGCGCGGGCGCCCAGCGGATTGTCCGGACCGCCGGGCTGAACCGCCGGCAGCTTGATGCCGCGGCGGGCTTCGCGGGCGCGCATTTCAGCCGGCGGGGTCCAGGTCGGCCATTCGGCCTTGCGGCCGATCGAGACTTCGCCGGACCAGCCGAAACCTTCGCGGCCGACACCGATGCCGTAACGCGTCGCGCGGTTCTTGCCTTCGACGTAATAGAGGAACTTGTTGTTGGTATCGACGATGATCGTACCCGGTGCTTCATTGGTGGTGAAGCGAACGCTGCGGCGCTGGAATTTCGCCGGCACTTCCTTGTTGCGAACCTTTGGCGCGACATCGCTGGCGGTCGTTTGAGATTGAGCGCTGGCGGTCTCGACCGGTGCCATGGTGGCGATGGCCGCAAATATCATGCCGGCTACGGCCAGCAGCAATTTAGGCGATTTCATCCTTACCCCTCATACAGATCTGATCTTCAAGCCGAGGCAAAATGTCCCGGCTTGGCCTGTAGGGCAAGTCAAAGAGGCGAGAATATGAGCAGCCTGTGGATAATAAAACGGCCGGATCGTGTCGATCCGGCCACATGAATACATGTCGAAGGCGCGGAAAACCTAGATCACGATGACCCTGGTTCCGATCTCTACCAGTCCGTAAAGATCGGTTACATCCTCGTTGCGCATGCGGATGCAACCGGACGAGACGGCGCTGCCGATGGTCCAGGGCGCGTTGGTGCCATGGATGCGGTAGAGCGTCGAGCCGAGATACATGGCGCGCGCACCGAGCGGGTTTTCCGGTCCGCCATCCATACGCGCAGGCAGGTAGTGGCCCTTGGCGGCCTCGCGGGCGATCATCTCCTGCGGCGGCACCCAGCTCGGCCATTCCGCCTTGCGGGTCACCTTGTGTTCACCAGCCCATTCGAAGCCCGGTTTGCCGACACCAACGCCGTAACGCTTGGCCTGGCCGCCTTCCATGACGAGATAGAGGAAGCGGTTATTGGTATCGATAACGATCGTGCCCGGCTTTTCCTTGGTGTCGTAAGCCACCATCTGCGGCAGGAATTGTGGCTCGATCTGGCTTCGGATCGCCCGGTTGGGACGCACGGCCACCTGCTGCACCTGACTGTTGTCACCGAAGATGCCACGGCGCACGACGGGCGTGCGGGCCGGTTGCTGAACTTCCGCCTGCCGCGCGACACCGGCACGGCTTGGTGCTGCCGGGTAATAATTACGCTGGCCGGTCACCACGGCCTGCGGCTTCATCGATCGCTGCTGCTGAACCTGTCTCTGGCGCGCCTGCGGCTGCGCACCGAGTTGCATCAGCCATGGAGCGGCAAGATCCGGGCTGACCACGATCGGCGGGCGTTCGCGATAACGATCATCCGCCATTGCGGAACTGGAAAACAGGGCAGCAAGGCCCAGCGCGAGAAGAAGTTTCGCCTTCATGTCGGATCCACTCGTTACAATCACCGAAAGGCGGCCGCGCATCGACCTGAAAATCGAAATCGATTTTCGGAAAGTACGATGCGCCACTTAAATTGCCCGCCATTTGAGGCAGATGGTGAACGCAAGCTCAAAGCGAATGGTAAACGGGTGGCGCGTTTCATGCGTCAAATCCGATATAGCTTCCGGCAAGGTTACCCGCCGGTTTCGAGACATGGTTGCCTGAAACTGAAACCGGCGATACTGCCGTTAACGATTGGAATTGCGTAGAAAGAATTAGAGCGGATAGTATGGTCTGGGAGAAGGAAATGGCGGGCATCATAACCGGCGAGGATGGCAGGGGACGCTGCTTCTGGCATGGCGGGCTGGAGGATTACCGCCGTTACCACGACGAGGAATGGGGCCGCCCGGTCACCGACGATATCCGTCTGTTCGAAAAGATCTGCCTCGAAGGGTTTCAGTCCGGCCTTTCCTGGCTGACGATCCTGCGCAAGCGCGAGAATTTTCGCGCGGGCTTTGCCGGTTTCGACTTTCACAAGGTGGCGGAATTCGGTGAGGCCGATATCGAGCGGCTGGTGGCGGATGCCGGTATCATCCGCCATCGCGGCAAGATCGTCTCTACCATCAACAATGCCCGCCGCGCGATCGAGCTGCAGCAGGAATTCGGCTCGCTCGCCAAATTCTTCTGGAGTTTCGAACCCGGTGCCGACCAGCGCCCGGCTACGCGCGATCTCGAAACGCTGCGCGCCAATCCGACCACGCCGGTTTCCGTGGCGCTTTCCAAGAACCTCAAGAAACGCGGCTGGAGCTTTGTCGGCCCGACGACGATCTATGCCTTCATGCAGGCCATGGGCATGGTCAACGATCATATCGACGGCTGCTTCTGCCAGAGCGAGGTTGACGAGATGCGGCTGAAGTTCAAGCGACCCTGAGCCTTAATCCGAGGCCGAGGTGATGCCGTTCAGCACGCCGTGCAGCTCGCCCAGATGGTCGATCTGGCGAAAGCGCGGAGCATCGGTCGGTGCGTCGACGTGTTCAAGAACCCAGGTCAGTGCATGGGGAATGAAGACGCCGTAAGCGCCGGCGGCAATTGCCGGCACGATGTCGGATTTCAATGAATTGCCGACCATCATCGCCCGTTCCGGACCTTCGGCAACCTTGTGAAAGATGCGGCGATAGGTGGTGGCGTTCTTGTCCGAGACAATCTCAACGGCATCGAAGTAGTCGCCAAGGCCTGATTGCGCCAGCTTGCGCTCCTGGTCGAACAGGTCGCCCTTGGTGATCAGCACCAGCAAATAATGGCCGTTCAGCGCTTCAAGCGTCTCTTCCACATGCGGCATGCATTCCACCGGATGGCGCAAAAGGTCACGACCAATTTCGAGGATCTTGGTGATCGTCTGCGTCGGCACCTTGCCCTCGGTGATCTCGACGGCGGTCTCGATCATAGACAGGGTGAAACCCTTGATGCCAAAACCGTAATATTCGAGGTTTCGCTTTTCGGCTTCGAGCAGCTTGGCCGAAATATCCGGCCCCTCGGCAAAATCGCCGAGCAGGGTCTGAAAATGCTCTTCCGTCAGCCGGTAATATTGTTCGTTCTGCCAGAGCGTATCGTCGGCATCAAAGCCGATAGCGGTAATCGGGCGCATGTCCACTGCCTCCGGCCCTATCATATGGAGGAAGATCGACGCCGGGCAAGCGGCAAGCTTGCCCGGCGCCATCTCATTCAGCTGTTATTTTCCGTGCTGTTTCAGCCAGGCCTGCATGTCGGCTATTTCTGCCTCCTGCGCCTTGATCACTGCTTCCGCCAGCTTGCGCTGGGTCGGGTCCTTTCCGTATTCGAGTTCGACCTTGGCCATGTCGATCGCGCCCTGATGATGGGCGATCATTCCGCGGGCGAAATCGACATCCGCATCGCCGGAAAACTCGATCGCCATGCCCTGATGCATTTTTGCATTGGCGGCCTTGAAGGCTTTTGTCGAGGCGCTGTCGTCGGCCGACGCGGCATTCATCGTCATGCCGGCATGGCCTTTCATGTCGTGGCCCTTCATTTCCTGCGCAAATGCGCCGGAGAAGGACGTGGTGGCAAAGGCGAGCGTTATCGCAGCCGCGGCAATGATCGTGGTTTTGGACATGAGGTATCCTTCCGTGTCCTGAAATTCGTTATCGATGATATGACGAAAACGATCAGGCTCGGGGAGGAGGCGTCAGCGGCGCAGGGCCTGAAACGGTCAGCGACAGGCCGGTTTCCGGTGCGGGGTAACGGTGGATGAAACGGCCGCTATCGGCAAATGTGATGTGCGGCGGCATCATTAGGCAGGCGGAGCAGAAAGGTGCGACGCAAATCTTCTTGCCGTCTTCGCTCTTGTGCGGGCAAGGCTGCTGTATCTCGCCATGCATGGCATCGGATCGCGCAACATTGCCGTGCCCCGAATGAGCGGAGATGGTGTGCTGCGGCATTGAAGTTCTGGCATCAGTCGCGCCAGCCATGGGCATCACCGCCATAGCCGGCATCGCCCCGTAAAGGAGCCATGCGGCAAACATCATGATGGCGGCGAGCTGTCTCATTGCAATGATTCTAAGCTTTGGGCGTTGGAAATCAAGCGAGGCCGGCATCACGTCACGCTGATCGGATTCGGTGACGGTTCAGACCGCGATCACCCGATGGATGGCCTGCCGGTCGCGGCCAATCTCGCCGAACGGCGCCACCGGCCAGTTCCACCGCCGTTTCGCCTCAGGTGCTGTAACGCCGCAGAGAAGATCGTCTTCCTCCAGGATCGCGCCTTCGCGATCGGTCACCTCATAAGCCACATCCGTCAGCAGCGCCGTCCTGCAGGGCAGTTGCTCAAGTCCGTCGAGATGGGCGCGGATGAGTTGCGAGATGACTGCATCCGGATTTTCATGGCCGGATCGCTCCAGCACCCGGCGACAGCCGACGCCGATCTGCGAGACGATATTGGCCGAGATGACGAGATCGAGATAGGGCACCTGCCGCAGGAACGCCAGCGGCTCCGGCACCTTGCCGGACACTGCATCCGGCAGGCCGGACAGATCCCGCGAGATCAGCCGGACATTGGCAAGCCGCTTCGCCCTGATCCATGTCCTGACGCTGGCAAGATGCACGAGATCGATCAGCACGACCGTATCGAAGCTCTTCGACAGTTCGGCGATCGGCACATCGCGCAGCAGGCCGGAGCCGAGCACCACGGCGGTACGCCGCTCTTTCATCGGCGCGATCGTCTCGCGGATGAAGGCATGGCAATTCTCTTCATGCGCCGCCCAGTCATTCGCGCATCGTCCCGCCCGGCCCCAGAGGCCGAGGGAGGAACGGACGAAGGGGCGGAATTCGCGCGGAGTGACCAGAGCGGTCGCGGCATATTGGATGGCTTCGAGGATCATGAATTAGCGATAGATTTCCCGGCGATACTCTTTCAATCGTCTAGGCCGAGCTCCTTTTCAAGCTCCTCCATCGTGTACGTGCGTGAATTGCCGTTTCGAACTTCTTCAAGGTGCGCCTCGACGATTGCAATGTCATGCAGGTCTTCAAGATGTTTGTGAAGGACTTGGGCAGCATAGGCATCCGTATCGAAGCCATGGAGATCGGCGTATCGACCGAGAAGACGATACATGGCTTCCGGGATTTCAATGGCAACGCGCTTGTTCATGGCGATGTTCCCTTTGGTAGCGGATATATACCATCCGGCTTGACACTTCGCCAGCCGCCGCCCTTGCCGCTCAAGGCATGATCCTCTAAGAAACCGCTCGTATTTTCGGCCTTTCCAGAAGGCCACAAAGCAATGGATATCGATCATGAGCGACAAGCAGAAGAAGCCCCAGAAACTCAAGGCCCGCCTGCCGCGCGGTTTTGTCGACCGCTCGGCTGCCGATATCCATGCGACCAACGAGATGACGGCGAAAATCCGCGAGGTCTATGAACGCTACGGTTTCGATCCCGTCGAGACGCCGCTGTTCGAATATACCGATGCGCTGGGAAAATTCCTGCCGGACAGTGACCGCCCCAACGAAGGTGTGTTTTCGCTGCAGGACGATGACGAGCAGTGGATGTCGCTGCGTTATGACCTGACGGCGCCGCTTGCCCGTCACGTGGCGGAGAATTTCAACGAGATCCAGCTGCCGTTGCGCACCTATCGCGCCGGTTATGTGTTCCGCAACGAAAAGCCCGGTCCGGGCCGTTTCCGCCAGTTCATGCAGTTCGATGCCGATACGGTCGGCGCACCGGGCGTACAGGCCGATGCCGAAATGTGCATGATGATGGCCGACACGATGGAAGCGCTCGGCATTAAGCGCGGCGACTATGTGATCCGCGTCAACAACCGCAAGGTTCTCGATGGCGTCATGGAAGCCATCGGCCTCGGCGGCGACGACAAGGCCGGCCAGCGCCTGAACGTTCTGCGCGCCATCGACAAGCTCGACAAGTTCGGCCCGGAAGGCGTGAAGCTGCTGCTCGGCGAAGGCCGCAAGGACGAGAGCGGTGACTTCACCAAGGGCGCGGGACTGAATGCCGAACAGATCGAAAAGGTTCTGTTTTTCGTCGGCATCAAGGATTATGCGCAAAGCGCTGCTCAGCTTGCCGAGCTTGTTGCCGGTACTGCCAATGGCAGCGAAGGCGTCGACGAACTGAACACGATCGGTGCGCTTGCGACCGGTGCCGGTTACGGCCCAGACCGCATCAAGATCGATCCTTCCGTCGTGCGTGGCCTCGAATATTACACCGGCCCCGTCTTCGAAGCCGAACTCACTTTCGACGTCACCAACGAAAAGGGCGAAAAGGTCGTTTTCGGTTCGGTCGGCGGTGGCGGGCGTTATGATGGTCTCGTCTCGCGCTTCATGGGTCAGCCGGTTCCGGCAACGGGCTTCTCCATCGGCGTATCGCGGCTGATGACGGCGCTGAAGAACCTCGGCAAGCTGGGGCAGGACGAGGCCCTGGCTCCCGTCCTCGTCACCGTCATGGATGGCGATGTGGAAAGCATGGGCCGTTACCAGCGTTTCACGCAGGCTCTTCGCTCCGAAGGCATCCGCGCCGAAATGTATCAGGGCAACTGGAAGAAGTTCGGCAACCAGCTGAAATATGCCGACCGCAGAGGTTGCCCGATCGCCATCATCCAGGGCGGCGACGAGCGCGCGGAAGGCGTCGTACAGTTGAAGGACCTGATCGAGGGCAAGCGCCTGTCTGGTGAGATCGAGGACAACGCTTCGTGGCGCGAGGCGCGTGTGGCTCAGGAAACTGTGTCGGAAGCCGATCTTGTTGCCAAGGTGAAGGATATTCTCGCGGCTCAGGCCGAAGATCGCAGGCGGGCGAAGGATGTTTGATCGCGTTTCCTGTGTTTCGGGAGCTCTCCCATGCCTCTGATCAACATGCCCGAATTTTCAGGCACCCTGCTTGATGAATTCGCCGCCCGCGGCACGGCCCGCATCGATACGCCGGTCATCCAGCCGGCAGCGCCGTTTCTCGACATGGCGGGCGAAGACCTGCGTCGACGGATTTTCCTCACCGAAAGCGAGACGGGCGAAAGCCTGTGCCTTCGGCCGGAATTCACCATTCCCGTCTGCCTGCGCCATATCGAAAACGCCACCGGCACGCCGCGGCGTTACTGTTATCTTGGCGAAGTGTTCCGCCAGCGCCGTGAGGGCGATAACGAGTTCTATCAGGCGGGCATCGAAGATCTGGGTGAGACCGCGACGGCACATGCAGATGCGCGCGCCGTCAACGATGCGATGCAGATCCTGCACAACCTCATTCCCGGCCGGCGGCTGAACGTGACGCTGGGCGACCAGGCCGTGTTCGAGGCGGTCGTTCGTGCGCTCGGGCTTCCCGGCGGTTGGCAGAAGCGGCTGATCCAGTCGTTCGGCAACAATGCCCATCTGCGGCACCTGCTGATGACGCTGGCGAGCCCGCAGGCTGAAACAGGCCTGTCGCCAGAGCTTGCCGCGCTTCTGAGCCAGGACGAGGCGGCGCTGATTGCCCATATCGACCGGACCATGGAAGAGACGGGTTATTCCACCAATGCCAGCCGTTCGCCGCGCGAGATCGCGGCCCGGCTGAAGGAAAAGCAGTCGCTGGCCGAAACAAGGCTGGATGGCTCGGCCCTTCTTCTCCTGAGCGAATTCCTGTCGCTGGAAATGCCGTTGTCCGAAGCTCCCGCAGCACTGGCCGGTTTTGCCGATGCGGCGGGGCTTGCCATGGGTGCCGCGCTGGTGACGTTCGAGGCCCGCGCCGAGGCGCTTGCCGATCTCGGCGTTGATCTGAGCAAGGTGACCTATCGCGCAGCCTTCGGCCGTCCGCTCGATTATTACACCGGGCTCGTCTTCGAAGTCAGCCGCGACAACGCGGTTCTGGCCGGCGGTGGTCGTTTCGACAGACTGATGACCCTTCTCGGTGCGAACGAAGATATTCCGGCCGTGGGCTTTTCGCTCTGGCTCGACCGGATCGAACAGGCGAGGGCGCGCTGATGTCTACCATTACCATCGCTCTCCCCTCCAAGGGCCGCATGAAGGAAGATGCGTCTGCGATCTTCGAGCGCGCCGGCCTGCCGATCGTTGCTGTCGGCAATGAACGCTCCTATCGCGGCAAGATCGACGGCCACGACGATATCGAGATCGCTTTCCTCTCGGCCTCCGAGATCGCCCGCGAGATCGGTGCCGGAACAGTCGATTTCGGCGTCACGGGTGAAGACCTGATCCGCGAAGGGCTGGCGGATGCCGATCGCAAGGTCGAGATCGCAGCCCGCCTCGGCTTCGGCCATGCGGATGTCGTCGTCGCCGTGCCTGAAATCTGGCTCGATGTGGACACTATGGCGGACCTTGGCGATGTCGCCGCCGATTTTCGCTCGCGCCACGGTCGACGTTTGCAGATCGCCACCAAATACTGGCGGCTGACGCAGCAGCATTTTTCCGGAAGCCACGGCATTCAGCTTTACCGCATCGTCGAAAGCCTTGGTGCGACCGAAGGGGCTCCGGCGGCAGGACAGGCGGATATCATCGTCGACATTACCTCGACCGGCTCGACGCTGAAAGCCAACCACCTGAAGATCCTGTCGGATGGCGTTATCCTGAAGTCGCAAGCCTGCCTCGTTCGCGCCCGCAACGCCGAGCACGAGGGCGACGCCCGCATCGCGGCGATCGTGGAGGCGGTCCGCAAGGCCGTGTGACCAGTATGTCGGGCGCGGACGCCAACATTATCGGGCTTTATGAGCGGCACGCGCTTGCCTTCGACAAGGTGCGCGGCCGCAATCTGTTCGAGCGGCCCTGGCTCGATCATTTTAGCGGGCTTATCCCGCAGCGCGGCCATGTGCTGGATCTCGGTTGCGGGGCGGCCGAGCCGATTGCGGCTCATCTGATCAGCAGAGGTTTTCATGTCACCGGCGTCGATACGTCGAAAACGCTGATCGGGCTGGCGCGCGAGCGGTTTCCGGGCATGGCCTGGTATGAAGACGACATGCGGAAGTTTTACATACCGACCAAGTTTTCCGGCATTCTTGCCTGGCACAGCTTCTTCCATCTGAATGCCGATGACCAGCGGGCGATGTTTCCGCGCTTCGGCGCGCTGGCCGGGCCGGGTGCTGCGCTGATGTTTACCAGCGGTCATTTCGAAGGTGAGGCGATGGGCGAGTTCGGCGGCGAGCCGCTTTACCATGCCAGCCTGTCAAAGGCCGAATATGAGGCACTGTTGCAGAAGAACGGTTTCAAGGTGGTCGCCCAGATTTCGCAGGATCCCGCCTGCGGTGGCGCGACCGTCTGGCTCGCCAGGAATATCCGCCGCTAGAATAGTCCTTTATCCAGACAATAAAAAAACCGCCGGATGTTGGTCCGGCGGGAATGTCTTGGCAGGGATTTGATAATTGTTAGGC
This sequence comes from Neorhizobium sp. LMR1-1-1.1, assembly GCF_040675795.1. Lineage (NCBI taxonomy): Bacteria > Pseudomonadati > Pseudomonadota > Alphaproteobacteria > Hyphomicrobiales > Rhizobiaceae > Neorhizobium > Neorhizobium sp. LMR1-1-1.1. The sequence continues at coordinate 655,816 of NZ_JBEGHE010000025.1, forward strand.
GGCAATTGCGACGGAACCGCGGCGGGCGTCGATCGAATATGCACCCGGTCCGAAGGTTGCGAGCAGGATGTATGCGCCGGCCAGAGTGAAATTCTTCATCAGCATGATGCCGTTAAGGGCATTGATCCAGCCGAGAGCGGCGTCAGGCCAGCCGGGAACGGCCACAGTGCCCGAGTGGAAGACGGCGCCGGTGAAGATGCAGAAGAGAGCAAGCGCCCAGCCGACAATTTTCGTCTGGAAGCCGACGAGGACGGCAAGACCGGTGACGAATTCGAACAGGCCGGCAAGGTAGGCAAGAGCCGTTGCAGCAGGCAGGCCGGCACCGGTGATCATGCCGGCCGTGCCGGCCGGGTCGGTCAGCTTGCCGAAGCCGGAATAGATGAAGATGAAGGACAGAAGGATACGGGCGATCAGGACGATGGTGTTTTGCGAGCTAGACATGGAAGTCTCCAGATAGACGCTGTGCTCCGGTGTCTCGGGCCAGCCGTTGAATTCTCTGGAACCTATGTGCCACGTTCATCGCCGATACGAAAGATGAACGAAAGTAGACGAATTGTTCTTTAAAAGTGAACGATAAAAACGCATTCCGGCGCTGTCTTGAATGAGGAGAGGCCGCGCAAATGCGGGAACGGGATGTGGGTTTTTGTGGCTTTGCAATTGCGCGGCCTTGGCATATCGGATCATGTCCTGCCTGTTTCCCTCAATTTTTCCTTCTTTCATGAGGAAGGGGCGGCTCTCGGACATGCGTCAGTTGCCGCAGCGACGACTGCGGCAAGCCTGTGCCAGCTTCCACCTGCCCACGAACGTCTCGCGAAACACTCCGGTGGCGAAAGCGACATGATTATGTGACCGCCACTCGCTGCGGGGATGAAGGGGTGCGAAATTCACGCCATTATCCTGATTTTACTGGGATCAATGAGACAAAGCTTCCCCGTCCGATTGCCGCGCCATTGCATTTGCGGGACGAAAGACTACGTGGCGAGCACACAGCTTGATAGATTCGCTTTCCTGCTCCATCCTTGCGCCCTGTCTTCGCATTGCGATCATGGGAGGGAGTGAGGGATGACCTTCGAATATCTGGTGACGGCGTTCATAATATGCCTCTCGCCTGGCATCGGTGTCGTTTACACGCTGTCATCGACACTTGGCGGCGGATTGAAGGCGGGTTTCTGGGCTGCGATCGGCTGCACGATTGCGACGGTCATTCATCTGGTCGTCGCCATGGCCGGTCTTGCCGCTATTCTCCACACGAGCGCGGTTCTGTTCCAGGCGATCAAATTCGCTGGCGTCGCTTATCTGCTCTGGATGGCCTGGGCGGTTTTGAAAGGGCGAGGCGGGCTGTCGGTGCGCCCAACGGAACCGAAATCCCCGCTGCAGCTCATCCGTAGCGGCATTCTGCTGAATATACTGAACCCGAAACTGCCATTGTTCTTCGTCGCCTTCATCCCGCAATTCGTACCCGCTGGAAGCCCGGTTGGGCTGTTGATCGAACTTGGTCTCGGCTTCACCGCGATGACCTTCATCGTGTTTATCGGTTATGCCGTGATTGCCGCGACCGGGCGGCAATATCTGCTGCAGAGTGAAACCGCGATGAGCTGGATGCGCCGCGCCTTCGCCGCATCCTTTGCCGCACTTGGATTGAAGCTTGCGACCGAAGGAACGCGATAGCTTCAGAACTCCTGCCAATTATCCCCTGCAGCGCTGGGCGCGAGCCCCAGTCCTGCTGCCAGTTTTCCGGCCAGCGACCGTGCGGGCGAGGGGTGAACCTGACGGGCGAGCGCTGTCGGTGAGACGGCGCGCACAGCCGGGGCTGTTGCGATCGGAGCACCCGCACCGAGATCGAAACGGGACACCAGCACACGCAGCCGCTCCGCTTCACCGGCAAGCGCCACGCTGGCGCTGTTTGCCTCTTCCACCATGGCGGCATTCTGCTGCGTGACCTGGTCCATCTGGTTGACCGCGACATTCACCTGCGACATGCCGACCGACTGTTCCTTCGATGATGTGGCAATCGCATCCAGCTGGCTATTGATCGCCGAGACATGATCGCGGATGCCGGCAAGCGCAATACCGGTGGCGCTAACCAGCGAAACGCCGCTTCTGACCTCATCGGCCGAGTTGCGGATCAGCTCCTTGATCTCCTTTGCCGCCTGGGCCGAGCGCTGGGCGAGTTCGCGCACTTCCTGGGCGACCACGGCAAATCCCTTGCCCGCTTCACCTGCGCGCGCGGCCTCCACACCCGCATTCAGCGCCAGAAGATTGGTCTGGAAGGCGATCTCGTCGATCACCCCGATAATGCTGGAAATCTGTTCCGACGACTGTTCGATCTTCTGCATAGCATTGACCGCCTTCGCGACCACCTCACCCGATTGCAGCGCCGATTGATTGGCTTCCACGGCCATTCCGCGCGCCTCTTCCGTGCGGTTAGAGGAATTGGCGACATTCGAGGTGATCTCGTCGAGTGCAGCTGCGGTTTCCTCCAGCGAGGCGGCTTGCTGTTCTGTTCTGCGGGAAAGATCGGCGGCGCTCTGTGAAAGTTCGCGCGAACCGCTGTCGATCGCGCCGGTGGCGTCTGAAACAGCCTGCATCGTGTCACGCAACTGCGCCACGGCGGAATTGAAATCCGATCGAAGGCCTTCGAAATCCGGGCTGAACGGCCGGTTAAGCGTGACTGCCAGATTACCGCTGGAAAGCTGCTTCAGCCCCTCTGCCAGCCCTTCCGTCGCCTGCGCCATGTTTGCTGCCCGCACCCGGTCGGCTTCAGCGTTGCGCTGGCGCTCCGCATCCTGGGCGCTGCGGTTGTCTTGCGCCTGCTGTTCCATTTCGCGGGCGCGCAGGCCGTTATCCTTGAATACCTGCACCGCACCAGCCATCTGGCCCACCTCGTCGCGGCGATCGACGCCGTCGATCGTCACCGAAAGATTGCCGTTGGCCAAGTTGACCATCGTTGCCTGCAACTGCTTGATCGGCCGCACCAGCCAGCTGCGAATGGCAAAGAACCCGACCGACAGCACGACGACAAGACCGAGAAGGACGCCGCCAAGCGTAGTCAATGCTGTGGTATTGGCAGCACTGCCGAGAGTTTCGGCCTTGCCCGATACGCCATTGATGATCGTATCGGTGATTTTCGTCGACGTTTCGGCAAATGCGGCGAACTGCGGCTGGCAGCCGGTCAGGAAAGCCTCCTGCGATGCCTGTATCTCGCCCTCTGTCTTTGCGACCTCGCCGAGCCTGATTGCCGGTGCGCAGGATTGCTGAAGGATCGAAAGGCCGGCAGCCTTCAGCGCATGCAGATCCCGGTTATCAGAAAGAATGCCGATCGCCGCGTCCATCCGCTCGGCAAATCCCGCCTGCGCATGCTGCAGTTCCGCGGTCGCGGCCGCATTGCCTTCCGGCGTGCGCGACATCAAAAGATCACCTATCGCCGCCCGAGCCATCTGGATCGACCGGTTGGCACGCGCCACCGAAAGTGATGCCGTACTCTCCTTGTGCAGAAGATCGCCATAGGACCCGTTGATCTCATAGATGCGTGAACTGCTGTAACCCGCAATGGCGATGGCGAAGATACCAAACAGCGCCATGATGGCCATGAACTTGCCGACGATCGAGATGTGCTTCATCGAAATGCCCCGTGTGCAGAGAGTGCGTCGAGGCCAGGGTAGCGGCAGGTCTTTATGATTAAGTGTCGGCTAATGTATTATTTTATACCTGTCTAAAATTATACTCGCACAGGTGGTGCTGTCGAATTTCATTTGGACCTTGGTTGCAGCATGCTTCTGCCTCCGAGAAGCGAATGTATTCATAGGGGGCAGGCGGTCTCAGTAGTTCGCGACCATCGTCGGTTCGAAATCCGGGACGACATTGAGCATCGGCGCTGCGCGCGCAACGATCTGCTTTACCATCGGCGCTGCCGTATTGGTGGCAAAAGTACTCGTCGTGCCTTCGCCCGAAAGCGGCTCGTCGCAGAAGGACAAAACGACATATTGCGGGTGATCGATCGGGAAGGCCGCCAGATAGGCGTTGAAGCTCAGCGTGTGGGAATATTTGCCGTTGATGACCTTGTTTGCCGTTCCCGTCTTGCCGCCGACATGGAAGCCGGGAACGTCGGCGCTTTTGCCCGAGCCCTCTTCGCCGTTGAGCTTGAACAGGGTGCGGATCGTATCGCTCGTGCTCGGCTTGACGATCCTCACCGCGGTCTGTTCGGCAGCCTCTGCCGTGCGCGGCAAGAAGGTCGGCTCGATCAGCTCGCCGCCATTGACGAGCGCCGCGCCGGCAACCGCCGTCTGCAGCGGCGTGGTCGCCACGCCATGGCCGAAGGAGATAGTGATGGCGTTGATCTTCTTCCACACTTTCGGCTGGCTGGGGGTCTTTACCTCCGGCAGCTCGGTTTCCATCCGGGTCAATAGCCCGAACCTGGTGAGATAGGCCTTCTGGTTGTCCATCCCGACCCGGTCCATCATCTTGGCGGTGCCGATATTGGAGGAGTAGCGAAAAACTTCCGGCACGGTCAGCCAGCGGCGCGGCACGTCGCGGTCGTCATGGATGGTGAAGCGGCCGAAATGAAGCGGCGTCGTGGCGTCGAACGTATCGGAAAGTTTTGTCACGCCGGAATCGAGCGCCATCGCCATCGAAAAGGTTTTGAAGGTCGAGCCCATTTCGAACGTGCCGTTGGTCATCCGGTTCAGCCAGCCGTCTCCGCCATCGGCCTGCGGATCATTGGGATCGAAATCGGGTGCAGAAGCAAGCGCCAGCACTTCGCCGGTGTGAATGTCGATGACGGCCGCACCGGCAGCCTTGCTCTTGTATTCGCTCATCGCGTGGCGAACCGCGTCATAGACGATATTCTGCACCCGGATATCGAGCGAAAGGCGGATCGGCTTCAACGCTTCTTCGGTGGTCAGCCCGACGCTCTTCAGGTCGGAAAGCCCCTGCATATCGAGATACTTTTCCATGCCGGCGACGCCGCGATTGTCGATATCGACATAACCGAGCACATGCGCCGCGATGCGGCCGTCGGGATAGAATCGCTTCACTTCCGGGCGGAAACCGATGGCGGGGATGCCGAGTTTCAGCACTTCGCTCTGCTGCTTCGGCGTCAGCTGGCGGCGAACCCAGATGAATTTCTGGCGCTTGTCGGAAAGCTTGGCATAAAGCGACTTGCGATCGAGATCCGGAAAAAGGGCCGAGATTTTCTCCACCGTCTCATCGAGATCGACGATGCGGAAAGGTTCGGCAAACATCGAAACGGTGTGGATGTCTGTCGCCAGAAGCTCGCCATTGCGATCGGTAATGTCCGGACGCGCCGCGATATTGTTATTGGCGGGAATGGATGCGGTCGCCTCTGCCGGGCTGAAGCCGTATTCGGTCATCCGGGCAAACATCGCGCAATAGGCAAGGATGAAACAGGTCGACAGGATGACGAGGCGGGATCTCGCCTGCTTCGCACTGCCCGGCGCCTTCCGCTTTGCTTTGGCTGAGCGTTTTGCAGAGATCAGCGTTTTCACGCGACCGCTCTTGCGAAGGGAAAAGGCGATAACTGACATGACGGTCTTCTGCTCTCAGGCGGAAGATCATCGACCACCGTGCCGAAGATTGTCTAGGTTCGGATGGTTAACGACACGCTAATATCGCGCGCCGAACCGATCACGAAAACGCGCATTCGGCGACCGGGAGGGGGCACCGAATGCCTGGCCATCACAAGCTCAAGTCCAGACCGAGCTGACTGCTGAGGAAAAATGCGAAGACTGCCAGGGCCAGTACCGCCAGTGCGAACACTGCCGCTACCTTGCCGCCCGTGCGTACCAACGCCAGCGTCTCACCCTTTTCACCCTGATCATAATGCCACTTGATGGCGAAGAACATGGCCAAGCCCAAAGCGGCAGCCTTGAAGATGACGAAGACGACAGGGACCCAATCCATGACAAAGGCTCTCATTTGCATAATCTATGTGCCTTATGCTCTCATTTTGGGCAGATGCATATATCTCATTCTGCAACGCTGATATGTGACAGCATATGGTTGTGTTCGTCGGAGCGGGAACGACTGCTTTCGGCTGGAGGTGGGTTTCCGCTGCGCGCCAATTGCGGTCATCCGATCCGCAGTCTAACGTCAAATCATTTCACGACGTCTTCGCAGGTCAAGCTTTTGATGTTCGTGTGGCCACAACGGATCGGTCGCGTCCAGCACCAGTACCCATTGATTGGGAGTTGGAGCTGAAACACCTTTGAGTTTCGACGGGAAGAGATGATGGCGATTTACGATGATCTAAATTCGCTCGATGACTGGCTTCTGAGGCAGGCGATAGATCAGGCTGAACAAGGCATCTCCATTGAAGATCAGCTTATCCCCCAGACGGTGGCAATGCTTGGCCAGCCAAACGTCTATCTCTATGCCACAGCACTCTTCGACGGAGAGGTCGGGAATGGCGGCATCCAGCAATTCCTTAATAACTCGTCGGGAGCTTTAGCTCTCACTGTTCGTGATGCGCTGCAGGACATGCTCTTACCCGAATACGCGGGTATCATGAGCAGGATTATCGATACGTTCGGAGCATCGTTTCCTGTAAGTCAGCTTGATCGGATGGATCGGATTGACGGCGACCCAGAGCTGCAGATCATTCTCGACGAAGCCTACGAAGCCGTAGATGTTTGGAGCAGTGACTACATCCTGGCACGTGAACGATATGCAAAGAAAAACCATCTACTAAAGTAGTGCCATAGAGTGCTTTTCATGGCTCGATGGCGGCGTCGGGCCGACACCCGACAGTGGCATTCCGCTTCGCACCAAAAGGGCCATTGCGGCAACTATCGCAACGGATATAATTCTTGCACGTTTGCGATCAACTTGGAGAAACTATGTCTCTGGGGCTTATAAATCTTCTGCCCTGCATCGTCCTCATCATATCAATTTTGACGGTGCGCCGAGGCGTCCGGACTTGGATATCCTCGATCGTGGTTGGAGCCTTACTGTTCATCGCGATATCGGAGCTTCGAATGGGAGTAGCTCGAAGCTGTCAAATTGATGAGAGCGAATGTGTCGGCGCGAAAGCAACATCCTATTTGGTTGTGGCAGTATGGATACCCTTAGTCATAGCCTTTTTGGGGCGCGTGATCGCTGTAAACCGTGCGAAGTGTTAGCGCTGCAATGACGGGTTTGGGCCGACTGCCACCTTCCGGTTCGCGCCAATTCCGATCATTCGTTATTGGAAACTGAGGTGACCGCTATTCTTCGGCGCAACGACCTTTGATGAGGAACGTGCGTATGGCCCTTCGAGCGATCGGCTGAATATGCGTTGGCCAGCCTGTTGCAATGAATTCGTCGTCGGACATGTGTTGCGGTGTAGCTTCGGCTGCATTCAGCATTTGATTTAGAAGTTCGTGAGCTGCGGCCGTCTCGTCCATCGACATTGTGGAAAGCGGCACAAAATTCCCATCTTCGGGAAAATAATCGAAGAACCAATTGAAATATCCGCCGAAACCAAACAGCTTCACTGCCTCATCGCCATCAGCGAGAGATTCAATCACCTCAATAATGCGATTACGGAGGCGCTGATCTATCAGATGTTTCGGGATTCTCTCGTCACTCATGGGTTCTAACGCACATCCCGTCGCGACCGATCAGTAACAAGCCTTTGTTCCGGTTTCGGCCCAGGCCAGTCGCAGCCATCGTATACCTAGATTTACATGAACAAACAGCGCTTTGATGTCCGCTTTGGGCATAAGCGGACATTAACGTGGTTGAGAAAGTATGACCGCAAATAAACAGCGAGTGTACATTTTCTTTGAGACCGATGCCACAATGACAGAAGGTAAAACAATCCAGAGCGTCGCGGCGAAGGCACCAATTCTTGTTGCTATCGCCATAGTGTTGGGCCTCATTCCTAGCACCTTGATGGCATTGGGGTCGCAAGGATTTACAATAGGTCTAACCGTTCTCTTGCTCACGTTAGCGCTCTGCGCGCTTGGGTTTGCGTCAGGAAAATTTCGCATATTCTGGTGTTGCTGGGGTGTTGCATCGGCTGCTTGTTTCCTTCTGTTCGGAATGGCGACCCCTGTCGGAATGGCGCTAGCTCTGCCTATTTTCTTATCGAATTGACCCTGATCCACTAAACGCGTTTCGTCCGCAATGGGCCGAGAGCCGCCGTCTGCATTCCCACCTTTCCACAACGCAAAAAAGGGCGGCCTTGCGACCGCCCTTCTATTCCTGAACCGGATGGCTCAGACATGAGACCTCAACGGTCTCACATCATGTCCATGCCGCCCATGCCGCCCATGCCGCCAGGCATGCCGCCGCCAGCTGCTTCCTTCTTCGGAAGTTCGGCGATCATGGCTTCGGTGGTGATCAGCAGCGAAGCAACCGAAGCTGCGTTCTGCAGAGCCGTGCGAACAACCTTGACCGGGTCGACGATGCCCATGGCGATCATGTCGCCATATTCAGACGTCTGGGCGTTGTAGCCGTAGTTGTCTTCGTTCTTCTCGAGGATCTTGCCGACCACGATCGAAGCTTCGTCACCGGCGTTTTCAGAGATCTGGCGAACCAGAGACTGCAGAGCGCGGCGAACGATGTTGACACCAGCTTCCTGGTCGTCGTTCGCACCCTTGACGGTGATCTTGGAAGCCGAACGGAGCAGGGCAACGCCGCCGCCCGGTACGATGCCTTCCTGAACGGCCGCGCGGGTTGCGTTCAGAGCATCGTCGATGCGGTCCTTGCGTTCCTTGACTTCGATTTCGGTCGAGCCGCCAACGCGGATGACGGCAACGCCACCAGCGAGCTTGGCAAGACGTTCCTGCAGCTTTTCGCGGTCGTAGTCCGAAGTGGTTTCTTCGATCTGCGCCTTGATCTGGGCTACGCGGCCTTCGATGTCAGCCTTCTGGCCGGCGCCGTCGACGATCGTCGTGTTTTCCTTGGAGATCGAAACCTTCTTGGAACGGCCGAGCATGTCGAGGGTGACGTTTTCGAGCTTGATGCCGAGGTCTTCGGAGATGACGGTGCCGCCCGTGAGGATGGCGATGTCTTCCAGCATGGCCTTGCGGCGATCGCCGAAGCCCGGAGCCTTGACGGCAGCAATCTTCAGGCCGCCACGCAGCTTGTTGACGACGAGCGTTGCAAGAGCTTCGCCTTCGACGTCTTCAGCGATGATGACGAGCGGCTTGCCGGTCTGAACGACGGCTTCCAGAACCGGAAGCATCGCCTGCAGGTTCGAGAGCTTCTTTTCGTGCAGCAGGATGTACGCGTCTTCGAGGTCCGCGATCATCTTTTCCGGGTTGGTCACGAAGTAAGGCGACAGGTAGCCGCGGTCGAACTGCATGCCTTCGACGACTTCGAGTTCGGTTTCAGCGGTCTTGGCTTCTTCGACGGTGATGACGCCTTCGTTGCCAACCTTCTGCATGGCTTCAGCAATGTCGTTACCGACCTGCGTGTCGCCGTTTGCGGAGATCGTGCCGACCTGGGCAACTTCAGCCGAGGTGGAGATCTTCTTTGCCTTGGCCTGCAGGTCCTTGACGACTTCGAGAACGGCCAGATCGATACCGCGCTTCAGGTCCATCGGGTTCATGCCGGCAGCAACTGCCTTGGCGCCTTCGCGAACGATCGCGCGGGCCAGAACGGTTGCGGTCGTGGTGCCGTCACCGGCGATGTCGTTGGTCTTCGAAGCAACTTCGCGGACCATCTGGGCGCCCATGTTTTCGAACTTGTCTTCAAGTTCGATTTCCTTGGCGACCGATACACCGTCCTTGGTGATGCGCGGAGCGCCGAAGGACTTGTCGATAACAACGTTACGACCCTTCGGGCCGAGCGTTACCTGCACTGCGTCAGCGAGGATGTCGACGCCGCGCAGCATCTTTTCGCGCGCAGAGCGGCCGAATTTTACTTCTTTAGCTGCCATTTTGAGAGCTCCTGAATAGAGGTTTCAGCGAATTACGAAAAAAGCGTTGCCGGCAATCAGCCGATAACGCCCATGATGTCGGATTCCTTCATAATCAGAAGGTCTTCGCCGTTAAGCTTGACTTCGGTGCCGGACCACTTGCCGAACAGAACGCGGTCGCCGACCTTCACGTCGAGAGCAACGAGTGCGCCCTTGTCGTCACGTGCGCCGGAGCCGACTGCGATGATTTCGCCTTCAGCCGGCTTTTCCTTGGCGGTGTCCGGAATGATGATGCCGCCCTTGGTCTTTTCTTCAGACTCGACGCGCTTTACGACAACGCGATCGTGCAGGGGGCGGAAAGTTGTGCTTGCCATTGTCTAATCCCTCGATCAAATGACATGGACAGGTCTCAGGAATAAGACCCGCGGATCTCGTTTAGCACTCCTCGGATGAGAGTGCTAACGGAGCCCGAGATAAGGGTGGCCATCGGGCGAGTCAAGAACGGGCTCGAAATTTTCGTTGCCGCTCTGCAACATCAAGCAAAACAGGATTAACAGCCAACGGCCATTACTCTCCTGCTCTGGCGAGACGGCTTCTGTCAGAAGAGTTTGACCTCAGCATGGCAGCTGCCGATGAAGCCAGCCAATGAAGCCAGCCAATGAAAATTGTCATATAGCTTTAACATGACATTTTTACTGAGGCGCATTCCTTTTGAGGATGTCGGTTTAGGGGTGGGCATATGGCGGCGATTGACGATGTGGGAAAATCGGATAGCACTCATCCCACACTTGCCGAACTAACTTCCGTCTTCGCCCGCATCGGCTGTTTGAGCTTCGGTGGCCCGGCAGCGCAGATAGCAATGATGCACCGTGCAGTCGTGGAGGAAAAACGCTGGCTCTCGGAGGAGCGGTTCCTGCATGCCCTGAACTACTGCATGCTGCTGCCGGGACCGGAGGCGCAACAGCTCGCCACCTATATCGGCTGGCTGACCCATGGCACCCGCGGCGGCATCATTTCCGGGCTGATTTTCATTCTGCCCGGCCTCGTCGTCATCACCATCCTGTCGGCCGCCTACGCGCTCTGGCAGGAAACCACATGGCTGGCCGGTCTGTTCTTTGGGCTCAAGGCCACAGTTCTTGCCATCGTCGTCGAGGCGGTCATTCGGCTCTCGAAGAAGACGCTGAAGAGCGGGTTTCTCTGTCTTGTGGCAGCCACGGCCTTCGTGGCGCTGTTTATTTTTTCTGTACCCTTTCCGGTCGTGGTTCTCGCTGCTGCCTCTGCCGGTTTCCTCAATGCCCGGCGAACCGGTGTCACCACGGCACCAACAGACCTCACCGATCTTCACGCACCACCATCACCGGGCAGGGCGATCATGAGCCTGATCGGCTGGATCATCGTCTGGCAATTGCCGCTTCTGATCCTTTGGGCCTTTTCCGCACCGGATGGCCTGACAAGTCTTTTCTCCTTCTTCTCAAAAATGGCGCTGGTCACCTTCGGCGGTGCTTATGCGGTTTTGGCCTATGTGGCGCAGGTCGGTGTCGAGCAATATGGCTGGCTGAAGCCGGGCGAAATGCTGGATGGGTTGGCGCTGGCCGAAACCACGCCGGGGCCGCTCGTTCTCGTTCTTTCCTTCGTTGGTTTCCTCACCGGTTTTCGCGAGGCTTCCGGGGTCGTCGGAGGCGTTCTCGGCGCTTTGCTGGTAGCCTGGGCGACCTTCGTTCCGAGCTTCATCTTCATTTTTGCCGGCGCGCCTTATATCGAGCGCCTGCGCGGTAATCGCATCCTGTCCGGCGCGCTGTCGGCGATCACTGCGGCGATTGTCGGCGTCATCCTCAACCTCGCCATCTGGTTCGGCCTGCATGTTCTGTTTCGCGAAGTAGGAAAGGTCGAACTCGTGCCGTCGCTTGAGCTTGAACTGGCGCTGCCGGTCTGGGCAAGCCTCGATCCGGTGGCAGCAGTTCTGTTCCTGCTCTCGGCCGTTTTGCTGTTCCGGATGAAGCTCGGCATGATGCCGGTTCTCGGTATCTGCGCCGCGGCCGGGCTGGCGGTTCGCTTGTCGGCGCTCATGTAACGGCCGCATGAAATATACCGCACTGCACGCAAATCTCCTTGCCATCCAGGCCACGCTTTGCGACATCAGCGCCAGATATGTGAGGCCAGACGTGGCAGAAGGTGATCGACAGGCATGGCAAAGCGCATCCAGAATTTGAGTGAAGTCATTGGCGGCTACGATGTGGTTCTGTCCGATGTCTGGGGCGTGGTGCATAACGGTGTTGCAGCCTTTCCGCATTCCTGTCAGGCGTTGGCCGCAGCCCGCAAGGCCGGCGCGACGGTCGTTCTGATCACCAATTCCCCGCGGCCCGCGCCGGGCGTCATCGAGCAGCTGAAACTGCTCGGCGTCGAAGACGGCACCTATGACCGCATCGTCACATCCGGCGACGTGACCCGCCACCTGATCGCCGAAGGCCCGAAAAAGGTCTTTCTGCTCGGCCCCGAGCGCGACATGCCGCTTTTCGATGGCCTCGACGTCGAGGTCGTCTCGGCCGACGAGGCGGAAGCGATCGTCTGCACCGGCTTCTTCGATGACGAGAAGGAAGTGCCGGAAGACTATACCGAGATGCTGAAGGCCTTGGTTGCCCGCGACGTGCCTTTCATCTGCGCCAACCCGGATCTCGTCGTCGAGCGTGGCCACAAGATCATTCCATGCGCCGGTGCCGTTGCCGCCTATTACGAACAGCTCGGCGGCAAGACCCGCATCGCCGGCAAGCCGCATTTCCCGATCTACGAGGCCTCGCTTGCGGCCGCCCGCGAAGTGCGCGGCGAGTTCGACAGGTCGAAGGTGCTCGCTGTTGGCGACGGCATGCCGACCGATGTGCGCGGCGCGCTTTCGCAAGGCCTCGACCTGCTTTATATCAGCGCTGGTATCCATGTGGCGGAATACACCGTCAACGGCGAGACGGACGAGGCCATCCTGCAGGCCTGGTTGAAAAGCGAAAACGCCGCGCCGAAATTCTGGATGCCCAGACTTGCTTGATTGATCTGGCCTAACCGGTCTCGTAATATAAAATAGCCTGCCCCGGACCTGTCTCATGACCGTATTTCACCGCAACGAAAAGAAGGATCCGCTGCCCGAGGCTCTGAAGGGCGGAGTGGTCGCGATCGGCAACTTCGACGGCGTGCATCGCGGTCATCGCAGCGTGCTCGAACGTGCGCTGAAGCTGGCGGAAGAACGCGGTGTACCGGCTCTGGTCCTGACCTTCGAGCCGCATCCGCGTACCGTCTTCAAGCCTGACCAGCCGGTTTTCCGCATCACGCCGGCGCCGGTGAAGGCGCGGCTCCTGGAGGCGATGGGGTTCCATTCGGTGATCGAATATCCGTTCGATCGCGATTTTGCCGGCCGCTCCGCCGAAGAGTTCATCCGGTCTATTTTGGTCGACTGGCTGGGCGCGAGTGCAGTCGTCACCGGCTTCGATTTCCATTTCGGCAAGGGCCGCGAGGGTGGGCCGGCCTTCCTGATGGCCGCCGGTGAGCGCCACGGTTTTTCCGTCTCGCTGGTCGATGCCTTCCGCGATGAAAACGCCGAGGTGATTTCATCAAGCCGTATCCGCGAATTGCTGGGCGAGGGGGATGTCGCTCAGGCAGCCGGCCTGCTCGGTTATCGCTATACGGTGGAAGCCGAAGTGATCGACGGGGAAAAGCTCGGCCGCCAGCTCGGTTTTCCTACCGCCAATATGCGGCTGGCGCCCGAGGCGGAATTGAAGCCCGGCATCTATGCCGTCCGGTTTCGTCGTGCCGATGGTACGCTTTATGACGGCGTGGCAAGTTACGGCCGCCGCCCGACGGTGACCGATAACGGCGCTCCGTTGCTCGAAACCTATCTCTTCGATTTTTCCGGTTCGCTCTATGGCGAAGTCTGCGCCGTCTCGTTCTTCGGCCATCTGCGCGACGAACTGAAATTCGACGGGCTTGACCCGCTTGTGGCGCAGATCCGCCGCGACGAGGAAGAGGCGAGGGCGCTGCTTTCCGGCGTTCAGCCGATCAGTGAACTGGATGCGAAGATCGCATTCGCCTTCAACGCAGAAAACGAAGGATAAGATCATGGCAAGCACCCCGCGCCGACCCGCCAACCCGATGGATGCCGCCGAAGCCCTGTTCAAGCCGGCAAAGAAAGCCGCCGCAGCACCTGTCGAAAAGCGCGCCCTGCCGGAAGTGAAGGAACTTGTCTCGATCAAGCTCGACAGCGCGGTTATCGAATATTTTCAGGAAGACGGCCCCGGCTGGCAGGACCGCATCAACGATGCACTGCGCGGTGTGATGGCGGCAAATCCGAGGGGTTGAAGAGCAGTCGTTTTTTAAAGGCGCTTTTCCGAGCCCGCATCTTTCAGGATAGCGTTGGCGGTGTGTCGACTCAAAAGATTATGCGGAAGCAATATGATCTTTCCGGTGTCTCGCGAGCGCCATTTTCATGCGAACCCTTCGCGTTGGCCAGATATTCATAACCGAGTTCCGAAATGATCGTGCGGACGGTTTTGTAAAAACCATCGACCATCAGGCCGCAGCCGGAATGCTGGCAGGTCTCTCCCAGAGAATTGCTGGAATGAGATCTCTGATCGGTGTGTCAGCAAGGTCTGCTGCTGACATATGGTTGGCGACGATCAGATCGATGGCTGCGTCGAAGAGCACGTCCTCGAAAGCATTTACGGTCGGAGCTTCGATATGGAGGCCGTCGATATCGCTCTCGGAATAAAAGACCTTGGCCTCTTCATCCCAAACGGCTTTTACGAAAAACGTTCTTTTCATAACAACGGCCCAAACCTGTTCTGGTACAGTCGCGGCAAGAATATACGACCTCGCGGCAGTCAGGCAATCATGTCGTCTCGCCAATCCGATTTCCCCCTTCCTTTCCGCCCCAAAACGCCTTAATAACCGCGTCCATGACAGTTTTCCGGTCGGCCCAGATCATCGCTCTGATGATCATACGAATTATAGGCCCGGCTTTCCGCGCTGCTTGATCAAGCTGCGGGAAGGTCCGGGATTTTGGCGTTTGAACAGCGCCTCCGCCACCGAATTCTCATCCGCATCGCGCCGAAACGTGGCGCCAAGAGACGATTGCCTGATATGACCGATACTGCTGAAAAGCTCGATTACTCGAAGACCCTTTATCTGCCCGAGACGGAATTCCCGATGCGCGCCGGCCTGCCGCAGAAGGAGCCGGAAACCGTTGCCCGCTGGCAGCAGATGGACCTCTACAGACAACTGCGCACCTCCGCCGTCGGCCGCGAAAAGTTCGTGCTGCACGATGGGCCTCCCTACGCCAACGGCAACATCCATATCGGCCATGCGCTGAACAAGATCCTGAAGGACGTCATCACCCGCTCGTTCCAGATGCGCGGTTATGACTCGAATTACGTTCCGGGCTGGGATTGCCACGGCCTGCCGATCGAGTGGAAGATCGAGGAAGAAAACTACCGCGCCAAGGGCAAGGCCAAGCCGGACCTGAAGCAGCCGGACGCGATGATCGAATTCCGCAAGGAATGCCGTGCCTATGCCGAAAAATGGATCAAGATCCAGGGCGACGAATTCAAGCGCCTCGGCATCGTCGGCGATTTCGACAACCCGTATCTGACGATGAACTTTCACGCGGAAAGCCGCATCGCCGGTGAACTCTTGAAGATCGCCATGAGCGGCCAGCTTTATCGCGGTTCCAAGCCGATCATGTGGTCGGTGGTCGAGCGCACGGCGCTGGCGGAAGCGGAAGTCGAATACCACGATTACGAGAGCGACACGATCTGGGTGAAGTTCCCGGTCGTCGGCGCTGCCGAACTCTCCGACGCTCACGTTGTCATCTGGACCACCACTCCGTGGACCATCCCCGGCAACCGCGCCGTCGCCTATTCGCCAAAGGTCGCTTATGGCCTTTACGAAGTGACCGAAGCCGTCAACGACTTCGGTCCGCAGCCGGGTGAAAAGCTGATCTTTGCCGATGCGCTGGCGGAAGAGTCCGCCACTAAGGCAAAGCTCACTTTCAAGAAGCTACGTGGTGTCTCGGCCGAGGAGATGGCTGCCCTGACGCTTACTCATCCCTTGAAGGGCCTCGGCGGCGGTTACGACTTCGCCGTTCCGCTTCTCGCCGGCGATCACGTTACCGATGATGCCGGTACCGGTTTCGTCCACACCGCTCCTTCCCACGGCCGTGAAGACTTCGAGGCATGGATGTCGTCGGTCAAGGAACTGGAAGCCAGGGGCATCGATACCCGCATCCCGTTCCCGGTCGACGATAGCGGCACCTACACCGCCGACGCCCCCGGTTTCGAGGGCGCCCGCGTCATGGATGACAACGGCAAGAAGGGTGATGCCAACGACCGCGTCATCAAGGCGCTGATCGAACGTAACGCGCTGTTTGCCCGTGGCCGCCTGAAGCATTCCTATCCGCATTCCTGGCGCTCCAAGAAGCCGATCATCTTCCGCAACACGCCGCAATGGTTCGTCTATATGGACAAGGACCTGAAGGACGGCACAACGCTGCGCACCCGTGCGCTGTCTGCGATCGACGACACCCGTTTCGTCCCCGCCGGCGGCCAGAACCGTCTACGCGCCATGATCGAACAGCGCCCGGACTGGGTGCTTTCGCGTCAGCGCGCCTGGGGCGTCCCGATCTGCGTGTTTGCCGATGAAGAAGGCAATGTCCTGCAGGATGAAGAGGTCAACAAGCGCATTCTCGAAGCCTTCGATGCCGAAGGTGCCGATGCCTGGTTCGCCGAAGGCGCCAAGGAACGGTTCCTGGGCAATGGCCACGACCACGGAAAGTGGACGCAGGTCATGGATATCCTCGATGTCTGGTTCGACAGTGGCTCGACCCACACCTTCACGCTGGAAGACCGCCCGGACCTGAAATGGCCGGCCGACGTCTATCTCGAAGGTTCCGACCAGCATCGTGGCTGGTTCCATTCCTCGCTTCTGGAATCGGCTGCCACCCGCGGCCGCGCGCCTTATGACACGGTCGTCACCCATGGTTTCACCATGGATGAAAAGGGCCAGAAAATGTCGAAGTCGCTCGGCAACGTCGTCTCCCCGCAGGACGTGATGAAGGATGCCGGTGCGGATATCCTGCGTCTCTGGGTCATGACCACCGACTATTGGGAAGACCAGCGCCTCGGCAAGACGATCATTCAGACGAATGTCGATGCCTATCGCAAGCTGCGCAACACCATCCGCTGGATGCTCGGCACGCTGGCGCATGACGAGGGCGAAGAGATCGCCTACGCCGATCTGCCGGAACTCGAAAAGCTGATGCTGCATCGCCTGTATGAGCTCGATAAGCTCGTACGCGAAGGCTATGATGCGTTCGAATTCAAGAAGATCACCCGTGCGCTGATCGATTTTGCCAATATCGAACTCTCGGCTTTCTATTTCGATATCCGCAAGGACGCGCTGTATTGTGATGCCCCGTCTTCGCCGCGCCGCCGCGCTTCGCTTGCTGTCATCCGCAAAATCTTTGAGGCCACTGTCACCTGGCTTGCCCCGATGCTGCCTTTCACCACCGAAGAGGCCTGGCTGTCGCTGAAACCGGATGCGGTCTCGGTGCATCTCGAACAGTTCCCGCAGGTGCCTGCCGAGTGGAAGAACGACGCGGTTGCCGAAAAGTGGGCGAAGATCCGCAAGGTTCGTTCGGTCGTGACAGGCGCACTTGAAATCGAGCGCAAGGACAAGCGCATCGGCTCGTCGCTGGAAGCAGCACCCGTCGTCTATGTTGCCGATGCCGAATTGTTGAAGGCGCTGGAAGGTCTCGAATTCGAGGAAACCTGCATCACTTCGGCCATCACGATCACGGCAGGTGAAG
This sequence comes from Neorhizobium sp. LMR1-1-1.1, assembly GCF_040675795.1. NCBI lineage: Bacteria > Pseudomonadati > Pseudomonadota > Alphaproteobacteria > Hyphomicrobiales > Rhizobiaceae > Neorhizobium > Neorhizobium sp. LMR1-1-1.1. The sequence continues at coordinate 673,518 of NZ_JBEGHE010000025.1, forward strand.
GCCCGGAAACGGCTTTCCGTCTGCCGGAAGTCGCGGGCGTGTCGGTCGATCCGAAGCTGGCTGAGGGCACCAAATGCGCTCGTTCGTGGCGTGTGACGACCGATGTCGGTGCCGATCCGGCCTGGCCGGATGTCTCGGCGCGCGATGCTGCGGCGCTGACTGAACTTGCCAAGCTTGGCAAGTTGTAATCTCATGAACCGTGCCGGATGATTGCGCTTAAGCGCGTCATCCGGTATTCCTGCCTGAAATTGGCCGGATTTATCCGTCAGGTCGATGGCAATAGTCTATGAGGCGTCGAGGCGGGCGTCCGTGGTAGGGGTTTGATGGAAACGACGAAAACCTTGCGTATGGCCCTTGGTGCGGCCGGTATTCTGGTTGCGACCGTGACGCTTTCCGGCTGCATGGGAAGCCCGACCTACGGCACAGACAAGACTGCCATGGAACAATTGGGCGATGACGTGACTTCGGCCATCGATATCGGTGGCGATCGCGCCAAGGAAAAGGCGAAGATCCGCTACAACCCACGTCCTGCGCTGGTCGTCGCCAGCCATCAGGAAGGCGGGGCGTTGCCACCGCCGCAGCAATCGCTTGCCAACCGCGAAAACAACCCGAACTGGGTCGAATCGCCGGAAGAGGCACGTGAGCGCCTTCGTCAGGAAGCGACCGACAACCAGAGCAACCCGAACTACCGTTCACCGCTTCTGGCCGGCAAGGGCCAGGCCGGGCAGTTGACGGAATCGCAGAAGTGGGAAGCCTTCCGTCAGGCGAAAGCCAACGCAAACGATCCGGGCATCAGCGGAGGCCGCCGTTCGCTCTCCGATCCGCCGACGGAATTCCGAACTGCAGATGCGCAGACCCTGCAGGATCTGGGTGAGCCGGAGACCAAGAAGGAAGCTCGCCGCAAGAAGGAAGCCGAGGCCGCTTCCACAAAGGGCTCTGCCTGGTGGAAGCCCTTCCAGTAAGATTGAGCGAACGAGGCTCGGCCAAGCCGGGCCTTTTTTGTAAGTCTTATTTGTCCCGTCGGGACCGGAAAAAGTCGATGAGCAGGTCTGCCGCCGGCACTTCGGCAATGCCGGAATAGACTTCGGGCGCATGGTGGCAGGTGGGTTGCGAGAAAAACCGCACGCCGTTTTCCACAGCGCCGCCCTTGGGATCGTTGGCGCCGTAATAAAGCCGGCGGATACGGGCGAAGGATATGGCGCCGGCGCACATGGTACATGGCTCCAGCGTCACATAGAGATCCGCTCCGCCAAGCCGCTCGCTTCCGACCTTGGCGGCAGCCGCGCGGATCACGGCAATTTCGGCATGGGCGGTAATGTCGTTTTCGGCTCGGGTGCGGTTGCCTGAGCGGGCGACAATCTCGCCGTCGATGACGAGTACGGCACCGACTGGAACCTCGCCGCGTTCGGCGGCATTTCTGGCTTCTGTCAGTGCGGCATCCATGAAGCTGTCGCTCTTAGGCATTTCAGCGATTTCCTCTTAACCCGGATCGCATGAACTGGTAGGAAGCATGCAACGCGAAGCGCGCCCCACGGGTGTGCATCCATCTGGTCAACACGAACAAGTATGTCCGGGATACTCCGTCGACATCCTGCTTCAGGCAAACAACATATGAATTCAAAAGACAAGCCGAAGCGCGGCGAAGCGAAAACCTTCGTTCGCGAAATCAAGCCGAAAGCCGAAGGCAGCACTGCTTCCAAGTCGGGGGGCAAGCCGGGCTTCAAGTCCTCAGGCAAGCCGGGAGCCAAATTCAGCGACAAGCCTGCTGGCGCGGCAAAGCCGCGCGCCAAGGCAGAAGGGGCAGTCAGAAAGCCGGTCCGTTCGGCCAAGCGCGAGGAATTCGTCGGCGAGGGTGCATCCGCGCCGACCGACGGCAAGCCCGAGCGTATTTCGAAAATTCTCGCCCGTGTCGGCGTAGCTTCGCGTCGTGACGTGGAGCGGATGATCCTTGAAGGTCGCGTCACATTGAACGGCAAGCCGCTCGATACACCGGTGGTCAACGTGACGCTGGAAGACAAGATCGAAGTGGATGGCGTGCCGATCCGCGGCATCGAGCGCACCCGTCTTTGGCTCTACCACAAGCCCGGTGGCCTGGTGACGACCAATTCCGATCCGGAAGGTCGCCCGACCGTGTTCGACAACCTGCCGGAAGGTCTTCCGCGGGTTCTCTCCATCGGTCGCCTCGACATCAACACCGAAGGCCTGCTGCTTCTGACCAATGACGGCGGTCTGTCGCGCACGCTCGAACTGCCGACCACCGGCTGGCTGCGCCGCTACCGCGTGCGCGCCCATGGCGAGGTCGATCAGGCCGCGCTCGACAAACTGAAGGACGGCATTGCCGTTGACGGCGTGCTCTACGGTTCGATCGAAGCGACGCTCGACCGTGCCCAGGGTCACAATGTCTGGATCACTATGGGTCTTCGCGAAGGCAAGAACCGCGAAATCAAGAACGTGCTCGGCGCGCTCGGTCTCGAGGTCAACCGCCTGATCCGCATTTCCTACGGTCCGTTCCAGCTCGGCGACCTGCCGGAAGGCGAAGTGCTGGAAGTGCGCGGCCGCACACTGCGCGACCAGCTCGGCCCGCGCCTGATCGATGAATCGAAAGCCAATTTCGAAGCCCCGCTTTATAACGAGCGCAGTTCCGAAGACGAGCAGCCGCAGCGCGCCGAAAAGGCCGAGCGTCCGGCCAAGTCCGAACGCGGCCGGGCGAGTGACCGCTCGGACGATCGGGGTGGTGATCGCGGCGACCGTCGCGAGCGTGCCCTTGGCCGCCTCGACACCAAGCGTCCCGACAGCCGTCGCGACGATCGCAAGTTCTCCGACAGGCCTTCCGGCAAGTTCGGGGCGAAGCCATCGGATCGCGATTTCGGTGATGAGAAGCCGAAGAAGCGCCCGCCGATGGGCACCAGCCGCACGGCGAATGTCTGGATGGCGCCCGGCGCCCGCCCGACGACCGACGACAGCGGCCGCAAGGTAACAGCCCGCGCCCAGGCCGAGCAGCTGTTCAAGAAGCCAGCGCCGGAAAACGATCTCCGCGTCAAGATCAACCGCGTCAAGGATGACAGCGACTGGATCCGCGGTGAAGACCAGCCGGAACGAGGCGCAAGGCGTGGTGATCGCGAAGACCGTGGTTTCGGCGACAAGCCACGCGGTGAACGTTCGTTCGGCGACAAGCCGAGAGGCGAGCGCTCGTTTGGTGATCGCCCCCGTGGCGACAGGCCTTACGGTGACCGCAAGCCCCGCGAAGACGGAGACCGTCCGGCCCGCGGCAAATCCTTCTCCAGCGAGGGGCGCTCAGAGCGTCCGCGCGGCGAACGCAGCTTTGGTGACAAGCCCCGTGGCGATCGTCCCTACGGCGACAAGCCGAGGGGAGAACGTTCGTTCGGTGATCGCCCCCCTGGTGATCGCCCCGCACGTTCCTTCTCGGATCGCCCACCGCGTGGCGACCGCCCGGCACGCGAAGACAGGGGTGAACGCTCCTTTGGTGATCGTCCGTCGAGAGGCGACAAGCCCTTTGGTGGCAAGCCTTCAGGCTTCGGCGGCAAGCCCTCGGGTGGCAAGCCCGGTTTCGGTGGCAAGCCGGGTGGCGGAAAGTCCTTTGGCGGCAAGCCTTCCGGCGGCAGACCCAATAGCGGTAAGCCAGGTGGTGGTTCGCGTGGTGGCCCAGGCGGTGGACGCCCGGGCGGCAAGCCGCGGACACCGAGGGGCTAAGCTGTGCGGATCGTAGGGGGTGAGTTCCGCGGCCGCGCTCTGGCCACGCCGAAGACGAATGATATCCGGCCGACCATCGACCGGACGCGCGAAAGCCTGTTCAATATCCTCGGGCACGTCTATCCGGACGCGCTCGATGGTACACGGGTGATCGACCTTTTTGCCGGAACCGGCGCGGTGGGGCTGGAAGCCCTGTCGCGCGGTTGCAAGCAGGCCTTGTTCGTTGAAAACAGCGTCGAAGGCAGGGGCCTTCTCTGGGAGAATATCGACAGTTTCGGTCTGCATGGCCGGGCGCGTATTCTCCGTCGGGACGCAACCAGCCTCGGTTCGATCGGCAATATCGAGCCGTTCAACCTGATTTTCGCCGATCCACCTTACGGCAAGGGCCTGGGTGAAAAGGCACTCCATGCGGCGCATGCCGGCGGCTGGTTGGCCGCGGGTGCTCTTGTTCTGCTGGAAGAGCGGATTGATGCCGAGATCGTCGTCGATCCAGTTTTCAAACCGCTGGAAAGCCGGATGTTCGGCGATAGCCGCATCGAATTTTATCGATATCAGCCAGGCTGAACCTCGCCATGAACACACGCCTCTCCCTGCCGGATCTGGATACTGAAAACAGCGGGGAGGGCCTGCGTTATGCCGTAGCCTTCGGCGGCGGCGGAGCAAGAGGCATCTCGCATATCTGTATCATCGAGGCGCTCGATGAACTCGGCATCAAACCGGTGGCGATTTCGGGATCTTCGATCGGCGCGATCATGGGGGCCGGCATGGCGTCCGGCATGCGAGGCGCCGACATCCGCGACTATACGGTGCGCACGATGGGCAACCGCAATTCGCTGTTCAATCGCCTCTGGACGCTCGGACCGGCTTCAATGCGCGACAAGCTGGGCGGCTTCCGCTTCGGCCATTTCAATCTCGATCCCATCCTCGATGCCTTCCTTCCTCCCGATATCCCGGAGGATTTTTCCGACCTGAAAATCCAGCTTAAAATCTCCGCCACCGATTATTACGGGCAGGCCGAGGTGATCCTCGAAGAGGGGGATCTCAGAACCGCGATTGCCGCATCAGCCGCCATTCCCGGCCTGTTCATGCCGGTCTGGGTCAACGGAAGGGTGATGATCGACGGCGGCGTATTCAATCCGGTTCCCTATGAACAGCTGCTCGACCTTGCCGACGTTGTCATCGGCGTCGATGTCGTTGGCGCACCGGAAGGCGACGGCACCCACCCGCCGACCCGCATCGACGCGCTGTTCGGTGCCAGCCAGCTAACCATGCAGGCTTCGATCGCGCTGAAACTGAAGCTAAATCCGCCGCACATCTTCCTGCGCCCGCAGGTCAACCGTTTCCGCGTGCTGGATTTCCTCAAAGCGCAGGAAATTCTGGACGAGGCAAGCCACGTCAAGGATGAATTGAAGCGCGCAGTGGATGCACTTCAGGCATCCGTCGCCAAGGGCTGAAGCCGTCCGGCTTACCATTTCCCCAGAGACAGACCCGCTTCCACCTCGTCGGCCACGTCTTCCTGAACACTGATGCGTTTCGGCTTGATCAACGGTTCCGGCTTGACGGGGCTGTTGAACAGCTTGTCACGTCCTGCCGAAATGCCCTCGACTGCTTGGATCTGCAGGCGCTCCTCGTCGCGGCGGCGGATATCCTGAAGAATTTCCTCGGCGCGCGCTTCGGACATGCCGAGCGCTTCCAGCGTCTTGGCACCAAACAGCAGGCCGGATTCCAGCGTTTCGCGCAATTCGTATTCGACGCCCTTTTCCCTCAGCCACAGGGAATGGATGCGGTCATAGGAACGGGCGAAAAGCCGGACATTGGGGAATTCGGACTGGATAAGCTCGACGATCCTGCTGGTCGTTTCCTTCTTCTGCGTCGCAACGACGACGATCTTGGCCTTTTCGATGCCGGATGACACGAGCACGTCGCGACGGGTGCCGTCGCCGAAATAGATGCGGAAGCCGAAATTGGCGGCCTGGCGGATACGATCGGCGGAATCATCGATCACGGTCACGGCGCTGCCGCCGGCAAGCAGCATCTGCGAGGCGATCTGGCCGAAACGGGAAAAGCCGATCATCAGCACGTCTGCGCCGGCGCCGGCAAAGTCCTCGTCCAGTTCCTCCCGCGCCTCACCATGCATCAGGCGCTTGGCAAGTGCCGCACCAAGCGGCGTCAGCGCCATCGAAAGCGTCACGATGGCGATCAGCAGCGAGGCGGTCGAGGATGACAGAAGCCCGGCGGCGGTGGCGGTGGTAAACAGAACGAAGGCGAATTCGCCGCCTTGCGGCAACAGAAAGGCAATCTGGATCGCATCGTTATGGGATGAGCCCCAGAGCCGGCAGAGCCCGTAGACGATAAACGCCTTCACCGCCATGAACACGATGACGGCCGGTATGATGAACAGGATGTTGTCGACGATCACTTCGAGTTCCAGCGACAGGCCGACCGCAACGAAGAACAGTGCCAGAAGCAGGCCGCGGAACGGCTCGATATCAGCCTCCAGCTCGTGCCGATAGGAGGATTCCGCCAGCATCACACCGGCCAGAAACGCCCCCATCGCCATCGACAGGCCGACCATCTGCATTGCCGCGGCCGATCCGAGCACGACGAGCAGGGCGGCCGCGATCATCACCTCGCGCGCGCCGGTGCGGGCAATGATCTGGAACATCGGATTGAGCAGATATTTTCCGGCGATGATCATCGCGCCGATGGCCGCGATCGCAACGGCGAAATCGACAAACGGCGTGGCGGCCTGTTCCTCCGTTCCCGGCGCAAGCACGGTGATCAGCGCCAGAAGCGGCACGATCGCCAGATCCTGGAACAGCAGAACTGAAAACGAGCGTTGCCCGTAGCGGCTGTTGATATCGCCGGCGTCGTTGAGCAACTGCAATGCAAAGGCGGTGGAGGATAGCGCAAGGCCGAAGCCGACGATCAGGCTTCCCTGCCACGTCGCCATGCCGGTCTCGAAGGCGAGCGCCGCAAGCGCAAGCCCGGTCAAAAGAACCTGAACCGGACCAAGACCGAACACGTCGCCGCGCATCTGCCATAAGCGCGAGGGTTTGAGCTCCAGCCCTATGACGAAGAGCAGGAAGACGACGCCGTATTCCGCCACATGCAGCACCTCTTCCGTATCGGTGATACGCTGGAAGACCGGGCCGATGATGACGCCGACAGCCAGATAGCCGAGAACCGTTCCAAGCCCCAGCCTCTTGAAGATTGGTGCGGCGATGACCGCTCCGGCCAGCAGAAGCAACATTTCGGTGAATAGCGAGCCCGGTGCGGTCATGCAGAAACTTTCGAATAGGCGGAATGAATCAGTCGGGCTGTTCGCAGACGCGACAACCCGGTCAAGAAAAGGTGTGGCACACTTGATGCTTCGAAGCGCTCACAATAAATGGGACAGGAACGAAAGGCTTGCAAATATGAGCTCTGAAATTGATTCCGCCCAGCTTTTATCCCGTGCTTCTGAACTAATCGACCTGGCGAAGGCGGCAGGCGCCGATGCGGCCGATGCAGTCGTGGTCCGCTCGCGCTCGCGCTCCGTATCGGTGCGCCTCGGCAAGGTCGAGGGAACTGAATCATCGGAAAGCGACGATTTTTCGCTGCGCGTGTTTGTCGGCCAGAAGGTTGCCAGCGTGTCGGCCAATCCGGGCTTCGACATGAAGACGCTTGCGGAACGCGCCGTCGCCATGGCGAAGGTTTCTCCCGAAGACCCCTTCGTCTGCATGGCGGATGCGGACCGACTGGCGAAATCCTATCCGGATCTCGACCTTTTTGACCCGACCGATGTGCCGACCGATGCATTGCGTGAGGCAGCCCTTGCTGCCGAAGCTGCTGCATTGGCCGTTAATGGCGTCACCAATTCTTCCGGCGCCGGCGCCTCTGCGGGCATGGGCGGCATGGTTCTCGTCACCTCGCATGGCTTTTCCGGCAGCTACATGGCCACGCGTTTCGGCCGATCCGTCAGCGCAATTGCAGGCGAAGGCACGAAGATGGAGCGCGACTACGATTTCGACAGTCGCCTTTATGACGCCGATCTCGATGCGCCGGATCTGATCGGTCGGCGCGCCGGCGAGCGTGCGGTTGCCCGTATCAATCCGCGCCAGGTGCCGACAGCAAGCAATGTCACCGTCGTTTTTGATCCGCGCATGGCGCGTGGTTTCGTAGGCACGATCGCCGGCGCCATCAATGGTTCATCCGTGGCGCGCAAGACGAGCTTCCTGCGTGACAGGATGGGCCAGCAGGTTTTGAAGGCCGGTCTCAACATCACCGACGACCCGCTGATCGTCCGCGGTTCATCCTCGCGTCCCTTCGATGGCGAAGGTGTTTCCGGCGAGCGGATGACGATGATCGAGGACGGCGTGCTGAAGCACTGGTTCCTGTCGACCTCCACCGGCCGCGAACTCGGCCTGCCGACCAATGGTCGTGGCGTGCGCGGCGGTAACTCCGTCACCCCGGCCTCTACCAACCTAGCGCTTGAACCGGGCGATATCTCGCCGGAGGAACTGATCGCGTCGGTGGGGACCGGCCTTTATGTGACCGAACTGATCGGCCAGGGCGTAAACATGCTCACCGGCGAATATTCGCGCGGCGCCAGCGGTTTCTGGATCGAAAACGGCAAGCTTGCCTTCCCCGTCTCCGAGGTGACGATCGCGTCCAACCTCAGGGACATGTTCATGCGTCTCACGCTGGCAAACGATATCGACCGCAAATACGGTGTCGCTTCGCCGACCATCGCGATCGAGGGCATGACGCTGGCGGGAAGCTGACGCCATGGTTTCCTCCGACAAAAACTGGAGCGCCGATCTCGACCTCATCCTCGATGCCGCCCGGCAGGCAGGTGAGATCGCCAACGGCTATTTCCGGCAATCGCCGGAAGTCTGGTGGAAGAACGAGGGCCGCTCGCCGGTCAGCGCCGCCGACTTTGCCGCCAATGATCGTCTCCAGTCGCTTCTTCTGAAGGCGCGCCCGAACTATGGCTGGCTTTCGGAAGAGACCGACGACGACAGCGCCCGGCTGGCCTGTGAGACGCTGTTCGTGGTCGATCCGATCGACGGCACCCGCGCCTTCATCGCCGGAGAACCGATCTGGTGTGTATCCGTCGCGGTTGTCCACGAGGGCCGCCCGGTGGCGGGCGTCCTCGTCGCGCCGGCGCTGCAGCAGGAATACCAGGCCGTGGCAGAAGGTCCGGCTTTGAGGAACGGCGCACCGATCGCTGTCCGATCCGAGGGGGAGGTTGACGAACTGGTGCTGGCCGCGGACGAGAAGATCGTCAAGAAGCTGCAGCCCGAGCTTGCAATCCATCGCGTCAGCCACGTTCCCTCGCTCGCTTATCGGCTGGCCATGGTGGCCGATGCACGCATCGATGGGACGATCGTGAAGAAGGACAGCCATGACTGGGATCTGGCCGCTGCCGACCTGATACTGGAGCGTGCAGGCGGGGCACTGACCGGGCTTGATGACCAACCCCTGATCTACAATCGCGAAACTGTCCGTCACGGCGTTCTGGTGGCTGGAACCCGCCATGCGCGCCATGTGCTTCTGCCCCATCTTGTGACCGGTGCAGCGGGTTGACCTTTGTGACGGAATGCCGCAGAGGAAGGGCTTCTAGAGCAATTCCAGCAAAAGTGGGAACCGGTTTTGCGCCCGGAATTGCGGTGAACCAGAGAGATGGAGTAGTTTCGCGTTTCGAAGAAAGGCGGATGTGCTCTGACCAAGAAATGGACGGATTTGGAAATGACGCAATCGAGCGAAAAGAAGCAGCTCCTGCACCTGGTTTTTGGCGGTGAACTTGCGAGCCTGGACGGCGTGCAGTTCAAGGATTTGTCTGCCCTCGACATTGTTGGCATCTATCCCGACTACGCAACAGCGCTGACCGCCTGGCGCTCAAAGGCGCAGTCGACTGTCGACAATGCCGAGATGCGCTATTTCATCGTCCACATGCACCGCCTTCTGGATCCTGAAATCAAGTAGGCCTGACACAAGGCGCCAGAAATATGATAGGCCTTCAGGTTGAGGCGCACTTGACCTGAAGCTCGCTTTTTTGACGCATTTATGAAGCAGGTAAGACGAGCTAAATTATCGCTCCAGGGGTGAGGTATTGATGGCGCTAGGCAGGGATATGGAGCGAGGGCTATGAGCGGTGCTGTGGCTCGCATGGCTCTTGCCGGTTATCGCCTTGCAGGCGTGGCGCTTTATCCTTTGGCCGGCCCCTATCTCGCCTGCCGGGCGATGAAAGGCAAGGAAGACCGCTCAAGACGACTTGAGAGACTGGGTTATGCGAGCCAGCCGCGTCCTCGTGGGCCGCTGGTCTGGGTTCATTCGGCAAGCGTCGGGGAAACCCTTTCCATCCTGCCGTTGATCCGTGAACTGCGCCGCCGCGAAATCCATGTCGTGCTGACTACCGGCACTGTCACCTCCGCTGCCCTTGTCGCCGCTCGACTGGGCGACGAGGTCATCCATCAGTATGTGCCGATCGATCTTAAATTCCCGATCAAGCGTTTCATCGCCTATTGGCGGCCGGATGCCTGCATTACGGCGGAATCTGAAATCTGGCCGACAACCGTCGCTGAACTCGCGCGCCGCCGCATCCCGCAGATCCGGGTCAATGCCCGCATTTCGGATCGCTCCTTCACGCGCTGGAGCAACCACGCCAAGGTGGCTGAGGCGCTGTTCGACAAGATGGCGCTCGTCGTCGCCCAGTCCGATCTCGATGCAGAACGCTTCCGTGACCTCGGTGCATGGCCGGTCATCGTCTCCGGCAACCTGAAGAGTGACACGGATCCGCCGCCCTGCGACGAGCTGCTGCTGGCGAAATACAAGGCAGAGATAGGCGACCGCAAGACCTGGGCGGCAATCTCCACCTTCGATGGCGAGGAAATGGCTGCAGCAACCGTTCACCGGGCGCTGAAACCGAAGAATGGCCAGTTGACCATCATCGTGCCGCGCCATCCCGACCGGGCTGATGCGATCGAAACCATGCTCAAGGAAGAGGGCCTCGTTGTTGCCCGTCGTTCGCGCAATGACGAACTTACGCCTGAGACCGATATTTTCCTTGGCGATTCCATCGGCGAAATGGGGCTTTACCTGCGCCTGACCGAAATCGCCTTTGTGGGCCGGTCGCTGACCAATGAAGGCGGCCAGAACCCGCTGGAACCGGCCATGATCGGCTGCGCCGTACTGACCGGACCGAACATCCAGAATTTCCGGGATGCCTATCAGCATCTCGTTCGCAAGGGCGGCGCGCGGGTGGTCAAGGATGTCGAGATGCTGGCCAAGGCCGTGCATTACCTGCTGATCACCGATCCCGCCCGCGCCAAGATGGTCGAGGCCGGGAGCGATGCGATGGAAGACCTGCGCGGTGCGCTGGCCAAGACCATCAAGGCGCTCGAACCCTATCTCAACCCGCTGACCGTGACTGCCCGCCTGCAGCCTAAGGTCGCCGCTGCCGGGAACGGCCGGTGAGCCCGCCCCCCGCGATCGCGGGCATCCTGTTCGACAAGGACGGCACGCTCATTCGTTATGACGAAAGCTGGGGACCGGTAAACCGCGAGGCGGCCCGCATCGCCGCAGCCGGCAATGCAGCACTTGAACCTGTTCTTCTGATCGCAGGCGGCATGGACCCGGACACCGGCAAGACCAGAGCCGACAGCCTGCTCGCCGCCGGTAATTCCGCCGAGATCGCTGAAGGTTTCGTCGCGGCCGGATCGCCGCTCGACGTGGACGACCTGACCCGTGAGCTGGATGCGCTGTTCCTGCGCGCCGCCGAGTTTTCGGTGCCGGTCGCCGATCTGCCTTCCGTGTTTTCGGACTTGAAGGCACGCGGTTTGAAGCTCGGCATCGCCTCCAGCGACAACGAAAAGGCAATCCGCCGCATGGCCGAAAGCTTCGGCATTTCCGGACATGTGGATTTCATCGCCGGTTACGACAGCGGTTTCGGCACCAAGCCGCAGCCGGGCATGATGCTCGCCTTCTGCAAGGCCGTCGGCCTTCAGCCGGCGGAAGTCGCGATGGTGGGTGACAACAATCACGACATGCATATGGGCCGTGCCGCAGGTGCCGGGCTCAACCTCGCCGTCCTGACCGGCACGGGGACGCGCCAGACGCTTTCCGCCCTTGCCGACCATTGTCTCGACGATATTACCGCACTTCCCGACGTCATCTTTGCCCCCGCATCGCCCGGCGCGGTTTCCGTAGGGGATTAGCCGCGATGGTTTCCGAAGCGCCGCCTTTCTGGTGGGAAAAGGCCGATTGGCGCGCTTATGCGCTGTCACCTTTTTCGGCCATCTATGGCGCGGTTGCGGGTAAAAGGATGCGCACGGCCAAGCGCGCGTCTGCCCCGATACCTGTGATCTGTGTAGGCAATTTTACAGTTGGGGGCGCCGGCAAGACCCCGACCTCGATCGCGCTCGCAAGGGCTGCCAAGGCAATGGGCCACACACCCGGTTTCCTTAGCCGCGGTTATGGCGGCTCGCTGGATGTGACCACGCTGGTCGATCGCGATCGCCACCGGGCCGATGCGGTGGGCGACGAGGCGCTGCTTCTCGCGGCAGAGGCCATGACGGTGATTTCGCGCAAGCGGGTCGATGGCGCAAGAAAGCTGGCAGCGGAAGGCGCCAACCTGATCATCATGGACGACGGGTTCCAAAGTGCCCGCCTGCATCTGGATTTCGCTCTTGTGGTGATCGATAGCATAAGAGGCATCGGCAATGGCCATCTCGTGCCGGGTGGCCCGGTTCGCGCTCCGATAAAGGAACAGATGCACCAGCTCTCTGCCATCCTCAAAGTTGGTAATGGCGAAGCTGCGGATGCGCTTGTCCGCAAGGCAGCTCGTGCCGGCAAAGCGATCCATTTCGCCACGATCGAGCCGCGTCCGGATGCCAGCCTGTCGGGCAAGAATGTGCTGGCCTATGCCGGAATAGCAGATCCGGAAAAATTCTACCGCACCGTCCGCGCCATCGGCGGGCTGATCTCGACGACCCGCTCCTTTCCCGATCATCATTATTTCACCGAGGACGAGATCCAGTCGCTGCTCGACGATGCCGAGCGCGAGGATCTGGTACTGGCGACTACGGCCAAGGATGCCGCCCGCCTTGCCGGCCATTCCGGCCTGGCCCGCACGCTGCTGGAGAGATCTAAGATCGTCGAGATCGACATGGTCTTCGACGATCCCAGTGGTCCTTCGACCATGATCGAGGCGGCATTCAGGAATTTCCGCGAAAGACGGCTGCGCGAGGGCGCGGCCAAGGGCTGATCGTTCAGCCCACCTGCTGGTTCGGCAGCGTGCCGGCGCGTTTTTCGGCTTCGAGCGAGGTTGCGCAGTCGATATAGGCTTCCTGCCTTGCAACGCTCCAATAACGCAGTTCGTCGACCGGGATATGCGCGCCGGTCAAGGCGCAGGTGACGTAGGAGCCGGCGCTCAGGATTTGGTAGTCGCCGTCGAGATAGCGGATCTTGGCCTCGCGAAAGCCGCTTCCCTCAAACCGGTTCATCACTCGTCTCCTGCGAAAAAACATCGGTCCCCTCTACCCCGAACCAATTACGATTACCAGAGCGCTTCTCAACTCCGCCCGAACAGCCGTTCTATATCAGAAAGCTTGAGTTCTATATAGGTCGGCCGCCCATGGTTGCAGGTTCCCGAGCCGGGTGTCGCCTCCATCTGGCGCAAAAGCGCATTCATCTCGTCCGGTTTCAGCCGCCGACCGGACCTGACTGATCCGTGGCAGGCCATCGTTGCGGCAATATATTCGAGCTTATTCCTGAGGCCGCTCGCCGTATTCCATTCCGCGATCTCGTCGGCGAGATCGCGGACAAGCGCGCTCGCATCCACTTCGCCGAGCATGGCCGGCGTTTCGCGCACGGCAACTGCGCCCGGACCGAAACGCTCGATCGCAAGCCCCAGCCTGTCGAGTTCCGTTGCATGCACCATCAGCCGGTCGCAATCCTCTTCCGGGAGGTCGATGATCTCGGGTATCAGCAGCACCTGTGAGGCAAGGCGGTCATTTTCCAGCGCCTTGCGCAGGCTCTCGTAGACCAGGCGTTCATGTGCCGCATGCTGGTCGACGATCACGAGACCTTTCTCGGTTTGGGCGACGATATAGTTCTCATGGACCTGCGCGCGGGCAGCACCCAGCCGGTAACCGGCGGCGGTTGTCTCAGGCGTATAGGTTGTTTCCGCACTCGTGTCGGCGCGAGCCGTCGGCGCGGCAAAGGCGTCGAAACCGGACTGGACCGGGCGGGCTGCATAGGCGGTTGCGATATCGAGATCGAGCGGTCTTGAAGGCGAAGAAGACGCGGACCAGCTTGCCTGCGCAGAAGCCGAATGCGAATAGGAACGCTGCGGGAAAGCTGAACCCGAGCCCTCGGAAAAGCCCGGTTGAGCGGAAGGCTGCTGGAAAGAGCCGGGCTGGAAGGCGCGCAGCATGGCAGCGGCCCCGGTGGTCGAGGCACGGTCACCTTCGCGATGCAGCGCCTGACGGATGGCCCCGACGATAAGCCCGCGCACCAGTTGCGGATCGCGGAAACGCACATCGGCCTTGGCCGGATGCACGTTGACGTCGACGAAGGCGGGATCGAGATCGATCGACAGAACCGCGACCGGATAACGCCCCGCCGGCATCTGTTCGGCATAGGCACCACGGATCGCCGACAGGATCAGCTTGTCCTGCACCGGCCGGCCGTTGACGAAGGCGAACTGATGCGCCGAGTTGCCGCGGTGAAAGGTCGGCACGCCGACGAAACCGGACAGCGATACATCCTCGCGCCCGGCATCGATCTCGATCGCATTCTCCTTGAATTCCGGGCCGAGGATCTGTGCCATGCGGGCAAGATGGTCGTCACCGGTGGCGGCAAATTCCAGCGTCGAGCGGTCGGAACCGGAGAGCACGAAACGTATATGCGGGAAGGCGATGGCCATGCGCTTGACCACTTCGGTGATCGCTGCCGCCTCCGCCCGCTCGGTCTTCATGAATTTCAGCCGGGCAGGGGTGGCAAAGAACAGGTCGCGCACCTCGACCACCGTGCCGGGATTGGCCGGCGCCGGCTTGACCGGGATCGCAGCACCGCCATGGACGGAGACCTGCGAGCCGGATGGATCGCCGTGGCGGCGGCTGGTGATCGTCAGCCGCGCGACGGAACCGATCGACGGCAGCGCTTCGCCGCGAAAACCAAGCGTGCTGATATCCTCGAGCGTCGTCGAGATCTTCGAGGTGCAATGGCGGCGTACGGCCAGTTCCAGATCTGCCGCGTCCATGCCCGATCCGTTATCGGTGACGCGGACAAGGCTCTTGCCCCCGCCGGCCGTGGCGATTTCGATACGCGTCGCACCGGCGTCGATCGCATTCTCGATCAATTCCTTTGTCGCGCTGGCGGGCCGTTCAATGACTTCGCCGGCGGCGATCTGGTTGATCAGGGTTTCAGGCAGGAGCTTTACAGACATATCGCCATTTTCGGGGATTCTGCGGCCGGAGGAAAGTGCTGCAATAGGATTATCCTCGGCAATCGTCTCAATGGGAAACGCCATTAATCCGGCCTTAAGGTAAACGGGCTAGGGTTCATGTGAGAAATTGGATGAATCCGGGAGAGCATCTCTGCTCTTCGCGAATGACCGGAGTGGCGGCCAGCTGGGCACCGCCACAACGATCTGGTCATTCGTTGATGACTTGCAGCCAGCATGTTCCCATTGACGAGCGTGAAGGAAGTTTTGCCGATCGTACGTTGAATCGGCTGACCGGGAGTGGCCGAAAGCCGTCCCGAAAGCATACGGAGTTTCATCCATGAATGATTTGGACGCGGCGGATCCGAACATTCAGACTGCCATTCTGGAAGCACTGGCCGAAGGCTTGTCCGCGGCTGTATTGCTTTACGACAGGAACGATCTTGTCGTATTTGCCAGCCAGCAGATTGCGAGCATCACACGGGTACAGCCCCGTCTGCTGGTGCCGGGAACCCGTATTCGCGATCTTCTCGCTGCCATGTATGATGCCGGTATCCGCCTTGTCGCCGACACCCACAATTATCGCCGTGCGCTCAATCGCGAGGATTGGGTCGCCGAACAGATTGCCGGTCTATGGAAGGAGCGTTCGGAAAGTCTGGAGCGCCCCGGTCCCGATCGCTGGCTGAGTGTCGTCAAGCGCCGTCTTCCATCCGGCTACGGCGTCTGCGTCATCAAGGATGTTTCCGAACAGAAGAAGCGCGAGGAGCAGTGGCGCCTCGACACCGAACGCGTTCAGGTGACCGAAGAAGTTCTCGACAACCTGCCTTTCCCGATCAGCGTCAAGGACCGCAACGCCACCTTCGTCGCGGTCAACAAGGCCAATTGCGATTTCCTCGATCTGCCCGCCGATGCGATCCTTGGTCACAAGGGTTCCGACATCAATTCCAGGGCCTTCGAAGACCGTCTTGCGCCGATCAACCAGCATGTCTATGAGACCGGCGACCCGATCCAGCTCCCCGAGCACATCACCCGCCCTGATGGTTCGACCGCACTGACGATCGTCCACAAGTATCGGATCGGCAAGCCCGGCCGTTATTATCTTGTAACCGTCAAGCAGGATGTGTCGTCGGTTGTCGCCGGCGTCCGTACCGATCTGTCGCAGCAATCGAGCGAATGGGTCTCCGGCTTTGTTCCGATCGACATGACCCGGAGCGCCGTTTCGAGCTCGGCCGTCGACCCGCTCTCCGCCGTCGCTGGCGCAAAGATACTCGTTGTAAGCCGTTTCGCAGACACGGTGGCGGAGGCAATCGATGTCCTTTCCCGCCAGGCCGCCGATGTTTCAGCCGCAGCCGACGCCGAGGAACTCACCCTGTTTCTTCAACTCGCGGCCGAAGCCGATGTCCGCATCGACATCGTCGTCATCGATGCCCGTATGCCGGCCGAGTTGAAGCAGATCGCCGAAGCCTATGGCGTAACGGCACTGCGTGTCGAAGAAGGGACTTTCGGGCCCGGCCTGCCGGTTCGGATCGCTACCGAACTGCGCAAACCCGTTGATGAAATCATATTGCCGCCAATCGACGAGCCGTCGTTCGCGCCGGTCTCGAAGGACGATAGTATCGATGTCCTCGTTGCCGAGGACAATGAAGTCAATCAGATCGTCTTTTCACAGATCATCGAAGGACTTGGCTATAGCTACGTTCTGGCGACCGATGGCGAAGAGGCAGTCCGCCTTTGGCGCGAGCATTCGCCGCGCCTTGTTCTCATGGATGTAACGCTACCGAAACTGACCGGTTTCGAAGCGTCTGCGGCGATCCGTGCACTTGAGGACGGAGTTCAGGCGGTGCCGATCATCGCTGTCCTGCCGCAAGCGTTCGATCGTGATCGCGAGGCCTGCATCGAGGCCGGCATGAACGATGTGATCCTGAAGCCGATCAGCCCGGAAGCACTGGATGCGGTATTCCAGAGGTATTTGCTTTCGGACGAAGACGAGATAGCAGCTGAAGCCTGGCCCGTTTCGTGACCATATTGGCATAAGCTGATACATCAGCAGAGTTTCTTAATCTTTGTCCCTCATCCTTCGCTCGTTTCGATGAGCAGGATTTTTTATGAAGCTAGCGGGCAACCCATTGCCGCACGTCAGCCAGAACGAGTTGCAGGCCATGGCCTACAGCGATCCGTTGACGGGCCTGGGCAACCGCTACCGGTTGCGCGACAAGGTGCGCCTGCTTGCAGCCGAACGCGCCGACGACCCGGCCCCCTTTGCCATCTGCATCGCCAATCTCGACGGCTTCAAGCCCATCAACGATCTTTTCGGCTCGGAGGCGGGTGACGAAATTCTCTGCCAGGTTGCCCATCGTCTGAAGGCCTGCATGCCCGATGGCGCGACGGTAACACGCCACGATGGCGACGAATTCGCCTTTGTCCTTCCTCTTGTCTTCGAGCGGGTAGGGGCGGAGCGCATCGGTCAGATGATGAAGGATGTGCTGTCCGCTCCGTATGATTTGGGCGACCGCAATGTTCGCCTTTCGGCATCCTTCGGTTTTGCCATCTATCCTTTCGCAGGTGAGGAATTCGAAAACCTGCTGAAGAGCGCCGAAACGGCCCTCTACCGATCCAAGCGCCGAGGCCGCGCCCAGATCACTGTTTATTCCACTGAAATTGCCCAGGAAATGAAGCGTGCCACGCAGATCGAGCAGGCACTGCGCAACGCAATCATCACAGATGCGGTCGATGTGCATTTCCAGCCGATCGTGCGCATCCGCGACGGCGTGGTGGTGGGTTTCGAAGCTTTGGCGCGTTGGCGCGATGCCGATCTCGGTTTCGTCTCGCCTGCCGTCTTTGTGCCGCTGGCCGAAGAGCGCGGCTTTATCGATGCATTGTCGGATACGCTGCTGCGCAAAGCGGCAGAGGCTGCACTTTCATGGCCGCGCGAGCTTTTCCTGTCGTTCAACCTGTCCTCCGCCCAGCTCATGGATCCGGGCACATCGCGCAACATCCTCTCGACGCTGTCGCGCGTCGGGCTTGATCCGCGGCGCGTGGAACTGGAAATCACCGAAACAGCCGTGATGACATCGGCCGATACCGCCCAGCGGATCATTTCGGAATTGCGAGCAAGCGGCGTGCGCATTTCGCTCGACGATTTCGGCACCGGCCAGTCCAGCCTTGGCCGGCTGCGCGACTTCACATTCGACAAGGTCAAGATCGACCGCGCCTTCATCTCACGCATCACCTCAGACCGCGCGTCGGAACATATCGTGCGCGCCATCATCGCCATGTGCCAGGGGCTGGATCTCGCAGTCGTTGCCGAAGGCATCGAGGAACAGGCCGATGTCGACATGCTGCGCACACTCGGCTGCGGCATGGGGCAAGGCTACCACTACGGCCGCCCGGTCGATGGCGCCGCGACCCTGCGCTACCTGCAGGACCACTACCACGACTTCATGGCGATCGAGCGGATCTGAGGCGCGCGTAGCTCGCTTGAGAGCTGGACTTTGCCGCAAAGGCAGGGTTCGATCCGGTGTGGTTATATAGACGCATCCCATCGCATCCGAATTTCTCGCTCCAAAGTATCCACCGCATCACAGTCGAGGTTTTCATTTCCCGCATATGCGAGGTGAGATATCACCGTTAAAGCCGCGTATTGTCCTTGGATTGCCGCTGCTTCGCGCATCAAGTTTAGCGCCTGTTTTGTGGACACTTCTCTACCATCAATCACGTGACTGGCCATGTTTGAGATGGGAACAGCAAGGGGAAAACTCGCAAGCTCACTCCAGGTGGCCAGCAATTCCCGCTGTCTTTGTTTTGGCACCTTTTCCGAATGTGGCGGGGCGAGGATTTCGTACAGCACACAAAATGCGGCATTTGGGGAAATGGACAATGCTTCCGCGACGAGTGCCGTAGCCTTGGAAGTATCTAGGTATGGAAATTTGCAGTCGATCTTATCAGAAAATGCTCGCTCTTGATCGATAGAGTTCATAATTGGGCTCGCACAAATAATCACGAATTTTCTAACAACCGTAGCTCATGACGGCAATTGCCGTTTTACAGACATCCCGCGGCGCTTCTGATTGTCGCGGGAAGCCCGCTCCTCGGCGATGATCCCCTCTCGACCGAACGAGAGTGCGCCATTTCGATGTCCAACGATCCGCTGCTACAGCCGTTTCAGCTCAGGCATCTGACGCTGAAAAACCGCATTATGTCGACAGCCCATGAACCGGCCTATTCGGAAGACGGGATGCCTAAGGATCGCTATCGGCTCTATCATCTGGAAAAGGCCAAGGGCGGTATCGCCATGACGATGACGGCGGGGTCGGCCAGCGTTTCGGTCGACAGCCCGCCCGCCTTCGGCAATCTGCTCGCCTACAAGGACGAGATCGTTCCGTGGCTGAAGCGGTTGACCGACGACTGTCATGAGCTTGGCACGGCGGTGATGATCCAGCTTACCCATCTCGGCCGGCGCACCAACTGGAACAAGGGCAACTGGCTTCCGGTCCTCGCACCCTCTCCGATCCGCGAACCTGCCCACCGCGCTTTCCCGAAGGAAATGGAGGACTGGGATATCGAGCGGATCGTCGCCGACTATGCCGATGCCGCTGCTCGCATGAAGGAAGGCGGTCTCGATGGGATCGAGATCGAGGCCTACGGCCATCTGATCGACCAGTTCTGGTCGCCCGCCACAAACAAGCGGGAGGATGAGTTTGGCGGTTCGCTGGAAAACCGCATGCGCTTTTCCGACATGGTGCTGAAGGCTGTCCGAAAGTCGGTGGGACCGGATTTCATCGTCGGCATTAGGCTGGTGACGGACGAGGACTGGGAGAAGGGCCTTTCACGCGAAGAGGGGATCGAGATCGCAAGGCGGCTGGTCGCCTCCGGTAATGTCGATTTCCTCAATGTCATAAGAGGCCATATCGATCACGATGCCGATCTCAACAATGTCATCCCGATCCAGGGCATGCGCGCGTCGCCGCATCTGGATTTTGCCGGCGAGGTGAGGGCGGCGACGAAATTCCCGGTCTTTCACGCGGCCCGCATCGCCGACGTTGCAACCGCCCGCCACGCGATCGCGGACGGCAAGCTCGATATGGTCGGCATGACCCGCGCCCATATCGCCGATCCGCATATCGTCCAGAAGATCATGCGCGGAGAGGAGGCGCGTATCCGCCCCTGTGTCGGTGCGACCTACTGTTTGGACAGGATTTACGAAGGCGGCGAGGCGCTCTGTATCCACAATGCGGCGACCGGCCGCGAGGCGCTGATATCTCATGATATCGTTCCTGCACATGAGGTAAGGCGCGCCGTTGTCGTCGGCGCCGGTCCGGCAGGGCTGGAGGCGGCGCGGGTTCTGGCAGAACGGGGGCATTCGGTGACAGTGCTCGAAGCCACGGGAGAGGCCGGCGGCCAGATCAATCTTCTCATCCGCAATCCCCGCCGGCGCGAAATGATCGGCATTATCGATTGGCGCCTGTCGGAACTCGAACGTCTCGGTGTGGAAATCCGTTACGACATCTACGCCGAGGCGGATGACGTCATGTCGCTCTATCCCGACCTTGTTGTTGTCGCGACAGGAGGTTTCGCGCAATTGCCCGAGCTGGAGGAGGGTGAGGATCTGGTTACCTCGAGCTGGGATATCCTCGCGGGTACCGCAAAGCCTCAAGCTTCGGTTCTTCTTTTCGACGACAATGGCGGCCATCCGGGCATGAGCGCGGCCGAAGTTATCGCATCAAGCGGCGCGGAGCTGGAACTGGTCTCCCCCGAGCGTTTTTTCGCCCCGGAAATGGGCGGCATGAACCATGTGCCCTATGCAAAGAACTTCGCGGACAAGAACGTAAAGGTCACGATCAACACACGGCTTAAATCCGTGCGGCGCAATGGCAATGGCCTGACGGCCGTTCTCGGTTCGGATTACTCGCCCGCGACTGTTGAGCGTCAGGTCGGTCAGGTGGTGGTGGAACACGGCACCGCGGCCAATGCCGACTTGTTTCTTGCATTGAAGCCATTGTCGAAAAATCTTGGAGCGGTGGATTACCGCGCCCTGATCGACCGCCGCGTCCCGCTGCCTCTCAAGCTTGAAGATGCCACTTTCGACCTCGTCAGGATCGGCGATGCCGTATCGAGCCGCAACATCCATGCGGCCATCTATGACGCATTACGGCTCTGTTCCCTTCTCTAGATCGACGAAAGGGCGGCGCCGCGGCACCGCCCTCTGTCATTCTCATCGCATCACACGTGGCGGATGGCTCGTTCCGGGCTTCAAGCTTTAAGGCTTCGTCGCCGTCGACGAGTTTGTATCGCCACCCGTTGCGGGGGCTGCCGGCGTGGCCGGCGTCGTAGTCGTGGACGATGTCGTGGTTGCGTCCGTCGCAGCCTGCTTGTCGTCCAGAGTCTTGAATTCCGGGGCGGACTGAAGCGCTTCGGCCGTTTCAGTCGTCGTCAGGCGTACGTCGTTTTTCTCGGCGTCGCGGGTCATGCTGATCTTGCTCATCGGCAGTGCGACATCCTTGGTACCGATGCCGAGGAAGCCGCCGACACCGACAACCGCCGCGACGATGCCGCCGTTTTCTTCGAGGATCAGGTCGTTGACCTTGCCGATGCTCTCGTCGCCGGCGTTATAGATCTGCTTGCCGATGTAATCATTGGCGCTGACCTGGGTTTCCGACTGCTGGGTCAGATAGGCTGCATCAGCCGCAGCGGAGGTCGCAGAGCCGGCTGCCGGTGCCATCGTATTGGTCTCGGCCGGCGCCGTCGGTGCTGCAGGGGTAGCCGGCGTAGCATTGTTTGTCTGGGCGAATGCCGGCGCAAGGGCGGTGGACGTCATGAGGGCGGCCGCAATAAGTGCTCCAAAGGTCTTCTTCATGGTGTTCCTGCCTTTTCCATTTGTTATTGTTACATAAAACCACTGCCTTGACCGGGAAGTCGTCACGGCCGCGGCTCGATAGGGAAACAAGCAGGGACAGCATTGGTTCCCCGAATGCTGTTTTTTTACGCTGAGAACGTCTTGATTTGAGACGCGCCTCGGTCGTCAGAGGCGATAGGAGGGATCGTATTTGGCCTCTGCGCCGGTATCGACCGCAAATGTTGCTCCGGCCATCGCATCAGCCGCGCGGCCGGCAGCGTCCAACCCTTCCCAGGCGGAAGTGACAGCGATGCGGCCGTTACCGATAAAGGCGGGGCAAGTCGTTCTACTGGCCGGCAGCTGATATCGCTGAATGAAGGTTCCGGCGGCATTGTAATGGTCGAGCGCCGCTTCGCCCCAGCGTGCATTCCACAGATGGCCGTTGGCATCGCAGATAGACCCGTCGATACCGCCTGCATCCGCGCTGCCGTCGATGAAGACGGATGGCTGGCCCGCTGGAAGACCGGTTGAGGGATCGATCGCAACTTTCATCAACCGGTTGCCGCGGGTATCGACGAAGTAGGCTGTTGCGGCATCGGGGGAAAAGCAGATGGAGTTCGGTATGCTGATTGCATCGTAAATCCTCCTCACCACGCCTCGGGAGACATGATAGATCGCGCCGGCACCATCGGCAGCGGTGCGTCCCATCGTACCGATCCAGAGGCTGCCGGAGGGGTGTACGCGCCCGTCATTCGAACGATTGCCGTCATTGCCCGGTTCAAGTTCACAATGCGGCGCGAGTTCGCCGGTTGCCCGGTTGCGGACGAACAGCCCCTTGTCGCTGCCGATCAGTTGTGTGTCGGCATCGATCCGCGCAACGACGCTCGCCATCACTGGAAGCGGATGGATGCTCTCGATGCCGGTTGCCATATCGAGGGCATGCAGTGCCTTGCCGAGAATATTGCACCACCACAGCGTATTGGTCTCGGCTTCGAAGCTGATCCCTTCACCCAGTTCGCACAAGCTGGAAGACAATACCGTGCCTTTGAACGAATGAACGGATGCCATCTTTTTCCTCCCGGATACCGTGATGTTCTCGCGGCTGCCTATTCGCCATATTGCGGCGTCCCTGTCCACACCGGCCGCGCAATATGCGTCATCCCCAGCTAATAACCTGCACCCTCGTGTCGCCTGCGCGAGAACTCTGTTAAGACGAGTACCTGTCAGTATTGATAAAACGGTTGATGGCGGAAAAAATTAACATCTCTTTTAAGTCTGCAGTGGAAGCTCCTATATTGTAAGACACGCGATGCGGGAAGAAATGCAAGGAAATTGCAACTTTTGCCTTTTCTCCCAATGAGCGATCTCCGAAAATCACCTGAATGATTCGTGTGCTTGCGCCGCCAATCCTGCGCATTCGGAACAGAGAAGTTAGAAAATGTCCAAAACGGAAACGGCCGCCAACCTGATTACCTTCGACGTCGATGTCGAAGAGATTGCAGGTTTGAAGACCCAGTTCGATGTCTTCCGTTTCACCAAGAAGCTTGCGGAGTTTTACGGCTTTCGCAATTTCATGGTTCTCAACCTTCCGCCTGCAACCGCGTTGGGCCTGTCCGGCAGTGCTATCATCAATAACTGGCCGTCCGAACTCGTTTCGCTTTTCGATCGCGAAGGCATGATCCGCTCAAGCTTTGTCGTGCGTCAGCTGCGTCGTTCCGCAGTGCCATTCGCTTTCGACCTTGAGCGCGATGCGGAAACGCCGGAAATGGCTGCCGTGTTTGGCAGATTTGGTATCGTGCGCGGCGCTTGCATTCCGGTCCACGATCCGGCTGGAGCCAGGGGGGCGGTCGTGATCGGCGGTTTGGGCAGCGAGCCGAATCGCCAGCAGTTGATGGAAATGACTTTTGCGGCGATCCATATCTTCGACCGGCTTGCCGAAATCCGAAACATGGACGTTCGTGCGACCGATCTTTTGACGGATCGCGAGATCGATTGCCTGACCTGGACTGCAGCGGGCAAGACAAGCGCCGAGATCGCCGATATCCTCGGCCTGTCGGAACATACCGTTAATCATTACTTGAATCGTGCCGCCAAAAAGCTGGATACCGTCAATCGTACTCAAGCTGTGGCCAAGGCTTTGCGCATAGGGCTGATTAAATAGGCTTTCGCTAATCTGCACAAATGATGTGCGAACCCTATTTGCTGCAGTGCGGAATGCCGTCTTATACGTCGTTTGTTCTGAAAATTACTGCAAAAAAGTGCTAAAATACCCTCTTTCAGACTGGCACGTTTCATGCTTGCTTAGAAATAGGTCCAGAGGGGACTTCAAAAGCGTACCAAGAGACGCGACCAAGAAAAAAGCCGCTGTCCGGATCGAGCGCCCATTGGCTGCCATCCAGACAGCGGCTTTATTCATCTTGCCGGTATGTGGCAGCAACTCCTATATAGCAGCAAGGAATGTGCGCCGTGGCGAAAAGCCGGGATGCGCTTGAGGACAAGCAGGAGCTAGACATGCCGGATGTAACGAAAACCCAGGTGCTCGAAGCACTCGGCAAGGTTCGCAGTCCGGATCTGGAAAGCGACCTTGTGAGCCGCGGCATGGTGTCGGACGTCTTCATCTCGGATAACAAAGTCTATTTTTCGATCACCGTGCCTGCAGATAAGGCTCAGGAACTGGAGCCTTTGCGGCTGGCCGCCGAAAAGGCGGTCACGTCCGTGCCGGGCGTCAAGGGTGCGCTGGTCACATTGACGGCGGACCGAAAGGCGTCCGCCGCACCGCAGCAGGCTGCGGCCCCGTCGGCTCACGGTCATTCGCACGCCCATGCTCCCGCCGGCGGTCCATCCCGTGGTCCGGGCAACGTGAAGGCCGGCGTTCCCGGTGTTGGCGCGATCGTCGCGGTCGCATCCGGCAAGGGCGGCGTCGGCAAATCCACCACTGCCGTCAATTTTGCGCTTGGGCTGCAGGCGAACGGCCTGCGTGTCGGCATTCTCGATGCGGATATCTACGGACCGTCCGTACCACGGCTCCTGAAGATTTCCGGCAGGCCCGAACAGATCGACGGCCGGCTGATCAAGCCGATGGAAAACTATGGCCTCAAGGCCATGTCGATGGGTTTCCTCGTCGATGAGGAAACGGCGATGATCTGGCGCGGCCCCATGGTCCAGTCGGCGCTTCTGCAGATGCTGCGTGAAGTCGCCTGGGGCGATCTCGATGTTCTCGTCGTCGACATGCCGCCCGGCACCGGCGACGCGCAACTGACCATGGCCCAGCAGGTGCCGCTCGCTGGTGCGGTGATCGTGTCCACGCCGCAGGACCTGGCATTGATCGATGCCCGCAAGGCCGTGACGATGTTCCGCAAGGTGGAAATCCCGCTTCTCGGCATCGTCGAGAACATGAGCTATTTCCTCGCCCCCGATACCGGCAAGCGCTATGACATCTTTGGTCATGGCGGCGCCCGCGCGGAAGCCGACCGCATCGGCGTTCCCTTCCTCGGCGAAGTGCCGTTGACGATGGATATTCGCGAACGTTCCGATCTCGGCACGCCGATCGTGCATGCCGAACCGGACAGTCAGATTGCAGGTATCTACAAGGATATCGCCGCCAAAGTCTGGGCGCAGCTTTCGCAAGGCAAGCGCCGCCAGGCACCGTCAATCGTTTTCGAATAGGACGACCGCAGCTCTGGCGCTTTCTTTTGCGGTGTCACCGCCTAATGCAGCGAGGGCTTGTGGCCGATCGCCGCAAGGCCCTTGCGCAGAAGGCGTCCAAGCGCCATTTTCCGTCTACTGTCTGGGGCACCCCGCCTCCTATATTTTGGCAATTGCCGCTTTCATCGTCGCCTCGCTTGCTGGCCGGCGACGGTTCGCTGGCCGGTTCCGGGCAAAAAATTGAGAGTGATCAAGGCCCGACCTGCCAAAAAATAGTCTGCCTATTTTAACCTTAGTCCGGAAGTTCGTTCGCTCTGTTCCGTCCATTCTGTTGCGCATGCCGTTATCCGTTTCATTGTCCGTCGTCTTCTGGAAAGGCTGACTGAAGTCAGGCACTCTATGGGTCACCCCGCTGAACATCACGCTGCCGAAAAGACGCGTACTCACAGCCTGTTTGCACTCACCCTCGGCTCCGTCGGCGTCGTTTACGGTGATATCGGCACCAGCCCGCTTTATGCATTCCGCGAGGCGCTGAAACCCGTTGCCAGCGACGGCCTCACTCATATGGAAATCATCGGCCTGATCTCGCTGATGATCTGGACCCTGACGATCATCGTTACGCTGAAATACGTGATCTTTCTGCTTAGAGCCGATAACGACGGTGAAGGCGGCACGCTCTCGCTTCTGGCGCTTCTGACCAAGTCGGCCAATGGACAGCGCGCCATGCTGATGCTGCTCGGCCTGATTGGCGCAGCTCTCTTCCTTGGCGATGCGATGATAACGCCGGCGCTTTCCGTCATGTCCGCGGTCGAGGGCTTGAAACTGGTCACGCCGAAGCTGGATAGCGCGGTTCTGCCCATTTCCGTGGTCATTCTGATTGCGCTTTTCGCCATACAGTCGAAGGGCACCGCCCTGGTGTCACGTTTCTTCGGGCCGATTACCGCGCTCTGGTTCATCGTCATGGGTGCGATAGGGCTCGTCCATATCGCCGATGATCTGAGTATTCTGAAGGCCTTCAACCCCTGGTACGCGATGGAATTCATGCTGCGCGAAGGCTTTGCCGGCATTGTCGTGCTTGGCGCTGTCTTTCTGACGGTGACCGGGGCTGAAGCGCTTTATGCCGATCTCGGTCATTTCGGTCGCAAGCCGATCCAGTTGGCCTGGTTCCTTCTGGTTTACCCTGCGCTGACGTTGAATTATCTAGGCCAGGGCGCCATGGTGCTGCAGCATCCGGAAGCGATGAGCGACCCCTTCTATCTGATGTTTCCCGAATGGGCGCTGATCCCGGTCATCCTTCTGGCGACAGCCGCGACGATCATTGCCAGCCAGGCGGTGATTACCGGTGCTTTCTCGCTCGTGCGCCAGGCGATCCATCTCGGTTACCTGCCGCGCATGCAGATCCTCTTCACCTCGGAGACCAATACGGGGCAGATCTTCCTGCCCGGCGTCAACACGCTGCTGCTTGTCGGCGTGATTGCGCTCGTTCTCGGCTTCGAAAGCTCCGAAGCACTCGCTACCGCCTATGGCATCTCGGTGACCGGCGCGATGGTGGTCACGACGCTCATGGCTTTCGAATTCGTCCGCCTTCGCTGGAACTGGCCGCAGACGGTGGCGATTATGGTTTTGGCGCCATTGCTCGCCTTCGAGCTGGTTTTCCTTGGAGCCAATCTCCTGAAGATCCATGATGGCGGCTGGGTGCCGGCGATGATGGCCGCGTTTTTCACCATCATCATGTGGACCTGGAAACGTGGCACCGCGATCCTTTTCGAAAAGACCCGTCGCATCGATGTGCCGCTTAATACCTTCGTGCCGATGGTGGAGAAGAAGTCGGATCATGCCCCGGTTTCGGTGCCCGGCATTGCCATCTTCCTGACCAGCGATCCGGAAACCGCACCTGCCGCATTGCTGCACAACATCAAGCACAACCATGTCCTGCACGAAAAGAACGTCATCCTGACCATTCGTACAGTCAATAAGCCGCGTGTTTCGATCGAGGAGCGATATCGCTTGGAAAAAATCTCCGAGCGCTTCACCGTGATCGAACTGCGCTTCGGCTTCATGCAGTCGCACAATGTCTCGCAGGCGCTCGCCTATCTGCGCAAGACCGGCTTCAAGTTCGACATCATGTCGACCTCGTTTTATCTTGGTCGGAGGAAGCTGGTGCCGGATGCCGAATCGGGCATGCCCATGTGGCAGGACCGGCTCTACATCGCCATGGCCAATGCTGCGACCGACCCATCAGACTATTTCCATCTGCCGGCTAACCGTGTGGTCGAACTCGGTGCGCACGTCATCATCTGAGCGGAATGGACCACCTCTACCGCGTGTCCTTGGGGCTATATTCACGTCTTTGTTAAATGCGCGTGTGCTGAAGGAGGCTGTGGCGCAAGGCTTTCCGTTCGCGCGTTAACCGCTCATCAAGGTTAATGATTCACTCTTCAAGCATAGTCGCTGTCCCGCACGTTCTCTTGCGGGCTTCTATGGTTACCTTGTGGAGTTGCCGTTTTGCGTTCGAAAAGAGTTCTGCGTAAGAGGTCCCTGCCGCGTTGGGACAGATTGGCCTCTCCGGTTCTGTTCGGTTTTGCCGCCTGGCTAGCCTTTCCTTCCGTACCCTCTCAGGGTGACCTCACTGACATGCTTTCCGGTGTTAACGGGCCGTCGGAAAGCTGGCGGATGGTGATCACCCAGTCACCGGCGGGCTCGCTCCACACCGCCTCGCTTGCCTTTCCGGGCGGCTCGCACGTTCTCGGCGGTGATGCCGGGATCGCGTTGCCGGACGGGCGCAGGGTGGCGTTGGCCGACAAGGACAAGACGGGCGAGGGAACGCCCGACGAAGATCGCATCAACCGCTCTGAAAAGAAGGGCCGCATCGTTGCCGTCATGCCGATGCTGCCGCCGAAGGCATTCTCTGCCGGCTCCATCCTCGATCGTTCGAGTTCGTTGACAAAGCCCGTCGATGACGAGGACGAGATGACCGCCTTCGTCAAGGTCGCCCGGGGCGAGCAGGCCAGTCAGCAACCGGTCGAAGTGGCCGAATTCTATTTCCGCAAGGATGAGGTGAAGGAAAAGAGTCTTCCGCCGATGATTGCCAGCCTCGTGACTAACGATCATGCGGATATACTGGCAACCGCCTATGCTTCATCCGCCCCTGATTTCTCCCGCCAGTCACCCTTCGATGCAATCCTGAAGAAGCCCGAGGCGGGAAGGTTTATCCCGCCGATCGGTCCCGAGGACCATGCCTGGGCGGCGAACCCGCTGCCCGCCGATTCTTTTTCGCCCAAGCAGCAGCAGTGCCTGGCATCCGGCATCTATTTCGAGGCGCGAGGCGAATCGGTGCGCGGCCAGGCCGCGGTTGCCCAGGTCATCCTAAATCGGGTGCGCAATCCAGCATATCCGGATACCATCTGCGATGTCGTCTATCAGAACGAGGATTGGCGAAACCGCTGCCAGTTTTCCTTCGCCTGCGACAATATCAAGGACCGGATACGTTCGCAGGATCATTGGAAGACGGCGCGTGAGGTGGCCATGGCCGTCACCGCCGGCAAGATCTGGATGCCGGAGGTTGGCTCTGCGACACATTATCACGCCACCTATGTCCGGCCGAACTGGGCGAAGACGATGAAAAAGGTGGGACGCATCGGTTTGCACGTCTTCTATAGAACCTATGGTGGTGGTTGGAGCTGATACAAGCGCCCCAGTGCCCGCCGATTCCCGCAACAGTTTTATCCACTATCCCGTCACTTATGCTATAAGGCGATGAATTCATTAGCTTTAAAACGCTTGTGGCAAGCTTGTTCAGCGCCTTGACTAGCAAGGCGGTGAAAACTATGTTGCGCGCACTTGAAAGAGGGCCGGAAGGCGCGAAATCCCTCGCTAACCGTTGCACGGCTTTGCCGTGCGGGAGAGCCGGTGATGGAGGATGCGATGGACGACCCTAATGATGGTCTGGATGAGCGCCGGAAGCGCCTTTCTGCAGCCTTGGCTGAAAGAAAGGCCGAAGACGCGGCAGAGGATCGGAAGAACGGACAATCGGAAGCCAGCCGCAAGGGTATGGCGCTCGGATTGAAGATTTCCTCCGAATTCATCTCTGCCATCGCGGTTGGCGGGGTCATAGGCTATCTGATCGATTGGGCCATCGGCTCAAAACCCTGGGGGATGATACTTTTTGTCCTCCTCGGTTTTTGTGCCGGTGTGCTAAGTGTGCTCCGCGCCGTAGGTATGGTGGCTCAACCGCCGCACCTTGAAAGCCGGAGCAGTGAAGACAAGAAGTGAGGCGACCTCGGGTCGTCTTGGTGAACAGGCCGCGCGGGCGGTCATCGAAAGAGGGTAAACGGTGGCAAACGATCCGATCCATCAGTTCCACATCAACACGATCGTGCCGATTGAAATCGGTGGCATCGACTTCTCTTTCACCAATGCTTCCCTGTTCATGGTTGCGACGGTCGCTATTGCAGCCGGCTTTCTCTATTTCTCGACCTCGCAGCGCTCGCTGATCCCGGGCCGCGCGCAGTCTGTTGCCGAAATGTCCTATGAATTCGTCGCAAATATGTTGCGAGAAGGGGCGGGCAGCCACGGCATGAAATTCTTCCCGCTGGTCTTTTCGCTGTTCATGTTCATCCTGACTGCGAACCTGATCGGCATGTTCCCTTACTTCTTCACCGTCACCAGCCAGATCATCGTCACCTTCGCTCTGTCGATCCTGGTCGTCGGTCTCGTCGTGGTCTACGGTTTTGCCAAGCATGGCCTTCGCTTCCTGAAGCTTTTCGTGCCGTCGGGCGTTCCTGGTGCGCTTCTGCCGCTGGTTGTTCTGATCGAGGTCATCTCCTTCATCGCCCGCCCGATCAGCCTCTCGGTTCGTCTGTTCGCCAACATGCTGGCTGGCCACATCACGCTCAAGGTTTTCGCAGGCTTCGTGACCTCGCTCGGTGCACTCGGTGCGCTCGGCATTGGCACGGCCATCCTGCCCCTCATCATGACCGTCGCTCTGACCGGTCTGGAATTTCTCGTTGCATTCCTTCAGGCCTACGTCTTCGCAGTCCTGACATGCATGTACCTGAACGATGCCCTGCATCCGGACGGTCACTGAGAAATAAAGTCGTTGGTGCTTGAGGGCACCAGTCCAAAGCCGCAACAAACCATTCGAAGGAGTTCATCATGGACGCGGAAGCAGCAAAGTACATCGGCGCAGGTATCGCTTGCCTCGGCATGGGTGGCGCAGGCATCGGCCTCGGCACGATTTTCGGCAACTACCTGTCGGGCGCTCTGCGTAACCCGTCGGCTGCTGATGGCCAGTTCGGCCGCCTGATTTTCGGCTTCGCCGTTACGGAAGCTCTGGGCATCTTCTCGCTGCTCGTAGCTCTCCTTCTCCTGTTCGCTGTCTAAGACTTATCGTCTAGCGGCATAGGATAGGATCACGGCCGGCCGGCAACGGTGAGCCGTGATCCACTTTATATGGAATTCACCTGGAGGTGATGATGTTCGTGACCTCGGCATACGCGCAGACCGCGCCGGCCGCATCTGAAACGCCTGCTGCGCCCGCAGGCGAGGTTCATACCGAAACCGGCGTCGCTCACGGCGGAGAGCACGAGTCTGCGGGTTTCCCGCCATTCGACTCGTCGCATTTCGCGTCGCAGCTGCTCTGGCTCGCCATCACCTTTGGCCTTTTCTATCTCGTCATTCAGAAGGTCATCATGCCGCGCGTTGGCGGCATCATCGAAGATCGCAAGGGCCGTATCGCCGGCGATCTCGAAGAGGCAGGCCGCCTGAAGGCCGAAGCTGACGCTGCCGTCGAGACCTATGAAAAGGAACTGGCTCAAGCCCGTTCCAAGGCAAACGGAATTGCTGACGCTGCCCGCAACGACGCCAAGGCCAAGGCCGCTGCCGATCGCACCGCGATCGAGGCGGAACTTGCTGCCAAGCTCGCCGCAGCCGAAACCCGCATCGGCGAAATCAAGTCCAAGGCTTTTGCCGAAGTGGGCGCGATTGCCGAAGAAACCGCGACCGCGATCGTCGATCAGCTGATCGGCGGCAAGGCCACCGGCGACGACATCAAGGCTGCTGTCGCAGCTGCCAAGACGGGAGCCTGATCCATGGACGCAACATTTTGGGCCCTTATCGGTCTCGTCCTCTTTCTCGGCCTGATGATCTACATCAAGGTTCCGGGTATGGTCGGCCGTTCGCTGGACAAGCGCGCCGATAACATTCGCGGCGAACTCGACGAGGCAAAGCGCCTGCGTGAGGAAGCCCAGGCTCTGCTCGCCGAATACCAGAAGAAGCGCAAGGAAGCCGAGGCCGAAGCGGCAGCCCTGTTGGCCGCCGCCGAACGCGAAGCCGCTCTTCTGACCGAGGAAGCCCGCCAGAAGACCGAGGAATTTGTTGCTCGCCGCAACGCACTTTCGGAACAGAAAATCAAGCAGGCCGAAGCCGACGCCATCACCGCCGTCAAGTCCGCTGCCATCGACATCGCTGTCGAAGCCGCAGGCAAGGTGATCGCCGCAAAGGCCGATAAGACCACCCAGACCGCCCTCTTCAAGGACGCCGTCGCTAAGGTCCAGTCGCGCCTCAACTGACTTCGCTCAGAATTCGAATTTGAAAAGCCGGGTGAAAACACCCGGCTTTTTTGTTTCGAGATGTCGGACGTTGATTATGGCCTGTAGGCAAGTCTCTAATTCAAGATAGAGCTTCCCGGCTCCTAGTAGAAATAGATTCTATCGAGTTCGATCTCATAAGGATCTATAAGGATCGGGCTGCCGTCCTCTTTATAGATTTCAAGCTCATCTATTTTCCCGTCGATGACATGAAGCAGCAAGTGGACCAATGCGCCGCTTTCATCGACGTCATCCATATAGAAGCCTTCAACCGGAATGCGCCCACTAACCCTATCCGATGGATAGTCATTGTCGCGAACATCCGCCCAGGGGCCGTTGCTGCGCAATTTCAAGCTTCCTTCCGGATCAATGCGCATGACTTCTACAGACTGCATCTGATCGAGAATTTGACGCCGTCCGGGGAAGTCGCCACGAAGGAGATGCATCAGCAGATTGTGCTCCACTGTTCCGATGGGTCTCCAATTGTCAACGATGCGCTCTTTGGACGGATCCTGACCTCGTTCTTCAGAAAGCCTGAGCCAGCCTACAGCTTGCCGGGCTTCGATGACTGCTTCGGCGGTGCTATAAAAAATTCCGGAGACTAGCTCTTCGACCCAGGCCGGCGGGCAGTCGTCCCACATCGATACCTGTTCCTCAACATAGAAAAACAGTCCATCGGTGCGCCTATATATACTTATGCGCTTTAGCTGATCGGCGCGCATAATTCGCTTTACGAGTTTCCTAGTCATCCTACTTGCTTGACCCTTGGACGATTGCTGTTGCCCGGAGAAGCGCAGCATCGGCCAATGAGGGCAAACAGGCAATGCGTCGAGACCGCCCGGCGTTCTGTTCGCTCTATTCTAAAAAGTCGTCCTTCTTCAACGGCCGAAAACTCATCCTGTGCAGCGGGCAGGGGCCGTCGGCGATGATCGCGTCGCGGTGCTGCTTGGTGCCGTATCCGGCGTGCTTGGCAAAGCCATAGGCCGGGTAGACCAAACCGGCGCGGTTCATCATCCGGTCGCGCGTCACCTTGGCGACGATCGAGGCGGCGGCGATGGAGACGGAGCGACTGTCGCCCTTGATGACGGCCGTGCCCGAGCAGGAAAGCCCCTTGGGCACATCGCGGCCATCGACCAGCACATGGGCGGGCACGACCGAAAGGAAGGCGACGGCACGGCGCATGGCGTCGAGACTGGCGCGCAAGATGTTGATCTCGTCGATCAGCTTCGGCCCGGAGGAGGCGATCGACACATGGGCGGTCGCCATGATCGCTTCGAACAGGGCTTCGCGCTGCTTCAGGCTCAACTTCTTGGAATCGTTGAGGCCGGCCGGGATATTACCGGGGTCGAGGATCACCGCTGCGGCGACCACAGGACCTGCGAGCGGCCCGCGGCCTGCCTCGTCGGTTCCTGCAACCGGCCAGTGTCCGGCATCGCGGGCGGCAAGCTCTAGGCTGAAATCACAGGTGAGGGGAGTATCGAAAAGCATCGGAGAATCGGGCGGCGTGTGAACCAACATGGCGGCAGGCTCGCACGCCGTCCCGATCTCCTGCAAGCCCCGAAAGCGAGTGCGGCTTCGCTTTCCACCGCGCTCATGGCGGTGGGCTCGGGGCAATGTTCTCGGCGGGGCAAGGGGGCGGAAACCTTACCGAGAACGAAGTTGAATATGTCGTGCCTCACGGGAGGCGCATGAATGATACGAAACTCGACATGCGGAGGACTGAAGAAAATCTGGCTTAGAATGTGCAGGCATTCGTGGATGATTCCCTTCTTGCGTGTCCTCATGCCGGCGATCTTTCCTCTAAAGAAGCGAGAGCTGGATGCCGCCGCTGTTGGGGCGGATGAACAGGTCGTCGCGCAGATGCATGCCGCGCCGGCCGAGCCCAAGCCGCTTGGTCGCCATTTCGAAACGGCGGCCGATCTGCCAGGCATAGGGACCGGCACCCTTCATCCGCTTGCCGAACTCGGCATCGTAATCCTTGCCGCCCCGCATCGAGCGGATCAGCGACATCACATGCCGGTAGCGATCCGGATAATTGCGCAGCAACCAGTCGCGAAACAGTGGGCTTACTTCCAGCGGCAGGCGAAGCAGGACGTAGCTTGCTTCCGTCGCACCCGCCGCATGGCCGGCATCCAGAATTCGTTCTATCTCATGGTCGTTCAGCGCCGGAATGATCGGCGAAGCCATGATCGCAGTCGGTATGCCGGCATCCGACAGCGCCTTGATCGCTTCCAGCCGCTTGGCCGGTGTCGAGGCACGGGGTTCCATCGTTCGGGCGAGCTTGCGATCCAGTGTCGTCACCGAAATCCCGACTTTGGCGAGGCCTTTCGAGGCCATGTCGGAAAGGATGTCGATATCGCGCATGACCAGCGCCGACTTCGTCACGATCACCACCGGATGATTGGCCTTCTGCAGCACTTCGAGGATCTGGCGCATGATCCGCCATTCCCGCTCAATCGGCTGATAGGGATCGGTATTGGTGCCGATCGCAATTGCCCGCACCTTGTAATCCGGCCTGCTCAGCTCCCGTTCCAGAAGCCGCGGCACGTCCGGCTTGGCAAATAGTTTAGCCTCGAAATCGAGCCCCGGTGAAAGGCCCATGAAACTGTGGCTCGGCCTCGCAAAACAATAGATGCAACCATGCTCGCAGCCGCGATAGGGATTGATCGACCGGTCGAAACCGATATCGGGGCTGTCGTTGCGGGTAATCGCCGTTTTCGGCTTCTCGATCTGCACTTCCGTGCGGAACGGCTCGAGCTCCTCGAGTGTCTGCCAGCCATCGTCGAACGCCTCGCGGCGTTCATCCTCGAAGCGTCCGCTCGGGTTCAGGCCGGCGCCTCTGCCGCGCCGCCGATCGATCTCGATCCTGAGCCCGGATGATTGGACCAGTGCATCGGCAATGTCAGCCGTATGGGCGGGCGCAAACGCACCCTGCCGCAGTTGGGACAGCTCGGTCATTGAAGGCTCCTGACGGGATCACTTCCCGTTCTCGATGACTAAATTCCTATCGCCAAAATGAGAACATTGCAAGAACAAACTTTGTTCGTTGCTGGCTTTTGCCCAAGCTATGGGTTAAGGGTCAGAAATGCTGACTGTTTTGATGGAATGCAGGGACCAGGAAGCCGAGCTTGCTCAGACGCTTTCGATCCTCGTTACTGCCGCTGTGGAAGGACTTGTAAGTGACGTGATCGTGCTCGATCACGCGTCGCATGATGGTTCGTCCCGTGTGGCGGATGCTGCCGGCTGCCGGTTTCACAGTCACTGGGACATCAAGGATGTCTTGCGCAGCGCGCGTGGCGAATGGCTGCTTTTCATAGAGGCAGGCGCGCGTCCGCAAAGCGGCTGGATCGAGGAAGTTATCGAGCATCTGGCGATCCACAAGCAGCCGGCGCGCTTTTCGCCGTCGCGCAACTACCGCCGGCCATTCTTCCAGCGTATCGGGCGTTCGGTCCCTCCGCTGGAATACGGGCTGATCCTGCCGAAGAAGAGCGCGATTGCGATCGCCAAATCGGGCATGAGCCTGGAAGCGCTGGCAAAGGGCCACAAGGCGACGAAGCTGATGAGTCAGCTCATTCCGGCCTGGGTTGTCCGCAGCCGATAATTTCATCCTTTCGTGCGCTTCAGATGTTCATCCAGCCGCGGCAGGATTTCGACGAAATTGCAGGGCATGTGGCGATAGTCGAGCTGCGCCTTCAATATCCCGTCCCAGGCATCCTTGCAGGCGCCGGGCGAGCCGGGAATGACGAAGATATAGGTGGCATTGAGCACGCCGCCCGTGGCGCGCGACTGGATCGTCGATGTGCCGATCTTGTCATAGGAAATCCGGTGAAAAAGCGCCGAAAATCCGTCCATCCGCTTTTCGAACAGCGGTTCCAGCGCTTCCGGCGTCACGTCGCGGCCGGTAAAGCCGGTGCCTCCGGTGGTGATGACGACATCGATCTCGGGGTCGAGCGTCCAGGCCGTCACCTGTCCGGCGATCTTTTCGCAGTCGTCGGTCACGATGGCGCGGGCTTTCAGCAGATGCCCCGCCGCCTCGATGCGGTCGACAAGCGTCTGGCCCGACTTGTCGTCTTCGAGTGTGCGCGTATCGGAGACGGTCAGAACCGCGATGCCGAGCGGAATGAAGCTGCGCATTTCGTCTATCCCGATCATTATTTCGCTCCGATGGTCCGTGCGGCTGTGAAATACCAGTCTGGCCGCTTGCTCTGAAGACTGTTCGCAGCGTTTACCGCTTTGGCTGATGTTTCAAACAGTCCGAAATATGTCGCACCGGAACCGGACATGCGGGCAAGCCACGCGCCTTCCGCCGCAATCAGTTCGGAAAGCTCGCCGATCTCGCTGACAAGCGAGCGGGCCGGCGGCTCCAGATCGTTGCGCAGGGCGCTGAGATCGGCTTGCCAGTCTCCGGTAAGGGCTGGAATGGCGGGATTGTTCTTCTCCGTCAGCCGCCGAAAGATATCGGGTGTCGAGACGCCGCGAAGCGGGTTGCCAAGCACGATGGCGAAAGACGGCATGGTATCGAGCATGGTGATGTCCTCACCTATGCCTCTTGCGGCAAGCGGCCGGCTTTTCAGGCACATGGGCACATCGGCGCCGAGTGAAAGCGCAAGCGCCGAAAGTTCCGGCTCGCTGATCTGTGCATCCCACAGGCGTAAAAGACCGCGTAGGGTTGCTGCCGCATCGGCCGATCCGCCGCCGATGCCAGAGGCGATCGGCAGGTTCTTTTGCAGATGGATGGCAACCGGCGGCGCGGCAATGCCTTTTGCGTCAAGCGCAATGCGCAGGATATCGCGAGCCTTGAGCACGAGGTTCTGCTGGGCCGCATCCGGATCAGGCGAAAGCCCTTCGCCGAACCGGCCGGAAATCGAAAATGCATCCTTTTTGGAAAGCGTAAAACCCAGCCTGTCTCCGGCGGGCGCACCTGCCGTCGCATCGTCTGCATCAGCGGTAAAGCTCACGATACTGTCGAGCAGGTGATACCCGTCGGCGCGCTGGCCGACCGCATGCAGCGCCAGATTGATTTTCGCCGGTGCGAATTCGGTCACTGCGAAGTTTGTGAATGCTAAGTCGAAAAGGCCCGCGTCTGTGGCGGGCCTTTTGATATCTGACGATGTGATGCCCAGAGACATATCGTGCATCAGGACTTCTTATCGGGCGTGGCAGGTGCCGGAGCGGCCTGAGCCGGGGTTTCCGTCTGGTTGCGCACCGTATTGGTGGCATTCGGATCGAGCGCCGGCAGACCGTTTTCGATCTTCTGCTTTACATGCTCGCGGTTGACGTCTTCGCCTTCGGAAATAAGCGTGCGGTTCCACTGGTAGACGGCTTCGAGCTTGCGCCCGACCCGCCAATAGGCGTCACCCAGATGGTCGTTGATCGTGGCATCGCCGGCGCGCAGCTGGATCGCTTTCTCAAGCTCCGTCACCGCATCGTCGAACCGGCCGAGGCGATAGTAAGCCCAGCCGAGCGAATCGACGATATAGCCGTCATCGGGGCGCGCATCGACAGCCGCCTGGATCATCTTCAGGCCTTCGTCCAGATTGAGGTTCATGTCGACCAGCGAATAGCCGAGATAGTTCAGAACCTGTGCCTGTTCAGGGTTCAGTTCCAGTGCCTTGCGGAAATTGGGTTCGGCTTTCGGCCATTCCTTCAGGCGCTCATAGGCAATGCCGCGCTGGAAGAACACCGACCAGTCGCTCTGCCGCGGCACCGAGCCGATGACTTCGACGGCCTTGTCGTAATTCGCGGCCATCTCCTTGTAGTCCTTGGCCTCGGAAAGAACGCTACCATAGGCAATGTAACTGCGGATATCGGCCGGGTCGGACTGGATCAGTTCCTTCAGGTGGCTCTTGGCCTCATCGATCTTGCCGGTATCGGAAAGCGTGATGCCGAGCTGCAGTTCGGAAATCCGCCGCATCGGCGAATCCTCGGGAACCTGCTGGTAGAATGCGATGGCGCGCTGCGGCTGTTCCAGCTTTTCGGCAATGCCGCCGAGCATGATCAGCGTATCGGCACTCTTCTCGTCGAGCGCATGCGAGATCTGCAGGTAGAGCGCCACCATGTCTTCCGCACCCTGACGGTTCAGCGCCCCGCCTATGGAGAAGAGCACGCCGGCTGCACCTTCGGCAGCGGTCGTGACCTGCTGGGCCGGCTTTTCACCCTTTTCGATGCTCTGGCGCAGCGCCTTGAGCGGAGCGTAATTGGAGATCATGCCGTCGCCGACAGAGATCGCATCGAGCGCCTTCTGCTTGTTGCCCGCCGAGGCTTCCAATCGCGCCAGCGCCATGACAGCGCGCATGAACGTATCCGGGGCGGTAGCGACCGCGTCATTATTGGTCACGGCCCGGTTGAGATATTGGCGGGCGGTCGAGGTGTCGCCGGCGACGATCGCCATTGCACCGAGATGGTAATCGGTAAAGACCTTGAACCAGGCCGGACCTTTCAGTCCGTTGATCGTCGCGATCGCCTTTTTACCCTTGCCGGCGCCGACATCGGCCCAGCCGGACAGAAGAAGATGCGTCAGGCGGTCGAGATCGTTCGGTCCCTCATAGGCAAGGATCTTCCTGGCGCTGTCGTATTTACCGCTGCGCAGCGCATCCAGCCCGCGCACGATCTTCGTCACACGCTCGACGGCGGTGTCGCTCTTCAGCGCTTCGGCTTCCTTCAACCCGTCGGCAAAATCGCCGTTGAGAAGAAGCGAGATCATAAGCCGTTCGCGGATTTCGAGATTGGCCGGCTCGAAATCGAGTGCCTTGCGATAAAGCGCGATTGCGGTCGGGTAGTCGTGATCGACATCGGCCGTGCGGGCAGCGAGAAACGCGCCGGCAAACGACTTCACGTCACGCGCCCCGAACGTCGCCGCCTTCTCTTCGGCCGGCTTGGCGTCCGGTGTGGCGGCGCCCGCCACAGAACCGAACACCAGGCATGCCGCGAGCGCGACGCTGGAAAGCAGGAGATGACGGTTTGTCTGCCGCATAAACGGGCCTTTCATGAAAGCTGGCGTGTCGGCGACGCGTCGCCGCAGGAATGCGCCGAATGATTCATAACAGAATGGCTTTTTTGAAGCAGGTCCGCAAGGAAATCTGCCGTGAGCTCAGCTATCCCCAGAAGGGTTGTCACGGCAGATTGATCAGTTCACCCGCTGGATGGTGAAGTCGATGACTTCCATCATCGCATCCTTCAGCGGACCGGCCGGAAGCGGAGCCAGCGCATCGCGGGCGATCTTGCCGTAATGCAGGGCGCGCGCGATCGTATCCTTCAGCGCGTCGTGCCTGGTAATCAGACCTAGCGCCTTTTCGAGGTTCTGGTCGCTGCTTTCACCCTTTTCGATGGCGCTGCGCCAGAAGGCTTGTTCTTCCTGCGTGCCGCGACGGAAGGCGAGGATGACGGGAAGTGTGATCTTGCCCTCGCGGAAATCGTCGCCGACATTCTTGCCGAGATCAGCAGCATTGCCGCCATAATCCAGCGCATCGTCGACCATCTGGAAGGCATAACCGAGGTTCATGCCGTAGGAGCGCAGGGCCGAACGGCTTGCCTTGTCTGCATTGGCGATGATCGGGCCGACTTCGGCAGCCGCGGCAAACAGTGCCGCTGTCTTGGCGCGGATGACGGAGAGATAATCGTCTTCGGTCGTTTCGAGATTCTTGGCGACGGAAAGCTGCAGAACTTCACCTTCGGCGATCACGGCGGCTGCTGTCGCAAGCACGTCGAGCGCTTCGAGCGAACCGACATCGACCATCATCTTGAACGCCTGGCCGAGCAGAAAATCGCCGACGAGAACGCTTGCCTGATTGCCCCAGATCATCCGTGCTGTGGACTTGCCGCGGCGCAGATCGCTTTCGTCGACCACGTCGTCATGCAGAAGCGTCGCCGTATGCATGAACTCGACCGAGGTCGCGAGCCTCACATGGCCTTCGCCCTGGTAACCGAACATCGAGGCCGATGCGAGCGTCAGCATCGGGCGCAGCCGCTTGCCGCCGGAAGAGATCAGGTGGTTGGCCACTTCCGGGATCATCTGTACATCCGAGCCGGCCTTAGACAGGATCAGCTGGTTGACGCGATCCATGTCCGCCTTGGTGAGATCCACCAGCGGCTTTACGGATGCAGATTTGTTTTTGCCTTCTTCAAGCGGTATGACGACGCCCAAGTTCAGGCCTCCCTGGAAATGTATGAGACGAGACTAGTAACGTCGTCATAGGGCGGTAGGGCAAAAACATAAAGGGCTTTTCACGAAAGGGTGCCTGATGATCGAGCTTATCCGCACCAATGATGTCGTCACGCTGTCACTTGCGGAAAGCCTGATGAAAGATGCCGGCATACATTGCCTCGTCGCCGATCAGTCGATGAGCGTGCTGGAAGGTTCGCTTGGCCTCCTGCAGCGCCGTCTTCTGGTGGAAGAGT
Source organism: Neorhizobium sp. LMR1-1-1.1 (assembly GCF_040675795.1). Classification (NCBI taxonomy): domain Bacteria; kingdom Pseudomonadati; phylum Pseudomonadota; class Alphaproteobacteria; order Hyphomicrobiales; family Rhizobiaceae; genus Neorhizobium; species Neorhizobium sp. LMR1-1-1.1. The sequence continues at coordinate 714,121 of NZ_JBEGHE010000025.1, forward strand.
CGCGTTCGCAAGAGGCCCGCACAATCCTTACTGATGCCGGCCTGGAGACCGAACTGCGGTCATGAGCACATCCGATCTGATCAAGTCCAAGCCGCAGGTAGACTTCACCATCGATGCCTTCCATCGTGGCCGCTTCCACGTTGTACAGCCGAAAAATGAAGGGCATCGCTCTGGTGTGGACGCCATGCTGCTTGCCTCGCTGGTATCGGGCGACGGGCCAGCAAGCGTTGCCGATCTAGGCTCCGGGGCAGGAGCGGCGGGTCTCGCGGTCGCCTCGCGGCTTGGTGGGGCACACGTCCTCCTGGTCGAAAAATTTCCGGTCATGGCGGATTATGCCAGACGAAGCATCGCTCTGCCCGAAAACGCCTTCCTGGCGGACCGCGTGGATGTGCTCGAGGCGGACGTGAGCCTGACCGGCAAGGCCCGGGTCGCAGCAGGTCTTGAAGACGAGGTTCACGATCACGTCATCATGAACCCGCCCTTCAATCATGCCGGGGATCGCAGGACCCCCGACAACCTGAAGGCAGAGGCGCATGCGATGACGGATGGCCTGTTCGAGGCCTGGCTGAAGACTGCGGGCGCTATCATGAAATCCGGCGGGCAGCTGTCGCTGATCGCACGGCCTGAATCCATTGCCGATATTCTGGCAGCTTGCGGAAAGCGTTTTGGCGGCGTCGAAATCACCCCCGTCCATCCGCGCCCCGGCGAGGATGCGACCCGCATTCTCGTGACGGCGATCAAGGGATCGAAGGCAAGGCTGATATTCCGCGCACCGCTTGTCGTGCATGGTCCAGACGGCCATTCGTTCAGCGCCGATGTCGACGACCTGAACAATGGCCGTTCGGCCTATCTGCGTCGCACTGTCAGCCGCTCACCACGTCGATCAGCAGTTTGACATTGAGCGCGGCAATGGCGAGGGCGATCAGGTAGGCAAGTGCCGCCAGCCAGCGTGGCGCGACCAGCGCACCCATCTTCGCCTTGCTGGTGGTGAACATCACCAGCGGAAAGACGGCGAAGGAAAGCTGCAGGCTGAGCACGACCTGGGTGAGGATCAGAAGTTCGGACGTTCCAGCATCGCCATACCAGATGGTGACGATACCGGCCGGCACGATCGCAATTGCCCGCGTCACCACGCGCCGGACCCACGGCTTCAGCTTGATATGCAGAAAACCTTCCATGACGATCTGCCCGGCAAGCGTTGCCGTCACCGTCGAGTTGAGGCCGCAGCAGAGCAGGGCGATGCCGAAGAAGACCGGCGCCAGAGCGAGGCCAAGGATGGGCGACAGGAGCGCATTTGCCTGGCCGAGTTCAACCACATTGGTGTGCCCGTTGGCATTGAAGGCTGCTGCCGCAAGGATGAGAATGGCGGCATTGATCATCAGCGCGAAGGTGAGCGCAACCGTGGAATCGATCGTCGCGAATTTGAGCGCCTCGCGCTTTTCCGGCACCGTCTTGCCGAAATCACGCGTCTGCACGATGCCGGAATGCAGGTAGAGATTATGCGGCATGACGGTCGCGCCTAAAATGCCGAGCGCCAGATAGAGCATTTCGGGGTTTTTGACGATCTCCGTCGTCGGCACGAAGCCGAACGCGACCTCAGACCAGACCGGATCTGCAAAGAAGATCTGCACGCCGAAACAGACGGCGATGACCCCGAGCAGGGTAATGATGAAGGCCTCGACCCAGCGAAAACCGAGCCTCTGCAGATAGAGGATGAGAAACACGTCGAGCGAGGTGACGAGAACGCCGACTTCCAGCGAGATGCCAAAAATCAGGTTGAGCCCGATCGCGGTGCCTATCACCTCGGCAATGTCCGTGGCGATGATGGCGATCTCCGCCAAAGCCCAGAGAACGACCGAGACCGACCGCGGAAAGGCATCACGGCAAGCTTGCGCCAAATCGCGGCCCGAGGCGATCGCCAGTCGGGCGCAGAGCGATTGCAGCACGATCGCCATCAGGTTGGAAAGCAGCGCGACAGAAAGCAGCGCGTAACCGAATTTCGACCCGCCGGCGAGCGAGGTGGCCCAGTTGCCGGGATCCATGTAACCGACTGCGACCAGATAACCCGGACCCGCGAAGGCAAGGACACGTCTCAGTTTCGAGCCGTGGCGGGTGACATTGACCGATTGATAGACATCCGACAGCGACGCCTCGCGGGCATCTTGCCGCCAGCCACTCTCGGTCTTTATGCGGGAGAAATCCATGTAATCCTCGGATGGGCAATAACGGCATCTTGCTTGTTTGGAATGAAATTGCAAGTCATTCGCAATAAGCCGTAAACCTTCGTTGGAACACAGCGATTGCACTTGCCGTTCCAATGCCTACATGCATTGCTGAACCGATATTCTGGAAGGATCTTAAATGGCTGGCTTGTTCAATCGTCTGCTCCCGAAGCGTTTTCGCAAGAAGGGATTGGCGATACCCGTCGTTCGCCTGCATGGCGCGATCATGACGGGCGGAAACCAGTTCAAGCCGACATTGAGCCTGGCGACGGCAGCCCCGATGCTGGAAAAGGCCTTCGCCAACAAGGAGGCTCCGGTTGTTGCCATCTCGGTGAATTCCCCGGGCGGCTCGCCCGTGCAGTCGCGGCTGATCTTCCAGCGCATCCGGGCGCTTGCCGAGGAAAAGCAGAAGAAGGTGCTGATCTTCGTCGAGGATGTTGCGGCCTCCGGGGGCTATATGATCGCGCTTGCGGGCGACGAGATCTTTGCCGACCCGACCTCGATCGTCGGTTCGATCGGTGTCGTCTCCGGCGGCTTCGGTTTTCCTGAAATGCTGAAGAAGATCGGCATCGAGCGCCGCGTCTATACCGCCGGTGAAAACAAGGTCATCCTCGATCCGTTTCAGCCGGAAAAGGATAGCGATATCGAATATCTGAAGACGCTGCAGGTCGAGATCCACAAGGTCTTCATCGACATGGTCAAGATGCGCCGCGGGGAGCGTCTGTCCGATGACGGGGAAATATTCTCCGGCCTGTTCTGGACGGGCTCGAAAAGTCTGGAACTCGGCCTGATTGACGGGCTGGGCGACATGCGCGAAGTCTTGAAACGCCGCTTCGGCAAGGATGTCCGCCTCGAACTGATCGGCAGCGCCCGCACCCTGTTCGGCAAGCGTCTGCCCGGCGTGGAAATGACCACACCCGCCTTTGGTGAAATCGCCGCGCAGGCGGGGGCGGGACTTGCCGCCAGTATCGAAGAAAGGGCATTGTGGAGCCGATACGGGCTCTGACGCCCGACACGTCTCGTTTGAGAGCGGGGCGCATTTGCATAAGGACTTCGAGGGGAAATGGCCCAGCTCATATTCATGGCCGTGCTGATCTGCGGCGGATGGATGCTTTACAAGCGCTTCATCAAGGACGCGGAGAAACTGACGGCACGCCGCAAGCAGCAGGAAAAGGAACGCCAGACCGGCGCCGTCGGCACGCTGGAGAAGGATCCGGTGACGGGCGAGTATCGGGTGAAGAAGGAAGAGGAATAGCTGAAAAGCCTGCGGTTTTCTGTTATGGTGCGCAGATCCCGACTGGAGATGACCATGCGCGTGACAAAGTGGAATGACGCTCTGGCAGTGCAGATACCCGACGACGTGGCAAAATCGCTCGGCCTCAAGGAGGGCGATGAGATAACAGTCCGTGTCGCCGAGGGGCCTGTCTTGGAAATCGGACGCGACGAAGAGCGTCTGCAGGCGCTGGAACGCATCAAGGCCTCAAAATTCAAGCTGCCGCCGAACTGGAAATTTGATCGCGATGAGGCCAATGAACGTTGATGCCGGCGATCGCCAATTTCCTGGACACGAATATTCTCGTCTATGCTCTGGCTGACGACGAGAAGTCGTCCGTAGCACAGGGTTTGATGAAGAGGCCGTTTGTTTTAAGCGTGCAGGCCTTGAACGAATTCGCAAATGTTGGCCGCCGTAAGCTGGACTTGTCGTGGGAGCGGGTGTCCGGCCATGTGGAAGATATCGTGATTGCGGCGCGTTTGATTTTGCCCGTCGAGCCGGAATTCACCAGAGCTGCTTTGCGGTTGGCTCCGCGTTACAAGCTGGCCTTCTATGATGCGCTGATGGTCGCGGCCGCGCGGAGCGCAGGTTGCAGCGCTTATTATTCGGAAGACCTGCACCATGGCCTCATCATCGATGGCCAGCTGACGGTCATAAATCCATTCCGCTGAGCGGCTTCGGCTATAAATCCTTGACCCGTTCTCCCTCGCGTGGCACTCGTCCGCATCCTCAATCAAACGATGCCGATATGCCCATGACCGATCTGCCAGAACATATGGACCCCAAGCGCTCCTTCCAGGCGCTTATCCTGACGCTCCATAATTATTGGGCGGACAAGGGCTGCGCCGTTCTGCAGCCTTACGACATGGAGGTCGGTGCCGGTACCTTCCATCCCGCGACCACTTTGCGTGCGCTTGGTCCCAAGCCGTGGAAGGCAGCTTACGTTCAGCCGTCGCGCCGCCCGTCCGACGGTCGTTACGGCGAAAATCCGAACCGCCTGCAGCATTATTACCAGTATCAGGTCATCCTGAAGCCGAACCCTTCCAACCTGCAGGAGCTTTATCTCGGCTCGCTGAAGGCGATCGGCCTCGATCCGCTTCTGCATGACGTGCGTTTCGTCGAGGATGACTGGGAAAGCCCGACGCTCGGCGCCTGGGGTCTCGGCTGGGAATGCTGGTGCGACGGCATGGAAGTCTCGCAGTTCACTTACTTCCAGCAGGTCTGCGGCATCGAATGCTCGCCGGTTGCCGGCGAGTTGACCTATGGTCTTGAACGCCTCGCCATGTATGTCCAAGGCGTCGACAACGTCTATGACCTGAATTTCAACGGCCGCGAAGGCGAAGAGAAGATTTCCTATGGCGACGTCTTCCTGCAGGCAGAGCAGGAATATTCCCGCCATAACTTCGAATACGCCAATACCGAAATGCTGCATCGCCACTTCATCGACGCGGAAAAGGAATGCCAGGCGCTTCTCGCTGCCGGTGCACCGGGCGACAATGCCAACCAGATGCTGCACAAATGCGTCTTCCCGGCTTACGACCAATGCATCAAGGCATCCCACGTCTTCAACCTGCTTGATGCCCGCGGCGTCATCTCGGTCACCGAGCGCCAGAGCTACATCCTGCGCGTCCGCACGCTGGCAAAGGCCTGCGGCGAGGCTTTCCTGCTGACGGATGCCGGTGGTGCGAATTTCGGCGAAAAGGCCGCCTGATCCTGCCGATCATCAATTTCCGGTGACAACCCGGCTTTAGCGACATAGTCTCCCCCGCGGTTTAGGTACCTCGGGGGATTTTTTTATGTACATCGCGCTAGGCCTTATCGCGCTCGTCGCTCTCTACATCATCGTCATTTATAACGGCCTCGTCCGCGCGCGGCAGATGGCGGAAGAGGCCTGGTCCGGCATCGACGTACAGCTTAAGCGTCGCGCCGATCTCATCCCCAACCTGATCGAGACGGTGAAGGGTTATGCGGCTCACGAGAAGGGCACGCTTGAAGAGGTGGTGAAGCTGCGCAATCAGGCTCAGGCGGTGCCCACCGGCGATGTCGTCGGTCGTGCGCAGGCGGAAGGCCTGCTTTCCCAGGCGCTCGGCAAATTGTTCGCGCTCGCAGAAGCCTATCCGGACCTCAAGGCCAACCAGAATTTCGCCGAGCTGCAGACTTCGCTGGAGACGATCGAAAGCGAGATCCAGATGGCGCGACGTTATTACAACGGCTCGGCGCGTGACCTGAACATCAAGGTCGAGAGCTTTCCCGCCAATCTTGTCGCCGGCCCCTTCGGCTTTTCTAAGCGCGAGTATTTCGAGATCGAAAACGAGGCCGATCGCGCCGTTCCCAGCGTGAAATTCTAAAGCGGAGGTCGCTGATGTTTCGGCGCCTTGTTCTCGCCCTTGCCTTGGCTCTGGCAGGTTACCTTCCGGCTGCTGCGGAGGAATATATCCGCAGCTACAATTCGGATATCCGGATCGCTGCCGATGGCGAATTGACTGTGACCGAGACGATCACCGTCAACGCCGAGGGAAACCGCATCCGCCGCGGCATATTTCGCGATTTCCCGATGACCATGGAGGATGCGAAAGGCCGCACGATCAGAGTCGGTTTCGAGCCCGTCTCCGTCACCCGCGATGGCCGCCCGGAAGCCTTTCACACGGAAACCATCTCCCGTGGCATCCGCATCTATACCGGTGGCGAAAACACCTTTCTGTCTCCCGGCGTGCACACCTATGCCATCACCTACAGAACCAACCGGCAGATCCGTTATTTCGACAATCATGACGAGCTGTACTGGAACGCGACCGGCAATGGCTGGCAGTTCCGCATCGCACAGGCTTCGGCGCGGGTGACGCTGCCGGGTGGCAGGGTCACGGATACCACTGCCTTTACCGGTGCCTACGGTTCCACCGCCCGCGACGTCCGCGCAAGCACTTCTGGCAGCCAGGCGACATTCACCACGACCCGCCCGCTGGGCAGTGAGGAAGGCCTCACGATTGTCGTCGGCTTCCCCAAGGGCATCGTTACAGCACCTTCCGCGGATCAGGAGAGTGCGTGGTGGTGGCGTGACAACCTTAACCTGTTCCTTGCCCTCGGTGGCCTCGCCGTCGTTGCGTTTTATTACTTCATGGTTTGGCGGAGAGTTGGCCGTGACCCGCAAGGCGGCGTCATCGTGCCGCGCTGGGATACACCGGCCGGCATCTCGCCGGCGCTGGTCAACTATATCGACAACAAGGGATTTTCCGGCGGCGGCTGGACGGCATTTTCAGCCAGCCTGCTCGATCTCGCGGTCAAAGGCTATCTGACGCTCGAAGACCTCAAATCGCGGGTTGTCGTCAGGATCAGCGACAGAAAGCCGCTGAAGGATCTTCCCTCCGGACAAAAGAGCATGCTGTTCCAAATGGGGGCGGCCGGCGATACGTTCGCGATCGAGAAGTCGAATGGTGAGCGGGTGCAGGAGATCGGCAAAGCCTTTCGCCAGGCGATCGAAAAGGAGCATCGAGGCAAGTATTACCGGCATAACACCGCCTATATCGTGCTTGGCGTGCTCCTGAGCCTGATGGCCGCCGCCGCGCTGCTGATCTTTGGCGATATCGATCCGGATGATCTCGGCCTGCTGCTTCCCGCCGTCCTCTTTGGAGGCTTCTGGTCCTTCTTTGCGGTCACTGCCGGCAAGTCGCTACTGCGGAAGAAAACCATTGCCGCCCGTATCGTCGCGATCATCTCGCTTGCCATGTTCGGCCTTGTCGCCTTTTCCATCGGCGGGACTTTCATCGTCGGCATGATCGACAGCATCGGGGATGGCCAGTGGCCGGTCTTCGCCGGCATCGGCGGCCTTGTTCTTGTCAATGTGCTGTTCTTCTTCCTGATGGGCGCGCCGACCCCGCTCGGCCGCAAGCTGATGGATGAGATCGAAGGCCTGCGAACCTATCTGACGGTTGCCGAAAAGGACCGGATGAACATGGCCGGCGCCCCTTCCATGTCACCGCAGCATTTCGAAAAGCTGTTGCCCTATGCTGTTGCGCTCGGTGTGGAGAAGCCGTGGAGCGAGGCATTCGAGGCATGGCTGGCAACGGCGGTTGCCGCCGGTGCCGCAGCCTATAGCTCGACCTGGTATCACGGTGACGGTTTCGGCAGTTTTGGCGATCGCATCGGCGGCTTCTCGTCATCCATGTCGCAGACCATCCAGTCCACCATCCCGACCCCGAAATCCTCGTCGTCTTCCTCCGGCTTCTCGACAGGTGGCGGTTTTTCCGGCGGCGGGGGCGGCGGTGGAGGCGGTGGAGGATGGTAGCTGCTGCTTGAATTTTGCAAGCTGATCGACTACGTTACATGTAACGTGACCCTTGGAGGTGAAAATGCCCGCTTCCGTTGGCAGAAGAGTACAGAAGCATCGGGATGCCCTGAGAGCATCCGGTCTGCGTCCGGTGCAGATTTGGGTACCCGATACGCGTCAGCCGGGGTTTGCGGCGGAATGCCGCCGTCAGGCCAAAATTGCCGCCGCCGCGGATGCCGCCGATCGTGATCTCGATGCAATTCTGGATGCGACGCTTGCCGACCTTGATGACGAAGGCTGACAATGCGGCGTGGCGATCTCGTTACCGTTGCGGTCTCTGGTGATTTCGGTAAACCACGCCCGGCGTTAGTTATCCAATCGGACCTATTTGACGACACCGCCACGGTGACAGTGCTGCTTATTTCTTCCGCTCTTGTCGAGGCGCCGTTGATACGGGTGAGGGTTGAGCCTTCTTCTTTAAACGGCCTGCAGAAGACCTCCCAGATCATGATCGACAAGGCCATGTCGGTAAAGCGTGACAAGCTCGGCCTCGTTATCGGCCGCCTCGAAGACGAAACGCTGCTTGCCGTCACCAGATCGCTTGCGGTGTTTCTCGGCCTGGTCTGAGCTTTACCGGCGGCCTAGCCGCCACTTTCCCAATCAGACCTGATGACTTTTGCGGATGGGCTTGCTAAGCCCGCCACGTCATTATTTTTAAGCGCAAAGACTTGAGCCCCATGCCCGACCTGCTTCTAGAACTTCGCTCCGAGGAAATTCCCGCCCGCATGCAGCGCAAGGCGGCGGGTGACCTGAAAAAGCTCGTGACCGACGCGCTGGTGGATGCAGGCCTGACCTATGAGGGTGCGCGCGAATACTGGACGCCGCGTCGCCTGACGCTCGATATTCGCGGCCTGACCGCACGCTCCGCCGATCTGCGCGAGGAGATCAAGGGGCCGTCCACCAAGGCGCCGGAACAGGCGATCGCCGGGTTCCTGCGCAAGGCCGGTCTTTCCGATATCTCTGAAGCCCAGGTCGCGACCGATCCGAAGAAAGGCGATTTCTATGTCGCCATCGTCTCCAAGGCCGGCCGAGCGGCGGAAGAGATCATTGCAGACGTGATGCCCGGCATCATCCGTTCCTTCCCCTGGCCGAAATCGATGCGCTCCGGTTTCGCCTCCATGCCAAAGGGTTCGAGCTATGGCGGCGTCGAGGGCAAGGGTTCGGAAAGTCTGCGCTGGGTGCGTCCGCTGCAGTCGATCATCTGCACATTCGGCTCCGAGCATGACGAGACGAAAATCATCCCGTTCGAGATCGACGGTATCGTGGCCGGCAATGTGACCTATGGCCACCGTTTCCACGCGCCGGAAGCGATTACCGTTCGCCGCTTCGATGATTATGTCGCAAGTCTGGAAAAGGCGAAGGTCATGCTCGATGCCGACCGCCGCAAGGACATGATCCTGCACGATGCGCGTGATCTGGCTTTCGCAAGCGGTCTGGATCTGGTCGAGGACGAAGGCCTGCTTGAAGAGGTTTCCGGTCTGGTCGAATGGCCGCATGTGCTGATGGGCACGTTCGAGAAGGACTACCTCGAAATCCCGGCGGAAATCATTCGCCTGACGATCAAGACCAACCAGAAATGCTTCGTCACCCGGCCGCAGGGCGCGGAAGAGGGTCTTTCGAACCATTTCATCCTGATCTCGAATATTGATGCCAAGGACGGCGGCAAGGAAATCATTCACGGCAACGGCAAGGTCGTGCGCGCACGTCTCTCCGACGCCAAGCATTTCTGGACCCGCGACCAGAGCGACATTCCCGATCTAGGCACACTGGTGGAGTCTGCGAAGAAATTCGATCTCGACCTGAAGAAGCCTCTCGACCAGCGCATGGCCAAGCTCGATGCGCTGAACGTGACGTTCCATGCCAAGCTCGGCACGCAGGGTGAACGCGTTGCCCGCATCCGCGCGCTTGCCAAGGAATTGGCCCCTATCGTCGGCGCCGACCCGATCCTCGTCGATCGTGCAGCTGTGCTCGCCAAGGCTGACCTTCGCACAGAGGCCGTCGGCGAATTCCCCGAACTGCAGGGCCTGATGGGCCGCCGTTATGCCGGTCTGCAGGGCGAAAACGAATCCGTCGCGATTGCCATCGAGGATCACTACAAGCCGCAAGGCCCGTCCGACCGCGTGCCTAAGGACAAGGTTGCGATCACTGTGGCGCTCGCCGACAAGCTCGATACGCTTACCGGCTTCTGGGCCATCGACGAAAAGCCGACCGGCTCGAAGGACCCGTATGCGCTGCGCCGTGCGGCTCTGGGTGTTGTGCGCATTCTCTTGGAGCGGAGTGTCGAGCTGCCGCTGCTGGCGACCACGAAGGATGCCGACCTTCTGTCCTTCTTCCACGACCGCTTGAAAGTCTATCTGCGCGATATGGGCGCCCGTCACGACATCATCGATTCCGTGCTGACGCCTGAGACCGATGATCTCCTGCTCGCAGCCCGTCGGGCCGAAGCGCTGACCTCCTTCATCTCCTCCGAAGACGGCCAGAACCTGCTGGCTGGCACCAAGCGCGCCACGCAGCTGCTTGCCGCCGAAGAGAAGAAGGGCACCGTTATTGCCGAGGGCGTTTCCGACGAACTCCTGAAGCTCGATGCCGAAAAGGCGCTTTGGGCTGCGGTCCAGGTGGCCTCGAAGGAAGCCTCCGAAGCGGTATCGAAGAAAGAATACCGCTCCGCCATGGAAGCCCTGTCGCAGCTGCGCGCACCGGTCGACAAATTCTTCGAGGATGTTCTGGTCAACGACGAGGACACCGCCATCCGCGCCAACCGCCTTGCTCTTCTGAAGGCCATCCGCGAGGCGACCGGCACGGTTGCGGATTTCTCCAAGATCAGCGGGTAAGGCGCGGCTCTGCGGAAGCAGAGGCGATCGATCCGAACTTTCAAAAGCCCCGCTAATCCGGGGCTTTTTTCTGCGCTGCGCTCCGTGTTAAACTGAGTGTGGATTTCTCCAGGAGCCTTCGATGAACAAGCCCGTGCAAGTGACCGTCAGCGATCAGGCCGCAAGCTTCGTCTCGCGCGAGTTGGAAAGCGGACGCTTCGATACCGTTGACGAGGTTATCGAGGCGGGGCTTCGCATGCTCGAGGAAGAGCAGATGAAGATCGAAAGGCTGCGCGAGCTGCTGATCGAGAGCGAGAATAGCCGCCCTGCGCATTACGTCGATCGGGATGAGTTCCTGTCCCGGATGCGTGAAAAGCATGGGCAATGAAAGTCTATCGTCTACGCCCGACTGCCGAGGCAGATCTTGACGATATCTGGTTATATACTGCCAATACCTTGTCCACTGAGCAGGCTGAGACCTATGTCTCCCGCTTGTTCGATATGTTCGTTTTGCTTGGGACCAATCAAGGTCTCGGGCAACAGGTAGATACGATCATGCCCGGCTATCGCCGCTTTCTATGCGACCACCATCTCATTTTTTATGTATGCGCTGATGACGGGCAGGTCGAAATCGCCCGTATCCTCCACGAAAAGGTCGATATCCGCCGCCATCTCGACGAACAGCAATGACAGTCTCCAAAATCCTCATCAGCGCCTGCCTTCTCGGCCATGCCGTCCGTTATGATGGCAAGGGAAAGCCGCTCTTCCATCCGGCGATCGATCGCTGGCGGGAGGACGGGAGGCTGGTGACGATCTGCCCGGAGCTTGCCGGCGGCATGAGCGTGCCGCGGCCGCCTGCCGAGATCGAGAAGGGCATGACCGGGGCCGATGTGCTTGAGGGGCGGGCGCGGGTCATGGAAATCACCGGAGGCGATGTGACCGAGGCCTTTGTCGCGGGGGCCCATCACGCGCTGGCATTTGCTCAGGCGCATGGCTGCACCCACGCGCTTCTGATCGACGGCAGTCCATCCTGCGGCTCGGGCTTTATCTATGACGGATCGTTCGGCGGGCAGAGGCACGCAGGCAACGGCGTGACGGCGGCGCTTCTGGAGCAGGCGGGTATTATCGTGCGTTCCGATCGTCAGGTGGAGGAACTGGTCGAGCTGCTGGCAAAAGCCTGATCTCGCCCATTCGCAGCTATCGCACTGACCCCGAAAAGGTCCTGAAAAAGAGAAAGCCGCCGGACCATATTGTCCTGACGGCTTTCATCCCCGCGTCCCCCGCGTAACTTGGTGAGGACTCCGCCCGACTAGGGCGGAACCTCGATAGTGTAAATTAGCTTGCCATGCGCATCTGGCCGGCCATGTCGCGCAGGCTGTCGGCGTGCTTCGAACCGCTGACGCGGAAGCCTCGGATCAGGTTCAGGAGGTCCTCGGTATCGACTGCGAGCGCTTCCGCAGAGGCCGTGGTCTCTTCCGCCATGGCGGCGTTCTGCTGGGTTGCCTGGTCGAGATGGTTGAGCGACGAGGAGATCGAACGCAGTGTCGAATCCTGCTCTGCGGCGGAATCGGCGATCTTGCTGACGATGTCGCTTGCCGCCTTTACCTGGCTCGAAATTCGCTTGAGCGCTTCGCCGGCCTCGCCCACCAGGCGAACGCCATTTTCCACCTGATGCGAGGAATGCGAGATCTGGTCCTTGATCTCCTTGGCGGCGGCTGCCGAACGCTGGGCGAGTTCACGCACTTCCTGGGCGACAACGGCAAAGCCTTTGCCGCTTTCGCCGGCACGCGCAGCCTCGACGCCGGCATTGAGCGCGAGCAGGTTGGTCTGGAAGGCGATCTCGTCGATGACGCCGATGATCTTGGAAATCTCGCCGGAGGATTGCTCGATACCGCTCATCGCCTCGATCGCTTCGGCGACCACGGCATCGCTGCGGTTCGCTTCGCCGCTGACCGTGACGACCCGCTGGGCCGCCTCGCGAGCGCCGTCAGCGGTCTGCTTGACGGCAACCGTCAGTTCGTCGAGAGCCGCCGAAGTTTCTTCCAGACTTGCCGCCTGGCGCTCGGTGCGCTGCGACAGCTCGTTGGAAGCGCGACGGATTTCCTCCTTCGAGCCGCCGATATCGATGCCCTTGGCATTGACCTTGGACATGGCCGCTTCGAGATGGCCGAGCGCCTCGTTGAAGTTGTCGCGCAGGCCGGCATAGCGACTGCCGAGATCGCCGCAGCGAACCGTGAGGTCGCCCTTGGCGAGGTTTTCGAGAGCGGAGCCGATCGTGGAGACGACGCGGGCCTGCAATTTGGCCTCGTCGCGCTGCATGTCGAGGTTCTGCTGGCGCTCGCCGTCGAGTTCCTCCTGTTGGCGCTGCTGGCGTTCTTCCATCGCATGGCGCTCGCGCACCTTCTGCTGCAGGGCTTCGGTGGCGCGGGCCATCAGGCCCACTTCGTTCGTCATGCCCGTGTGCGGGATCTTGAGATTGACATCCTCGTCGGCAACGGCGTTCAGCGCGTTGCGGATATCGCTGAGCGGTCCGGAAATGTTGCGGATGACAATCAGTGCAAGGATGGCGGCAAGCACAAGGATGCCGGCTCCGATGCCGACGGCCTTCATGATGTCCGAGCGGACCTGTGCTTCGAGGTCATCGACATAGACGCCGGTAACGAGAACCAACTGCCAGGGTTCGAAAGCGAGCGCATAGGAGCTCTTGCGGAAATCCTCGCCCTGTTCGCCGGGCTTGGGCCCAAGGAAGTCTGCAGTGCCGCCCCCGGCACGGGCGAGCTTGACCAACTCGTCGCGATACATGAAGCCCTGGCTGTCGGGCTTGCCCTTGAAATTCTGGCCGAGACGCTTGGGGTCCGGATGCAGGCGCATCGTCACGTCATAGTCATAGGCATAGAGATAACCGTCCGGCTTGAAGGTCATGGCGGAGACAGCTGCGAAGGCCTGTTTCTGGGCGTCCTCGCGCGTCAGCTCGCCGGCCGCTTCACGCTCCTGGAATTTCTTCAGAATGCCGATGCCGGATTCCACTTGGCTGCGCAGCATTCCGTAACGCTCTGCATAGATCGCGCTGGTGGATGCGCGTAGTTCGAAATAGGTACCGACCGCGAAGGCGACCATTAATGTCAGCACGAGCAGGACGAGCTGATGGGAGATCTTCAGGTTCTTCATGGAATCCTCGCGACCATACCGACCGCCGTTGTCCGGCAGCCGAATAAACTTCAAGTGTTGGGAAGGAGCGCATCCTGCGCAAAATTCGTGCTGCATCGCACAAGGCTAAAAATGCCCTGTATCTTTGAATAAAAATTTAAGTTTTTGGCGGATGGCCGATGATAACGGATATATTATCGAACGTTATCGCGAATTTTCAGCCCGATAGGGAATTTAACAAGTCAGGGTAGAAGTATTAGGAATAATGTATCTTGCGGATGGCGAAATAAGCAGCTCTCGTTATTCACTCAACCTAAGTGGAGTGTCTTTTATCTTCTGCTCGCTGAAGGTGCTTTTCTCCACGGCGCCTGTCTTTGACTCAAGGTCGATCGGGTCAGCTTGATGGCTCGCGGTCTGGACCTCTGTCTGGACATATCTGCCGCTCGTGGTCGCAATCACAGCCTGCATCTGATCGATGTTCATCCAGTCCGGTACCTTGCTGATATGGACGACCGGCGAGCCGCCCATCCAAGCATCGGTACGTACGATCTTCTTCTGGCCGTCGATCTCCATAAGCGAGACCGATTGGATGCTGCCTTTCAGCTCGGGAACCTTGTAGTTACTGTCTTCGGCCTTCTTGAGAGGAGGGCAGGTTTCGCAAGTCAAGCTCAGCATGCTTGGGGTCGTTCCCTGCGTATTGCCCGGAAATGGCATGACAGACTGCGCCTGGGCAGTACCGGCGAAAAGCACGAAGGCTGTGAGGGCCAGATGGCGCATTATGCAAATCCTCTCTTTGCATCATGCTTAGTCCATCAGTGGTTTCGATCCCGTCAGGAGAACCGGTAAATAACGGCTTAAACTGTAACGATCGGCCGCATCACCAGAAGGCATGCGGCCAAGCTGTCAGGAATTCTCGCGCGCGGCCGCACGCCAGCCGATATCGCGGCGGCAGAAACCGTTTTCCCAGGTGATGCCTTCTACGAGCGAATAGGCCCCGGCCTGTGCCTCGCGGACATTATGGCCGATCGCCGTAACGTTGAGCACCCGGCCGCCGGTCGCTACCAGCTGTCCGTCCTTGATCGCCGTGCCGGCATGGAAGATCTTCTCGCCCCTTGCTGTTGCCGGCAATTTGGCGATCGGCGTGTTCTTGTCATAGGCAGCGGGATAACCCTTGGATGCCATGACGACGCTCAGCGCCACATCGTCGCTCCACAGCGCCTCGACTTGATTGAGAGTGCCGGTTGCGGCGGCATAGAGCAGTTCGAGAAGATCGCTCTTCAGCCGCATCATCAGCACCTGGCATTCCGGGTCGCCGAAGCGGACATTGTATTCGATCAGTTCCGGACCCTTCTGGGTGATCATCAGGCCGGCAAAGAACACGCCGGTAAACGGATGGCCGCTTTCCGCCATGCCGCGGATGGTCGGCTCGATAATTTCCTTCATCGTCCGCTCGACCATTTCGGGCGTCATCACCGGGGCAGGGGAGTAAGCGCCCATGCCGCCTGTATTCGGCCCGGTATCGCCGTCGCCGACGCGCTTGTGGTCCTGCGCGGTTGCCAGCGCCAGCGCGGTCTTGCCGTCGGAAAGGCAGAAGAAGCTCGCCTCCTCGCCATCGAGATAGGCCTCGACCACGACTTCCGCACCGGCTGCCCCGAAGGCGCCGTCGAAGCAGTCGTCGATTGCGGCAAGTGCTTCTTCGACCGTCATCGCAACGGTGACACCCTTGCCGGCGGCAAGCCCGTCCGCCTTGACGACGATCGGCGCGCCTTGCTCGGTCACATAAGCCTTGGCTTCCTCACCATTGGTGAAGCGGCGGTAGGCGCCGGTCGGGATATTGTAGCGGGCGCAGATATCCTTGGTGAAACCCTTGGAGCCTTCGAGCTGGGCTGCCGCGGCCGATGGTCCAAATACGACGATGTTCTTGGAACGCAAGACGTCGGCGATACCGGCCACCAGCGGGCCTTCCGGACCGACCACGACGAAGTCGATACCGTTGGTCAGGCAGAATTCGGCAACTGCGCCGTGATCATCGACGTCAAGGGAAGCAATCTGGGCATGTTCCGCGATACCGGGATTGCCCGGAGCGGCATAAAGGGCAGTCAGTTTGGGAGACTGTGCAAGCTTCCACGCCAGTGCATGTTCGCGGCCGCCTGAGCCGATCAGCAGAACCTTCATAAACCGCCCTCATGGTTGTTTCACTGGGGCGGTTAAGGCCCGTTGCCGCAAAGGTCAAGGGTCTGCGGCCGATATGCACCCGGTTGGCGGCCGGCCCCACAGGGATAACAGGGTCGGCACCGCCTTGATGATATGTTTCTAGAGCGTGCATGCTCCTACCGGCGCAACGCCAGTGTCGTTTCGAAAATCAGTCGGTTTCTATAGGCGAGGAAGGGAACCGGTTCGTCTCTTTTGGCCGCATCTTTTATCTTTTCGCTCAGGTAGATGATGGCGGCCTCAAGCTCTTCGGAGCCCACCGCCTCATCACGGGCGAGTTGGGTGGCGATTCTTCTGGGCATTCATACCTCCATGCGTACCGCATCATGCGGCGTCGCTAACTATAGGTGGCGCGACGAATGCGAGAAGATGTCACGTCTTTATCCACCGGGTGACGGTTATCGATTTGTGAATGCCGGTCCGTTTTGGCACAGGCTGCTTCATCATCCTGTGAGCGCAGGGAAAGGCGGTGTTGTCTTGCCGCAAAGTTTGACTATGGTCGCGCCTCCCGATCTAGACGAGGACTTCCATGGCCGCCGACATCCAGAAACTCAGCCTTGCGATTGCCGCAGAAATCAACGCGCGCCCGGATCAGGCCAAGGCGGCGATCGGTTTGCTGGATGAAGGCGCGACGGTTCCCTTCATCGCGCGCTATCGTAAGGAAGTGACCGGTGGCCTCGACGATACGCAGCTTCGCAATCTTGCCGAGCGCCTCGTCTATCTACGCGAACTGGAAGCGCGCCGCGTCTCGATCGTCGACAGCATCAATACCCAGGGCAAGATGACCGACGAACTGGCGGCCAAGCTGGCCGGTGCCGTCACCAAGGCCGAACTCGAAGACCTTTATCTTCCCTACAAGCCGAAGCGCCGCACCCGCGCCGAGATCGCCCGCGAACGTGGCCTTGGCCCGCTCGCCGAAGCCATCTGGGCCGATCGCAACGCCGACCCGGCAAAGCTTGCGCAAGACTATGTTCAGGGTGAAGTCGCCGACCTGAAGACGGCGCTCGATGGCGCGCGCGATATCGTTGCCGAAACCATCTCCGAAAATGCCGATCTTCTCGGCCGCCTGCGCCAGCATATGCGCGATGGCGCCGTTCTCCGCGCCAAGGTGGTCGATGGCAAGCAGGAGGCGGGCGCAAAGTTCGCCGACTATTTCGATCACACGGAGCGCTGGGCAACCGTTCCCGGCCACCGTGCACTCGCCATGCTGCGCGGCTGGAATGAGGAAATGCTAACGCTGACGATAGATGTCGATGCCGACGACACATCCCCGGTCAAGCCGGCACAGCGCATCATTGCCGCTGCGTTTGAAATCCGCGGCTCTGGCAAGGGCGACCTGTGGCTGATGGAGGCTGCCGGCTGGACCTGGCGCGTCAAGCTCTCTGTCTCCCTGTCGCTCGATCTGATGCGGGAAATGCGCGAGCGCTCCGAAGAGGATGCAATTCACGTCTTCGCGCGTAATCTCAAGGACCTGCTTCTGGCCGCTCCTGCCGGTTCCCGCTCGACCATGGGCCTCGATCCGGGCATCCGCACTGGCGTCAAGGTCGCGATCGTCGATGCCACCGGCAAGCTGATCGACACCTCGACCGTCTATCCTTTCCCGCCGAAGAACGACCTGCGCGGTACCCAGGCTGAACTTGCCTCGCTGATCCGCAAGCATGATGTCGAACTGATCGCCATCGGCAACGGTACCGGCAGCCGCGAGACGGAAAAGCTGGTGGCCGATATGCTGTCATCCCTTCCGGGGGCCAGGCCGACCAAGGTTATCGTGTCGGAAGCCGGCGCCTCGGTCTATTCCGCCTCGGAAACGGCAGCCGCCGAATTCCCGGGGCTCGACGTGTCGCTGCGCGGCGCGGTCTCCATCGCCCGCCGCCTGCAGGACCCGCTGGCCGAACTCGTCAAGATCGAACCCAAGGCGATCGGCGTCGGCCAGTACCAGCACGACGTCGATCAGGGCAAACTCGCCCGCTCGCTCGATGCCGTCGTCGAAGATGCGGTGAATGCCGTTGGCGTCGATCTCAACATGGCGTCTGCGCCGCTGCTTGCCCGCGTTTCGGGCTTGAGTAAATCCATTGCTGAAGCGATTGTTGCCCATCGCGATTTGAACGGCGCTTTCGAAAGCCGCAAGGATCTTCTGAAGGTTGCACGCCTGGGTAACCGTACCTTCGAACAGGCGGCAGGCTTCCTGCGTATTCCGAATGGCAAGGAACCGCTCGATGCCTCTTCCGTCCACCCGGAAGCCTATGGCGTGGCGAAGAAGATCGTTGCCGCCTGCGGTCGCGACCTGCGTGCGCTGATGGGCGACAGTGCGGCGCTGAAGGCTGTCGATCCGCGCCAGTTCATCGACGAGCAGTTCGGTCTGCCGACCGTGAAGGACATCATCGCCGAACTGGAAAAGCCCGGGCGTGACCCGCGCCCGAGCTTCAAGACCGCCACCTTTGCAGACGGTATCGACGAGATCACCGATCTCAAGCCCGGCATGCTGCTGGAAGGTACCGTGACGAACGTTGCGGCCTTCGGCGCTTTCGTCGATATCGGCGTGCATCAGGACGGTCTCGTACACGTCTCGCAACTGGCCGACAAGTTCGTCAAGGACCCGCATGAAGTCGTCAAGGCGGGTGATGTGGTGAAGGTCAAGGTGGTCGAGGTGGACGTCAAGCGCAAGCGAATCGGCTTGACAATGCGCAAGGATGGAGGCGAAAGCGCCCCGCCGCCGCGTGGTCCGGGCAAAAATGAACGCCCCGCCAATCAAAAATTCATGAAGACCGAAAAGCCTTCTTCACAAGGCGCTTTCGGCGCAGCGCTCGCAGAAGCTTTAAAAAAGCGCTGAATTTTACAAGCTTCGATGTCATTGCTACCATTAGGTGTGCGCCGTCAAACAACCCGTTTGACGGCGTGCTGTTTCGTGTCATTTTCATGACCGGAATGTGCTTGCAGTCCGAGGAATAGACGCTAGATTTCGAAAAATAGTAAGGTTCCCTTAGTATTCAGGAGGTGGGTCCGTGAACTCGTCCCTTCACGATCTTCTTAGCAAAATCATCAAGATAGGCACTCTCACCGTCCGTGGGACGGGAGGCGAACAGCGATATGGAGGAGGGGGAGGTCGGTCGGTGGCCATCCGCTTCACCGACGAGGCATCGGAATTGGCGCTTCTGCGTGATCCGCAGTTGCAACTCGGCCAGCTCTACATGGATGGCCGTCTCCTTGTGGAAGAAGGCGACATCTATGAGTTCCTGGCCCTGATCAAGGACAACACCCTGTCCGAAGGCCTGACATTCGGCATGATCGTCCGCGGCATCGGCCGCATGATCGAGGCGCAGTTCCGTAATCGCGTTCCGATCAACCACAATCGCAAGAACGTCTCGCATCACTACGATCTCGACGAAAAGCTGTTCTCGCTGTTTCTCGACGAGGACTGGCAATATTCCTGCGCCTACTTCAACCCGCCCGGCATTTCACTGGACGAGGCGCAGATCGCCAAGAAACGCCATATCGTGGCAAAGCTTCTGGCAGAGCCCGGCCAGAAGGCGCTGGAAATCGGCTCCGGCTGGGGCGGCATGGCGATGTATCTGTCGGAAAGCTCCGGCATCGACGTGACCGGCATCACGCTGTCGACCGAGCAACTGAAGATTTCCCGCGAACGAGCCGCCAGGCGGGGTCTCGCCAACAGCGTCCGTTTCGAGTTGCAGGACTATTATTACCTGCCGCCGACCAAGAGCTACGATCGCATCGTCTCCGTCGGAATGTTCGAACATGTCGGCCGCCTGAACTACAAAAAGTTCTTCAACAAGGTGAACGATGTGCTCGCCGATGACGGCGTGATGGTGTTGCATTCGATCGGCCAGCCCTATCCGGCGATCTACAACAATCCGTGGATCGAAAAGTACATCTTCCCGGGCGGTTATATCCCGTCTCTGGCGGAAGTGCTTCCGGCGATCGAAAAGGCGGGACTGCTGGTCTCCGACGTTGAAATCCTGCCAATGCATTACGCCTATACGCTGCGCCACTGGCGCGAGCGCTTCATGGCCAACAGGGAAAAGGCCGCAGCGCTTTATGACGACCGTTTCGTCAGGATGTGGGAATTCTATCTCGCAGCGTCCGAAATGGCCTTCACCCACGAAGCCTTCCACATCTTCCAGATCCAGATCGTCAAGAAGCGCCAGGCCGTGCCTGATACGCGCGACTACATCTATGAGCGGGAAGCCGAGTTGCGGGCGTTTGAACAGAGCCGGTTGCCGCTGGACAAGATTGCGGTGTGATGGTGGCCCAGCTGGGGGCAGAAGACCCCTGCCAACCCTCCCCACAAGGGGGAGGGCTTAACCCGGCCGATCCTTCCGGTGAGAAATTGGCAAGAGGCCGCCACGGGTCTTCTCCCCCTTGTGGGGGAGATGGCCGGCAGGCCAGAGGGGACTTGAAGGTGATGATTCTTCCATCTCCTTGACCACCCCAAATCCCCGGCGCTAGAACCTCGGCATGATGACAAACGCCCCAAATGATGCCGCTCGCGTGGCCGATGCCCCTTCCGATAATTTTGTCTATCGCGTGCTGCCGCGATCGCTATGGGGATATTCCCAGCTTGCCCGCTGGGACCGCCCGATCGGCTGGCAGCTTCTGATGTGGCCGTGCTTCTGGTCCATCGCTCTTGCGGCGGACGCGGCACCCGATGGTCTGGAGCCATCGGCAGGCACGATCATATTCTATCTTTTCCTGATGTTCATCGGCTCGGTCGCCATGCGTGGCGCGGGCTGTGCCTATAACGATCTCGTCGACCACGATATCGACATGGAAGTGGCGCGCACCCGCTCGCGCCCGCTGCCATCTGGTCGTGTGTCCCGTTTCGGTGCCAAGGTGTTCATCGTTCTGCAGGCGCTGGTCGGACTGCTTGTCCTCATTCAGTTCAACACCTTCTCGATCGTGCTCGGCATAGCCTCGCTCGCTGTCGTCGCCATCTATCCCTTTGCCAAACGTTTTACCGATTGGCCGCAGTTCTTCCTTGGGCTCGCATTCTCCTGGGGCGCGCTGATGGGCTGGGCGGCAATCTTCGGATCGCTCTCCTGGGCGCCGGTGTTTCTCTATATCGGTGCCGTTGCCTGGACGATCGGTTACGACACGATCTATGCCTATCAGGATATCGAGGATGATGAACTGATCGGTGTTCGCTCTACTGCACGGCTGTTCGGTGACAAGGCAAAACCCTGCCTTGTCGGGCTCTACGGCGTCACCGTCCTGTTTCTTTTCTTGTCCTTTATCGCAGCCGGTGCCGGTTTCTTCGCCTATGTCGGGCTGATTGCTATGGTCATTATGCTCGGCTGGCAGATTCTCATTCTGGATATCCGCAATACCGCCCAGTGCCGGGACCTGTTCCTCTCCAACAATCGTGTCGGCGCAATCCTCTTTGCTGGCCTGCTTCTCTCGCTCATTTTCTGAGACAGCGATGATGCTGAACTGAGAAAGCCCGGCTTGTTGAAGCCGGGCTTTGCGCTGCGCCTTGCAGGTTCAGGGGACGGTCCTACCGGCGCGCGATGATTTCCCGGCCTTCGATCCTCAGCGCGACGCCGAGGCTGCCGGTCGTGCGGCGAACGAGGAAGCGGGGACGCCTTGCGGCGAAATAGGAGTGACGGCGGCGCTGCTTGGTGCCATGGTTGCGCACGTCGCCGATATGGTTTTCGAGCGGACGGGCAACGCCATCGGCTTCAACCATCAGCATCGGAATATGAAAGGCTTCAGACCACGAGCGCCAGTCGGCTGCGATATCGCAGAGATCATGCGCGACGAGAAGCGGGATGCAGAGATCAGGATCGTCGTGATGGAGTTCGAGCGTGACGGTGACTTCACCGTCGCCATGGTCGATCGCACGGGCGGCGACACCCTTGAACGCGCGCGCCGGCAGGGCGAAGGACAGCGGCAGACCGCTACCCGGAAGGATCTTGCGCAGCACGGCGCCGCGCTCGTCGATGGTGATCGTGACATCTCCTGAGGTCTCGCGCAGCGAATAGGTAATCTGCTGCGGAAAACGAGACGGATCGAGCCTCAATGTCGACCCTGCCCAATCGGGCTTCAGAACGGTTTTGCTCATCGCTTTATGCTACCCTTGTTTTACCTGAGAGCCGCTTCCGGTTTCCCGTATTCGTTTCTCTGCGGGACTTTTGTCCTCTGATGGGCTCACATTAGGCGGCGGGGTTGCGAAAACCCCTTAAAAATCGCGGTTAAGGAAAGTTTGCCTTGGTGGATGGTTACCGAATGCCGCAATTATCGCGGTTTCTGAAGGGTGAACGCGTCAGCTTGGATTGAAGGCGTATCGCCGTGAGACACGCCCTTGCGATCGCGTTTTCGGGTCTGTGGAAAACCGTCCGGATCGCCGATTATGCAGGCCGAAAGCCTGGGACAAAAATCAGCTGTCGTCTTTTTTGGAGAAGGGTGTGAAGGCCGCGTCGATATTGGACGACAGCCACGCCAGATCCTCGTCGGCGGCTTTGAGCATGGCGGCTTCCATCCGTCGATAGCGTGAAAGAAGCTCCCGGCCGAACTCGGTAAGGCCGGCCCCACCGCCGCTTTTTCCACCATGGCGGGTAAAGATCGAAGGTTCGCGGAACATCCGGTTAATCTCGTCCGAAAGCAGCCATGCGCGCCGGTAGGACATGCCGATCGAAGCTCCGGCGGCGCGGATGGAACCGTGTTCCTCGATCAGTTCTAGCAGTTGTGCCTTTCCCGGCCCGAGCCTGACGCCGATATCGAAATCGATGCGGATCGTGGTTTTCCGGATATGGCTCATGGGGCGATGATCACCTTGCCCGGGTTCATGATGCCGACCGGATCGAAGGAGTTCTTGATCCGGGCCATCAGTTCCATCTCGATCGGCGAGCGGATATGCGCAAGCTCGTCACGCTTCAACTGGCCGATGCCATGCTCGGCGGAAATCGATCCTCCCGCTTGGAGCACGATCGTATGGACGATCTCGTTGATCTCGCGCCAGCGGTCGAGAAACGCCTGCTTGTCGGCGCCAACGGGCTGGGAGATGTTGTAGTGGATATTGCCGTCGCCCATATGGCCGAAGGCGCAGACGCGGGCGCCAGGCATGGCCGCCAGAACCGCCTTTTCGGCCTCGGCCATGAACTGCGGGATCTTCGACACCGGCACCGACACGTCGTGCTTGATCGATCCGCCTTCCGGCTTCTGAGCGCCCGACATGCTTTCGCGCATCGTCCACAGTGCCTTCTGCTGCGCAACCGAGCTTGCGATCACCGCATCGCGCACCAGGCCGGCCTCGAAACCCTGCTCCAGCAGCGAATGGACCATGACTTCGGCAGTTTCGGCTGAATCCGAGGTCGAGATGTCGATCAGCACATACCACGGATGCGGTTCCGACAGCGGATCGCGCACGCCCTCGATATGGCGCGAGGTGAACTCGATGCCGATCCGCGGCATCAGCTCGAAACCGGTGAGCGCCATGCCGCACAGCGTCGAGGCCTTGTCGAACAGCGCGAGCGCGTCTTCGGTCGAGGCGACACCGGCAAGCGCCACCTGATGGCCGACCGGGCGGGGAAAGAGTTTCAGCACCGCGCCGGTAATGATGCCGAGCGTGCCTTCCGCGCCGATGAAGAGATCGCGCAGGTCGTAGCCGGTATTGTCCTTCTTCAGACGACGCAAGCCATCCCAGATCTCGCCGGTCGGAAGCACGACTTCCAGCCCGAGGCAGAGCTGGCGCATGTTGCCATAGGCAAGCACAGCCGTCCCCCCTGCATTGGTGGAAAGATTGCCGCCGATGCGGCAGGAGCCTTCCGACCCGAGCGAAAGCGGAAACAGCCGGTTCACCTCTTCCGCCGCCTTCTGCACATCGGCAAGGATCGCGCCGCCATCGGCAACCAGCACATTGGCCACCGGATCGACGTCGCGGATGCGGTTCATCCGGGCAAGCGATATGATGACGTCATTGCCGCCGGCGCGTGGTGTCTGTCCGCCGACAAGACCGGTATTGCCGGTCTGCGGCACGATGGCGGTGCCGGTTTCGCTGGCGAGTTTCAGGATCGCCGAGACCTCTTGCGTCGAGGCAGGCTTCAGAAGCAGCGGCGAGGAACCCTTGTAGAGACCACGATCCTCCACCAGATGCGGGGCAAGGCCTGCCGCATCGCGGATCACATTGGCATCTCCGACAATCGCGGCAAAACGGTCGATCAGTCCCGAAGCCATCTCTGAACCGGCCTTTGCGCTCTCGCCTGCTGCATTGTCCATTTTCATTCCTCTCCGTCGCGTGGTGCGGCTGCCCGTCCAAGCCTGTCATTGATCGCTTCGCCCAGTCCCTCGTTCGGGATCGGCGCAACCGCGATGCTTGAGGCACCGCTGGCATCCGCGCGCTTCAGGTATTCGAACAGGTTGGCCGCCGCCTGCGCAAGGTCGGCCGATGGGCTGAGGTCGAGATCGATCGCAGCCTTTTCCGCACCAGCAACCGGCTGGCCACCGAAACGGATCAGCGCTTCGCCCGGTTCGATTGCCGTCGCGTCGAGACGCACGGTAGCGCCCGGCGCATAATGCGAGGCGAGCATGCCCGGCGCCTCGATGATCGCGGCAGGGCCTGAGCGACGCTCAAGGTCACGCCCGGCAACATCGGCGATATGCATGGCCGCAAGACCACCGGGCCTCAGAAGCAGGATCGCGCCGGTTTCGGGATCGACGCGGATGATCGTCGACTCGACGCCGACTGGCGAAGAGCCGCCGTCGATGATCAGTTGAAGCTTGTCGCCGAGGTCGTCCATCACATGGCGTGCCGAGGTCGGGCTGATCTTGCCGGACGTGTTGGCGCTTGGTGCCGCAAGCGGCCGGCCGAAATCGCGGATCAGGTCGTTGGCAAAACCTTCCGGGCAGCGAAGCCCGACCGTTTCCAGCCCCGCGGTTGCCAGCGGATGGATGGTGCTGTCTTTCCTGAGCGGCAGGACAATGGTCAGCGGACCGGGCCAGAAGGTTTCGGCCAACTTTCTCGACGCCGGATCGAACACCGCGTACCGCTCGGCCATCTCGATATCGCAGACATGGCAGATGAGCGGATTGAACTGCGGACGCCCCTTGGTCTCGTAGATGTGCGAGATCGCATCGGCGCGCGTCGCATCCGCGGCAAGGCCGTAGACCGTTTCGGTCGGAATGGCGACGGGAAAACCGTCATTGAGCACGCGGCTTGCCTCGCTGATGGCGCGCTGGGGCTCATGGGTGATGTTTATGATTTCGGCTGTCATGCCGCTGTCAATACAGCGGAGTGCCCGTGCTTTAAAGCCTTTTGATGATTTCGCGCACTGCGGCACTGGGCGCGCCGAGCATCAGAACGTTGCGCATCGCCTCGCGCGGGCTGTTGGTCTGGAACAGAAGCCCGTTCTTGCGCCATGTCCGGTCGATCCGCGCCTGTTCGCCTGCTTCGCCTTCCACCGCGACGGCGAAATACATGCGGGAATTCCGTGGATTGATTCGGGCGAAAAACACCTCGTCGCCGCCGATCTCGGAAGAGAAGTTGGCGATGTAGAATGACCAGCTGACCATCGCATCCTGCGAAAAGAAGGTACGTGCTGCGGTCACATGGCAATAGCCCAGATGCGGGCTACCCTCCAACGTGCGGTGAAAGATGATCTTCGGCAGGTGGATAGACCGGTGAAAGCTGTTCAGCCGCTTATGCGTGGTTTCGCCGGCCGTTTCGAGCTTCTTGCCTGTCTTTTCAGCCACTTCGTCATGGGTGAGATAGCGACGTTCGTCGGGAACCCAGACAGGGCGGGAGCGTGGAATTCTGCCGGTTCGCAGGAATTCCGTATGGGCATTGCCGCTGCTTGGCGGCATCATCAAGGGCCTGGGCCTGTTGACTTCGTAATAACGGAGCTGTCCTGGCATGGTGGCGGCTCTTCCCAATGAATTTTCAAGAACACTATTAGCAAGACCTTAACAGTTGGTTTCTCCCGCAATCGGATGCTATTGCGCGATCGTCGCCAATGCAGTGGCCGATGTCGCAATGTCGTCTATGCGACAGGCCGGCGTCCCGCTTAAATATGACAAAGCTCAAGGTGCCGCCTCGCTAGGGGAAGCGGAAAATTGGGAAGCCGGCGGGTCGACGAGATCTATCCGGCGCTGCCCCCGCAACGGTGGTGGAGTTTAAGGCATGGTAGGGGGCGACCCCGGCCACTGGGACAGAGCCGAACGGCCGACCGGGAAGGTGCCATGCAGTCCTTTTGGGACAACTCCTCAGCCCGGAAACCAGCCTGAGCTTGATGACACCGGTCGCGGAGGGCGCACGGGACGGGAATTGGCTGCATTGATTGTTGCCGGCTTGTCCATGCCCTGAAGCTTGCTTGTATTGCGAGGAAGCATATGGACATTCACAATCAGGTTCTGCGGCAGCTGAAGAACCGCCGCGAAGGTTTCAGCCTGGAACAGCCCTTTTATATCGATCCCGATTATTACAAGCTCGATCTTGAGATGATCTGGTATCGCGACTGGTTGTTTGCCGGCCACGATTGCCAGATCAACAAGGCGGGCATGTATTTTACCCTGCAGGTTGGCGACTATCCGGTTCTCGTCATCCGCACGCGCGAGGGTGATATCCGCGCCTATCACAATACCTGCCGCCATCGTGGCCACCGCGTCTGCACCAAGGAAACGGGTTCTGCGACCCGCCTCGTCTGTCCCTATCACCAGTGGACCTACCAGCATGACGGCTCGCTGATGTCGGCCCGTCATATGGGCGATAATTTCGACAAGAAGCAGTTTGGATTGAAACCCGTCCACTGCCAGGTGGTTGCCGGCTACATCTTTATCTGCCTCGCAAAGGAAGCCCCGGATTTTGCTCCGGTTCGCGCAACGGTCGAGCCTTACATGGCGCCGCATCGCCTGCCCGAAACGAAGGTTGCCGCCCAGAACACGATCATCGAAAAGGGCAACTGGAAGCTCGTCTGGGAAAACAATCGCGAGTGTTATCACTGCGCCGGTAACCATCCGGAACTCTGCCGCACCTACCCGGAAGCGCCGACTGCGACCGGTGTGCAGGGCGCCGGCGACGATCCGTTCATTTCCGAACACTGGAGCCGCTGTGAAGCGGCCGGCCTGCCGAGCACGTTCAACATGTCGCCGGACGGCCAGTTCCGCGTGGCGCGCATGCCGCTGATCGAGGATGCCGAAAGCTACACGATGAACGGCCGGCCCGCAGTTCAACGGTCGCTCTCCGACGACGTGACGATTTCCCATATCGGCACGATGCTTCTGTTCCATTATCCCACCACCTGGAACCATATGCTGGTCGACCACGCGATCTCTTTCCGAGTCATCCCCGTCGGGCCGGAAGAGACGGCGGTCACCACCACATGGCTGGTCCACAAGGATGCGGTGGAAGGCGTCGATTACGATGTCGAGCAGCTGACCCATGTATGGAACATGACCAACCACCAGGACAGGCAGATCGTCGAGGAAAACGCCTTCGGCATCCGCTCTCCCGCCTATGAACCCGGCCCTTATTCCGAGGCGCATGAAGGCGGTGTGATGCAGTTCGTTGAGTGGTATTCGAACTTCATGATCGATCGCCTGCAGGGCAAGGACAGCACGCTTTACGCGGTGGCGTGATACTGAGCGCTCCTCCGCAATGTGCCGTCAGTTTGCGGAGGAGCCTGTTTTTACGCTGAGTGGGACGTACGATCACTCCCGATTAAGGCGTCGAAGGCTTGGTGTCCTTGGGTCGCAAGCCAGGCCCGAAAGGAAATGATCTCGGGGTTGATCTCGCGCATCGCAGCAA
This sequence comes from Neorhizobium sp. LMR1-1-1.1, assembly GCF_040675795.1. Classification (NCBI taxonomy): domain Bacteria; kingdom Pseudomonadati; phylum Pseudomonadota; class Alphaproteobacteria; order Hyphomicrobiales; family Rhizobiaceae; genus Neorhizobium; species Neorhizobium sp. LMR1-1-1.1. The sequence goes on from NZ_JBEGHE010000025.1 coordinate 741,860, forward strand.
GGTCCACGTGATCCGCCAGCGGGCCGTTATCCAGGATCGCCGCAAGCTGACCAAGATCGCTATCGGCGGCCAGGACTTCAGCGGCAAAGCGGGAATAGATGACCGGACGACCGGCGGCCTCGCTGAAGATTTCCCCCAGCTGGCGCCCTGTAACCGTATCGCTCGCGATCTTAATCGTCCGTCCGCTGAACCGTATGCCATCGGCAAAGATCGCGGCGACGAATTTCCCGATGTCTTCCACGGCAATCAGTTGCATCGACTGGTCCGGCCTGAGGAAGAATGTATACCGGCCTTCTGAAAGGCCGAATGCCGGGTTGATCAGCATATCCATGAATATCATCGGTCTGATTATGGTTGCGGTGACCGGCAGCCGGCGGATATGCGCCTCGATCCGCGGCTTGGCGTCGAAACGGGCGATCCCGGTAGGTGTGTCGCCGGAACTGGCGCCCGAGGAATAGACGAGATGCGCGACGCCGCTTTCGGCCGCAAGATCGGCGATCCCGCACCCTATCCGTACCTCTTCGGTCTCTGACAGGTTGGCCGGCAATACGCTGAACACGCCATGGGCACTGTCCATCCCGGCGCGAAATGTATCGAGATCGGCAAATGATCCTTCAACCAGTTCGGCACCCGCCTGACGAAGGGCGACGGATTTGGGGGCCGCAATGTCTCGCACAATCGCGCGAACGGGCCATCTTGCCTTCAAAAGCGCTTCGGCGACCGCTCCGCCCTGCCGGCCGGTGGCGCCGAATACCAGGATTGGACGTTTGTCTTCTTTCATCTCAGAACCCTCGTGGTGAACACGGGGTCTCCATATATACTGTTGAAACACAGCCGGAAGACGGCACTATTTTCAGCCTCGGGCACACGGGTGATACTCTTGGACAATTCAGGTCAGAGCAAAACCGAAAGGCAGGTGACGCGCGATCAGGCTTTCCTGCCGCAACCTGCAAACGGAGTATGCGGGCGTCTGGGTGACAAGTGGACGGTTCAGGTCATCTGGCGCCTCTCGCTTGCAGAGGGTCGAAGGCTCCGTTTTTCGCATCTGAAAAGGGAAATCGACGGCATCACGCAGCGCATGCTGACACTGACGCTACGCGGCCTGGAACGCGACGGTTTCGTCATGCGACACTATTTTCCCGAGGTGCCGCCGCGCGTCGAATACGAGCTGACCGAATTGGGGGCCGGCATACTGGCGTCTCTTCAGGCCCTGAATTTCTGGATCAGGGACAACTTCTCTCGCATCGAGGAAAACCGGCGCGTTTACGACGAAGCCGGCGAATAGGGCATCTGGCATTCCTCTGCCAGGGAATATGGCGTGGAACAAATGGGCATGTCTCGCGTTCTAAATCGCTGATTATATGTCGAGGAAACATTCCCATGAACGCATTCCGCATGCGCATTGCCACCGCCTTAACGGCGGCGGCCGTTCTTGCTACGAGTTTTGTTCCGGTTTCGGCCGCACCTGTGATGCCGGTGGCACCGATGGCGGTGCAGGCCTTCGCCAGCCAGGCGACCGAGGTCCAATACCGTCGCGACGATCGTGATCGCCGCTATTATCGCCATGATCGCGATCGCCGCCACTACCGCCATGATCGACGCGCCTATCGGGAAGGATATTACAACGGCCATCGCGGATATCGCGAGCGCCGCCAAGGCTATCGGTATCACAACGGTTACTGGTTCCCGCTAGCAGCATTCGGTGCCGCTGCGATTATCGGCGGCGCCATCGCCAACCAGCCGCGTGCTTCGGGGGGCAGCCATTATCAGTGGTGCGCCAATCGCTACCGGACCTATCGCGCTTCGGATAATACCTATGTCGCCAGCGCCGGCGTCCGCCGCTCTTGCGTTTCGCCTTACAGGTAAGCGGATATCATGACGAACAAGCCCGGACGCTCACGCGGCCGGGCTTTCACATTTCCGCGCATAGCATGCATTCAGGATAAAAATCCTAGCGTTGGAATGTTTGTTGGCTATCGTGTGAGTTGGTGGCGCGGGAGGCGTCACCTCTTCAACTAAGGGAATGGAGAGTACGAAATGACTCTGTTCAAGAAATTTGCCGTTGCAGCTGTTTCAGCCGTCGTTCTTGCTGGCTCACTCGGAACCGCGCAGGCGCTGCCGCTGCCAGCCGCACCGAATGCGCCGGTCGTATCCGACGTAAGCAACGTGCAATATAATCGCGACCGCGGCTGGCGTGGCGATGGCCCGCGCCGCGGCTGGTACGGAGGTCATCGCGGTTACCGCTATCACCGTGACGGATATCGTCGTCACAATGATGGCTACTGGTATCCGCTTGCAGCCTTCGGCGCCGGCGCGATCATCGGTGGAGCGATCGCCTCGCAGCCGCGTTATGTCGAGCCCGCACCCCGGCCTGCCTATAGCGGCGGAGGCGGCTTGAACCCGCGCCACTATGAATGGTGTGCGGGCCGCTACCGGTCCTATGATAGCTATTCGAACTCGTTCCAGCCGTATAACGGCCCACGCCAGACCTGTTATTCGCCCTACTACTGAGTGGGGTGGGAAATGGCACGATAAATCAGCCCGCGCTTCGGCGCGGGTTTTTCATTTGCGCATTACAGAATGCCGACCCGCCTTAGTAGCCACCACGCGGCGGCAACCGAAAGCCCGATCGCGCCGAAGGCGAACAGCGTGCCATGCTCCAGATGCGCAAATGGCAGGCCTTCCGTATTCATCCCGAAAAAGCCGGTGACCAGCGACGGTGGCAACAGGAAGGCGGTCATCAGCGACAGGATGTAAAGGTGGCGGTTGGTTTCCGACGAAAGCTTGGAATCGATTTCCTCATGCAGCAGCCGTGCCCGTTCCTGCAGCGCATAGACATCATGATCGACCGCTTCCAGACGGCTGATCAGTCGTGATGCCGCATCATCGAAACCATCCGGCATCTCGTCCTCGTCGGAAGCCGCGGCCCGTCGCATCAGGGTCAGCACCGTTCTTAAATGCCGGTGAAGCCGCACGACGGTGCGGCGCACCGGCGCGAGCTTGCGGCGTTCGTCACGCGGTGCGTTGTCGTAGACGAAATCCTCGATCAGGTTCAGCTCTTCCGTCAGTTCCATGACAAGTGAGATCAGCGTCCGCTGGAATTCGGCAACCAGAGTCTCGAACACATCGATCGGCCGTTTGAAGCGTGCCGCATTCTTTTCCATCTGCGCCTTGAGCCGGTCGATGGAGCGCAGCGGTTGCAGGCGCGTGGTGATGATGATGCGGTCGGAGACGAAAAAATGCAGCCAGCCGATATCGCGCGTTTCGCTGTCAAACTCCTTCTGGAAGTCGATCAGCGTGCCGTAGATCAGCTGCTCGTCGAGAATGATCGCCGCATGGGTATCACGCGTGGTGAGAGCCGCAAGCACCGGCGGCGTCACACCCGGCAGGCTTTCCAGAAAGGCCGGCACCCGGCTGTCGGCAAGGTTCAGATGCAGCCACAGAAACCCGTCCCCGCTATCCAGCTCTTTTGCCGTCGTCTCAAGCGGCAGCCGTGCGCAGGACCGCGTCGGCGCATCGAAACGGTAGGCCCAGACGAGGCCGGGAATGGCAGGCGTCATCAGCGGTGGCGTGTCCATCGGCAGAACTCCGGTATCCTGAAGACTGTCTACGACAAACTCGCGAAAGAATCTTTATCGCCGCGGCATCCTGCATTTTATCATTTCTCTTTCCCCTCATGCGCGACTGCTTCATGATGAAACAACCTGCCGATTGACAATCTCCTTTACGTTTACGTAAAAGGAAATACTTGTCCGGAGAGGCAAGGCTGCACGGCTGATGAGGAGGATCATATGTACAGCGCCCCGGTGGAGGAAATTGCCTTCACGTTGAACCATGTTGCCGGTCTTTCCGCGGCCCTGGAGGAGGGTCGCTTCGGCGACCTCAGCGGCGATCTGGTGGCGGCAATCCTTGAGGAAGCCGGACGCTTCGCCTCTAGCGAGATCGCTCCGCTCGGCGAGAGGGGCGACCGCGAAGGCGCGAAACTGGAAGACGGCGAGGTGACGACGCCGAAGGGCTGGCCTGACCTTTATCGTCGCTGGCGCGATGGCGGCTGGAATGGCCTGACCGCGCCGGAAGCCTTTGGCGGCCAGAACCTGCCGCATATGCTCAATGTCGCAGCGCTAGAAATGTGGAACTCAGCCTCAATGGCCTTCGCGCTGGCCCCGACACTGACGATGGGCGCGATCGAGGCGCTTGCTGCGCACGGTTCGGATGAGCTGAAGCAGGTCTTTCTGGAAAAGATGGTGTCCGGCGAATGGACCGGCACGATGAACCTGACGGAACCGCATGCCGGCTCCGATCTCGGCGTGCTGAAGACCCGCGCGGAGCCGCGCGACGACGGCACCTATCGCGTCTTCGGCCAGAAGATTTTCATCACCTGGGGCGAACATGACGCCGCCGACAACATCATCCATCTGGTCCTCGCCCGTTTGGCGGACGCACCGGCCGGAACGCGCGGCATTTCCCTGTTTCTGGTGCCGAAATTCCTGGTCAACGAGGATGGATCGCTCGGCGAGCGCAACGACGTTCTCTGCCACTCGATCGAGCACAAGCTCGGTATTCACGGCTCCCCCACCTGCACGATGATTTTCGGCGATGGCCGGTTCGGCGAGGAATGGGGTGCTGTCGGTTATCTCGTCGGCGAGGAAAACAAGGGGCTCGCCTGCATGTTCACGATGATGAACAACGCACGCCTCGCCGTCGGCATCCAGGGTGTCGCGATTGCCGAAGCCGCGACCCAGAAGGCCATCGCCTTCGCCAAGGAACGCACGCAGGGCAAGGCGCCCAACTGGTCGGGAAACGATAAAAGCGGCGTCCAGAACGGGGGCCAGAACGGGGGCCAGAACGGGGGAATGAGCCCGATCATCGAGCATCCGGATGTCGCCCAGATGCTTTTGACCATGAAGGCGCTGACACAAGGTGCGCGGGCGATTTGTTATGCCTGCGCCCATGCCACCGACATGTCCCATCATCATGAGGGTGAAGAGGCCAAACATTGGGCAGAGCGTGCGGCCCTGCTGACCCCGATCGCCAAATCCTTCTCCACCGATATCGGCGTCGATGTCGCCTCGCTCGGCATCCAGGTCCATGGCGGCATGGGCTTCATCGAGGAAACCGGTGCCGCCCGATACCTGCGTGATGCCCGTATCGCCCCGATCTATGAAGGCACAAACGGCATTCAGGCTATCGATCTTGTCACCCGCAAGCTGCCGCTTTCCGGCGGCGATCAGGTGAAGGGGGTGCTCGCCGAGTTGAAGCAGGTGGCGGATGAGGTCGCCTCTCGCAACGATCCCGACTTCGGCGAAACCGGTGACCGGCTGCGCGCTGCGATTGCTGCTCTCGAGGCAGCAACCGCGTGGTTGCTGTTGGCGCAGGCGGATGGCCGCACGGCCGATGCTCTGGCAGGAGCGACGCCCTATCAGCGCCTCTTCGGCCTCGTCCTGACCGGCGTCTATCTCGCCAGGGGCGGGCTGGTCGCAGCCGATAACGGCGAGGGGAGCGGCCGCGTCAGCCTCTGCCGCTTCATGGCGGAAAACCTGCTTGCAGAAACCTCGGCGCTCAAGGATCGCGTCATCGCCGGCTCCGCCAGCCTTTCCGCCGCCCGCAGCCTGCTGGATTAAAAATGCCCGCTCAACAACGTTGCGAACTATACAAAAGAAAACCCCTCCCAACCCTCCCCACAAGGGGGAGGGCTTAACCCGGCCGGTCCGTCATCGCTCGATTGAGGCGGGTGGGTGCCGCAAATTTTCTCCCCCCTTGTGGGGGAGATGGCCGGCAGGCCAGAGGGGGATCGTCACGGATAGAGGAGTTAACGTGACCGAACATATCATCGTCGAGCGTACCGACGCCTATCCCGGCGTTCTAATCATCCGCTTCAACCGGCCGGAAAAGAAGAACGCCATTACCGCCGCCATGTATCAGCGCATGACGGCGGCGCTCGAAGAGGCCAATACTGATGACGAGGTGAAGGCCGTCGTGTTTCTCGGCACCGAAGGCTGTTTTTCCGCCGGCAACGACATGGGCGATTTCGTCGGTTACGCGATGTCGGGCACCACGGAGCCGCCGGCCGGCGCCCTGTTCATCAAGGCGCTGGCGCTGGCCGAAAAGCCGCTCGTCTCCGGTGTTGATGGTCTGGCAATCGGCATCGGCACGACGCTCAATCTTCATTGCGACCTGACTGTCGCCTCCGGCCGCAGTTTGTTCAGGACGCCCTTCGTCGATTTGGCGCTTGTCCCGGAAGCTGCATCGAGCCTGCTTGCACCGAGGATCATCGGCCATCAACGGGCGTTTGCGCTTCTGGTGGCCGGCGAAGGCTTTTCCGCCGAGGCAGCACTGGAAGCCGGCATGATCTGGAAGGTCGTCGCTCCGAACGCGGTGGAAATGGAGGCGCTCGCCATCGGTTCCGAACTTGCCAAGAAACCGCCCCAGGCGCTGCAGATCGCCCGCGATCTCGTTCGCGGCCCGCGCGATGAGGTGTTGGCGCGGATCGATGACGAACTCGTCCATTTTTCCGCCCGGCTGAAAAGCGCCGAGGCGCGGGCCGCCTTCGAAGCCTTCCTTCGTCGTTAGAATAGGGGGCAGCCTGCCGATGCGACTATGACGTCGGCACCGGCAGGCCTTGCCTGCGGGCGGGAGGGCAGTCTCTGTTGTTTAGGGCTGCGGTTCCAATGCCTGTTCCAGGGCGGTGCCGACCGGGTTGATATCGCCGACGAAGCGGATCAGGTCTGCCATGGTGAAATGCCCGGCCTTGGCGCTCGGCAGTTCCGGCTTCCAGTCGGATTGCTGCCAGAGGAAGGAGTCATGATCGCCATGCACCATGCCGAGAAAGGTTTCGGCGACGATGGTCGATGCCATCGGGCCGAGGCGTTCGCCCTTGTGGTAATGCTCCGCCTCTTTCAGCGCATAATACCAGAGCGGCGTTTCCTCATGCAGCCTGTGTTTCTTGGCCGCCTTACCGTCAGGTCCGGTCGCGATCTGCGCCGGTTTGAGCGGTGTAAGGCCCATCGCCCGACAGACCGCCTGGCCGGATGGAAGCCCGATCTGCACTCCGCGGCGCAGGTTACGGAAGGCGAGGTTGAATTCCCGCACCAGCTGCGGCGGTGCCTCGGGTATCAGCCCCGGCAGCGTATGCAGCGCCGGTGTCAGCAGCGGATCGAGGCGACGGCTGTGGTTGAGCGCGAAATTGCCGCCGGCGGGCGTGCCGAGATCGAAATAACGCCGCCAGTCGATCACCCAGTTGGAGGGCAGCGTGTTCTGCGCCGCAGGAGGCGGAGCAGGCGGCACAGGCGCGAGTTCGCCGGTGATCGATCCTGACTTGCCGGTGAAGAAGAACAGAAGCCCCAGCGTGCCATTGGCGACCGAATCCGCCGTCGGGTTGAATACCTGGTTATGGCTGTAGGTCTGCCGCACCATCGAATGCCCGAGCCGGTAACAGGCAGCGGCAAATTCTGCTGGCATGTAGGGCCGCTGCTTGAACCGGTAGAAACGCCGGCCCTGATGCTTGATCTTCTGGATGAGGCCCGGCTCGGTCAGCCGTTCGACGAAATCGAACAGCACGATCCACTGGTAGTGCCAGGTGACGATCCGCCTTGTTTCCTTGAACAAAGCACCGTCGCTGAGACCGGGATTGGCCGCCACCACCTTATCGAACACCTTGTTGTGGAATTTCAGCATCAGAAGATGCATCTGCGCCACCAAAAGGTTCTCGTCATTGCGCTCGTCGAAGATCAGCGCATGGCCGACCTGATTGCGCGGCAGATCATTGGGCAAGGTGGGGATCGTACGGCCGTTCTGGTCCGGCGATTGCGCCGCATGTCCGATCAGCATCTTGCCGATGATCTTCGGCTTGGCGGGATCGCGCTGGTAGAGATAGGGATGGATGCCCGGCCCGTCGCCATAAAGCGAATCGAGGTCGAGCGCCGGTGTGCGGAAATTCACCGTCGCCAGCGGATCGGCCTTCTGCTGGTCGAGCGGCGTCGTGTCCAGCGTGATGTCGTGGTCGATGAATTGGCCGAGATAGGTATAGCCCGCCGGGATGTTCATGTTGTCGCCCGCGGGATCGGGATTGCCCGCCGCATCGAGCCTGTCCAGCATCGCTGCCGCCAGTTCCGCAAGCGCATCATCGCTGGCCGAAAGCGGCAGAAGATTTGGAAACATCACCCCGAATTTGCCGGGATCGCCTATGCCGTCGAAGGAATGCAGCGTCTCCGGTTTCATCCCGCGCACGCCATGCCCATGCATCGCTACGTCTGTCATGATTTCCCCTCCCGTCGCAGCAAAGCAAGTCATTTGCTTCCACAGGCTGCGAGGCGGCGAAATATGCTCTCGTCCTAATGTTCGGTAAATTGGAGGGAATTCAAAAGTGCCGAAAGCAATACCGGAAGGTGTATCTTCGCGGCACTTCAGAATGAGCCTGCCCCGAACTGGGGCGAGGTTTGCGTCAGATTAACGCGAAAGCAGCGCCACGGCTTCCACATGCGTCGACCAGAGGAACTGGTCGATCGGCGTCACCGACTTGATGCGATAGCCCGCATCGACGAGAATTTTGAGGTCTCGCGCAAGTGTTGCAGGGTTGCAGGAAACGGCCACGACCGTCTTGATCCCGGAGCGGACAAGCTCCTTCACCTGAACTTCGGCGCCGGCGCGCGGTGGGTCGAAGACGGCCGCATCATAGACCTTCAGTTCCTGCGCCATCATCGGACGACGGAAGAGGTCGCGCTTTTCCACCGTGACCGGTTTCAGCCCCTGCGTGTTGCGCGCCGCAAGATCGAGCGCCTTGATCGACTTGTCCTCGCCCTCGACCGCATGCACTTTCGCCTTGCGGGCTATCCTGAGCGAAAACGTACCCGAGCCGGCAAACAGGTCGATCACCCGCTTGGCCTTGCCGAGATGGTTCATCACCAGTTCCGCCATCGCCTCTTCCGCGGGCTTGGTCGCCTGGGTGAAGGCTCCGGGCGGCGGCGACACGTTGACACCGCCGAAATCGATGATCGGCTTCGTCGGTTCGAGAATGATCTCGCCATTCACCGAAACCCGCGCAATGCCTTTCAGCGAAAGCACGGCTTCGGTCACGGCACGACGCTGTTTGTCGTCGAGCTTTTTCAGTCCATCAGCCGCCAGATCAAGCCCGGATAGCGTCTCGAGCACCGTCAGGTGGAAGCTCTCGGACCCTTGAGCAAGCGCTGCTGCCACTGTGCGGATCGCGGGAAGCCTCGCCACGATACCGGGCGAGGTGATGGGACATTCTTCGATTGATACGATGTGGTTGGTCTCGGCGCGATTGAAGCCGAGAAGCAGCTCCTTCTCTGTGCGGCGCACGGAAAATACGGCGCGGCGTCGCTCGCCGGGATGGCACGCAATGGTCTCCCCGACTTCCGGTGTCAGCCCGCGCGCCTTCAGCGCATCAATGACCAATTCACGCTTGAAAGCGTTATAGGCCGGTGCCGCCAGATGCTGCAGCGAACAGCCGCCGCAATTGTCCCGGTCGGGATTGAAATGCCGACAGATCGGCTCGATCCGGTCCGGGGACGGATTGGAGGTCGACATGACGGTGCCGTAATCGCCATTGCGCGCGATTGCCAACGTTTCGCCGGGCAGCGCGTAAGGCACATAGACCGGCCCGTATTCGCTTTCGGCAACGCCATGGCCCTGAGCGCCCAGCCGCTCGATCGTGACGGTAACCGTGCTCATGATGGCTTCCTTCCGCCGAGCAGGAATTCGACATTGCCGTCGCCGCCAGCGATCGGCGAGGGGATCATCCCGAGACTTTCCCACTCCATCTCTTCGACGAGCCAGCGCTCCAGTTCCGCCGCAACATCCGGCGCAGTCTCCGGCTGTTTCAGCATGCCGCCCTTGCCGACATTTTCGCGGCCCGCTTCGAACTGCGGCTTGACCAGAAGCACGCAATGGCTGCCCGGTTCCGCCAGTTCGAGCGTCGGCGGCAGGGCAAGCTTCAGCGAGATGAACGAGACGTCGGAAACGATGAAATCGACCGGCTCGTCATCGATGTCGTCCGCCGTCATCTCGCGGGCATTCAGGCCCTCGATATTGGTGACGCGCTCATCGCTGAGCAGCCGCTCATGCATCTGGTCATGGCCGACATCCACGGCGATGACGTGGGCGGCACCGCGCTCCAGCAGAACCTGGGTAAATCCACCCGTCGACGCGCCGACATCGAGGCAGGTCAGGCCTTCCGGATCGAGGCCGAAATGGTCGAGCGCCGCAATCAGTTTCAGCGCCGCGCGCGAGACATAGGTGCTGGCCGGATCATCGACGACGATCTCGGCCTCCGACGAGACGGACTGCGCGGGCTTGGTCACGACCTTGCCATCGACCTTCACGGTGCCGCGCGCAATCGCGTCGCGCGCCCGCGAGCGGCTGTCGAAAAGGTTGAGCGAGACCAGCAACTGGTCGAGACGGACGGATGAGGAGTGTTGGTTCATGCGGCTCTCTTGGCGGTTTCCGTGTCGCAAGGCAAGCAATTCCAGCAAAAGCAGGTATCAGTTCCGCCTCCGGATTGGAGCAAAAGCGAAACAGACAGGCGATGGCGCCGTGCCCCAGCAATAGGCAGAGAATCCCGAAATCGGCCATAAGTCGGAGATCTGTAAAATGAGTATGAGTTCTTCAAGCGGCCGGTAGTGATTTTTCGCTAGGAACGAGCCAGCGGCATTGGTGATGATTGTGTCGCGGAGACACCCATGGGAATTCAACGCGAAGTCAGGATCGATCTGTTACGCGGCATAACGCTGCTGCTGATTTTTATTGGCCACGCCGAATTCACCTTTTCCGCCACGTTCCAGCATTCGCGCGGCTTTGCCGATGCGTCGGAGCTATTCGTGCTGCTCGCCGGCATGTCTTCGGCGCTTGCCTATTATCGCCCGAATGCCGGTCTCTCTCTGTCGCGCCCCTGGCGCCGTGCATGGCGCATCTATCTCGCATACCTGCTGCTTTTCCTGATCATGGCGGCATTCGCGTCGCTGCTGGCGATCGAATATGCCCATACCAGCGCGGTCAGTGATATGGCCGGCTTTCTCAACGAGCCGGTCCGGCGTGGGGTACAGGCCGCGCTACTGGCGTACATGCCCGGAGATCTGGACATTTTGCCGATGTATATCGTGCTCATGCTATGGGTTCCGGTCGTCTTCTTGCTTCACGATCGTTCCCCGACACTGCTGATAGGCCTATCGACGCTCATTTGGATCGTCGCGGGTCGTGGGCACGTCAACTTTGCGAACCCGGCGCTGGAAAGCGGGCATTGGTACTTCGATCCGCTTTCCTGGCAGCTGATCTTCACAATCGGCGTCGTGCTCGGTATCCGCATCAAGACCGGTCGTGATCCCTTGCCCTATGACCGCAAGGCGTTCTTCCTTGCGGCAGGCTTCGCCATCATCGCCATCCCGGTAAACCTTGCCTATTTCCTGGCATGGTTTCAGCCGCCTTATCCCGGTTTCTACAAGGAACTGATTTCGAAAACCAACAGTGGGCCGTTGCGCATCGCCGACGCGCTGGCCATCCTCTATCTCGCCTGGAACATGGATTTTGTGAAAAAGGCAACAGGATGGGTATGGCTGCGGCACGTTTCGATGATCGGTCGCCACAGCCTGCCGATCTTTTCGATGGGTATCGTTCTTTCTACCTCGGCAAGCGTCTATATGGACCTGCACCCGCAGGCGTCGCTTGGCGCCCAGATGATTATCCTTGTTGCGGGCTGCGCCGCACATCTGGCGCTTGGCTGGTTTCTCGAAAGGAAAAGGCTGCGCGCTTCTTCCGACCGCCTGCAGCTTGGCGGAGCTAATCCGGCTTGACCGGAATACCGGCCGATTTATCGTTATCTGCTCGGCATGATTTGAGGCGATGCAAGTGATTGTGAGTTGAAGCAACCACCGGCCAGGCGCAAAGCTGTTTGTTCAGGCATCGGGAAAGCCAGCCATGCGCCGTCATGCCAAGGGCCTTGATCGATATAACTTTGTGACGATCACGCTCCATTGGCTGGTCGCCCTGCTGATCTTCGGGTTGATCGCGCTTGGTTTCGCGATGACGCGTCGTTCCGTCGATCCGGCTCTGCAATTCTCATTGTTTCAGTGGCACAAGTCTCTCGGCATGCTGGCTCTGCTTGTGTCTCTGGTGCGGCTTGCCTACTCATTGTTTGGCCCCCGACCGAAGCCGGTCGCCGAGATGAGCGCTCTCGAACATGGGGCCGCGCGCGGAATGCATCATCTGCTGCTTTTGCTGGCGCTTGCTGTGCCGCTCGCAGGCTGGATGATAGCCTCTGTGTCTACGCTGGAGATACCGACATTTGCTTTTGATCTCGTCGTCATCCCGCATCTGCCGGTGGCAAAGTCCGATGCTGCGGAAGCCTGGTGGACGACGGCGCACGCCGTGCTCGCTTATCTCGTCCTCGCGCTGGTGGCGCTGCATGCCGGCGCTGCACTTTACCACCACTATATAAGGCGCGATGCCGTTCTGATCCGCATGCTCGGCCTTCGCAGCCATCGATAAGGCAAGGATTCGTCAGGGAGGTGACGTGTCATGATCCGAGGGACATCAATTCTAACCGCAATAGTTCTCTATTCGTCATCGGCGCAACTTGCCCCCGCGGCGCCAGGCGTCCCAAATCTCACCGAAGCGGCGGGGCGTTACACCATCACCGGCTCATCCGATATCCGCTTTCAGGTCGATCAGGTCGGCGGTGGCGGTATCAAGGGAAGCTTTCGCAGGTTCTCCGGCAATTTCAATCTGAAGGCAGGCGATTTGGGCCAGGCGGTGGTGAGTTTCGAACTGGAGCCGCAAAGTGTCAGCACCGGCCAGGCAAGGGTCGATACCTTCCTACGTTCGAGTGCCGTGTTCGATACCGACAATTACGACAGGATTACCTTTAGTTCCAATCGTGTCGAGCAAACCGGTCCGGATAGCGCCCACATCACCGGCACGCTGACTGCTAAAGGGCATAGTGCAGCGGAAAGTTTCGATGTCAGGTTGACGTCCTGGAACGGCCGCATGATCGGATTTACCGTCAGCGGCCGGATACTGCGGTCGCATTACGCCATGGATGTCGGCACACCGATCTATTCCAACGTGGTGGAATTCGACATGCTGGTAGAAGGTCAGCGAAACTGAGGCGTGGCTTATCCTGCAGCGCCCACGCCGACCACGGTCTTGCCGAGCGCGCCGAACACGGTCCTGACGATGCCAGCGCGGTCGAGACCGGCCTTGGCATACATCACATCCGGGCTCGCCTGTTCCATCCAGATATCCGGCAGAACCATCGAGCGGACCTTCAGGCCATGATCGAGCAGCCCCTCGGAGCTCATGAACTGCAGCACATGGCTGCCGAAACCGCCGACGGCGCCTTCCTCGATGGTGATCAGCACCTCGTGGTGGCGGGCAAGCTGGCGGATCAGCTCATGGTCGAGCGGCTTGGCGAAACGCGCATCCGCAACCGTCGTCGAAAGTCCGGCGGCCTCAAGATCTTCGGCAGCAAGCAGACAGTCCTTCAACCGCGTGCCGAAGGATAAAAGCGCAACCTTGGAGCCTTCCTTGACGATGCGGCCCTTGCCGATCTCAAGGATCTCACCGCGCTCCGGCAGTTCGACGCCGACGCCTTCGCCGCGCGGATAACGGAACGAGATCGGGCCATCGTCATAGGCGACGGCGGTGCGCACCATGTGTTTCAGTTCCGCCTCGTCGGCGGCGGCCATGACGACCATGTTCGGCAGCGTGGCGAGGAATGTCGTGTCGAAGGAACCGGCATGGGTCGGCCCGTCGGCCCCGACGAAACCGGCGCGGTCGATCGGAAAGCGCACCGGCAGCCCCTGGATCGCCACGTCATGCACGACCTGATCGTAACCACGCTGCAGGAAGGTGGAATAGATGGCGCAGAACGGCTTGAAGCCCTCGGTCGCCAGACCGGCGGCAAAGGTCACCGCATGCTGCTCGGCAATACCGACATCGAAGGTGCGCGACGGATAGGCCTGTTGCAGCTTGCTGAGACCCGTACCGTCCGGCATCGCCGCGGTAATACCAACGATCTTGTCGTCGAAGCCTGCCTCCTGTACCAGAGCGTCACCGAAGACGCTCGTATAGGAGGGGGCATTCGGCTTGGCTTTCGCCTGCGCACCGGTGATGACGTCGAACTTGTTGACGCCGTGATATTTGTCGGCCGCAGCTTCCGCCGGCGGATAACCCTTGCCCTTCTGGGTGACGACATGGATCAGCACCGGGCCATGCGCATTGTCGCGCACATTGCGCAGGACCGGCAGGAGATGGTCGAAGGAATGACCGTCGATCGGGCCGATATGGTAGAAGCCGAGTTCCTCGAACATCGTGCCGCCGGTCACGTAACCGCGTGCATGTTCGACGGCACGGGTGATCGCGCGGTCGACGGAACGGCCGAGATAGCCGGTCAGCTTCTTGCCCATTTCGCGCACGCCCATATAGGCGCGGCCGGAGGCAAGGCGCGCCAGATAGGCGCTCATCGCGCCGGTCGGCGGGGCAATCGACATGTCGTTGTCGTTGAGAATGACGATCAGCCTTGCGTCCAGCGCGCCGGCATTGTTGAGCGCTTCAAACGCCATGCCGGCAGACATGGAACCGTCGCCGATGATCGAGATGACGTTGCGCTTCTTGCCCGCAAGCTCTGAGCCGACCGCCATGCCGAGACCGGCCGAAATCGAGGTGGAGGAATGCGCGGCGCCAAAGGGATCGTATTCGCTTTCCGCCCGGCGGGTGAAGCCGGAAAGACCGTCTTCCTGGCGCAGCGTGCGGATCCGGTCGCGGCGGCCGGTCAGGATCTTGTGCGGATAGCACTGGTGGCCGACATCGAAGATCAGCCGGTCGTCGGGCGTGTTGAAAACCTTGTGGATGGCGATCGTCAGTTCGACGACACCAAGTCCGGCACCCAGGTGACCACCCGTTTTCGAGACCGCATCGATCATTTCGTCGCGCACTTCACGGGCAAGCTTTGGCAGGTCGCGGTCATCGACTTTCTTCAGATCTGCGGGGAGCTTGACGGTGTCGAGCAGCGGCGTCGCGGGCAGGGAAGTCACGGAAGCTGGCTTTCTCTTCTTGTTTTCTTGGAAGGCGTTTCGTCTCAGAAGATGAGCAGAAAACGGCATTTTTCAAGTTTTACGAACATCCGGTTCTAATCGATTTTAGCTGCCGGGCAAGCGGAAAGCCTATGGCGAGGGCAAAGGAACGAACTCTTCCTCGTCGCCCGGAACGATGTCGAAACGGCCCGTTCGCCACTCTTCCTTGGCTTTTTCGATCCGTTCCTTCGAGGACGACACGAAGTTCCACCAGATATAACGTTTCGAATTGAGTGCCGCACCTCCGAACAGCATGACATGACAGCCGAGCGGCCCGGCCCGAAGCGTGATCTCGTCACCGGCACGAAACACCAGCAGCTGATCGGCTGCGAACCGGTCACCGGCGATCTCCAGCTCGCCTGCAAGGATGTAAAGCGCGCGCTCCTCATGGCCCGCGCCGAAAGGAAAGCTCTTGCCAGTCTCGAGCCGTAGGTCGACATAAAGCGTGTCGGTAAAGGTCGAAACCGGCGAGGAAAGTCCCTCGAATGCACCGATCACCACGCGCCCATGCGCGCCGTCCCATTCGATTTCGGGCATCACCTCCCGGCCGGTATGGGCAAAGGCGGGGTCGATCTCTTCCTTGTTGTCCGGCAAAGCGAGCCATGTCTGCAGCCCGGACATCGACAGCGGGTGTCCGCGCAGGTTCTCCGGCGTCCGCTCCGAATGCGTAATGCCGCGCCCCGCCGTCATCAGGTTGATGTCGCCCGGCTTGATGACGAGTTCGGTGCCCAGACTGTCGCGATGCTTGATCTCGCCGTCGAACAGATAAGTCACGGTCGACAGCCCGATATGCGGATGCGGCTTCACATCCAGCGCTTCGTCGGGCTTGAGGATGGCCGGTCCCATGCGGTCGAAGAAGATGAACGGCCCGACCAGCCGCCGCTGCCGGCTCGGCAATGCGCGCCTCACCGAAAATCCGCCGATATCGGAAGACCGCGGGATGATCAGGTTCTCTATCGCATCACAGGCAAAGGCATCGCCGGGGGCGGGGTCTGTTCCGGGGAAAAAGGACATCCAGCAATCTCCGTCTTTCGGTTCATCCTAGCGCGTTCGCCCCCGGGTGGACAACCAAGAGGCAACAGGGGCGGGCAGCTGTTCCGCCAAACTCAATATGGGGGTGGGTCTTGCGAATAAAGGTCCATCTGCTCATCGCTTTCGGATGGCGGAAATATTTCGGCGACGAAAGTTTCCGGATCGGAGGTGAACTCCTTCATCAGCGCAAAATGGTCGGTTTCGCGGAAATCGGTTTCCGACAGCCCGTCCTTCGTCATGCGCAAAAGCCGCGCGCCGGGATAGGCCATGATCAGTGGCGAATGGGTGGCGATGATGAACTGCGCTTCACCGGCATGTTCCGCTTCGCGCAATATTCTCATCAGCTCGATCTGACGTCTGGGAGAAAGTGCCGATTCCGGTTCGTCGAGGATGAAGATGCCGCGTCGCCGGCAGCGTTCATGGAAGAAACGCAGAAACCCCTCGCCGTG
Source organism: Neorhizobium sp. LMR1-1-1.1 (assembly GCF_040675795.1). NCBI lineage: Bacteria > Pseudomonadati > Pseudomonadota > Alphaproteobacteria > Hyphomicrobiales > Rhizobiaceae > Neorhizobium > Neorhizobium sp. LMR1-1-1.1. The sequence goes on from NZ_JBEGHE010000025.1 coordinate 758,424, forward strand.
GGAATAGGATAGAAAATCCGGCCCCATCTCATTGCTTTCCCTGGCGGCCTGATCGAGATAACGGGCGACGGAGAAGAACGTCTCTGCCTTGAAGAACCACCCTGCAGAAACTTTCGGCAACCACCCGCCGACAAGGCATTTGGATAGGATGCCGCCGGGTGTTTCCATCGCCATCGAGTGGTCGACGGGACGATAACCGCTTCCGCCGCCCGCGTCATCGAAACCTGCCAGCACGGCAATGCCCTCCAGAAGGGTGGATTTGCCGATGCCGTTTTCGCCCACGATGATCGTAATCGGGTGGTCGAACCGAAGGGAGAAATCCCCGCCCTGCAAAAGCGGCAGGGAATAGGGATAGGCTTCGAAGTCCGTCCAAGTGCCTTTTATGGAAATGCTGCGCAGGTAAGGCGGTTTGGCCCGGATTTTTGGTTTCTTGCTCATGGCATCCTGTATTGCGGCATCTACTATCGGAGGCACGCATGCAGTCATACGGCGGAGCGTCTCCCGACGTACCCGCCTGAGCGCGGAGCCTTATTCCCCGTCGAGCGGCTCGACGCCCTGCACCTTTCCGGCGCGGTCGAGGCGGATCTTCTCGATCCGGTTTTCGGCCGCGTTGAGCAGCTTCTCGCAATGTTTCTTCAGCGCTTCGCCGCGCTCATAAATGGCGATGGACTCGTCCAGCGCCACGTCGCCGCGTTCCAGCCGCGCAACGATGCTTTCGAGTTCGGCAACAGCCTTTTCGAAGGAATAGCCGCTTACATCGATCGTATCGGTGGTTTCGGTCATGTCCTTCATCCTCTCATCAGTCTTACGATATGCATGCCGGCGGATTCTGCCAGCCCTTCCAGATCATAACCACCCTCAAGCAGGCTGACGACCCGGTTGTTGGCGTATTTCCCAGCAATTTCCATTAGCCGTCCGGTCGCCCAGTCGAAATCGTCGCCAACAAGGTTGATCTGCGCCAGCGGATCGCGGTGATGCGCGTCGAAACCGGCCGAGATGATGATGAAATCGGGACGAAAATCATCGAGCCGCGGAAGCACGCGGTCCTTGAACGCATCGCGAAAATGATCGCTGCCGTCATTGGGCGAAAGCGGCGCGTTGACGACCGTGTTCTTCGCGCCCGTCTCGTTCTTGGCGCCTGTGCCGGGGTAGAGCGGCATCTGGTGGGTGGAGCAGAACAGGACCGACGGGTCATCCCAGAATATGTCCTGCGTGCCGTTGCCGTGATGCACGTCCCAGTCGATGATCGCTACGCGCTCGACGCCATAGGTCTGCTGGGCATGGCGCGCTGCAATTGCTGCGTTGTTGAACAGACAGAAGCCCATGGCCTTCGTTTTTTCGGCATGGTGGCCGGGAGGCCGGGCCGCGACAAAGGCATTGTCGACCTTGCCCGTCATCACATCGTCGACAGCCGCCATCGCGCCGCCGATACCGGTCAGCGCCGCCTGCAGGCTTTTCGGCCCGACATAGGTATCCGCCTCGATCTGACGGATCGTGTCCTCTTCCGGGATTTCGCGCATCACGGCGCGAAGATGCTCTTCCGGATGCGCAAGCAGGACCGCATCCTCGTTGGCCTGGGGGGCTTCCTTGCGTGCCAGATCGGAAAAATTCGGATGCTGGAGCGCAATCGCCAGCGAACGCAGCCGGTCGGGTCGCTCCGGGTGGCCTTCGGGTGCAGGATGTTCGAGAAAGATCTGGTGTTCGTAAAGGCGGGTGGTCATGAAACGTGTCCCCGACGGTCTGTTGCCCACGACATGGCGCATTCGCCGCATTTTTTCAAGCAGCAGCCCTTGCCCTCGGGCCGGTTTGGCCGGAAAGAATAGTGTTGGGGAAATGGCTGTTCAGAGGTGTGCGTGGCCAAGGATACGATCAAGGCGTCGGATTTTCGCGTTGCCTTCCGCGACGTCGACATGAATGGCCAGATGTTCCGTTCGGTCTATATCGACCGCGCCGAGGAAGCGGTTGCCGCCTTCTGGCGTCGCCGCAAGGCTAAGGACGATGACCCGTTCTTCATCACCGGCAAGGTTGCCGGGACATTCCATGTGCCGCTTGCCGTCGGAGATATCGTCCACACCCATGTCGGTGTCAGCAAGATCGGCGGAAAATCGGCCGGTTTCCTTGTGCGCATGACCCGTGGCGAAGAGGCCGTCGCCGAAGTCGAGATTGTCTGGGTCGCAACAGACGGGAAGGGCGGCAGCCCGGTCGCGCTTCCGGAAGACCTGCGCGACTGGCTTTATTCGTTTCTCGATTGAGCCTTATGCTCAGGCTCAGGCCCTCTGGGGCAGGAGCGGGTAGCCAACCATGACGGCGCGGCCGGCAAGGGCTGCGATCACGGCTTTCAGCACGTCGCCCGGAATGAAGGCGAGCGAACCCATGAATGCCTTGGAGAAGCCGAGGCCGGTGACCAAAGCCAGATAGCTGATGCCGCAGATATAAAGAACGATCACACCGCCGAACAGCGCCGCGACGAAGAAATTGACCGTTTGCACGAAGCCGGCCTGGCTGTGGCTGACGAGAAGCTGCGACAGGTAGCCGGTGGTGAGGGCGGCGAACACCCAGCCAATCAGATAACCGGTGGTCGGCGCCATGAATACGGCAAGGCCGCCACGGCCGCCGGAGAGAACCGGAAGCCCGATCGCTGCAAGCACCAGCACAAGCAGCACCGAAATCGTGCCGCGCTTGGCGCCGAGCACGACGCCTGCCAGCATCACGCCGAGCGACTGGGCGGTGATCGGAACCGGAATGAAGCCGAGCATGATCGGCGGAACGAGGCCGAGAGCCACGATGATGGCGGCAAAGAGCGCTGAAAGAACGAGGTCGCGGGTTGCCATGGTTTGGGGTTCCTTGAGACTGACAATCCGTCACTTCTGACTGCGGATGCCGCGGGCGTCAATGGCGGCTGCAATCTCGTCCGCGCTTTGGAGCGTTGTAATGATCAGCGGAACGATGAGCGACACCGGGCGCGGCTTCAATCCACGGGCGTAATGTGCGTCCCGGATGACCTCGTAGCGGCTGAGGATTTCCGGCACGAAACGGATGACTAGCCCGATCGAAAGCCCGACATCCCGCGCTTTCAGAATGCCCAGCCGCTCCAGCGGCATCGCAGCCCTGGTAATCACGTCGATGAAATCGCCGGTCGTCGTCGTTGCGGTGACAAGGCTGGCGAAAAGCGCCAGCGCCGCCAGCCGGAAAAACGCGGTCAGTCCTTCGGCCGTGCCATTGAAAGTCACCGTAAACAGCGCAACGGCGACAACGATCAGTGCAAACGGGCGCATCCGGCGCCAGATTTCCGCAGCGCTGATCCGCAGCAGCGCGTGGCCGGCAAGGCCTGCAAGCGCTGCACTGGCAAGAAATCCTGCATTGTCGATCATGAAGAGAACGAGGCTGATGACGGCCAGCGCCGCCAGCTTCACAGCCGCCGGAAGCCGGTGCAGAACGCTGTCGCCATTGATATGCAGCGAGCGCATCAGGCTGTCGCTCCGTGCATCGCCCTGTACTGGCCGATGACCTCGCCCGGCTTGCCATCGGTAGCGATGCGTCCTTCATGAACCAGCAGCACGCGGTCCAGACCGGCCACCAGATCGAGATCATGGCTGATGACGATCACGTCTTCCGGCAGTGTGTGGATCGTCTTTTCCACCAGATTGCGGTTCTTCAGGTCGAGCTGGTTGGTGGGCTCGTCCATCACCAGAATTTTTGGCTCGGTAACCAGCACCGAGGCCAGCGCTGCAAGCTGCAACTCTCCGCCGGAAAGCTCGTGCGCGCGCCGGTCTCCGAGATGTCTTATACCGAAACGGTCGAGTATGGCATCGACCGCCGCCGTCACCTCCGGCTTCGGCAGTTTGCGTGACTTGAGGCCGAGCGCGATATCTTCGCGGAGCAGCGGCAGGATGATCTGGTTCTGCGGGTTCTGGAAAATGAATCCGCTTTGTCCGCGCGCTTCGTCTTCGTTTGTCACCGTATCGAAACCGTTGACCGTGACCTGGCCGGACGATGGCTTGACCAGCCCGTTGATCATTCGCGCAAGCGTGGTCTTGCCGGAGCCGTTCAGCCCGATAATGCCGACCCGCCGCCCGCTTATCGTCAGGTCGAGCGGATGGATGACGGTGCGGCCGTCGAAGCGAACCTCGACCTTTTCAAAGTGGATATCCAAACCTGATCCTCAAAATCCTCTCGCGTCTATAAACCGCCATCGGCAACAAAGGAATTCGGAACAAAAAAAGAACATTGCAAAGGTTGCATGAAGCCCATAGTCTCCCGCCATGGCTATTTTGATCGACAACGAGCAGGCACGACGGATCTTCCTGGAACGGCAGCAGCTTTGCGCTCCGCCCGGTCGCGCGCTGGCCAAGGCCGGGCTCTTGCAACTGATCGACGATCTCGGCTTCGTCCAGGTGGATAGTATCGCCACCGTCGAACGCGCGCATCACATGATCCTGTTTTCCCGTAACCAGACCTATCGACGGGAGCATCTGACCGCGCTTCTCGAAAAGGATGGCGAGCTTTTCGAGCACTGGACCCACGACGCCTCGATCATCCCGTCGAGGCTTTTCCGCTATTGGAAACACCGCTTTCGTCGCCGTGAACCTATCCTCGCGGAGCGCTGGCGCAAATGGCATGGCGAGGGCTTCGATTCCGCTTTCGACGACACATTCCGGCATATCGCCGAAAACGGGGCCATCATGTCCCGCGATATGAAGGTGGAGGACCACAAGTCCGGCGGCTGGTGGAATTGGCATCCGAACAAGACGGCGCTCGAATATTACTGGCACACCGGCAAGCTGGCGATCGCAGGGCGGGTCAACTTTCAAAAGGTCTATGATCTCACCGAACGCGTCATTGCCACCCATCATCACGAACCTGAAGTCGATCATGATGAATTCGTCGACTGGGCCTGCCGCAGCGCGATGAAAAAGCTCGGTTTTGCCACATCCGGTGAACTCGCCGCCTTCTGGGATATCGTCACGCCGGAGGAGGCGAAGGCCTGGGTGGCAAGCCACCGCGACGAACTGACCGAAGTGGTGATCGAAGCCGCTGACGGCAGCCGTCCGCGCGCTTCCTACGCACTTCTCGGGTTTCCCGATCACCTCGGCGACATTCCCGATCCACCGGCTCGCATCCGGGTGCTGAGCCCGTTCGATCCGCTGCTGCGCAACCGTGACCGCGCCGAGCGCCTGTTCAATTTCTTCTACCGTATCGAGGTTTTCGTGCCCGAGCCGAAACGGCAATACGGTTATTATGTTTTCCCGCTTCTGGAAGGCGACCGGATGATCGGCCGCATCGATATGAAGGCCGACCGCAAGGCGGGCGTGCTCGACGTCAAGCGCCTTTGGCTCGAAAAGGGCGTGCGGGCATCGGCCGGACGACTGGAAAAGCTTGATGCGGAGCTGCAGCGGGTGGGCAGGTTTGCCGGTGTCGAAAAGGTTATTTATCAGCCCGTTTGGCGAGAATAGTGATTACCTCCGCCACCTCAGAAACACCGTCGAAAGTGGCGGGAGGTCAAGCGCGATCGAGTATGGCTTGTCGTGCTGCGGTGAGCGTTGTCCCCAGGCATCCATCTGGCCGAAATTCGAGCCGCCATAGATTGCTGCATCGGTGTTGAGGACCACCTCCCAGCGGCCGTCTTCCGGCACCCCCACACGGTAGCCGTAGCGCGGCACTGGCGTCATGTTCGACATGACCAGCATATGTGATGAACGGTCCTGTGATGAGCGAAGCATGCCATAGACGGAGTTTTCCGCGTCATCCGCCACGGCCCATTCAAATCCCTCTGGATGCAGGTCGCTGAACTGCAGCGCCGTCTCGGTCGCATAAAGCCGGTTGAGGTCGCGAATGAGGAACTGGATACCGGCATGCTCCGGCCGGTCGAGGAGATCCCAGACGACCGAAGCGTCATGGTCCCATTCGCTTTCCTGACCTATCTCGCTGCCCATGAAAAGCAGCTTCTTGCCCGGATGTCCCCACATGAAGCCGTAATAGGCGCGCAGGTTGGCAATCTTCTGCCACCGGTCGCCCGGCATCTTGCCAAGCATCGAGCCTTTGCCATGTACCACTTCGTCATGGGAAATCGGCAGCATGAAACGCTCGGAATAGGCATAGATCATCCCGAAGGTCATGCCGCCATGTTCATACTTGCGATAGACCGGGTCGTCCGAGACATAATGCAGAGTGTCGTGCATCCACCCCATATTCCACTTGAAATCGAAGCCCAGCCCGCCGTCTTCCGGTTTCTTGGTCACGCCAGGCCATGCGGTGGATTCTTCCGCAACGGTAAAGGCGTGTGGGCAGCGCTCGTGGATGATGCTGTTCAGATGTTTGAAGAACTCGACGGATTCAAGGTTCTCTCGCCCGCCATACTGGTTCGGGATCCATTCACCCTCGTTGCGGCTATAGTCGCGGTAAAGCATCGAGGCGACTGCATCGACGCGCAATGCATCGACATGGAAGTGCTCAAGCCATTCGAGCGCCGAGGCGATCAGGAACCCTTTCACTTCGTTGCGGCCAAGATTGTAGATCAGCGTGTTCCAGTCTTTGTGAAAGCCCTCGCGAGGATCGGAATGTTCATAAAGTGCGGTCCCGTCGAAACGGGCAAGACCCCAGACATCGGTCGGGAAATGCGCCGGCACCCAGTCGAGAATGACGCCGATGCCTGACTGATGGCAGCGGTCGACGAAATAGGCGAAGTCCTCGGGCGTGCCATGACGCCCGGTCGGTGCGAACAGGCCAAGCGGCTGGTAACCCCATGAACCGCCGAACGGATGCTCCATGATCGGCAGCATCTCGATATGGGTGAACCCAAGCGATTGCGCATAGGGGATAAGTCGCTGGCTGAGCTCTACCCAGTCCAGCGAGCGGTTGCCCTCTTCGGAAATCCGCACCCAGGAACCGAGATGCACTTCATAGACTGACATCGCGCCATCGCGGCTGCGATCCTGTGCCTGCCGTTCCATCCAGTCCGCATCATGCCAGCGAAACGGTCGCGACGAGGCGACGATAGATGCGGTTGATGGGGCCGCTTCCGCTGACCGCGCCACCGGGTCGGCGCGTTGCGGCGAGAGGTGGCCGTGGCTGTCGAGCAGCTCGAACTTGTAGCGCTCGCCATGCGTCAGCCGCGGAATGAACAGTTCCCATATCCCCGCCTGTGGGCGAAGCCGCATCGGGTTGCGCCGCCCGTCCCAGGCGTTGAAATCACCGACCACGGAAACCCGCTGCGCATTCGGCGCCCAGACGGAAAAGCGCACGCCTGAAACGCCGTCGATCTCCATCGGGATGGCCCCGAGCGTGCGGCCGAGTTCGTAATGGGTGCCCTGGCTGATCAGATGCAGATCCAGTTCGCCGAGCAGCGGTGAAAATGAATAAGGGTCTTCGGTCTCCTGAACCGCGTCCGGCCATTCAATCCGCAGACGGTAAGGTGCCGGGCCGCCGACAAGACCGGCGAAAATGCCGACGTCATGGATCGGTTCGAGCTCTGCCATCACCCGTCCGGTATCGCTTTCGATCACCGACACAGACAGAGCGCCGGGCAAGAGTGTCCTGACGACGGTGAGGTCACCATATTGATGCTGCCCGAGCATGGAGAACGGATCTCCGTGACGCCCTTCGGCAAGTGCCTGTAGGCCTTCCTGCACCATGCCGGTCATCAGCTCTGCGCGTTCATATCTCATCGGTCAGTCTCCAGTAGTCGTGAGGCGATCGCCGAAAAACCGGCAAGCGGAAGGGGCAGCCAGTGCGGTCGGCTGCGAACCTCATAGGCGACTTCGTAAGCGGCCTTTTCCAAAAGGAAGAGGTCGAGCACCCGGTCTCGATTTTCGTTGGATTGAACAAGCGCATCGGATTTCTCGACTGCGGTGAAATAGGCGCTCAGGAATGCCGGTTCGGCCAGTTCGATGAAGCGGGTGATCAGCTGGCGGTGGCGGATATCGTCGACCTCGCTCACCACTTCGCGATCCATGTCGGCCGCAGCGGCGAGATAGCTGAGTGAACGCAAAAGGCCTGCCACGTCGCGCAGCGGATTGGTCTTTGCCCTGCGTTCGCCAAGCGTCTTGGTCGGCTCGCCCTCGAAGTCGATGATATAGGCATCGCTTTCGGCAACCAGGATCTGGCCGAGATGGAAATCGCCGTGGTGGCGGGTCTTCAAGGTGCCGCCGGTCGCTTCCGTCAGGCGGCCGGCCAGTGCAGTCAGTTCGTCGCGCCGCGCGATCAGCGACCGCGCGATCTCGGCCATCTCGCCCTCCAATCCCGGCAGGGTGCCCTCCAGAATGGCAAGGCTCTGGCCGATCTGTTCGGCCACTGCACGGCGGGCTGCGGCGACGTCGTCCTTCGTGCCCCATTCCGGCTTGAAGGCTTCGTCATCGGTATTTTCCGCCAGCGCCACATGCAGCTCGCCAAGCCGTGTTCCTATTGTGGCGGCGAAATCCACCAGCGGTTTGAAATGCTCGTCGGCGGTTTCGTTCTCCAGTCCGGTGACGACGATCTCGTCGATCGAGCGGCGCAGATTTCCGAGCATCCAGTTCCACGCATCACCCTGGTTGCGGATTGCCTTCTGTACAATGATCAGCGTGTGGCGCGTGCCGTCCGGCCCGGTGCGGGCGACTTCGCCGAGAAGCTGTGCCGTGTTCCGGTACCCCACCTTGGTGAGGTGCCGCGTCATCTCCACCTCCGGATGGATCCCCGGAAAGATATGGCGGATCAGCTTGACCATCGCCAGATCGCCGACGATCAGTGAACTATTGGACTGTTCGGCGGAAAGCCAATGCACCGGCAGTTCGTCGCTGATCTCCAGTTTATCAAGATGATCGGTGCCGATGAATTCGAGAGCCCCGGTGCGACCGGTAATCACGGCGCGCTCCGACAGGCCGCGCAGGATGGCGCGTGCAAAACTTTCATTTGCAAAGCCATCGGTCAGGAAGCCGACGCGACGCCCTTGTCTCAACCGCGCCATGGCAAGCTGCTGGGCAAGCGCGGTCGGAAAACTGTCGTCCCAGGATACTGCCAGCGGCAGGAGATAGCTGTCCATGCGGCCGGCGATATCGGCTTCCAGTTCGCCGAGAAGGATGTTGTTGGCAAAGGGCAGGGGCGTTGCCGAGATGAGCGCCGCGTGGTTCAGGATCTCGCCCTTCGCGCCGAACCAGCGCCGCATGGTGAGATAACCCGGCAGCACCTCGTTTGACATCGTGTCTACCAGCTTTGGCTGGTCGACCAGTTCCTGCAGGTCGCGGCGCACCACCATGGTCACCATATCCTGCACCTGTTCCGGCGGCGCCTTGCGCCAGCTCGGCCCATCGGATTCGGGCGACAGCTGGAACCAGAAAAAACCATAGGGCGGAAGCGTCAGCAGATAGGTCAATTGCCCGATCGGCGGGAAGGGTGACATGCCGGTGAGCTCGATCGGCACCGAGCCCTCGAACTGCGCTAGATCCAGCTCCACGGCCTGGGGCAGTCGCGAAAGATTGGCGACGCAGAGGATCGTCTCGCCGGCATGCTCACGCAGATAGGCCATGATCTTGCGGTTGCCCGGCGTCAGGAACCGAAGCGAACCACGGCCGAAAGCCGGGTGCCGGTTGCGCAGCGCCAGCATGCGCCGGGTCCAGTTGAGCAGCGAATGGGCGTCAGCCCCTTGCGCCTCGACATTCACCGCCTCATAGCCGTAGAGCGGGTCCATGACCGGTGGCAGCACGAGACGGGCAGGATCGCCCTTGGAAAACCCGCCATTGCGGTCCGGCGACCATTGCATCGGGGTGCGCACGCCGTCGCGATCGCCGAGATAAATATTGTCGCCCATGCCGATTTCGTCACCATAATAGATGACCGGCGTACCGGGCATGGACAGGAGCAGCGCATTCATCAGTTCGATCCGCCGCCGGTCACGTTCCATCAGCGGTGCGAGGCGCCGGCGGATACCGAGATTGATGCGGGCGCGACGGTCTGCGGCATAGGTGTTCCAGAGGTAATCGCGCTCCTCGTCGGTCACCATTTCCAGCGTCAATTCATCATGGTTCCTGAGGAAAATCGCCCATTGGCAGTTTTCCGGAATTTCCGGCGTCTGGCGCATGATGTCGGTAATCGGGAACCGATCTTCCTTGGCAATGGCCATGTACATGCGCGGCATCAGCGGAAAATGAAACGCCATGTTGCATTCGTCGCCGTCACCGAAATATTCGCGCGTATCCTCTGGCCACTGGTTGGCTTCGGCGAGCAGCATTTTCCCGGGATGGCTCTCATCGAGTGCCGCACGAATGCGCTTCAGGATGTCATGCGTTTCGGGCAGGTTCTCGTTATTCGTGCCCTCGCGCTCGATCAGATAGGGGATCGCGTCCAGCCGAAATCCGTCGATCCCGGTATCGGCCCAATAACGCATCACCTGCAGAAGCTCTTCCAGCACGGCCGGATTGTCGAAGTTGAGATCCGGCTGATGCGAATAAAACCGATGCCAGTAATACGCGCCGGCTACCGGATCCCAGGTCCAGTTCGACTTTTCCGTATCGAGAAAGATGATCCGGGTTTCGGGGAATTTCTGGTCAGTATCGGACCAGACATAGAAATCCCGTTCCGGCGAACCCGCCGGCGAATGTCGCGCCCGCTGGAACCAGGGATGCTGATCCGACGTGTGGTTGATGACGAGCTCGATGATGACCCGGATTCCACGCTCGTGTGCGGCTTCGACAAACGCACGAAAATCCTCCATCGTGCCATAGTCGGGGCTGACATTGCCGTAGTCTGCGATGTCATAACCATCGTCGCGGCGCGGCGAGGGAAAGAAGGGCAGGAGCCAGATCGCATTTGCGCCGAGCGAGGCGATGTGATCGAGCTTTTCGGTCAGCCCCTTGAAGTCGCCTATTCCGTCGCCGTTCGTGTCGTGAAACGACTTCACATGCAGCTGGTAGATGATCGCGTCCTTGTACCATAGCGGATCGTCATTCTGCTGCTGGTTCTGGCTGGTCGCCTCTGAAAGGCTGTTGGTCATGAAATCCACGGCGCATTCCTCCCTTATCTGACACGCCAGATGGCGAACGGCAGTCCTGCCTGCGGGTCGAGCCGCAGGCGCTGGATCTTTCCAGTCCAGGTGAACCGGTTGCCGGCGATCAGGTCTTCCAGTTGAAGCGAAGCGTGGTCGGGCTTGTTCCACGACCAGAGCGGAATTTCGACATCCGCCTCATGCGCATTGTAGGGGTCGAGATTGACGGCGATGAGCAGCACGTTCTCGCGTCCTGCACTGGCCTTTTCGAAGAACATGATATGGTCGTTCCACGCGGTCAGAAGCTGCAGGCCGAGATGCGAATGCAGCGCCGGGTTTTCGCGGCGGATGCGGTTCAGGAGCGCGATCTCGCCCTTGATATTGCCGGGCCTGTCGTAATCCCAGGCGCGGATTTCGTATTTTTCCGAATCCGCATATTCCTTGCGTTTGGCATCCGGCCGGCCTTCGCAAAGCTCGAAGCCGTTATAGACGCCCCACAGACCGGACAGCGTGGCGGCAAGGGCAGCCCGGATCAGATAGGCAGGGCGCGGCGCGTTCTGCAGGAAATCCGGATTGATGTCGTGGGTGTTGACGAAGAAATGCGGCCGGAAGAACTCTTTCGGCTCTTGAGTGGTGATCTCGCGCATGTATTCTTCAAGTTCCCACTTGGCGTTACGCCAGGTGAAATAGGTATAGGACTGCGAGAACCCGACCTTGGCGAGCCGGTACATCACCTTCGGCTTGGTAAACGCTTCCGACAGGAACACGACTTCCGGATGCCGCGAGCGGATATCGGCGATCATCCATTCCCAGAAGGGAAACGGTTTGGTGTGCGGGTTGTCGACGCGGAACAGCTTGACGCCGTTGTCGACCCATTTCTGCACCACGTCGCGCAGTTCGATCCAGAGCGAGGGAACTGCCTCTTTCGCGTAGAAATCGACATTGACGATGTCTTCGTATCGCTTCGGCGGATTTTCCGCATAGCGGATCGTCCCGTCCGGCCGCCAGTCGAACCAGCCCGGATGTGATTTCAGCCACGGGTGATCCGGCGAGGCCTGGATGGCGAGGTCGAGGGCAATCTCAAGCCCATGATCGGCGGCTGCATCCACCAGTCGACGGAAGTCGTCGAACGTGCCGAGTTCGGGATGGATCTCGTCATGCCCGCCATCCGGCGAGCCGATTGCGTAAGGACTTCCCGGATCGTCCGGTGCGGGCGTGAGCGTATTGTTCTTGCCCTTGCGGTTGGTTTTGCCGATCGGGTGGATAGGTGGAAAATAGAGCACGTCGAAGCCCATCTCGCGAATGGCGGGCAGCCGGGCGATCACGTCATCGAATGTGCCATGGCGGCCCGGATCGCCGCTCTGCGAGCGCGGAAAGATCTGGTACCAGCTGGCAAAGCTTGCCGCGGTCCGTTCCGCATCGACGGGTATCGCTTGCGAGCGAACCCGGTGTGGTCGACGGTCGGCTTTTGCCATCAGCTCGGCGGTTTCCGGCAGAAGCAGGGTCTGCGTTCGCTGCTTGTCCTGTTCTGCCGTCAGCCGGTCGAACAGCTTTTGCAGTTGGGGTTTCAAATTGCCGGCGGCATGATCCAGCGCATCGAGTACCAGATTGATACCCTCCTGAATTTCTAGCCGCAGATCCAGGCCGGCCTCATGTTTCTTGGTGAACTCGTAGCGAAAGATCTGGAACGGGTTCTTCCAGCCTTCCACGGCAAACTCGTGCCGCCCCATGCGTTTCAGCGGAAATTCCGCCTGCCAGCGGTCGTTGAGAACGAGCTGCATAGGCACTTCCTGCCAATCCTCGTCATCGGCGCAGCGATAAAGCAGGGCGGCCGACAGCGGATCATGCCCATCGCCAAAAATGTCGGCCTCGACCTTCAGGACCTCGCCCACCACGCGCTTGACGACAAAGCGGCCCTCATCGACCGCAGGTGTGATCTTCTCGATCGCCAGCCGTGGGGAGGCTGCAGCCGCTTCGGCTCTGGGAACCGGTACGGCATCGACGATCGGTTCGGAAACATAACCCTCGAAGATGCGGATTTCTCCGGGCCTGAGCTTCAGTTTCGCATCAAAAACCTCTGTCCCGTCCTCCGGTGCTACCAGGGGCAGGAAGGGTGAGGCGGCCTCGCGCAACACGTTGAACGGTGCGGGAGCAGTTTTGCGCAGGTCGCGATTCAGAAGCACCACGCGCATCTTTTCTGACGCGCGGCTGTCCTCTTCATCCGTCTGGAACAGTCCGACAACGGGACCCTGGCTAGCGGAAACGAGCGTCAGCGGGCGCCGGGCAAAACCGGCGGTCGTTTTGTTGGTCGCACCGTTGATGTCGCGGATCTCGGCGGAAAGATCGTAGGAACCCTGGTCTTTCAAACCCCGCAGCCCTGATCCGTCGCCATGGAGCGGATCAAGCGGCAGGGAAACGCCATATTCGAACCCCATCGGGATCATCAGCCCGCTGGTGAAGGTCGAAGCGAGCTTCAGCGCCCGCACGGCCTTGCGCTTCAGTACCTCGCAACCATCCGTGCCATGGGCGATGCGTCTTCCGAAAGGCGCTTCGGGAAAAGCGATCTGGTAACCGAGATCACGCTGGATCTGGTATTCGTCCATGATCCATCGCTCTTCCATGTCCCACCATGCGAGCGATGAAAAGCTGCCGTCGAATCCGCTGCCCTTCAGTGCCTTGCGGTCGGCAAACGAGCTTCCCGGCGTCCAGGCAATGAAGATCGTCTCGGGCCTGGACCGGCGAGTATGAGCGACCAGATCATGCCATACTTTCGGGGCAACGCTACCGACGCCGATACAGCGGAAACCCGCGACACCGGCCTCGGTCAGAGACACCAGCCGTTCCTTCCATTCTTCGACATGTCGGGGCTGCGCGGTAAAATCGATCCTATGCGCGCCCATCTGATGCGGCTTCAGGCGTGGATCGGAGGCAGCCGATGGAGAGGCGTAGCGGTCTGCCGCGACCTGATCGATAACCAGATCGAGCATGAATTTCAGCTCGCATTCGTGCGCGGAATGCGTAAGTGCGGTAATCGCCTCCAACGAATTCGAGCCAAGCCCGAGAGAGGGGGCCAGACGATCGAAGTCAGATGTCGTAAAGATGCTTGCACCACTTGCGCTATGAAACAGTGGGCCTGACAGGATCGTGTCGAAGCCCAGGGCGCGGGCATGAGCAAAAACCTCTTCCCACGCATCCATCCCATTGAGCGCAAGCGGATGCACATAATAGATTTGTGGTGGCAGAGCGGTCAGCGGAATACGGGATGCAAATTGAGGGCGCGTGTTCATCGGTCCTGCCTTGCATTTGATGGTTGGGGGCACGTGATCGGATCCACGAAGTCCTCGACTAACTGCAAGCCCGCATGGCTGGTTCCGATAAAATTGCAGCAATCATCTCCGCCCGCGCGGCCTTGCCATTTCCTTCGGTGCCGAAGATGTTGAAGATAAACAGCAATCAGGGATTGATCCGAGAGCGCTTTCCTGCTCGGTTTCGCAGCAGTTTATGAAAGGCGTCCATTCGTCACGCCAGGACGATGTCACTGACGGATCTTCCGGCATCGCAAAGCAGCGACGATCCGGTTAAGTCTTGGACGCTGCATATCGGGAGGAATACGACATGGCAAAACTACAGGTGGCGATGATTGGTCTTGGCATGGCGGCAGGCCACCACGCCCGAGCCTTGATCGATCTCGCCGATCAGGTCGAATGCGTTGCAGCCTACAGCCCGACAGCGGCACGTCGCGAGGCTTTCGCCGCACAATACCCGATCCCGGTTATCGACAGTCTCGACGCTATTTTCGACGATCCGGATATCGATGCCGTGCTGATCCTCACACCTCCAAGCAGCCATTTGGAGCTTGTCGAGCGTGCCGCAGCGGCAGGAAAACACATTCTCCTGGAAAAGCCATTGGATATCAGCCTTCAACGGGCCGAGGCTATTGTGGCTGCGGCTGAGAAGGCGAATGTGAAATTGGGCGTCGTGCTGCAGAACCGGTTTCGCCCGGCCGCACTCGCGCTCGATCTTCTGGTCGTCACCGGCCGCCTCGGTTCGCTGGTCGGCGCATCCGCTGCCATTCGCAACTGGCGGCCGCAAAGCTATTACGATGTCGAGGGCAGGGGAACGAGGGCGCGTGACGGCGGCGGCGTCCTGCTCACCCAGGCGATCCACACGATCGACCTTCTCCTGAGTTATGCCGGCGCGCCCAAGGATGTTTCCTCCTTCGTTCGCACCACGCCCATCCACCAGATGGAGACAGAGGATCTGGTCGCGGCCTGCCTCTCCTTCGAAAGCGGCGCGATCGGCACGCTGAACGCCACGACCTCGGCCTATCCCGGCCTGCCAGACCGGATCGAACTGATCGGCACGCACGGCACGGCCACCCTTTCCGGCGACACGCTGGAAGCAGCGTTCATGGACGGCACGGTGGCAAAGGTGGGGGGCGAGCAGTCGATCGGCACGGGCGTCGATCCGATGGCCTTCGGGCATGAGATGCACCGCGCCCTGATCGGCAATTTTATCGGTTCGATCACCGGTGAAGAGACATTGCGCGTCTCCGGTCACGATGCGCTGCAGGCGCACCGTTTTATCGAGAAGATACTGGCGGCCAGCCGCTGAAGGTTTAAAATCCGGCGGCCTTGCGCAACTCTTCCGCCATACGGCTGCGCCAGTCCTTGCCGGATGCCTTGAACCTGTTGAGCACGTCGGGATCGAGCCGCAACGTCACGGCAACCTTCGGCGCCTCGACCTTGGGGCGGCCGCGGGCAGCAATTGCCTTTTCCATCTTCTCGGCAATCTCCGGAAAGACTTCGCGGAAGGGACGCATGCTGGCTAGTTCTTTCTTGGTGAGAGGAGGGCTATCCACGGCGTCCCAGTCTTCCTTTGTATACCCGCGTCCGGGCCGGAATTCTGTCTGCAACTCTGGCTTTATTTTCATTCTAGCATCCTCCGTTCGTCATGGCGGGCGGTGCGCATGGAGATTACCGAAATCGCTTCCGAGCCGAGGGTTAGATATATCACAACGATGGTACCGTCGTTTAACCGACCGACAGCCTTCGACCTCCTGCCTCTGGCAGGCAAGGTCACCGCAGCCAGAAAGAACTCAACTGAAAGCTCGGCAAAATCGAAGCCGTGCTTATCCAGATTGACCCGTCGCTTCCGCTCGTCCCAGATGATCCGCATTATTCGTACACGAAAAATCGCCGCCCGACAATGAGCGACGATCCGACGAAACGAAAGACGTTACAATCCCGGAATTGTAGGGGTCAGCAGATCACCGTCTCGGCGATCCGGATGCCGAACCCTTCCAGCCCCACATAGTGGCGTTCGCTTCGGGTGAGGAGCTTGATCGAGGTGACGCCGAGATCTTTCAGGATCTGCGCGCCAAGCCCGATCTCCAGCCATTCGCTTTCGCGCGCCTGGGCCTCGGCATGGGCTTCCTGATCCTGGCGCATCTTGCGTCCATGTTCTGTCTGGCCGACGCCGACGGAACCTTCGCGCAGGTAGATGATCACGCCGCGGCCTTCGTTCTCGATCATCTTCATGTAGCGCTCGACCGACCGCTCGACGCCGAAGACGTCCTGCGCCACGTTTTCGAGGTGAAGGCGAACTGGAATGTCGACGCCGTCACGGATGTCGCCGAAGATCACGGCGACATGCTGCATCGGGTCCCAGGGCAGCGAATAGGCATGCGCCTTGGCGCGGCCGACCGGGGTTGTCACGTCGAAGGACGAGATCAATTGGATCAGGGTTTCCTTGCGCTGCCGATAGGCGATCAGGTCGGCAACGGAAATCTGCTTCAGCCCGTGTTCGACGGCGAATGCCGCCACCTGCTGGCCGCGCATCACGGTGCCGTTGTCGTTGACGAGTTCGGAAATCACGCCAATCGGCGGCAGGTTGGCGAGCTTGCAGAGGTCGGTCGCCGCTTCCGTATGGCCGGAGCGCATCAGAACGCCGCCTTCGCGCGAAATCAGCGGAAAGATATGGCCGGGACGGACGAAATCGGCAGCCCCGACATTCGGGTTTGCAAGGTTGCGCACGGTCAGCGTCCGGTCGTCGGCGGAAATGCCGGTCGTCGTGCCATGCTTGAAATCGACGCTGACTGTAAAGGCCGTCGTGTGCGCGCTGTCGTTTTCGGCTACCATGGCGTTGAGGTTCAGCCGCTTGGCTTCCTCGCGCGGCATCGGCGCGCAGACGATGCCGGATGTGTGGCGCACGATGAAAGCCATCTTTTCGGGCGTGCAATGCACGGCGGCGACGATCAGATCGCCCTCGTTCTCGCGGTCGTCGTCATCGGTAACAACGACGATCTCTCCGGCCTCGAAGGCGCGGATGGCTTCAACGACGGACTTCTGATCGTAAACCATTGGAAAATTCCTATTTCAGGCGGCCGGTCTGGCCGCGATCCCTAAGATAATGATCTGCAATCGCGCAGGCGACCATGGCTTCGCCGATCGGCACGGCGCGGATCCCGACACAGGGGTCGTGGCGGCCCTTGGTGCGCACATCGACATTATGGCCATCGGCATCGATCGACTGGCGCTCGGTGAGGATCGACGAGGTCGGCTTGATCGCAAAGCGGGCGACGATGGCTTCTCCGGTAGAAATACCACCGAGAATGCCGCCGGCATGGTTGGACAGGAAGATCGGCTTGCCGTCATTGCCCATCCGCATCTCGTCGGCATTTTCCTCGCCGGTCAGTTCCGCCGAGGCAAAGCCTTCGCCGATCTCGACGCCCTTCACAGCGTTGATCGACATCAGCAGCGAGGCGATGTCCTGATCGAGCTTGCCGTAGATCGGCGCGCCGAGACCTGCCGGAACACCTTCGGCGATAACTTCGACAACCGCGCCGATCGAGGAACCGGATTTGCGGATGCCGTCGAGATACTCTTCCCAAACCGGAACCATCTCCGGGTCGGGGCAGAAGAACGGGTTCTGGTCGACTTGGCGCCAGTCCCAGTTATTCCGGTTGATCTTGTGCTTGCCGATCTGGACGAGCGCACCGCGCACGGTCACACTCGGCACAACAAGCCGTGCAATGCCGCCGGCGGCGACACGGGCCGCGGTTTCGCGGGCAGACGAGCGTCCGCCGCCGCGATAATCGCGAATGCCGTATTTGACGTCATAGGTATAGTCGGCATGGCCGGGACGATAGCGGCGGGCGATCTCGCCATAATCCTTGGAACGCTGATCGGTATTCTCGATAAGCATCGAGATCGGCGTGCCGGTCGAGATCATCGTCTCGCCGTCCTCGTCGAACATCACGCCCGAGAGAACCTTGACGACGTCATCTTCGCGCCGCTGGGTGACGAAACGCGACTGGCCGGGCTTGCGCTTGTCCATCCAGGCCTGAATGTCGGCATGGGTGAAGCGCAGTCCGGGAGGGCAGCCATCGACCACGCAACCGAGTGCGGGACCATGGCTTTCGCCCCAGGTCGTAACGCGGAAAAGATGGCCGAACGAATTGTGGGACATGAAGACTGCCTGGCTGCAAGGGCGCTTGAACCGCCGGTTTTATCGAGGCTTTATTAGGCAAAAGCATGGGCGCGGACAAGCCTTTCTTGCTTGCTGCCGGTACCCGCCGGGTGAACAGTCCGGTCGACAGGCGCAAGGTTCGGCGGCTCATGCTACCGATCTTTGCCAGCCTTCCTGTGCTCTTAACGTGAAATCGTCGAAGGGCAGGGCGCGCGCGAAGGCATAACCCTGCAGAAGATCGCAGCCGAGGTCCTCGAGCAGACTTGCGTGTTCGAAGGTCTCGACACCTTCCGCAACCGTTTCGACGCCGAGTGAACGGGCTATATCGATGATCGATCGAACCAGCGCGCGCTCTTGCGGCGAATGAAGGATTGGCAGAACCAGTTGCTTGTCTATCTTCAGTCGCTTCGGTTTCAGCCGCAAAAGGCTGACGATCGAGGTGTGCCCGGTGCCGAAATCATCGATCTCCACATCGATGCCGAGTTCCTTGATCCGGTCCAGATTGGCGACGACGGCGCTGTCGCTGTCATCGAGGAAGATCGATTCCACCAGTTCGAAGGCGATCTCGCCGGGTGCGATCTGCAGGCCACGCAGCATGTCGATCAGGTGTTCGTCATGCAGCCGTCGCGACGACACGTTGACAGAAACCCTGGGCACGGCGACTCCCATGGCTGCCCAGCGCATCTTGTCTTTCAGCACCGTTTCCAGCATCAGCTGATCGAGCGTCGCCGTCACGTTAAGGTCGTCTGCGATCTTCAGGAACTGGTCGGGAGCAAGCAGGCCCCGGCGGGGATGCCGCCAGCGGATAAGCGCCTCGACGCCCGTCAGCTTATGTGTGCCCGCGCTGATCTGTGGCTGGTACCAGGCGGAAAACTCATGGTTCTCGATTGCCGCCAGCAGCTCGTCCGCCGTCCGCTTATGATCGATAATCTCCGCATGCAGGTTCTGTGTAAAGAATTCGAACCGGTTGCGCCCCATGCCCTTGGCCCGGTAAAGCGCCAGATCGGCATTGACGAGAATGCGCCGCGCATCGACATGCGTGCCATTGGCTTCGGCAATCCCGATCGACACACCGCAGCGGCAGGAAAACCCGTCGAAATCGAGCGGCTGGCGAAACTCGGAAATGATCCGGGCCGCAAGCTGCGCAAGCTCCTTCGAGCTTGCCTGATCGTGCACCAGAATGACGAATTCGTCGCCGCCGATGCGAGCGACCGTATCTTTTTCGTTGATATTGCGGGTCAGGATTTTGGAGGCGTGCACGAGCATCGCGTCGCCTGCGGCATGTCCCAGCGTATCGTTGATCTGCTTGAAACGGTCGAGATCGAGGTGAAGCAGGGCGAATTTTCGCCTGCCCGAAGCGCGAGACAGGGCGTCGAGCTCCATGTCGAGCTTGCGCCGATTAGCCAGCAGCGTCAGCGGGTCATGCAGCGCATTGTGTTCGATCCTGCTCTTGGCAATTTCGAGTTCGCTGTTCTTGGCGTCCGCTTCTGTCTTGGCCTTCTGCAGTTCCACCGTGAGTGCCGTATCCTTCGTCACATCAAAGGCCAGCCCGATGAGTTTCTTCGAGCCGTCCTTACCCTGATGCAGCTGGCCGACGGAGCGCACGTAGCGGATCGTACCGTCCGCCTGTGCTACGCGAACCACCAATGCCTCCTTCGTTTGGCCGCTGAGATACGCTCTCGATGCGTTGATCGCGATCGGTCGGTCTTCGGGCAAGAGCAGATTGAGCCAGCGTTCCTGGGTTATGATGCCGTTGGTGAAAGGGATGCCATACAGCTGGCACATGCGCGCATCCCACGTTTCGGTGCCCTGCCCGGGCGTATATTCCCATATGCCGCAGCCGTAGGAGGCAAGTGCGAGGTCGAGCTTGCCGGATAGTTCCTCAAGCTCCCGCTCGCGGCTCGACAATTCGTCCAGCGCAAGCTCCAGCTCGGCATTCTTGACCTCGGTATTGGCCTTGGCGTCGCGCAGCGTCTGCGCCATCAGCATGTCGGCGCTCACATCCCACACGATACCGGTCATGCGGTGGCTGCCGTCGATGTTTTCGTAACGTGCGCCGGCTGATCTCAAGTGCCGGACCTCGCCGTCAGCCGAGGTTATGCGATAGGTTTCGGTGCAGGATTCGTAGAGCCGCGCCCATTTAAGGAAATGAGCTTCCGCTTTCGCTCTATCTTCAGTGGCCACGTGCTGCAGCAATCCCTTCAGCCGCTGCACATCCTGTGGCGAGTTTACGCCGTGAAGCAGTCTGGCGCGCCGATCCAGGAAGAGCTGCAACCCGTCGCCGCTGACCTCCCATATGCCGATGTTGGAAGCCTCCATCGCGAGATTGAAGCGCTGTGAAAGATCAAGAAGGCTGGATTCACGCGTTTTCAGTTCGGCAATATTCCGGTTGCGCTCGGAAAGCAGCCCGGTCGCCACCACGATTGGTACGATGAGCGCAACCGCACCGAATGCGAGAAATAGCCGGAAGTGGTACTGGTTTTCCGGGGGGGTAGCCCAGCCGTTCTTCGGGGCAAGTGAAAGATCCCAGCGCGAGCCGGCAATCTCCAGCGTCTTGGTCAGCGGCGATTGGTCGTCGACCGCGTCATCGCCAAAAAACGCCAGATAGTCAGGTTTCGCCCTGTCTCGCAGCGAGAAGTTTAAGTTCGTAAGATCGACCGGGCTGGGCCGGCCCGCGTCATCGTCGACGATCATTCCCGCTTCCTTCAGAAGCTCCGCTTTGTCGATGACGATGGCAAGCGCGCCCCAGGGCTGGCGAAGCGTCTTATCGTCCAGCACAATCGGTACGACCAGCGTCAGGTGGTTCTCCTGCGAACCTGTGAC
Source organism: Neorhizobium sp. LMR1-1-1.1 (assembly GCF_040675795.1). Classification (NCBI taxonomy): domain Bacteria; kingdom Pseudomonadati; phylum Pseudomonadota; class Alphaproteobacteria; order Hyphomicrobiales; family Rhizobiaceae; genus Neorhizobium; species Neorhizobium sp. LMR1-1-1.1. The sequence continues at coordinate 779,671 of NZ_JBEGHE010000025.1, forward strand.
GATACTCGGCGACATCTTGTCCCTGGTATTCATCAGATCCGCGTCTAACCTTTTGACGTCGAATGGCAGCGAAGCGTCCGCGCTCGAAATACCCTCGGGTGTGTGGATCTGCGATATGGAAAGATCTGGCGCCAAGGCTACCGCGGCAAAATGCCGATGATTGTCGAATGTTGCCTCGACGAGATGTCGCAGGTGGTCTGAGGTTGCATTCTGTTCGCGCAGAAGACGCTGTGCAAGCGCCTGCGCATCCTTGATATCTGTCTCGATGCGCCCAGTCAGGTTACGTGACACAGCAGAGGCTGTGTTTTCCACATCGGCACGCAAGGCGGCACGCCCGAATTCGGTATTGCGCCGATCAAGACCTAGTGCAATCGCAAATATGCAAAGCGAAATTGTTAGTGCCGCAAGCAGGGAAATTGGATTCGAGGCAATGATATTGTGCCAGTTTAAATAGTGTGGCGGCCTGAATTTCACCTGCTGAATGCCCTTCTCTAACCCGGGATGACCGAGAAATAGTGTATTGGCGGGGTGTTAATTTATCATTTCGCGATACAGGGTGCTGTGAACGAGGAATTATGTTTAATTAATACTTGATTTTGATGTTTTGAAGTTCCTGGGGAAAGTCGAAAAAAGGTATTTGTTATATTTTTGTTAATAATAATGCCTCGTTTCACGCGCGAAATGAGTCATGATCAAGAGCAACTTTTGCCACATTCTGAGGGCTATCTTTGCTTCGAAACGAAACACACGGACCTCATCAAAGGCCTCCAAGATGCGCATGCTCATCGCCACCCTGCTCGCCACCGCAAGTATCTTCTCGCCGCTCAACAGCTTTGCTCAGAGCGCGGATATCGAGGCGACAATCAGGAAGGTGGACGTCAATGCGCTGAGCCTGACGCTTGACGACGGCAAGACCTACAAGGTTCCGGAAGAGTTCAACTTCGAAGGATTGAAGGCAGGCGTCAAGGTTCTGGTCTTCTATACCATGGTAGACGGCAGCCGTATCGTCGACGATCTGGAAATCGTTTGATATCAGAGTGAGAGAATGCGGGTGCTTTCGACGTGTTTGACGCCCGTTCAGCTTAAATCCAGGCGATCGAACCTTTGGCAACCGTTCCGTCACCCGCGTCGCCCTCACTCAACTCGATCCTGACGATACGGTCCTGATGGATCGGCATGTTGGCGGCTTCATCTTCATCGACATTGCCGATAATGCGGAAAAGCGAGCGAAGCACTCCGCCGTGGCTGACGGAAATCGTCGGTCCCTTCAGCGACGCGAGCCATGCGCCTATACGCCAGGAAAGGATTTCATAGCTCTCGGCATCTTCGCCCGGTGGAATGAAGCTCCACTTGTTTTTTGAACGTTCCCGCAGTCGCTCCGGAGCAGTCTTCTTTATCTCGGCGGTGGTAAACCCTTCCCAGTCACCGAACGAAAGCTCTTTAAGGAGTTCATCTGTACGGTAGCCCGCCGGGTCCAATCCCATGGCTGTCCGTATGCGCTCCATTGTCTCCCTTGTACGCCAAAGGGGGCTTGCAACGAAATCGAACCCGTCGGCTGAGCCGACGAGTTCGCGCAGCGTTTCACCGTTACGGGTAGCCTGTCCACGCCCGATCGCATTGATCGGGATATCCTTTTGTCCCTGAAGACGACCTTCGGCATTCCAGTCCGTCTGGCCGTGGCGGATCACATAGACAAGCACGGGATCGTTCCTCGTTAGTCCTTGATGACCGAAATGTCCGGAGCGTCGACCGCCTTCATGCCGATAGCGTGATAACCGCTGTCGGCGTGATGCACCTCGCCGGTCACCGAACGGGAGAGGTCGGAAAGCATGTAAAGGCCGACATCGCCGACATCTTCGATGGTGACGGTACGGCGCAGCGGCGCATTGTACTCGTTCCATTTCAAGATGTAGCGGAAGTCACCGATGCCGGATGCGGCAAGTGTCTTGATCGGACCGGCCGAGATCGCGTTGACGCGGATGTTCTTCGGGCCTAGGTCGACCGCCAGATATTTGACGCTGGCCTCGAGAGCCGCCTTTGCAACGCCCATGACGTTGTAGTTCGGCATGACCTTTTCCGCCCCGTAATAGGTCAGCGTCAGCATCGAGCCGCCATCGGTCATCAGCTTTTCGGCCCGGCGTGCGACGGACGTGAAAGAATAGACCGAGATCTGCATCGTCTTGGCAAAATTGTCGGCAGAGGTGTCGACATAACGGCCGGTCAGCTCGTCCTTGTCGGAAAAGCCGATGGCGTGCACGATGAAGTCGATCTTGCCCCAGTGATTTTCGAGATTGGCGAAGACCTCGTCGATCGTCGCTTCGTCACTGACATCACAGTGGCCGGCCATGAAGGCGCCGAGTTCGGCCGCCAGCGGTTCGACCCGCTTCTTCAGCGCATCGCCCTGATAGGTGAAGGCCACTTCGCCGCCATTGTCGACGACGGCCTTGGCAATGCCCCATGCAATCGAGCGATTGTTCGCAACGCCCATGATGAGCCCGCGCTTGCCTGCCATAAGGCCGGATGCCTGAACCATTGTGTAATCCCTGACACGAAAAAATGAATGTTGCCTATGGCATAGGCCGCATCAGGGTTCAAGCATGCGTCAAATCATCAACCGTAAAGATGGCCTGAAATAGATGCGTGCCTGGGGATGATGTCATCCCTTTGTCACGCTTTCCGTCTCACAGATACAGCCCATCGCGCATCAGTCGCATGAGGTCGGTGACCTTGGCATCCGGCGTTTCCAGAAGCACGATCCTCAGTTCGACCACCAGATCGCCGCGTCCGGCAGCGTCATGAAGGCCGAGCCCTTCGATCGTGATCGTGCGGTCGGATCCGGACCAGCTGGGAATTTCCACCGTCCGCCGGCCCGCCGGTGTCTCCACCTGCGCCTCGCCGCCAAGGACGGCATCCTGCAGCGAGATGGGCAGCACGATATGAAGGTTGAAATCCCTGACGATATAGATGTCGTCGCGGGCCGCATTCAGCGTCACGACAAGATCGCCCTGTTTCATGTTGGGCAGTTTCAGGCCCTGGCCCGTAAGCCTTACCTGATGTCCGTCGGTGGTGCCCCGCTCGATCGGAACGCGAACTTCCCGGTCGTCCGAGAGCTTGATCGTAACCGGTTTCAGCGCCAGCAGTTCGGCCACCGTCACCTTTGCCTCGACCAGCAGATCCGGCGCCTTTTCCGGTGTTGGCGCTGTGCCGCGGATACGTTTGACCAGATTGGCGATGAGGTCGACGGCCATCATCGGCAGCGGGGAGCGGACTTCCGGCCCCGGCGCATCCTTCGGGCTCGTTTCTTCGACCTTGGTCTCCGACGTGTCGGCATGTTCCTTGGCGCGCTCGCGTGCCTCGGGGCTGCCGCCGAAAATGCGTTCGATGGTTTCTTCCGGGCTTTCGCTCGGCTTCTTGCCCGCCTGCTGCTTGGCTTGTCCGCTTGCAGAACCCTGGGCTTTCGCCTTTGCCGCATCGGCCTTCGGTTCGGCCTTGGTAGCATCGGACTGGGCGCGGGCAGCCTGGGCCTTTGCCAGCTCCTCCATCACCTTTTCCGCATTGGCGCGCGCAGCCTTGGCGCGCTCTGCCGCATCGCGCTGCTGCATGATCGTCTGGTGCATGTCGGCTGCACGATCATAACGCCGGCGCCGCTCCGGATCCTTGAGTAATTCATAGGCCTGCCCGATCTCCGCGAACCGGTCCGTTGCACTCGGATCGTCGCGATTGTGGTCGGGATGAATCGTCTTGGCCTTCGTCCGCCAGGCCGCCTTGATTTCGTCTGCATCGGCGTTCCGTCTGACGCCGAGGATGGAATAGGGATCACGCATCGTGAGACCACCGGTTACGCTTTTGGCGGCAGATCCGGCATAATCGCGAACCTGCCGATAATAAACTTAAACACGGGCAACACAGGGCCATCATGCACTGCTCGCTGCTCCGATTTTCTCGGATTGAGAGAGTAGAGGCGCAGTCCTGAATCAGTGGTTACAGCGCGGCTTCACAGCTGAGGCATGGTGAAGGATCAGTTAACGCAGTGTGTGGTTTGGAAACAATTAGGCCAAGGGTGGCAATTTGGCTCAGCCTTGCCTGTCGAAGGCCGTCAGCATCCAGTCGCCGCTTCCGGTCATGCATGTCTGGCCAGCAAAAACGGCGATGCCTTCATAGGAATGACGCGTTGTCTTGAAGGCGCGGCAGACGCGACCCTGGGCGTTGTCTTCCTGAATGACGGAAACCACGCCGGCACTGCCGGTCGCGGCATTGGCCCAGGGAAGGGGAGTGTTGCCCATTTTCACGAGATCGGCCGAAGTGACGGCATTGCGCACGGTCGCTTCGTCGGAAAGGCTTGTCTCGGATTGGGGCTTGCCGGCAACGGTTCCCGTCGCAAGCGACCGATCGACCTTGCTCGATCCGCCAAACAGATCCAGACTACTCGTACATCCCGCAAGCGACAGTGTCAGCGTGGCGAGGCAAATTGCAGCGCCGCTCTTGCGGCCCAGGCACTTTGTCATTTCGATCCACTTTGCTATCACTGACACCTAATATCCTGTCCGGCGCTTCGTCTCGGGCATGTTCGAGCAGATTGGGAGTATTTAAGTCAATATGTCTGGAAGTGAGTTAACAACCGGTGACTTCACCGAAGAATCTGAACCATTTACCCTTTTTGCCCGCTGGTTGAAAGATGCGGAAGCTTCTGAGCCTAACGATCCAAACGCCGTTGCGGTTGCAACAGTAGATGAACATGGCCTTCCGAATGTGCGCATGGTGCTGCTCAAAGGTTTCGACGAGCACGGGTTCGTTTTCTATACCAATTTCGAGAGCCAGAAGGGCCAGGAAATCCTCGGTCAGAAGAAGGCGGCCATGTGTTTCCACTGGAAATCGCTGCGCCGGCAGGTGCGCATCCGTGGCCCGGTAGAAGTCGTGACCGATGCTGAGGCCGACGCCTATTATGCATCCCGCCCGCGCGGCAGCCGCATCGGCGCCTGGGCATCGAAACAGTCGCGTCCGCTCGAAGGACGTTTTGCCCTGGAGAAGTCAGTCGCGGAATATGCGGCGCGTTACGCAATCGGTGAAATCCCGCGGCCGTCCTACTGGTCCGGCTTCCGTATCCGGCCGACATCGATCGAATTCTGGCACGACCGCCAGTTCCGCCTGCATGACCGTGTCGAGTTCCGTCGCGACGATCCGTCCGGCAACTGGAACAAGGTGCGGATGTACCCGTGAGCAATTCCAGCAAAAGCGCGGACCGGTTTTGCGTCCGGAATTGCGAAGAACAAAACCTCTAGCGCTTCAGCGCGAAGGGAATGCCGGAGGCGAGTGCGGAAACGTAACGCGCCTTCTGATAATAGCCATTCAGTGAGACGCGCGGCAGGGCGGTCGGCCGGGCCAGGTCGGCGGCGGTGAGCATTCCAGGTTGTGTGGTAAGGCCGATCACAAAACCGAGATCGCGGGCGGATTGGAATTCCCTCGGTCCGATCGCGTCCTGGCTTCCATAGGGATATGCAATTGCTGTTGGTCGCTCGCCTGTGAGTTCCGTCAGCCATTCTGCCGATTTGCGCATCTCTCTCAGGGCTTCTTCCGCGCCAAGTCGGCTGAGTTTGCGATGCGTCACGGTGTGAGCGCCCAGCGAAACGAGCGGATGCGCCGCGAAGTCTCGCAGTTCCTGTGGTCCCATGATGAGTTCGCGGGTAGTGGCAAGGGGATCGATGCCGTATCGTTCCGCCAGGAGACAGAGGTCTGCGACGGCTTCTGCCTCTTTGCGAGCCCACACATAGCTGGCAAAGCGGAAAGACGTGTCGAGTTGCTGCACCGGCGTCTTCAAGTCCACCGTTTCAACGCCACGCCCGAAATCGAAGCTGATGCGATCCTGTTCACGCAGAAGGCGGCCCATGATCTCCCACCAGAGCGGTTGCCTGTGTTCGGCAAGCCCTTGTGCGATGAAGACGGTGAAGGGCACGCCATGCCGGGCGAAAACGGGCAGCGCGTGTTCCGCATTATTGCGGTACCCGTCATCAAGCGTGAAGGCCGCAAACGGCTTGGTTGAAGGGGCAGCCAGCCGTTCCGGTAAATCCGAAAGTGCTATGAAATCGTAGCCGAGTGATTTCAGCCGAACGATCGCGGCATCGAGGAATTCCGGCGTGATTTCCAGATGCCGGTTAGGCCCGATGACCGATGCGGATTCCGGCCTTACATGATGAAGCGTGAAGATGACGCCCGAGCCGCGAGCCGACGTCAACAGGCCGGCCCCTGCCATCAGCGCCGAAGCTTCCAGCCCGGCACCGATCAGCCAGCGCTTGACGTTGCGACGCCAGATCGCTTTTGCCTTGTCCTTCATCGTGTCCGCAATTAGCCCCCGGGGCAGCCATGCCCGATACGGGACAGGCTAGTGCCGACCCATTAAGCCTTGCTGAACGATAGCACGCTTACGGCCGTAATCCGTCGAGAAGCGGAAGCCCGATGACGGCGGCGGCTCCGATAAGTGTGAAGCAGATCCGCCGGAACGTGGTCTCACTGGCGATACCAAACATCCGTGAACCGAAAAAAAGCCCGATGCCGTAAGCCGGCCCTGCAGCAAGCGCGATCAGCAGGACTTGCAGCGTCAGGATGCCACCGATGATATAGGATGTGGCCGAAAGCACGCTCGCCAGCGCGAAGTAGAGAATGAGGTTGGCGCGCACCACATTGCGTTCGATCGCTCCGCCGAGCCAATAGGCGACGATCGGGGGGCCGGACATCTGGGCCGCGCCGCCGAAAAGGCCGGCAATCGCGCCGACGCCGACCGTCAGCCAGGTTTTCGGCCGGCCATGATAGCGCCAGCCCGAGATCAGGAAAACCAGCAGACAGACGACGACAGCGGAAATGATCCAGCGCAGTGTCACCGACGGCATGAGCGAAAGCATTGCCGCGCCAGCCGGAACGCCGATGATGGCGCCGGCCAGCATGGTGAAGACATCGCGGCGGTTCGCCCTGCGCCATCCTTCCGGCAGCATGCCGAGCGTCATTACCCAATCGATGACAAGGAGCAGTCCCGACGCGATCTGCGGGCTCGTCGCCGCACCGGCGAGCGGTATGAATATCAGCGCCCCGCCAAAGCCGGAAAAGCCGCGCGCAAGGCCTGCAATAACGGCGGCAAGGAGCACGAAGGCAAGTTCGCCGATCGAGTGGCCCGGAAGCCATGTCGCGAGAAAAGCGGAGATAGGATTGAGGGAAGTCATGACATGCGGTGTTTGTGAGGTGAAGAAAGCCGATCACCTGCTGCGGTTTCGTACGATCTGTCAATAAGGGGTAGTCGGGGAGGGGTGACGAAAATCGTTTGCGATCCACCAGTCGCATTCCTCTTGTGTATAGCCGAGCAGATACCCCTGTCGCCGTTCCATCTCTTCCGTCCACGGCCTCGGGCCGTTCATCAGGTCGTCATAGGCCTTGAAGCGCCATTCTTCACCGGGCAGGGCGTAATAGACGGTCAGAAATGTTTGGCCGCCACCCCGCACAGCCTTGACGCTCTCGACGAACGCGCCGCTTTCGACATGCGGCCGAAAAAGGTTGCGAACGTTTTCGAACCATTCAACCCCTTCTTCGCCATCAAGAATGGCAAACGGCTTACGTCCCTCCAGCATCAGCGGCAGTTCGAAATTCGTATGGACCAGATAGCTAGCCTCGTCGATCCGATGCGGCCGTGTCAGCATGATCTCGCCGTCCCATTCGGGCAGCAGGAGATCGGCTGCCGAGGCAAGCGCGAACAATTCCTCCTTGTCGGGATAGAAGGAGTGTGTTGCCAGATCTGCGAATTCCGTAACCAGAATGGATGCAACGATCGCCGGGTTGGCTTCAAAGCGCATTTCGTGGATCGAGCATCCCGTTTGCGGCGACAGGAATTTTAACACGAATGTCTCAGCACGCATCACTTTCTGATCTGGGGATGTGTGCCTGATTTTGCTGGGTCGTCTGTCTGCTGCGTGCCACATGATCTGTCGCGCATCGGGCGCTTCTTGGCAGATTGAAATCGGCATGTTGCGGCGCAGGTCGCTGCGAAAGCGCGATGCATAGCGCCTTCCCCAAACGCCTAGGAAATGGCACCCCGTTTCGTCATTTCGGAAGACGACGGCTCCACCGAAGGCCGAGGAAAGACCCTCCGTGCCGAATGGTCCTTCACCACCATAAACAGCGATGACGCATTCAGCGGGCGCGACACACACTACGGTATCCCCGGCGGGTGCGAACCCTTGGCTTCTGAAAAGATAGACTGGACAAGGTTGTGTAGTCATGTCGCGACCATACTGCACAGGTCTACTTCAGCAACTCGGAAGTTTGACGCCGTCAAACCGTCCGTCGATAGAACTTCGTATCCACCGCCATCCGCGGAAAGCTTGCCGGCAGCTCGTCGGCGACGATCTCGGAGAAGCCGTTCTTCTCGTAGAAACGGTGGGCAGCGAGAAACTTGTCGGTGGTGCCGAGCAGGATCGTCTTCAGCCCGACAGCCGCTGCATGCGCCATAAGCGCGTCGAGCAATCTCGCAGCCACGCCGAATTCCTTGCCGCGAACTTCGGCGGCGACGAACATCTTGCGCAACGCGGCCTCGTCATTGCCGATATCCTTCAGGGAAATCGTGCCGACGATCTTTCCGTCCTTTTCGGCGACCCAGAACCCGCCCTTGGCCGTCTGATAGAAATCCGCAATGGCGGCGAGATCCGGCTGATCCGCCGCGGTGATCGCGACACCGAACTCCTTGCGCTGGATCGGCAGGATGACACCGATCACGCCCTGTTCGTCGCCTGCCCGGAAGGCGCGGATCACGATGTCGCTCATCTTTTTTACGCCTTCGTGCCGCCGACGGTGACCTGATCCATGCGCAGATGCGGCTGGCCGACGCCGACCGGAACCCATTGGCCGGCCTTTCCGCAATTGCCGATGCCGGTATCGAGCTTCATGTCGTTACCGACCATCGACACGCGCTTCATCGCATCCGGGCCGTTGCCGATCAGCATCGCGCCCTTGATCGCCGGGCCGACCTTGCCGTTTTCAATGAGATAGGCCTCGGTGCAGCCGAACACGAATTTGCCCGAGGTGATATCCACCTGACCACCGCCAAAGGAAACGGCATAGACGCCCTTCTTGACGGAAGCGATGATTTCTTCCGGCGTCTTGTCGCCGCCAAGCATGTAGGTGTTGGTCATCCGCGGCATCGGTACTGAAGAATAGCCCTGTCGGCGGCCGTTGCCGGTTGGCTTCATGCCCATCAGCCGGGCATTCTGCCGGTCCTGCATATAACCGACGAGCTTGCCGTTCTCGATCAGCACGTTATAGGCCGATGGCGTGCCTTCGTCGTCGATGGTGATCGAGCCGCGGCGATTGTCGATCGTGCCGTCGTCGACGACGGTGACGCCCGGAGCTGCAACCATCTCGCCCAGAAGCCCGGCAAAGGCAGAGGTTTTCTTGCGGTTGAAATCGCCTTCCAGCCCGTGACCGACCGCCTCGTGCAGCATCACGCCCGGCCAGCCGGAGGAAAGCACCACATCCATCGTCCCGGCCGGCGCCTCGATCGCCTCGAGATTGACCAGCGCCTGGCGCAGCGCCTCATCAGCGCCAACCTGCCAGTTGCCTTCGGCGACGAAATCGCCGAAGCCGATGCGGCCACCGGTGCCAAACGAACCGCTCTCCTGCCGGTCGCCATTACCCACGACGACGGAAATATTGATGCGGGTCATCGGGCGGATGTCCTGCACCCGGTGCCCGTCGGCACGCAGGATGTCGACCACCTGCCAGCTGGCGGAAATCGTTGCGGTGACCTGACGAACCTTGTCGTCCTTGTTGCGCAGATAGGCGTCGATATCGGTCAAAAGCTTGGCCTTCGCCTCGAAGCTCGGGGAGCCGATCGGGTTCTCGTCGCCGTAATATTTCTTGTTGGTCCGCTGCGGGGCGCTCGCATAGGAACCGGAATAACCGGCGGTTACCGCGCGAACGGCATCCGAGGCGCGTTCCAGCGCTGCGGCGCTCAGGTCGCCCGCATGGGCGTAACCGACCGCCTCACCCGCAACCGAACGCAGGCCAAAACCCTGGTCGGTATTGAATGAGCCACCCTTCAGCCGTCCGTTGTCGAAGGTCAGCGATTCCGCCTGGGCGTGTTCGACGAAAAGCTCGCCGTCATCCGCGCCGGAAAGCGCTTTTGCGACAATCGCCCGCAGCTTCGCTTCGTCCGTGTCGAACAGGCTCAAGAGATCGGTGTTCATGGAAATACTCCTTGGGCAGGACCCGCCTCGGCGCGGCAGGCTGTGGCGGCAAACCGCCTTTTCATCCGATGTAGGTCCGGCACGGAGCCGAAGCAAGCCTATCCTTGGGTCGGCCTCGTTCGCAGATAGGCTTGAACCGCATCAGGCATGGTTTCGCGAGGCAGCGTGTTGAACTGGCCGTCACCGCTGAAGACCATGAAGGCCCGCGGACGCTCCCAGACTTCCGTAATGCTTCGCCACGTCAACTTGCCGCTGCCGAGATCGGACACGATGTCGATTCCATCGGCATCGACGGTAATCTCGGCCTTCGGATCGCCCATGCGCTTGTAGCGACCGAAGGTGTTGACCTTGTGGGCGCGCCAGATCACGGCGACGAAGATGACCGGCGCCAAGGCGAGGACAAGCATGACGCCGGCGAAAATATTGTTGTCGCCCGAGATGATGAAATAGATGGAAAAGCTCAGCATCAGAACCGAGATGACCCACATCATCTTCTGTTCGACCACGGCACGGCGCCAGACGAAGGCGCGGATCGCATCGCGCACGATATCGTCATCATATCGAACGGTGAAACGGTGGCTGCCTGCAAGGCCCATGGTCTTCCTGTCCTTCGACGCAGCTATCCGATGATCAGGGAAGTGCGTCGTAACCGGGGCCAAAACCGTTGAGTTCGACGGGAATGCCGACACGGTCCTGATCGGAGGATTCGCGCAGTGCGAACACGGCGTTCTTGCCGGCGCGCAGGATACGCATCAGTTCCTCGTCGATTTCCACTTCGACATAGCAGCCTTCAGAGAAGCAGCGGGTGAAATAGGCGCGGCCGATATTGTTGTTATCGACGTAAAGCTCCATGCCGTCCTTCAGGAGAACGCCAAGCGGTGCGAGAATGCGCAGGATACGCGCCTTGCGGTCGGCCGTCTTGAGCACGACGACCGAAAGCCCGACTTCCGGCCGGTCCTCGGCAATGACGTTCTGCATCAGCGCGCATTGCTCGGCGGAAGCGCCTGCCGGCCTGTCACAGATCACCGACCACGCGCCATGGCTTTCCTTCACATTGCCGGGCTGCTGTCCGGAAGGGCCAGGGGTGGGGGCGGGTGCCGGAGCCTGCGCGCTCGGGGCGGGACCTTTCGGTGCGGCACTCGGCACCGGCGGCGTCTGTGCCGGCTGTGCGAATGCGGTGGAGACCGTGCCCAGCGTCAGGAGGGCAATAAGGCTTGCGCCGATGAGGGAGGGACGACCCATGGAAACCTCTGGTTCGAATCAATGCGGCTTATCCTGTCTTTCGCGGTGCGAATTGGAAAGCCTTGCCGAGTTTTCAGCGGAGTACGGCGAAAGTAGGACCCTGTTCAAGTCACAAGGACGTCGCCGGCTTCAAAATCTGGTGGAATTTGTCAGCCGAAAGAGCATATCCTCATTGCAGGCTGCGACTCTGTGGAGGGAGGTGTGGTCTATTACGGAGGGAAATCAACCAGAGGATGTCGCGCGTCCACAATGCGCAAAATGCCGCAGGGGCATTTGTCGCAAGACGTTGCGGATATAAGCAAACTATGGTTGAACCAAGCTATAGCTTGGAGACTGCGTAAGAGTTGATCTGGATCACATGCGTGGGGAGAAAGTTTGTGATGAACAGGGCTTATGCGATGATGATGGCGATCATCTGTCTTATCACCGCCCCGATTGCGGGGCTGGTAAGCGCTTCGGTGGCGCATGCGGACCAGCCGCATCCCTGGCAGATGGGGCTTCAGGCGCCGGCAACCGAAATTATGCACCAGATAAGCTGGTTCGAGAAGTACACGCTCTGGTTCATCGTTCCGGTCACGCTTTTCGTTCTGGCCCTGTTGATCATCGTCGCTGTGAAATTCCGCGCCGACAAGAACCCGACGCCATCGCGCACTAGCCATAACACGACGATCGAGATCGTCTGGACGGTGGCGCCGGTCCTGATTCTCTTCATGCTGGCCATCCCGTCCTTCAATCTTCTGAACGCCCAGCTGGAAATTCCCGAAACCGACATGACGGTGAAGGCCACCGCCACCCAGTGGCAGTGGAATTACGAATATGAGGGATCCGGCCAAGGGGAGGGGGCGTCGCCTGTCGCTTTCGACAGCTACCTGTTGAAAGAACCCGATCGCGCCGCGGCCGGCAAGACGGACATAGCCGTTTATCCGCGCCTTCTCGCCGTCGACAATGAGATGATTATCCCGGTCGGAAAGACGGTACGCCTTCTCGTGACAGCCGCTCCGACCGACGTCATCCATGCTTTCGCCATGCCGGCCTTCGGTGTGAAGATCGATGCCGTGCCAGGGCGCCTTAACGAAACCTGGTTCCGCGCCGAACGCGAGGGCCTTTATTACGGGCAGTGTTCCGAGCTTTGTGGCAAGGACCACGCCTATATGCCGATCGCCATCCGCGTCGTCTCGGACGAGAAATACACCGCCTGGCTCGCCGCCGCCGCCAACGATCTGCCGGGAGCCTACAAGGCGCTTCTGGCATCTGCGGACAACAAAAATGCAGCCGGCGTCGATGTCGCTGCAAACGACGTCAAGTAAGGGAGGCGAGATCAATGGCTGAAACGACACATCACGACGACCATTCCCATCGCGCTGCTTATGACGACGCGCATGCGCATGGCGAACATCACCACAAGCCGGGCTTTGCCGCCCGCTGGCTGTTTTCGACCAATCACAAGGATATCGGCACGCTCTACCTGATCTTCGCGATCATGGCCGGCATTATCGGCGGCCTTCTGTCGGTCGCCATGCGCATGGAACTGCAGGAGCCGGGTATCCAGATTTTCCATGGCCTTGCCTCGATCGTTTACGGTTTCGAGGGTGATGCCGCGATCGATGGCGGCAAGCACATGTTCAATGTGTTCACCACCGCCCACGCGCTGATCATGATCTTCTTCATGGTCATGCCGGCGATGATCGGCGGTTTTGCCAACTGGATGGTGCCGATCATGATCGGCGCGCCGGACATGGCTTTTCCACGTCTCAACAACATTTCCTTCTGGCTGATCGTCCCGGCCTTCCTTCTTCTTGTCTTGTCGATGTTCGTCGAAGGACCGGCAGGCGCCTATGGCGCGGGCGGCGGCTGGACCATGTATCCGCCGCTTTCGACCTCCGGCCATCCGGGACCGGCAGTAGATCTCGCGATCTTCTCGCTCCACGTCGCCGGTGCCTCGTCCATTCTCGGCGCGATCAACTTCATCACCACCATTTTGAATATGCGCGCGCCGGGCATGACGCTGCACAAGATGCCGCTGTTTGCCTGGTCTGTTCTGGTAACCGCATTCCTTCTGCTCCTGTCGCTTCCGGTTCTGGCCGGTGCCATCACCATGGCGCTGACCGACCGTAACTTCGGCACCACATTCTTCTCGCCGGAAGGGGGCGGTGACCCGATCCTCTACCAGCATCTGTTCTGGTTCTTCGGCCACCCGGAAGTCTACATCCTCATCCTGCCCGGCTTCGGCATCGTCAGCCACATCGTCTCGACCTTCTCGAAAAAGCCGGTCTTCGGTTATCTCGGCATGGCCTATGCCATGGTGGCGATCGGCGCTGTCGGCTTCATCGTCTGGGCCCACCACATGTACACGGTCGGCCTGTCGCTCGATGCGCAGCGTTATTTCGTTTTCGCCACGATGGTGATCGCGGTGCCGACAGGCATCAAGATCTTCTCCTGGATCGCGACCATGTGGGGCGGCTCGATCACGTTTGCGACACCGATGATCTGGGCGATCGGCTTTATCTTCCTGTTCACCGTTGGCGGCGTCACCGGCGTGCAGCTGGCCAATGCCGGCCTCGACCGCTCGCTTCACGATACCTATTACGTTGTGGCTCATTTCCACTACGTCCTATCGCTCGGCGCGGTCTTCGCCATCTTTGCCGCCTGGTATTACTGGTTCCCGAAAATGTTCGGCTACATGTATAACGAGACGATCGGCAAGCTGCATTTCTGGGTCATGTTCATCGGTGTGAACCTGGTCTTCTTCCCGCAGCATTTCCTCGGCCTTGCCGGCATGCCGCGCCGTTATATCGACTATCCGGATGCTTTCGCCGGCTGGAACTACGTCTCATCGGTCGGTTCGTATATCTCCTTCGTGGGTGTACTCATCTTCCTGTTTGGCGTATGGGAAGCCTTCGCCAAGAAGCGGGTTGCCGGTGATAACCCCTGGGGCGAGGGTGCGACCACGCTGGAATGGCAGCTGTCGTCGCCGCCGCCCTATCACCAATGGGAACAGCTTCCCCGCATCAAGTAAGAATTCCGATCCGGGTGCTGCCTTGGCAGCGCCCGGCATCTCGTCAGGATCTGAATTGAAATGACTGTTATCGATTCCACCCAAGCGATGTCGCAAGAGGAAGGAAAGCTCCTTTCCGAAGCCGATGCGCGCGATTTTTTCGCGCTGCTGAAGCCGCGCGTCATGTCGCTGGTGGTTTTCACCGCCTTTGCCGGCCTTGTTCTCGCGCCCGGTGAGATCAACCCGGTTCTGGCGATCATCTCCATCCTCTGCATCGCCGTTGGTGCCGGCGCCTCCGGCGCGCTCAACATGTGGTACGATGCCGATATCGATGCCGTGATGACGCGCACCGCAGAGCGCCCGATCCCCGCCGGTCGCATCCGCCCTAATGAGGCACTTGCCTTCGGCCTGACGCTCTCGGCCTTCTCGGTCGTCATCCTCGGCCTTGCTGTCAACTGGTTTGCCGCCGGCCTGCTCGCCTTCACCATCTTCTTCTATGCCGTCGTGTACACGATGTGGCTGAAACGCTCGACGCCGCAGAACATCGTCATCGGCGGTGCTGCAGGCGCATTCCCGCCCATGCTCGGCTGGGCCTGTGTTACCGGTGGCGTGTCGCTCGACAGCGTCATCCTGTTCATGATCACCTTCATGTGGACCCCGCCGCATTTCTGGGCGTTGGCGCTGTTCAAGATGCGCGATTACGGCTCCGTTGGTATCCCGATGATGCCGAATGTCGTTGGCCAGCGCTCGACCAAGATCCAGATGGTCGTCTATTCGGTCCTGATGGCCGCCGTCGTCGCCGCACCGACCGTCACCGGTCTTGCCAGCGTCGGCTACGGCCTCTTTACCGGCATTCTGAGCCTCATCTTCATCTACTATTCCATTCTCGTGCTGCGCATGGCCGAGGATGACGAGAAGATGCTGCCGGCCAAGAAGCTGTTCTTCTATTCGATCTTCTATCTCTTCGCGGTCTTCTCCGCGCTGATCTTCGACCACATGGCGGCCGGTCTCGGCCAGTTCCTCGGAGGGTTTCTGTGATCGATACCGTCAAGCTCAGCGAGACGCAGAAAAAGTCACGACGAAACCGCAATGTGGCGCTCGGCCTCGTTCTCGCGGGGCTTTGCGTGCTTTTCTACATCATCACGCTGGTCAAGGTCGGCGGGTTCTGGAACTAGGCCGATAGACGGAGCCGAATGGAGCTAAGGGAGGAGCGACATGGCAGGCGGAATTCAGGGCGGGCATTCAGGCCAGGCAAAGCGGGTCAGCAACGCCTCGATCTTTGCCGGTTGCGCCGTATTTGTTTTCGGCATGGTTGGCGCCGCTTACGCGTCTGTTCCGCTCTACCGTCTCTTCTGCCAGATCACCGGCTATAACGGCACAACCCAGCGGGTAGAGCAGTATTCGTCGACCGTGCTCGACCGCACCGTTCAGGTTACCTTCGATGCAAACATATCAAGCGGCCTGAACTGGGATTTTAAGGCGGCGAAAGCCGTGCAGCCGAAGATCGGCGAGACCATCCAGGTCGAATACACGGCGACCAACCGCTCAGCCGTCGCCACCACCGGCACCGCCGTCTTCAACGTCACGCCGATGGAAGCCGGTGCCTATTTCAACAAGGTGCAGTGCTTCTGCTTCACCGAGCAGACGCTTGCGCCTGGCGAAAGCGTTTCCATGCCCGTCGTCTTTTACGTCGATCCGGAGATCGTCAAGGCGGAGGAAACCAAGAATATCAGAACGATCACCCTATCCTATTCCTTCTATCCGAGCGAGCCGGCAAAGCCGGTCGCTGCGGTGAAGACGGATGAGATAAAGGGTGAAAGCAAGCTTTGAGAGGAGCGCTTGCGGAAATTTCCGCATGCGGTGGAGAGGCATTTATCGGGGATTTTGACATGGCAGACGCGCATCAGAAGAATCACGACTACCACATCATCGATCCGAGCCCTTGGCCGCTCCTGGCCGCGATCGGCGCCTTCGTCATCACCTTCGGTGGTGTCGGTTACATGCGCTATCTCAAGGGCGCCGAGTTCCACATGTTCGGCCTCAACTGGGCCACCCCCTGGGTGTTCTTCATCGGCCTGGCGATCATCCTCTATGTGATGATCGGCTGGTGGGCGGACACGATCAAGGAAGGTGATGAAGGCCATCACACGCGGGTCGTCTCGCTGCATCTGCGTTACGGCATGATCATGTTCATCGCCTCCGAAGTGATGTTTTTTGTCGCCTGGTTCTGGGCCTTTTTCGATGCGAGCCTCTATCCCAACGAGGCGATCCAGGCCGCCCGCGTCGAAGCGCTCGGCGGTCAATGGCCGCCCAAGGGCATCGAAGTTCTTGATCCCTGGCACCTGCCGCTCTACAACACGATCATCCTGCTTCTCTCCGGCACCTGCGTAACCTGGGCGCATCACGCGCTCCTGCACAACGACCGCAAGGGACTGGTTACCGGCCTTGCGCTGACGGTCGCGCTCGGCATCCTGTTTTCCGCCGTGCAGGCTTATGAATATGCCCACGCACCCTTCGAATTCGCCAATTCGATCTATGGCGCCACCTTCTTCATGGCCACCGGTTTCCACGGTTTCCACGTGCTGATCGGCACGATCTTCCTGATCGTCTGCCTGATCCGCGCCATTAATGGCGGCTTCACCCCGGAACGTCATTTCGGCTTCGAAGCAGCCGCCTGGTACTGGCACTTCGTCGACGTCGTCTGGCTGTTCCTGTTCTTCTCGATCTACATCTGGGGCGGCTGGGGCGCACCGCTGGCGCATTTGTGAGGTTTTTTTGGGCAGCTGCCCCTCATCCGCCTGCCGGCACCAACCGGGGACGGGTCGCTTGCCCCGTCCCGTCCTCCGGACCCCCGTAATGACGGGGAGAAGGGCGCAAGCCGCGGCCCTATGCTTCAATCGTGGCACGTTCCCTCGCCCCGTTTACGGGGAGAGGGTTAGGGTGAGGGGCTAGTTCTCCGCGTGTGACTTTGTTTGAGATTGGTCGTAGCAAGATGAGAACCAACGTCGTCACGACCAACTCACGCAAGAAAACCTCATTGAAAACCATCCTCACCACCGCCCTTATCCTCCTCTCACTCGCCATCCTGCTCACCCTCGGCACATGGCAGGTAGAGCGGCTCTATTGGAAGGAGGGCCTTCTCGCCGATATTACCGAGCGCCGCGCAGCCCAACCGGTATCGCTTGCGCAGATCGAGCAGAGAGCTGCGGCTGGCAACGATATCGAATACCGCCGCATCACGCTTTCCGGCACATTCGATCACACGAAGGAACGGCATTTCTTCGCCACCTTCGAAGGCCGCACCGGCTTTTACGTC
Source organism: Neorhizobium sp. LMR1-1-1.1 (assembly GCF_040675795.1). NCBI lineage: Bacteria > Pseudomonadati > Pseudomonadota > Alphaproteobacteria > Hyphomicrobiales > Rhizobiaceae > Neorhizobium > Neorhizobium sp. LMR1-1-1.1. The sequence continues at coordinate 797,444 of NZ_JBEGHE010000025.1, forward strand.
TACACGCCGCTGACGCTGGCGGACGGCCGCAAGATCTTCGTCAACCGCGGCTTCGTGCCCTACGAGATGAAGGAGCCGGTAACACGAGCGGAAGGCGAGGTTTCCGGCGAACAGACGATCACCGGTTACGCTCGCGCAAAACTCTCCGGCAAGCCGTCCATGCTGGTGCCGGATAACGATCTCTCCAAGAACATCTTCTACTGGAAAGACCTCGATGCCATGGCCGCAAGCGATGGGCTCTCCGACGTCATTGCCTTTTTCGTCGATGCCGATGCATCCGTCATCAATCCCGGCGGCTGGCCGAAGGGCGGTGTGACGCAATTCGACCTTCCCAACAACCATCTCCAATATGCCGCGACATGGTATGGTCTCGCCGCAGCATTGCTGGCCGTGGTTTTCGGCATGTGGTGGCGCAGCCGCAAACCCGCCTCATCACCGGCCGGAGAAGGGCGATAACGACATTTTCTGTTGGCGCGCCTCAATTGCCTCGCCTATATGAGGCTTCAGGCATTTTCCAACAGCGGATGCGGAATGAACATTCAGGTCACCAAACCGGCTCTTTCGATCAGGCTTTGCGGTCCGCGTGGTTTCTGCGCCGGGGTCGACCGGGCGATCCAGATCGTTGTTCTGGCGCTGAAACAATATGGTGCGCCGGTCTATGTCCGCCACGAGATCGTCCATAACCGCTATGTCGTCGAGGGACTGGAAGCCAAGGGCGCCGTCTTCGTCGAGGAACTGCACGAGATCCCCGAAGAACATCGCCAGCAGCCGGTCGTATTCTCCGCCCACGGCGTGCCGAAATCCGTGCCGGAAGATGCGCAGGCCCGCAATCTGTTCTATCTCGATGCGACTTGCCCGCTTGTGTCCAAGGTTCACAAGCAGGCCATGCGCCACCAGCGCCTTGGTCGCCATGTCGTGCTGATCGGCCATGCCGGCCATCCTGAAGTCATCGGCACGATGGGGCAGCTGCCGCCCGGAACCGTTTCGCTCGTTGATACGATTACCGATGCCGAAGCCTATATGCCGGAAGATCCTGACAATCTCGGTTTCGTCACCCAGACGACGCTCTCGGTCGATGATACGGCAGGCGTCATCGCCAAGCTGCAGGAGCGTTTCCCCAATCTTCAGGCTCCGGCGGCCGACAGCATCTGCTACGCCACCACCAACCGCCAGGAAGCGGTGAAGGAAGCGGCTCCCGGCTGCGATCTCTTCATCGTCGTCGGCGCACCGAATTCGTCCAATTCCAAGCGTCTCGTCGAAGTGGCCTTGAGGGCAGGGGCCAAGCGCTCGTTGCTCGTCCAGCGCGCCTCCGAGCTGAACTGGGACGAGATCGGCAGGATCCGCACGCTCGGCCTCTCTGCCGGTGCATCCGCCCCGGAAGTCATCGTCGACGAGATCATCGCCGCCTTCAAGGAACGGTTTTCAGCCGAGATCGAGCTGGCCATCACCGCCGAGGAAACCGAAAACTTCCTCGTCAACCGCGAGCTTCGCAGTGTTCCGCTGACTGTGGAGGATATGGCGTGGGTTAACGGCGATCGGCCGCTGTCGGCGAGCGCTGACGAAGCGAAGCAACTTGCTGAGTAATTGGCTGCCCCTCATCCGCCTGCCGGCACCTTCTCCCCGTAATGACGGGGCGAAGGACGCGAGCCGCGAGGTTTTGGCTTCTCTCCGACGTTGAGTGTGGCAAGTCCCCTCGCCCCGTTTACGGGGAGAGGGTTAGGGTGAGGGGCAAAGCCGCAACCGCCGAGGCATGAGAAAGCCGCCGCACCACAATTTCGCAATTCCACTTCCCACACGATGCCCGGCAAGGCAGATGGGGTTACACTTCCGGCAGATGATTCTGCCCCTTGACCGACTGTGAGACCGCCTTGGCCGTTTATACCGACATCACCGAAACCGACCTCAAGCACTTTCTGGCGCAATATGACGTCGGTGAGCTGACCTCCTACAAGGGCATTGCCGAAGGCGTGGAAAACTCCAACTTCCTGCTGCATACGACGAAGGATCCGCTGATCCTGACGCTCTATGAAAAGCGGGTGGAGAAGTCGGACCTGCCGTTTTTCCTAGGCCTCATGCAGCATCTTTCGGAACGCGGCTTGTCCTGCCCGTTGCCTTTGCCGCGCCGTGATGGCGAGCTTCTGGGCGAGCTTTCCGGCCGTCCGGCAGCGCTCATCTCCTTCCTTGAAGGCATGTGGCTGAGAAAGCCGGAAGCAAAACATTGCCGCGAAGTCGGCAAGGCGCTGGCCGGCATGCATCTTGCCGGTGAGGGGTTCGACATCAAGCGGCCGAATGCTCTGTCGCTCGAGGGCTGGAAGGTCCTGTGGGAAAAGTCGGCCGAGCGTGCCGACGAGGTCGAGACGGGCCTTGAAGCGGAAATCACCGCCGAACTCGCCTATCTCGAAGCCCATTGGCCGAAAAACCTGCCCGCAGGCGTCATCCATGCCGATCTCTTCCAGGACAATGTCTTCTTCCTGGGCGACGAGCTTTCCGGCCTGATCGACTTCTATTTCGCCTGCAACGACCTGCTCGCCTATGACGTCTCGATCTGCCTCAATGCCTGGTGCTTCGAGAAGGATGGCTCCTACAACGTCACCAAGGGTTCGGCACTGCTCGAAGGCTATTGCTCGGTGCGGCCGCTTTCGGATGAAGAACGCGAAGCGATGCCGGTTCTCGCCCGCGGTTCGGCGTTGCGCTTCTTCCTCACTCGCCTATACGACTGGCTGACGACGCCGGAAGGCGCGCTGGTGGTCAAGAAGGACCCGCTCGAATATCTGCGAAAGCTGCGCTTCCACCGGCAGATTTCATCGGTCGCCGAATATGCACCGGCAATCGAGGTGGCGTCATGAAGCAGGTCGAGATTTTCACCGATGGCGCCTGCTCCGGAAATCCCGGCCCCGGCGGCTGGGGTGCCATCCTGCGTTACGGTGAAACCACCAAGGAGCTGAACGGCGGCGAGGCGGAAACCACCAATAACCGCATGGAGCTTCTGGCCGCCATCTCCGCGCTCACCGCATTGAAAAGCGAATGCGAGGTCGATCTCTACACCGACAGCAAATACGTGATGGACGGCATCTCCAAGTGGATCTTCGGCTGGAAGAAAAACGGCTGGAAGACCGCCGACAAAAAGCCGGTGAAGAATGGTGAACTCTGGCAGCAGCTCGATGCCGCCAACCAGCGCCACAAGGTCAAGTGGCACTGGGTCAAGGGCCATGCCGGCCATCCGGAAAACGAACGCGCTGACGAACTCGCCCGCCTCGGCATGGAGCCGTTCAAGAAACCCAATCTTGGCCGGTCGCTTCTGGTAAAATAACCCGCCTTCGACGTCGCTCAGCCGCATCAGACCCGACTTGCCATTGCGGCGTCACCGCCTATGGTGATCGTGGCCAAATCGGGGCACGACAACGGGAGACCACGCATGATCCTTCACTGTGTTTTTCTGCGCTTCAAGTCGTCGGTACAGGACGCCGAAAAACAGGAAATCTACGCGGCGATCGCAGGCCTTCAGAACACGCTTTCGGGCATCGTTGATGTCAAATTCGGTCCGAACATATCGTCCGAAGGTTTGAGCGGTGGCTTTCTGGATGGCTTTATCGTGACATTCGAAAGCCCGGAGGCGCGTGATACCTATCTCGCGGCTCCGGATCATCTTGCCGTTGCCGAACGTATCGTCGCCTCCGCCGATGGTGGCCTGTCCGGCCTTATCGTCTACGATCTCGCAGCGTAGCCGCACCAATTTAGTTCACAATGCAAAGGGCGCCATCTGGCGCCCTTCGTCATTCTACAAATCCCGTCAGTTAGATCAAAGCTGTTCCAACATCGCCGCGGCACCCGAGACGGTGGCCTGGCCGGGGCTTTCCTCGATGTTGAGCGACTTCACCACGCCGTCCTCGACCAGCATGGAATAACGCTTCGAGCGCACGCCGAGCCCACCGCCGGAGAGGTCGATGTCGAGGCCCATGGCCTTGGTGAAGGAGGCGTCGAAATCGGCGAGAAAGTGGATCTTGCCGAGCGCGTTGGACTGTTGCGCCCAGGCGCCCATCACATGCCAGTCGTTGACGGCAACGACAGCGATATCATCGACGCCGCGTGCAAGAATGGCATCGCGGTTTTCAATGTAACCAGGCAGATGGTTGAGCGTGCAGGTCGGCGTGAAGGCGCCGGGTACGGCAAACAGCACGACCTTCTTGCCGGCGAAAAGACCGCTGGTCGTCACTTCCACCGGGCCATCTGCCGTCTTTTCCTTGAATGTTGCTTCCGGAAGCTTTTCGCCCACTGCGATCGTCATGTCGTCTCTCCTGCCAATGATCGCCCATGCGATCGTTCGCGGCACTATAAAGTTGGCGAATGACAAGACAAGAGAGGGCAGGGAGAACTGTCGATCAGTTTGCGATCACGGCATGCGGCGCCCGGAAAGGCTCACTCGAAGGCGAGCGAAGTCTCCATGGCGCGCTTGCCGGCAAGCACGAGAATTCCCCAGTGCTTACCCTTCATGTCATAGCCTTTCGGCAGCTTGCCGACCGGCATCTCGACGGAATAGCTGTCTTCGATGCGTTCGCCCTTGGTCTCGTTGAACAGCACATGTCCTTCCGGCCCGGTGACGATCACCTGCGGCTTCTTCGGTGCGTCCTTGGGTAATTGCAGCCGCAGCCGCAGCGTGTCGCCGTCGGCGGAAACGGAATAATGCGTGACGGCAAAATCGTCGGACGGATGTTCCGGCAGCTTGCCTTCCGCATCGTTGATGATCATCGCCTCGGCAAAGGACGTGCCGGCATCGGCCTTGAGCCCGAGGTTGAATTCGGCCTGGAAGGGAATGCAGATGTTTCGGCAGATGCCGATAAAGGCGGAGGCCGTGATTGCCGATGGTTGGTTCGGGTTCGTCACCGAAAGCTCGAAGGGAAAGCTGACGGCTGTATCATAGCCGATATCGCGCACGTCACCATTGTCGAAACGACGTGGCACCGGATAGGAGATCTTGCTGAGGCTGACGTCGGATGTCTCGGGAAACGAGATATGCGGCGGTATGCCTGCATCGCCCGGTTCGCGCCAATAGGTGATCCAGCCGGCCTTGGGCTCGATTTGCAGCGCGCCGCGCACGGTGCCGCGCGCATCAGGCGCCAGCGCAACGATCCTCATGCGCCCGCCCTCATTGCTCACCCAGTCGGTCGTTTCTGCCTGTACTGAGACCGGCATGAAGGCAGAGGTAAGCAGAAGTGGGATGGCGATGAAAAGGCGGCGGGTGGTGAAAGCGGTCGAGATCATGAGAACGGATTTATCCCAGCAATCCCATGCTCGCCAGCCACGTCTGATGAAAACCAATCATTTTCGGTTGAATGATCCCGTAGACTGCCCCATGTTGCCTTGGAAGGGTCGCCTGATGCGGCCGCCGCTACACGGCGCTTTAAAGGCACACGGGAGGCTCGATGGGAATTACGGCGCTCAAAGACAAGCGTGAACGCGGATTTCTCGACGGCCAGTTCCTGATCGCCATGCCCGGTGTTCAGGACGGTAGTTTCGCTCGCAGTGTTGTTTATATCTGCGCTCATTCATCAACCGGTGCTATGGGCTTCATCATCAACAGGCAGCAGGAACTCTCATTCCCCAACGTGCTTGAACATCTGAAGATCGTCGAGGAACCTCACACCGCTTTTCTTTCGGAACAGGCGCGTTATTTTCCGGTTCTTTACGGCGGTCCGGTGGAAACGGGCAGGGGCTTTGTTCTGCATTCCGACGATTTTTCCTGCGAGTCCTCGATCCCTGTCAGTGACGAGATTTCACTCACCGCAACGCTTGATATTCTAAGGGCGATCGCGGAAGGCCGGGGGCCGACGCGGGCAACTCTGCTTCTCGGCTACGCCGGATGGGGGCCGGGACAGCTTGAGGCCGAAATCAGCAACAACGGCTGGCTCAATTGCGCATCGCAGGATGACATCATTTTCGATCCTTGCGTTGATGCCAAATACGAACGCGCGCTTGCCCTTATGGGCGTCAGCCCGGAAATGCTTTCGACCGAAGCAGGACATGCCTGATCTGTTTCGGTGGAACGATATCCACCCTTCAGAGTTCTATTATCGCAAGGCGTTGAACAACGTCGAAAGAGATAAGGAGAACAAGGAATGGGTAGCACCAGCGATAAGATGGCAGGCAAGGGCAACGAAGTTGCCGGTAAGATCAAGCAGGCCGCAGGTGACATGACCGATAATCCGAAGCTCAAGGCGAAGGGCAACGCCCAGGAAGCCAAGGGCCATGCTCAGCAGGCTAAGGGCAAGATCAAGGAAGCGGGCAAGGATTTCGTTGACCGCATGTAATGTCTGGGACCTGACCAAATCCCGGTAATGTCGGACGGCATAGTCCGAAAAAATGATCTCCAGTCATTTGATAAACCTGTTTCGGCACTGCCGGAGCAGGTTTTCTCTATTCCCCTCCCTCCATCGATGCGGACCAGCCCATGCGCCTCTACGATTGCGATCACTGCGGACAGCCTATCCATTTCGACAACCGGGACTGCATGAATTGCGGCTCCCGTTTGGCCTTCGTGCCGGAGGCGCTTGCCATGCATGCGCTGCAGCCTGTCGAAGGCGAGGAGGTCTGGTCGCTATTCGCCAACCCGCAGCGGAAGGTCCGGCTTTGCGCCAATGCCGGCATGGATATCTGCAACTGGACCGTTCTCGCGGACGATTCCAATCCCTTTTGCCCGGCCTGCCGCCATAACCGTCTGGTACCGGATGCCTCCACCGAGGAGGGATTGCGGCAATGGCGGCGCATCAGCCAGGCTCAGCGTCACCTCTTTTATTCCATGCTGAAATGGAACCTGCCGCGCATCAACCGCGATGAGGATCCTGCAGGCGGTCTCGTTTTCGATTTTCTCGTTGACGAGATCCAAGCCGACGGAACGGTAAAGGCCGCATTGACCGGCCACGAAAACGGCCTCATCGCGATCCGTGCAGCCGAGGCGGACGATGCGACGCGTGAGCAGATCCGCGTGTCGATGAACGAACCTTACCGCACTATGCTCGGCCATTTCCGGCACGAGACCGGCCATTACATCTGGGACAAGATGGTCCGCGACGGCGGCAGGCTGGATGAATTTCGCGCGGTATTCGGTGACGAAACCGTGGATTACGGCGAGGCGCTCAAACGCAATTACGAGGAAGGCCCGCCACCGAACTGGCAGGAATTCTTCATCTCTACCTATGCAAGCTCGCATCCATGGGAGGATTTCGCCGAGAGCTTCGCCCACTATGTCCATATAGTCGACACGCTGGAAACGGCACGAGCCTACGGCATGTCGATAGACCCGCGCAGGCACGAAGAACTATCGGCGGAAGTGGATTTCAATCCCTATCGCGCCGACAGCGCCGAACAGCTCGTGTCCGCCTGGATCCCCTTCAGCCTGGCGATCAACGGTATCCACCGCTCGATGGGGGTGCCTGACCTTTATCCGTTCATCCTGACGCCGGCCGTGACGGCAAAGCTGCAATTCGTGCATGATCTGGTGTTGAGACGGTAGGGCGGAAACGACCCCTCCCAATCCTCTCCACAAGGGAGAGGGGTTAACCCGACCGCCTCGTCGGACCACAATTGCGGTAGGGGGCGTGCCACGGGTTTTCTCCCCGCTTGTTGGCGAGATGGCCGGCAGGCCAGAGGTGGACCTGGGGGAAGTTACGCCCGTTTCGTCAGCGGAAACCGTTCCTTCAGTAACCGCAGCATGGCTTCGCTGGTGGCAGGCGGGCCGAACAGGTAGCTCTGGCCGTAGTGGCAGCCCATCTTTGCAAGCTCCATCGCATGCTCATCCGTCTGGATGCCTTCGGCGACGACTGTCATTTCCAGCCCGCGGGCCATGGCGATAACGGAGCGCAGCAGGATCGAGCCCTTTTCGCTCATGTCGCTGACAAGCGTCTTGTCGAGCTTGATCATGTCGAACGGAAACTGGGTCAGGTAGGCGAGTGAGGAATAACCGGTGCCGAAATCGTCGAGTGCAAGGCTTAGGCCGGTCTCTTTCAGCTTGGCGAGGATCAGGCGAGCCTGTTCCGGGTTTTCCATCATCAGGGATTCAGTCAGTTCCAACTTCAACTGGTGCGGATTGACCTGAGTCTTCGAAATCAGTGCCCTGACATCGTTATAAAGGTCCGCATTCAAAAGCTGTGCGCTGGACAGGTTGACGGAAACGAAGATCGGCACTTCACCGGTCTGCTCCTGCCATGAAACAAGGTCCAACGCCGCACGCTCCATTGCAAACACGCCGAGAGGGCCGATAAGGTCCGACATTTCGGCGATCGGAATGAATTCAGCAGGCGGGATGCTGCCACGCTTGGGGTGTTCCCATCGCATCAGCGCCTCGAAGCCGGCGATCTCGCCGTCCTTCAGCGATATGATCGGCTGATAGGCGAGCGACAGTTCCTTGCGCTCCAATGCGCGGCGAAGATCCGTTTCGATCTGCAGGCGGTCGGTGCCGGACGTGCGGAAGATCGGCCGGAACGGCTCCACCTTATTACCGCCGCCGCGCTTGGCCCGATACATTGCAAGTTCCGCATCCGCCAGAAGCCCCGCAGCGCTTTCCTGCTGGTCGACGAAGGACGCAAGCCCGATCGAGGCGGTCAGCACGATCTCGCGATTGGCATAATTGATCGGCACCATGATGGCCTGCGATACGGCTTCGGCAAAATCGGCGATCTTCGCAGGGTCGCGCTCGGAAACAAGGATCAGGCCGAACTGGTCGCCGGCAAGGCGTGCCAACGTATCCTGCGGCTTCATTAGGCGCCGAAGACGCCGGGTAATCGCGATCAGCATGTTGTCGCCTGCCGCAATCCCGAGGCTGTCGTTGACCTGCTTGTAGCGATCGAGATCGATTGCCATCACGGTCGGGCGCACGGTGTCGCCGCTGGCGGCAAGCGTCAGCACGCCCTGCAGGCGATCGAGGAAAATCTGCCGGTTCGGCAAGCCTGTCAGGTTGTCGTGCAACGCATCCTGCAACAGCCGTTCGACCGAATTTTTCTGTTCGGTCACATCGACAATCGTGCCGACACAGCGGATGATCTCGCCGTTCGAGCCAAGCACGGGCCGCGCACGGATCTGCAGCCAGTGAAAATGTCCATCCTCGGCGCGAATGCGGAATTCGTGATGCAGGCGGCCGCGGCGATGTTCGAGCAGCACGTCGAGCGTGGCACGGAACCGGTCGCGGTCGTCGGGGTGGAGGCGGGGAACCCAGTTGCGCACCGGACCATGCATGGCGCCGGCCTCAAGCCCGAGACGGCCCGAAATATCTGGGGTCGTGACGACACGATCACGCGCGACATCCCAGTCCCACACGGTATCGCCGGAGCCGGTCAGCGCCAGCGATTGACGCTCCAGGTCGGAAAACAGTCCTTGCTGGTAAGCACCGCCGGCAAAGGCGTGCTGCATCACAGTGAAGCCGATCAGTAGCACGATCAGAACCAGACCGCCGCCCAGCGCCGGCTGGATAATGTCGTTGTCGAGCTGTCCCGTCACTGTCAGCCAGCTGCCGAACAGCCAGACGAGGATCAGCGTCCAGGTCGGCACCAGCAGGATCGCGCGGTCGTAGCGGTTGAAGCCGAGATAGATGATCAGCAGGATGCCGACCGTACCCGTCAGCGCGAAGGAAAGCCGGGCAATACCTGCGGCAACGGAAGGATCGTAGATTGCCACGCCCCCAAGCAGGACGAGACCGACGACCCAGGCAAGCGTCGCGTAACCCAGATGCACATGCCAGCGGTTGAGGTTCAGATAGGTGAACAGGAAGATGACGAGCGACGAGGCGAGCGCCACTTCCGCACCCGCACGCCATATTCGCTGGTCGCTGGATGTGATGGTGATCAGCTTGTCGAGGAAGCCGAAGTCGACGCAGATATAGGCGAGCACGGCCCAGGCAAGCGCTGCCGCCGCCGGTAGCATCGATGTGCCCTTGACGACGAACAGGATCGTCAGAAACACCGCCAGAAGACCCGCAATGCCAAGCACTATGCCGCGATAGAGTGTGAACGAGTTGACCGTATCCTTGTAGGCGTCCGGCTGCCAGAGGTAGATTTGCGGCAGCGAAGGGCTGGCCAGTTCGGCAACAAACGTGATCGTCGATCCCGGATTGAGCGTGATGCGGAACACGTCTGCATCGGGGCTCGGCAGACGATCGAGCGAGAAACCTTCCGATGGAGTAATCGCGGTAATACGCTGCGAACCGAGATCCGGCCAGAACACCTTCGATCCGACAAGGCGAAAATGCGGTGCGACGATGACGCGCTCCAGCTGCTCTTCCGAGACGTTGGAAAGTGCAAAAACCGCCCAGTCGCCCTGATGCCCAGGATTGCTGGATCTGACTTCGATGCGTCGCCGAATCCCGTCACCGCCCGCCGCCGTGGAAACCTGGAAAGCCTCACCCTGATTGGTATAGATGTCGGTCGTGGCCGTCAGGTCGAGCGCCGTGTCGTCACGCGAGATTTTCACCGGCTCGGCGGCACGCGCACCGTTAAGCCCGAAGGCCAGAATGGCGACGATCATCATCAGCAGAAACTTCAGGCCAAAGGCCCGATACGCAGAACTAAAACGCATACCGTCAATCATGGTCCGACCATTTCCCCGAATTCGCCGTCTTCCGGCAACCGGGAAAACATCATGTGGTCGCGCCATTCGCCGTTTATTTTGAGATACTTCCGCAAAAGACCTTCCCGCTCGAAGCCGGCTTTTTCTAGAAGCCGCATGCTTTTCCAATTGTCCGGAATACAAGCTGCCTCGATCCGGTGCAACTGAAGTCCGCCATAGATATACGGGATTGCCACTCTCAATGCGGCCAACATATGGCCTTGGCCCGCATGTTTTTCACCCATCCAATATCCGATCATGCAGCTTTGTGCTGCACCCCGGCGAATATAGCCGATGGTAAGTCCCCCGAGCAGGGTCATGTCGTCCTTGCGGAAAAGCAGCATCGGCATGGCGAGACCGGACGCACATTCCTGGTTTGCGCGCAGGATTCGGGCGCGAAACGAGCTTTCCGTCAGTTCGTCGGCCCGCCAGGTCGGTTCCCACGGCTGAAGGAAGCTGCGGCTCTCGGAACGCAGCCGATACCATTGCTTGTAATCGGAATTATGCGGCAGCCTCAAAAGATGCTGAGGTCCGGATAACTCGGGCGTGTCCGGCTGACGGGACAGAAACCGAAACACCGATCTACCCATTGTGCTTCGGAGCCTCTGTTCAGCTGGCGGCTTTTGCCTTGATGACAGGTGAGGATAGAGCCGAGGCGATATCGGACATCGGCGCGAGCTTCTCGATCGGGCCAACGGCCGAAAGGGTCGGTACGGTGTCGAAGAACAGGCGGCCTGCCAGATCGGTCAGCCGCTCGGTGGTAATGCCTGCGAGACGCTCCATCATCTCTTCGTTGGGGATAGAGCGACCATAAAGCATCATCTGCCGGGCGATCTGGCCGGCGCGGGCGGCCGGGCTTTCCTGACCCATGAGCAGCTGCGCGCGAATTTGTGCGCGAGCCCGGTCGATTTCCACCTGATGGATCGTGTCGGCAGACTTGTGCAACTCGTCGATGATGACCGGGATCAGCTTTGGCAGATCGTCGGCACCGGTTGCCGCGTGAATGCCGAAAATGCCGGTATCGGAAAAGCCCCAGTGGAAGGCATAAACCGAGTAACAGAGGCCGCGATGCTCACGCACTTCCTGAAACAGGCGCGAAGACATGCCGCCGCCAAGGATATTGGCGAGGATCTGCGAACAGTAGAAATCGCGCATGTGATAGGCCTTGCCCTCGAAACCGAGCAGGACCTGTGTATCCATGAGGTCGCGTTCCTCACGAATATCGCCGCCGATATAGCGTGCAGCATCAAAGACGGGCGGTGCGCTGGGCGAAGTTGGCAGACCGGCAAAACGCTCTTCCACCTGTTTGCAGAAGGTCTGGTGGTCGACCGCACCGGCGGCCACCACGAACATCCGGTCGGTCGTATAATTGCGCGAAAGGTAGCCGCGAATCTGACTCGGCGTGAAGCTTTTCACCCGTTCCGGTGTGCCGAGGATGGCGCGACCGATCGTCTGGCCGCGATAGGCGACTTCGGAGAATTTGTCGAAGACCACATCGTCGGGCGTGTCGTTGGCCGCACCGATTTCCTGCAGGATCACGTGCTTTTCGCGGCGCAGTTCTTCCTCGTCGAATTCCGACTCCGTCAGGATATCGGCAAGGATATCGACCGCCAGCGGCACATGATCCTTGAGCACGCGCGCATAATAGGATGTGGTTTCTGTAGAGGTCGCCGCATTCAGCTCTCCCCCGACATCCTCGATCTCCTCGGCGATGTCGCGGGCGCTGCGCCGTGCTGTTCCCTTGAAGGCCATGTGCTCGAGCAGGTGGGCGATGCCATGCTCTTCTTCGGTCTCGTTGCGAGAACCCGACTTGATCCACACGCCGAGTGCCACGCTTTCCAGATGTGGCATGCTTTCGGTGACGACAGTCAGCCCGGAGGGGAGCCGGGTAATCTCTACATTCATACTATGTCTTTCCGGCGCGCCGTTACTTGGTCCGTGCGTTGCTGCCGATAAAGGTCTCGACGGCTTTCAGCTCCGGTTCAAGTATATCGAAGCGCTCCTCCCTTTGCATAAGATCAGACAACCATGATGGGAGCGCCGGATCAATTCCGCAAGCGGATTTTACCGCAGCCGGGAATTTGGCCGGATGCGCCGTCGACAGCGTTACCATCGGGCTGGATGGCTTGGCATTCTTCGCGGCGACGAAGACGCCGGTTGCCGTATGTGGGTCGAGAAGGTAACCGGTGGCCGAAAGCGTCTCGCGGATCGTGGCGGCAACTTGGCGTTCGGTAGCACGTCCGGCGCGGAACTCGCGCTTGATCGCCTTCAGCGCCTTTTCCTTGATCTCGAACGAACCGGATTGCTTCAACCCGTCCATTGAGCGGCGCACTGCAGCGTCGTCGCGATCATAGGCTTCGAACAGGAGGCGTTCGAAATTGGATGAAATCTGGATGTCCATCGAAGGCGAGGTCGTCGCCTTGACGCCCTTCATCTCGTAACGGCCGGTCTTCAGCGTGCGGGCCAGGATGTCGTTGTCGTTGGTGGCAATCACGAGGCGATCGATCGGCAGGCCCATCTTCTTGGCCACATATCCGGCAAAGATATCGCCGAAATTGCCGGTCGGCACGGTAAACGAGATTTTCCGGTCCGGCCCGCCGAGAGAAACAGCGGCGGTGAAATAATAGACGACCTGGGACATGATGCGCGCCCAGTTGATCGAGTTGACGCCCGAAAGCTTGACCTTGTCGCGGAAGGCAGCGTCGTTGAACATCTCTTTGACGAGGTTCTGGCAGTCGTCGAAATTGCCCTTCACCGCGATCGCATGCACGTTCGACGCGGTCGATGAGGTCATCTGCCGCTGCTGAACCGGCGAGACCTTTTCATGCGGGAAGAGAATGAAGATGTCGGTGCGCTCGCGGCCGGCAAAGGCATCGATCGCAGCACCGCCGGTATCGCCCGATGTGGCGCCGACGATCGTCGCGCGTTCACCGCGCTCGGCAAGAACGTGGTCCATCAGGCGCGCAAGCAATTGCATCGCCACGTCCTTGAAGGCGAGTGTCGTGCCGTGGAAGAGTTCGAGAATGAAATCGTTCGGCCCGACCTGCACCAGCGGCACCACGGCCGGGTGGCGGAAAGTGGCATAGGCCTCGTCGATCATGGCCTTCAGCTTGTCATCGGCAATCTCGCCATCGACGAAAAGCGACAGGATCTCGAACGCGACTTCCTGGTAGGATTTGCCACGCAGGGCACGGATCTGTTTTTTCGAAAGGGTAGGCCATTTGCGCGGGACATACAGGCCGCCGTCTTTTGCAAGCCCGGCCATGAGCGCATCCCGAAAGCCGAGAGCGGGTGCTGTACCACGGGTAGAAATGTATTCCACGACCTTGAATCCCTAATCGATTTTTGTTCTGACCGCTGATATAGACTATCGAAATCGGCGGTGAAAGACCGGAAAATGCCGGGTCGGTACCGTATCGGAAACGAGGCTGCAAAGGGTTGAGTAACGTGGTTGGCAAGTTCTCTCGCGGTTTTCTGACGTTGTCTTTGGTGGCTGGCTTAGGTGGCTGCAATTCTGCTTCGCAGGGACTGGACCTGAGTTCCAACGCTGCTCCTGCCAATGCCCAGCCGGTCCAGGCTGTCGTGCAGGCCTATTGCCCACAGGTGGTTATGCGTGACCAGGATGCCGTCTATCGCTCCTATGCGCGCGGCGGGCAGGATAACCCTGACAAACTTCTCTACCAGGCCTCGTTCAACGACGCGACGCGCCAGTGCACGGCAAACGAAACCACGATGACCATTAATCTCATCGCCCAGGGCCGTGTCGTGCAGGGACCTGCCGGCACGCCGGGTTCCGTCACCCTGCCGGTTCTGGTCGAAGTGGTCGATGGTGACAACGTGCTCTATTCGCAGAAGGTGGCCTTCCCGGTCGAGATCCCGGTGGGCGGCACACAGTTCATCTTCTCCAAGGCCGACGTGCAGATCCCGAACAATGCAGGCGGCGCAACGCGTTTCACCCGCGTTCGTCTCGGTTTCGACACCGGCCCGGCCAAGAAGCCGCGCCGGTCCTGATTTCGACCTTGTGAAAGAACCGCCAGCCGCTGCGGGAAACGGTCGCCATTAAGGCTCCGTTAACCATAATTCCTTAACTCATATTAGCAGATCATTAAGGGTGCTTCGCCCTGAACTGCCCTGCGTGAGGTGGGAATGTCTGCTCCGGCGATCTCGGCGGGCGCGAAACGGCGTCTCAAGCTATACACGGCTATCGTCTCGGTGGCCTGGCTGTTGCCGGCTGCCGCCTCGGCGCAATCCACCTGGACGGGCACCTCCGATAATGACTTCTCCAACGGCGCCAACTGGACACCGGCAGCACCCGGTGCGACCGGCAGTGCCGCAATTGGTTCCGGCGCACCGACCGTCTCGACGGATACGACCGTCAGCACGGTCGATGTTTCCGGCGGCACGCTGCATGTTGACGCCGATCTTTCGGCGGCCGGCGGTACCAGCCTTGCCGATCCGGGGCGCATCGAAATCTCCACTGGCGGAAGGCTATCCTCGGATGTCGGGATGAGTGGCGGCAATCTCGCCAATTCAGGCACGCTGGACGGCAACCTGCATATGACCGGCGGCGAGACGGTCAACGACGGCACGATCACCGGCACCGCGACCATCGACGACGGCAAGCTCACCAACAATTTTGTCGTAACCAATGTCGATGTGTCGGCCGCTGCCGAATTCGTCAACAACTCTGGCGCTGAGGCAGGAAATGTCACCAATGCCGGCACGTCGTCGAATGCCGGAACGATAACGTCGCTGACCAACACGGGCGGCTCCTTCACCAACAACAGCGGCGGCAGGATTACCGGCGATACGAACGTCATCGGCGGGACGGTGACCAATAATTTCGTCGTCACCTATGTGGATGTCGCGGCTGCGGCGATTTTCGTCAACAACTCGGGCGCGACTGCAGGTGCCGTCACCAACGCCGGCACATCGTCGAATGCCGGCACGATTGCCTTACTGACCAATGCTGGTGGAACTTTCACCAACAATGCCGGCGGCACGATCACTGGAACGACGGTGATTTCCGGCGGTACTTTGACCAACAATTTCGTCGTTACCGATGTGGACGTGGCCGCCGCTGCAATCTTCGTCAACAATACCGGTGCCTCGGCAGGCGATGTGACGAATGCCGGCAATTCCTCGAACGCCGGCACGATCGCCTCGCTGACCAACACCGGCGGCACTTTCACCAACAACGATGGCGGCACGATCACCGGTAACACCGTGGTATCCGGCGGCACGCTCGTCAACAATTTCGTCGTCACCGATGTCGATGTTGCGGCAGCAGCCAGCTTCGTCAATAACTCGGGCGCGACGGCGGGTGATGTCACCAATGCCGGCAGCGCCTCGAATGCGGGAACGATTGCCTCGCTCACCAATACCGGCGGCACGTTCACCAATAGTGATACCGGCACGATCACCGGCGACGCGACCATAGTCGATGGCACGCTGGTCAACGACGGTACCATCGGCGGCACGATCGGTATCGGCTCGGACGGCGTGCTGACCGGCTCCGGCGCGATCGGCGGGCTGACCGTTGGCTCCGGCGGCACCTTCGCCCCGGGTCCAGGTATCGCGACCGTTGCAGTGAACGGCGATGTCACCTTCGAAAAGGGCTCTACCTATCAGGTTGAAACCGATGCATCCGGCCTGTCCGACCGCCTCGATGCCGCCGGAAGCGTGACGATAAACGGCGGCACGGTTGATGTCCTGGCCGGGTCGGGCACCTATTCTCTGGCCACCACCTACACGATCCTGACCGGCGACAGCGTCACCGGCACCTTCGATGAGGTCAATTCCGATCTGGCCTTCCTGTCGCCGATCCTCAGCTACGACCCGACCACGGTGACATTGGGCCTTTACCGCAACGACGTCGATTTCGCCGATGTGACGGAGACGCGCAATACGCGCGCGACGGCCGAGGCGGTCCAATCTCTCGGTGCCACCAATTCCGTCTTCCTCGGCGTGCTTCCGCTGAACGCTACCGGTGCCCGCGATGCCTTTTCGCAACTGAGCGGCGAGCTGCATGCCTCGCTGAAAAGCCAGTTGCTGCAGCAGGCAGGCCTTGCCCGCGAGGCGGTGATCGACCGGATCAACGGCAATGTACCGGTTAAGGAAACCGAAGGCGGCGCAAGTTTCTGGATGACCGGGATCGCCGCGACCGACCGCTTCGACAGCGACGGCAATGCTGCAGATATGAATGGCCATATCGCGGGCCTGTTTGCCGGCATCGACGCCGGCGTCTCGGAGCATTGGCGTATCGGCGGCCTGTTCGGTTACACGAATGCGTCTGCGGGCACCGATGCCGACTGGGACAGCTATAGTGCCGGCCTGTATGCGGCAGCGGAATGGGGAAAGCTCAACTTCACGACGGGCGCGATCTATTCGAGAAACGATATCTCCACCGAACGGAATATCGCTTTCAGCGCATTCGAGGACCAGCTTGAGGCCGATTACCAGAGCGCGACGCGGCAGGTTTTTGCCGATCTCGGCTGGCGCGAGAAGGTCGGTGCCGCCACGCTCGAACCCTTTGCCAATCTCGCCTATATCAATCTCGAAACCGATGGTTTTCGCGAACAAGGCGGTGCGGCAGCGCTTTCGGCAAACGGCAACACGGATGACGTGACGCTGACCACCCTTGGCCTCAGATGGTCCGCCGATATCGGCAATGAGGATCTGCCGACGACGTTTTCCGGCATGCTGGGATGGCGTCACGCGATCGGCGATCTGACGCCATCCTCGCGGTTTGCCTTCTCGTCCGGCAGCCCCTTCGTCATTGAAGGCGTCTCACTGCCGCGCGATACGGCCGTGCTGGAGGCTTCACTCACCGCGCAGATCTCCAAGACGACACGGGTTAAGCTCAGTTATTCAGGCGAATTCGCCCACTCCTTTGCCGCCCATGCGGCAAAGGCCAGTCTGGTCGTAGATTTCTAAATCAGATCGCGTCGGCCCATTCGCCGAGTGCGGCAACCACGGCCGGCAGGTCCTGCATGCGCGAGATCACCGTTTCGGCACCCGCATCCGTCAGGCGGTCAGCGTGGCTCGGATAGGTATGCGATGCGCCGGTAAAGCCGACGACCCGCATGCCCGCAGCTCTGGCAGCGTGGACGCCATGGGTCGAATCCTCGACCACCAGGCAGCGCGACGGATCGACACCGAACTGCTGCGCGCCATGCAAAAAGATGTCCGGCTTCGGCTTGACCCGATCCGGTCCCAGATCCTTGGCCGAATAGATATGCGGCGCGAAATAGGGTTTGAGGCCGACCTTGGTCAGCATCATGTCCAGCCGTGCGCTGGAGGAATTGGAGCAGATGCAGCGCTGTGTCGTCAGCCGGGCAAGTGCGAACTTCACGCCCTCGATGATCTTCACATCGCGTTCCAGCCGGGCATCGAGCAGCTTTTCCGACTTGTCGAGCAGCGAGGCGGAAAGCGGAATATCGGCTTCCTTCTCGATGCTAAGCAGGATGTTCTTCCAGGTCATGCCGGCAAAACGCTCACCCATTTCCTCGACGCTGATCGGGTAACCGGCTTCCGTCAGCAGCTGGGATTCCACCCTTGCAGCAATGATTTCGGAATCGACGAGCACGCCGTCGCAATCGAAGAGGATGAGGTCGAAACCGCTCATGATGGAGATATACCCTTTTAAGACGTCAGCCGCCTTCTAGCGGATGGGTGCCGGAAGCTCAACCAGTACGGTCGCATGGCTGGGTCAATCGGGGCGGGAGGCTGCTCACTTCAATATGGGGTATCGAGCGGGAACTGTAGCAAAAACCTCCGCTCGCCTTCGGGCGAAAAGAGTACCGCACGGCTCTCCTCGCTGCGTCGCGCCCAGCCCTGGGCGAGCATATGGGCAAGCAGCGCCTTGCCGAGCGTGCCTGCCAGATGCGACCGGCGCTCGCTCCAGTCGAGGCAGGATTTGCACAAGGGGCGGCGGCTGGAGGCGAGGGCTGATAAATCGATGCCGAAGGCTGAGAGCTGCGCGCGGCCCTTTTCCGTCACCGAAAGGTTCTCCCCATCCGATGCGATCTCGCCATGGCAGACGAAACTGTCGAGCATCCGCACGCCGAAATCGCCGGCAAGGTGATCGTAGCAGACGCGCGCCTTTCTGAGCGCCGGGTCCTTTGGTCCCGGCCTGTAACGCAGATGTCCGCGGCTTGAGGCAAACCCCATCATCGTTTCGATCAACCGGGCTGCCGCTTCGTCGGCCAGCGCGAAATAGCGATGCCGCCCCTGCTTGCGCTGGGATAAAAGCCCGCCGGCCTCAAGTTTGGAAAGATGTGTGCTCGCCGTCTGCAACGTGATCCCGCCAATGGCTGCAAGCTCGGTCGCGGTCAGCGCCCGCCCACCGGTGAGTGCTGCCAGCATGTTGGCGCGGGCGGGGTCGCCGATCAGAGCGGCGATCTGGGCAATGTCTGGACCTTCGTTCATGCGAAAGCTTCTAGCATGTTTTTGCAATCGATACTTCGATCGCTATCGAAGCATTCTCGCTAACCAGCATGGCAAAACACCCCCGTCACGAGGAAAACGAACCCAAGGGAAATGCCATGATCACCTGCTTCATCCGTTACGAGATCGACCCATTCAAGCGCGACCGTTTCGAACAATATGCCCGTGCCTGGGGCCAGTCGATCCCGCGCAACGGTGCCGACCTGATCGGTTATTTCGGTCCACACGAAGCATCGGCCACAACCGCATACGGCATCTACAACATCGAGAACCTGGCGGCCTATGAGGCCTATCGCACCCGGCTGGCCGTCGATCCGCTCGGCCGGGAGAATTACGAATTCGCCAAGCGCGAACGTTTCATCCTCAAGGAAGACCGCATCTTCCTGAAAAACATGTCTCTGCCGCATGGAGCTTTTGAAAAACCATGATCGCCGTCATCTTCGAAGTTGTGCCCTATATGGGCGAACGCCACCGTTATCTCGATCTTGCCGGTGATTTGCGCGCCGAGCTGGAAAAGATCGATGGCTTCATCTCCATCGAGCGTTTCGAAAGCCTCACCCTGCGCGGCAAGCTTCTGTCGCTCTCCTTCTGGCGCGATGAAGACGCGGTTAAGGCATGGCGTAATGTCGAGGCACATCGCGCCGCGCAGCAGGCCGGGCGTAACGGCATCTTCGCCGATTACCGACTGCGGATCGGTCATGTCCTGCGTGATTACGGTATGTTCGAGCGCGACGACGCGCCGACGGATAGCCGGCAGGTGCATGCGGCATAAGCCTGGTCAGACGGTGTAGCGCGCCTCGGCAAGGTCGATCTCGCGGATGAGCTTGCGGGCGATCTCCTCGGAGACCTTTCGGGCGCGGCTGAGGCGAAAGATCTCGTCGCGCTCGGCACGCAATGCTGCGAGCCGCAGCCGCTTGTCCACCTCTTCCATCCGCCGGACCTCTTCGGCCTCGTCACCGATCTTCGAGCGCCCGTCGATACGTTGTCGGTAGAGTTCCATCAGCCGAGTGCCGACTTCGCCATAGAGATCGGCATCCGTGCGGCCCTCGCTCATCGCGTGCTGCAGTTTCTCGATCATTCGGATTGCGGCCTCCGCCGAGGCGATACGCGCCGTATCCTCTTCCTGGTGATGGTCGGGCTCGGGTGGAAGTTCGAGATCCTTCAGCAGGAAAGGCAGGCCGACGCTGGCCGCAACCAGCGAGAAGATGATCACGCCGGCCGCAAGGAAGATCGCAAGGTCGCGGGCCGGGAAGGGCGTGATGCCGTCATCGAGAAAGAAGGGCAGCGTCAGGATACCGGCAAGCGTGATGGCGCCGCGCACGCCGGCGAGTGAGGTGGCGACCAACAGTTTCCAATGCGGCTTGTGGATCTCCTGTCCACGGCGGGCTGCCCGGAACAGGGTGAAATGCAGCGATACCCACACCCACACGAAACGAAGTGCGGCAAGCGCTGCGTTGATCGCGATCACGTATGCGATCAACCAGATTGGATCTACATGCCCGGTCTCGGTGACAACCCGTGCCGCACCCGAGATGATGCCCGGCAACTGCTCGCCGAGCAGCACGAAGATGATGCCGTTCAGCGCAAACTGCACCGTATCCCACACGGCATTGCGCCTGACGCGGGTAATGCCGAGCGCTTTGCCCCGCAGTTCGGCATAACTCATGGTAATGCCGGCGGCGACAGCGGCAAGAATGCCGGAACAATGCAGGTGTTCGGCAACCAGATAGGCGCCGAAGGGAATGAGAAGGCTGATCAGGATCTGCGCGCCTGGGTCTTCGCCGAGCTTGCGGGAAACGGTGTCCTTTATCCGCACGACAAGCCACGTCACGCCGAAGCCGATAAGAATGCCGCCGATCGCGACCCAAAGAAACGTGCCCAGCGCGTCCGTCAGCGAGAATGTGCCAGTGACGGCCGCCGCAACGGCAAACCGCATGCAGACAAGGCCGGATGCGTCGTTGAGCAGCGATTCCCCTTCGAGAATGTGCATCAACCGGGGAGGGATCGGCACGCGCGCCGCAATCGCCGAGACCGCGACCGGATCGGTCGGCGAAACAATGGCGGCAAGTGCGAAGGCGACCGCAAGCGGCATGGCCGGGATCATCCAGTGGATCAGAAGCCCGACGCCGACGACCGTGAACACCACGAGCCCGAGCGCCAGTTCCAGGATGACGCCCTTGTCGCGGAACAGCCCTTCCTTCGGAATGCGCCAGCCATCGAGAAACAGAAGCGGCGGCAGAAACAGCAGGAAAAAGATATCCGGTTCCAGCACCACACCATCGCCGGTGATCCCGGTGATCGCAGCCCCGAAGGCGATCTGGATCAGAGGTAGCGGAACGGGCAGCGGAAGCAGCCTGGAGATCGTGCCGCTGAGGATGACGGCAAGCAGCAGGACCAGGGCTATCGTGATACTGTCCATGGTTTTTCCATTCCCTGCTGTTCCAAATCAAGGCCCTGAATAGGAAAGCCGTCCACGCTAGGCAAGGGCGGAAACTGGCTGTTTGGCAGATGCGGGCATCATCTTCCTGCGCATAGGTTATGTTTTTCATCGGCCGCGGACTTGGAGAATTCGGCTGTGATTGCCGCCTCGTCATGTGTCGCAAACTGCCTGATTGTTTTGTGAATTTTGGATAAACTATATGGCGGGCGCATTTCAGATTTTGGCTCATACACCGGTCTATGTGTGGTTCGTGCTTGCCTATCTTGTCTGGCAGGGGGTGGCCGCGACAAGGACGAGAAAACGTCCACTTTGGCGACTTCTGATCGTCCCGCTTATCTTCATCTTGCTGGGCATCTGGCCTCTGATCGGAAGCTTGGCACTGGACATCAAGCTGGTCGCCATCTGGCTCGGTGCAATCCTCCTTTTCGCGTTGCCGGGCATCGTTACCGGCCCCTGGGTGATCGCTCGGGACGCATCACGCCGTACCGTGACGATCTCGGGAAGCATCGTGCCTCTCGTCAGGAACCTGACACTGTTCGCGTTGCATTATGCGCTTGCTGTCGCGCTTGCACTCAACCCTGATGGGGCTCAAATCCTTACCATGGCGGGCTTTGCGCTATCCGGAGGCTCGATCGGTTATTTTGCCGGCTGGGCGTTCGCATTGCGCCGGCACCTGCTTGATATCCCCATTACAAGGCATTCAGCTTAGCCCTGCGAACCGGGTGCCATGCCGCTCCGGCATCGAAGTGGGGCGAAACCGCAGCCTCTTGAACCCTGACGTTCCTGGGCGACGGGCCCTGCTTCCCAAGGTTACGAGCCTCTGGTTGGCCATGCGGCAAGTGCCTGTTCGGCAACCGCTTCCAGCGTCTCGCGGCTGAACCCGGCTTTGGCCTGTACAGCCATGCCGTGAAGTACGGCCATCAGATACGCCGCCAGCGCATCGGGTTTGGCCGTCTCGGGCAGGTCGCCTTCCGCCTTTGCCCGCTCCAGGCGCTCGCGAAACAGCGCTTCGCCGCGCGCGCGCACCTCGATCAGCATTTGCCGCACGGGTTCGGCACCATCCGACCCGGCCAGCAGGCCGGTGATGTTGAAACAGCCCGTATGCTTGGGATATCGCGTGTTGAGATCGATCGCATTGTACAGCATGTGAGCGGCGACTTCCCGCGACGTCGGTTTCTGAAGCGCATCCGGGATGTAGTCGAGATACCGCTCGTAGTAGCGGTCGAGCGCTTGGGCAAACAGCGCTTCCTTGTTGCCGAAGGCGGAATAAAGGGCAGGCCTCTCGACGCCGGCCGCCTCTGTAAGGTCGGTGTACGATGTTCCCTCGTAGCCCTTGCTCCAGAAGACGCACAGGATCGCATCCAGCGCCTTCTCCACGTCAAATTCGCGATGTCGTCCCATTCGATCAACTCAACCACATTTCGTAACGACCGTTATTAAACAGCTTGACGCTTGAGGTCAAATTTCATACCGATCGTTATCGTAATGGCCATTACGTAAATCAGCCTGGCGTCTCCCGACATTCGGAAACGCCTTCGTTTTTATGGAAAGGTTACCCATGTCGAAGACATTGAAGGGCAAGGTCGCTCTCGTTACCGGCGGCTCTCGCGGCCTTGGTGCAGCAATAGCGCAAGCGCTGGCGGAGGAGGGCGCCGACGTTGCTATCAGTTACGTCGCCTCTGCGGATAAGGCCGAGGCCGTGGTCGAGAAGCTGAAGGCAAAGGGCGTCCGTGCGCTGGCGATCCGAAGCGATCAGGCGGATATGGCAGCCGCCAAGCCGCTGGTGGACAAGGTCATCGCGCATTTCGGCAAGCTCGATATCCTCGTCAACAACGCGGCGATTGCAGTTCAGGGCAAGACCGTTGACGATCCCGCCCTCGATACGGTCAATCTCGATCGCCAGTGGCAGATCAACGTCTTGGGATCGGTTGCCGCGACTCGCGCCGCAGCGCCGGTTCTGACCGATGGCGGGCGGATCATCTTCATCGGTTCGCTATTTGGCACCCGCATACCGGTTTCGGGTGTTGCCGACTATGCAGGCAGCAAGTCGGCGCTTCTCGGTTACGCCAAGGGCGTGGCCCGCGATTTGGGCAGGCGCAACATCACCGTCAATGTTGTTCAGCCCGGTGTCATGCCCACCGACATGGCCAAGGGTGCTCTGGGCGACGAGGTGCCGGAAGCGCTGCTGGACATGCATCCGATCCGTCGTATTGCGACGCTCGAGGAAGTCTCGGCGCTCGTCACGCATCTTGCCGGCCCGAACGGCGGCTACATGACCGGCGGTATATTCGATATCGCGGGTGGCTTCGCGATCTGACGGGAAAGCCCGCAATACTGGCAGGCATTCGAAAGAGCGCCTGCCACCCCACCTTAATCTCGCCACAGGGTTGATATCATTGCATTCCGACCTGCAGCCGCCTGTCGTCGAAAGAAAATTGAGTGCCCGAAATACCGTCATCCGCGCGCGTGAAGCGGCGCGTCGTCCTGCATTTTCCCGGATTTGAACCGCTTGACGCGGAAAGGCACCGGGCCCGCTATGAAAGGGCGATGCAGAGGACTGCGGAACTCTGGGGGCTTGATGCAGATGTAGGCACTTTGCAGCAAGAGGACCGGCGAGCCTATTTCGACATCGAAACCAGCCGCCCGGAAGATGCTTGGCGAACATCGAGCCGTTTCTTCGTCTTCGATCACGGCGCGATCGTCGATCATCTGGGCGCGCGTCCGCTGGTCACCCGTCTGGCACAAGGTTTCCGCAGTGCTGCAGCCGTTGTCATCGAAGGCGGTGCCTTCGGTTATTTCCGCCATGCCTGGCGTTTCGGCCTGTTCTTCATCTTCCCGTTTCTTCTGGTCGGCCTCGGCATGGGGATCAGCCTTGCGCTGGCGACTTATCCGCTCTGGCTGGGCCTCGGCCTGTGGCAGCTCCCGCTCGGTATCGCCCTTGGCTACCTCTTTTTCGCAAAGTTGTTCATTCCCTGGTCGGACCGGTTCCACACCCTGCATCTGTTTTCCGATTGGGAGATGGCAGTTGCCGTGTCCCGTCTCGACAACGCCATCGTTAACGACTGGATAGAGGCCTCCACCCAAGCGGCAAGACAGGCCTTCGAGTTGCCGGCCGATGAATATGTCATCAGCTCCCACAGCATGGGTTCCAGCATGGCGGCCCAGACGATCGGCCTTCTGCTTGAGCGGGAACCAGAGCTGTTCGCCGGCAAGCGTGTGGTCTTCGTAACCCTTGGCGGCGCCACGCTTCAATGTGCGCTGCTGCGCTCGGCAAGCGTCCTTCGTGCCCGTGTCGGCTTAATCGCCGGTGCAAAAAATGTCACCTGGCTCGAAGTCCAGTGCCTGACCGATGTCATCAGCTTCTACAAATCCTCGGTCACCGCTCTGACCGGCCACCCGGATGCGCCTCAGCCGCGTCTGGTTTTCCTGAGGATCAAGAACATGCTGTTCGCCGATCGTTACAAGAGGATCAAGCTGGATTTCCTCAGGGTGCATCGCCAATATGTGCTGGCGTCGGATCGGCGCTCGAACTTCGATTTCGGCCTGATGACCGCCGGGCCGCTTGCGGCCGTAACCTTCAGGCGATTCTCCGGAGAATGGGGTCAGGACGCCGAGCTGGACTACCCGCAAGGAGCCGTGAACGGAGAGCTGCATTAACAAAATAGCGGCGTTTCCTCAAAGTTTTCCCGAAATAATTCAGCAGCTTCAGCATTTGGTAACCAGATTGGGTAACCATAACAGTCGATAAATTCGTTTTATGTATAGCGTAGCGAGTGTGATATGGCTGCTGTTCTTCCGCTGTCTGACCTGAAGCATCAGATCCGTCCCGACGCATGGGTTAACTCCATCATCAAGGGTGATTGCGTTGCAGCCTTGGAAGCGCTCCCGGATCATTCCGTCGACGCGATCTTCGCTGACCCGCCGTATAACCTCCAGCTCGGCGGCACGCTGCACCGCCCGGATCATTCGGTCGTCGATGCCGTCGATGACGAATGGGACCAGTTCGCCTCGTTTGAAATGTACGACGCCTTCACCCGCGCCTGGCTGCTCGCCTGCCGCCGCGTGCTGAAGCCGGCCGGCACGATCTGGGTGATCGGCTCCTACCACAACATTTTCCGCGTCGGCTCGATCATGCAGGACCTGAATTTCTGGCTGCTGAACGATATCGTCTGGCGCAAGGTCAACCCGATGCCGAACTTCAAGGGCCGCCGGTTCCAGAACGCCCATGAAACGATGATCTGGGCCAGCCGCGACGCCAAGGCCAAGGGCTATACCTTCAATTACGATGCGCTGAAGGCATCGAACGACGACGTGCAGATGCGCTCCGACTGGCTGTTCCCGATCTGCTCGGGCGGCGAACGTCTGAAGGGTGAGGACGGTAAGAAGGTGCATCCGACCCAGAAGCCGGAAGCGCTGCTCGCCCGTGTCATCATGGCTTCGACCAAGCCGGGTGATGTCATCCTCGACCCGTTCTTCGGTTCCGGCACGACCGGCGCCGTCGCTAAGCGCCTCGGCCGCAACTTCGTCGGTATCGAGCGCGAACAGAATTATATCGACGCAGCGTCTGCCCGTATCGAAGCGGTAGAGCCCCTCGGCAAGGCGGAACTGACCGTCATGACCGGCAAGAAGGCCGAGCCGCGCGTTGCCTTCAACGTGTTGATCGAAGCCGGTCTGCTAAAGCCCGGCCAGGTACTGACAGATGCCAAGCGCCGCCACAGCGCGATCATCCGCGCCGATGGAACCCTGGCATCCGGCGGTGATGCCGGCTCGATCCACCGGCTCGGCGCAAAGGTACAGGGCTTTGATGCCTGCAACGGATGGACCTTCTGGCACTTCGACGACGGCCAGTCCTTGCGTCCCATTGATGAACTTCGCGTCGTCATCCGCAACGATCTCGCCAAGCTGGACTGAACCACCAGTCCTTAGCCCCAACCTGGCCGAGATCTGAGAGTTCCTCTTTCGGTTTTGTACCTCTAGTCCTGAAAGAGGATAATGGCGTCCGGGTGGCTGTACCCGGACGCCATATTCATTTGTCGTTTCAGAAGAAGCGGGTCCGGCGAAGCCGGACGCGGTCGGCCAGAAGAGCGCAGTAGCTGGCCAGGTAGACGCCCTTCTCGGTCACGCTGATCCGCAATGATCCATCGGCCTCGAATGTCTCCGTTGTCGTATCCACCACGGCTCCATCCACATAGATGATCTCGACTTTGAGGCTTCTGCCTGTCCGGGCAAGTGTGACAGACTTGCGCAGCCCGTCCTCCATGTCGAAGGCGTAGTTTCGGGTAAAGTCTTCTTCGGACGTCTCCAAAGTCTGGGCAAGCTTTTCGGGATAAGGCATCAGGGCGGCGTCGCTATGAGCTGGCACATGGCTTTCCGGTCACCTGTTGCTAAGGTGAGCAGCTTAAATATGCGAAATCGACTTGCGGTTGTGACTGCGGCAACTAATCTGGATTGCAGTCATGGTCTGCGATTGGGAAAATCACCCGCAGACTAGTAAAAATATTTTCACCTGTAAACTGATTTCTACTCAGGGTTTTGGATGAAATGAGAATTCCACTCGAGGGGGATGTCGCGGCGAAGATAGAGGCCAAGCTGGCCAAGTTTTCGCGCGGATGGGCAAAGCTGGAACTGGATCCTCTGCGCCGCGCCACATCGTTCAAGGTTCTGGTGCTCTGCGAAATGCTGGGCGGCCGGACAAAGGCTGCCGAAGCTGTAGAACTGGCCGACAATACATTGGACAACTACCGCCACGGCAAGAAGGATCCGACATTTGCCAAATTGGAATTGATGGCGGAAAAGGCCGGTATCGCCGCTCGTTATCTCGGGGGCGAATGGTCGTTTGAAGATGACGCGATACGCATCAGTCTCGCCGCACCGGTAACATCATCTGGTTTCGCCGCGCCGCCCGGCCTAATGGACAACCCCTCTCAACCCTATGTCCACGGCTATGACGAGATCAGGCCATCGACGACTGCGGCAGCAACAGCGATCGAGAACTACTGGGCGAGATTGGGTCTCGATCCGGACACCGTCACCACATTGCTGGCCGAGGGAGACAGCATGCTCCCGACGATCGCCGACCAGTCGCCGGTCTTCGTCGATACCGGAGACCGTGATCTTGCCGATGGTGGCATCTATGCATTGCGGATCGACAATCGCCTGATCATCCGCCGTGTGCAGCGTCTGGTCGGGGGAGGGCTGCAGCTTCTAGCCGACAACAATGCCGCCTATCCGCCGCAAGAACTCGGTGAGACTGCATCGGCCGAACTCGAAGTCATCGGTCGCGTGCGCAGCACAGCCATCGCCTGCTGACGATAGCTGCGCCAAGCCGGGTTACTTAGACATCGATGCCGTGAGCGATGAGATCCTGCTTCAGCTTCTCCGCGCCGGTAAACTGCACGGCTTTCCAGCCTGCAGCGCGTGCGCCTTCGACATTCACCATCGTATCGTCGATGAAGATCGAGTTTTCGGGGGTGAGGCCGAAATCCTTCGCATGCCGCTCGTAGATCGCCACATCCGGCTTGATCAGGCCGATCTCACCCGAGACGGTGATACCGCGCGTCGCATTGAGGAATGGATACATCCTGCGCGCCTCGACAAACGTGTCGGCCGCAAAATTCGTCAGCATCGTCACGTCATGGCCCTTGTCGATCAGCCCGAGCATGATGGCGACGCTGTCGTCATAGGAATGCGAGACCATTTCGGGCCAGTATTTGCGGAAGGCGCGGATATGTTCCTCCCGCTCGGGATACTGGGCAATCAGCAGAGCTTCTGCGTCTTCCCACTTGCGGCCGCGGTCCTGCTCCAGGTTCCAGTCATGGGTGCAGACATTCTGGAAAAACCATTTCCGCTCTTCGGCATCGGGAATGATGCGCGAAAACGGCAGGTTGGGATCGTAGTGAATGAGAACCTTGCCGATATCGAAGACGATGTGGTCGATCTTGTCTGCCATGATGTTTCCTGCGGTCAGTGTTTTGCAAAGGCTGTCGGAATAGCCTGAGTGATTACCTTTTTCATGACAGTCGGCAAAGCCTCGTCATCGAGCTTTTCGATAGGCACCCACCAGCCTGTCGGCTCTTTACCGGCAGGAATCCGCGTGCGGAAAACCGAAAGCCTCAGTTCGAAATGGGTGAAGACGTGGGTAATGGCGCCGCACGGATGCCAATCCGAGTCGAAGGGTGCATGGTCGATGTCGGTTCCGCCGTCGATCCGCGCTGTCCATGCGGTGGTCGGCACTTCCGTCATTCCGCCGAGCAGGCCGGTTTCGATGCGCCGTCTCAGCAAGATCTCGCCATTCTCTGTCACGGCGACGAAGGCAGCGCCGACGCGGACCGGCTTTTCCTTTTTCGCCGCCTTGACCGGAAAACGCTCCGGCTCGTGTTCCGCCAGCGCCAGACAGTCATCGCGGAAGGGACAGAGCGCGCAGGCAGGGCGCTTCGGCGTGCAGATCGTGGCCCCCAGGTCCATCATCGCTTGGGCGAAATCCCCGGGCCGGTCGGTCGGCGTCAGTTCGCGCACCCTGGCTTTCATCTCGGGCTTGGAGCCGGGTAGTGGCGCATCGATCGCATAGAGGCGCGAAATCACCCGCTCGACATTACCGTCCATGACGGCCGACGGCCGGTTGAAGGCGATGGCGGCGACAGCTGCGGACGTGTAGTCCCCGATACCGGGAAGCGCGCGCAGTCCCTCTTCGGTATCAGGGAATATGCCGTGATGGTCGTTGGCTACCGCTTCGGCGCATTTCTTCAGGTTGCGGGCGCGGGCGTAATATCCGAGCCCCGCCCAGGCGGCCATCACGTCCTCCGAAGGCGCTGCCGCCAGATCGGTTACCTTGGGCCAGCGCTCCAGGAATTTTGTAAAATAGGGTTTGACCGCCTGAACGGTCGTCTGCTGCAGCATCACTTCCGACAGCCAGACATGATAGGGATCGGCCCGTTTCCCGGCCGTCGCCGCCGACGGGCTGACGCGCCACGGTAGTTCCCGGTGATGGCGGTCATACCAGGAAAGCAGCTTATGTGCATGGGTGAGCGTGGGTATCGGGGATAACGTATCGAGCATCGTTTGCCGTTTTAGGGGTGTGTGCCCTATACTTGGAAGATGAATGCGCCGGCATCAAGGACGGCTCAAGCCTGTGGGGCCGGTTATCCAGCGATGAATTATCCATCCAAGAAGACGCCATTTATCCGCAAGGGTGCAAACCAGATCGCCGAGATCGCCAATGGCATCATCGATCCGGTGCTGGCCAAGCGCGCCGGCATCTCGACGGCGCTTCTCGGTTCCTGGGACGAAATCGCCGGCGAAGAATTCGCCGATTGCACCCGGCCGGAAAAGATCACCTGGGCCCGCAATGACGGTTACCGGGACGATGGTTATACGTCCGGCGTGCTGACGATTGCCTGCGAGGGCGCACGTGCGCTGTTTCTCACCCACGCCCAGGGCGAACTGATCGGCCGTATCAACAGCTTCTTCGGTTTTCCGGCCGTGCGCCAGATCCGCATCGTCCAGAAGCCGGTTTCGCCGCAACTCAAGCATCCGCGCACGCCGCGCCCCTTGAAGGGCGAGCCGGCCCGCAAGCTGCACGACATGATGGAAGGCATCGAAAGCGAGGCGCTGCGCAAGGCGGTCGAGCGTTTGGGCACCGCAGTGATGCAGCAAAAGCGCACACGTTGAGGTGAAGCCGGGCTTAAGCCCAGGTTTTCCCAGCTTTCGTCACAATTCTTTGAAGTAAGTTACCTATCGGCAACTTGCCGAGGATTGAGCGCCGGGATACGGAGGTTCCAATCTTTTCTTATTTGCTCTCAAACGGGTGTCCTATGCTTTTGAACGATATGACCATGACCAGGCGCGCGCTTCTCGGCGGTGTTGCCGTCACAGCGCTCGCTCTTGCCTTTCCGCTCGGCGTTACCGATGCTCTCGCTCAGGAAAAGCCGGAATCGCAGGGCGATGTCGACATGGCTGCAGCGCTGAAGCCCGGCACCCTGCCGGAAATGGCGCTCGGCAGTGCCGATGCCCCGATCAAGGTCATCGAATACATGTCGATGACCTGCCCGCATTGCGCAAACTTCCACAACGTCACCTTCGACCCGATCAAGACGAAGTATATCGATAGCGGCAAGGTGCAGTTCATCATCCGCGAATTCCCGTTCGATCCGGTCGCAACCGCCGCCTTCATGCTGGCACGCAGCAACCCGCAGAAGCCGGAAGAGCTGGCAACGCCGGAACAGTATTTCGCGATGGTCTCCATGCTGTTCAAGCAGCAGCGCGCCTGGGCGGCTCCAGCCGACAAGGATGTCCGCAACGCGTTGATGCAGACGGTCAAGATTGCCGGTTACACACAGCAGACTTTCGAAGCCTGCTTGACGAACCAGAAGCTTCTCGATGAAATCAATGCTTCTGTGAAGCGTGGCGCGGATGAATTCGCCGTCAACTCCACGCCGACCTTCCTGATCAACGGGAAGAAGTATTCTGGGGACATGTCGGTTGAATCCATGTCGGCGCTTTTCGACAGCATCTGATAACGCTCTCTCCATCGGGAGAGTGAGGGGCGCAGCATGAAGTTCAACAAGCTGCGCCTCGTCGGTTTCAAGTCCTTTGTCGAACCGACCGAATTTTTCATCGAGCGCGGCCTGACCGGAGTGGTCGGGCCGAACGGCTGCGGCAAGTCCAATCTTGTCGAAGCGCTGCGCTGGGTGATGGGCGAAAATTCCTACAAGAACATGCGCGCGTCCGGCATGGACGACGTCATCTTTTCTGGCTCCGGCAATCGACCGGCCCGTAACACCGCCGAAGTCGGCCTCTATCTCGACAATTCCGATCGCACCGCCCCTGCAGCTTTTAACGATGCCGACGAGATCCAGGTCACCCGCCGGATCGAGCGCGAGAATGGCTCCGTCTATCGCATCAACGGCAAGGAAAGCCGTGCCAAGGATGTGCAGCTTCTTTTCGCCGATGCCTCGACCGGCGCCCGCTCGCCCTCCATGGTCGGGCAGGGCAGGATCGGCGAACTCATCAACGCCAAGCCGCAGGCTCGTCGGCAATTGCTGGAAGAGGCCGCCGGCATCTCCGGCCTGCATTCGCGCCGCCACGAGGCGGAACTTCGCCTGCGCGCCGCCGAGACCAATCTCGAGCGTCTCGAAGATGTCGTCGTCCAGCTGGAAAGCCAGATCGAAAGCCTGAAACGTCAGGCCCGACAGGCAAACCGCTTCAAGTCGCTGTCGGCCGATATCCGCGCCCGCGAGGCGATGCTTCTGCATATCCGCTGGGTCGAGGCCGAGCAGGCGGAGCTGGAAGCCCAGACCGCGCTGAACCAGATCACCGTCACGGTAGCCGAAAAGGCGCAAGGCCAGATGGAGGCGGCCAAGGATCAGGCCGTCGCCAGCCTCAAACTGCCGGAACTGCGCGAGGAGGAGGCGAAAGCCGGTGCCGCCCTGCAGCGCCTGCAGATCGCCCGAAGCCAGCTGGAAGAGGAGGCCGGACGACTGCTCAAGCGCCGCGACGAGCTGACCCGGCGCCTGGCGCAACTGGCCGAAGACATTCGCCGCGAGGAACAGCTCGCCGCCGACAATACGTCTTTCCTTGAAAAACTGGACGAGGAAGAAGCCGAGCTGAACGACATGCTGGCGGATAGTGGTGCCGAAAGCGCCGATCTCGGCGAAGCATTCGAGGCGGCAGGCGCAGCCCTTACTGAGAGCGAGCAACTGCTGGCGACGATCACCGGTGAGCGCGCCGAAGCCGCCGCCGGTCGCAACCAGCTCGAACGTCTGATCCGTGATCTTTCAGAACGTCGTCAGCGCCTCGATCGCCAGCGGCAGGATGCGGCGGCCGAACTCGATGCCGTTTCCGAACGGCTCGGCGCACTTGATGACCCGGAGGAAAAGGCGGAACTGGTCGAAGCCGCCGAGATGGCGCTGGAGGATGCTACTGCCGCTGCCGAAGAGGCCGAAGCCGCACTCAACTCCACCCGCTCTGCGGAAGTCTCCGCGCGCCGTCCGGTGGAGGATGCAAAGACCAAGGTCAACGGGCTGGAGACCGAAGCCCGCACGATCAGGAAGATGCTCGCTGCCGGCGCCGCCTCAGGCGACTACGTGCCGGTTGCCGAAATGATCCATGTCGAGCGCGGTTACGAGGCGGCGCTTGGGGCAGCTCTCGGGGACGATCTCGAAAGCCCGGTCGATGACGCGGCCCCCAGTTATTGGTCGGTGACCGGTGACAGCTCCGACGATCCGCGCCTGCCGGATGGCGTCGAGCCGCTGTCGGCCCGTGTCACCGCCCCGCCGGAACTTACTCGCGCATTAGCGCAGATCGGGATCGCCTCTGCCGGTAACGCGCAGAGCCTGATGGCATCGCTGAAGCCCGGCCAGCGGCTTGTGACCAAAGAGGGTGCTGTCTATCGCTGGGATGGCCATGTCACCGGATCGGAAGCACCCGGAGCGGCTGCACTGCGCCTGTCGCAGAAGAACCGCCTTTCCGAACTCGAAGCCGAGATCGACGAAGCCCGAGATGTTCTGGCCGAATGCGAAAGCCTGCTCGCCGATGCCGTCGCCGAGATCGCAACGAGCGAGCGGCTGCTTGCCGATGCTCGCGACCGGGTGCGGCTTGCCACACGTCAGGTTGCCGATGCCCGTGAGGCGCTGGCCGCTGCGGAACGCGCCTCAGGCGATCTCATGCGTCGCCGCGATGTGGTCACCGAGGCGCTCAATCAGGTCGATACGCAAATTGAGGATGTCGATGTTCAGGGCGAAAACGCCCGTATCGAACTCGAAAATGCCCCGGACCTGTCGGATCTCGACAATCGCCTGCGTGACCAGCAGGCCACTGTTGCAACCGATCGTGGCCGGCTGGCCGAAGCGCGTGCCCGCTATGAAGGCCTGAGCCGAGAACTCGAAGCCCGCAAGCGCCGTATCGCTGCCATCGCCCAGGAACGCTCGTCCTGGAAGGCCCGCGCCGATAGCGCCGCCGCCCATATCGACAGCCTGCGCGAGCGCAAGGAAGAGGCGCGTGACGAGATCGTCGAGCTGGAAGCCGCGCCCGAAGAGGTCGACGATCGTCGCCGCAGCCTGATGTCCGAACTGCAAAAGGCGGAGGCTGCGCGAAAACTCGCAGCTGACGAACTGGTCATTGCTGAAACTCGCCAGCGCGAAGCGGACCAGCGTGCCGCAACCGCTCTTTCTGAGCTTGCCGATGCGCGCGAAAAACGCGGGCGTGCCGAGGAGCGACTGGTTTCCGCAGCCGAAAGGCGCCACGAGAGCGAACAGCGTATTCGCGAGGCCTTGAATGTCTCGCCGCCGGAAGTCCTGCGCCTCACCGGCCTGCAGCCGGGCCAGCCTGTTCCGGATATCCGCGCCATCGAACGCGAGGTCGACCGCCTGAAAATGGAGCGCGAGCGGCTCGGCGCCGTCAATCTGCGTGCCGACGAGGAGCAGAAGGAACTTTCCGACAAGCTTGCGACGCTCATCCGCGAGCGCGACGACGTGGTCGACGCGATCCGCAAGCTGCGTGGTGCCATCCAGAGCCTCAACAAGGAAGGTCGCGAGCGCCTGATTGCCGCTTTCGATGTGGTCAACACCCAGTTTCAGCGCTTGTTCACCCACCTTTTCGGCGGCGGTACGGCAGAATTGCAGCTGATCGAATCCGAGGATCCGCTGGAAGCCGGGCTTGAAATCCTCGCCCGCCCACCCGGCAAGAAGCCGCAGACGATGACGCTTCTCTCAGGCGGCGAACAGGCATTGACGGCGATGGCGCTGATCTTCGCCGTCTTCCTTACCAATCCCGCTCCGATCTGCGTTCTGGACGAAGTGGATGCGCCGCTCGACGACCACAATGTCGAGCGCTACTGTAACCTGATGGACGAAATGGCCGCCTCGACCGAGACACGCTTCGTCATCATCACCCATAATCCGATCACCATGGCGCGCATGAACCGGCTCTTCGGCGTGACAATGGCAGAGCAGGGTGTTTCCCAGCTGGTTTCGGTCGATCTCCAGACCGCTGAGCTGCTGCGTGAGGCGAGCTAAAAAAACGAGAGTTTTTTGCGCCATAATTGATTGTAGTCACATATACGTTGTTTCACCCATATAGGGGATGCGCGGGATGTGGTATATGGCTATGCAGAATTACGGATTCGGCGGGGGCTGGGGGGCGTCTTTGGGCGCAAAGGCCATTCGGCGAATATGTACCCCCCGCGTGGGTTTCCTGTCCTACGCGGAAGGCTTTGCGGGGCCGAGTGTGATCCGGCCCCGCAAAGCTTTTATCTCTCCCGTCTTCGGATTCACCTCCAAATTGCGCCAAATTGCCTGTTGCATAATGCTGCAGCGCACATAATCCTGCCGCCATGATTTCCCAAGCTGTTGCAAAAGCTCTGAATTTCAGAGAAAAATGCGCGGGGAGGCAGGAATGGCAAAACGGGTTTACTGGTTCGGCGGTGGTAAGGCAGAAGGCGGCGCGGTGGATATCGCATTGCTGGGCGGCAAAGGGGCACATCTCGCCGAAATGGCGAGCCTTGGCTTGCCGGTCCCCCCGGGGCTGACCATTACCTGTGACTGCTGCCACGAATTTTTCCGCAATGGCAAAAAGATCTGCGACGACCTGAAGGCTGATGTTCTGGCCGGGCTGAAAGCGGTTGAAAAGGAAACCGGTCGCATCTTCGGCGGCAGTGAAAGGCCACTGCTTCTTTCCGTCCGTTCCGGATCGCGCGCCTCCATGCCCGGCATGCTGGACACGGTCCTCAATCTTGGCCTCAACGACGAAACGGTGCAGGCGCTCGGCCATGATGCCGGCGACGCCCGTTTTGCCTGGGACAGCTATCGTCGCTTCATCCAGATGTATGCCGATGTCGTCATGGGCCTCGACAACGAAATTTTCGAAGAGGTGCTGGAAGACGAGAAGGGTCGCCTCGGTCGCCAGCACGATACCGATCTGTCGGCCGTCGAATGGCAGCATATCGTCACGCTCTACAAGCGCCTGATCGAGGACGAACTGGACGAGAGTTTTCCGCAGGACCCGCATGTCCAGCTATGGAAGGCGATCGCAGCGGTTTTCTCCAGCTGGCACAACGCCCGCGCCGTGACCTACCGCACGCTCCATCGCATCCCCGAAACCTGGGGCACGGCCGTCAACGTCCAGGCCATGGTCTTCGGCAATCTCGGTTCGACTTCCGCCACCGGCGTTGCCTTTACCCGCAACCCGTCCACCGGCGAAAAGGCCCTGTACGGCGAGTTTCTCGCCAATGCGCAAGGCGAGGATGTCGTCGCCGGTATCCGCACGCCCCAGTCGATCACCGAGGAAGGCCGGCTTGCATCCGGCTCTGAAAAGCCGTCGATGGAAAAGCTGATGCCCGAGGCGTTTCAGGAATTCCGCGGCATCTGCGATCGTCTCGAACAGCATTATCAGGATCTTCAGGACGTAGAGTTCACCGTCGAGCGCGGAAAACTCTGGATGCTGCAGACGCGAACGGGAAAGCGCACGACCAAGGCCGCCATGCGGGTTGCCGTGGAAATGGTCGAGGAGGGGCTGATCTCGGAAGAACAGGCGGTCTGTCGCATCGACCCGCCGTCGCTGGATCAGCTTCTGCATCCGACCATCGATCCGCGCGTCCCCCGCCACCAGATCGGCTCCGGCCTTCCCGCCTCGCCGGGGGCGGCGACCGGCGAGATCGTTTTCACCGCTGAACAGGCGGTCGCGGCGGAAGCCGAAGGAAAACGTGTCGTGCTCGTGCGCATCGAGACCAGCCCGGAAGACATTCACGGCATGCATGCGGCAGAAGCGATCCTGACGACACGCGGCGGCATGACCAGCCATGCGGCGGTCGTTGCGCGCGGCATGGGTATCCCCTGCGTCGTCGGCGCGGGCTCGATGCGGGTCGATCTGCGCAACGAAACCCTGACCGGAGCCGGCGGCGTGACGCTCAGAAAAGGCGATATCGTTACCGTTGACGGTTCATCAGGTCAGATCCTCAAGGGCCGCGTCGCCATGCAGCAGCCGGAACTCTCCGGTGACTTCGGAAAGCTGATGGCCTGGGCCGACAGGGCGCGCCGGATGCAGGTCCGCACCAATGCCGACACCCCTCAGGATGCGCGCTCGGCCCGCTCCTTCGGGGCGGAAGGTATCGGTCTTTGCCGTACCGAACACATGTTCTTCGAAGGTGACCGCATCCACGCGATGCGCGAGATGATCCTTGCCGAAGACGAGGCGGCGCGCCGTGCTGCTCTGGCAAAACTCTTGCCGCTGCAACGTTCGGATTTCACTGAGCTTTTCACCATCATGCACGGCCTGCCGGTAACCATCCGCCTGCTCGATCCGCCGCTGCATGAATTCCTGCCCAAGACGGAAGCCGAGATCGACGATGTCGCGCGTGCGATGGGCATGTCCGCCGATTTTCTTGCCCGCCGCATCGATGCGATCCACGAATTCAACCCGATGCTCGGCCATCGCGGCTGTCGCCTTGCAATCTCCTATCCGGAGATCGCCGAAATGCAGGCGCGAGCCATTTTCGAGGCCGCAACCGAAGCGGCCAAGGCGACCGGCGAGCCGGTGGAGCTGGAGATACTGGTACCGCTGGTCAGCCTCCGGGCAGAGCTCGATTACGTCAAGGGCGTCATCGATGCCGTTGCCCGCGATGTCTGGAAAGAGACCGGCATGGAGATCGGTTATCTGGCCGGCACGATGATCGAGCTGCCGCGTGCCGCGATCCGCGCCCATGTCATTGCCGAAACCGCCGAGTTCTTCTCCTTCGGTACCAACGACCTGACCCAGACCACATTCGGCATGTCGCGCGATGACGCAGCAACCTTCATCCCGACCTATCAGCGAAAAGGGATCATCGAGCACGACCCCTTCGTCTCGCTGGATTTCGATGGCGTCGGCGAACTGATCCAGATTGCCGCCGAGCGCGGCCGCAGAACCAAGCCTGATCTCAAGATGGGTATTTGCGGCGAACATGGCGGGGATCCGGCATCGATCCATTTCTGCGAAAACGCCGATCTAGACTATGTGTCCTGCTCGCCCTTCCGTGTGCCGGTGGCGCGCCTCGCTGCAGCCCAGGCCGCTATCGCCAAGCGCAACGCCTGACCCTTCAGCCGTGAAGGGCGCTCAGGATGGCGTGAACTTGGCCGTTCATGTTAGTATGCCCCTGGCGGAAAACCTGGGGAGGGGACGATGCCGAATCTCGATCATGTCAACATCCACACCCGCGATGCGGCTGTGATGATCGATTTTTTGACGACGCTTCTTGGCGTGGAGGAGGGGTATCGCCCGCCTTTCAGCATGCCGGGCCACTGGCTCTATCTCGAAGGCCATCCGGCCATCCATCTGAATGTCGTGGAGCGCCCGGAGGATTTTCCGCAAGGCATGCTCAACCACGCAGCCTTCGCCTTTTTCGATCGGAACGATGCGATCAGCCGGGCGACGGCGACCGGTTATCGTCTCGAACACGATGAGATACCGGGGGCAGGTATCGGTCAGATATTCGTCTATGGCCCCGAAGGCATCAGGATAGAGCTGCAGTACAGGCAGTAGCGGGTCTTACGGTCTGTGAACGATCACGCGCCGTTCGACCACGATCGGTGAGTGCCAGAACATCTGGTCGTTGCGTTCCATCATCGAGCGGGTCTGTGCGCGTCGGTCGAGTTCGATATCGAGCAGGCATCGCGCCATGGCATCCGTTTTGGCGCGAAAACCGTAGCCTGCGCAGGTGCGCTCGTCGGCCGCTCGCCGCTCCTCCGGTGTCATCGTCTGGCACGAGGCCAGAATGAGAAGCAGTGCCGAGGGGATGAGAATTCGGGAAAGACGCATGGTCATGCTCCATCAGGTCGCACGGACGAGCCGCGAACAGGTATGTAGAGCATTCGACGATGAAATGCGCGGGGCATGAAAAAAATCGAGGTGGAAAAACCGGCAGCAGAGGGCGTCAGCAGTGGCCCATGAAGCTTTGAGATTCCATTCTTGCGACACCTGTCCTACACAGTCTTGATTGTTTCGTCCGGAGCTTGCGCCGCAAAATGACTGTCCGTTTCGTCCGGCCCGTTTCCCAATCCGCCTATCTTGGCCAGCGGTTGGCTTTGTCGGCATTGCTGCTGTTCGTGATTGTGGCTCTTGCCCATCGTTTCGGCCCGTTGAACGAACCGGATTTCCTGGCGCTTCTGTTCCTGTCCGCAGCCATCGCTGCCGTATCCCTGCCGCTTTCGCTCGTTGGCCTTGTTCGCTTGTGGCAGGTTGGGGCCGATGGCGGCGTTGCGGCCATGAAGGGGCTGATCTATGCGGCATTGCCGCTTGGCACAGTCGCTTATGGGGCCGTGCAATATTATGCGAAGCCGGCAATCTACGACATTTCTACCGATCTGGCTGATCCGCCGGCTTTTATCTCCGAATTGCATTTCGCCCAGCGCTGGCTTCCCAGACCCCCGGTGCCTGCGGCAGGCGAGCGGCGTGCCCAGTTCGCAGCTTACCCGGGTTTGATCGGCAGGCGGTATGAGGGTGCGCTTGACCGTGTTTATGATGGCGTCCGCAAGGCATCCCTGTCCGCCAGAATTGCGATTGCAAAGACCAACGGGCTTTCGCTGGTCGAGCCTGACCGGACCGAGCGAAGCGCGCCGAAAGATGACCAGGCGCCGGTCCCCGATATCGCACCAGTGCCGGTGCCACGGCCCGAACCATCACTGGATGGCGCTGTCGGCAATCCGACCGAGGTCGTGTTGCAGGGGGCGACCCGCACATTGATCGCCGGATTGCGTTTCGATGTTGTCATCCGTTTGCGCGAGGATGCCGAAACGACCTTTGTCGATATCCGTGTCGTCTCTCGCTATGGGCCGCATGATCTCGGTTTCGGTGCGGAGATCGCCGAGGATTTTCTCGACCGCCTCGACGCCGAACTGCTCGGGCTCTCTGGCGGCTAAAGTCGCAACCGGATTGCGTAAGCAATGCGACAGGCAATTCTGTCAGACCGGCCGATAGATTCCGTGCAGCGAGGGTGGCCCATCGGTTGCTACCCTCCCTTTTTCAAGAAGGTCTTCGATATGGGCAAGAACCGAAAGCGCTGCCGCGCCATGCAGCTTGGGATCGGTCTTCACGTAGATGGCCTTGACCATGTCGGCGATCAGTCTGTCGCCGGCCAGAATGCGTTCCATCACGGCTCGCTCCCGCATACGTCGATGGGTCCGCAAACCCCGCAGGAATGAAGCAGGCTCGCGCACCGGGCCGCCATGGCCGGGGAAATAGATCCGGTCCTTGCGGGCCAGCAGCTTTTCGACAGAAGCCATGAAATCGGCCATGGATCCGTCCGGGGGCGCAACGATCGTCGTTGCCCAGGCCATCACGTGATCGGCCGAAAACACGATGCCGGTATCCTTCAGTGCGAAGACGGAATGGTTCGCCGTGTGGCCGGGCGTGTGAATGGCCGAAAGCGCCCATCCATCGCCTTCGATCACCTGCCCGTCGGCAATCGCGATATCCGGCAGAAATTCCGTATCGGCGCTTTCCGAAAAAGGATTGATCTCCCCTTCATGCAACGGCCGTGCCGCGCGATGTGCGCCTTCTGCAACCGTTGACGCACCCGTGGCGTCCTTCAGGCGCGCTGCCAGCGGCGAATGATCTCTGTGTGTATGGCTGACGAAGATATGGCTGACTTCCCGACCGTTGATGGCCCGCATCAGCGCATCGAAATGCGCTTCGTTGTCGGGGCCGGGATCGATGACGGCCAGCGAGGATTTGCCGACGATGTAACTGTTGGTGCCGTAAAAAGTGAAGGGGGAGGGATTGTTGACGGTCAGTCGCTGAACGTCCTGCGCAATCGGAACGGCATGGCCGTAGTCCGGTGAGAATTCGGTGTCGAAATCGATATCGCTTGCCATGCCTTGCGTCTTGCCAGCCTTTTCCTTCGCCATATCCCGCTTTATTCCAAAAACTATCGCAAGGAAAATAGCCGGATGAACGAAGATAGCCGTTGAGGGCGGGATAAAGCTTTGCTAGAGGAAGCGCCTGCCGTGCGGCATCTTCATGCGGTCACGGAAGTGTTGGGGCGTCGCCAAGCGGTAAGGCACCGGTTTTTGGTACCGGCATTCCCAGGTTCGAATCCTGGCGCCCCAGCCATATTTCAGCAAAATGTGTTAGTGACCGAGGAATCCATCCGCCGGATCTGTCGCAGCACGCGATAGGGCATGCTGGCCTTGGTAACGATATAACGGGGCGATGTCTTGCCGCCGAAGCCGGAGAACAGCAGGATCGAGCCCGCGTTGACGATCCCGTCGAAATCGAAGACACGGCCCATAGCCGCAGCAGACTGGATCGCGTTCCAGAGCAGAAGCGGTACGACGCCGTTGCCGGCATCCGGTGCGCGGGTCGACATCAGGTAATAATAAGTGCTGTTGTCGAAGACACAGAAAATCGCCGCCTTCGGCCTGCCGGTTGCGCTCTCTCGTGCGACCCAGATGTGGCCGCGTCCGCGAGTGACCGCCTGGATCGCGACTTCCTTGCAAACGCCGAAATCGATATTGGCCTGCAGGCTCTTTTCTTCGAGATGGGCCGCAGAAAGGTGGAAGAAGGCTTCCGGATCCGAACTTTCATGAACGTCGAAATTCTCCGCGGCCCGGCGGATGACATTGCGTGTCTTGTCGCGCATCGCCTTCCAGATTACGGCGTCCGGGTAGGGCTCTATTTCGAAAGTGAACTGAACCTGGACATTGTAGCCCTGTGCCTGAAAGGGCAGGGCGTCACATACGCCGCGATGCATCTTCTGACGGAAGGATGAAAGCGGCGGGAGTTTGCGGATAAGTTCCTGCGTGATCGAATGGCGTTTGACATAGCGATTGGCTTCGCTGCCGCCGCCGTCGTCGATGCCCGGGCCGAGAAAATGCGTCAGCGTCGGCATGTTGCTGCTCGTCAGGCCGTATCGGGAATTGACCATATAGGGAAGGCGCCCGACCGTTCGTCCGCCATCGGTCACCTCGACGAAATCGACCCGCCCGCGTGTGGCAGCTTCCAGCCACCATTGTTCGTGGAATATTGTCGGCGTCAGCTTGTTGAACGCCATCTCTGCTGCCGCTTTTAACTGGCCCTGTTGGTCAATACTCTTGCTACGCGTGATCATCGAACCTAGCCTCAGTA
The DNA here is from genome assembly GCF_040675795.1 of Neorhizobium sp. LMR1-1-1.1. Lineage (NCBI taxonomy): Bacteria > Pseudomonadati > Pseudomonadota > Alphaproteobacteria > Hyphomicrobiales > Rhizobiaceae > Neorhizobium > Neorhizobium sp. LMR1-1-1.1. Next base: position 839,013 of record NZ_JBEGHE010000025.1, read on the forward strand.
CTATAGATTCTGAACTATGCCTGCTGAGTGGGTATCTGTCGGAGTTATTTGCATTGTATTTGCGGCGTCATGTTAAACGAAAATTAATTAATGTGAATAAGAGCATTCATATTTATTGATTCAAGTTTAATTGCTGCGCTGCAAATAAAATAGATCGAGCGGCAAAGTAAAAATATTAATTCGCTGAATCAATAGCTTGTCGACTGGCCTGTAGCGGCTGTCGGCGAGGTTTCGTCGGAGGAAATCTAGATCGCTTCGGGTTCTAGGCCTGCTGCTCAGGCAAAAAGGCACAGGTTGTGGGGGGGCAGGTGAGTGAAACCTGCCGCGTCCTTGCTTCAGAGCGGGATAGGGTGGTCGCCGAAAAATATGGATCAGACAGCCTGACGCGTCGCGCCGATGAATTTCGGTTTTGCCATGGCGGACCGGTAGACCGCCGTCGTTTCCAGGGCGACGCGTTCTATGGTCAGGTTGTCGATGCGAATCTGGCTCTTTTCCTGCCATTCGCGAAGAGTGGCGGGATCGGCAAGGAGGTTGGCAAGGGCTGCGGCCAGCATCTCCGGTGCCGATGGAGGCACGAGTATGCCGGCTTCGCCGAATTCCAGCAACTGCGGAATCCCGTCGACCTTTGTCCCAATGATGGCGCAGCGCGCCTCGCGCGCCTCGGAAATCACCAGAGGCGCAGGATCGGCAAGCGACGGCAGGACGAATATGTCGGCCGCCAGCATGTAAGGATAGGGATCGTCGAGCGAGCCGACGAAGGTGATTGCGTCACCGCAGCCCGTCTGCCTCGCCAGTTCCCGGTATTCTTCGCCCATAGGGCCGCTGCCGACGATGAAAAGCCGCGCTGCGGGATATGTGGCGTGAACAATCTTGAACGCCTGTATGAGGTCCACGACCCCCTTGCGCGGGTGTAACCCGCCAACGAATAGGATGCTCGGATGCGCAAGATCGGCAGGAGCCGCTTGCCTGTTGGCAAAACGTGCAGTGCCGATCGTGCCGTTGAGCACGACATGCAGCTTTTTCGCCGAAATTCCGCGCTGCTGCATGGAGCGACTGACGGATTCGCTGACGGCGATCACCCGGGTGCCGAGCCCCATCAGGATGGCGCTTTTTTCAAATTCATTGTGAACGGTGGTGACCAGCGGAATCCCGGACAGCTTGCAGACCGGATAGGCCAGTACGGCGCTCGTCATCATATGCGCATGGATGACATCAGGTTTCCACTCGTTGACATGACGTTTCAATGTCGCGACCGAGCGGACGACCGTCAGCAGTCTCCGTTCGTGATCGACGATGCGGGTCGCTACATGGTTGCTTGCCAGCAGCTCGTCGAAATCGCCGCCGCCGCTGGCGATGCATACCTCATGACCGAGCCTTCTTTGCTCGCATGCGAGATCGACTGCTGCATGGACATGTCCGTTCAGCCGGTAGGTGTGGTTAAGAAGATGCATGATACGCATGTTCGGTTACTATCCGCTTTTACATGGAATAAGCTCAAGTCTCTTGTCGTGCCGTTCCCGATGGTCCGGATTATCTGCGGGTTCCGGGTGACGGTACCCCAAAGCCCGTTCCGCTTCCAATGTCGAAACTCTGGCTGTCGGTTGATAGTTGAATGCGCCGTGGCGTCCGAAGGATTCGATCCCGAACTGTCTCAGTCGATCGATTTGCCGGGCAGCTTCCGCCGGCGCGCCGTGCGTATAGATCGGATAGGCGTTTTTAAGAACCTGGCCGCCCTCCAGCTTCAGGTCGCCGTTAAATATGGCGTTGCTGGCAACATGCGCCCTGAATTCCGCTTCTGCAAGTTCAATGCTGGTGATCGTGTCGTTGCTGACGACCTCGACAGCGAAATATTCGCGGCCGTCATTGCGGCTATAGAAATCGGAATAGATCGTCAGCCGCTTCCATGCTGCTTCATAGGAGAAGTTGTAAAGGATGGATTGGGTAAACCCGCGATCGCCCGAGAAGCTGAAATAGAGACTGATAAGCGTGATTGTCTCCAGCGACTTTTCCTGTTCCAGCCCGCAAAGTCGAAGCATGATGTTGATCGGCATGGTCGAGATCACTCGCGCAGCCGCTATTGTCTTGCCTTGTGCTGGCGTTACGATGAACTGTTCATCTTCCTTGGCCACCTTGGATATCGGCGTGCCAAGCCTGAAGGTGACCCCGTTTTCGATGAGGCCTTTCTTGGCTGGCTCGTAAAGGACCGCATAGCCTTCCTTCGGTCTTGCCAGTTGCTTGTTCTTTAGATGCGGCAATTTCCTCTGGCGCATTTTCCGGAGCAAGCCTCGCAGCGACGAGTGCTCCTTGATCCACATCATGCGCTTTTCGGCCAGTTCCAGGTCGATATGTTCGGGTGGAACGCCGTAAAAGCGCGCCATATAGTTTTCCAGCCCCGAACGCTTGAGGAGGTAGCCGCCGATCCAGAACCTGGCGAAATCCTTGGCGTTGCGCAGCCGACGGCGCCAGATCCGCGCATGGATGATGGAGAGGACAATTCGGCAGATGCCGGCCGGCCCGGCGCCAAGGATGTCATCGACGATCGAAATCGGGTAGCGCGTAATCTGCCTCTGAGGATTAAGCCTTCCCCAAGTCGGATGGACATGAACGTAATGTTCGAGCAGTTCCGGAAAATGCTTGAGCAGTGGAGAGTCATCCTGAAAGATCAGGCTGCCGATGTCGAAGGTGAAGCCATTGGCCGACCAGTCGATGTGGTTCCCGCCAATGTGTTGATATTCGTCGATAATCGCAATGCGCGCGCTGTTTTGTCGAAGGAGTACCGATGCAGCAACGAGGCCGGTTATGCCCGCGCCCAGGATGATTGCATCATAGACGTCAGCCTCGGATGCCGTTTCCGGCTGCAACTTGTAAGAATCAAGCATCGATTCTCCCTCATAGTTGGCTAGGAGGCTAACAATACTTTCAATAAATATCACATACATCAAATCCGCACTATAATTACTGGCGTGTCAACGCAGGAAATGCACAATAAGTTTGGATTTAATAATTCGTAATTCACGACGTATTTCGAGATATCTTTGATTTCAGTATAGATTATCGTCTGTTTGTGTGTATCGTTGATTTAGTCGAAAGGTCTGTTTGCGCTCTTTATCGGCATTGTCGGCATTTATCGATCGGAAACGCTCCGCTTCGGCTAGGTTGAATTCGCGTTTATGACGTCCTCTGTGCCGGTTCGTCGCTTCGGACGGAAGGACGTTTTCCAGAATAAGCGAGCCTTATTCTCGAAGGCTTGCTGACGGTCTCTTTTGTTTGAGGGTTGGGTCGTCCATGCTTGCATTTGCCACGCTAAGAGGCGCATCCTGGCTGATCTTCTCGCGCCTGTTCGGCCGCGTTGTCGACTTTGTCAATCTTCTCATCCTGGCGCGCCTGCTCGTGCCTGCCGATTTCGGCGTCACTGCTTTGGCCATGGCGCTGGTGCTGATTATCGACAGTATATTGGAGGTGCCGGTTACCCAGGCGCTCGTGCGCCTTCCCACGATAGACAAGCAGCATCTGGATACGGGCTTCACGCTTGCCGTTCTGCGAGGCATCGCTGTTGCCGCACTCACAATCGGCTGCGCGTGGCCATATTCCTGGATCAATGGTGATCCGGAACTGGTACCCGTTGTCTGTATTCTGGCGATCGGCACGGTGGTCAAGGGGCTCTACAGTCCGGCAATGGTCTACTTCGCCCGCAATATCGATTTCCGTCCGACCTTTATTGCCGAGACGACCAGTAAGGTCTGCGGCCTGATCGCCGCTATCGTCATCGTCTATACGGAGGGCGGTTATTGGGCGCTGGTCGCCAACTATGTCGTCGCGGCAAGCGTCACGACAATGATGTCATATGTTTTTGCCCGCTATCGCCCCGCCTTCTCTCTTCGGCGTCTTGGCGATTTTGCCGGCTTCATGGGCTGGTTCACCGCCTCGCAGGTCGTGTCTGCACTGAATTGGCAATATGACCGGCTGATGATCGGCGCCTATGTTCCGAAAGCTTTGCTTGGCCGCTATACGGTGGCGAATGACGTTTCGTTGATACCGACGCAGAGCTTTATCGGCCCGGCTCTGCAGCCTCTGATGTCTGCATTTTCGAAGATGAGTTCGGACCGGGCAAGGGTCGGTCAGGCATTTCTGAAGGCAATCCGCATCGCCATGCTGATCTGCGTGCCTGCCACGCTCGGCATCGCCCTGACCGCGGATCTGGTCACTAATCTTCTGCTCGGGCCGAAATGGGCTGAGGCTGCGCCTTATCTGGCCTTGCTGTCCATCTCCATGCTGCCGGTGCCCTATTTTCAGACGCTGATTTCTCTTAGTCTTGCCCTTGATCGTCCGGATCTTCTGTTTCGGATAAATCTGATCGATTTCATCCTCCGCACGATCGCTGTCACGACCGGTTTCTATTTCTTTTCGATCGAGGGCGTTATCTACGCAAAGCTTCTGATGGCCGCCGTAATGGGGGCCTATTACGTGTTTCAGCTGCGGCAGCTCCTCAATCTCGGGTTCCGGCGGCAGCTCCGGAATCTGTGGAAGGTCGCGGTGGCCGGCGCCGTGATGGTCGTTGCCGTCTATTGGTTGCGAATGCAATTCGCCGGTCTGGAAATCCCCGATTTCCTGGAGATGGTCCTGATTGCAGGTTTCGGCGCGGCAGCTTACGGCGCAACGCTGCTGGCTCTGGGCTTGAGGCTTAAGCTCGGCGGTGGCCGCTTTGAGCTGTTTGATGCACGCTGACGTCGTCGCGTGCTCAAGGGCAAGGCTTCAGGCTCTGGCGTCCGATGGGCCCCGGCTGCCAAAGCAGTCACAGCGGAAGCGCGATGGCCATCAATATCTGTCGGATGATGGATAACCTGACCCAATTGTCTGGATGATGTTTTTATTACTGTCGAGTTCTTCTTTAAAGCTTAACAATAAATAAAAACTCTTGCTCGCTCCGTTAATTTATGTTTTGCTTGGGTCATCACGTGAAATTGCCAGCATTCGAGTATCCTTAGTATTTCAATGTGAGATCCATTTGCGGCTCTCACAGAGCGGGTGGCGTGTTTTACTATGAAAGCTGTAATTTTGGCGGGAGGTCTTGGAACAAGACTTTCCGAGGAGACGTCGACTGTACCAAAGCCTTTGGTTGAGATAGGCGGACAGCCAATTCTCTGGCACATCATGAAGATATACGCCGCTCATGGCGTGAAAGACTTCATCGTGTGCTGCGGTTACAAGGGGCATCTGATCAAGAAGTTCTTTGAAGACCTGCGTATGCGTGGATCGAGCGTGACTTTCGATCTTGCAACATCGGAAGTTACCTATCTCGACCCGCCTTGCGAAGATTGGCGCGTCACGTTGGCGGATACGGGCGCAGATACGATGACCGGCGGCAGGCTTGCCCGGGTTCGGCATCTTCTCGGCAACGAGCCGTTTTTCATGACCTATGGCGATGGCGTCGGTGACATAGACCTGACCGCGCTTCTGAAATTCCACAAGGACCACGGCAAAAGCGCAACCGTGACTGCCGTGCAGCCGGTCGGCCGGTTCGGTGCCATGTATCTGGAAGACGAGGATCCGCGCGTCCAGTCCTTCAATGAGAAGCCAGAGAATGGCGGGACCTGGATCAGCGGCGGTTTCTTCGTCCTCAACCCGTCCGTGCTCGGGCTGATCGAAGGCGATGAGGTGATGTGGGAGAGAGGTCCCATGGACGAGTTGGCCAAGCAGGGCGAGCTTATGGCTTATCGCCATCGTGGCTTCTGGCACCCGATGGATACGCTGCGGGACAAGACGGTGCTTAACGAGATGTGGGCATCCCGTTCGGCTGAGTGGAAAGTCTGGTAGCCGCAGGCTTGAGGAGGCGTCATGAACTTCACCTCTCTCGGCGGCTCGGATGCGAAACTTATCGATCTGAAGGTTCACGGCGATAGCCGCGGCAGTTTTGCCCGCACATGGTGCACGAAGCTTTTTGATGATGCCGGTGTCGTGTTCACGCCCATTCAGGGAAATACGTCCCTGACGAAAACGCGCGGCGCTGTTCGCGGCATGCATTTTCAAAGGGCACCGCATGCTGATGCCAAGGTCGTCCGCTGCAGTCATGGGCGTATCCATGACGTGATCGTCGACCTTCGCGAGGGATCGAAGACATTGGGAGAGAGCTTCCATGTCGAACTCGGTGCCGACGATGGAAGGATGCTGTTCATTCCGGCCGGTTTTGCCCACGGGTTTCAGGCGCTGAGCGAGGACGCGATCGTAGAATACCTGATGGGTGATGCCTATTACCCGGAACTTTATGACGGAGCGCGTTACGATGACCCGCTCCTGTCGATCGAATGGCCGGAGCCGGTGACGGAAATCTCCGACAAGGATCGGGAATGGCCTGATCTTCTGGCGAGAATGCCCTGGCTCCAACGGAGCGCCGCATGATGCTGGATGGTGTGTTCAAGACTGCAGGCAATGACGACGGTGGCATCCTGCCGCCGCTCGACATGATGTCCTTGCTTCGCACCCTGTTTCCGTTGCCACGCAGCCTGACGGGGAATGGCGTGCGCGCAACGCTGCAGGCAGTGAAGCAGCATATCCCGCTCGATATCCACGAAGTTGCCACCGGCACGCAGGTCTTCGACTGGGATGTGCCGCGCGAATGGAACATCCGGGCAGCGTCGATCAAGGCGCTCGATGGCCGTGTGCTCGTCGATTTTGCCGATAACAATCTGCATGTCGTCGGTTACAGCGTGCCCGTCCGCGGCACGTTCACCCGCGGGCAGCTGGCCGCGCATATCCACACGCTGCCAGACCAGCCGGAGGCCATCCCATACCGCACCTCCTATTACGCCGAGAACTGGGGCTTCTGCTTGCCGCATTCGCTCTGGCAGACGATGCCGGACGAGGATTACGAGGTCGAGATCGATAGCGCGCTGGCCGATGGCGCGCTGACCTATGGCGAGTTCCTCATTCCCGGCGAGACAGATCAGGAGATCCTGATCTCCGTGCATGTCTGCCACCCGAGCCTCGCCAACGACAACCTGTCCGGCATCGTCGTTGCCACTGCGCTCGCAAGACATTTCCTGGCGCAGCCGAAGCGCCGCTTCGGCATCCGTTTCCTCTTCCTGCCGGCCACCATCGGCGCGATCACCTGGCTGGCGCAGAACGAGGATCATCTCGACCGCATCGCCCACGGCCTTGTCCTGACCTGCATCGGTGACGATGGAGCGTTCCATTACAAGAAGACTGTCGACGGCGCGGTGGTCGATCTCGCGGCCGAGCATGTGTTGCGGCATAGCGGGCATGCGTTCGGAATGCTCGAATTCTCGCCTTATGGATACGACGAGCGGCAATACGGCTCCCCTGGTATCGCCCTTCCGGTTGGCTGCCTGATGCGTGCCATCCACGGCACTTTTCCGGAATATCACACCTCGCTCGACAATTGCGACTTCGTCACATCGGAGGCGCTCGACCAGTCTTTCCACCTTCTGGTGGATCTTATCGACCTGCTTCAGCGGAATGCCACCTATCGCCGCGTCGACGGCAGGGGCGAACCACAACTCGGGCGCCGCGGGCTTTATCGCGCCATAGCCGGGCAGAAGGAAGCAGGCGGTGCCTCGCAGATGGACCTGCTCTGGGTCCTGAACCAGTGCGACGGCAACCGCTCGCTACTCGATATCGCGGAACGCGCCAAGGCGCCGTTTTCCAGAATACGTGCAGCCGCAGATCTATGTTTGAACGCTGAATTAATCACGGAGGTTCGGCCATGACTATCGCAAGCATTCAGGTGGAAGCATCAACGCCGAAGTCCGGCCGTATCACAGCCTGCAGGTCCTGCGGCGGAAATCATCTCGATACGATCCTCGATCTCGGCAATCAGCCGCTTGCAAACGCGCTGCTCGAACCCGAACAGCTCGGCGTTCTGGAGCCGCTGTTTCCGCTGGAAGTGGTGCTCTGCCAGGAATGCGGCCTCTTGCAGGTCAGCGAGGATGTGCCGCCGGAAATCCTTTTTGGCCAGGATTATCCGTATTTCTCGTCCTTCATTCCGGCCCTTCTTGCCCATAGCCGCGAACACGCACTCGATCTAATCGCGGAACGGGGTCTGGGAGCCGACAATCTTGTCGTCGAGATTGCCAGCAATGACGGTTATCTTTTGAAGAATTTCGTCGAGCACGGCATTCCGGTCCTCGGCATCGATCCTGCCGGCGGCCCGGCCAAGGCGGCGATCGAGATCGGCGTGCCGACGGTCATCGATTTCTTCGGCAAGGACGTGGCAACGAAGCTGGTTGCCGAAGGCAAGCGCGCGTCGGTCATGCTGGCCAATAACGTGCTCGCCCATGTCAACGACATCAACTATTTCGTCGAAGGTTTCGCCATTCTGCTGGCCGATGACGGCATTGCCGAATTCGAATTCCCTTACGTCAAGGATCTGATCGAAACCTGCGCCTTCGACACGATCTACCACGAGCATTTCTTCTATTATTCGCTGGCAGCCCTCGAACCGCTGATGGGCCGTCATGGGCTTTATCTCAACGATGCCAAGAAACTCGATATCCATGGCGGCTCGCTGCGTTTGCGGGTCTCCAAGACCGAGGGCAAGTCCGAACGGCTGCAGAAGATGCAGGCGGAAGAAGATGCGATGGGCCTGACCGGCTTCGATTGCTACCGTGATTTCGGCCTGCGCGTTTCCGGCATCCGTGATGACTTGCGGAAGATGCTCGGCGCCTTCCGTGAAGAAGGCAAGACGATCGCCGCCTATGGCGCGGCCGCCAAGGGTGCGACGCTTCTGAACTATGCCGATCTGCCCGCCGGTACGATCTCCTATGTCGTGGACCGCAACACCCACAAGGTAGGCAAGTTCATGCCCGGCGTTCGCTTGCCGATCCGGCCGGTCGAGGAGCTGGTTACCGCGCCGACCGATTATCTGCTCATCCTGCCCTGGAATTTTGCCGACGAGATCGTCGCCCAGCAGGCGGATTACAAGAAGAAGGGCGGAACCTTCCTCAAAGCCATTCCCTATCCTCAGGAGATCGAGGTGGGCTGATGTCTGACGCCAACAAAGTCCGTAACCTCGTATTCGCACGCGTCGGCCGCCTGTCGCTGCATAGCAACTGGCTGGTCGAGCCGAAGGCGTCGCGAAACTGGGATTTGCAGCTGAGCACTTATGACGAGCAGCAGTCGGATCTCGATGACGGAGACTTTCCGCTCTCCGTCGACACCGGCACGAAATGGGATAGCGCCTGTCGCTACCTGCGGGCCAATCCCGATCTGCTTGACCGCTACGACTACATCATGTTTCCCGATGACGACCTGCTGTTCGAGCCGAATGGCCTGTCGAACCTGTTCGACCTCATGACGTCGAACGATCTGGATATAGGCCAGCCGTCACTCCTCCCGTCGAGCCATATTTCCTATCCGGTCACGGCGCATTGCCCGGGTTTCACGCTGCGATATTCGAATTATGTCGAACCGATGTGCCCGATTATCCGCACGGATTATCTGCGCACGCTCCTTCCCATCCTTGCCCGTTGGCCGACCGGCTGGGGGCTGGATGATATCTGGGCCATGATGATGGCAAAACCGGCCTATCGCGCCGCCTTCATCGATGCCTCGCCGATCCTGCACACCAGGCCGCTTTATACCGGCGCCGTCTACAAGACCTTCGAGAGACTGGGCATGAACCCGGAGGGCGACCTGAGGGAGGTCAGAAGCACGTTCCGGGGCGTGCCGCAGCCGAAACTGATCTATGGCGGCATAACCGATGGCGGCCGCAAGGTTAGCCATCTCGCCGCCAATATTCGCAATGGCCTGCATCTCCTGCGCGCCGCAAGCGCAATGCGCAAACCGCGCGAAGCCCGAAGGGCGGGTTACGGCATGCTGATACGCACGGTCACCCAGATCGGCTACCGGCCGGTGCAGCTTGAAAAGGTGGTCGGGGCGAGCCCCGCCGTCACCGTTCTTTCGACAACCACAACCACAAGATAGAGGCGGTTCGTATATGCGTATCCTGATCACCGGAAATATGGGTTATGTCGGCCCGGTCGTGGCAGCACATTTTCGCTCGGTCTGGCCGGACGCGGAGCTTATCGGGTTCGATACCGGTTATTTCGCCCAATGCCTGACGCTGCCTGATGAATTTCCCGAGCGTGTGCTCGACAAACAGGTCTTCGGCGATGTCCGTGACTTTCCGGTGGAATTGCTCGAAGGCGTGGATGCGGTCGTACATCTTGCAGCGCTTTCCAACGATCCGATCGGCGCCCGTTTCGAAAAGCAGACGGAAGGCATCAATTACCGCGCCAGCGTCGATATCGCCACGGCAGCCGCTGAGGCAGGTGTGAAGAGCTTTGTCTTTGCCTCCAGCTGCAGCGTCTACGGCTTTGCCGAGGGTGGGCCACGCAAGGAAAACGACACGCTGACACCGCTGACCGCCTATGCAAGGTCCAAGATCGCCACCGAACAGGCGCTGGAACAGCTGGAAGCGCCGGACATGGCGATCACCTGCCTGCGCTTCGCCACCGCATGCGGCCAGTCCCCGCGGTTGAGACTAGATCTGGTGCTGAACGATTTCGTCGCAACGGCTCTTTCTACCGGCGAGATCAAGGTCCTGAGCGATGGCACGCCCTGGCGCCCGCTGATCGATGTCAAGGACATGGCGCGCGCCATGGAATGGGCAATCAAGCGCGATAGCGACAATGGCGGCCGCTTCGTGTCGATCAATGCCGGCCGCAACGAGAACAATTATCAGGTCTTCCAGCTTGCCGAGGCCGTCGCCCAGGCGATCCCCGGAACGCGCGTCTCGATCAACAAGGACGCACTGCCGGATCTGCGCTCCTATCAGGTGGATTTCACCCGCTACGCCAAGGCAGCCCCGGACCACCAGCCGGCTGTCTCCCTGTCTGAATCGATCACGCGGTTGGTCGACGGTTTGACGAGTGCAAAACAGGCGGGACGTGAAGTCATTCCGGCTGCGGCCAAGCGACTGACCACGCTTGAACGCCTCATGGATGCGGGGCGTCTGTCCGACGATGTTCGCTGGGTAAACTGAAGCGCCGAGACCAAAAGAGACGAGTGGTGATAAGGGAACGATGATGGAGCATCAGGGATATGCGATCTTGGGCAGCGGAATGGCCGGGTTCGGCGCCGCCAACGTTCTGTTTGCCAATGGCATACGGGCCAGGATCTACGACAAGCGCTCCAGGCCGGGCGGCCTGACCTCGAGCTTCGGCAATGGTGACGGCTTCGTCTTCGACGAGGGCGTGCATATCTCGTTCACGAAAAATCCTCGCGTGAAGGATCTGTTTGCTGAATCGACCGGCCAGAAATTCGAGGTCGGCAATGTCTATTGCAACAACTACTGGCAGGGGCACTGGATAAAGCATCCCGCCCAGGTCAACCTTCACGGCCTGCCGGCCGAGCTGGTGGTCAATTGCATCAAGGATTTCATCGAGGCGCGCCAGATCGAAAACCCGAAGATCACCAATTACGAAGACTGGCTGCTGGCCGCCTTCGGCAAGACCTTCGCCGAAACCTTCCCGGCAGTTTACACCCGCAAGTATCACACCACGGATGCCAGCAACATGTCGACGGACTGGCTGGGACCGCGTCTCTATCGCCCCAATCTGGAAGAGGTGCTGCGCGGCGCGCTGGAACACGAGCCGCTCGACGTTTTTTACGTCAATGAGTTCCGTTATCCGACGGAAGGCGGCTTCGAATCCTTCATCAGCGGCTTTTACGACAAAGCCGAAGTGCTCTGCGACCACGAGATCGCGGCGATCGACACGAAGGAAAAGCAGCTGACATTCAAGGACGGCACGACGCATGACTTCAAGAAGCTGATTTCGTCCCTGCCTCTCCCGATCGTCATTCCGCTGATCAAGGGTGTGCCTGATGATGTTTGCGAAGCTGCAGCGAAGCTCGCCTGCACCCAGGTCGTTGTCGTCAATATCGGGCTCAATCGCCCAATCGAGACCAAGCCGCAATGGTCCTATTTCTACGATGAGGACATCCCGTTCGCGCGCGTCAGCTACCGCGGCAATCTTTCAAAGAAAAGCGTTCCCGATGGCTGCGGGGCTCTGCAGGCGGAAATCTACTTCAGCGAAAAATACCGGCCGCTAACCGGCAGCCCGGACGAGTGGATCGAACCGGCCATCGATGCGCTGATAAAGTCCGGCATCGTGCAGTCGCGCGCCGAGATCATTCACAAGAGCGCAATCATGTTGCCCTTTGGCAACGTGATCTTCGATCTTGACCGAAAAGCCGCCGTCGAAACCGTGCATGCCTATCTCGACGAGGTGGGCATCGAATATTGCGGTCGCTTCGGCCAGTGGGGCTATATCTGGACCGACGCCGCCTTCCTGAGCGGTGAACGAGCCGCACGTGCAGCGCTCGGGCTCACCGGCACTGTCGAGGAGTAGAGCAATTCGCTTCAAGGTGGGAACCGGTTTTACGGCCGGAATTGCGTCAGAACAGGGAGATGGAGCGATCTCGCGTTTTGAGGAAACGCGGAAACGCACTCGCTCGACGGCGCGCCAAACTCACTTCACCACAACGGCGAGGTTGCTGCGATGAGTATTCCGCCCGTCGGTATCTTCACGCTTGTCGTCGGCATCCTCTGCCTGATATCCGGTTATCGCGCCACAGCGATTGCCTTCGGCGTGATGACCATATTCGGCGGAGCGGCTGCGGTGATGATCGGCGGGGCAGGCATTCAGCCCGGCCATCTCTTCGTCGGCTTCCTGGCGCTTGCGACGCTCTCCTACCGTGAGAAGATGAAGGTTGCACTCGACGCGCTGGCCTTTCCGCAACCCGCTTTCTGGCTTCTCTGCCTTCTGACCTATGGCGTGCTTGCAGGGTTTTTCGCTCCGAGGCTGTGGGCGGAGACGATGAACATCATTCCGCTTGGCTCGTCGGAATATCCCGAGACCGGCGGCGCGGTGCCGCTCGGTCCGGTTTCCAGCAATCTCACCCAGGCCATCTACAACACCGCCAATATCGTGACCTTCGTCATGATTGTCGCGATGGCCTCTACCATGGCAGGATTTCGCGCGGCGACCGGTACCGTCTTGGCCTTCTCTTCCGCCAACCTGCTCTTCGGCATTGCCGATCTCGTCACCTACGGAACCCCGATCCAGGAACTCTTCAGCTATATCCGCAACGCACCTTATGCGTTCCATGACGAGGCGATTGTCGCCGGCGTCAAGCGCGTTGTCGGTTCCTGGCCGGAAGCCTCCACATTCGCCGGTGTCAGCCTGGGCGTGGTGGGTTTTGCCGGAACGATGCGCATTTGCGGGCGCTACAGCAAATTGACAGGTTTTCTCTTCCTGCTGACATCGATCATGGTGATCAGGTCCACTTCGTCCGCCGGCCTGTTCGGTCTGCCGGTCTGCCTCGCAATCCTTTACATGACCTGCTTTTTCCGCTGCGGCGGCCAGTCCGGCACGCGGATCAGTGGCGGCGTCGTCCTTTTCGCGCCGATCATCCTCGTCCTCATCGGCATGATGATCGTTATGAACGAGGATCTTTTCCGCCAGCTTTATGCCTATTTTGATCTTCTGCTGTTCAGCAAGGCGAACTCTGCATCCGGCATCGAACGGGGCATGTGGAATGCCTATGGCTGGAGCAATTTTATCAACTCTTATGGCCTCGGCGTCGGGCTGGGCACATCCCGCACATCGAGCTTCATTATTGCGCTTCTTTCCAATGTTGGCATTCCGGGTGTGATTTTCTTCGGCCTGTTCTTTTTGTCTGCCTTTTACACCAGGCGGGGAACGCCGCGGACATTCGACAGTGATGTCCGGCTTGCCGGCCGCAACGGCTGCCTTTGTCTTCTCATCGGCGCTTCGGTGTCGGGATCAACCGTGGATACCGGGCTTTTGTTTTTCGTCATGGCAGGGCTTGCGACAGCGGTGCCGGCCGAAGAGCGTGAGACGTCTTGCGCGCCGCCGGTGCCTGCTCACGCATAGACCTTCACATAGTCCACTCGCATCGATGTCTCCATGTGTTCGGGAAGCAAGGGGTCCGGGTAAGGCACGTCCGCACGCAGCGCGAGGGTCACGAGCGGCCAGAAGAGATCGTTATTGGCCTTGATTTCTGCAGCGCGCCCGATCGGCCAGACGGTCGGCCGGCCGCTCGCGGGATCGATCACTGGCTCACGTTCGAAATACGGCCTGCATTCGCTCTCGGTCACCAGCATCCCGTATCGACAATATTGCGTCGTCATGTCGACCGGCGTCCTGACGCCGACTTCGGCGTGCCGTTCTCCCGGCTGGCCCCATTCGTGCAGGTAGGCACCGTAATTCGTCGGCTCGAACCCCTTCTGCTCGACAACATCGATCTCGATGCTGGTTTTCGGGAAAAGAATGCTTCGGCCATTCATCAGCCAGAAGGCGGGCCATGTGAGCGGATGTTTGGGAAAGATCATCCGGGTCTCGAAATAGCCGGTCCGCCATCCCTTGAGAATTGTCCCGTCTCCGCGGGCAGTCTGAAGATTGCCTGAAATCCATTGCTTCTGCGGATCCCCGTTGCCGTAATAATGCGGCACGGACATTTGCCGTCCGATATATTTTGCCGAGATCTGCAGCGCCTTGCCGTTTGCCGTCGCGTCGTCGTCGACGATTGCGTAAGGATTGAAGCCCTCCTCGCCGGTGCTGCGGGCAAAGGCGGAATTGCCGTAAAAGCCCGGATCGAATGTCGTGGCTTTCCGCCCGGCTTCCCAGATCGTCCAGTCGATCGTTCGGAATTGCTCGTCAAAGATCAGGCGGCGTCCGCTGGTCGGGTCACTTGCTGCCAGCGCCCGGCCACCCAGCATCACCCCGGCCCCTGCCAGTACCGATGCCTTGACGAATGTTCTACGCGGCAGCTTCGACATGTCCGATCCTATCTTCAAGGAAGTTGAGTGTGTCCTGGCAGGTCAGCGGCTCTGGGATGATCGCTTGGATATATCCGTTTTTATTATCCGTATTTTCCGATGTTCGTGAAAGGGAGGTGAATGCTCCATAGATTGATCATCGGTTATTCAGTGTTTCTGTATGTATTGATAGGTTAGACTAGCGATAGACACGGCGTCTATCGAAAATAAACGTCGATACGTATATTTGATTGTCGTATGAAGACTTAGTATATCCCAGGCGCATGGGATGGAATTCGATTGCGAAATTTGAATATTTGCTTCGAATAGGCCGAAATTATCCGCATCCGGCCCGAACACGCCTTCGGCTATCTGCCGCGCTGGTCAGGGGTGTTGCTGATCGTGAAGATATTTGGTGCCAGATTCCAGCTCCGAATGCCGGTGCTTGGCTTTATGTGCCCGGCTATGGGCCACGTAGCGTACGAAATGAGAGGCAATATAACCAGCGCCAAGCGCAGTGCTCAGCATCATGATCCATATGAAGGTAGATGCCAATGAAAGTCCCGACAGGACTGCGGTCAAGAGATAGACAATCGCAACAAACACGGAAAGTATAGTAAAGACAACGACATGAAGCCAGATTCCACAAACGGCGCCAATGGCGGCAGAAAGGATCAGGACCCAAATAGCCATTCATTACTCAATTTTAATTAGGATTCTCTAATATTAATATCGCATGTCTAGGCGTGTTCGATCAAGCCCCGAGCGCTGCCGTGGCGAGTTTTCCTCTCTATTAGGGTTGATGCCGGTTATTGCGAGGCGCCCCCGTTTTGCGTCACCGCATTTTGTTGAGGCTCGACACGAATGACGTCGCCGGGCTGAACGGCATCGTCGTCCTTGACCACGAATGTCTCCGTCGCACCGTTGATCGTGCGGCTGATTTTCGTGATCGTACGCGGGCGGCCTTCGGCATTCAGCGCGGATAGGGCCGCCGGCACGCGCATCTCGATATTCAGGAGCAGTGCCTGCGAGGTTCTCATCTTCTCGTCATTGGCTGCAAGCTTGTCTCTGAGCTCTGATGCTTCCATCAGTGCGGATGCCTTGAACTTCTCCACGACGGCCAATGCGTCCTGGTCGAGTTTCGTCAGATCCTGCTGAGTAGTCAAAAGTGCAAGCGATACGTCGAGATTGCGGCTCTCGAGATCCGCGAGATTCTGGTTCGCGCCAAGCTGGCGTGATGACACGGTCAGCCCTTGTGATACCAGCTTGTTGACCGAACTCAGATCCTTGTTGGCGAGATCGATCTGCTTCGTCAGCGACGCTTCCTTCTGCTTAAGTCCTTCGATCTGGTTCTTGGCAAGAACCTTGGACTGTTCCAGCGCGGTAAGATCGGAATCCATAGAGCGCAGGCGGCTGTCCAGAAGCGCCTGCTCGTTTCGCATCACCTGCATCACGGCGGTCTGGGACGAGCGCTCCGTCAGTTCGCGGGGAAAGCTGATCTTGACGTTCTTCGCCAGCATGGCATCCACGCGGGCTTGTCTCGCCAGGAGACCAAGCCGCTCTGCTTCAAGCTCCCGCATCGTGCCCTGGTTCACAAGGGCCTCGCGCTGAACCTCCATGACCCTAGGATCAACGCTTCCGCTTCCTCCAGCCATGCTGAGCGCCTGGGTTACGGTAAGGCCGGGGAGGAAATTGAACTTGCCGGGTGTCCCAACTGCGCCGGTAACGAAAAATGGCCGGTAGCTGGAGATTTCGATCGATGCATTCGGCCGTTTCTGAAGACCGATCTGGGCCTGAAGTTGCTCGCCGATGATCTCGGAAACTTCCTCTGGTGTCTTGCCGGCAACCGGAATTGTACCCACGATCGGCAGTGAAAGCGTTCCGGAGGCCGAAACCGTAAATTCTCCCGTCAGCGGCACCCACTCATATGCGATACCCGCACTCGGCCGCCATTCGAAAACGCGGATCTTCAACACGTCGAGCGGACCGAGAAGATATGTGGCTGCAAGGGCTTGCCCGATGGTCGATACGAGCATGCCCGAGGCAAGCGCAACTATCCAAGCGCCTGCGGAGAAGGAAAAGAATGCTTTGCGGTTACGGCGGCAGGAGGAATTGGTATGCGTCACGTTCCCTATGCTCCTTCGGCTATTTCACCTGTGTCATGCTATCTGTGCGGGTCTCACGGCCGGCGGCGGCTCCGTGCCGAGGGCCTTGTACGCAAAGTTACTGAACTTCCTGATGAACACAGGTGTTGCGAAATCTGCAGCGCGTGTCACTGCATCGGCCGGATCGAAGTCCATGCGCTCCAGCCGATCAATTGCGTCGATAAGCGTCTCGACGGTTTGATCCTTGAAGAATACGCCTGTCCTTCCATCGATGACCGTCTCGGTTGCTCCACCGCGCCCAAATGCGATCACAGGACGACCGCTCGCCATGGCTTCCAGTGGGACTATACCAAAATCTTCCTCACCCGGAAAGATCAGGGCTCTGCACCGTGCATAGTGATACTTCAGCACGTCGAAGGATTGTGAGCCCATGATCGTCACTGTCGGGCCGGCTATCTTGCGAAGATAGTCCAGCATCTCGCCGCCGCCGATGACGACGAGTTTTTTCTTCATCAGATTGAAGGCCTCTACAGCCAGATCCGGCCTCTTGTAGCCGACGAGTTCGCCCACCATCAGATAGTAGTCGCCGACCTCCTGCATGGGCACCGGGCGGAAAGCTTGAGTGTCGACAGGCGGGTGGATGACATCCGCATCCCTGCGATAATAGCTTCTGATCCGGTTGGCGACTGTGACCGAGTTGGCGGCGAAATGATCAACCCGGCTTGCCGTTCCGATATCCCACGCCCGGAGGCGATGCGCGAGCGGCGGCATCATCAGCCGCGTCATTATACCTGACTTCCGATAGTATTCGTGATACATATTCCAGACGTATCGCATCGGAGAATGACAATAGCAGATGTGAACGGCCGGAGAATTCGGAATAACGCCCTTGGCAGGGCCGGATTCGCTACTGATGACGAGATCATATTGACTTAAGTCCAGCTGCTCCAGCGCCATTGGCATCAGGGGAAGGTACTTTTTATACATACGCTTTGCATACGGCAAAGAATTGATGAACGTCGGGTAAATTGTATGTGAATTGATCGCAGCTGATATGGAAGCCTTGTCATATACATGTGTGTAAATGTCAGCTTGAGGGTAAATCTTGCAGATCGCCTCAAGGACTTTCTCGCCGCCTCGCATTCCGACGAGCCAATAGTGGATAATTGCCACACGCATGAACCACCTCACGAGAATCGTTATATTCTATAAATCGTATTAGTTCCGAGAGTTCTGAGGATAAACCTGTAATTTCGGTTGTTCCAAAGAAGAACTAAGGGAGAACGGTCCGGAAAGTTTCACTAAAGACTTTCTGGAGTTTCTAACATTTTTCAATAGACTACAGTCAATAAATATATTGTCAAACTTTTAAGCATTTGTTAGCAATGATTAACAGTGCTACGCAGTGCATGCAAATCGACTGACCTTTAATCACATCTGCTGATATGGAGTGCGTCAATGCGTGACGTCAATGTAAACGCCGGCGAAAGTGGCATTCAGCGATTATTTGTTTTCGACAAATTCAAGTTAAGGCTGTCTCCTAGGCTATCTTTATTTGCAAAGCGTGCTTTAGATATTTTTTTGTCTCTGACAGCTTTGTTTGTTCTTGTGCCATTAATATTTATAACATCTCTCGTATTGCTGCTGATCCAGGGAAGGCCAATCTTCATAGCTCATAGCAGGATTGGGCGAGGCGGGGGTATGTTCCCATGTCTTAAGTTTCGCACCATGGTCAACAATAACGAAGCGTTGCTTGAAAAATACTTGGCGGATAATCCTGCGGAGGAGGCGGAATGGGCGGCCACGCGCAAGCTGAAGAACGATCCGCGCATCACGCCGTTCGGCGCTTTCCTGCGCAAGAGCAGCATTGACGAGATTCCGCAGCTCGTGAACGTCGTTCTCGGCCATATGAGCATTGTCGGTCCTCGCCCGATCGTTCCCAGCGAGACGGTTTATTATGGCCAGAACTACGCCGATTATATTCGCGTGCGTCCGGGTCTGACAGGATTGTGGCAGGTTAGCGGGCGAAGCGATGCAGATTATGTCAAGCGCGTGCAGCTCGATGCGCTGTATGTCGCCAATCGCAGTCTTGTCGGCGATCTGGTGATTATGGCCAAGACCATACCCGCCGTGTTGAATGCGCGTGGAAGCTATTGAGGAGTAATGCCTTTTGGCATTGCGGACATCATTCGAGCGCTGGTTGGGTCCGGTAATATATCGTCGAAAAATCGGGGTGTATTCCCTTCGTGATTAACTATTTCAACTATTTAGTGCTGAAACTGGAATTTATCGTGCTATTGTTATTGAAGTATCCGGTATTTTTACTGGAACAGGATTTCAACAATAGTTTCTGTAGCAGGGAAGGCGTTGGAATTTATCGATGGGCCTGAAGGATAGTTTCGCAGTCAACGGCCGCTTTCTGACCCAGACGCCAACCGGCGTGCAGCGCTACGCCTTGAATGTGCTGAAGGCCCTGGATGAGGCAAGCGGTGGCGGGGCGGTCGCTTCGCTTCTTGTTCCTTCCGGCGCTGCCGATCCAGGTCTGCACGTTTTTTCGCGGATTGAAGTCGCCAGCCGCCTCAACGGCCATGCGTGGGAACAATGCGTTCTGCCTTGGAAATGGCGTGGCCCCTTGCTCAATCTCTGCAATACGGCTCCTGTCGCCAAGAAGAACCAGATCGTCTGTATCCATGACGGCAACGTTTTTGCAGCTCCTGACAGCTACAGTCTGGCGTTCCGGACGGCCTACAAGTCCATCCAGCCGGTGCTCGCCAGACGGGCGATGCGGATCGCGACGGTTTCGCATGCCTCGGCGCGCCAGCTTGCCCGCTACCTGCCGATAGAGGCAAAGGATATCGCCGTCCTGCCGAACGGCTACGAACATGTCCTGCAATGGAATGCCGACGCGGCCACCATCGCGCCGGGGATCGTTCAGGCGATCGCAGAGCGGTCTCGCCGGTATGTTTTTGCGCTCGGATCCCGCGCAAGGCACAAGAACCTGGCGCTTCTGTTCAAGATTGCCGCGGAACTGGATAGGCTTGGAATAGATATTGTCATTGCCGGGGGGGATTTCGGTATTTTCAGCGAAGGCGCGGCCGGGCAGCACGACAATGTCATAATGGCCGGCCGGGTTTCCGATGACGACATCGCCTATTTTCTGAAACATGCCCTGTGTCTTGCCTTTCCCTCCCTGAATGAGGGTTTCGGCTTGCCCGTCGTCGAGGCGATGGCACTGGGATGCCCGGTCATATCGTCTTACCATTCGAGCATGGCCGAGGTCTGTGGCGATGCCGCGCTGATGGCTTCGCCCTTCGACCCGGCTCAATGGATAGCTTATGTCGAGGCCCTGAGGGACTCTGTTTCGCTGATGGACGACCTGCGTGCGAAGGGTTTCGTCCAGATGCAGAAATTCTCCTGGCGCGAGACCGCTGCAGGATATTGCGAACTGCTTGACGAGCCGACGGCCCGCCTGGCGCCTCCTGCGCCGGCAGCGCCGCCCATTGCCAGGGTTGCTGTCGCCATCGCCACCCGCGGTCGTCCGGTAGTCGTGTCGCAGACCGTCCGTCACCTTCTGGAAACGCAGACATTGGCGCCCGAGCGGGTAATCCTTTCCTGCGTGGACAGCAGTGATGCTGGAGATCTTGCCGATGATGATCGTGTAGAGGTGCTCACCGGGAAGGCGGGCTTGCCGGCCCAGCGCAACAACGCTCTGGATCATTTGCCAACGGGAATTGACGTTCTCGTGTTTCTGGACGACGATTTCGTTGCCGACCCGAACTGGCTTGCCACCGCGGCGCGCGCCTTTGCGGACGAAAGCAGTGTGGTGGGCTTTACGGGGCGTGTGGTCGCCGATGGTATCAAAGGGCCGGGCATACCCTTTGCTGAGGCGGTCAAGCTTGTCGAAGAGGCCCCTGCGACTGAGGGATCGGTCTGGGAGCGTCCCTTCAGCCCCTACGGCTGCAACATGGCGTACAGAGTATCGGCGATAGGCGATAATCGCTTCGACGAGCGTCTCGTTCTTTATGGCTGGCTGGAGGATCGCGACTTTGGTGCATCGCTGGCGAAAAAGGGCGGGGACCTAGTCAAATGCGCCGAAGCCTATGGTGTTCACATGGGAGTGAAGGTCGGCCGGGTCAGTGGCCAGCGCTTGGGATATTCGCAGGTAATAAACCCCGTTTATCTACGTCGGAAGGGAACGATGACGACCAAACAGGCGATCGGCCAGATCTGGCGCAACATGTCGATGAATTTCGCAAAGTCCGTGGCCCCGGAACCGTTTATCGACCGGCGGGGCAGGGTAAAGGGAAATCTAGCAGCCTTGGCTGATCTTCTGTGCGGTAAAATCAACCCGGAAAGAGCGGCCTCTCTGGATGTTCCGCCCACCAAACTCGAGCGCCTTGGCGGAGGTGCCGCACGATGACTTTTGACAGACTTGGTCCCGTCGAGCGAGCGTCACGCATCTGGCCTATAGATAACGTGGCAAAGGATAACAGGGTCGATGGCCCTGTGATGTTCCTTAAACTGGTTTTTGTCATAGCGTGGCGATACAAGCTTCGCCTGCTTGCCTGCATGTTTTCAGGTGTCATTGCCGCAGCGCTTTACGCGCATTCTCTGCCGCGCACCTATGATGCGACAGCCACGATCTTGCTCGAACCGCGCCAGTTCGCCAATGCCAGCTCGATATTGCAGCAGGGGCTTGATCTGAACAGCGCCGAAAGTGAACTGCAGATCATTCTCTCGGAGCGGCTTCTCTCGGCAGTTTTCGAAAGCCTGAAATTGTATGAAAGCCCGGAGCTTGCGCCCCAGCCTGTGAGCTTGCTCAAGTCGGCCATTACCGGCCCGATCGAGTGGGTCCGGTCGACTTTCTCGGGGCAGCCCGCGGAAAATAACGCCACTACGCTCACCCAGAGCCCCGAAGAAAATCTCAAGCGCGTTGCCTTCGCCAACTTCGTTGAGAGAGTGTCCGCACGCCGTGTCGGCCAGTCCTATGTTGTTGCGGTCGGTTATTGGTCCACGGACCCAACCCAGCCCGCGCGCGTCGCCAATGCCATTATCTCCGGTTACATCCTGCAATCCGTCACCTCGAAGGAACAGGTTGCCAGCGCCGGAACCGAAACCCTGCAGGGGCGGCTTGATGCATTATCCGCCCAGATCGCGACGGCCACGCAGGCGATGAAGGAAGGCACGCTGCCAAAGGCCGCGACACCGGATGCCGATGCCAAGATCACTGGCGCCGCACTTCCCCCTCTTGCTCCGTCAAGTCCAAAAACCTCTCTTATCGTGGCATTCGGCGGCGTGCTGGGATTGTTTTTCGGTATGGCTGCGCTGGCCATGAGCATTGCTTTCGATCGCAAGGTCCGCAGTCCCAAGGATCTGGAAACTGAAACCGCGATGCCTTGCATGGCTCAGATACCGGAGGTCGGAGGCAGATTGCAGCTTGCGACACGGGTCGGGGCCGGACAGCGGATGCGGCGCCACGCGGCGGCCATCCGTGACCTGCGCACCTTGATCGATATCTCCTATACCCACAAGAAGGCCGACAAGAACGCCGTGATCGCGCTGGCGGGCTATTCCCGTGACGCGGGCGGATCGGCGCTCGCGCTCAACCTTGCAGATATGCTCAATCGCAGCGGACGTCCCGCAACCGTCTTCTGGTGCGGTGAACAGACCAGGGGCGTATCGGGCGGCCCGCTCGCATCGCTTGCAGATGCCGCCATTTCGGAAGCGGATATCGCGGAGATAACTTTCGAGCGGCGGGACGGCATTGCAATTTTGCCGGTTCTCTCCCGTGATGCGGTGACCAATATCTATTCCAATTTCCGTCACCCGCGCATCCGCGAGATCATTGAAGCGGCGCGTCAGAAAGGTGATGTTATTATCGATCTTCCTGAATTGGATAGTTCGTTGGACGCCCTGGCTCTTGCGTCTCAAGCCGATGTCGTTGTCCTCGTGACGCGATGGGGTCGCACGACGCGTGAAGCCGTCAAGAGCGCCGAGCAGCAGCTGCGCAGGGCCGGAGCCAATCTTGTCGGTTATATCATCAACAGGCAACGGTCATGACCGACGACATTGCCTTGAAAACGCTTGAGTCTATGGTAGCGGGTCAGGGCAAAAACATTTCCATGGATACGCGGGGTGCCGGCTCTCCCAAATTGGCGGTCATCGTTACCTGCTGGAATTATGCCGATTATGTCACCGATGCCATTGAAAGCGTTTTGAGGCAGGGTCGCCGGGATTGTGAACTGGTCGTCATCGATGACGGATCGACAGATAATTCCTGGGACGAAATATGCCGAACTGGCGTCCGGGCGTACCATATCGAAAATGCCGGGCAAAGGCTCGCCTGCCTTCGCGGGCTACAGGAGACGACGGCCCCTTTCGTCCTGTTTCTCGATGCCGATGACGAATTGTTGCCCGGCGCGCTGACGGAAGTCCTCTGGCACCTCGACAAGGATGTGGCGAAACTTCAGTTCCCGTTGCTGAGGATGGATGCGCGGCGGCGGATCATGAGCGGTCCCGTCCCACCGCTTTCCGATTTTCGTGAGAGGGAACTGCTCGTCCGGGAAGTTCTGAAGACCGGATACTACACAAGCCCTCCGACATCCGGAAATGTGTTTCGCAGGGATGTCTGCCAACTGATAGAAGGAGCGGATTACGAACGCGCTGTCGATGGCGTCATCCTGTTCGTGGCTCCTTTCATGGGTGACATCATAAGTCTTTCGAGGCCGCTCGGCCTTTACCGGGTGCATGACCGTAATGATTCTGGTTTCAGCAGTGAATTGAACCCGATCCCGCTCAAGCGCGAGGCGGAGCGTTTCGAGCACCGGCTGGAGCATCTTCGCTCGCTTCTTGATAAGACAGGTCTCGGATCCCGCCTGGTGACCGCCAATCGCGCCTATTTTCATCAGGAACGAAGCTTCTATCTGGCCATTGCAAACAGCGCACGTGTCGGGCTGCGCCAGCTCCTGTTTCTGCTGTCGCTTTTGTGGACCTATCCGTATTCCGCCAAGGTCAAACTGTCGATGACAGTCTTTTTTGCGCTAACCTTCATGCTTTCATCCGAACGGGCAAAGCGCGTCATCAATTATCGCCTGCAGGCGCACAGCAGGTCCGCCATGGGACTTATCAAGGCAATTTTCCGGCGTTAGCCATCCACGTTTCACTCGCGGGCCCGGGCAACCGGGAAAACCGTGAAGAGAAGCATTCCGACAAACAGAAGTCCTGCCGATGTCGTGATAAGAAACGGCATGTCCAGCCCGGTGTCTCCGTGCTGGACGTAAAATCCATCGCGGAATAGCACGACGACCTGGGTTATCGGATTGGCAAGGAGCACGTCCGAGAACGGATGCGGCATATGCGACGGCACGTAGAACACGCCCGATAGCAGGAAAAGCGGCCGCATGACGATGTCGAAGATCTTCTGGTAAAGCGGAAACTTGAAGAACAGCACGGTGTTGCCGAGCGCCACCCCGAGCGCCATGATCCAGGCAAATGCGATCGCCTCGACGATATAGGCCCACTGGATGGTAACCGGCTGGTTCGTCGTCCACAAAGCCGCATAGAGAATGATCCAGGTCACCACGCAGGACGTCATAGCCTGCAGGATGAACCGCGAAATCACCGCATCGAATGGCGATACTTTCGGGTAGCTCATCAGAGCCTTGTTACCGCTGATCGCTGAGACGAGATAACCTTCCATGCCCTTGTACATGCTGAAGGCAAGGTAGCCTGTGGCATAAAACAGGGTAAAGCTGGTCCCGAGCGCCGGCAGTCTTCCAAGTGACCCCAGAAGCAGCGACATCAGCCCGATGAAGGCAACAGGCTCCAGCAAGGCCCACACATAACCACCCGGGCTCCTGCCGTATCGGGTCGCAATTTCGCGGATCACGAAAGCAGTGACGATGCGGATATGGGTGGTCAGGTAGTTCAAGGACGTGCCTCGTCTGCAGGCGAATGAATGGCCGGCGGTGCGGGTTTCCGGACCGCCGGGATACCGTCAGTGTCGGTCGCGGATATTATAGAAGACCATCACGGCAACACCCCAAAGCAGTAAGCCCGCCAGTGTGACCAGGATCGGGTTCAGCAGGCGATGCGGATATTGTGCCATCTGCGACAAGGTAGGTTTGATGAAGACCGCAAGATAACGCTGTTTCGCCCCCGCTTCTACACGGGCCTTTTCGAGAGAGGCGAGCGAAGCCGTATAGGCGCGCTCGGCAAACTCGTTCTGTGTCTGGATTGATTCATAAAGCGCGATACGACCGGCAACATCGGTTGCCTGACCTGTCGAGCGACCGCCTTTTCCGGAAGCGCCGCTACCGAAGCGCTGGCGTTCCTTTGCAATCTGGTCTTCCAGGCTGGAGATCTGCGAACGGATGAGGCGCACGCGCGGAGTGTTGCTGCCCATTTGGGTCAGTGCTGTCGAAAGCTCGGTCTTGAGCTTGACCAGCTGTTCTTCGAGCGAGCCGATCAACTGGGCCGCGAGCTTTGCACCTTCGACCGGGTCGGCTTCCTGCGAGGCGTCGCGATAGCTTCTAAGCGACGCGCGGGTCTGGGTTAGGCGGTCTTCGGCAGTCTGAACCTCGTCCCGTGCCGTCTTGAGCACTTCGTTGCGGGCTGTCAGCGACAGGTCGTTGATCAGCTTTTCGCTCTGGGCGATGACGAAATCGGCAACCTTCTGCGACATTTCCGGGCTGAATGCCTTCACCTGCAGGTCCATGATGCCCGAGGTCTGGTCGAAATTCACGGTCACCATGTTGCGCCAATAGGCCAGCCTGTCTTCGATCGGCATATCCGGGCTGATACCATAGAAGAAATCCATGCCCTGGCGTGCAAATACCGCATCAAGGCCAAAGGCCTCGTCGACCATCTGCACCATCCGCTCGCTCAGGATGAAGTCGACCAGTACGTAGGAATCGGACAGCGTGCTGCCGGATGAACTTTGCGAGAACATGCCGAGCAGGTCGCTCGACGGCGCGGCTTCGATGCTGCGCACGGAGAAGGACGAGAAGCTGTGATACTGGTCGGCCGCGATGAAGGCCATGTAACCGGTGCTGACAACTGAAGGCACTGCGACCAGGGCGAGAAAACCGCCAACGATCGCCATATGCCGCGTTTTCAGTGCTGAGAGCCAACCCCGCTTGGCAGGTTCTGGCGATGCGGGGTCTATCGTGATCTCAGGCGATGCCGGTTGAGCAGGCTGGACAGACGGAGCCGGCACGGACGCAGGGCGTTCGAGCAGCGATTCCAGTAGGCGCAGGTTCCTGCTCTTCGGCGCGGCTTGGCCGTTCTCGGAGGGCAGAGCAACTTGATTGCCTGATACGGTGTTTGGAGCCGTCTGGTTCAAAGTCAGTGCCTCTTCATATTGCTTTCATGCACGGCGATGGCCTCGTTGATGTCATCATAGTAGGTCATCTGTCCATTTTCCAGAACGATGCCGGTCTGGCAATAGTCGCGCAACGTTCCGGTGCTGTGGGAGACCATGATCACGTCGGAATTGCTCAGCTTTTCCTTGAAGGTCTGCTGCGATTTCCGCTTGAAATTGGTATCGCCCACGGCGGTGATTTCGTCGACCAGATAATAGTCGAAATTGATTCCCATGCTCACCCCGAATGCCAGCCTAGCCTTCATGCCCGAAGAGTAGGTTCTGACAGGCGCATGGTAGAATTGCCCTAGTTCGGCGAATTCGGCAACATAGGCAACCAGCTCGTCGGTATTCACGCCATAGATGCGGGCGACAAAGCGGACATTCTGCTCGCCGGAAAGATTGCCCTGGAAGCTGCCCTGAAAGCCCAGCGGCCAGGAGATTTTTCCCTGCCGGATGATGCGGCCGCGGTCGAGTTCGAGCGTACCTGCGATAATCTGAAGCAGCGTCGACTTTCCCGCGCCGTTACGGCCCAAAAGCCCGATGCTCTTGCCACGCGGAAAGGTCACCGACACATTGTCGATGATCATCTTTCTCACGCCTTTCATGCGCACCTCTTTGGTTGCGCGCTCCAATCGGATCATCGGTCTCTCAGCCTTCCCCTGGATGTCGTAAATAGCACAAGCCCAATGAATACCAGGCAGGCCGCGACACTCCAGACATAGAACCCGTCATATCCGGCTGCCCGGTATTGCGGATAAAATCCGGTCCTGAATTGCATGACGATATGAGCCAAAGGGTTAAAAAGTATCACATCCTTGGCGATCGGTGGCAGTGAATCCGGCAGGAAGAATACGCCGGAGACGAGGAAAAGCGGGCGGGTGACGATGCCATAAAGCTTTTCGTAGATCGGGTACATGACGAACAGCACTGCATTCGCGAGCCCAATGCCGAGCGCGATCAGGCTCGCCGCTACCATTGCTTCTAGGATAGGCGGGAGATGGATGGAAACGGGATGGCGGACCGTGAACACGATATAACCGAGCACAACGATGGCGACGATTGTCGTCGTCACGATCTGCAGCACGTAGCGTGCAGCAACCGTGTCGATCGGCGCCACGCTCGGATAACTGAGCAGGGCCTTGTTGCCGCTGACGGCGCTGTTCAGATAGCCGGCCAGCGCCTGGTAGAACTGAAAGCCGATATAACCGGTGGCAAAGAACAGCGGGAAGCTGGTTCCAAGCGGCGGCAGATGGGCGATCGCCATGAAGATGACGGACAGGAAGACGATATGGCTGACCGGATCGAGGAAGGCCCAGAGATATCCGCCCGGCTTTGCTCCGAAGCGCGTCGACATTTCACGCATTACCAATGCGCTGACGACACGAGCGTGAGTTGCTAGATAGGACAAGCGCGTCTGGGAACCCTGGTTGAAGAACGGCCGGAAACTGACGCCAAATTATGTCAAATCGGCGGTTTATGCTACCAAAAACAATGGCGGCTCCAGACGGCTACCCTGATTTGCAGCCATCGCGCGTGTTCTGAAGCGTAGCACCGGTCCGGGGAGCGGTGCTACGCAAGTCTCTACAGGTGCTGTTACGCGCCGGCCAACAGTTCCTCGCAGTAGCTAGGTCCGGTTGCGCCGGGGCGGTCGGCGGTGATCTCGATATTGCGGATCGTATAATCGGAGGAAACGGTGATCTTGGCCGAGCAGCTGACGCTGGCGCTCTTGCCGTTCTCCAGCTTGATGCGCTTGTAGCCGCCGCGCCAGCTATAGACTGTGCTGGAACCGGACGTAACGTCATCGAGCGGCGGATTGTATTTTGCAAAGAACTCGCCGGCAGAGTGGCCGACCCAGCGCTTGGATATCGGGCTGTCGGTTATGGTAACGGTCGTGCAGCTGGAAAGTGCAAGCGCGAGAAGGGCGGTCGATGCGATGAGGCGGCGGCTCATGATCCGTGAAAATCCTTGTGTGATGGGCTGGTCCCCAAGCAATGCCTGCGGGACATATGTCATGTTCCAGCTAGCAGATTTTCCTGGCTAACCGCGAGATCACGGGACGGCTTTGACATCAAATTCTTGAAGCGCCGCTTTTTTGCAACGGATTCACGGCAGTTCCACGAGGTGCGACAAACGAATTAAGCCTTGTCACATTTTTTTCGAAAACGGTGCTTGTCGAAGGAAAAATGCTGTTCTATAGAGGCGCCACTGGTCACGGAGTGTAGCGCAGTCTGGTAGCGCACCACGTTCGGGACGTGGGGGTCGCAAGTTCGAATCTTGCCACTCCGACCAGTCAAAAGCCTTTCCGAGCAAAGGTTGCAACTCCCGAAAGACTTTCTCCGAAGAATTCCTTTTCTGATAAACTGACCGATTGCGGACTGTTTCATCGCTTGGGCTTAAGAACGCGTTTGTCGGCGCGATCTGAACGTCTCAGTTTGCATGTATGCACTCTGTTTAAACCCTTTCGCTGCCGCCTTGCACTACCGCTTCCGAGATCGATGAATCTCGAACCAGCAGGTCCTGTATTCTCATTTTTGGGAACAGCTGAAGAGACCTGGCGTTATCAGCCCATCGAAACCGATGGAGGTGACTATGCTTAAAGGTATCGCATTGTGGGCAATGGGAGTTCCTATCTTTGTAATCGTTCTGCTCTACATGTTTGTTTTCTAGCCGCAGCCACTTGTTGCGCCATTGAGCAAAAGCAGCTCAGCCTAGCATTATCGGCTGCAAAGCAACGAACGCAGATGAAAAGGCCCGCTTTCGCGGGCTTTTTTGTTTCGGTAATTTGTGATCTGAGAGCTACTGGCGCTGAGAGTTACAGCGCGCTTGTCGTAACAGGAAGGCGGCTTGCGCCGCCCTCATGACATTCTTGCAGTCAGATATCGCTTCCGGCATTGGAGAAGAACTCGGCTGCTTCTGCGGCCGTCAGTCTCCTGATCTCCGCTTCGTCGCGGCGTGATGCGAACAGTTCGCTTGCCATCAGTTGTTCGGCCAGATCCGCGGGCAGCGAAAGCACGATGCGCTGTTCACCTTCCTTGCCGCGATGGATGCCGCCGACATCTGCGCGCTTCGCGGTAACCATGCCGCCGGCAACCGTATTCAGCGTGTCGGGATCGATCAGGACGAAGGCGCCGGTGGCGCGGTTCTGCTCATAGGCATCGAACACCGCCGGTTCTTCGAAGGAAAGATGCACCTTGCCGATCGCGTTCATCGAAAGCAGCGAGGCATGCGGCTTCCACTGGCCGGTCGAAAGATCGAGCTGCGACGTGGGTTCGATCGTTACCCGCTGCCGGCGCGAGCCGCTTTTCAGCCAGTAACGCTTGCCCGGCTCGATGCCGCCCGGCTGAAGCGACACGAGCTGCGCGTCGAAGGATGTGCCGGTCATCGGCTGGCCGTCGATGGAGACAATGATGTCGCCACGCGACACATCCACCTGCCGGTCGAGAACGAGCGTGATCGCATCGCCGGCGACTGCTGCATTTCGCACGAGATCGAAGGTGACGATCTGCTTCACATTGGCGACGGTGCCCGAAGGCAGGATCGCAACCGAGTCACCCGGCTTGATCGCGCCGCCTGATACCGTACCCTGATAACCGCGAAAACTCTCGCCGGGGCGCACGACACGTTGCACGGGGAGGCGGAAACCGCCGGCCTGGGTGGAACGGCTGGTGGCAAGCTCCAGCGCTTCGATCAGCGTCGGGCCTTCATACCACGGCATCGCCTGATTGCCTGAGAGAACGACATTCTCGCCCTTCAAGGCAGACATCGGAATGGCGGTGATCTGCCGCACACCGAGTGCCAATGCGAATTCGCGGAATTCGGCCGCGATCTTTTCGAACACTGCCTTGTCGTAACCGATCAGGTCGATCTTGTTGACCGCCAGCACGAACTGCCGGATGCCCATCAGCGCCGCGATCGTTGCGTGCCGACGGGTCTGTTCGAGCAGGCCGACGCGGGCGTCAGCCAGAAGGATGGCGAGATCGGCGGTAGAGGCGCCGGTCACCATGTTGCGGGTATATTGCTCGTGGCCGGGTGTATCGGCGACGATGAAGGAGCGGCGATCCGTGGAGAAATAGCGATAGGCGACATCGATCGTGATGCCCTGTTCGCGTTCCGCCTGCAGGCCGTCGAGCAGCAGCGCGAAATCCGGCAGGCCGAGATCGTTCTGCGCGCCACTGTCACGCGCAAGCGTCGCCGCCTGGTCTTCCTTGACCGCCTTGGTGTCCCAGAGAAGCCTGCCGATCAGGGTCGACTTGCCGTCATCGACTGAGCCGCAGGTGATCAGGCGCAGCGGCCGCGTATCGCGCGAAACGCGGGCGGCGGATTCGGCGAAGGGAATGACATTCGCCGAAGCAGCGACGGGCGTAGTTGTGGCTGTAGCTGTGGCGCTCATCTTAGAAATATCCCTCGCGCTTCTTCTTTTCCATGGAGCCGGACTGGTCACGGTCGATGGCGCGGCCCTGTCGTTCGGAAACGGTTGCGATTTCCAGTTCCGCGATCACCTCTTCGAGGTTGGATGCCGTCGAGCGGATCGCACCGGTGAGTGGGAAGCAGCCGAGCGTGCGGAAGCGGATCATGCCGTGCTGGATTTCTTCGCCGGGCTGGAGTTCCAGCCGCGGATCTTCCGCCAGGATCATCATCCCGTCGCGCTCCACATAGGGGCGCTCGGCGGCGTAATAGAGCGGCACGAGCGGAATGTCTTCCGCCTGGATGTATCGCCAGATATCGACCTCGGTCCAGTTCGACAGCGGGAAGGCGCGAACGCTCTCTCCCTTTTTGATCATGCCGTTATAGATGTTCCAAAGTTCCGGCCGCTGGTTGCGCGGGTCCCATTTGTGGTCCGGCGTCCGGAACGAATAGATGCGTTCCTTGGCGCGGGAGGCTTCCTCGTCGCGACGGGCGCCGCCGAAGGCCGCATCATAGCCGCCTGCATCGAGTGCCTGCTTCAACGCTTCCGTCTTCATCACGTCGGTATAGAAGGCCGATCCGTGGGTAAACGGCGTGATGTTTTCTTCGGCACCGCGCTTGTTGGTATGGACCACGAGATCGAGGTCGTATTTTTCGGCGATCTGGTCGCGAAACTCGATCATCTCCTTGAACTTCCAGGTCGTGTCGACATGCAGAAGCGGGAAGGGGACGCGGCCGGGGAAGAAAGCCTTGCGTGCCAGATGCAGCAGCACGGATGAATCCTTGCCGATCGAATAGAGCATGACCGGGTTTTCGAACTCCGCGGCAACCTCGCGAAAGATATGGATCGCTTCGTTTTCGAGGGCTTTCAGATGCGGATCGAGCGGCGGGCGGGAAACGGGTGGGTTCCTGATTTCCGTTTCCTGTGCAGACAGGGACATTTCGGTCTCCGGTAGATTTTGAATGTTACACACAAAGAGTGGGGATTTGGGCCTCAGCGGGCGATGGAACTCGCGAGCGGTGCTGAAGCCGGTATCGGCTGAGACGCGCTTTCCGGGACATGCAGTCCGCATTCGCGTTTCTCGTCGTTTTCCCACCACCATCGTCCGGCGCGTTCAGGCTCGCCGGGCTTGATGGCGCGGGTACAGGGCTCGCAGCCGATGGAGGGGTAACCGCGGGCATGCAGCGGGTTGACCGGGATATGCTCAGCCGTCACATGGGCATTGATCGTGTCGATATCCCAGTCGGCCAGCGGGTTGACCTTGATGAGGCCGCGCTCGGCATCATATTCGGCAAACGGTGTGGTTGCGCGATTGCCGGACTGGCCGCGGCGCAAACCGGTCACCCACACCTGCGCTTGCGAAAGCGCCTTGGCGAGCGGGATCAGCTTGCGCACATGACAGCAGGCGTGCCGTGCTTCGACACTGTCGTAGAAACCGTTCAGGCCATATTTCGCGGCATAGGCATCGATGTCGTCCTGTTGCGGATAAAACCGTCGGATCGTCATGTCGTAACGCTCCTCGGTTTCCGAGATGAGCGCGACCGTTTCTTGGAACAGACGTCCGGTTTCCAGCGTGGAAACTTCGATAGGAAGGCGATGCGTACCGATTGCGGCGGTGATGACCTGGTCTTCTATTCCAAGCGAGGTGGTGAAAACGGCGTGGCCAAGTTCGGCAGCAGCGGAAAGACGGCCGGCAAGATCGAGGCTTGCAAGTCTGGCGTTCAATTCTTCGGCGAGGCTCTCGTTGCCTTTTGCATACGCGGTACGCTTAATCACATCATGCGAGGTCATGGTTCTTCTTTCATCAGCAAGTGCTGTAGTATTGCGACTTGCAGGGGCTGATGACAGGAAAAGCCGTTTCTTCCGCCGGTTCTGGGGAGCAAATATCTCTAGAAAGCCGGGCCTACACAGAAAACCTGCCGCCTTAACCAAATGTGACTGTTTTTACGGCAGCAGATGCCCGCATAGGTTTGTATTTTCTGCATGTTTGCGGTACTCCAGAACGGAGTGTGCAATGCGGCATAGCCGTGTGCACGAACGCGACCGCGGATGTCGCATCCAAGATATTCGCGAGGCGCAGGGATACGAAGTGTGAAGCGGCGACGTGAGGGCAAAAAAGCCTCGCGGCGGCGTTGCTGTTGATGGTTGCGTGATGATATCCCAGAAAGCGAAATATGCGCTTCGAGCCTTGGCCGCTCTGGCGCAGGCCGACCCGGATGAGCCGATGCTGATCTCGGAGATCGCGGTCCAGCAGTCCATTCCGAAGAAATTTCTGGAACAGATTCTGCTCGACCTGAAGCGCTCCGGCATCGTCATGAGCCGCCGTGGCAAGCAGGGTGGATATCTACTGCTGAAGCCCGCCGACGCGATCTCCTTCGGTGAAGTCCTGCGGCTTGTCGACGGCCCGATCGCTCCGCTTCCCTGCTTGTCGCAAACCGCCTATCGCAAATGCGATGATTGCGATGGCGAACACCTGTGCGAAATCCGCCATGTCTTCGCCCGTGTAGCCGACGCCACCCGCGACGTTCTGTTCAATACCACGATTGCCGATGCGATCGAGGGGGCAGGCGAAGGTACACATAAGCCAGCCCAGGTGAGAGAGCTTCTGACGGCGTAAGCCCTCTTGCTTAATTGATATTGGCGTCTGCCTACGTGCAGCAGGGCATGCTAATGTACTCTCCTTGTCGAGAGGCTGGCATGTTTTCTGTGTCCATCGCAAAATCACCGAAGGACTTCGAGATCGCCGCGGCGCTGTGCCGGGAACTGGCGGATTGGGATATCGCCATGGCCGCGACCCATGGCGTCGATCCTCAACTGGTGACGGATCTTTATCACGGTGAGACTGCGGCAAGCCTTGCCCGGCGTTACGCGCAATCGGGGACAGGAATGCTGCTGGCATCATGGGATGGCCAGCCGGCGGGATGTTTGGCATTTTCCATCTTCGACGATACGGCCGACGAACTTCACAAATTCTACGTGGGCCCCGATTTCCGGCAAAGAGGCATCGGCGGCGCAATGATGCGGGCGGTCATCCATGCTGTCGAAGCGCGTCGGAAGAGCACGCTGCTTGCGCACACCACCATCTATATGACCGATGCTATCTCGATCTATCGCGCCTGCGGTTTCGACTTCTGCCCACCCTTTCGAGACGTGCCCAAAGCGGTTGGCCATACGGAGATTTTCCTCAGGCGCGACTCTCCGCCGGGTTGAAATCGAGCCTCTGGAACGAATTTCGGCCGGATTGCGTTTTTGCCGTTCGGTGTTTTCCCGATGCTGCTGTTCTGTGAACTGATGCTCATGGAACGCATTCTTTGTCGCGCGAACCCGCCCGAGGGAAACAGTTTTGCCTTCTTTTCGCCGTGAATTGACTAAGACGACCTGACCGATAGAGTTTAGCCCATATCAAATGGCCCGATGATCACGGGACACTGGTCATGGGACAAGGATCACAGGAGAGACTCTATGCTGAACTTCACCGATGGGATTGGAAAGCGGCTGGCAGTGGTTGCGCTCGGCGTGACGCTCGCTGCAGGAAGCATAGCGCCGGCCTTTGCCGCGAGCCAGCTTCTGAACGTGTCCTACGATCCAACACGCGAGCTCTACAAGGATTTTAACGCCGCCTTTGCCAAGCACTGGAAGGCGGAAGGTGGTGAGGATGTCACAATCCGTCAGTCGCATGGCGGCTCCGGCGCGCAGGCCCGCTCTGTGATCGATGGCCTTGAGGCCGATGTCGTGACGCTGGCGCTGGAAAGCGACATCAATGCCATCCAGAAGACCGGCAAGATCAAGGAAGACTGGCGCACCCGCCTGCCCAACAATGCTTCGCCCTACACCTCGACGATCGTCTTCCTCGTTCGCAAGGGTAATCCGAAGGGCATCAAGAACTGGGGCGATCTGGTGAAGGGCGACGTGCAGATCGTTACGCCGAACCCGAAGACATCCGGTGGTGCTCGCTGGAACTATCTGGCTGCCTGGGCTTGGGCCAATGAAGAATTCAAGGGCGATCAGGACAAGATCAAGGCCTATATCGGCGACCTCTACAAGCGCGCTCCGGTTCTCGATACCGGTGCCCGCGGATCCACCGTCACCTTTGCCCAGCGCCAGATCGGCGACGTCCTGCTCGCCTGGGAAAACGAGGCCTATCTGGCCGGTGAGGAATTCGGCAAGGATGCGTTCGACATCGTCGTGCCGCCGATCTCCATCCTCGCCGAACCGCCGGTCGCAGTCGTCGATGCCAATGTCGACGCCAAGGGCACCCGCAAGGTCGCCGAAGCCTATCTCCAATATCTCTATTCCGACGAAGGCCAGAACATCGCGGCCAAGCACTTCTATCGTCCGTCCAAGCCGGAAGTGGTGAAGCCGGAACTGTTGAAGCAGCTGCCTCCGATCAAGCTCGTCACCATTGACGATCCGCTCTTCGGCGGCTGGAAGAAGGCGCAGCCGGAACACTTTGGTGATGGCGGCATTTTCGACCAGATCTACAAGCCCGGCGCCAAATAATCACTCAAGTGACACTGGAGGCACGGTGCGGTAGTTTGTTGCCGCACCGTTGCCATGTCGGGCCTGAACGTAGAATTCGGAACCAAGCATGACCGCATCCGCTACCGCTTCCACGGCGGGCTGGAGATTGAAACAGCCGAGCATCATCCCGGGTTTCGGGTTGACGCTCGGCTTTTCGCTCGCCTACCTGTCGCTGATCATTCTCATCCCCATCGCCGGCCTGCTCTGGCGCACGGCCGAACTCGGCTGGTCGGGCTTTTTTGCCATCCTCTCCGATGAACGGACGATCCGGGCTCTTTATGTATCCTTCGGCACGGCCTTTATCGCGGCAGTGATCAATGTCGTCTTCGGCACGCTGCTCGCCTGGGTGCTCACCCGTTATCGGTTTCCCGGACGCCGGCTGATCGATGCGATGGTCGATCTGCCCTTCGCCCTTCCGACGGCTGTTGCCGGTATCGCGTTTGCCTCGCTTTATGCGCCGAATGGCTGGATCGGCTCGCTGTTCATGCCCTTCCGCATTGCTTTCACGCCGATCGGCATCGTCATCGCGCTGATCTTCATCGGTCTTCCCTTCGTCGTGCGCACCGTGCAGCCGATCATGGAAGAGATCGACAAGGAGGTGGAAGAGGCGGCTGCCACGCTTGGCGCCAACCGGTTCCAGACGATCTTCAACGTGCTTCTGCCCGGTCTTACGCCAGCCCTTCTCACAGGCTTTGCGCTCGCCTTCGCGCGCGGTGTCGGAGAATACGGCTCGGTCATCTTCATCGCCGGTAACATCCCTTACGTGTCTGAAATCGCACCGCTGCTGATCGTCATCCGGCTGGAAGAATTCAACTATGCCGGCGCGACCGCCATCGCCACGATCATGCTTCTGATCTCCTTTGCCATGCTTCTGGTGATCAACCTAATCCAGGCCTGGAGCCGCAGGAGATATGGCAATGTCTGATAATCGCCGTATCTCCTTCCGTAACCCGGCCGACGAAAGCTTCTCCACCAAGCTGATCCTTGTCGCCCTGACGCTCGTCTTCCTCGCCTTCTTCCTGTTCCTCCCGCTTGTCTCGGTTTTCTACGAAGCCTTTCGCGAAGGATGGGTCACCTACGAGGAGGCGTTGCTGGAACCCGATGCCTGGGCAGCGATCCGGCTGACGCTGATCGTGGCTGCCATCGCCGTGCCACTCAATCTCGTCTTCGGTCTGGCCGCCTCCTGGGCGATCGCCAAGTTCGAGTTCAAGGGCAAGGCGTTTCTGATCACCCTGATCGATCTGCCGTTTTCGATCTCGCCGGTCATCTCCGGCCTGGTCTATGTTCTTCTCTTTGGCAGCGGCAGCCTTCTCGGCCCCTGGCTGAAAAGCTATGGCATCGAGATCCTGTTTGCCGTGCCGGGCATCGTGCTTGCCACCGTCTTCGTGACCTTCCCCTTTGTTGCGCGCGAACTGATCCCGCTGATGCAGGACCAGGGCACCGGCGATGAGGAGGCGGCACTGTCTCTGGGTGCTTCCGGCTGGCAGACGTTCTGGTATGTGACGCTGCCCAATATCAAATGGGGCCTGCTTTACGGCGTGCTGCTCTGTAACGCTCGCGCGATGGGTGAGTTCGGCGCCGTCTCAGTCGTTTCCGGCCGTATCCGCGGCCTCACCAACACCATGCCGCTGCATGTCGAGATCCTCTATAATGAGTACAACATGGTCGCGGCCTTTGCCGTGGCATCCCTGCTGGCTCTTCTGGCACTCGTCACGCTCGCGTTGAAAACCTTTCTCGAACTTCGGTTCGGTGCCGGCGCTGCCGGCGGCCGGCACTAGGATACCCCGCGTATGGAAGTCAAAATCAACAATATCCGCAAGGAATTCGACCGTTTCGCCGCGCTGAATGACGTATCGCTCAATATCGCTTCGGGCGAATTGATCGCGCTGCTCGGCCCGTCCGGTTCCGGCAAGACGACACTGCTTCGCCTGATCGCCGGCCTGGATTTCCCGACTGCCGGCCAGATTTTCTTCGGTGAGGAAGATGCCTCCCGCCATTCGGTCCAGGAGCGCAATGTCGGCTTCGTTTTCCAGCATTACGCGCTGTTCCGTCACATGACCGTGGCGCAGAATATCGGCTTCGGCCTCAAGGTCCGTCCGTCCGCCAGTCGCCCGCCGAAAAGCGAGATCAAAAAGCGGGTTTCCGACCTGCTCGACATGGTGCAGCTCTCGGGTCTTGAAAATCGCTATCCCAACCAGCTTTCCGGCGGTCAGCGCCAGCGCGTGGCGCTTGCCCGTGCCATGGCGATCGAACCGCGCATCCTTCTGCTCGACGAGCCTTTCGGAGCGCTCGATGCAAAGGTCAGAAAGGAACTGCGCCGCTGGCTGCGCGAATTCCACGATCGCACCGGCCACACGACCGTGTTCGTCACCCACGACCAGGAAGAAGCGCTTGAGCTTGCCGACCGTGTTGTCGTCATGAGCCAGGGCAAGATCGAGCAGGTCGGTTCAGCGGATGATGTCTACGACCGCCCGCAGTCGCCCTTCGTCTTCTCTTTCATCGGCGAATCCTCGCATCTGCCGGTCGAGGTGAAGAATGGTACGGTTCTGTTCCAGGGCGAGCCGATCGGCATTTCGGAAAAGACCGATGCGGCCGGAGACCTGTTCTTCCGTCCGGAAGACGTGGTCCTGACCGACGAGAAGGACGCATTGTTCGGCAAGGTTACTGCCTGTCGCCGTCTTGCCGGCACCCGTATTGCCGAGATTGACATCGCCAACAACGGCCACGATCCCTTCCATGTCGAGGTGGAGGTACCATTGCATGCTCCGGTCGAGCTTGGTTCGGAAGCCCGTTTCCGCCCGACCCGCTGGAAGATCTTTAATAAGTAACTGCCGGACGGTTTACGGCCGGAGGCCGTGAGCTTGTTGATGTTCCAGCCCTGTCCGAAGATCAAGGAGGGGCTGGAATACTATTCCATCCAAGCTTCGTCTGTCGTCTTGCCCGCATCGGTTTGTATATCCGGCTCATGTGTCGCAGCCGCTACATCTTTAAGGCGTAAGATTCGATAAATACAAATACGCTAAGGCAATTGCGGTTCAACGTCTTTAATAGGCTTAAAATGTCGGCTCATGTCGATGAAACCTGCCAACAGAAGCAGCATGAGCTGCTGCCCCCACCTGTAGTCGATACAGTTTCGGCATCCCGTCAGCCATTGTTCGGGCGTTTTCTGCGCGGCGCTGGCCAAGCGCAATCCAGAGGGCGCACCCTTCGGCAAGGCCCTCCGCCGGAAGATATGGCGAAGGCGCTGGCCATCCTTGCAAACCAGCCGAATGCCAGCGCTGGGCTTGTCCGGCTTGGAGACAAACAGATCCTGTTTTCCGATTGCGAGCAGGCGTTTGTCATGTATGCCCGGCACGGCCACTCGCTGGTCGCGCTGTTCGATCCCGTCGGCCCGCAGGAACTGTGGCCAAACCTGCTTGAAAAGTTCATGGCGACGGCGCGTCATCTAGGCAGCCGGCCGGTCTTCTATCAGGTTTCGAAAGCTTTCCTGCCGCACGCCTTCGACTGCGGCCTGCGTCCATACAAGCTCGGCGAGCAGGCAGTGGTAGACCTGACCCGTTTCGACCTCAAGGGCGGTGCCTGGCTGAAACTGCGCCGCTCGATCAATCGCGCCGAACGCGACGGGCTGGAATTCTCCATGCTTTCACCCGATGAGGTGCCCGAGGTCATAGACGAGCTGCTCTCGGTCTCGCGTGCCTGGCTTGCCTCGCACAATGCCTCGGAGAAGGGTTTTTCGCTCGGCACATTCGATCTAGCCTATGTCAAGGCATGCCCGGTGGCGATCATCCGCTTGGAAGGGCGCATCGTCGCTTTTGCAAACATTCTCGAAGCCGGGCAGCATGGCGATGCCTTCATCGACCTCATGCGCCACATTCCCGAGACGCATCGCGGAATGATGGATCTGCTCTTCGTACGCATTATGGAGCATATGAAGGCGCGGGGTTTCCGCACGCTCAATCTCGGCATGGCGCCTCTCGCGGGCCTTGCCGATCATCACTATGCGCCGCTGTGGAACCGGCTCGGCCGGGAGATCTTCGAATTCGGCGAGCGTTTCTATAATTTCCGCGGCGTGCAGGCTTTCAAGTCGAAGTTCGATCCGATCTGGCAGCCGCGTTATCTCGTCGTTTCGGGCCGCGGTCTTCCGCTCGCTTCCATCTTCGATGTAACGATGCTGATCGGCGGCGGGTTGCGCGGGATCTTGCGCAGATGAGGGCTTTGCCGGTTATCGTTGCAGCGCTCACGCTGGTTGCCGGTGCCGTTGAACTCTATCACATGCAGTTCGCTCAGAATGAAATCGTCAGCCTGCCGACCTCCCGCATCAGCGATCCGCAGGTGCAGGAAAAAGGCATCGTCGTGCTTCTGTCGGACGCCGATGGCTGGGGCCGCGAAGAAGACCGCATGTCGGATGCGCTGACAGCCGATGGTGCTGTAGTCGTCGGCGTCGATCTGCCCGACTATTATGCCGGGCTTGGCGAAGAGAAGCGGGACTGCCTCTATCTCGTCTCCGATATCGAGGAACTGAGCCGCCAGATCCATCGCGATCGGGACATGACGACCTATCGCGCTCCGCTGGTGGCAGGCATCGGCGCCGGCGGATCGCTGGCTCTGGCGATTGCCGCCCAGACACCGTTCTCCACCATCGGCGCGACGCTGGCGGTCGACCCGGATCCGTCGATCGCCCTGTCGAAAATACTCTGCACGCCGGCGCCGAAAAATCAGGTCGATGGCGGTATGCGCTATGGCCTGACCGAAGGCGAGCTGCCGAACAATATCGACGTCGTATTCACGCCCGAAGCCGCAAAGGCGGGGCGCGAGCATGTCGAAGATCTGAAACGCACCCACCCCGACATCGAGGTGACTGCGGATGACGAGGCTTCCGAGGAAGCTTTGCTTGCAGTTTCACGCAGCGTGATGACAGCCGCTGAGGCCACCGGTTCTCCGCTGGACCTTCCGATTGTGCCGATCGAGGCCGCGCCGCGCCGCAATACGATGGCGATCATCTATTCCGGTGACGGCGGCTGGCGTGATATCGACCAGAAACTCGCGGCATATCTGAAGGACGAGGGAATCCCGGTCGTCGGCGTCGATGCCCTGCGCTATTTCTGGAACGAAAAGACGCCGGCACAGACGGCAGCCGACCTTTCCCGCATCATCGCCACCTACCGCCAGCGCTGGAATGTCGAGAATGTCGTTCTGATCGGCTATTCCTTCGGCGCCAACATTCTGCCCGCCACTTACCGGCTGTTGCCGAAAGATGACCAGGATGCGGTTCGTCTCATGTCGCTGCTGGCACTGTCGCATCAGGCCGATTTCGAAATCGCCGTCACCGGATGGCTCGGTTATGCCGGTGCCGGCAAGCATGGTGACCCGGTGGATGACTTAAGAGCGATCGAGCCTCTTAAGATCCAGTGCGTCTATGGGCTTGAGGAAGAAGATACGGCCTGCCCGGATTTGGGTGAAATCCCGGGTGTCGACATACAGCCGCGCAAGGGAGGTCATCATTTCGACGGCGATTACCGCGCACTCAATCAACTCATCGTTGATCGACTGAGCCAGCTTCTGTCAGTGATGTGACAGTGAAATTCGGTTGTTGCCACGGCAAGCGCAACGGAAAGATCGTGGCGTGCTTTAGATCGCCGCGAAGCTTGCTTCATTGGGCAGGAGATCGACCTGCTGTCCGTCGAACAGGTCCGAATGTTCGCCGATCGCCTGTTCCCAGGCGGCTGCCGGTCCCTGGGCGATCAATTGCAGCGAACCGTTCATGGGGTTGACGACCTTCAGTCCGAGCGGCTCATAGGCATTCAAGGCATCGATGACCGGTGCCTTGGCGCGCAATGAAACGTCCCGCAAGGCCGCCTTGCGGGCCATGATATCCGATATCTCTCGAGCCTGAGACATTTCCTGATCGGCATTCACTTCGACGATGAAAACGATCGAGTCCTGCGGCGACGAGCTCGAAACGATATTCCTGACTCTGGCATTCAGCATGGTCAGTCCTTTCGATGGAAGAGCCGGCGTCATGGCAGCAGGCCTTCCAGGTCAATGCAGCCACGCCCCACTCTTGGGGCAATATTGGCCCAATTTTGATTACATCTAGTAAACTCCATCAGCGTTTCCGTCAAACGTCGAGGCTGGCCGGTGAGTTCCGGATACTTCTCAAGAATGAGCGCCAGAGCTGATGAAATACATGGCGCCGAGAGCGAGCTGCCGTTCATGGAGGCGTAGCCGCCGCCGGCGAGAGCACTGTGTATATCCACGCCCGGTCCTACGATATTCGGTTTGCTCGGGGCTTGCCGCGCTGTATCGCCGTAGGAATAACCCCAGTCGCTGAAGGCCGGGACGCGGTCGTCCCTGTCGATCGCCCCGACGGCGACGACATGCTCAAGCTTG
Source organism: Neorhizobium sp. LMR1-1-1.1 (assembly GCF_040675795.1). NCBI lineage: Bacteria > Pseudomonadati > Pseudomonadota > Alphaproteobacteria > Hyphomicrobiales > Rhizobiaceae > Neorhizobium > Neorhizobium sp. LMR1-1-1.1. The sequence continues at coordinate 880,598 of NZ_JBEGHE010000025.1, forward strand.
GCGGGAAAGCAATGGTTGCCCATACCCAGGTTGCCGTTGTTGCCGATTGCCGCCACGACCACCGCACCCTGGTCGGCAGCGTTGCCGATCGCCTTGTAAAGGCTGCTGATATCCTCTCGGGTCAGGTTTCGTGTGCCGAGCGATGCGTTGACGATCTGGACGCCGTCGCCTTGAGGGCCGGCTTCGTTGACGAGCCAGTTCAGGCCGCCAAGCAACTGCGCAAAGTAGCCTCGCAATCCCCCGTTCTCCGACTGCTCCGTCAGCACGGCCGCAACCGAGAGATGGACCTGCGGTGATATGCCGGCGTTCTGGCCGGCGCATATGCCTGCCACGTGTGTTCCGTGGCTGCCGAAATCCCGCGGACTTGCGCCCGGCACTTCGACGCCGTTGAGGTCGAACTGCCGGTAGACGATATGTTCGCCTTTCCTGTGTGAAAATTCAGGATGATCGACATCGATGCCTGTGTCCAGAAGGCCGATGGAGATGCCGTTGCCCCGGTATGCCTGGGGAAGCTCGCCTCGATTGGGAAGAATGCGACGGTGCCAGAAGTCGGGTGAAGTTTGCAACTCCCGGATCTCCGGCGGACGCACCAGGATTTCCGAGTTCGGAACGACCTCGACGCCCTGTTCTTCGAGGATATCGATCATCGGCTGTTCCAGTCGAGGCAGGATCACCGCTCCCAGCGCTTCGAGATAGACCCCGCGCAGAAACAGTCGCTCGCCGCGGCTCACCCGCGCAACCGCTGGCAAAGCCTGCCGATAGGTGTTGGAGGCGTTGATGAGATCCAATGTCGTTTGCGATCGGGACGTCATCGCCACATGCATCAGCCGCCTCAATTGTTTGCGGGAATCCGTCTGGCTCGTTTGCGGAAAGATGATTTTGTTCTCGGAACCCGGACCGGCCTTGTCGCTCTGTTCGTCCAGATAGCGATTGTCCGGAAGGAGAATGATTACGGACGATTTGGGCGAAACCTCGATATCAGCCGCAAGCCCGCCGATCTCCGGGCGGCTGTACCGGGCAAGCGACTGGATGCCGCGCTTGTTCTTGTAAAGGCGGATCCAGCGCCTTCTCAGATCTCGCCGGTGGCGTTTTCCTGCAAAACCGCCGCTTCCGCGCCAGACGGACGACTGCTTTGCAAGCGCACGCACAAACTCTTCCGGCGCCAACGCCAGAATCCTGCTCATCATGATTCGCCCCCAACTTTTGACTGAGGCGAGAATATTATCGCTATTTAAGATTGCAACAATTTCCTGCGCAACCAAAGGGTGAGGAGGGTTGCATCAGCGGTCGCTGAGTGCTGCCCGCGGATTGACCCAGGGCTCTTGATTGCTCCGGGGCAGGGGAACTTTTCCGAGGATATGATCTGCCGCCTTCTCGCCGGTCATGATCGAAGGCCCGTTGAGATTGCCATATGTGATGTGCGGGAAGATCGAACTGTCCGCGACCCTCAAACCTTCCACTCCGATGACGCGACATTCCGCATCGACGACAGCTTGTCGGTCGTCAGCGCTTCCCATCCGGCAGGTGCCGCAGGGATGGTAGGCGCTTTCCAGATGCTCGCGCAGGAAAGCGTCGATCTCGTCATCCGACAGCAGGTTTTCACCGGGCTGGATTTCCGGTCCGCGATAGTCGTCGAATGCTTTCTGGTTGAAAATTTCACGCGTCAGCCGCACGCAATGGCGGAATTTGATCCAGTCTTCCTCATGGCTCATGTAGTTGAAGCGAATGACCGGATCATCCTTCGGATCCGCCGAACGAAGGGTTACGTTGCCCCGCGATTTGGAAAGATTGTAGCCGACATGTGCCTGAAAGCCGTGGCTCTTGGCGGCAGCTTTCCCGTCGTAGGAAATCGCCACCGGCAGGAAATGATACTGGATATCCGGCTGCTTCAAGCCGGCCTGCGAGCGCAGGAAGGCGCAGGCTTCGAACTGGTTGGAGGCGCCAAGGCCGCCCTTGGACAGCACCCATTGCGCCCCCGCCACCCCCTGCCAGAACCACGGCAGCCAGGAGTAGAGCGAAACCGGCTTGGTCGAGACCTGCTGGAAATAGAATTCCATATGGTCCTGAAGATTGGCGCCGACGCCTGGCCGATCAGCCTTCACCTCGATCCCCATGTCCTTCAAGTGCGCCGCAGGCCCGATGCCTGACAGCATCAGAAGCTTGGGCGAGTTGAAGGACGAGGCTGCCACGATCACCTCGCGATTGGCTTTAACGATCTCCGGCACGCCGCGCCGCAACACCTCGACACCGGTCGCCCGTCCATTCTCGATGACGATCTTCTGCGCCAGACCATAGACGATCTCGACATTCTTCCGCTTCATCGCTGGCCGCAGATAGGCATTGGCGGCAGACCAGCGGCGGCCCTGATGGATCGTCTGTTCCATCAGCCCGAAACCCTCCTGTTTCGAGCCGTTATAATCCTCGGTCGTTTCGAAGCCTGCCTCGGCACCCGCCCGGATGAAGGCATGAAAGAGCGGGTTATTCACTGGCCCGCGCTGCACATGCAAAGGCCCGTCGGTACCACGCCAGCCTTCCTCGCCGCCATGGCTGTGCTCCATCCTCTTGAAATAGGGCAGCACGTCGGCATAGGACCAGCCTCGCGCGCCAAGCTCCTCCCAACGGTTGTAATCCTCCGCATGGCCGCGCACGTAAACCAGCCCGTTGATCGAGGATGAACCTCCCAGAACCTTGCCGCGCGGCGCGGTGATGCGGCGGTTGTTGAGATTGGGTTCGGGTTCGGAGAGATAACCCCAATTGTACCGCTTCATGCTCATCGGCCATGCCAGCGCTGCCGGCATCTGGATGAACGGGCCATAGTCCGACCCACCCGCCTCGATGACGATCACCGAATGCCTGCCATCCTCCGAGAGGCGGTAAGCCATGGCAGATCCTGCCGAGCCGGAACCGATGATGACGAAATCTGCCTGCATGAGTGTCTCTGATCCGATCTATTAGGTATCTCGGTGAATTTTAGCTGGATGCAGTTCTCAGTTGAGTTCCGATGTCTTATTTCTTTGGTAGCGATATCGTTTAGGCGGCGCGTGACCGATGGAAAATAAGCACTTTACCAAGAAGCTCCTGGCGAAGCTTGCGCGTGGCCAGAGTGAAAGGCTCGAAGAGGAGCGCAACCGAACACGCCTCAGCAAAGATATTTCCAACACTTATCGAGATCGCCGGGAAAACCGGCAACCGTTCGCTCGTTGCATGGTGCATCACGCGCGCATGTTTTTCGTAGGCATCGGCATGTTTGTCGGGACTTTGGTGCATTTGCGCTTCGGGATAAATCTGATCATTTGCGTTGCTGCTTTCGCCGCTTGCACTTTCTTCATCTTCGAGCGTTGGAGACAGATAAAGCGCGCACGCGACGCCCATTTCGACTAACGGCTTCACCCTCAATACGGCGCCTCGACCTTGCCCATTCCCACATAAACCGTCTTCAGCTCGGAATAATGCTCCAGCGCCGCAAGCGAGTTTTCCCGTCCGAAACCGGACTGTTTCGATCCACCGAAAGGAATTTCCACCGGGCAGAGATTGTAGGTGTTGATCCACAACGTCCCGGCCTCAAGTTGGTCCACCACCCGGTGCCCGCGCGAAAGGTCGGCGGTGAATACCCCCGCCGACAGGCCGAATTCGGTGGCGTTCGCCCGCGCGATCACCTCGTCCTCGTCGTCGAAATCCAGCACACACATCACCGGGCCGAAAATCTCTTCCCGCGCAATGGTCATCTCGTCGGTCACATCGGCAAATACGGTCGGCTGGATATAATAACCTTCACCGGTCACGTCGTTCGGAATGCCGCCACCGGTCAGAACGGTCGCCCCCTCCGCTTTGCCCTTGTCGATATAGCTCAAGACCTTCTGGCGCTGGTCAAACGAGATCAGCGGCCCCATCTGTGTCGCCTCATCCATAGGCTCGCCGATGATGATCTTTTCCGTCCGCTTCTTCAGCCGCGACAGGAACTGGTCCTTCACCTTGCGCTGCACGAAAACGCGGGTGCCGTTGGAGCAGACCTGACCGGTCGAATAGAAATTCCCGAGCATCGCCCCACCGATGGCCGAGTCGATATCGGCATCGTCGAACACGATCAGCGGCGATTTCCCGCCAAGCTCCATCGTCACATGCTTGAGCTTGCCAGCAGCCGCTGACGCCACCTTGCGGCCGGTCGGCACCGAACCGGTGAGCGAAACCTTGGCGACATCGGGATGGTTGACGAGCAGCGGCCCTGTCGTCCGGTCACCCTGGATGACGTTGTAAAGCCCTTTCGGCAGACCGGCTTCGATCAGGATCTCGGCAATCTTCAGTGCACCGAGCGGCGTGTTTTCCGATGGCTTGAACACCATGGCATTGCCGGCGGCAAGCGCCGGCGCACCCTTCCAGCAGGCAATCTGCTGCGGGTAATTCCAGGCACCGATACCGACGCAGACGCCGAGCGGTACCCGCTTCGTATAGGCAAAATCGCCGCCGAGCGGGATATACTGGCCGTTCAGGCCCGCAGCGATCACGCCGCCGAAAAATTCGAAGCTGTCGGCACCCGAAGTCGGATCGGCGACGATCGTTTCCTGGATCGGCTTGCCGGTATCGAGCGTTTCGAGTTCGGAAAGTTCGTGGTTCCTCTCGCGCATGATTTCGGCGGCGCGTTTCAGGACGCGGCCGCGCGCCGTCGGGCTCATTGCCGCCCATTCCGGCTGGGCGCGTTTGGCCGCTGCGATCGCCTTTTCCACAATCGCCGGCGTTGCCGCATGCAGCCTTGCGATCACCTCGCCGGTGGCGGGGTAAAGGCTCTCGATGACGCTGCCATCGGTGTCTTCCACATATTCGCCATCGATGAAGTGGCTGGCTTTCGGCTGTGCTTTCATTCTCTTGTCTCCGTCCTCACTCCCCACGGGGATAACGCTTGGACTCTTCCAGATTGTCGAGGTTCATGTGGTTGCGCATGTAGCGCTCGGAGGCCTTCTGCAAAGGCTGGTGATCCCACGGATAATAGGCGCCGTTGCGTAGTGCTTCATACACTACCCATCGCCGCGCCTGGCTTTCCCGCACGGCGGCGTCGAAGCCCGCCATGTCCCATTTGGCATCCCGTTTGGTGCGAAATCCTTCAAGAACCTCCGCATGAGCCGGGTCGACCGCAAGGTTCGTGAGCTCCTTCGGATCGGCTTCGAGATCGAAAAGTTGCTCTGGATCGAGTTCGCAATGGATATATTTCCACTTGCCCTCTCGAATTCCGACGAGCGGCGCGTAGGACGCTTCGGCCGCATATTCCATCAGCACCGGCGAGGTCCGTTCGCCGCCATCGATCACCGGCTTCAGGCTTTCGCCATCCGTCCATGGCGCAATCTCGGAGATCGATATCCCGGCAAGTTCGCAAAGCGTCGGCGTCACGTCGAGATTGGAAACGGGAGCTTTGTGCAGGGCAGGGGCAATGCCCGGTCCCGCCACCATCAGCGGCACACGCGCGGAGCCTTCGAAGAAGTTCATCTTGAACCACAATCCGCGCTCGCCCAGCATGTCGCCATGGTCGGAACAGAACAGGATGACCGTATTGTCGAGCATCCGGGTGCGGGTCAGCGTATCGATCAGCTCGCCGACCTTCTCGTCGATATAGGAGATATTGGCGAAATAGGCCTGGCGCGAGCGGCGCACATTTTCCTCGGTAATGTCGAAGCTCGCATAATCGCATGATTTCAGGATGCGCTGCGAATGCGGATCCTGGCTCTCCAGCATCCCGACATCCGGCATCAGATACTCGCAGTCGTTATAGAGATCCCAGAACTTTTTTCGCGCCACGTAAGGGTCGTGTGGATGGGTAAACGAGACCGTCAGCGCCCACGTCCGACGATCCGCATCATCGTTTTCGCGTGCGAGATGATAGAGCTTCTGGTTGGCCAGAAACGCCACTTCATCGTCATATTCCATCTGGTTGGAAATCTCGGCCACGCCGGCACCCGTCACCGATCCCATATTGTGATACCACCAGTCGATCCGCTCGCCCGGCTTGCGGTAATCCGGCGTCCAGCCGAAATCGGCCGGATAGATATCGGTCGTTAGCCGCTCCTCAAAGCCGTGCAACTGGTCCGGCCCGACGAAATGCATTTTTCCCGAAAGTGCCGTGTAATAACCGGCGCGGCGCAGATGGTGCGCATAGGTCGGGATTGACGATACATATTCCGCGGCATTGTCGTAAACCTGCGTCCGGCTCGGCAATTGCCCGGCCATGAAGGATGCGCGGGCAGGGGCACAGAGCGGCGAGGACGTGTAGTTGTTGGCAAACCGCGCCGAGCGCGCGGCAAGTGCCTTCATGTGCGGCGCATGCAGCCACTCCGCCGGTCCGTCGGGAAACAGCGTGCCATTCAACTGGTCGACCATGATGATGAGAAAGTTCGGGCGGTACATGATCGCGGCAGGACCTCTGTAGGCAGGAATGGCAATGTAAGGAGTTATTTTCGATCTTGTTTTCGATCAAGCGATGATTGCGAAACGCGCTATCCCAAATGCGTAGAGCGCATTGAACGCGCCCGGCCACTTAATCATGCAGTCTGATCCGCGCGATTGACGCTACCAAGTGCCGCAGCAGATTTGGATAGTCATCGGAAATGCGGGTAGCGTTTGCCATCAGTGTGATCGCGGCATTTGACGGTCCCGTCATTGCGTCAGGCTGGCCGGTTAACAGCTTGGCAGTGCTTGGCATTTCCCTAAAGTCGGACCTGTTGTCCAAGACTGGTCAACCTCCGCGCCGGCACTTGCTGCACACTGTCCAAACATCGGATAATCCCTCGTAATTCATTGAATTTTAAGCAAATACCGGAAGCTCGTCACAAAACCTTCATGCGATTTTCATAGAGGAGCAACGGATTGTTGACGGGTAGCGCCGCAACCTGCGCAACGTCATTTAAGGCCTTTTTTCGAGCATTTTGAAAAGCGCTCGTGCAGTGGAGTAATGCGTATGTCGTCTGCGGCTGTTCTCGAACCGGGTGTTGTCCGGCGATATGCAGGCGACCAGCTTGTTACCCTCGGGAAACTGGTTCTCGAAAATGCCTTCCAGCCGATTGTCGAAGTGGCGACAGGATCGGTCTTCGGTTACGAATCCCTGCTGCGTGGCCATGAACGGATCGGCTTTTCCTCTCCGCCGGAATTGCTCGACGAGGCCCAGCAGGCAGGCCAGCTTCTGGCGCTTGAGCAGATGATGTCCGGCCGCGCGCTCGCCAAATTCGCGACGCTTCCCGACTATTCGTCAGCCACGCTTTTTCTCAATCTGGATGTCCGGCTGATCCGTCAGGGGCATGAATTCCTCGAAAGAGTGCTTCACCATCTGCGGGCGGCCGAGATCGCGCCGTCTTCGGTCTGTTTCGAATTCTCCGAACGCTTCGACAACACCAGCGTACCGGAATTTGCCGATCTGGTGGCCGATATGCGCAAGGCGGGCTTCAAGCTCGCCATCGACGATTTCGGTGTCGGTCACGGCGAGATGAAGCTGCTCTGTGACTTCCCCGTCGACTACCTGAAGATCGACCGGCATTTCGTGTCCGATATCGACCGCAATCCGCGCAAGCGCCATCTGGTCAAGAATATCGTCAACATCGCCCACACGCTCGGTATCCGGGTCATTGCCGAGGGCATCGAGACGGAATCCGAATTTCTGGCCTGCCGCGAATATGGTGTCGATCTCGTTCAGGGCTATTTCATCGCCAAGCCGACGACCTTCCTGACCGAACTGCAGCCGGCCTTTCCGCATCTTGCCGATATCGGCCGTGCGCGCCGTTCCAGCCAGTCGCTGGACGAGATCCTCATCCGCAAGCAGATCGAAAAACTGCCGACGGTTTTCGAGAATGACGCGATCGATTCTGTATTCGAATTGTTCCGCCGCAATCCGCGCCAGGCATTCTTTCCGGTCCTGAACGCCAATGGCGAACCGCGTGGCGTCATCAACGAATACCACCTGAAGGAATTCATCTATCAGCCATTCGGTCGCGACCTTCTGAAGAACAAGGTCTATGAACGCTCGATCGCTCACTTCGTCGAGCGCGCCCCGATCATCGGGCTGGATGCCGAGGCGGAAGAACTGATGAGCCTTTTTGCCAACATGGAAAACAGTGCCTGTGTCATCCTCACCGAAAACATGCGTTATGCCGGCGTCGTCTCGGCCGCATCTCTCATCAAGGTGGTGAACGAGAAGCAGCTGAAGATCGCGCAGGATCAGAACCCGCTGACTAGCCTGCCGGGTAACCGCGCGGTACGCGATTTCATGCAGGAAGCTGGCCGCGACGACGAGGAAAGCCGCTTTTTCTGCTATTGCGACTTCGACAATTTCAAGCCGTTCAACGATCACTACGGTTTCCAGAAGGGCGACCACGCAATCTCGCTGTTTGCCGCGCTGATGAAGCGTTACTTCTTCTCGGAGGGTGACTTCCTTGGCCATATTGGCGGCGACGACTTCTTCATCGGCATCCGCGATTGGACACGCGAGGAGCTGGACGAAATCCTCGAGCGCCTGCTGTCGGATTTTCACGGCGATGTGATAGAGCTTTATTCCGAAGAAGAACGAGCCTCCGGCAGGATCCGCGGTCATGACCGCTCGGGCCGCGAACGGGACTTCCCGCTGTTGCGCTGCTCTATCGGCGTTCTGGAGCTGCCCAAGGGCCTGCTTCTTGATGATATCGGCCGCATCAGCGTCGAGATCGCATCGGTCAAGGCAACTGCCAAGGAGAGCGAAGGCGGTCTCGTCTTCTCGTCCTTTGGTGAGACAAAGTGACCGGCCACATCCACCGGTCCCTTTCTAAGGCAGAGGTCGTGTCCTAAGTCAGTGGTCTCATGCTGACAGGAGACTTTTATGCCGCTTCCCAATGAGATGCGTTTCATCGATCTGCCGTCCTTCGGTTCCCCCGACGTAATGGTGGTGGCCCGCGGGCCGCTGCCGAAGCCACGTCCCTGCGAAATTCTGGTCAAGGTCGAGGCAGCGGGCGTCAATCGCCCCGATGTGGCGCAGCGTCAGGGCAATTATCCCGCGCCCAAGGATGCAAGCCCGATCCTTGGGCTGGAGATTGCCGGCGAAGTCGTGGCTCTCGGAGAAGGTGTTTCGGAATATTCGGTAGGCGACAAGGTCTGCGCACTGGCGAATGGCGGCGGTTATGCAGAATATTGCGCAGTGCCGGCCGGCCAGGCTCTGCCTTGGCCGAAAGGCTATGATGCGGTCAAGGCGGCTGCCGTTCCGGAAACCTTCTTCACCGTCTGGGCCAATCTCTTCCAGATGGCCGGCCTGACCGAGGGTGAGAGCGTGCTGATCCATGGCGGCTCAAGCGGCATCGGCACGACCGCAATCCAGCTTGCCAGGACCTTTGGCGCAACCGTCTATGCAACGGCCGGATCTAAGGAGAAATGCGACGCCTGCGAAAAGCTCGGCGCCACGAGAGCGATCGACTACAAGTCGGAAGACTTTGCCGAAGTCATCAAGGCAGAGACTGAAGGGCAGGGCGTCGATGTCGTGCTCGACATGATCGGGGCGGCTTACTTCGAGAGGAATCTCTCCGTGCTGGCCAAGGATGGCTGTCTGTCGATCATAGCTTTCTTAGGGGGAGCGAAGACCGACGCCATTGATCTGAGACCCATCATGGTCAAGCGCCTGACGGTGACCGGCTCGACCATGCGGCCGCGCACCGCAGACGAAAAGCGCGCCATTCGCGATGATCTCGTCACCGAAGTCTGGCCGCTGCTGGAACAGGGCGATATCGCCCCGGTCATCCATTCGGTGCTGGACTTCGATCAGGTTGCGCAAGCCCATATGCTGATGGAAACGAGCAGCCATATCGGCAAGATTGTTCTGAAGATAGGGGAAGGAAAGGTGGCTTGAAGGAATCACAATCCGGTTCAGGCTTGCGAATGCTAAGCCGGGATCGGTGATTTTGCAAAGCACTTATATTCGCGCAGCGTTACATAACTTGCCTTGCAAGACATGCGTATGACACCTACCTTCTAGTCATCGTCAACGTAGTGAAAGGAAGGTGATCCAATGTCTAATGAGATTTCGGTCTGCGTAACGGGCAATGGAAAGGTGGCGGTCTTGACGGGGCAGCCCTCGGCCTGAACCACATCTTCTTTCGGACTGTCGAGAGACGGGCCGGGTTCGTTGAACGGACCAGATTTCATGGAAGGGTCGCCTCGGCGGCCCTTTTCCTTTTCTGCGGCAGGCATACGCGCGCGGCATGCCCGCAGCGAGGCTTCGCAAAATTGATGCGATTTTTTTGAGCTTAATTCTTTCAGGAATGCCTATTTTTAGCGCGGTTGCTTTGACCGAGATCACAAAAATCCCTGCTCATTTGGCAAGGGTGTGCTGCTAATCGAGTGCTACTTCAAGACGGTCTTCGCGCGTATAACAAACGCATCGAAACAAGAGGGCGCCACCTACCGGCCGCCGTTTCGAAAGCCCAGGAAAGGGGGACCATCATGAACGTGAAACGCACTTTGACCAATTGGCGCAACTATCGTCGGACGGTTGCCGAACTGGAGCGGATGACGACGCGCGAACTGGCCGATCTCGGGATCACCCAATACGAGATCCGCAGCTTCGCTCGGACCGCCCACGGTTTCTGATCGAAAAACAGGCAAATACTTCGATGAAAACGCCCGCCATGACGCGGGCGTTTTGCTTTTGTGGGATTACTCGCCGGATCAGATGCCTATCCGCCCGAGTGCCGGTATCTTGAGGCCGGGTCGGGCAAGATCGAAGCCCGCGACAAGTCCGAGAAAATGCACTTCCAGACCGCTGCGCTGGCCGACCGAGAAACCGGCAAGTCCACGCAGCGTTACATGAAGGTCGCGCCGGTCTTCGTCCAGATGAACGAATTCACCATTCGGCAGATAGTCGCGCCCCACCGCATGCGGCGGCAGCACGGCGCCGATTTCCGGCACGGTGCGCAGCACATAGGCGACGAACGTATTGGAATTCGGCCCGGGCCAAATCGTGTAGCCGCCGGGTTCTGCATAAGGATAGGCCGCGATCGCGCCTTCTATCTTCGGGATCAGTAACTCGGCCTTCGATCCCGTGACCGTGGCGACCAGCTGCGGTTCGTTCGAATACCAGTAGGCGTCGGGCGCCCGGTGATTGCGCCTGATCGGCGATCCCCAGCCCACCTTGTCGTAACGGGTATAGGCCGATGCGCCTTTTTCCTTGGTGACGATCCAGGCGTGGCTGGCGACAGAACCTTTAAGCCCACCCGTCATGGCGGAAAAGATGTAGATCGCCGCATCCTTGTTATCCTCGGGCTTGGGCAGGATGCCCGCCGAGGTCCAGCGCGCCGCACTCCACCCGGATGGGTGATCTTTCATTGCCCAAAGCCCCGCAGACGCGAAGGTCGGCAGCAGGTAGACGATGAAGATGATGATCAGCAGACGTTTTACCGATTTCATAAGCATTTCCCGTGCAAGTCTTCCGCGAACAGGATAAGAGCCTGCCACCAATCTCTTGTTGCCATATAAGAGCCTGCCACCAATCTCTTGTTGCCATAGAAGCCAGCAAAATCAGGACAGACCATGCAAAATCCCGTTACCGTTGAAGTGACCCGCGGTTCTTCCGTCGAAAGCCGTCACAGAGGATTGGGTGTGGTTGTCGATGGAAGCGGAAAGACCGTGTTTTCCTTCGGCGATGCCGAGGCCGGCGTCTTCCCGCGTTCCTCCTGCAAGGCCATGCAGGCGCTGCCCTTGATCGAGAGCGGTGCTGCGGACGCCTATGGCTTCGGCAATGCCGAACTCGCCTTTGCCTGTGCCTCTCACTCCGGCGAGGATCGTCATGTCGAAATGGCGGCATCCATGCTGGCGAAGGCCGGGCGCGATGTCTCTTCACTCGAATGCGGCGCGCACTGGTCTTCCGATCAGGCAACCCTGATCCATCAGGCGCGAACCATCGACAAGCCGACGGCGCTGCATAACAACTGCTCGGGCAAGCATTCCGGCTTCGTTTGCACCTGTGTCCATTCCGGCGCGCCGGTCGAAAATTATGTCGGTTACGATCACCCGCTGCAGCGCGAAATCCGCGAAGTCATGCAGAGCCTGACGGGCGCAGTGCTAGGCACCGACAATTGCGGCACGGATGGCTGCTCCATCCCGACCTATGCCGTGCCGCTCAAGGGACTGGCCCATGGTTTCGCGAAAATGCTGACCGGCGAAGGGCTTGCCGCATCGCGTGCCAAGGCGTCACGGCGCCTGATCGATGCCTGCATGGCCGAGCCTTTTTACGTCGCCGGCACTGATCGCGCCTGCACGAAGCTGATGGAAGTGGCGCCGGGCAAGATCTTTGCCAAGACCGGTGCCGAAGGCGTTTTTGTTGCAGCACTCCCCGACCAGGGCCTCGCCATGGCTGTCAAATGCGAAGACGGCACGACCCGCGCCGCCGAAGCGATGATCTTTGCGCTGATTTCCCGCTATTTCGAAAAGGGCGGCGAAACCCAGACGAAGCTGATGGCCATGGCCAACCGCCAGATGAAGAACTGGAACGGCATGCCTGTCGGTGATGTCCGCGTAACCGACGCCATGTTCGCCTGATAGAAGCGTATCGGCATCGCTCTGCACTGGTCTGCGTCTCCTGTCATGTTATGACTGTTGCAGATCAGGAGGATGTTGATGAACACGTTCTATTTTTCGCCCGGCAGTTGCGCGCTTGCCAGTCACATCGCACTCGCCGAATCCGGCCTGCCTTATCAGGTGAAGAAGCTGAACTTCGCCGAGGGCGAGCAGCGGTCTGAGGCCTATCTGGCGATCAATCCCAAGGGGCGTGTCCCGGCGCTTGTCACGGATAAGGGCGTGGTAACGGAAACTGTTGCCATTCTCGGCTATATCGCCCAGGCGGCACCGGAAGCGAGACTTGCGCCGCTTGCCGATCCCTTCCTCTTTGCCAAGATGCAGGCCTTCAACGCCTACATGGCGTCCACCGTGCATGTTGCGCATGCGCATGGCCGGCGCGGTTATCGCTGGGCCGATCAGGAAACCTCATTCGAGGACATGAAGAACAAGCTGCCGCAGGTGATGAGCGAGTGTTTTCGCATTATCGAGGACGGCATGCTCGAAGGCCCGTATGTGCTGGGAGAACACTATGCGACCGCCGATCCCTATCTCTTCCTGATGTCCGGATGGCTGAAGAGCGACCGGGTGGAGATCGCGGATTTTCCGCGCGTACACGCGCATTACCGCATGATGCTGGAGCGTCCCGCCGTGCAGAAGGCACTGGCGGAAGAAAAGGCAGCCTGAAGCAGAAGCAGCAACCGGTTTGCATCCCAAATTGCGGTGAACGCTTTATGCGCAGCGCGCGAGTGGCATGCTTTCCGGCTGAGCTTCGGCATCGGCTACCATCGGTGCCGGCATCGGAAGATAAGGCATGGGCAGGTCTGCGAGCTGCAGCAGATCCATCGCCCGAATGTCAGGATGGTCGAGAGCGTCTTGTCGGAAGGCCTCGGCCGTCGAGCGGGCCGACATCGTTTGTAGTATCGTGTTCAAGAAAATCTTGAGGGGGTTCATTATTCACCTCGCAAATGGTGGTTTCATTTGCAGGTTGAATATGTGCCTCGTTCGGCGTCACCACAATCGACATTATCAGGCACTCGTTATAGGTTTTCTATATGAGTAATCTGAATCTTGTCCATCTGAATGGTCTTCGGGCACTGGAGGCTGTCGCGCGTTTGGGCTCGCTGCAGGCCGCAGCGGCAGAGCTTGGCGTTTCGCTCGGCGCCGTCAGCCAGCAGGTGATAAAGGCGGAAGCGCAGCTTGGTCATCCTGTCTTTCAACGCCTGCCGAAAGGCATGATGCCGCTGGATACGGCAAGGCCTATGCTGGCGCGACTGACGGACGGGTTCCGCAGCCTTTCGGAAGCAGTGGCCGTCGGACGAGCGCGGGATGACAAGCTGCTGACGATCTCCGTGGCGCCGGTCTTCGCAGCCCGTTTCCTTGTACACCGGCTCGACCGGTTCACGGCATTGCATCCCGAGATCCGCCTGCGCATCGATGCGACCACCGCTCTGGCGGATTTCATTACCGATGGCGTGGATATCGGCATTCGTGTCGGGGCAGGAAAATGGCAGGGTGTGAATGCGGACCTGCTGTTGCCGCAGCTCGTTTTTCCCGTCTGCGCGCCGGCTCTGGCGGCGAAATTGCGCGAGCCGAAGGACATTCTCGAACTGCCCACGATCATCGACGGGCATGCGATGTTTTCCTGGGATGTCTGGCTTCGTTGCGTGGGCCTCGAGGGGAGGCAGATGCAGGTCCGTCACGTCTTCAATGAAGCCTCGCTCTGCCTCGACGCAACGATAAGAGGCGAGGGCGTGATGATCGCCTGGCAGACGCTTGCCGATTATCCGCTGGCGCAGGGCAAGCTGGTTGAGCCCTTTGCCATTCGCGCCGCGACCGGCTTCGGCCATTATTTCGTCACGCCGGCCGGAATTCGCCAGCCACCGAAGGTCAAGGCCTTTCATCGATGGCTGACGCAGGAGCTTGAGGCCTTGCAGCCTGAATAGTCTTATGGATTTGCCGGTTCGGCGTTCCGCTTTGCCCACATCGCCTGATAGCCGGGGCGATGGGTGCAGGCCTCATACCATGCCTTGAGCGATGGACGGTTGTCGAACAGCGGGTGATAACCGCGTGCATAACGCAGGATTTCGATGACATTGATATCCGCGGCGGTAAACCGATCGCCAACGAGATAATGTGTTGTCTCGAGATGCTTTTCGAGCGCATCCAGAGGACGGACAAGGCAGTCGGCTGCATCGTCGATCGCTGCGATGCCTTCCGGTGTGTCGCCCTTGGTTGACTGGATCTTCAGCGCATCCGTTTCGATGCTGGTTGCCGCAAACAGCGACCACTGCACCATCAGCGCTTCTTCCTCGATATTCTTCGGGCCGAGCTCGCCGCCATATTTGCGGGCGAGATAAAGCGAGATCGCAAGCGACTCGTGCAGCACGAAACCGTCGTCGTCCATCGACGGGATCGATCCCATCGGATTGACGGCAAGAAACTCGTCCGAGCGGGTATGCACCGGGCAGCCGGGGGCAGACGTGTCAGCCAGGCGATAGGCCTGGATGATCGGCACGAGCTCGAATGGCAGGCCGATTTCCTCGATAAGCCAGAGTGGCCGCGTCGCGCGTGAACGGTAAACCCCGTAGATCTTCAGCATCGATATCTCCTTGATGAGTTGGCGCGAAGCTAAAGCAATTCCAGCAAAAGTGGGAACCGGTTTTGCGTTCGGAATTGCGTGAAACAAATGATTAGAGCACTTCTGGCGAAATCCATTTTCGCCAGAAGTGCTCTAAGCAGGTTCGGTGACGAACGGAAGATCATCCTGCGTTGGACGCCCATGAAAGTTTTCGATAGGATTAAATCGTGTCGGATAACCTCAAGGAGCTTCCATGCGTACCACCCAGTCCCTCAGCATCACGCTTCCGATCGAGATGGCGGAAATGGTCAAGGCCAAGGTCGCATCCGGTGAATACGCATCCGAAAGCGAAGTCATTCGCGACGGCCTGCGCACCCTGATCGCCCGCGACGCGGCGATCGAAAGGTGGCTGGTGGAGGAGGTTGCACCCGCATACGATGAGATGAAAGCTCATCCGGAGCGAGCGCTTTCGATTGAAGAAGTGGATCGCCGGCTCGATGTGACAATGGCACAACTACTTCAAGAAGAACGGAAGTCATGATCTACGACGTCGTTTTCTCGCCTCGGGCAATCAGAGATCTCGATGAAATTTTCCGATATCTGGCATCCGAAATGGGGGTTGCTGCGGCGCGCGGATATATAGGCAAGATCCGTAATTATTGTGCGGGATTTGCTACCTTCCCGCATCGAGGAATGCGGCGAGACGATATTCGCCCCGGCATTCGCATGGTGGGATATCGATATAAAGCGACGATAGCGTTTGATATCGAAAAACAGACGGTCACCATTCTTCGTATCTATCACCGCGGCCGCGATATCGATGCTGATGACGAAACGTTCGACCTCGATCTCTAGCTTACCCGGTTGCCCTCGATCGTCAGATGCGAAAATCGCTCTGCTCCGCCCTTTGCCAGATCCCCGGTCGATGCTTCTCTCCACCGATACCCGATGATCGCGCCCCGTCTCGCCCCCTGAAAGATGTTGTTGGCGATGATAGCGTCACCTGCACCTTCCACCACCGTCACGACGCAGCTCACCCCAGCGTCGCGCACGATATTGCCGGTCGCCGTGACATTGCGCAGGTAAGGCCCGAAACCGAATGCCAGGCCGCCATAGGGCGCGTTCTCGACCACATTACCCGTCACCGCCGTATCCGCCTCGGCGCTGATGCCGACGCCGAAGATCGGGTCCTCGACCGTGTAGGGGCCAACCAGGCGCAGGTTGCGCACGATATTGTTGGAGATGGTGGCAAGCCTGCCGCCCTCGTTGAAATTGACGACCGAAATGCCGTTGGCCGCGCCATCCACCAAGTTGCCCGAGATCATCGCGCCTTCGAAGGAGAATTCCGCGTAGATCGCCGTCTCGCCGGATGCGCTGCAGTGATTGCCAGATATCATCGCGTTCGAGGCGCTGTTGGCGCGGATCGCGGAAAAGGCCGAATTCGAGATGTGATTGCCGGAAACGATCACGTCATCGGCGCGGTAAAGGTTGATCGCATTGCCATACTGGCCGGTGCCGCCATTACCCGCGCCGGTGCGCGAGATGCGATTGCCGGAAACGATCGTCCCATCCCGACCTTTTTCCCAGCGATGAATGAGAATGCCGCCATTGCCACAGTCCGAGACGATATTGTCGGCGACCGTGAGATTGGTGCTATTGACCGCATAAAGCCCGTATTCGGCAGCGCGCGTCATCCGGTTGCGCGTAATTCTGCCGCCGCATGCCTCCAGATGCAGCCCCGTCTTGCCCCCATTCGCCACGTCGCAATTTTCGATGACGAGGTCCGCCACGTTGCGAAACAGCGCAAGCGCCGGGGCATCTCCACCAGCCGCGCGCCCCGCACCATCGATGGCCAGGCCCGACAGTTCGATGCGGCGCACGTTTTCGGCCCGCAGCAATATCCCGGAGCCGGACAGGATCAGGCGTGTCGCGCCGGCAATCCCGATCAGGCGGGTGCCATCGGGCAGATCAAGGCTCGATATCGGATAGTCGCCGGGCGGCAGGTAGACGGGCATGTTTTTCCCCGCTGCCTCGATAAGCAGGCGCTGGAGGTTGCGATGCGTCGTTTCCCCTCCACCCGGCACGATGCCGTGTGCGCTTGCATCGATGGAGCCACGCAATTCGCCGCTGGAGATAGCCGCTGATCGGGCTGCCGCCGACCGGGCAAGAGCCGCAGTCGAGGCCGCTGCGACCAGCCCTGTCAACAGTCGACGTTTCGAAATCATCCAGCTTGCCTCACCACGTCAATAAATAGTTTCCCATTGCAGTATCTGTGATCGACCTGCGTCACAAATATTTGCGTATCCGGGTAAAAACTTTGCAATCATCTCAACAAGACATGTCATCGCACGATTTTATTAAGCAAGGGGTAGCAATTGCTTTTTAAGGTGTATTGCGTGGGGCATGCAATTTCTGGACGTTTCGGGGGCTTGGAGACGGACATGGTAATTCCCGTATCATATGAGATGACGGTGGAAACACCGAGGGAAGCATTGGAAGATGCGTGCGAGCGATTGCGACGCACCGTTATGGACAGCGGTTGCGCGCTGGACCTTGCGGAGGCGTTGCAGGAGCTGACGGCGCTGAGGGTGCTGGATCAGTTGCCCGATTTCATTTCGATCAAGGACCGCCGTAGCCGGTTTGTCTTCGCCAACGAAGCAGCCTGCCGTGCGGCCGATATCAGCGATTACTCCAGCCTGATCGGCAAGACCGATTTCGATGTCTTTATCGGAGAGACCGCCAACCGGCTTTTCGCCATGGAGCAGCTGGTGATGGAAAGTGGTTTGGCCGTTGAGAAGCAGGACGAATATCTCGTCCGCCATGACGGCAAGACGTTCTGGTTGTCCATCTCGAAAATTGCGCTCAGGAATTCTGCCGGGCAGATAGTCGGTCTGATCAGCATTTCGCGCGATATCAGCGAACGAAAACGGCAGGAAGAGCTGCGCCACGGCCAGGCGCGCCTGCTGGAAATGATCGCGCGTGGTCAGCCACTGGATGTGGTGCTGAATGCGATCGTCCGGCTTATCGATGCTCAGCTTCATGATGTAAAGGGCGCTGTGATGCTGCTTGACGAGGACCGCAAGCGGTTCTCAGGAGGCGCGGCCCCCGGTCTTTCACCTTCCTATGTGCAGCTCATCGAGAGTATAGAAATCGGTCCAAGTCGTGGTTCCTGCGGTACGGCGGCCTGGACCGGTACGCTCGTGACAGTCGCGGACGTAGAGGCCGACCCGCTTTGGGAGCCGTATCGTGAGCTTGGTTCCCTGTTCGGTTTTCGCTCTTGCTGGTCGACGCCGGTCATCGGCGCCGAGGCGCGCGTGCTTGGCACATTTGCGCTTTATTCGCCCACAAGGCGCGAGCCGACGACGATTGAACTGGAGTTGATGGCGATCGCCACCGATCTTGCCGGCATTGCCATAGAGCGTGCTGAAAGCGAACGCCGTATCCGTCATCTGGCGCATCACGATCCGCTCACCGGCCTGCCCAATCGCACGCTTTTCTGGAGCCAGTTCAATCGCAGCCTGCACGAGGCGCGGCGCGAAAGCCGCAAGGTGACGGTTGCCTATATCGACCTCGATAATTTCAAGGCGATCAACGATACCCACGGCCACGCAGCTGGTGATGCAGTTCTCAAGACGCTTTCGGATCGCATGGCTCACTGTATCCGTGCGAGCGATCTCATCGTCAGGCTGGGCGGCGATGAATTCGCCATCGTCTTCTCAAATCCGGATGGCGACCGCAGCGGCGTGTTGCGGCGTCTGGATAAGCTGCGGGCCCTCATTGCCGAACCTGTCTTGGTTGAGGGAGAAAGCATCGGCGCGACCTGCAGCATGGGCGTCGCCTTCTATCCCGAAGACGGCGAGCTTGCAGAGGATCTCCTGGCAAGCGCTGACCGCGCCATGTACGAAGCCAAGGAACTCGGCCGCGACAGGCTGACTATCTGTGGGTGATTGTCAGGCGCTGGTGAGGATACGCGCAGCACTCGGGCTGCCGGCCTTCTCGTTCGGATAGGTTTCTTCGAACTTGCTGACGAACTTGTCGAACAGCCCGGCGAAGACGTTGAGTTCCTCTTCACTCCAGCCATCGAGCATGGAGGCAAGCAGCCGGCGTTTGGTCGCATCGACCTGTGCCATCAGCTGGTCGCCGAGCTCCGTTCGCACGACGATCGACCGGCGTCCGTCAGCTTGCGATGCATCACGGCGCAAAAGCCCTTGCGTCACCAGTTCGGCAACCAGCCGGCTCCCGCGTGATGGATCGAGCCGCATCACATCGGCGATTGCACCGACAGTGACCTCGCCGCCGATACGGTTCATTGCCCGTAATGCATCCAGGTGTGAGATTTCGAGGCTCGGAGCAAGATTGTCGACCAGCGTCCGGCTGATCACCCTGCGGCCGATCAGCAGCCGCATCCTACCCATGACCTCGCTGATATGGGCAATATCGGCGGCGGCTTGAATGGAGTGTTCTTCGGTCACTGTCTTTGTCATGGCGAAGGAAAATAGCAGAGCTGTATATCCGGGCAAGAATTATCTGCCGCTCGCATCTGGGTGCGATTGACAATTATATGCTAAAGGCACATAAATTCGGCTCACACTGGATACGCCATGACACCTCCCGCATCCCCCGTCGTCCCGCTGGTTGCCAGCCACCGCCAGCGATTGATCGTTTTCTGCTTCCTGATGGCGGCGCTTTTCATGGCGACGCTCGACAACCAGATCGTTTCCACGGCATTGCCGACGATCGTCGGCGAATTCGGCCAGATGGAACGTTTCGGCTGGGTCAGTTCCGCCTTTCTGCTCGCCACCAGCGCGGTGATGCCGATCTATGGCAAGCTGGGCGATCTCTTCGGCCGCAAATACGTCATGCTGGCGGCGATCGTCATCTTCACGCTCGGTTCGCTCGCCTGCGGTTTTGCCTGGTCGATGGACAGCCTGATTGCCGCCCGCGTTTTTCAGGGACTGGGCGGCGGCGGCATCATGGTGTCGATCTTTTCGATCAATGCCGATCTCTTCGAGCCGCGCGAACGCGCCAAATACCAGAGCTATTCCAGCCTGATGATCATGGCGTCGGGTAGCCTCGGCCCGGTTCTCGGCGGCACGATGAGCGATCTGTTCGGCTGGCGTTCGATCTTCCTCATCAACCTGCCGCTCGGCGTCATCGTCATCACCGGTCTCGTCCTGATGTTGCCCTATCGCCGCCCGACGCGTCAGCCGAAGATCGACTATATCGGTGCCGCTGTTCTGGCCGCGACGATCACCTGCCTCGTCGCCTTTGCCGACAGCCGCCAGATTTTCGGCTCGCTTGTTGCACCCGCGTCGCTCGCTCTTCTGGCCGGCGGCATCGTCTGCGCCTGCCTCTGGGTCTTCGTCGAAAGCCGGGTGCCGGAACCGATCGTGCCGCTCAAGCTTTTCCGCGATAGCACGTTCTCGCTCTACCTCATCATCTCGCTCTGCGCCGGTTCGGTCGGCATCGGCCTCGTCAACTATTATGCGCTCTTCCTGCAGACGACGACCGGCCTTTCACCCTCTGCCGCCGGACTGTTTTTCATCGCACTGACAGGCGGCATCGTCACCGGCTCGATCTCGGCCGGCAGGCTTATCTCGATTACCGGGCGCTACAAGCCCTTTACTGTCATCGGCCTCGCCATGAGCGTCGTCATGCTGTTCTGCTTCTCGCAGATCGGCCACGATGTTTCTCTGGTCATGGTGGCATTGATCATGTTCCTGCAGGGCCTGTCGGTCGGCTTCGGCCAGCAGGCGCCGATCATCGGTGTGCAGAATGCCGTGCCACGTGGCGATGTCGGCGCGGCAAGCGGCGCCGTGGCGCTGATGCGCATGGGCGGCGCCTCGATCGCCATCTCGCTCTTCGGTGCGATCATCGGCACGGGTTTGAAGGCCCATCCTGTTGAAATCCCCGGCCTGCCCGATATCGAGACGTTGACGCCAAAGATCCTGGCAACTCTGCCCGAGGCATCGCGCCAGGCCGTCGCGGCCGTCTATCACGATGTCTTTTCGCCGCTCTTCCTCGTTGCGGCAACCATCGCCTTGATCGGTCTCGTCGCAGCCCTCTGCCTGAAGCCGATCCAGCTTCCGACGATGCAGGCAGCAAGCCAGCCGAAAGAGGAAAAGGCGGCGGCCTGAGGTCCTCGAAACTGCGCCTCTCGAAAGTCTCGGGTTGTCGCCTATCTTGATAGGCATGAAACCCGAGGCTCTGCTTCATCCGACCCCCGCCGGGCTGTTCTGCCCCATCGGAAATTTCCACGTCGATCCGGTCCGCCCCGTCGAACGGGCGCTGATCACCCATGGTCATTCCGATCATGCCCGCTCCGGCCATGGCCATGTGCTGGCCACCCGCCAGACGCTCGACATCATGGCGATCCGTTACGGCGAGGATTTCGCAGGCAGCGAACAGGCGGCCGCATGGGGAGAGGAGATTTTTGTCAACGGCGTCAAGGTGATGTTCAGGCCGGCCGGCCATGTTCTCGGCTCGGCCCAGATACTCATCGAAAAGGACGGCATGCGCATCGTCGTCTCGGGCGACTACAAGCGCGGCATCGACCCGACCTGCGATCCTTTCGAGCCGATCGCCTGCGATGTCTTCATCACCGAAGCCACCTTTGGCCTGCCGGTCTTCCATCACCCCGACCCGAAGGTCGAGATCGAAAAGCTGTTCACCTCGCTGAAACAGTTTCCCGAGCGCAGCCATCTTGTCGGTGCCTATGCGCTCGGCAAGGCGCAGCGCGTCATCCGCCTGATCCGCGACAACGGTTATTCCGACCCGATCTATATCCACGGAGCGCTGGCGCGGCTCTGCGATTATTATCAGGGGCAGGGGATCGAACTGGGGGATTTAAGACCTGCGACGATCGAGAAGAGCAAGCCCACCGAATTTTCAGGTGCCATCGTCATCGGCCCGCCCTCCGCCTTTCAGGATCGCTGGGCGCGGCGTTTCAACGAACCGCTGATTTCGTTTGCCTCTGGCTGGATGATGGTCCGCCAGCGCGCCAAACAGGGCGGCGTCGAGCTGCCGCTCGTCGTCTCGGATCATTGTGACTGGCCGGAACTTCTGTCCACCATCACGGAGATTGCCCCGCAAAAGGTCTGGGTCACCCATGGGCGCGAGGAGGCGCTGGTAAGGTGGTGCGAGCTGCAGGGCATTCCGGCCCGGCCGCTGCATCTCGTGGGCTATGAGGATGAGGGGGATTGATGGTGAGCCGTCTGCATCGAAACACCCCCCTCTGGCCTGCCGGCCATCTCCCCCACAAGGGGGGAGATCAGCTGGGCGCCCCGGCTTGCCTCGATAAAGCTCAGCAAAGGGAGAAGTGGCGGTTAAAGAAACTCGGTCATGTGCGACAAGTTTGTGCAAGGAGCCAGCCACTTGTGATCTCCCTCCTTGTGGGGGAGATGGCCGGCAGGCCAGAGGGGGGCTGGCACGGCAAAGCGCCCGCTATCTGCGGAGCCATTCCATGAAACCCTTCGCAACCCTGCTCGACCGCCTCGTCCTCACCCCATCTCGCAACGGCAAGCTCACCCTGCTCGTCGATTATTTCCGCACGACCCCCGATCCCGATCGCGGTTATGGCCTTGCAGCCCTTGCCGGTGCTCTGGATTTGAAAAGCGTCAAGCCTGCCATGCTGCGTGAACTGGTCATGGAACGCATGGACGAGGTCCTGTTTCGTTATTCCTACGACTATGTCGGCGATCTTGCCGAAACCATCTCGCTCGTCTGGGATGGCGGCGCCAAGGACGTTGCCGATCATGCCCCGCAACCCCGCCTGTCGGAGATCGTCAAGCGGATGAATTCGCTCGGTCGCACCGAAGTCCGCGGTGCCGTGCGCGAGCTTCTCGACCAGCTCGACACATCCGGCCGCTTCGCCTTCCTCAAGCTTGCCACAGGGTCGCTGCGCATCGGTGTCTCCGCGCGTCTCGCCAAACAGGCGCTGGCCGATATGAGTGGTAAAGACATCATCGAGATCGAAACTCTCTGGCATGGCCTCACACCACCTTACGAAAGCCTGTTCGCCTGGCTGGAGGGCAGGGCGGACAAGCCGGCTCTTGCCACCCCGGCGATCTTCCATTCCGTCATGCTCGCCAATCCGGTGGACGACGGCGACCTCGAAAAGCTCGATCCGGCCGATTATGCCGCCGAATGGAAATGGGACGGCATTCGTGTCCAGATGTCGAGCCATGGCGGCACGAAGAAACTCTATTCCCGCTCAGGCGATGATATTACCGGCGCTTTCCCCGATGTCGTCGAGGCAATTAATTTCGACGGTGTCATCGATGGCGAGCTGCTCGTCGGCGGCACGAAGCGGACCAACGCTCCGACCCGCACTTTCTCCGATCTGCAGCAGCGGCTCAATCGCAAGACGGTGACGGGAAAGATGATGGATGAATATCCCGCCTTCGTCCGGGCCTATGATCTTCTGTTTCAGGGCGAGGCGGACATTCGTGATCAGGGTTTTCTTGCCCGCCGCAATCGCCTGGCTGACGTGATCGACAAGGCCCCTCACGACCGTTTCGACCTCTCCGATCTTGTTCCCTTCACTGACTGGAGTGAGCTTAACCGGTTGAGAGTCGACCCGCCTGATCCGGTCATTGAAGGCGTGATGATCAAGCGCAAGGACAGTCCCTATCAGGCAGGCCGCCTCAAGGGGCCGTGGTTCAAGTGGAAGCGCGATCCCTATAATATCGATGCCGTCATGCTTTACGCCCAGCGCGGCCACGGCAAGCGCTCGAGCTATTATTCCGACTTCACCTTCGGCGTCTGGACCACGACCGATGAGGGGGAACAGCTCGTGCCCGTCGGCAAGGCCTATTTCGGCTTCACCGATGCGGAACTGGAAGTGCTAGACAAGTTCGTCCGCGACAACACGATCGATCGTTTCGGCCCGGTGAGGGCGGTCAAGGCGACGCCCGATTTCGGTTTCGTGCTGGAAGTTGCCTTCGAGGGCATCGCCCGCTCCACTCGCCACAAATCCGGCGTCGCCATGCGTTTTCCCCGTATCGCAAGGCTCAGACAGGACAAGCTGCCGCGTGATGCCGACCGGCTGGAAACGCTTGTCGCAATGATCGAGACACGCGAGGCGAAAACCTGAAATGTTCGATCATGCTTAAATTGTGAATGACGTCAGTTAGCGGATGCCTCTCACGCCAAGGTGATTATTTTGGACGCAGCGGTTGCGCCTTCTGCGACGCACCAATCCGCTTGTCCCGCCCGGCGGCCTTCCCGTGTCGCCTTGCATTTTCAAAGCCCCGTGGGCGAGATCGCCAACGCGCATATTTGAGAAATACGATGTCCATTCCTGAAATTGCATTGCCTCGCCGCCCGCTATCTCTCAAGTCCAGCGCGGTTTCCCTGCCGCGCGGCTTCTTCTGGTTCGTGCCGGTCATCATGGTGCTTGCCGGTTTCATCATCTGGTGGCAGGGGCCGGGCCTTTGGCGTGACTATCAGATCAGCCGCAACCCGGTCGTGCTGCAGGACGGAGACATCCGCAACGGCAAGTGCACCACGCGAAAGGGCGTGATGACCGAATGCGAGGCAAAGCTTGCCTATACCTATCAGGGCCGAGCTTACGAGACGGAGACGCATTTCTTCTTCGTCGATATCCATTCCGGCGACTACATGACCGAACTCGTCATCGCCGCCGATCGTCCCGAACTCGCCACGCTGACACTCGGCCTGGAAAAGCTCTGGAACCGGGCCATCTCCTTCGCCGTCCTTGGAGGCTTGATGGTGCTTCTCAGCGGCGCAATGGTGTTTCTGGCGATCCGTGTCTGGCGCGTGCGCGGCCAGATATGCAGGCCGGCGGAACTGACGCTGATCCCGGTCGCGGTCACGGCCGCGAAGAAGAGCGGCAAGCGTCTGTTCGTCACCTATGTGGACAAGCTCGCACCCGGGATGACCAAGCGCACGGCCTACACGCTGTTCGGGCGCGATGAGGAACCTCTGTTTCTAACCGATCCGCGGGGTAACCTAGTCGGTGCCGCCGTCCGCCATGGAAAGACGGCCCTGCCGGTGATGATCGATGCCGGACTTCAGCGCATTGACCTGACGGCAGAAGAGCGCGAGGCGGCACTCGCTTCGATCCGTGCCGCCGAGGCGGATGCCGATGAAATCGAGCCGCAAGCCGCACCGAAGAGGAAGCTTCAATGGATACAGGGCTTCAAGACGCTTCTCGTCGGAATCGTTCTCGCCGTGGTCGCTGCGCTCGGTTACTGGGCCTGGTACGTCACCACGTCGCCGACGCAATTCGACCAGATCGGCATGGAGATCAATAACGTCATGCCCGGGCCGCTCAACGAGTGGGGCTGCGGCCAGTTGCAGAAGCGTTTTGGCGATGACCGCGCACCGCGCGGCTGCTCGGCTGCCGATCATCTGAGCTGGAAGTAGGGTGGCAGTCCGGTTTTCGTTCTCTTGAACGCCTCCGGCCCCATTGACGAACATGTGACACGCAGCATTTTATCGTCTGCTAAGAGTGCCATGTGTTCGTTCCGCTTCCGGATGTTTCGCCCATGATCGTGACCCGCCGCCTCGTGCTTGCCGGCATCGCTGCCGGTGCCCTTTCCAGAAATGCTCTCGCTGCTACTCCCTTCCCGACGCCGGATATCCCGCCGCTTGAAAACCGGGACTATGCGCAGGCGCGCAAACATTTTCGCACCTCTCTCCTGCGCAAGGGGCCGTCGCCGGAAGTCTCGCCGCCGCTCGGCACACCGCCGGGTGCAACACGCGTTACCTATCCGGGCGGCCCGGATGGTTCGATCCAGCTGATCGCCTGGCTTTCCCATTACGAGCCGTCGAAGACACTGAAACCCGCAGTGCTTTTCCTTCACGGCGGAAATGCCACCGGCGACGGCCATTGGGAACTGATGAAGCCCTATTGGGAAGCAGGCTTTGTTGTTCTTCTGCCGTCCTTCCGTGGGGAGAACGGACAGGCCGGTTATTACTCCGGCTTCTACGATGAAACCGCCGATGCGCTGGCGGCTGCGACCTATCTGGAAAATCTGCCCGGAATAGACCGCAATCGCTTCTTCATCGCCGGTCATTCGAATGGCGGCACGCTGGCGCTGCTGGCCTCGATGACGCGCAAATTCCGCGCCGCCGCGCCGATCTCGGCCGGTGTCAGCGCCTGGCGCTATTTTGGTCGATATTCGAACGAAATGCCGTTTGATCCTGAGGATCCGACGGAATTCGTCATGCGCTCCTCCGCCTGTTTCGGCGCCAGCCTCAAATGCCCGACATATCTGCTGCGCGGCTCCGAGGAACGTCCGTTTGACAAGGACCATGAGTTGCTGATGGAGCGGGCCAGATCGGCAAGCGTCTCGATCGAAAAGAAACTGCTACCGGGCACGCATAACGGTGTCGTCCCCGGTGCCGTTGTCGAAAGCATCCATTTTTTCAACCAGTTTGCCTGATCGCGGGTGCTGCCGGGGCCGTTTGTCGAGCCAATAAAAAAGGCGGGATCTTGATCCCGCCTCTTCTTTTCATGTCGCTGATCTGATGATCAGAACTCTTCCCAGTTGTCCGCTGCCGGTGCCGCCGCAGCGCCGCTGCGACCGCCGCCGAAGGCCTGGGCAAGCTTGCCGACCATGCCGCGTGCTGGCGAGGCGACCGGTGCCGTGCCGCGCGAGGCGGCTTTCACCGGCGCTGCCATCATCGAGGCCGTCTGGCGCAGTGCACCTGTCTGTTGCGAGAAGCCTGCGCTCGAGCCCTGGCCGAGCTGGAACTGCGATACAAGTTCGCGCAGGCGACCCGATTCCGTGGCCAGCGTGGCGCCTGCGGCATTGGCTTCCTCAACCATCGCTGCATTCTGCTGGGTCACCTGGTCCATCTGGTTGACCGCGGTGTTGACTTCCGCGAGGCCGACCGACTGTTCGCGCGAGGAGGTGGCGATCGAATCCATGTGCTGGTTGATCGTGACGATATAGGTCTCGATCGTCTTCAGCGCCGTGCCGGTTTCGCTGACCAGCTTGACGCCGGTCTCGACCTCGACCGACGACTTGCCGATGAGATCCTTGATCTCCTTGGCTGCCTGGGCGGAACGCTGTGCCAGTTCGCGCACTTCCTGTGCGACAACAGCAAAGCCCTTGCCCGCTTCACCCGCACGCGCGGCCTCGACGCCGGCGTTGAGTGCCAGAAGATTGGTCTGGAAGGCAATGTCATCGATCACGCCGATGATGTTGGAAATCTGGCCGGACGATTCCTCGATCCGTTCCATGGCGTTGACCGCGTTGGCAACGACGACGCCGGACTGGCGGGCGCTTTCATTTGCCTGGATAGCAACGGTGCGGGCTTCTTCCGCACGCTTCGACGAGTTCGACACGTTGGTCGTGATCTGGTCGAGGGCGGCGGCGGTTTCTTCCAGTGAAGCGGCCTGCTGTTCGGTCCGCTTGGAAAGATCGTCGGCGCTCTGGCTGACCTCGCGCGAGCCCGAATCGATCGAGCTTGTCGCCTGGGCGACCGAACCGAGCGTTCCGCGCAGCTGTGAAACTGTGGCGTTGAAATCTGCGCGCAGGCTTTCGAATTCCTGGGCGAAGGCCCGGTTGAGCTGGAATGTCAGATCGCCGGAGGAGAGGTGCTTGAGACCTGTGGCAAGGCCATTCGTGGCTTCAGCCATCGCTTCGGCACGGATGCGGGCATCCTCGGCATTGCGTTGGCGCTGCTCTTCTGTGAGGCTGCGCTGTGCTTCCGCTTCGCTTTCAAGCGCCTGCGTCTTCAAGGCGTTGTCCTTGAACACCTGAACCGCCTGGGCCATCGTGCCGATCTCGTCGCGGCGGTCGAGACCAGGGATCTCGCGATTGGTTTCTCCCGAAGCAAGTTCCGCCATGCGGTCGCTCAGTCGAGCGATCGGGCCGGTAATCCCGCGCGAGGCGACGTAGAGGCCAAGCAGGATAAGCACGGCAAGCGAAATGCCCAATGCAATCACGCCGGTGATGATCGTGTCGTTGGTATCGGCCTGAAGTTCGGCGGTGCCGGCATCGACCGTCTTCATCAACTCGTCATTACCGGAGGCGAAAAGCGGCAGGACCTGCATGACTTTGGCGCCGGCATCGCGCATGGCAGCGCGTGCCTGGATCGCCTGGCCGTTCTTGGCGAGCGTGATGACCTGCTGACCCAGCTGGTCGAATTCATCGACTGCCTTCAATATGGCGTCGGCGGCAGCGCGGCGTGTGGGTACGAGATCCACGGTCATGCCGACGCGCTGCTTCATCAGGTCGCGGTCGCCCTCGTATTTTTTCACGGCAGCTGCAAATTCCGGCGAGGCCGGATCATTGACCTGCATCAGGCCGAGCTGCAGGCCCATCTGCAGCAATCCGGCCGTTGCGCGCGCATTCAGCGTTGCAGCCGTGCTCTCGTGCGAAATGAAATAGGAGTATCGTTCGTCGGCATTCTTGAACTGCATGCTGACATAGAAAAGCCCGATGAGTGCGATCGCACCCATCAGTGCGATGACCGCGACGATCTTCGTGCGGATTTTTGCATTTTCGAGGAACTGCATTTCGCTTCCTATTGGGAAAGGGCGATCCCGTGCGAAAATGCTGTCATACGCAGGGATGCTGTCTGAACCGATTACATGACGATCACCACCGCTCCCATCGCGGCTGAACCTCCTGCACCGTCGTGTGAGATCTAGCCTGGGCGCATTTAAATTTGATTAAACATGTTTCGAACCGTTCCTGATCGCGGGAATGCGCGCTGCGCCAGACACACCAGCTTCGCGCCAGCGCCACCTGCCAGAGTGTACATAGACGTCATCTGCTCGAGCGGGTCTTTATGCCGAACACATTTTCATCGTTTCGCCGCGCCACCGGTCTTGCGGCCGCACTGATTGCAACGACGGCGCTCGCCGGTTGCCAGGTTCCGTTCGTCACCGATACCAGCCGCGTGAACCCGAATGTTTTCGTTCAGGAAACGGCTCCGGTTTTCCACGTCCCGCCCTATCAGGATCCTCCGTCTAACCAGCCGCCGCCAATGCCGGGCGCCATCCCGCAGAAGCGTCAGCTCTACCCGTCGGATTTCCACCAGAAATACGATCTCGGCGCGACCTACGGCCTGCCTGTTTCCAACCCCGTCTATCGAACCATGTACGACGTCACGCGCGACGCCGACCACACGCTTCCGGCGATCCCCTATTCGCGCGTCGATCAGCGTTTCCTGAGGTCGCAAGTCGACTATCGCACCAACGAGGCGCCGGGCACGATCATCGTAGATACCCGTGCACATTACCTCTATCTGGTTCAGCCGGGCGGCAAGGCGATGCGATATGGCGTCGGGCTCGGCAAGGCCGGCTTCGCATGGTCCGGTCGCGGCGTGATCCAGCGCAAGGCGAAATGGCCACGCTGGACGCCGCCCGATGAGATGGTGACCCGTGATCCAGGCCTGCGCCAGTTTGCTGCCGCCGAGGGCGGCGCGACCCCAGGGCTCAACAATCCACTCGGTGCCCGCGCGCTCTATATCTTCAAGGATGGCAAGGACACGCTCTATCGCGTCCATGGAACGCCGGACTGGCAGTCTGTCGGCAAGGCCACGTCTTCGGGCTGTGTGCGCATGTTCAATCAGGATGTCATCGATCTTTTTGATCGTGTTCCGAACGGCACTCCGATCGTCGTTACCTGACCGATTATCCGTTGATTATAAGCCTGGAGCCGCCCGCAAGGCGGCTTCTTGCGTTCCTTCGGTCAATGTAAACGTTGCCGATTTGCCGCAGACCCGTCTCTTAGAGGTGGAGCATATGCTGCTGGAACCTTTCGCCTTCGAGATCGTTCGATTAAGCTTTGCGTTATCGCGTTCCTCTGGATGGTTCTCCCTGACATGACATTCGACACTTCTTTCTCTCGCCGGAGCTTCCTTACTCTTCTCGGCGCGGGCGCAGCCTCGACGCTTGCCGGCTGTGCCTCGACCACGCCATATGGCGGGCAGGTCATCACCTATCGAGACGGCATCAGCACCCAGCCGCCGGAGCCGGCCGGATACGATGCCGATGCGGCCCAGATGTATGGCAGCGTGCAAGATGGCGGTTTCGTCATCCCGGCCATCCCCTATCAGAAGATCAATCCGCGTTATTATCGCCAGCGCGTCGTCGATCCGACCGGCGAGCGCCCCGGCACGATCGTCGTCGATACGCCCTCGCGCTTCCTCTATCTGGTCGAGCCGGGTGGCTCTGCCATGCGTTACGGCGTCGGCATCGGCCGCGAAGGCTTTTCCTGGTCAGGCGAGGGCGTCATCCAGTGGAAGCAGAAATGGCCGAAATGGACCCCGCCGGATGAGATGGTCGCCCGCCAGCCGGAACTGGTCAAATATTCCGCCAAAAACGGCGGCATGGCTCCCGGCCTCAACAATCCGCTCGGCGCCCGCGCGCTCTACATCTTCCAGAACGGCCAGGACACGCTCTACCGCCTGCACGGCTCGCCCGAATGGAACTCCATCGGCAAGGCCGTCTCCTCCGGCTGCGTGCGCCTGATGAACCAGGACATCGTAGACCTTTATGAACGCGTTCCCGCCAAGACACGCATCGTGGTCTGGCAATAACGGAACTCTTCTCAGGATATTATCCTCGGCCTCGTGCCGGGGATTTTCTTTCCGGCACGTCAGTCGACGCGAACATTTCTAGGATCGCACCGAAACATGTGTTAAGCGCCAGCCGAATAAAAGCAGGAGCGCAACATGACCGAACTGACCGTAGAAGACGCAACCGACCGCATCTATGAATCGCTCCACGCGGACAATGCCGATATCGACACCCATATCGCATCTCTGAAAGCTGCTCTGGCAAAGGCCGGCCAGAAGGAAGCCGTCTTCGATCCGGCCAAGATCTCGCAGAACAACCGTTCCGGCCGCAAACTCATGCAGGCCTATTTTCGCCAGCGCGGCGTGATGGTAAAATTTTCGGCGTGATGACTTGGTCGAGCCGTGATGCAGGCTTTGCATCACGGCTGGCTTGCGGGTGAAGCGGATTGCCGGAGGGTGATCGAGCCGCGCGGGCAGCCAACCGGGCCAACCGCAAATGCTCCTCTTATATGAGGCCGTGCATGTGCTTCATGGGCTGCAGCACGATATCCGCAATGGCCGAAATTCCGACCTTGAATGCCTCCTGATATTCAGGATCGGCGACCATATTCTTGAATGCCGACCGATTTGGATATTGAACCAGCACGGCAGCATCCCACCCTGCTGCCGGCCCTGCGGTGAGCACAGGCAGGCCGTCACCGCCAAACAGGATTTGTGCGCCAAAGCGGGCCAAAATCGGCTTGGCCATCTTATGGTATTGGCGATACCTTTCCCGTCCGCCATCGGGTTTGAAGTTGATCAGGTTCAGCATCACGATGGGCGTGTCGTCGGCTTCACTCAGGAAGACCTCGACTGCAGCTGGGGACAATTCAGCCATTCGCTTATCTTTCTTAAACACTTTGCTCGGAGGGCGTGCACCCGGCAAACGAATAGCGTGTTCATTTGTCAGAAACTGTCAGGAGTGAACGCCAGTCGCGATCCTGTTCGTGCCACTGTTTCACGATTGATTGTCGTCGGCCGGGATAACGCTCCTGCAAAACGGTTGTCAGTTGCAACCGATCTATGCGGAAGTGACGGAAGGCCGATCTCTGTTCGCACCATGCGGCGAGTACCCGCACACCGTCGAAATAGACGATGGCTATCGGCCAGATGGTGCGATCCGACAATGAACCATGAGCGTCTTCATAGCTGATCTCGACTTTGCGCTGCCGACGAATGGCCTCTCGCAATGATGCGGCGTGTGGTGGGTCGACAAGCTCCGACGATGGCGCCGCCGTTATAAGGCCAGACGCTTCATCGCTCGTCGCGGAAGCTGCCTTTCCAACGGAAAGGATCTTTGCCAATGCGCTTTCACTGCCATGTGCCAGCGCCGGATCGGCGCGTTGCTGCACCCAACTCAAGCCGAGCTTGATCGCGTCCAGTTCGTCCGGTGAAAAGGCGAATTCTGGAAGGAAGTAGCCATCTCTCAGACAAAAGCCAATGCCCGCTTGTGCATCGATCGGCGCTCCCAAAGCGCGCAACGTATCAATATCCCGGTATATGCTCCGCTCCGACACGCCCAGCCGATCCGCGAGATCGAGGGCCGTGACGGGTATCCTGCGTGCTCGCAGTATGCTGAGTAGTTCAAATAATCGACCCGTTCGCGACATATGCAGATATCCCTCGGCAAGTTCGGTGCCCGCTTCCTACTTCTCCTCGGCCCCCTCAAGCCGATCCTTCAGCCCCACCAGCGCGGCCCTCAGCGTTCCCACCTCTTCGAGGCTGCATCCTGTCGCCTTGCCGATGGCTTGCATCACGCCGGCTGACCGATCCTTCAGCTCCAGCCCCTGCGGCGTCAGCGTGATCTTCACCTGCCGTTCGTCTTCCGCATCGCGCTTGCGCTTGACGAGGCCGGATTGCTCCAGTCGCTTGAGGAGCGGCGAGAGCGTGCCGGAGTCGAGCCCCAACCTGTCGCCGAGCGCCTTCACCTTCTGACCATCTTCCGCCCAGAGTGCCATCATCACAAGATATTGCGGATAGGTCAGTCCGAGCGGTTCGAGCAGGGGCTTGTATGCGCGCGTAAACGCATGCGCCGCGCCATAGATGGCGAAACACAGCATCGCATCCAGCCCGCCGGCTGCTGCCTCGCGGCTTTCGACCTCATCGTTTTTATTCGGCTCTGCCCCTGTCATCACGAAACCGTGCTCTATCTCTTTCATAATCTATTCTCGCAGGCTTGACGTCAGAATGCAATGCGCATAAATCTATTGCACGCAATTGAATTGCGAACGATTTAACCGAAGGGAGTACGAACATGCCCATTCTCTACACCACCAAGGGTTCTGCCACCGGCGGCCGTGCAGGCCACGGCGCCTCTGAAAACGGCGTTCTCGATGTCACGCTGACAGTCCCGAAGGAACTCGGCGGCGACGGCGCAACCGGCACCAACCCCGAACAGCTTTTCGCAGTCGGTTATTCCGCCTGCTTCCTCGGCGCGCTGAAGGCCGTTGCCGGCAAGGAAAAGGTGAAGATCCCGGAAGACGCCAAGGTGACGGCAACGGTCGGCATCGGCCCGCGTGAAGACGGCACCGGCTTCGGTATCGAAGTCTCGCTCTCCGTTTCGATCCCCGGAATGGACAAGGCACAGGCCGAAGATCTGGTCGCCAAGGCGCATATCGTTTGCCCCTACAGCCATGCCATGCGCACCGCCACGGAAGTTCCGGTCACGGTCGCCTGAACATCGTAGGCATATGAGGTGCCGTCTTCGGGCGGCATCCGGACCATGTTTTTAAAACGGCTGGAAGCCTCGGGGCTTCCGGCCGTTTTGCCATATCAGTTCCGTTGCAGGGCGAGATGAGCGCCAAGCCCGATCAGAACCGCCCCGCCGGTCCGCTGCATCATCCTTTGTGCCGCAGCCGATTTCTTCAGGCCCTTGACGACGACACATGCGAGAAACACGCAGACGAGATCGGCCGAAGAAAACGTCATGTTCACCACTGCGCCGAGGATCAGGAACTGCAGCCAGACGGGAAAGGCGGCCGACGCATCGACGAATTGCGGCAGGAAGGCCATGAAGAAGATTGCCGTCTTCGGGTTCAGAACCTCGACCGTGATGCTTTCCACAAAGGCACGGCGGGCAGATTTCTGGCCGATCGCGGGCAGTGAAGGATCACCACTCGTCTTCGCTCGGAAAAGCGAGATGCCGAGCCAGATCAGATAACCCGCTCCGATCATCTTCACCGCAAGATAAAGCGTCGGCACCGCGTGAAACAGAACGGAAAGCCCGGCCGCGGCAGCCACCACATGCACATAACAGCCGAGATGAATGCCGAGCGTTGCCATCAGCCCACCTTTACGCCCGCGCGCCATCGTCTGGGCCGCGGCATAGAGCATTGCCGGCCCCGGAATATAGGCAAACACCGCGGTCGTGATGAAGAACGTGATCAGCAATTCGACGGATGGCATCGGTTGATCCTTGGCTAGAATAATAGGCGAAACACTATTCTCTGCTCCGGCCAAAAGCCATCGGGTCATCTCATGCGAAAATCTGCAAATCCATTGTCTTTGGAAAGATATCGTTTATATTATTTCTTGAGAAAGGAACAAGGCCATGGCTTACGCATCTAAAACGCCGGATCTCGTCATCTCTGAAGCGCAGGTGGTGACTAAGGCCACTGTTGCGGCTGCCGACCGGCTTGGCCTCAGCGCCCGCACGCTCGCCGGCATTGTCGGGGTGTCGGAAGCATCCGTGTCGCGCATGAAGCGACTGGACCATCTCTTGGAAAAGGGGACGAAACCCTTCGAGCTGGCATTGTTGCTGATCCGCCTTTTCCGCTCGCTCGATGCCATCACCGGCGGTGACGAGCAGGTGGCGCGCGCCTGGCTGAAGAACCACAATACGGCTCTCTCCGGTATTCCCGCCGACAAGATCCTCTCCATTTCCGGTCTGACTGATGTCCTTGCCTATCTGGATGCCCGCCGCGCTCTCGTCTGAGTTCAGACGGCTGAGCACGACTGTCTGGCGGCTCGTCGAGGCGCAGCATCGTGTCTCGACGATGAAGCTGGTCGATCATGTCGATGAGCAAGCGCTGCTTGAAAACCTTCTGGAAGAAACCAAGCCCGCCTATCCGCCGGAATGCGAAGGGCTGGATTATCTTTTGAAGACGCCTTTCCGTTACGGCGCGGCCTATCCGCATGGCTCTCGCTTTCGCCGCGCCGGCAAAACACCGGGCGTTTTCTACGCGGCCTTCGAGATTTCCACCGCGATTGCCGAAATGGCGTTTTACCGTTTGTTGTTCTTCGCAGAATCTCCGGCCACGCCGCTGCCGTCCAATCCCGCCGAATACACGGCCTTTGCCGTCTCGATCGACAGCGCAAAGATCCTGGACCTCACCACAGCCCCATTCGATCGGGATCGTGCGGCCTGGGAAGATCGACAGGACTACGCTGCCTGCCAGGCTTTTGCTGAAACCGCCCGCAGCGCCGATGCCGAAGCGATCGTCTACCGTTCTGTTCGCGATCCTGAGGGCGGGTTGAATATCGCGCTGCTGATGGCCTCCGCCTTTGCTGCGCCTGAACCATCAGA
Source organism: Neorhizobium sp. LMR1-1-1.1 (assembly GCF_040675795.1). NCBI lineage: Bacteria > Pseudomonadati > Pseudomonadota > Alphaproteobacteria > Hyphomicrobiales > Rhizobiaceae > Neorhizobium > Neorhizobium sp. LMR1-1-1.1. The sequence goes on from NZ_JBEGHE010000025.1 coordinate 915,790, forward strand.
ACGGCAGACATGGCGAATTCGCCTGTCACGGGCAGGCGTACAGGCGATCCGCAATCATCCGCTACTGAGAATGGGATTTTCAATTGCCGATTTTGCTGAAGATCCACGCATAGCGGCGGTGATCAAGCCTTGATCGGCCTCAGAACGTCGGGTGTAAAAACGAAAAAAGGCCGGGGCAATATTGCTCCGACCTCTCTCATCGCCGCTTTATCCACCAGTGCCAGTACATCCGTGGTCAAAAGCTGAAAGCAGCGGCGGCAATTGCGAGCAGCACATGGGTTAAGCGCTCATCAGCAATGCCGATGAAGCTTATGTAATCCATGATTGTGTTTAAATCAAGAATAACTGCTATCTGCGGCAATTATGCGCGTTTGCCGCGTATCATGCAGATTGCGCGTTTCTGTCCGCCCTGACGAAATCGACGAAGGCGCGCAAGGCCGCCGGCATCTGCCGCCGGCTCGGGTAATAGAGATAGAAGCCGGAATAATAGGGGCACCAGTCTTCGAGCACGCGCGTGAGCCGGCCATCCGCCACCAGGTTCTTCACCTGATCCTCGAAGGTGAAGGCAATGCCAGCACCTGCAAGTGCTGCATCCACCATCATGTCCTGATCGTCGAGCACAAGCGCGCCATCCACCTCCACCGACAATTCCACGCCGCCGCGTTCGAATTCCCAGGCGTAAAGCCGACCGGTGCCGAACCGAAAGCCGATGCAGGGCAGGGATTTCAACTGTTCCGGCGTAACCGGCTTCGGATGTTTTTCGAAAAAGTCGGGCGTCGCCACGATCGCCGTCCGCTGCCTTGGGCCGATCGGCACGGCGATCATGTCCTGCGCGATGAGCTCGCCGAAACGAACACCGGCATCGAACCCTTCCGACACCATGTCGACCAGCTCGTTATTGATGACGATCTCGATCCCGACCCTCGGATGCGCCTCCAGAAACCGCGCGACGAGCGGCAGAAGCACCATCCGCGCCGAAGGCCGCGAGGCATTGATCCGTAACCGCCCGACCGGCGTGCCGCGAAAATTGTTGAGATCGTCCAGCGCATCCTCGATATCGCGGAAGGCGGGGGCAACGCGCGATAGCAGCCGCTCGCCGGCCTCCGTCAAAGCCACGCTGCGCGTCGTGCGGTTGAACAGCCGCACATCCAGCCGCTCCTCCAGCGCCTTCAACGAATGGCTGAGCGCGGATGGCGTGCAGCCCAGTTCGTCGGCCGCGCGCCGAAAGCTCTTGTGTCGCGCCAACGCCAGAAACGGCGACAGATCGGTGGGGGAGAGGATTGCCATTACTGAATTCTACTCATCAACTCGAAGAGAATCCAGTCGATTATCTCACCAGCCATGCTGGCGTAAAAATCTCCTCAGCCGCCGATCAACGGAAGGGCATCAACCAACAGGAGATTTCAAAATGCGTACATGGTTCATCACTGGTGCATCCCGCGGTTTTGGCGCCCTGATCACCGAAAAGGCTTTGGCAAAGGGCGATAACGTCGTCGCCACCGCCCGCAATCCGAAATCGGTGACGGAACGTTTCGGCGATCATCCGAACCTTCTAGCCGTCGCACTCGATGTCAACGACGAGAGCCAGGCCCATGATGCCGCCAAGGCCGCGATTGCCCGCTTCGGCCGCATCGATGTTCTGGTCAACAATGCCGGTTTCGGCCTGCTTGGCGCCATCGAGGAAGCGAGTGCTGAGGAGGTCGAGGCGATCTACCGCACCAATGTCTTCGGGCTTCTGTCCGTTACCCGCGCCGTGCTGCCGCATATGCGCCGCCAGCGCTCCGGCCATATCCTCAATTTCTCGTCGATCGGCGGGTATCGCAGTGCAGCCGGCTTCGGCGTCTACTGCTCGGCCAAATTCGCCGTCGAAGGCCTGACGGAAGCCCTGGCCGACGAACTTGCTCCCCTCGGCATCTTCGCCACCGCCATCGAACCCGGCTATTTCCGCACGGATTTCCTCGAAGGCAATTCGCTGAGCGTAAGCCCAATCGAAATCGCCGATTATGCGCAAACTGCCGGCGTGGTGCGCGAAAAGGCAAAACACATCAGCCGCAACCAGCCCGGCAATCCGCAGAAACTCGCCGACGTGCTGATCGATTTCGTCGATATGGAAAACCCGCCGGTCCGCCTACCGCTCGGCAGCGACACGGTCGCGGCCATCGAAGCCAAGATCGCCTCCGATACTGCGCTGCTGGAGCGGGTAAGGGCGATCTCTGTGTCGACGGATTTCGACAAGACTGAAGCCGCCTGAGCGGCCGCGCTACCAATATCAAAAGCGCCCGGTGATGAGCCGGGCGTTTGGTTGCTCTGTATTTGCCAGATCCATCAGCCTATCGTCATGCGCCGCAGCACATTGGTTTTCCAATAGAAATGATGCGCCAGTGCGCCACCGACATGCATTGCCAGTATCAGCCAGAGAATGACTTTGAGAATATCCGCGTGGAGGTCTCCGGCACTGCCCCAGCCCAGATAATAGGCGCCGATACCCGTCAAGGGCATCATAAGCAGCAATACGTAAAGCAGAACATGCGCGATTTTTGCCCCAAGCCTGAATATCGCAGGCTCACTCACGGGCGCAGCCGGAACGCCCTGAATATTGCGCAATAAAAGCCGAAGCAACACCATGAGCAATACCGCAAGGCCGGCATAGGCATGGATATTGGCCGAGGCAATCTGATCCACGGTGGCGGCTCCGGTCCGCCGCATGGCGTGTTGCCACGCATTCATGCCGTCCGGCAAAAGCAGGTTGAACAACACGAGTATAGCAGTCAGCCAGTGGAGAATACGCTGCGGCAGAGAATAGGTAATCGGCGATGTCATCTGAATTCGCTCTCGATTTGGAAGAACTGGTCGTTCGGCGACTGATTTATTTGGTGACGGTCAGGGTCCCATGCATGCCCGCTTCATAGTGGCCCATGATGTTGCAGAAGAGCATGTAATGACCGGGTGAAAGTCTGGCTTTCAACGAACCGTTCGCGCCTGGTTTGAGATCCGCGACCTCGCCAAGACTTTTAAGCTGCTTTTCATCAATGCGATGCTTGCCCTTGATGACGGTGATCTTCTGGTCGGCAGACTTCAGCTTCACCAGCACCATTTCGTGTTCCTCGGTCATCGCCGCATTGTGCACCGAAAAGACGACTTCACCGGCCTTGATGATGGACTGGTCCATCTTGAGGCTCATGGGGCCACCGCCTTCGCCGTCTTCGATGACATTGATAGCCGTGGCCGCGAAGGCCTGTGGTGCCAGCGACATAAATGCGATTGTGCCTAGTGCCAGGAAATGTCTGCGCATCATGGATCTCCTCAGGTTTATCCCGCCGGAGACTTAGAACCGTTTTCTGACGGCACTCTGAACGCGAAACGTGTCTAGGAGGCTTGTTTCAATCCTGCCAGCAATTGCCGCACCCCATCCGATCCGCCAGCACCCAGTTCAGCATCGATTTCCGCGTGAACCCGTGTCCAGATCGGCAAGGCTGCAGAAAGCATCGCCATCCCCGCTTCGGTCAGCGTCAAAAGTCGCCCGCGGCGATCTTTCGGGTCGGTCTCGGTTCTGACCAGCCCGCGCCGTTCCAGAACCTTGAGCGCCGCCGTCAAAGTCGTGCGGTCCATGGCGAGTAGATCGCAGACGGATTTCATCGTCGCCGGCACCGGTCGGTTGAGTGACATCATCAGCGAAAACTGCCCGTTATTCAGCCCGATAGGTTTCATCGCCACATCGAAACGCCGGGCAAGCGCCCGTGCCGCCCGCTGCACATGCAGGCACAGGCAGGTGTCCCGTACATGCAGGGTCGTGGAGAATGGAATTGATTCAGAATTTGACAGCATGGAATAATCATGTTGATATCAACGTAATCTGTCAAGGAAGAGGAGGTTCCGGGCATGGATATCACCGCATCCGCAAAGAATAACCCCGACAATCCGGTCGTCGACAAGGATGAATGGCGCAATGCGCGCCTTAAACTTCTGGTGCTTGAGAAGGAAGAAACCCACCTGCGCGACAGAGTGCGGGCGGTGCGCCAGGCGCTCCCGTGGGTTAAGGTCGACAAGGACTATGCCTTCGAGACGCTTGCCGGCCGAAAGACATTTGCCGAGCTTTTCGATGGCCGCAGCCAGTTGCTTGTCTATCATTTCATGCTCGGCCCGGATTGGGACGAGGGCTGTATCGGCTGCTCCTTCTTCTGCGATCATGTCGAAGGCGCATTGCCGCATCTCAACAATCACGACGTCACTTGGGTGGCGGTCTCTCGCGCACCGCTCGCAAAGATCGAGGCCTATCGCAAGCGCATGGGCTGGAATTTCCCCTGGGTCTCGTCCTTTGGTGATGATTTCAACTACGATTACAACGTCTCCTTCTCGGATGAGGAGCGGGCATCCGGTGCCGTCGAATACAATTATCGCAAGGTGCCGACGAGCGAGATCGCCGACGAGGAACACGGTATGTCCTCCTTCTACCGCAACGAGGCGGGCGAGATTTTTCACACTTATTCGACCTACGCCCGCGGCGGCGAAGAGGTCTGCGGCACGCTGATGTTGCTCGACCGTGCGCCGCTCGGTCGTAACGAAACCTCGACCATGAGTTTCCTGAAGCGCCACGATGAATATGAAACGGCGCCGAAGGAGAAGGATTCATCCTGCTGCCATTGAGGCGGTGCAGATTTCATATTCAGGGAGGAAAAGACAATGACGATGGTCATGGCAAAACCGCGCCCCGAGCACGGGTTTCTGGAGAAGATGGTCGGCACCTGGGATGTCACCTCGGATATGAGCGGCGAAATGCCATGGGTCGAAAACGTCCGTTCGCTTCAGGGAATCTGGATTATCGCCGAAGGCACCGGCATGATGCCGAAAGGAGACGGCGGCGAAGGAGGAGAACCCGCAACCACCATGCTCACGCTCGGACATGACGCCGCCAAGGGCAAATATGTAGGCACCTGGTTTGGTTCGATGATGGATTATCTCTGGGTCTACGAAGGCGAGGTCGAGCCGGATGGCAAGACGCTCAGTCTCTATACGACAGGGCCAACGATGAGCGGTGAGGGCATGGCCGATTACCGCGAGCAGGTCACCTTCCTGTCCGATGACCACCGCACTTTCACCTCCAGCGCCAGGCAACCGGATGGCAGCTGGAAACAGTTCATGGAAGCGCATTATCGCCGCAAAGGCTGAGAGCCTTCCTTTCCCTAACCGATCACGAGGATAGTGCCATGCTGCAGACTTCTTCCAACACGCGTTCCGCCACTCATGGAAAATTCATCTGGTGCGAGCTGATGACCTCCGACACTAGGGCCGCCGGCGATTTCTATTCCGCCGTTGTCGGCTGGAAGGTTAATTCCATACAGATGCCGGATTTGCCGTCCTATTATCTGTTCGAAATGGGCGAGGGAGAAAACTGCCCCGGCATCGGCGGCATGATGAATTTCCCGCCCGAACTGGAAGGCAAGCTGCCGCCGAACTGGACGGGTTACGTCGCGGTCGATGACGTGGATGAGACGGCGAAGGAATATGTTTCACTCGGTGGCCGGGTTCAGCGCGAGCCGGACGATATTCCAGGCATCGGCCGGTTTGCCGTTGTCGCCGATCCGCATGGCGCAGTGCTTTGCATCATGACGCCGATCCCACCGGAAAATCCGCCACGCGAACTGGGACCGGAAGACCCGGGCAATGTCGGCTGGCGCGAGCTTTACGCCGGTGAGGTAAACGAGGCTTTCGACTTCTACGCCAAGGTTTTCGGCTGGACCAAGGACCATGATTTCGACATGGGCGCGATGGGGCCGTACCGCATCTTCGCCCATGGAGGCAAAGCTATCGGTGGCATGATGACGAGGCCCGAAACCGTGCCGATGGCCTGCTGGAGTTATTATTTCAATGTCGAGGCGATCGACGCAGCGATCGACCGGATCAAGGCAAATGGCGGCGCGGTGGTGTTTGGCCCGCAGGACGTGCCCGGCGGCAGCTGGATCGTCCAGGCGACGGACCCGCAGGGTGCGTTCTTCTGCCTGGTGGCACCGGGAAGTTAGATAATTAAAGACCTCTCCCAACCCTCCCCACAAGGGGGAGGGCCTAACCCGGCCGAGACGTTGAAGCCAAATCAGGGCAGAAGTTTGCCGCGGATTTTCTCCCCCCTTGTGGGGGAAATTGTCGGCAGGCCAGAGGGGGAATTGTCCCGCGCCATAACGTCTGACGTTGTAATGAGCGCCTCCATTCCTACCGCTTCAAGCTCCCCAAAATCCCGCGCACGATAGCCCGGCCGAGTTGCGTGGCAACCGTGCGCGTCACGCTCTTCATCGCCGCTTCCACGATCGTCTCGCGCTGGTAGCCCGAGCGGCCGACGGTCTTGCGCCCACGCTGCTGGTCCTGATCGTCGTCACCGCCGCCGAAGCCCGGCAAAGTCCAGCCGGTCGTCTCGCCGGAACCGGCAGGCGGCGCGGGGTCGAGTTCGTCCTGTGCGTTTCTGGCGGCAGCCGCATCGGCGGCTTGCTTGGCGCGAGAGGCAAGGATTTCGAAGGCGCTTTCGCGATCGATATCCTCGTCATAAAGCCCAAGAACCGGGCTGCGGTCCATGATCCCCTGACGCTCGGCATCGGTGAGCGGCCCGATACGGCCCGACGGCGGGCGGATCAGCGTGCGTTCCACCATCGAAGGTGCGCCCTTTGCTTCCAGCGTCGAGACCAGCGCCTCGCCGGTGCCAAGCTGGGTGATTGCGGTTGCGCAGTCGAAATTCGGGTTGGGGCGGAACGTATCGGCCGCCGTCTTCACCGCTTTCTGCTCGCGCGGCGTATAGGCGCGCAGCGCGTGCTGCACCCGGTTGCCGAGCTGTGCCAGCACCGTTTCCGGTACATCGAGCGGGTTCTGCGTGACGAAATAGACGCCGACGCCCTTGGAGCGGATAAGGCGTACCACCTGCTCCACCCGGTCGATCAGGATCTTTGGCGCCTCATCGAACAGAAGATGCGCCTCGTCGAAGAAGAAGACGAGCTTCGGCTTGTCCGGATCGCCCACTTCCGGCAGTTCCTCGAACAGTTCGGAAAGCAGCCACAGAAGGAAGGTCGCGTAAAGCCGCGGGTTCATCATCAGCTTGTCGGCGGCCAGAATGGAGATCTGGCCGTAACCGCTATTCGGGTTCACCCGCATGATGTCGGTGATCTTCAGGGCTGGTTCACCGAAGAAATGTTCCGCACCCTGCTGTTCCAGCACCAGAAGCGCCCGCTGGATGGAGCCGACCGAAGCCTTGGAGATCAGGCCGAATTCCTTGGAAAGCTCGGTCGCATTCTCCGCCATGTAGTTGAGAAGCGAGGTGAGGTCTTTGAGGTCCAGAAGCGGCAGGCCGGCCTTGTCGGCCAGCTTGAAGGCGATGTTGAGCACACCTTCCTGCGGCTCGGACGCGTTCATCAGCCGGGCGAGCAAGAGCGGTCCCATTTCGGCGATCGTGGTGCGCACCCGATGGCCTTTTTCGCCATAGATGTCCCAGAAGATCACCGGAAACTGTTCGAAGTCATAATCCTGAAAACCGATCTGTTCGGCGCGCTTCAGCAGGAAATCCTTGGATTCTCCCTTGGCGGCGACACCGGAAAGGTCACCCTTGATGTCCGCTGCGAAAACCGGAACGCCTGCCTTGGAAAAACCTTCCGCCAGAACCTGCAGCGTCACCGTCTTGCCGGTGCCGGTGGCCCCGGTCACCAGACCGTGGCGGTTGCCGAATTTCAGGTCCAGATATTCCGCCTTGTTCAGCGTGTCGTCCGGCTTGCGGCTGCCGCCGATGAAGAGCTTACCCGTCTCGTCCGTCATGCAACTCTGCGCTCCCTCGCGGCGTTTGTTCTCAAATGCTTATACGGCGGGCTTTGGCGGGCGGCAACGATTTCCCGAGGCCCCGAGCGATCAGATCACGCGAAGGCGAGGGCCATATGACGACGAGCGGCAACCTGCTGGAGAACGGCACCGGACATATCGACAAGGACAATATTTCTGGTGCGCATCACGGACGAGGGCGCGACGCCGATAAGCCCGCCGAAATTCCGGCTCGTGGTTTGAAGGATGTCTTCTGGCGGATTGTCTCCGGGGTGATGGAAGACAGGGTCACGCTGATTGCGGCCGGCGTCACCTATTATCTTCTTCTGGCTCTCTTTCCAGCCGCCAGCGTGCTCGTCTCTCTGTATGGGCTTATGGCCGATCCCGCGGCGATCGCCGACCGTATCGCTTCGCTCGGCTCCGTCATGCCAGCGGACGCGCTCGACATCTTTCTCAATCAGGTGAGGGCGCTGTCGGCAGAGCGCGGCGCCACCCTGTCGGCAGGTTTGGTCGGCGGTCTGGCGCTGGCCCTGTGGAGCGCCAATAACGGCATCAAGGCGCTGTTCGATGCGATGAATGTTGCCTATCGCGAAAAGGAAAAACGCAGCATCGTCCGCCTCAATCTCGTCTCGCTCGCCTTCACCTTTGGCGCCTTCCTGATCGCCATCGTCATCCTGTTTTCGATGGGCGTCGTGCCGGCGGTGCTGAACTATTTCTGGCTGGATCGCTGGGCCGAACTCATCATTCGCGTCGCCCGCTGGCCGATCATGATGGTATTCGTCGGTTTTGGCATCATGGCTCTCTATCGGTTCGGCCCCAGCCGCGAGCCCGCCAAGGTCCGCTGGCTCACATGGGGCGCTGTCTTCTCCACGCTCCTCTGGTTCGCCGCCTCCCTCGGCGTCTCCTTCTATCTCTCCAATATCGCCAACTACAACGCGACCTACGGCACATTGGGCGCGCTGATCGGCTTCATGGTCTGGACATGGATATCGGCCATCATCGTCATCGTCGGGGCCGAGATCAACGCCGAACTGGAACACCAGACGACACGCGATTCGACCACCGGCACGCCGCGGCCCATGGGAGAACGCGGTGCCTGCATGGCCGATACACTGGGAGAAACGCGGGATTGATCGGTGGCGGCGATTAAGCACTTGCGCTGCCATCCCCAGATCGCGAATAACAATGTTCCAATCTCCCGTCATGGCTGGTCTTGCCGTGGCTGAATGTGTATTACTTTGACGTCAACGTCAGAATTTTGAGGAGACATCCTGATGAACGAACTGGTTTCCCGCGTCGCCGACAGCGTCGGCATCACGCCAGATGTAGCCGCAAAGGCGATCGGCATGATGCTCGGCTTCCTGCAGCGCGAGGCCGATGATGGCGCGGTAGCAAAGATGATCGAAGCAATCCCGGGCGCTCCGGAATTAGTAGCCCAGTTCAACGGCGAAGGCGCTGGCGGCGGCGGCCTGCTTGGAGGCCTGATGGCAAGCTTCGGCGGCGGCGTCATGGCGCTCGGCCAGCAGCTCATGTCCCAGGGTCTCGGCATGGGCGAAATCACGGCACTTGCCAAGGAAACCATGGCAGTTGCCCGCGAACATGCCGGCGATGAAGTGGTCGACACGGTTATCGCCTCGGTGCCGGGCCTGTCTCAGTTCGTTTGAGCCAGCCGGATCATCTCGATAGACGGATCGCATAAACAAAAAGGCCGCCGGTTCCTGTTCCGGCGGCTTTTTTGTCGGGTGGCCAATCGGGGGAATGCCAAGCCGAATAGGGCAGGGGTGTGCCCGGCCGAAGATTGTGCTTCGGACCATCGCCGGTTGATCTGGGAAATGGCGACAAGGTGAATTTATATTAGATTAGCCTAATTTACAAGTGATGATTGCTGGCAGCGAGGTCGCATCCTTGCCATTTTCGACCGCCATCATTCCCATTGACTTTCCGGTGCGACAGGCCCATGTGAGCCTCAAAGCGGCTGCCCGTCCGGGCGTCGCTCTTTCAAAGGACAAACCGAGATGAACCCCGACAGTCGAAGTTCGACGTCAACAGATAGACCTGCCGCTTCGGGGCTCTGATCCGTTCTCTCGGTGATTCGCTCCGGGGACCAGATGGTCCGAAAAGGAGCCGTCATGCTGCGCATCCACGCCTATGACCTTGACCGCCTTGTACCTGCAGCCTTCGACCAATCGTTCGAAGGCAAAAAAGCTGTTGCGCAGACCGAAATCCAATCCGCTGAGCGTAGCGCCTCCGTCGTCTGGTATGATCTGATCAGCCCGACCGCAGAAGAAGAACGCCAGGTCGGAGAATGTCTCGGCCTCGTCATACCGACCATGGACGAGATGGAGGATATCGAGCTTTCCGCCCGTCTCTATCAGGAGGACGGCGCCGAGTTCATGACCATGACCGTGCTGATACGCCCGGATGCCGGCACGCCGATCAAGGTGCCGGTCACCTTCATCATCAAGGGGCAGATCCTCGTCACCGTCCGTCATGCAGAACCGCGTCCGTTCGATGCCTTCATGGCGCGTGCCCGCAAGGCAAACGGCCTCGGCACGCATACGGCCACGGGCGAGCTGATCATGAGCGGTCTGGTCGAGGCGATCATCGACCGCATGGCCGATACGCTGGAAAGGCTCGGCGCCGATATCGACCAGATTTCCCGCGACGTCTTCGAAGCCAAAGCCTCGAAGGCCAACAAGAAGCAACGTGACCTGCAGGAACTGATCCGCGCCATCGGCCAGAAGGGCGAGTTCATCACCGTCGTGCGCGAAAGCCTTGTCAGCGTTTCCCGCGTCGTCGCCTATTACGCAGCGCTTGATGGCGTTGACCGCAAGCTTTCAAAGGAAGTCCGCCAGCGGCTGAAGCTGCTGCAGCGGGATGCCACCTCGCTTGGCGATCACTCGGCCTTCATGTCGAACAAGATCAATTTCCTGCTTGATGCGACGCTCGGCCTGATCAATCTGGAGCAGAACCAGATCATCAAGATCTTCTCGGTCGCCTCGGTCATGTTCCTGCCGCCGACGCTGGTCGCTTCCGTCTACGGCATGAACTTCGCCTATCAGCCGGAACTGCAATGGCATTACGGATATCACTCGGCGATCATCATGATGATCTTCTCGATGGCCGTGCCCTATCTCTATTTCAAGCGAAAAGGCTGGCTGTAACGCCGGCCTTGAAATGAAAGAAGGCGGGGCATCGCTGTCCCGCCTTCCTGTCGTCTGGATTGTGCTGAACCGTGAGGCTTAGAATTCTTCCCAGTTCTGCGCCACGGCTGCATTGCCGGAAAACGCGCCTGCGACCTTGCGGGCGAGTGACCGGGCCGGCGAAGCGGCCGGTGCATCGTTTCTTGCCGCCGGGCGAACGGTTGCCGGAGCATGGCCATCGGCCAGCTTGAATTGCGCCAGCAGCGAATTTAGAGACGCGACTTCGCGGGCTAGGCTATGGCTGGCGGCAGTGGATTCCTCGACCATCGCAGCATTCTTCTGCGTGTCCTGGTCCATCTGGTTGACGGCGGTGTTGATCTGCTGGAGACCGGATGACTGTTCCTGCGAGGATTCGACGATCGCCGCGACGTTGCGGTTGATCTCCTGAACTTCAGAAACGATGTTCTTCAGTGCTTTCCCGGTCTCTCCGACCAGTTCCACGCCATTGCGAACCTGCTCGTTCGACGTTGTGATCAGCGCCTTGATTTCCTTGGCTGCGTTGGCCGAGCGCTGCGCAAGTTCGCGAACTTCCTGTGCGACGACGGCAAAGCCCTTGCCGGCTTCACCCGCGCGTGCTGCTTCCACACCGGCGTTGAGTGCCAGCAGGTTGGTCTGGAAGGCAATATCATCGATGACGCCGATGATGTTGCCGATCTCGCCGGACGACTTTTCGATCTCCTCCATCGCCTTCACGGCAGTCTGGACGACTTCTCCGGACTTCTCAGCACCTTGACGGGTACGGGCGACAAGCGCACCGGCTTCGGAAGCACGCTTCGCGGCATCCTTTACAGTGGTCGTAATCTGTTCGAGTGCCGCGGCCGTTTCTTCCAGCGCTGCGGCCTGCTGTTCTGTGCGCTTGGCCAGGTCGTCGGCGGCCGACTTGATCTCGTTGGCGCCGGCATCGATGCCGCGGGCATTCTGGGCAACGCCGCGCATGGCTGCCTGCAGCTTGTCGGCAGAGGCGTTGAAATTGTGGCGTACGCCATCCAGCGTTTCGGTGAACGGCTTGCCGATCCGGTATGCGAGGTCTCCGTCTGCCAGATGCGAAAGGCCATTTGCGAGGTTGTCGACCGCAAACTTCACGTCGGCAGCTTCCTTCGCCTTCTGCTCTTCGCGGGCGGCGCGTTCCTGTTCGGAAAGGCTGCGGTTGGCGCGGGCCTCTTCCTCGAGCTTGGCGCGCTCGATCGCATTGGTGCGGAACACGGCGACTGCTTCGGCCATATGGCCCACTTCGTCCTTGCGGCCGAGCCCCGGAACCTCCTGGTTCGTCTGACCGCCGGCAAGTGACGCCATGCGCTGGCGCAGCATGTCGATTGGACCGGAAATGCCGCGCGAGGCAACGAACAGCGAGGCGGCGATCGCAGCGGCAAACAGCACGCCGAGCGTCGTGATCAGGGTGATGAGTGTTGAATTGATTTGCGCAGTGATCCCGGCGCTATTGTCCAGAACCCTCTTCGTATTCGCGACATTCCAGTCCTTGAAGTCGTCACGGATCTTGGCGATATCCGGGTCGACCTGAGCAAGAACGGATTGCGCATCTTGCATCTGGCCTTGTTCGGTCAAGGCAACCGCCCTGTCCGTCATCGCGGTGATTGCAGCCGCGCGGGTTTCGAACGCCGACAGGTCATTCGCCTGCCCGGGAATAAGCTGCTTGGCAGATGCGAGTAGCGTGCCGATGACTTTCTTGCCGCTTTCGTAATTCTTCTGCGCCACGGCGCGGAAGGTGGAGCCCTGCGGATAGACCGTCAGCTGATAGGCGCTGTAGGCGACCGAATTCATCGAGGTCGAGGCGCGCGATACCTGGGTCGCAGCAACGCTGTCTTCTGCGATGAAGGCCGTATATTGCTTGTCTGCCTGCTTGAAGCTGTAGGCTGCGGCACCGATACCTGCCACACCGATCAGACAGACCGGCACGATCAGGGACAGTATCTTGGTTCTAATTGTCGCGTTTGAAAGAAAACTCATAGCATGCACCGTGAGAATGGACCGCGTGGACGCAGGTCGCCTGGGACGATCGGACAGGGGAGGGAAGGCACGAGTGGAAGCTATCGAGGCCGGGGAGGCGCGGGCTGGGCTTTCATGCAGGCCTGTCATGGGCTTGGCCGCACGCTATGGCAAGGTTGCTTAATCGCAATTTAATCAAATGCGCATGAAGCGAAAAAAATGTTGCGAAACTGAATATTTGTCAGGAAACAAAGTTGAAATTCTGCAGCGATGCAAATTGAGATTGATATGCGCAGCTTCGCTTCGGATTGACGGCACTCATTGTCTTGTAGATCCGCTGTAAGTGCGAATTTTTGCAGTTGACGTTCTCGGCTTGAGCCTCAAATTCAGTCAGTTAATATTCTATGTCTTTCGGGGGTAATCAGAATGCGCATTTTCACGTCGAGGGCGTTTGCCGTCGCCGCGGTTTCGCTTTTGCTGCAGGTGCCGACGATGGCGCCGGTTCTCTCCGGCACGCCTGCTTTTGCCCAATCCTCCACAGCGCCTGAAGCGGAGGTTGACGTTTCCGACGCGGCGATCGTCAAGATGAATGCCTATGTCGAATTCTTGAACCGCTCCATTCGCGCCTCGGAATCGCTCGAGCGTTACGGTAGCTGGGTCGATATGAAGAAGGGGCCGACCGGCAAGGAAAGGGTCATTTATGGCCTCTACTCGCTTTATGACGTGCGCGACGAGATCGCAGCCGTCGAGCAGGCAGCCAAGGCCGATCCGAAAATGCCGGAACTCGATGCAGCCATGCTCGCCTATGTCGAGACCTACCAGAAGCTCGCGCCGGTGATCGAAAAAGCCAACAAATATTACGAGCGGCTGGACTACAAGTCCGACAAGATGGAAGGCGCCAAGGCCTACCATAAGGATATCGCAGCACTTGCTCCGACCTATGGGGAGCGCCGCGACGCTGCCGACCTGACGCTGCGGGCGGAAAAGGTGAAGCTCGATCTGGCGTCGCTCAAGGCTCTCGAACAGGCAGAGGGGCGCAAATCCCGCTGGCATGTCCGCAACGTCATGATCCGCGCCGAAGCGATGATGGACCTGATGCCGGACAACGAAAAACCGGTGGTCGACATGGCCGTTTTCAAGGGTGAGCTCGACGCCTATGCAAGCGCGGTGCGCGAATTCGACGACTATGCCATCGATCACCCGGACAGTTTCCACGTCTTCGAAAGCCGCCCGGCTTCGCTTCTTTCCAAACTGCGTGATCTCGACGAACAACTCCGAAAATTCAAGGGCGACGCCCGCAAGGCCGGGAGCAATGACATCGAGTGGATCGTCTCGGAATATAACACCATGGTAACGACCTCGCAGACGGCGACGACTTTTGCCAAGGACTGACTAGATCATTCGGCGCAAGTGCAAGCCAGGCCCCTCTGGCCGACAGGGCAGAGGGGTATCGGCAGGCTCCGGTTTGCTTATTCCACCGCGGGCTCAAATTCCGGCAGCAGCTTGCATGCCTCGTCATAAGTCTTGCGCTTCTCTTCGCAGAGCGCCGCGACGGACTGCTTGGTCGGCTTTTCGTTTCTGTCGATCCAGCTCAGCATGGCGGAAAACAGTGCCGCATATTGTGGCGTAGACAGTTTCGAATGCTCCGCCTCGTCGGAAAAATTCTGCTGCAGCAGGTCGCCATTGCCGGCCTTTTCCACCGTCTGGCGATAGATAGCCTCATGATTGACGAATACAGTCGGGTCGTCCTTCGCATGCAGCGTGATCGTCGGCAGGACGATCTGGCCGGTGAGATCGGCGTCGTAGACCATCGCCCGGTGCGCTTGCGGATCGGCCTTGAACCTCTCGACCCCCTTGTTCAGCGCCGCATCGTCATCCGATCCCTTGTACTGAACCTGCGAATTGTCGAACGGATTTTTCCCGTCCAGCCGTCTCCAGATGATATCCTGAAACATCCCCGTCGCCCAGGCGAGATGCGCCACCAGGGTCTTTTCCGGCACATGGGTGACGGCAAGAATATTGGCGAGGTTTCTTGCCTGCTCCGGTGATCGCTTATCCTTGGCAAGCGACAGGCCCGTGCATTCGTCGACGCGTTTTTCCAGCTCCTCGCGCTTCATCGAGGCGCCCTTTGGAAGTCCCTGCCAGACCGGATATTGTACCTCGTCGGCACGCGGATGGTTCTTGCAGTAATACTGGTAGACGGCGCGCAGATCGGCGCGGAAGTCATAGCCGCGGCTTCCGCCTGCAAGCAGCCCGCTGGTCAGCACCACGCCGTCGTAATTCTTGTGTCCACGCCAGTCGAGCGCATAAAGTTCGGCGGTCTTGGCGGCCACATTGCCGCCCCATGACTGGCCATGAAGCAGCACGGTCTTCGGTTCCCCAAGCAGCCGCTCGGCGATGCGACGTACATTGTCGGTGTCCGCGGCGGCCATCCGCACGCCATAACCCTGTCGGCGATAGTTGGACCCTGCCCAGGCATAACCCTCCTGAACCGTCACGGCGAAACGCTCCAGATCCTCCACCGGATCGTCGGGTTTCGGCTTGGCCGTCCGCGGCCCGCCATGGGCATGGACGACAAGCACGCCGTTCCAGTTCTTCGGCTTGGCGATCCAGTAATAGGCGCCGCGCATATCCCGGCCTGCAAAACACTCGGTGCCGGCGGGCAGGCTTTCGGGGCAATCCTTCGGTGTCGGTTCATCGCCTCGCCGTTGTGCCGCAGCAGGCAGGCTTGTTGTGGCGATCACCGCCGCAGAGAGCAATAAGGTTCTGAAAAGCATGGAAAATTCCTCCTTCTCCAGCCCGCTTGGAAAACTATGGCGATGGCCGGGGGAGGCAATGGTTGACCGAAACAGTCCGGCACAATGATGGCCTCTACTCGCCCGGATGGGTGATTTCTTTCCCAAATGCGAAACGAAACGGGTGCTTCCCCACCCATCCTGTCCTCAGTCGGTTCGGCTCCTGTCCCATGTCGGCTCTCCGGCGCGGAGAACGATCTCCACTGGCTCGCCGCATATCTCCACCTTCGGACCACCGCTTTCATTCCAGTAAAACAGGTTGAGATGCCATCCGCCCGGCATCTTGCGGGATGGATCGATAATCCCTCCCGCACCTGCGGCGCGGGCGATATCGGCATTGTGCCAGGAAGCAGGCTCGCGACCTTCCGCAATCGCTGCCTGCCACGGTTCGTTGGAAAGATCGCGCTCTATGCCGAATGCCCGGCATGCCTCTTCGTCATGTTGGTCGAGCACGAAGGCCTCGCCGATCCGGAGCGGCACCATCATGCGCGGCAGACCATCCTTTCGCATATAGCCGGAGACAGCCGCGACAGCGGATTCGAATGTCGCGCTCGTATAGAGAATCCTCTCGCCCGGACGATGATAACGGCCGGCACTTTTGGGATCGGGCGGATCGAGAATTCTGTCCAGCCGTTCTGTCGGCATCGAACGGAAGAAGCGGCCTTCCACCCGACGCAGGAGCGGATGCGCGGCGGCCGGATTTTTCTCTTCATTCATACGCCTGATACTCACAATCACCCGGACAAAAAAAGCTCCGGAGATGTTCTCTCCGGAGCGTCGATCATTCAACCCGAAACTGGGATCTGGATTTACTTATCCCATTCCGGCGCGAGGTGCCCCGGATTGACGATGCGTCCGTCCGCGCGGGCAAGCTTGTGAACTGCTGCCATCTCGTCTTGCGAAAGCGCGAAGTCGAAAATGTCGAAATTCTCCGGCAGACGGCTTTCCGTGGCCGTCTTCGACAGCGCGATCACGCCCTTCTGCTGCACGGCCCAGCGCAGCACCACCTGTGCGGCGGTCTTGCCATGCTTGGCGCCGATATCCTTCAGCACCTCGTCCTTCGGCACGGCACCATCGGCCATCAGGTAATAGGCGGTCACCGACATGCCGGTCTTTGCGGCCTCGCTCAGCACCTTCGTCTGGTCGAGATAGGGGTGGTATTCGACCTGGTTGTTGACGATCGGCGCATCGGACAGTTTTACCGCTTCCGCCATCAGCGCGGTGGAGAAGTTGGAGACGCCGATATTCTTGACCTTGCCCGCTTTGCGAAGCTCGTTGAGCGCGCCGATCCGGTCGGCAAGCGGCATCTCGCTCTGCGGCCAATGCAGCAGAAGAAGATCGACATGATCGGTCTTCAGCTTGGTCAGGCTTTCATCCACCGAAGCGATGAACGCATCGTGGCCGACACGATCGACCCAGACCTTGGTGGTGAGAAAGATGTCCTGCCGGGCAATGCCCGAAGACTTCAGAACATCGCCGACGGCGGCTTCGTTCTTGTAGATCTGAGCGGTATCGACATGGCGGAAGCCGAGCTTCAGGGCTTCCGGCAGGACGCGATGCACATCGGCATCGGGCATGCGGAAAGTACCGAAACCGAGGGCGGGGATATTTGCGCCGTTTGCGCTGACGTCGAACATGAAAACTCCTTTGAAAAGCGAAGCCCGGCCGAGACTAGACGAAAAGTGGCCGAGCCAGAAATGAAGCCCACTTTACATGGGCTGTTTGACGGACGGATCAACTGCGAGATTTTGTCGGATACAGATCCGTCCGGTGGTAATCACCCGGCAAGTGGTGGATTGAGCTTCGCAAACCCGTCCTGCCGGTAATAGGGGAAATGCGGATAGGGCGCCGTCACCGCGCTTGCCGTGTCCAGCTTTGCGATCTGCTCTTTCGTCAGCGACCAGCCCACTGCGCCGAGGTTTTGCCTCAGTTGTTCCTCGTTGCGGGCGCCGATGATGACCGAAGAAACGGTCGGACGGGATATCAGCCAGTTGATAGCCACCTGCGGCACGGTTTTTTCCGTTTCGGCCGCAACGTCCTCCAGGGCGTCGACTACCCGGTAGAAATGTTCGTCCTCCACCGGCGGGCCGAAACTTGCTGTCTCATGCAGCCGGCTTCCTGCCGGGATAGGTTTTGAACGGCTGATCTTGCCGGTCAACCTGCCCCAGCCGAGCGGGCTCCACACCAGTGCGCCAAGGCCCTGGTCTTCGCCGAGTGGCATCAGGTCCCATTCGTAATCGCGGCCGATCAGCGAATAATAGACCTGATTGGCGACATAACGCGTCCAGCCGTTCTTTTCCGCCGCTGCCAGCGATTTCATGATCTGCCAGCCGGAGAAGTTTGACACGCCGATGTAACGCAGCTTGCCGTCTTGAACGAGCCGGTCGAGCGTCGACACCACTTCTTCCACCGGGGTCGAAGCATCGAAGGCATGCAGCTGGAAAATGTCGATATGGTCGGTGCCCAGCCGTTTGAGCGCTTTTTCGACAGCTCCGATCAGCCGGGACCGCGACGAGCCCCAGTCATTTGGCCCATCGCCGGACGGGAGGCTAGCCTTGGTGGAGATCAGCAGTTCGTCACGACGGCCCTTGATCGCCTGTCCCAGCACCTCTTCCGATGCGCCGTTCGAATAGACGTCCGCCGTATCGAACAGGTTGACGCCGGCTTCGAGGCAGATGTCGACGAGGCGTCGGGCCTCTTCGACATCCGTATTCCCCCATGCGCTGAACAGCGGGCCGGCCCCGCCGAATGTTCCGGCGCCGAAGGAGAGGACCGGCACTTTCAAACCGGATTTTCCAAGTGTGCGATAATCCATGACCGTCATCCTTGCTAACTGTTATTCTGCCGGTGAAAGCTGGGCGGCATTGCCGCTGCGGCTCTTGTCCATGCGGATCGCGATAACGGCGACTGCAAGGGCTGCGATCGGAACGAGGCCGGCAACCAGGGTAACCGATCCGAGACCGGGGCCATGGTCGATGACGGCGCCGCCGAGCCATGCGCCGATCGCATTGCCGAGGTTGAAGGCGGCAATGTTGAAGGACGAAGCGAGGCCCTGGCCAGCGCCTTCGGCCTTGGCAAGCACCCACATCTGCAGCGGTGCCACGGTGGCAAAGGCAGCAGCACCGAACAGGGCAATCGCGATCACCATAAGCACCGGCTGGTGGATGACGGCAGTCATGGCGAGAAGCACGACGGCAAGCGCGATCAGGCTGCCGACAATGGTCGGCATGAGGTGACGGTCCGCCAGCCAGCCGCCGGCGAGATTGCCGATCACGAGGCCGCCACCGAAGACGAGCAGGATCGGAGAGACTGCGGCTTCAGAGAAACCGGTAATCTGTGTGAGGATAGGCGCGATATAGGTGAAGCCGGCAAAAACACCCACCCAGGAGAGCACGGTGGTCAGAAGGCCGAGCAGAACGGCGCGGCGGCCGAGCACGGCAAGCACGCCCTGCGAGGCCTCTTCCTGCGTGTCGGATGGCTTGTCCTTCGGTACGAGGAGCGCGATCACCGCAAATGCTGCAACGCCGATAAGGGTCACCGCCCAGAAGGTCGAACGCCAGCCATAAGCCTGTCCGAGCCAGGTACCGAACGGCACGCCGAGGATGTTGGCGACGGTCAGGCCGGTGAACATGATGGCGATGGCGGACGCCTTCTTGTTCGGCGCGACGAGGCTGGTCGCAACCACCGAACCGACGCCGAAGAACGAGGCATGCGCAAACGCGGTCAGTACGCGGGCGGCCATCAGTGTCCAGTAGTCGGGCGCGATGGCGCAGGCGAGATTGCCGATGGTGAACACCACCATCAGCGCCATCAGCAGGGTCTTCTTCGACCATTTTCCGGAAATGGCACCGAGGATCGGCGCGCCGATGACGACGCCGAATGCATAACCGGAGATCAGCAGACCGGCAGCAGAGATCGAGACACCGAGATCCTTGCTGACATCGATCAGCAGACCCATGATGACGAATTCCGTGACGCCGATGCCAAACGCACCGGCCGTCAACGCATAAAGAGCGAGAGGCATTGGGGTATCCTTGTCCTGATCCCTTGGGAGGAGGGGGCCAAGGGAAGATCATTCGATGCGTCGCAATATCGTTGCTGGACACTTGCCTGTGTAGCGACATAAATTGATAATCATCTGTGAAATGAAATCACAGGTGATGTCTTGGATAATTATCCTTTGGTTCAATCAAATTCCACGCTGAGTGCTTGACCCGAGGATCCAGACACAAGCCTGCCAACCTCGCGAGGGCAACAGAGGGTGGCCAAGGCAAGCGGAGGCATGCTGATGGACAACCGCGCCGGAGAAATGGAAGTCTTCGTCCTCGCCGCCGAGCTGAAGAGCTTTTCGGCGGCAGGCCGACGGTTGAAGCTGTCACCCTCGGCAGTCAGCAAGCTCGTCACCCGTCTGGAAGACCGGTTGGGTACGCGGCTCGTCGTGCGTTCCACCCGCTTGCTGCAACTGACGCCGGAAGGCGAAACCTATCTGGCGCGCGCCTCGCGCATCCTCGCCGAGATCGCCGATACGGAAGAGATCGTTTCCGGCGGCGGGCGGGCATTGCCGCGCGGTCCGCTGTCTGTCAATGCCTCTGTCGGTTTTGGTGAACTCTACATCCTGCCGATGACCCGCGAATTTCTGCAGCTCTTTCCGGATGTCCAGCTGGATGTCACGCTGACAGACGATACGGTCGATCTCATCCGCGAGCGGGTGGATATCGCCATCCGCCACGGACCGCTGCGCGACTCCTCGCTGATGGCGCGAAAACTCGGTCAGACCCGCCAGGTGGTGATTGCCTCGCCCGCCTATATTGCCGAACACGGCTTGCCGCAATCGCCTGTCGACCTTGAAGGACACAACTGCATCAACTTCAATTTCCGCCGATCGGTCGAAGGCTGGCCGTTCCGCGATCCGCTGACCGGCAAGGTCGATCTGCGCCCCGTATCAGGAAGCCTTAAAGCGTCAAGCGGTTCGATCATCCGTCAGTTCTGCGTTGATGGTCTCGGTATCGGTCGCGTCGGTCGCTTCCATGTGGAGCCGGACATCCAGGCCGGCCGCCTCGTTCCCATACTGGAGGATTTCAACCCGGAAGATATCGAAGACATCCACGCTGTTTACGCCGGGCATGAACATCTGGCGGTGCGCATCCGCGCTTTCATCGATTTTCTCGCGGAACGGTTCTGAACGCATCCTGCACGATGGCGTTCAGAGCGCTTTTTTCACCTTGTGCCCGAACTTCCGCTTGAGGAAGCTGGAAGTCCGATAACGCACGCCGGCAGGCCGCTCTGGATCGGCAATGTCGGATTCGGCAATCAGCTCCTCGTCCGCCGTCAAGTCGCGCATCGGCACGGATACAAGCCCGCGTCCACTGTCCCGGTTCAGCGCTTCGATCGCAGCGATAATCGACCCGCCATGCGCCGCAATCGCTGCCGAAACCTCCGATGCATCGCGCCCCAGATGTTCGGCAATCAGGTCGTCCCGCGTGGCGATGATCTTGTCCGTGAGATCCGTCTGCCCTTCAGAAGCCTCCAGAATGAGGTCGCATTCTGTGTCATAGCCCATTGACCGGTTGTTCAGATTGGCGGAGCCGATCTTCACGATCCGGTCGTCGGCAAACATCATCTTGGCATGGACATAGATCGGCGTGCGCGCCGCATTGACCGGATAATAGAGGCGGAACCGATTGTGGACGTCCGCCTCTCTGACCAGCTTCATCAGCCGGATACGTGCGCCGTCCATTGCCTTCGCTTCCAGAAACCCTTCGCAGCCTTCCGGATTGATCAGCACGATCTCCGGGCTGTCCGGTTCTTTCAGGCGCTCGGCCATGGCTTCCGCGATCCGCCGGGAAGCGAAATACTGGCTTTCCACATAAAGCGTCTTTTTCACCGCGGCGATGATCGCAAGCTTGGCGGTTTCGATCTCGACGACCTGTTCGCGACTGTCATATTCCGGTGCGGTGCGCGCAATACCGATGGCGATGTCGCGGAAACCGACATCGAGCCCCTCCGGCCAGGGCGTATCTTTCTGCGCCAGATCACGCGGCTCAGGCAGCTCCTCATCCGTTGCGCGTTTCCATCGCAGCCGCGCGATTTCGCCGAGCGCCCGTGCCGCCTCGCCGGAAAGACACGTTGTTGCATCATGCCAGGGGCCTTGCGCGAAACCCATGGGAGACTTGCGCAACGGTTCTTTATCCGCATGGTCGCGCGTATCCCAGCGCCCGACCGTCATGTCGATCCCGCCGCAGAACGCCACTTCGTCGTCGATCACCAGCAGCTTCATATGATGCGATGAAATCGATGGATGCGCGCCGTCCAGTTTCAGGTTGATGCGTTTGTCGAACATCCATTTGAGAATGTAGAACGGCGTCTCGCCGCGTGTGATCGAATTGATCAGCCCGATATCCCATTTCAGGATGCGGATATCGAGATTTTCATTGCGCGCGGCGATCGCGTTGAGAAACTTGCCGAGCTGGTCGGGCAGTTCGTCGGAGGCTTTCCGGTTCCGTTGCCTGTCGTCGCCATTGCCAGGTATCAGCTCGATCCGCGTGTCGAAATCCCAGCCGATCAGGTAGATAGAGCGTTGTGCCTTTGCCATGGCGCTCTTGGCGTAACGAAAGAAGTCGGCGGCATCGATGATGATCGAAAGCCTGTCTGCCTGTGCGATCCGCCAGCAGGTCTCGCCTTCCTTCAATATGCTCTGCATCTGCCCTGTTGCCCGCCGTCAATTGATATCGACGGGCGCATATAGGGCGATGGCACAGGTCTTCTATGGGCAGCTGGCGGTGTTTCGAGGATCGGGGTCTTGCGCTGTCTTCCTGCCGCTCCGGCGGCTGGCAATGGCGACTGCGATTATGAGAAAGGGCCATGCGGTGGTCAGCAACAGCCCCGAAAACCGAGCCGCCGTCCACGGAAGGTTGCGCAACGCGCCCTCGATCAGGGTGATGACGAAGAAGATTTTCGCAATCAGCAAATAGAGGATAAGCGCCGTCGTCACAGATTCTGCCATTCTTTCTTCATGTATACGTATGGCTGGCCCTCTCGTGGAGTGCCCCGAACAGGTTTGTCGAGGGAGCCAGCCATTTCAGTCAAGGGCTGACAAGGCCCCTCAAGCGTTCAATCACGATCGAAGCGTGAGGTCTTCACCCATTTGAGGGATAGTACGCCGGGATGCACCGTGCGATGAGCCTCGATGCGAAGAGCGGAACCTCTGCCGTCAGGTAAGGCGCGCAGATGTGTAAGGCGACAGAGTGCCGGCCGCATTGGTGGGGGCCTGGGAGGCCGAAGCCCCGTGTACTGCTTCCACTTCCTTCGCCACCAGTTCCTGCAGCCGCCAGAGATTGCGGTCGCGAATGCCGAATTCCGCCAGATGGACCACGGTATTATAGAGATATTCGGCGCAGGAACCGCGATGCCCGCAGGCACGCGCCAGAATGGGGGCCACCTCTTCCAGCGGCAGCAGCGGCTTGACGATCCGCGGACTGTCTCCTCCCGCCCAGAATGTCAGGGCCGGGATCGTGCCGCCATCCTCCGTCCTGACCGGAAGAAAACGAAACGTCGACAAGCTGTCCTTGTTGCTGAGTTCGCGCCTAAGCGCGCTTTCGATCTGCTCGCGCTTGTCGTGGTCGGCCACCCTGTAGATCAACCCGTCGCAACGTCCACCGCGCGATAACATCATCATCAGCCCAGGCTGAGCGGGAGAACCGCGTCCGCGCTCGATACGCAGCGAAAACGATCGGTGCCAGCCATAGGCGGTTGCACGCTGGCACGCGATGGACGCGAAACCCGGTTTCCAGATCAGCGAGCCATAAGCGAAGATCCACAACGGCTCGTCACCGATTTCCTCGACCAGGCGCTGGGTCAGCGCCGTATAGTCGGCGTCGGTCAGCGGGGTCCAGGCCGCGGGCAGCCCCGGATCTTCCTCCTCGCGAAAGCAAAGGTCGACCATCTGCTGGGTCAGTGACATTGGAGATGATTTGGGCATGGCGTTTATATGGCGTTTATAGTGTCTAGACTTGCGGGATAGCAGCGAAGCTCGAAATTGCGCCGCCTTTACAGGCCTGTCAACGCAGTGCCGCCCCATGTTTATTCGTGTTGCCGCATAGACGCCCGATTGTTCTGGTGAAAGATCACGGATCATGTCGGTCGATATAGATCCGTGAACGAAATGAAGAGGTGTCCCGTTGCGTTGGCTGTTTATCCTTGTTCTTGGCCTTTTGGTTGCATGCGTGCTGAGCATTATCTGGATGAATGATGCCAATCGATTTCCTGCTGGCGGCCATCTGCAAGGCGCAGACCCGACACAGCAGAACCCTTTGACCGGGCAGCCTCCCACGCCCAGCCAGCCCGGCGCCAATCCCTGATCGGTAATTGACGATGAAACATCAATTTTTGTGATGTTTCATCTCAGATTATCGCTTGACCTTCCGTCGTCTGAAGCCTTCATTCGCGCCATTTTTCGTGCCTGCTTTGAAGGAGACTGATCATGGCCGTCGATACATCCCCCCGCTCGATCACCTGGACCTATGTGGACGGGGAATGGATTGATGGCAATCCGAAGCTCATTGGCCCGACCTCACACGCCATGTGGCTGGCCTCGACAGTCTTCGATGGCGCCCGCTGGTTCGATGGCATCTCGCCGGACCTTGACCTGCATTGCCAGCGCGTCAACCGCTCCGCCACCAATATGGGCATGAAGCCGACGATGACCCCGGAACAAATCGAGGCGCTCGCACTCGAAGGCGTCAAGAAATTCGACGGCAAGACGGCGATCTACATCAAGCCGATGTATTGGGCCGAACATGGCACATCCTACAGCGTCGTCGCGCCTGATGCGGAATCGACCCGCTTTGCGCTCTGCCTGTTCGAGGCGCCGATGGGAACCGCAAAGCCCTCTTCACTGACGCTGTCGCCCTTCCGTCGCCCCAGCCCGGAAGTCGCCATGACCATTGCCAAGGCCGGTAGCCTTTATCCCAACAGCGGCCGCATGATCATCGAGGCCCATTCGCGCGGCTTCGACAATGCGCTCGCGCTCGACATGAACGGCAATGTCGCGGAAACAGCGTCCTCGAACATCTTCATGGTCAAGGACGGCGTAGTCATGACGCCGATCGCCAACGGCACCTTCCTTGCCGGCATCACCCGCTCGCGTGTCATTGGCCTGCTGCGTGAGTCCGGTTTCGACGTTCGCGAAGTAACGCTGACGGTAAAGGATTTCGAAACTGCCGACGAGATCTTCACCTCGGGCAACTATTCCAAGATCGCACCTGTCACGAAATTCGAGGAACGCTCACTGCAGGAAGGGCCGGTCGCCCGCAAGGCTTTGGAGCTTTACATGGACTGGGCTCGATCAGGCGGTCGCAACGACGCCTGATCGTTCGGAAAACCAATGAAAGCTGAGATCGTTATAGGTATAGGCTTTCATGGAAACAAAGACTTAGAGGTTTAGAGTAAATTGTGCCTGCAGTTGAAATAATCCAAGTCGGATATCGCCAATGCTCGGGTAGAATAGTGCCCGGGCATTGATCTTGTTTGCCGTATTATTTATCGAATAAGGTAGAGTATTATATAGTCATTTCTGTCAATTGTATTGCGGCGTAGAAAGTATATGCTGAATTGACCTCATATTTTTGCCGCATTGCAGCAAAAATATGCCAAATGAGTTCAGGTAGTATCTGCATCCTCTCTCCCCCTTGGGAATACAGGCCCCTTAGGAGTGGCAATGTCAGTAGACGTATCATCATCGAGTGCATCGCAGCCCACCGACCTTGAGACAATCGCCCGAAATGGCAGCCGGTTTCGCCGGATGGCGGTTAGAATTCCAACCTATCTTGCGGACGTGAAGGAAAATCCGGCCTGGTTGCCGATGTTCATGCTTGCCCGCACGATGCCCGGCCGTCGTGCCCATTGGGCCCTGTCGGCAAAATACAAGCCCTCGGGTAAGCCGCAGCCATCCCTGTTCGGTAGGCTGGATGCAGCCGCGATTGCTGATGCCCTGCGCGGCGACGGTATTTTCACCGGCCTGCAGATGCCTGCCGAGATCCAGCAGGAGATCGGCCGCTTTGCGTTGATGATGCCGTGTTTCGGCAATTTCGACCGGTCTCTCGAATTTGTCGCGCCCCGGCATAACGAGGCCGAGCAGAGTTTCGGTCGCTCGCTGCTGAGCGGCCATTTCTTCGAGCGATCGCTGAAAAGCCAGGGTGTACGCGCCATCCAGGCCGACCCTTTGCTGATGGATGTCGCAAAACATTATCTCGGCGCCAGCGCCCGGCTTATAACCACTCGCATCTGGTGGAGTTTCCCGACCCAGGCCTCTTCTGAAGCCGACCGCAGCCTTGCGTCGCTCGACAAGTTCCATTTCGATCTCGACGACTGGCGAATGCTGAAATTCTTCTTCAACCTCGTCGATGTCGATGAAGGCACCGGCCCGCATGTCTTCGTCAAGGGTAGTCACAACCGGCGCAAGGCAAAGCACCAGTACACGCTGCTCGTCGGTCATCCGGCGGATGAAGTGCTGGATTATTACGGTGCCGATCAGGCCGTCACGTTGACTGGCCCGGCCGGCTCCGGTTTCGTCGAGGATCCGTTCGGCTTCCACATGGGCACGGTACCGGTAACGAAGCCGCGGCTGATGATGGAAGTCGGCTTCGGCGTATCCAAACCGTCCCGCCGCCGTTTCCACGGCGAGCCGATTATCAGGAAATAAGCCGCCCGGCGCTCAATTCCGGGCGATTCCTTCCAGGAAATCCGCAGCGCGATCGACACCGCCGATCGAGATCGTATGGCCGAGGCCCGGCTCGATGACCGTCTCGACGGCCACACCTGCCGCTTTGAGTTCGGTTTCCGCCTTCTCCGTTTCCCAGGATGGGATGACCGGGTCGGACGTGCCGTGAACGAGTAGAATCCTGGTTGCCGTCGATGGCGCCAGCGGCTTTTCGGTCGCCATTCTTCCGGAAAAACCGACAACGGCTGCAACCGGCCAGCGGCCGCTCGCGACAGCATCAAGCGACATGATCGTGCCTTGTGAAAAACCGACGAGCACCACCCGGTCAAGACGCCCGTTGAAACCGTTTTCCTCGATGAGGTCGGAAATCACCGTATCGAACGCCGGGCGGGCCGCGGTAATGCGGGCAGGGCGGTTTTCCTCGGTCACGCCTGCAACGCTGAACCACTGGTAACCTGTTCCGAAGCTCGACCGTTCCGGTGCATTCGGTGAAACGAAGACGGCATCCGGCAGGCGCGCTTTCCAGTTTTCGCCGAGTGGGGCGAGATCGGCGCCGTTGGATCCGACACCGTGAAGCAGGATGACAAGAAGGGAATTCTGCAAGGCGGTCATGACAATACCTTATGCGCAAGGGACACGGATCGTCCGTATCAAAGGATGATCTGTCTACGACAGGAACCGGAAAGGAGCTAGGCCGCAGCCTGTGACCGCTCCGTTCACCGATAGCATATCTGGATGACGATCGGTTCGCGTGGCTTGGATGATCCGACTTATGTCATGCCATGAGGCATAGTGATCCCGCAGCGTTTTAGCGCCGCCGTGATGTCTGCTTTACGTGAAATCCATCCGTGTCGATCTGCGGAAGAGACGGGTTGTCCTCCGCCCCGGTCAGGCCGGCATATTGCGCGATCGGGCCTGCCCGGCCGATCAGGTGGCCCTGCAGGTTCTGGCACTGCGCGTCTTCCAGAAACGCGCGTTGTTCTTCCGTCTCCACACCTTCCGCCACGATCGGAATGTTCAATCCGCGCCCGAGCCCGATCACCGCGCGCACGATCTCGTCGGCGCTCGAGTCGGCCACCAGCTTGGAGGTGAATGACCTGTCGATCTTGATCGTATCGAAGGGGAAGGATTGCAGATAGGAGAGGGACGAATACCCTGTACCGAAGTCGTCCATGGCAATCCGCACACCAAGTGCCTTGAGGCCTCGCAGGATTTGCAGCGCCCGGGCGAAATCTTGTACCAGCACGCCCTCGGTGACTTCAAGTTCCAGCCGGTCGGCGGAAAGCCCCGTTTCCAGAAGCATCGTATGAACGTCGCTAACGAGGCTGTCCTGGCGAAACTGGATCGGTGAGATGTTTATGGCGATCTTGAGCCGGTTCGGCCAGCTTGCAGCTTCACGCCCGGCTTCGTTAAGCACCCAGCGGCCGATTTCGACGATCTGGCCGCTTTCCTCAGCCAAGGGCACGAATTCGTCGGGCGTGATCAGGCCGCGGGTTGGATGATGCCAGCGTAAGAGTGCCTCGAAGCCAAAGATCTCGCCGGTAACAGCGGCCTGTGGCTGATAATGCAGCATCAGCTCGCCACGTTTGATCGCATGGCGCAGGTCCTGCTGCAGCACGCGCCGGTCATGCATTCGGCGGTCCATGCGGGAGTTGAAAGCACAGAAGCGACCGCGCCCTTCTGCCTTGGCGCGATAGAGCGCCGCATCCGAATTGGCAAGCAATGTCGCGGCATCGGCGCCATCCTGTGGAAACATCGCGATTCCGATGCTGAGGCTCACCCGAAGCGAGCGCCCGTCCACTTCAACTTCCTCTTCCATCACCCGCGTCAGCCGCTCGGCAAGCCGTGTCATCGTTTCCGGCTGGTCGTCACCAACGCTGATCACGGTAAACTCGTCACCGCCAAGGCGCGCAGCCACGTCGTCTTCATCGATCACGCTCTTCACTCGCCTGGCCAGTTCCGCTAGCACGGTATCGCCGGCTGCATGGCCGAACACGTCGTTGATATCCTTGAAACGGTCGACGTCGAAACTCATCACGCCAAACTGGCGGCGCAGCACCCGGCTTTCCGCAATCAGCTTGGCAAGCTCTGCCGCAAACCGCATGCGGTTGGGTAGGTCGGTGAGCGGGTCGTGATGGGCGAGATAGGAAACCCGCTGTTCCGCCTTCACCCGCGCGGTAATATCCTGCTGTGTGCTCAGCAGATATTTCCCGTCAAGCAGCACATCCTGGACGTCGATGATCTTGTCGCCGATCTCCACCTGCGTCACGGAAGAGCCTTCTTCGAGCAGCTTGCGGATAAGACGCTCGAAATAGGCGATTGGGTCCTCTTTCCAGTCGGCCATCCGGCCATCGGCAACGACATCGGCGAAAGTCTCGTCCTCGTTGTGCCATCGGCTGTCGAGGTCATGCAATTCCTGGAAGCGACGATTGGCGTAGAGCGGCCGGCCTTCCAGCTCGAAAATGCCGACGGCGACCGGCAGGTTGTCCATTGCCGCCATCACCGCCTGCAGCATTGCCCTGTCGTTTGCAAACCCGCGCGTCTTTGCCGTGGTCATGCCTTGCTCCCGTGGTCCGGAAAACTGTAGGCCTCACGGCTTAAATATTAGATAATCAAAATATATCAAATCCGACAATATCGGTGGAGATGGTTCACGAGGCGCCAAATGTATGTGCGCTGTTCTCTTCCTTCACCCTCATGATTGCCGTTTCCAATCGTTCGAATGCGATCAGTCCCCGGGACCCGATGGAGCTTGCTGCACGCCGGATCGCCGACAGCGTCAGGGCAAGATCCTCGATCGCCAGATTTCGTTGAGCCGAGCCGTCCAGACGCCGCTGCCTGTCGGCAAAACGAAAGGCTTCTTCAGCCAATGTAGTGAAAAGCCGATCGGCCGTTGAGACGCGGTTCCCGTTATCGTCCACAGCCCGCCATATCGGTGTCTGCGTATCCAGGCGATAGCCGGTAAGCGTACGGAAGAGGATTAGTTCGCTTGTAGAATACCCGCTTGCAGATGCGGCAGCGGTCGCATTGAGCGCAATCGGGGGCGAACCCGCCTTGTCTGTCGTGTCGGAAACCTCAGTGGTATCCGGCACGAACAGATCGACCGAAGAGAGGTCGAGCGCGGGCAAGGGTGTAGCCGTATCATTTGCATCGTCCAGACAGGCGATATCGGAAGCTCGCCTGTCCAATTCATCGGTCACCATGGCCTGAAGAATATGATGATCGGTTTCGCGCATCAAAAATTGCGGAACTGCTGGAATATCGTTGGTGATCACATTGCTCTCATCGGTCAAATGTCAAAATCGCAAACGGAAACGCAAACAATGACCAACCATAGAAATGCAATCCTGCGCGAAACTGATTGTTGATCGCATTTTGGCTTATGGTTTCACCGCCAGCTTTTCTGCACTGATCTCACCGCCGATTTCGGCCGTTTTTTTCTGCTTGTCGTAAACGCAGATGGTGCTGATCCTGGTTTTCGCACCGACAGCCTTTCCGGTCACGACGGCCATCCCGTAATGTTGGCTGCCATAGGGATCAACGACTGTATTGCCTTTTTCGATCAGTCCCTTGGAAGCCTTTACGCAGGCTCTGGAAACATCCGTCTGGAACTTTGCCCAGGCATCATCCGAGGATGCATGAGCAACACTGCCGGTGATGAGAAAGATGCTCAGCGCGGCAAACGGCGCGGTCGTGATTGTCATCGAATCAAATCCTCCTTTTGGAATGTTCCGATTGCCACCGATTGGCGGCAGTCCTGTGACGCGCCGCTAAATTCAGGTATTGGCGGAGCAATTTCCGGATCGCTGGAACGATGTTCCACGACATGGCGTTACCAAGCAAAGCTGCTGCGCTGCATCTTTGATTTTTGCCATAATTTTGGCATCGGGGGCGTTGCCTCTTCTCCGGTCCGCTCCTATGTTCCCGCACGACGATTACCCAAGGTTTTGCCTAAAAGGAGTAGACCAATGGCCTTCGAACTTCCCGCACTTCCCTATGATTACGAAGCGCTCGTTCCCTTCATGTCGAAGGAGACGCTCGAGTATCACCACGACAAGCACCACAAGGCCTATGTCGACAACGGCAACAAGCTCGCAGCGGAAGCTGGCCTTGCCGACCTTTCGGTCGAGGAAGTCGTCAAGAAGTCCTTCGGCACCAATCAGGGTCTCTTCAACAACGCTGCCCAGCACTACAACCACATCCATTTCTGGAAGTGGATGAAGAAGGACGGCGGCGGTAACAAGCTGCCCGGCAAGCTGCAGGCTGCAATCGACAGCGATCTCGGCGGCTACGACAAGTTCAAGGCTGATTTCATCGCAGCCGGCACCACGCAGTTCGGCTCCGGCTGGGCTTGGCTTTCGGTCAAGGACGGCAAGCTCGCCATTTCCAAGACCCCGAATGGCGAAAACCCGCTGGTTCACGGCGCATCCCCGATCCTCGGCGTCGACGTATGGGAACACTCCTATTACATCGACTACCGCAACGCCCGTCCGAAGTATCTCGAAGCCTTCGTCGACAGCCTGATCAACTGGGATTACGTGCTGGAAATGTACGAAGCCGCTTCCAAGTAAGCTTCAGCCGTTTCAGTCATCGGAAACACCCGGCGTCTCGCGGCGCCGGGTGTTTTCTTTTGTGTTTGGAAGGTTTCCCCTCACTGCCGTTTCTAGACGGCTTCGGGCATGAAGCCTTCTCGTGGACCATCCTGCAGAACGACGACGCGGGTGCCATCTGGAACGCGGCGATAAAGGTCGACGATGTCCTGGTTGAGCAGGCGAATACAACCGCTCGAAACTGCCTTGCCGATCGTCCAGTCCTCCGTCGTGCCGTGAATGCGGTAGAGCGTGTCGCGACCGTCTTTGAAAAGATAGAGCGCGCGCGGCCCAAGCGGATTGAGCACGCCCGGCTCCATGCCGGCGGCAAGCGGACCGTAACGTTCCGGCTCTCGGGCAATCATGTCCTGTGTCGGCGTCCAGCGCGGCCACTGGCGCTTGTATTGAACCCTGCCGACGCCTTCGAATTCCAGTCCGGTCTTGCCGACGCCAATGCCATAACGCAGCGCCTGGCCGTTTTCCTGAACGAGGTAGAGGTACCGGTTTCTAGTGTCGACGACGATCGTTCCGGGTCGTTCGCGCGTCGGATAGGCCACCTCGCGGCGATAATATTGCGGGTCGACGCGTTTCAGGTCCGCGGCCTTGATCGGAAACTGCTCCCCCTCGATCGCGGCATACATGGCCGTATAGCGAGGGTCGACGGACGGCTTGAGGGCGATGGGCTGCACCGCTGATGTTGCGCATCCTGTCACGAACAGGGGAGTTGCGATGAGAAGGGTTCGGCGGGTGATTGCTGGCAAATCGTTCTTCCGGAATAATCAGGCAAAAGAGCGTATCTTCGCGATGACGCGCATGCAGTTCCTCTTACCCGCAATGACCGCGAGACCGGATCACAATGCCGACGATTATGTTCACGTCGTCTTTATCGCGGGTGAGCAGCCAATCTACATGCCGTCCGTCACACCCCTGTCACAGATCGAGCCTAACTGCGCGCCATGTCTTCTGAAAAACCTCTCCTCCGCTTCGGCGTCATCGCCGATCCCCAGTATGCAGATGTCGAACCAAGGCTGGAATACAATCGGTATTACCGCAACAGCCTGAAGAAGCTGGCGGACGCGATTGATACGCTGAACGGCGAGGATCTCGCTTTCGTCGTGACGCTCGGGGATCTGATTGATCGAGACTGGGAAAGCTTTGACCCTATTCTTTCCGTCTATGAAGGGCTGCGCCACGAGAGCATCCTGCTTCCCGGCAACCACGATTTTTCCATTGCGCCGCAGCGGCTGACAGAGGTTCATGCGCGTCTCGGCATGCCTGCCCCCTGGCATCATTTCTTGCGCGGCGGCATCCGCTTCGTAGTCATCGACGGCAACGAGGTGAGCCTGTTCGCCACTCCGGAAGGGCATGCGCGTCACGCCGAGGCACGCAGTCGTCTGGCCGCACTGGAAGCTGCAGGCGCCATCAATGCCATGCCGTGGAATGGCGGCATCGGCGATGGGCAGTTCGCCTGGCTGGACCAGATGCTTGCCGACGCGCGAGAACGCGGCGAGGCGGTCATCGTCATGGGGCACTATCCGCTCTATCCCGAGAACCCGCATAATCTCTGGAATGGCGAGCGGGTTACCGAATTGTTCGAGCGCTCGGGCAACGTCATCGCCTATCTGAATGGCCATAACCATGTCGGCAATCTCGGACGCACTGGCTCCACCTGGTATGTCAATTTCAAGGGCATGGTCGATACCGAGACGGAAAACACCTTTGCCGTCGTCGAGGTCTACAAGGACCGTATCGAGGTGATCGGCTACGGCCGCGAGGAAAACCGCAGCTTGGCTCTCTGAGTAATTCCGGCTGAGGCGGAAACGCCTCTCGGTGAATTGCCGGCTCAACCCTGGGTGAGGCAAAGCGCCGCGATTGAAGATGGCGCCACAGACGCAGTCAAAATAGAAAGCCTTTCATTGGAAACGGTTTAAGCCGGTTTTCCCTGCCTCTCGTTGAGGTAACGAGGGATATCTTCGCGCGTTCTGCGACACTCTGTGTACTTGGATAAACTGACTTCGATCTGTTTCCTCACAATCGCAAGTAACGGCCCGAATGACTTATGTTATTTGTCAATTTTTGAACTGATTTGAAGAACCATCCAAAACCTATTTATTGATTTTCCGCAGGAAATGTTCGGGCCGTCTTCGCGAGTGTATTCAACTGGGAACGAGCGAAACGACATGGCCAGCACAACAGACACGGGAACCCTGACGCGACCCGGATCGCGGAATTTCAATGCAACCTCAAAATTTCTTCACTGGCTTATGGCGGCCATCATCGTGGTCGCCTGGGGCGTGGGATATTACGGCGGCGCCATGCTGCATTACGGTGTCAGCGACGGCGAGACGGCACAGAAGATCTGGGCCATTACCCTGCACAAATCGATCGCCACCACGACGCTTTTCCTCATCGTCGGGCGTATCATCTGGCGCGCCTATAACCGCCCGCCTGAACTGACGGACATGCCGGCAATCATGAAGACGGCCACCCATCTCGGCCACTTCGCCCTCTACTTCCTGATGGTCGCAGTGCCTGTTTCCGGCTGGTGGAACAGTTCTTCTGCCGGTTATGCAATCCCGGTTGCCGGTCTCTTCACCATTCCCGGCCTCGGCGGAAAGAACCCGGAACTGACGCCCTATCTCGTCTCTGCCCATTTCTACCTCTCCTGGGCGCTGGGCCTCGTCGTCGCCGGCCATGCCGCCTTCGCGCTGAAGCACCACTTCATCGACAAGGACGAAACGCTGACGGCCATGCTGCCGAAAAAAGACTGAGCCTTAATGCGGCACCGGATGCATGAGAGGTGCCAAAACGCCCCATGCATTCGGGTATCAGGCGATCGGTTGCTGCCATCCGTCGATCCAGACCTGGCGTAACCGGTCGCCTTGCCCCGGAAAGAAATCGTCCCTCGCTTCGCAATGCGTCACGCGGTCCGCACGAAAATTGCGGATCGCGTTGCGCAATTCGCACCAGGCGACGATGTTGGCAGTTTGCGAATAATAGATGAGTGCAATCGGCCGGATCGCCCGATTCGTCACATTGCCCGGCTCGTCACGATAATCGATCAGCAGCTTCTGCTCGTCACGGATCGCACGGCGCACAAGGGCCAGATCCACTGCGTCCGGCGAAGGGGCAACCGTTCCCCAGGCATACAGTGCATCTGCCGAAAATGTTCGGGCAAGCGGCTCAGGAACGACCGCTGCGATCTTGCGGTTCACCCGCTTGGCGGCGCGTCTCAACTCGGTATCTCCGGTGCGGTCGAGAAGCGCCAGAGCCAGCACGATTGCCTCGGTTTCCTCGATCGACAGCATCAGCGGCGGCAGGGTGAAGCCGGGCCTCAAGATATAGCCGATGCCGCGCTCGCCTTCGATCGGCACACGCATGGCCTGAAGCGCTGCAATATCCCGATAAATCGACCGTATCGTGACTTCCAGTTGCGCGGCGATTGCCGCCGCCGTCACCGGCTTTCTAGCCGGCCTCAGGATCTGGATGATCTCGAACAGCCGCGACGCCTTGCGCATGAGATTTCTCCGTCATCATCGATTCAACTGACAGAACGCTGTCAGTTGCGCTGGCTTATAGCGCCTGCTGCCGGCCTGAAAAACAAGGGTAACCGGCGAATTTTCAAAAACGGGATGGCGCGACAACTGACATGAGTTACGGCGAAAACCTCTGGCTCTTCTTCACCCTTCTCTTCGGTATCATCATCCTGCCGGGCATGGATATGATATTCGTCCTGGCGAATTCGCTTGCCCGTGGCCGGGCGGCAGGGCTGGCCGCCACAGCAGGCATGATGCTGGGCGGCCTGGTCCATTCTGCCTATGGCGCCCTGGGCGTTGGTCTGCTGGCAAAACTCCTGCCCGTCCTGTTTACGCCGCTGATGCTGGTCGGCGCGCTCTATATGGCCTGGATCGGGCTCACCCTGATCAGAAGCGCAATCGTCGTCGATGATGTCGGGCGTGCCGATACGAAAAGCAATTGGGAGGCCTTTCGTCGTGGCGCCATTACCTGTCTCATCAACCCCAAGGCCTATATGTTCATGCTGGCCGTCTATCCGCAGTTTCTCAAGCCCGAATTCGGTCCGCTCGCGCCGCAGGCCCTCGTCATGGCCGCGATGACCGCGGCAACCCAGCTGGCTGTTTATGGCGCAATCGCTGTCGCGGCCGGTCGGGCAAGAAACATGCTCGTCGGAAATCGCACAGGCACAGTATGGATCGGCCGCTGCTGTGGCGGGATCTTGTTGCTGATCGCCGCCCTTGCTTTATGGGAAGCACTGCATCGGCAGCTGTAATCTGTCTGTCACTGTGCTGTATTTGTGAACACTGTGTTCAACGCAGGGTCCACAGCATTCCGCAATCCTGACAGGAACGTGATTTCTTTCAAACGGATAAGCCGGTCCAATATCCTCGCGCAATTGCCGGCTGTCTTGCCGCATAACGAGGAGACTTCTTCATGAAGATCAGGATGACCGCCATCACCACTGCTGCACTCTGTCTTGGCTTGGCGGCTGCAGCCGTCGCTCAGGACAATCCTGTCGCCAAGCGCGAGCAGATGATGAAGCAGGTCGGCGCCTCCGTGGGCGCACTTGGCGCTATCGCCAAGGGTGAAAAGCCTTATGACGCGGAGGCGGTCAAGGCCGCTCTGACGACGATTAGCACCGACATGAAGGTCTTCCCGGATAACTTCCCGGCCGGTTCCGAAGTCAATTCTGCAGCTGCCCCGGCAATCTGGGACAACATGGATGACTTCAAGGCAAAGTCCATGAAGCTCGCCAGCGATGCCGATACGCTTCTCGCCTCCATGCCGGCGGATCAGGCCGGCGTGCAGCAGGCGGTGCAGACGCTCGGTGCCAATTGCGGCACCTGCCACCAGACTTACCGCCTGAAGCGATAAGCGAACCGGTTGAGGGATCGGCGCAGTCTCGGCTGCGCTGATCCGCTTCATGAACCTGAAGGACGGATTTCCGGAGACTTGCCATGGCCTCGACCTGGTCGAAGATAGCGGCGGTTGGCGTCGCGGTAATAGGTTTGGGAGCGGTCACCGCATGGGCGCTGACAAAACCTGAGCCGCATCCGGAAAGCTTCTGGGCGAATGCCGGCACGCCGGATCTGGCCCATGGCGAGCAGTTGTTCTGGGCCGGCGGATGCGCCAGCTGCCATGCTGCAACCGGGGCCGAAGGCGATGCGCTGAAGGTCATGTCCGGCGGGAGGGCGCTGCCAAGCCCATTCGGCACCTTCCATATTCCCAATATTTCTCCCGATCCGAATGTCGGTATCGGCGGCTGGACGCTGGCTCAGTTCGGCAATGCCATGACCCGCGGCGTCGGGCCGAATGGCGAGCATCTCTATCCGTCTTTCCCCTATGGCTCCTATGTGCGCATGTCGCCGAAGGATATCGGCGATCTCTTTGCCTATCTGAAGACCCTGCCGGCAAGCTCCAATGTTGCCCGGCCGCATGAGCTGGGCTTCCCGTTCAATATCCGCATGGCGGTCGGCGGCTGGAAGCTCCTCTATTTCAGCGAGGCACCCCGGGTTGAACTCGCGTCAGCCGACGAAAAGATCCGTCGCGGCCAGTATCTCGTCGAAGGCCCGGGACATTGCGGCGAATGCCATACGCCGCGCAACGCCCTTGGCGGCTTCGAGTCAGGCAAATGGCTCGCCGGCGGTCCCAATCCGGAAGGCGAGGGCAAAGTGCCCGGCATCACCCCGTCAGGCCCGATCGGCTCGTGGAGCGAAGCCGATATCGTCAATTACCTCGAAACTGGCTTTACCCCGGAATACGATTCGGCTGGTGGCGCAATGGTCGAAGTCCAGAAGAACATGGCTCATCTGCCGAAAAGCGACCTGGAAGCCATTGCGGCGTATCTGAAAGCCGTGCCAGCGCTTTGATGGTCTCGAATATTACCTATGCTCGGCGGAAAACGGCGATAATTCCTCTTGCGCCGTCGCATCCCACAGTCCGAGACCTTTCAGGATTTCGACCGTGAAGGTGAAGGGTGCGGTTCCTGCAGCTGTCACCACGCCATCGGCAGACACCGCCTTCGGGCCATCCACATAAAGCTTTTCGCCACTATAGCCCGGGTATTCCTGATGCGAGGCAACCCGGTTGCCGGTATGCTTCACATCGTTCAACACGCCGGCGCCGGCCAGCATGCTGGCGGCAGCGCAAATGCCGGCCGCCATCTTGTTCTTGTCGCGGAATGACCGCACAAGATCATGCAGGTCTGCGGGCACGCGCTTGTTTTCCCAGGCGAGCCCGCCGGGCACCACGAGCGCATCGAAATCTTCCGGCCTTACCTGCGCGAAAGAAAGATCGGGTGTCACGTTCAGTCCGCCCATCGAAGTCACGGGACTGCCATCACCTGTCGCAGTCTTCACTATCACTCCGAGATAGCTGCGTGCCACCGCCATCAGCAGCGCGCATTCCCAATCGGCGAATTCCGGTGTTAGCGCTACCACGATCGCTGTCATCTTTCGGTCCTTTCAAGGCCGCCAAGGGTCGGATTGCGCGCTCAGGTGAGCGCCTGTGTATAGCGCATGCCGGTGACCGGCCGCGGCTTGAATTCCAGGTGTTCGTAGAAACGGTGAGCGGCCGAATTGCCCGTCGTGGCGCTGACGGAGAGGTAACCGCAGCCGGCGCCTTTGGCGATGTCGCGGGCGCGCGCCACCAGATGCTGGCCGATGCCGTGCCCACGCTGGCCGTCGCGCACGAAGAGATGATGCAGGTCCATGCCGCGGGTGCCTTCCTGGGCGCGGTAGAGCGGCACGAGAATGGCGTATCCGATCAGTTCCGAACCGGTATCGGCCACAAGCACGGTGATCCATGGCCGATCGCCGAACAGGTCGCGTTCGAGAATATCGGGCGTCATGGCCGAAGCATCATGGTGATGC
This sequence comes from Neorhizobium sp. LMR1-1-1.1, assembly GCF_040675795.1. NCBI lineage: Bacteria > Pseudomonadati > Pseudomonadota > Alphaproteobacteria > Hyphomicrobiales > Rhizobiaceae > Neorhizobium > Neorhizobium sp. LMR1-1-1.1. The sequence continues at coordinate 953,710 of NZ_JBEGHE010000025.1, forward strand.
GCTGCAAGTGCCGCGATCATCTCGTTGAGTTCGGGCAGGTCGTGGCGCTTGGCATGACGGATGGTCAGCACGGCCGGGCGGGGGAGGGATATTTCGCTGTCTTCGAGAAGAACTTGCGGCATTTCGGCATCCTTTGATCTTGTGGTGCCGTCAGGTGCCGTCTGAAACAACAAAGCCGCCTGACGGCGGCTTGTTGACATGATGATCTGTCGAGCCGCCCTTTACAGGTAGGCCCAAAAATACGTTGCGGCGGTGGTTAGGCGCGTATTGATCATGGCAGCTCTCATGCGCCTGTCCGAAAAACTTGTCAAGGGTGTCCTGATCGAGAAGAAGCCTCAATGCTCACTGTCGCAAAGTCCGTGATCTGAAAGCGAGCGGATCACGTAGCAGTCCTCGATTGCGTGATCGCCGTCGCAATGCGAGACGATGCGCGCCAGCTCCTGTTCCAGCTTCTTCAGTTTCTCGATCTTGTCGCGCACGCTTTTCAGGTGATCGGTGGCAATCCGGTCGGCATTGCCGCAGGGCTGGTGCGGATGCTGGCTGAGTGCAATCAACTCGCGGATGGCGGAAATGTCGAGCCCCAGGTCGCGCGCATGGCGGATGAAGGCGAGCCGCTCGAGATCCTGCCGCTCATAACGTCGCTGGTTGCCCTCGGATCGTTCCGCTGCGGCAAGCAGGCCCATCTGCTCGTAATAACGGATAGTCGGAACCTTTACGCCGGTCCGTTTCGAAAGATCGCCAATCGACAGCATGACACACTCCAAACCTATAGTCTCTGGAGATATCTAATCGGCGATCCTTTGCTGTTCAAGGTTTTGTACACCGGATCTGAAACGGTCGGTCGCAGCCTGTGCCGTTACAACTGTGTCTCGTCTTCCGCGTTTGTCGCAACGAAGTCGGTTGCATTCGGGACGTTGATGGTGACCGCTATCGCCTGCTTGTCCTCGTTGACGCCCATCGCCTCGAGAATTGCATTGCGGATATCGTCTTCTACCGCTTTGCGGTCCTCGGGCGACATCGCATTGACATCATCTTCGGTCAGGTCGTTATCCTTCAGGTACTGTTCTCGGATCCGTTCAGCGAGCGTCTTGTCGGCAAGATCCATGAATTCCTGTTCGTATTGGCTGTAGGCGCTCTTTTCGGTTCCCGTTTCGCTCGCATCCTTGGCTGTGTCTGCTTCTGGCCTTTCAGGCACCAGGAACATGGCTGCCAGCTTGGCGCTGAACGATGTGTCGCCGCTGGTCAAGGCATTGCCCTGACTGTTGCTGCCGCTTCCCTGCTGCCGATTCTCATCCAGCACGAACATGTCGGTCCCACTCTTCGCGGACCTGTCGGTATAGCCTGCATAGGCACTGGAACTCGAACTTGATGTAACGATCATGGTTGTCTCCTCAACTTTCTGACTAAGGCTTAGAAAGCGGGGCTTGCTCGGGGCTAGAGCTGACCTGCGGCAAGGTGGCTCAATGGTAGATTGCACCTTTGTGATCTTATGATAGTATACCCCCCTATACTATATTTGAGGCGAGACGTGTCGCACACCGTTCGAGACAAGGCAAAACTCCTGGCGCGCGTGCGCCGTATGAAGGGGCAGATGGAAGCTGTCGAGCGCGCGCTGGAGGCGGAGGCGCCCTGCGGCGACGTCCTGCAGCTTCTGGCTTCTATCCGCGGTGCGCTGGCCGGCCTGACCGGCGAGGTCATAGAGGGCCATTTGCATGAGCACGTGGTGCATGCCGAAAACGATGCCGAGCGGGACAAGGCGGCCGCCGAACTCGCCGATGTCCTGCGTACCTACATCCGGTGAGAACGGCCGCTCACAGTTTGAATGCGGCTTCGGCCGTTGGTGTTTGGAAATGGAGCCTGTCATGGCAAGCAGTATCGATAGTCTGAAGCATGAACACGTGTTTCTCGGCGCGGATCATGAGCGCAACGAGCGTAAGGTCTGGCTGGTCATTGCGCTGACCGCCTCGATGATGGTGGCGGAAATCGTCGCCGGCTCGATCTTCGGGTCTATGGCGTTGACGGCCGATGGCTGGCACATGTCCACCCATGCCGGAGCCATGTTGATCTCGGCGCTGGCCTATATGTATGCAAGGCGCAATGCGAAGAACCCGCGTTACACCTTCGGGACCGGCAAGTTGGGTGATCTCGCCGGTTTCGCCAGTGCTGTGGTGCTGGCGCTGGTGGCGCTGTTCATCGCCTGGGAAAGCTTCGTGCGCCTGGCAAATCCGGTGGCGATCGATTTCGATCAGGCGATCTTCGTGGCCGTCATCGGCCTGGCCGTAAACCTGCTTAGCGCCTGGCTGCTGCGCGATGACCGCGATCATCATCACGGCGGCCACCATGGACATCATGGCAGCCATAGTCACGCCGGTCATCATGGCGATCACGCTCATTCCGGTCATCACGCGCGTGTTGGCACCGAAGATAACAATCTTCGCGCCGCCTATCTCCATGTTCTCGCTGATGCGCTGACCTCGGTACTGGCAATCGCCGCACTTATCCTCGGTCGGCTCTATGGCTGGAATGCGCTTGATCCGATCATGGGCATCGTTGGCGGCATTGTCATAGCGCGCTGGTCCTTCGGGCTTCTCCGCGCCACGTCCCGCGTGCTGCTCGATGCGCAGCCGGATGACGGGGATCTGGCGATCAGGATCAGGAAGGTCATGGAAACGCCCGACGATACGGTCATGGATCTGCATGTCTGGCAGCTTGGTCCTGGGCACAATGCAGCGATCGTTTCAGTCGCGACGACAGTCCCCAAGGCGCCTGCGTCCTATAAGGAAAAGCTGAAATCCATCCCCGGCCTGTCGCATGTGACGGTAGAGGTAACCGCTCTCGGTTGATTGCCTCAACCAGGTTCCGGCAGACCAAAAAAGAAAGGCCCGAAACCGGATCCGGTTCGGGCCTTTTTTGTATCTGGTGTTGCAATGCCGGTCAGGCAAATTCCTGGTAGAGGTTCTGCACCCAGGCTTGCGGTGCTGCGGCCGCGCTAAAGCTTGGGCCGGCGTCTTCCGCGTCCATGGTCCAGAGCGCGCTTGCAAGCGAGCTGGAAAGCTGCGTGCTGCTGCCGGTCAAGGCGTCCGCGAAGCGTGTTGACGAAACGGCGGCAGCTTGAGGCGCTTCCTCAGCCGTGCGCTCCACTTCAACGGTTCGGTTCGGATATTGATAGCCACTCAGGCCGCTATCGATCTTCATCGCTTTGGTCCACGTCCAGTTAGTTAACGAAGGGTTAACGCTGGAACCTTGCGCGAAGCTTGCGTCGGGCTGGCGTGGGGACTGAAGAGGGCTTGACAGGCTGAAACCTGCTTGTTCGAACCGGTAAAACGCCTGTAAAAGCGCAAGCTTGCGCGATTTTCGCTCAGCTTCGCCGCTGCCAGGAAAATATGAACCCATGTCTGGAATTTAACTGTTACGGCGAGCCCTGATTATCCGCGCACCGTTTTTCCGCCTCTCCGTCAGTGTTGGGCGGCATGGTCTGAAGAATCATGCAAGGCGAGGCCCCATTGCAATTCGGGCCAGCAAGATGCTGGCCCGATTGTCAATTATCCGGATAAGGTGGGTACCCGTATTCGCTTACATCTTGCCCGCCACCTTGATCGCGAATGCATATTCGAACGCGATTTCTTCAAGCCTCTGGAAACGGCCCGACTTGCCGCCATGGCCGGCCGCCATATTCGTTTTGAGCAGGATCGGCGCCGTCCCGGACGTATGTTCGCGCAGCTTGGCCACCCACTTGGTCGGCTCCCAATAGGTTACGCGCGGGTCGGTAAGGCCTGAGATTGCCAGGATCGGCGGATAGGCTCGGGCCGTGACGTTGTCGTAAGGCGAATAGGTCGCGATCCAGCGATATTCCTCCTCGGACTCGATCGGGTTGCCCCATTCCGGCCATTCCGGTGGAGTGAGCGGCAGCGTGTCGTCGAGCATGGTGTTCAACACATCGACGAAGGGCACTGCGGCGATGATGCCGGCGAATTTTTCCGGCGCCATGTTGGCAACCGCGCCCATCAGCATGCCACCGGCGGAGCCGCCCTCGGCAATGATCCGGTCATACGAGGTAAAGCCGGTCGCAACCAGATGGTCGGCCGCCGCGATGAAGTCTTTAAAGGTGTTCTGCTTGTTCTCCATCTTGCCGTTTTCGTACCAGGCGAAGCCCTTGTCCTTGCCGCCGCGGATATGGGCGATGGCATAGACGATGCCGCGGTCTGCAAGCGAAAGCGCATTGGTCGAGAACGACGCCGGGATGGTTATGCCATAGGCGCCATAACCGTAGAGCAGGCAGGGCGACGAACCGTCGAGTGGCGTCCCCTTTTTGTAGAGCAGCGAGACCGGCACCAGTTCGCCGTCATGCGCCCGTGCCATCACCCGGCGGGTGACGTAATCATCCGGGTTATGCCCCGATGGCACTTCCTGGGTCTTCAGCAGCACCCGTTCGCGCGTCACCATGTCGTAGTCATAGAGCTGGGTCGGCGTGGTCATCGACGAATAGGAGAACCGGATCATATCGGAATCGTATTCGGCTGCGCCCGAAAGACCGAGCGAATAGGCTTCCTCATCGAAGGCGATCGCATGTTCTTCGCCCGTCCGCCGGTCACGGATGACGATCTGCGGCAGACCGTCCTTGCGCTGCAGCCAGATCAGATGGCGTGCATAGGCCATGTGCGAGATGATCAGCCGGCCCGGTTCATGCGGCACGACGGGCTTCCAGTTCTCCTTGCCGGGAGCGGAAATCGGCGCCTCGACGATTTTGAAATCCTTGGCGTCGCCATCATTGGTCATGATGTAGAAAACGTCGCCGCCCTCGGTCATCGAATATTCGATGCCCTCTTCGCGCTCCGCCACCAGCTTCGGCTCGGCAGTCAGATCGGAAGTCGGGATCAGCCGGTATTCGGACGTCTCGTGGTCGTGGATGTCGATATAGATGAAGTCGTCGAGCAGCGAGCCTCCGACACCCATGAAGAAGCCTGGATCAGTCTCCTCGAACACCAGCCGATCGGCAGACTGCGGCTCACCGACGATATGGTGGAAGACTTTCGACGGGCGATGGTTCTCGTCCTGCAGCGTGTAGAAGAAGCTCTTGCCATCGGGCGCCCACACGCCGTCGCCAGCAGTGTTCTCGATCACGTCATCGAGGTCCACGCCGGTTTCAAGATTGCGGATGCGCAGGGTGAAATATTCCGACCCCTTGTCGTCATAACCCCAGATGCCGTGGCTATGATCGGTCGAGTGGTCCATGCCGGCCAGCCGGAAATAATCCTTGCCCGCCGCTTCCTTGTCACCGTCGAAAAGCGTCTGCTTGTCGCCGCCGTCACGCGGCGTGCGGAAATAATGCGGCTGCTCGCCGCCGGTCACGAACAGGGAGCCATAGGCGTAAGGTCCGTCCTTCGTCGGCACCGAACTGTCGTCTTCCTTGATGCGGCCGCGCATTTCGGAAAACAGGGTTTTCTGCAGCTCTTCCGTATCGCCGAGTGCTGCTTCCATATAACTGTTTTCGGCTTCCAGATGCTTGCGGATTTCATGGTCGAGGATCGACGGATCCTTGAACATCGCCTGCCAGTTGTCGGCCCGCAGCCAGGCATAATCGTCCGAGCGGGTAATTCCGTGACGCGTGTCGCTGACCGGCTTCTTGGGCGCTACAGGGGCTGCAGGGAGATTGGCGAAAGGCGATTTAGGGGAGGGGGCCAAGGGAGCACTCCGGTATGAAAGGAAGGAGTGCCAGAGATAGGTTGTGGGCGCCTGAGAGGCAAGCAGTGATGACGACGCGCGTTACTTCTTCTTTGCATCCGAAAGCACCTGTTCAGCCATTTTTCTCCGCTCACCGCCTCGTCTGTTCACATCATGGTATTTCGCGCCTTGGTTGGTGGTCAATTGACTGCACGTCTCCTAGTTTCCGCGCCATCCAAGTCGATATGAGTAGGGATCACATGAAGAAACAGCTGTCGGTGATGGCTCTTGTCCTGTTTTCCGCGTCTGCGGCACATGCGCTGGATGCGCGCGTTACCAGGCAATTGAACGCCCTGGACCCTGATGAACGCCGAGAGCAGCGTTGCGACATGGAAGCGATGGACCAGATTCGCAAAACCGGCGAATTCCGCCCCGACAAGGTCATCGCCTACACCTTTTCCGATACGATCGAGGACGGAAACAAACTGAAGGCACCAGGCGCCGTCTTCCGCAGCGCGGGGGATTGGTACCGCCTCAAGTTCAAATGCGAAACCGGTGAGGCCGGCCTGAAGATCATGTCCTTCGACTATACGATCGGCTCCAAGGTCACCCGTGACCTTTGGGACAAATATTACCTCTACGACTGATCCTGTGTCGCCGCAGCATCGATAATGCTGCGGTGCTTCTCCAGCCTCAACCCGGCAGGTTTGGCGTTGCCTTACGCTCGGGAAACAGTTCCGCCAGCACCGTCATGAGGATCAGCGAAAGTGGCAGTGCCAGCATCGCGCCGACAGCTCCCCACATCCAGGTCCAGAACAGGATGGCGAGGAAGACGACGAAGGGATTGATCTCCCACTGACGCCCCATCACCGCCGGAAAGATCAGGTTTTCCATCGCGAGATGCACGGTGAAAAACAGGAAGGCCGGCAGCAGCGCCAGGAGAATGGCGTCATGGGTGAGAATGCCGGCAATCGCCACCGAGATCGTCATCAGCGTGATCCCGAGGAACGGGATGAAGCTTGAGAGAAACGCGAACATGCCCCACAGCACCGGCATGCTCAGTCCGCACAGCCACGCGATTACCGTCATTACGATGCCGAGGCAGAAATACATGACGCTGGCTGTCGCGAAATAATAGCCCAGGACCTCATCGATCGAGTTCAGTATCCTGATTGTGATCAGACGCTGGCGGCGGTTCGGAAACGCCATGATCACGGTTCTGCGAAGCCTCAGACGTCCATAAAGGAACAGCAGCAGCGCAGCAAAGAAGATCATCCCCTGAATGATCGCAGGTGTCAGGCTGGCCGTTACCACGCCCAGAATGTTGGTGGAGTTCTCCAACAGCTTGTCCATCGACATCGTACCGGTCTGGAACGTGGCCGGGGAGATGTTCAGCCAGTGCTGACGTTCCAAAAAAGGCATGAGGCGATCGTAGGAGCGTTCGACGAATGTCGGCCCCTCCCGCATGAGCGTTGCAACCGGTTCCGCCAGCGCATTGGCGATCACGAACAGTACGAGAAACACAAGGGTCGACAGGATTACGGCAATGCCGAAACGCGGCACGCCCGCCCGGCCGAGCTTGTCTGCCACAAGCCCGAGGATCAGTCCCACCACGACTGCAAGTGTGATGGGGATGAGGATCAGCGCCATATAATGAAGGATGGCGAAGAAGATGATCGCAAATATGCCGATCACGGCCCAGGCCATGGCCACATTGAGTGCGTCACGTCCCAGCGGGACATCCTCGGCCGAGCTCAGATCTTCTTCCTCGACGACAGCGAATGCCTCGCGCCGACGCGACGAAAAATCTACGAAATGCTTCTTCGGCTTGCCGCTGCCGCGCGCGCTGGTCGTTGTCATGTGTTTCCTGAGTGCCCCGAGCCTGCGACAAAACGCAAAAACGGCACTCCGGTTCCGGAGCGCCGAGTGTTTATTAGCTTTCTGGTAATCCTGCCAAACAGGTCGATACTGGAGGCCTCAAGCTGCCAACGTCAGGCCGATACCCCACGGGTCTTTCAGCGCATGTCCTTCGGCTGTCTTCGTCGTTGAGATTTCCTGGGTTTCCAGCGCTGCGAGTGCCTTGGAAAGTGCTTCCTTGTCGTTGAAGCGCACCGTGTAATCGGAAAGGCCGGTCATGTTGTCTTGGCGTGGCTGAGCGCCCCGGCTGTTCCAGATATTGGCCGCGATATGATGGTGGTAGCCGCCGGTGGCAAAGAAGCTCGCACCCGGATAGCGCGCCATGATTTTCAACCCCAGCACGTCGCGATAGAATGCGTCCGCTTGCGGAATGTCGCCGACCTGCAGGTGGATATGACCAACGGATGTGCCCGGTGCCATGCCGTTCCAGTCGCTCTTTGGCGCCGAGTCGTAAAGCGCCTGGAGGTTCAGCCGGTCGGTTGCCATCTGCACCGTTCCATCCGGAAAATAGGTCCATTCATCCGGCGTGCGGTCACGATAGATCTCGATACCGTTGCCTTCCGGATCCGACAGATAGAGTGCTTCCGAGACCAGATGGTCCGACGCGCCGTCGAGCTGCACGCCCTTGTGCGCCGCATTCGCCAGCCAGTGGGCAAGTTCCAGACGGTTCGGCATCAGAAATGCGGTGTGAAAAAGACCTGCAGCCTGGCGCGGTGCGCGAGTAACAGTGCTGTCGGTCGTAAGCTGCAACAGAGGCAGGCCATGGGCGCCAAGCAGCACGCCGCTGGCACTCTTTTCCAACACCGACAGGCCGATGATCTCTTGATAGAATTTCGATGTGGTATCGAGATCGGTAACCACCAGATGCGCGCGGTCCACATGAGCCGGGCGTGTCAGGGCGAAAGCTGCTTCAGAAGAATTGCTCATTGATACTCTCCGGGGCGAGTTTGCATCGCCGCAGACGTCTGCGGCGGCAAAGCCGCGATGCCGAAATATCGCCCATTCTCATCGTTCACGAAAGTCGAAAAATGAGAGAAGCTTCGTTCTTAAAAGGTGAACAATGAAGCTTGATGCGAATCAAGGCGGTAGGTGTAAGCTGGGCAAAAATGCTGGACAGTTGAAGGAGATTGAAATGTACAAAACGATCCTTGTAGCAGTCGATATAGCCCAGGCGGAAAAGGCTGAACGTATATTGAAGCAGGCCGCACAGCTGTCTGCTGCAGGTGGCCGCATTCTGATGATCAACGTCGTCGAGGAACTGCCGGCCTATGTCGTGTCGGATCTGTCCATCGACATGCTCGTCGATGCCCGCAAGCGGGCTGAAACAGAACTGACCGAACTTCGCAACACGGCCGGAGTCAAGGCCGATATCGAAATCCGCCAGGGCGCGCCGGCGCGCGAAATACTGGCCGCCGCCGAAGACGCAAAGGCCGATCTCATCATCGTTGCCTCGCATGTTCCCGATCTCAGCAACTACATTATCGGCGCCACTGCCGACCGCGTCGTCCGCCACGCAAAATGCTCGGTGCTGATCGACCGCTGAAATCATGACGTCGCACGGATAGACGGATACTCCGATCTTACGGCTTTAAACCGAATGTGAGGCGGTACTCGCCTCACAAGTCTTGCCTTAACCGGCGACGCCACGCATTCTGTCGTCGGACGGAGACGGCTTTTGGAATGAGTGAACTCTTCAACTTCGGACGGCGTTACGATCTGCACGAGGTCATCGCGGACGGTATTGTCCACGGGATCGGGATAGTTTTTGCCCTCGTTGGTGCCACAGCCCTGATCTTTTATGCCACCGTCTGGTCGAGCTATGGCGAACTCGCCGCAGCCTGGATCTATGGGCTGGGGCTGATCCTCTGCCTGTCGGTCTCTTTCACCTACAATATCTGGCCGCATTCGCGCACCAAATGGATACTGCGCCGGCTTGATCATTCGGCGATCTTCATCCTGATTGCCGCCACCTACACGCCTTTCCTGCAGCGCGGTGCGGCTCACGATCCCTGGATTGCCGCAATGCTGGCGGCCATATGGATCACCGCCATCGTCGGCGTATCGCTGAAATGCCTCTTCCCCGGCCGCTACGACAGGCTCGCCATTCTGCTTTACCTTGCAATGGGCTGGAGCGGTGTGGTGGTGATGGAAGAGGTCTCGCAATATCTGCCGACGGTCACCACCCTTCTGATCGTCATCGGCGGGCTGATCTACTCGCTAGGCGTCATCTTCCATGTCTGGGAAAAGTTGCGTTTCCAGAACGCAATCTGGCACGGCTTTGTCGTTGCCGCCGCCGCGGTCCATTATGGTGCCGTGATGACCTGTTTCAGCCTGACCGGCAGCATCTGAACAGTGAGCCCTGTCGCTGACAGCCCTCGACAGATAGATGCCGTCTGCTAAGGTGGATGAAATTGTAATATAGTGGACAGCGCAATGAGCAGTACCCCGATCATCCGCGACGCAGCTGAGGCCGACCTGCACGGCATCATGGAGATTTATAACGACGCGGTTCTCAACACGACGGCGATCTGGAACGAGACGCTGGTTGATATCGAAAACCGCCGCGCATGGTTCGATGCACGTAAGGCGAAGGGTTTTCCGGTTATCGTCGCGCAGCTCGATGGCGAGGTTGCCGGTTACGCCTCTTATGGCGATTGGCGCGCCTTCGACGGCTACCGCTTCACCGTCGAACATTCGGTCTATGTCCACAAGTCCTTCCGCGGCCACGGTCTTGGCCGCAAGCTGATGGAAGAACTGATCGCCCGCGCCGCCTCGAACGGCGTGCATGTGATGATCGCCGCAATCGAAGCCGAAAACCAGGCCTCGATCGCGCTCCACAAAGCGCTCGGCTTCCGCATCGCCGGCACATTCTCCGAGGTTGGCACGAAATTCGGCCGCTGGCTGGACCTGACCTGCATGGAGCTGAAACTCACTAAGGTCTGAACTGTCCAGCGTATTCTGCGTTTCCATCCAACACCCTACATTGCCGGCGATACTTGGAAGCAAAGGACACCCGAAATGGATATCAGGCGCAGCGGCTCACAGGCCTCGAAGAAACAGCCGGCGGATTATTTTACCGGCACGGTGCGGCTCGACCCGCTGATGGAGGCGCCGGAACCGGCGCGGGTGCGCGCCGCAAGCGTCACCTTCGAACCCGGTGCCCGTACCAACTGGCACACCCATCCGCTCGGCCAGACGCTGATAATCACCGCAGGTTTCGGCCGCGCCCAGACTGAAGGCGGCCCGGTCAGGGAATTGCGTCCGGGCGATGTGGTCTGGTTTTCTCCGGGCGAAAAACACTGGCATGGCGCAGGCGTCGAAACGGCCATGACCCATATCGCCATCCAGGAGGCGCAGGATGGCGTCACCGCCGACTGGCTGGAGCCGGTCAGCGACGGGGATTACTCGCGGCCAGTCGAGAAGGACTGAGTTTTCCGTCCGTCTCCTTCAATATGTCGATGAAGGCGCGCAATCCGGTCGGCACATGCCTGTGCCCCGGATAATAGAGGCAAAGGCCGTCGATCTCCGGACACCAGTCGGAAAGTACGGCAACAAGCCTTCCTTGCCGGATATAGTCTTCCGCCACATGCTGCGGCACATAGGCGATGCCGAGACCCGCCGCGGCAGCCTTTGCCATCAACTCGGTATCGTCGAGCGTCAGTGGACCGGAAACATCCACGACAATCTCTTCGCCGCGCCGTTCGAATTCCCACCTATAGAGCTTGCCGCTCGGCATCCTCAGCCGGATGCAGTCGTGTCGTAAAAGGTCCTGCGGCACGAGTGGTTCGCCGCGGGTGGCGATATAATCCGGCGAGGCCACCGTGATGAAGCGGGCAGGGCCGCCGAACGCGATGGCGATCATGTCCTGCGGCACGCTCTCGCGCAGCCTGATCCCGGCATCGAACCCGTCTGCTACGATATCGACCAGCCGCCCGTCGCTGACCAGATCCAGCGCCACGTCCGGATAACGGGCGAGAAATGCCGGAACCGCATTGTCCAGCAGCCTGCGAATGACGATGCTGCTGGTGTTGATCCTGACCGTGCCGCTCGGCCCGCCGCGAAAATCATCGACCGCTTCCAGTGCCGCATCGAGTTCGCGCAGCGCCGGCCCGAGCCTTGCCACCAGCCGCTCACCTGCCTCGGTAGGCGAGACGCTACGTGTCGTTCGGTTGAGCAGGCGCACGCCCATCCTCGCCTCCAGCCCGCGCATCATGTGACTCAGCGTCGAGGGCGACAGCCCCAATTCCTCTGCCGCCTTGCGAAAACTGCGATGCGCGATAATCGCCGTAAAGGCCGCAAGGTCATTGAGCGTCGGCTTTTCATTCATGGGGAAATTTCACCAGCTTATGCAGGATTGAACTGCTTATGGCATGAATTGGCAAGGGCTATCTTCCCTGCAGAAACTCCGGCTTCGAAAAACTCGGCAAGCCGCAGAACGAAGGAGAAAGATAATGTCCAGAACCTGGTTCATCACCGGCACATCCTCCGGCTTCGGCCGCCTGCTCACCGAAAAGCTTCTCGCCCGAGGCGATCGTGTCGCCGCCACCCTGCGGCGCATCGATGCGCTGGACGATCTGCGCCAAACCTATGGCGACCGGTTGTGGATCGCAAAGCTCGATCTCACCGATCAGGATGCGATACGCGCCACAGTCGACCGCGCATTCGCCGAACTCGGCCCTATCGATGTCGTCGTCAACAATGCCGGCTATGGCCTGTTCGGTGCGGCGGAAGAGTTGAGTGACGAGGAAATCCGCCGCCAGATCGACACCAACCTGATCGGCTCGATTCAGATCATTCGCGCGGCGCTGCCGCATCTTCGCGCCCAGGGCGGCGGGTTGATCCAGCAGGTGGCATCCGAAGGCGGTCAGATCACCTATCCCAGCTTCTCCCTCTACCACGCCACCAAATGGGGTATCGAAGGTTTCGTCGATGCCGTTGCCAAGGAAGTCGCACCCTTTGGCATCAGGTTTACGATCGTCGAACCGGGGCCGACGCGCACCGATTTCGCCAAGGGTCTGTCCATCGCCGCGCCGATGGATATCTACGCCGATACGCCTGCAGGCCAGGTTCGTCACGCCATCTTCAACGGTGGTTTCGATATCAAGGGCGACCCGGACAGGATGGCGGACGCGATGATCGACTATGCCGGCCATGAAAATCCGCCGCTCCGCCTAGCCCTTGGCGGTGCCACCTATCCGTCGATAAAGGCAGCGCTTGAAGGGCGTCTCGCTGAGCTGGAGGCCAATAAGGCGACGACACTTGCCATGGATTTCGAGGACTGAATGGGGTCAGGCATGCAGGATCATCATTGAACCTCAATGCATGTCTAAACAATATGCGGCGGCTTGTTTCTGGTGGATCGCTTCCGCAGATCCGCCGGCTTCTCGACAACATTCTTATGCCGCCGCTGAAGGACGCACCGCGTCAAAATTGGTTCGGTGAAGTGAGAAAATAATCCAAAAAGGGCGGCAATTGGCCGCCCTGGTATCGCTGCGGAGACGGTCCTGAGGTCGAGCCGTCTGGATAAATTTACTCTTTGGATTTGCCTTTGGAAAAACTAGCAGAGCCAGCAGGTCCAATTGTGTAATATGGGCTTGTCTCGCCTACATTTGTGTTCGCTCTGGCAGATCCTGCCGAGCCTCCAGAATAATGGAGGTTCGTGCCCCAGCGGCCATTTGAGGTTGCTGACATGTTGCTGGCAAAAACTGAATTCGCTTCGGATGCGTAGGTGTCGCGAACTGTTGTTTCAACTCGCGCCAACATTGCACTCGTCTCCGCCTTCATCTCGTCGGCAAATTCCTGCTTGGCAGTCGCGACCGCCTTTGAAACAGCTTTAGCCATCTCGTCGGCAAATTCTTGCTTTGCAGTTGCCAGCGCCTCTGAAACGGCTTCCGCAACGATCTGCGCTTGCGCTTCATTTTGGCGTTTAAAGTAAGTCTCGATCCCTAGTTGGGCGGAAACGGATGAAGCTCCCCCAACCAAAAGAAGAGTTATGCTGTATATAATGTAATGCTCTTCAAACTTCTGCTTAATGCTCATGAGATGACCCTCTAGGTTACCCCCGTGCGTCCCCGACATTAATGAGCCATACTCGCATTCTAGAGTCAATCATCTCCGATAAGTGGTGCTCTTTAGTTTAATGCCCGAACGAAATGGCAGGGAGTATGCGATTACTTATATGCAAAGCCTGAAAGTCGCGGGCTAACTCACTTTTCTAGAGCGGGCTTCTTGCTGGTCGCTGCTGCCGATAAAGCGGCCGCTATCGCTTGGCGCATAAATGCCGCACGGCACACGCATAGCGCGCCTTGCTTCTCAGTAGCACTACTGTCGCCGGTCAGCGCGGTTTCAACGGCTTCACGGATAAAGGCGGCGCGGCGGTTCGATCCGGCTACGGCGTCTATCCGCTCAAGCGTTTCTGTAGCGAACCGGACAAGTACCGGCTGCAATTTGTCGTCTTTCTTGGGTCTGCCCATGATTGCCGCTGATCCGCATCGAGAACAGCCAAAAGTCGGCGCGCGGCGTTTCTATCAGCGATCTTTCTTCGCAGTGGATTGATGATCGGGCCGAGGCTGCACGGCGGGAGTGTAACAAGCTTCATAATCGCCGGTAGCTCTCTTCTGAACCGCTACAGCCATAGAAAGTCCGCTATCGTGCGGGCTTTTTGCCTTTCCGGTTTCCACCTCTGCCGGGTAAATCCCAGGAGTGATTCAGGAGTGAATGCCCATTAATGGGAGCGATGCGAGCGATTGATGCCGAGTAAGAAATGTTTCAGTTTGTGCAACATAATCAAATGGATATGTCGGATTTTGAAGGCAAGCTATGGAAAGCGATTGACGGCAAGGCATAACGGGCAAATATGTCGCACCGATTCCAACACCCCGGAGGAACAGCAGCATGCCCGATATCGTCCGTATAACCAGCGATGAACTCGTCGCCGAGATTTCTTCGCTCGGCTCCGAAATGCAGTCGCTGCAGACGACCGATGGCCGGGACTGGTTGTGGAACGGCGATGCTGCCTTCTGGACCGGCCGTTCCCCGATCCTGTTCCCGATCGTCGGCAAGGCGCCCGGCAACCACATTGCCGTCGATGGCGTGCCCTACGAAATGGGTCAGCACGGCTTTGCCCGAAGGGCCGAATGGGTGCTGGCCGACGCCAGCACCTCCACTTGCCGTTTTGAACTTGAAAGCTCACAGGACACCCTGAAAACCTATCCTTTCGCGTTCCTGCTTTCGCTCACCCATTCACTCGAAGGCCACAGCCTGACGGTGACGGCCGAAGTCGAAAACCGCGACAGTCGTCCGATGCCCTTCGGCCTGGGCTATCATCCGGCCTTCCTCTGGCCGCTGCCGGGTGGAGAAGGCAAGCCACATACGATAACGCTCGACAATGGCGCAGAGCCGCTCCTGACCCGGCTTGAAGACGGGCTTGTCACAAGGGACAAGCTGCCGTCACCCTTTTCGAAAGGGCATCTCACCCTTTCCCATGACCTTTTCGAAGCCGATGCGATGATCTTTGCCGAAGGTGCAGGCAAGGGGCTGACCTATGCAGCCGAGGGCGGCCCGAGCCTCAAATTCGCGTTCGACAACCTGCCTAACCTGGCGCTCTGGCAAAAGGTCGGCGCGCCGTTTCTTTGCGTCGAACCCTGGCATGGCACTGCGGCAGAGGCGGGAGGTTCGGCCGAAATGGCAAAACGCCCCTACACCACAATTTTGCCTGCAGGCGAGAAGGTGCGCTTTACCTTTTCGGTTTTGGTAACTGGTTGATCCGGCAGTTGGTTTTCCGGCATCCCAGCCCTTGACGAGTGAGCAACGCAGAGTTGATATCCCCATGTTAAATCAATAATGGGGATAGGAAGTGACGCCCACTTTTTTCGACAGTTGCAATTGGATTTTTCCGTTTTTCTTTTTCTGCAAGCCAGCCGTTTCTGCCCGTTCGGACACAAGTTCCACGAGCTGGTGGAACATGGCTGCGACGATAGCTAGCGTGGTTTCGGCGGTAGCAGCAGCTATTGCCGCAGTCGCCGCCTATTTCACGATCCGCTCCACTAAAAGCGAACGGCGTGTATCGGCACTCGTCACCATCAAGGAGTGGTATAGTCGCAGCCACGAAAAGTTTGGAGATGTGACGAAGGAGCTGGATTACGGCACAATTGTCTACGATCCATTTACGCGAGAAAGCAAGAAGGAAGGGCAGTTGCTAAGCTTCCTCAGCACGCTCAACGAGGTTGCCTTTCTCGTGGAAATTGGTCATGCCACTGCGGAAGATATTCGTAAGACCTCGCTGGGATACTGGTTTACGGCCGCTCTGAGCGACGGCGCAACGGTTGCTGCCCTCGCCAAGCTAATCGTAGCCGACAAGGCGCGTGGGTATGAGTCCAGCGTGTTTCCGTTCCTGACGCAAATAGGCCCGAAGATAACCGGAAATAAAGCGCATGAGTTGGTGGAAGTGCGGGCAAAAGCCATGTCCGAAGACAAGAGCTTCAACGACAAGGTTCTCAGCGTGATCCGGCCCGCGTCTGGCGGCACGGTTGCCCCTTAATAAGCGATCGTCCGGCACATATGCCGTCGCATGGATGGCCTGCGAAACTCCGGCTCGTGGGAAACATCCCAGAGGTAATGGTCGATTTCCAGTATCGTCGACCATTTCCGCTCGGCGGCCAGTGTCTTTTGCAGAATGTTTCCTGCAATCACGGACGCTGCCCTAATTTCGTTTTCGGCGCGCTCTCCCGCCTCCAGGTATTCGCCCGCATCGATACGCGCGGCAAGACGGTCAGAATAGACCAGAACGCCGAGCTGGCGAAGAACATGCGCGACCGCATTGTCGGCAAAAATCGTAAGGCGCTCGAGCCCGGCCGTATCCCACCAGCCGAATTCGCGGCCGACGCGTGCCAGATCCGCGATCAGCAATTGCGCGCGTTTGTAATAGTAGATTTGTTTGTTGTCGTAGAGCGATACGTCCTCGAACCGCTTCATCCGCAGCAATGACTGCAGCATTGTATGCGTCGAGCGCGTATCGTCGATCACGGCGTCCAGATCGTCGTCATACCGGTCGATGAGCCAGTGACCGAGTTCGTTGAGGCTCAGCCTGAACTGCGCCATCAGTTCCGTGGCCCGGGGGTTGTCATTACCCGCCTGGCCGAAAAGCTCCCGCACCTCTTTCATCGTCAGGGCAATCAGCCTCTGCGAAGACACGATCTCCGGATCGAGCGTGACCGCATCCTTCAGCAGGCTTGCAATCGTATAATATGTGGAATTGGGCACAGACCGGATAAGATCGTGCGCATAACCCGATCCGAAGTTGATTGCTCCGATGCAGAGCACATAACGAAGGGTCAGGGATTCTTCGCCGGTATAATGATGTCTTCCGGAAAATTGCCATGCGACTTTTCCGTTGCGCGGCATTGTCCGGGCAAAATGCGAAAGGGCATTGTCGTCGATTGCGACATCCCGGGCATTGTCGACTACGAAGGAACAGCTCGATATGACTTTCGAGAACGGGTCATTCGACCTGTTGTTGTCCGTTTGTCCAACTGGCATCTTCAAGGCTATATCGGTCATGTTGCGCCCGCTAACCATCTCGCTGACGTCACGAGATCAGACTCGTGCACGAAAGCCGACCATAATACCACGTCATCAACAAAAAAGTTGCATTTTCGTAAGCGTCTTGGCCTGTGCCGTCAACCTTTTGCGCGTTTGCTGATATGTACGGGGCGCGTTTTGCCGCCTCCCGGAGAAATTGCACCCGTCAGGAAATGCCCCGCCGGGTGCCTTGGCGGCTTATTCCACCGGCGTAAAATTCATCGCATGGCCGTTGATGCAGTAGCGCAGGCCGGTCGGCGGCGGGCCATCGGGGAACACGTGGCCGAGATGGCCGCCGCAATTGGCGCAGCGCACTTCGGTGCGTACCATGCCATGCGACGTGTCGCGGATTTCGGTAATGACATCCGGCTTCACCGCCTCGAAATAACTCGGCCAGCCGCAGCCGGAATCGAATTTCGTGTCGGAGACGAACAGGTCTTCGCCGCAGCCGGCACAGCTGTAAATGCCCTTTTCCCTGGAATTCCAGTAGGGGCCGGTAAAGGCGCGTTCGGTGCCTGCCTGCCGCAGGATGTAATACTGTTCCGGCGTCAGTTCTTCGCGCCACTCGGCGTCGCTCTTTGAGGTCTTTGGGGTGCTGATCGAGGACATGACCGTTCCTTTCGTTTGCTCCCTAGATAGGCGTCGTGATGCTGTGAATAAAGATGCATGTCACAGCCTTGTGCCCGGTTGAGCTTGAGGCAACTGCCCGTTTCACTTAAGACGATCACACGCGTTCGATGATCGACCGTGTTGGGGGTAGGAGAGATTATGGCCGCAGCCGCGCCGGCATGGACGTTTATTGCGCTCTTCCTGCCGTTCCTTGCCGCCATTCTGGCACCATTCCTCGTTTCGCGCCTCGGCGACAGGGCCGCCTGGATCGTTGCGCTCGCGCCTGCACTGTCCTTTCTGCATTTCTGCGGTTTTCTGTCGGAAATCTCGGCTGGTGAGGTCGCGACCGGCGGATATGCGTGGGCGCCCAGCCTCAACCTGTCGTTCTCCTGGTTCATCGATGGCCTGTCGTTGACCTTCGCGCTGCTGATCACCGGCATCGGCACCCTGATCGTGATCTATTCCGGCGGTTACCTGAAGGGGCACCGGCATCTGGGAAGGTTCTTGTCCTTCATCCTCCTGTTCATGGGTGCGATGCTCGGCCTTGTCGTCTCCGACAGTTTCCTGATGCTCTTCGTCTATTGGGAGCTGACCTCGATCGCCTCCTTCCTGCTGATCGGTTTCGATCATGAGCGGGAGGCCGCAAGGCGTGCCGCGCTGCAGGCGCTGGTCGTCACCGGGGCAGGCGGGCTGTCGCTGCTGGCTGGCCTCGTTTTCCTCTGGAACGTCACCGGTGTGACCCAGCTGTCGCTGCTCGTCCATCTCGGCGATGCGCTGCGGATGAGCCCTTTCTATCTGCCGGCCCTGTTTCTCGTGCTCGGCGGTGCCTTCACCAAATCGGCGCAGTTCCCGTTCCACTTCTGGCTGCCGAACGCCATGGAGGCGCCCACACCCGTCTCCGCCTATCTTCATTCGGCAACCATGGTAAAGGCCGGCGTCTACCTGCTGATGCGGCTCAATCCGGTTCTGGGCGGCACGCCGGCCTGGGAAATCCTGCTTCCCTTTTTCGGTGGCGTGACGCTGGTTGCGGGAGCGCTGATCGGCATTCGCCAGACCGATCTCAAGCTGATGCTCGCCTATACGACCATGGCCTCGCTCGGCCTGCTCACCATGCTCACCGGTTTCGGCTCGCCGCATGCCATCGAGGCGGCGGTACTCTATCTTGTCGCCCATTCGCTCTTCAAGGGCGCCCTGTTCATGGTTGCGGGCGCGGTCGATCACGGGACAGGCACGAGAGAGCTGCCGCTCCTGGGCGGTCTTCGCCGCGCCATGCCGATCACCTTCGTAGCCGCATTTCTGGCGGCCTGCTCGATGGGAGGACTGCCGCTTTTCGCCGGTTTTCTCGCCAAGGAAGAAATCTACGCAGCCCTTGCCACCGGCAATCCGCGCGCCGTCTTCTTCACGGCTGCGGCGCTTGTCGGCAATGCGCTGATGTTTGCCATCGCCCTTGCCGTCGGCCTGAAACCCTTTGTCGGAAAAGGTAATCAAACACCGCTGACGCCGCATGAGGCACCGGTCGCGCTCTGGCTTGGCCCCGTGATATTGGCCGCGCTCGGCCTCGTCTTCGGCATATTTTCGCCGCTGCTTCACGCTTACCTGACATCGCCCATGGCAAGCGCGGTCATCGACGAACCGACGGTGATCACGATCGGCACGATGCCGCATTTGGGCTTGCCATTCGGCCTTTCGCTGCTCACCGTGACGCTCGGCATCCTTGTCTATCGGGAGCTCGACCGGGCTCGCGCTCTGGCTGCGCAGATGCTGGAAGGCCTCGGCCCCGGCCCGGATCGCTGGTTCGATCAGTTTGTCAGCGGCCTTGTCCGTTTTTCCGCGCGCCTCGTCCGCATCATCCAGCCGGGACGGCTGGAAATCTATATCACCGCAACTTTCATCGCCGTGGCGGCAACCCTGCTTGTGCCGCTTTTCCTTTTTGACGAACTCCCCGCCATGCCGTCAGGGCCGGCCGGAGCCCTCGTGCAGGAAATCGCCTTTTTCGTCATTGCAGCACTCGGCATCGTCACCGTCTTGCGCGCCGCCGACCGCCTGACCGCGATCGTTTCACTCGGCATCCAGGGATTTGCGGTCGCGGTGATCTTTCTGCTGTTCGGTGCGCCGGATCTCTCCTTCACACAGTTCATGGTGGAAACGCTGTCGGTCGTCATCCTGACCCTGGTGATGACGCGGCTCAGGCTGTCGGTCACCGATCACCGCCCGCCAGGGCAGATCCTGCTGGACGGGACGATCGCAATTGCCTGCGGCCTCGGTTTTGCCCTGATGCTGCTGAAGGCGGTCGGCACGCCCTTCGATCCGTTCATGACGGATTTCTTCAACACCTATTCCAAGGCGATCGCTCACGGCGCCAATGTGGTCAACGTCATCATCGTCGATTTCCGCGGCACCGACACATTGGGCGAGATCGCCGTGGTGATGGTCACCGGCCTTGCGGTTCTGGCGCTGATCAAGCTGCGGGTCGGGAGGCGCGCCTCATGAATACCCTTATCCTGCGCACGGTCGCGCCCGTCATCACCGCCCTGATGCTGCTTTTTTCCGTCTTCGTCCTGCTGCGCGGCCATAACGAGCCGGGCGGCGGTTTTATCGGCGGGCTGATCGCGGCCTCGGCGCTGGCAATCTTCGGCATCGCGCATGGACCGGGTGCGGTGCAGCGGGCAATCCGGTTTCATCCGATGGCGATCGCCGGTGCCGGCCTGGCCCTCGCGGCCGTCTCCGGCCTCGTTTCGATCGCAGCCGGCGTTCCCTTCATGAGCGGGCTGTGGATCTATCCGGATATTCTCGGCGCAGAAGTGCCACTCTCGACGGTCATGTCCTTCGATATCGGAGTTTATCTCGTCGTGGTCGGTTCAGTCACGGCGATTGCGCTCGCACTGGAGACCGAGCCGGATGGCGGCGCGGGCGAAGGCGAGGGAGGTGGCTGATGGAAATCCTGTTCACCGGGCTCATCGGCCTGTTCTTCGCCGCCGCCGTCTATCTCATGCTGTCGAAATTCACGATCCGCATCCTGCTCGGCATCGTGCTCCTTGGTAACGGCGTCAATCTTCTCCTGTTTACCGCCGGCCGCATCACCCGCGAAGTTCCTCCTATCATCCCCGCAGATGCGTCGACGCTCGGTTCCGTCGCCGCCAACCCTCTGCCGCAGGCGCTGATCCTGACGGCGATCGTCATCTCGTTTTCCTTTTTCGCCTTCCTTCTGGTGCTGACCTGGCGCGCCTTCGAGGAACTTGGCACCGACAGCACCGACGAAATGCTGCTCGCAGAACCACGCGATGAACCGCTTCCGCCGACGGGGTATTGATTTGATGCATGTGCCCCAACCCGCTCCCCGCCGACATTTGCCGACACAGGGAGGCCAGCCCTGATGGCCTCACCATCAACCCCCGTAGATCTTGCCGCCGCCATGGTCACGACGGTCCCGGCGCTCGCCGACTGGCTCGTCATCCTGCCGACCGCGCTGATGATCCTTGCGGGCGCGGCTCTGATGATGATCCGCAAGTCGGTCCGCCTTCATGCGGTTATTGCCATCGCAGCGCTGGTCTTGCTCGTCCTCATTGACGCGCTCCTGCTCTGGCAGGTTTCATCAAGCGGGCCGGTCACCATGACCATGGGCGGCTGGTTGCCGCCTTTCGGCATATCCTTCACCGCCGACATGTTCGGAGCCGTCATGGCGCTCGTTTCGGCGCTCGCGGCTCTGTCGGCGGCGGTCTATTCGCTACGCGATATCGATGCGAGCGGATTGCGCCACGGCTTCTTCGCCTTCTTGCTGCTCCTGATGGCCGGCGTCTCCGGCGCCTTTCTGACCGGCGATATCTTCAACCTCTATGTCTGGTTCGAAGTCCTGCTGATCTCGTCTTTCGGCCTGCTCATTCTGGGCTCCGAGCCGAAGCAGATCGAAGGGGCGCTGAAATATGCCATTCTCAACCTCATCGGCACGACGCTGTTTCTCATTACTGTCGGTTATCTCTATGCGATCTTCGGCACGCTCAATATGGCCGATATCGCCCGAAAGGCTGGCGCGCTGCGTGGCGTGACCGAAAACGCGCCGCCGCTGATGACGCTGACGGCACTGTTCGTGCTCGCCTTCTGCATGAAGGCGGCAGCCTTCCCCGTGAATTTCTGGCTGCCTGCCTCCTACCACACGCCGCGCATTACCGTATCGGCATTGTTCGGCGGCCTGCTCACCAAGGTCGGCATCTACGCGCTGATCCGTGTGACGATCATGCTTGTGCCGGTCGAGCGGGAAGCGATCAGCCTCGTCGTTGCCGCATCCGCCGTTCTCACCATGATCCTCGGTGCGCTCGGAGCGCTTGCCCAGAACGACCTGCGCCGCATGGTCGGTTACGTCGTCATCGTCGGCATCGGCAACATGCTGGCGGGTGTGGCGATCGGTTCGCCGACCTCCGTCAGTGGCGCAATCCTTTATGCACTGCATTCGATCGTCACCATGACCGCGCTTTATCTGGTGGTCGGCGAGGCGGGGCGGCTGGCCGGTACGTTCGAACTGTCGCGCCTTGGCGGCTTGTGGAGCCGCGCGCCCTGGTTCTCCTTTGCATCCCTTACGCTGATGCTCGCCGCGGCCGGCCTGCCGCCGCTTTCCGGCCTCTGGCCCAAGGTCATGCTGTTGAAGGCATCGCTGGATATCGGCGCCTGGTGGCTGGCCATCGCCATTCTCGTGTCTGCCTTCCTCGTCACGCTGGCGCTCGCCCGTGTTTTCCTGCTCGCCTTCTGGCGGCCGGCGCCGGAGGGGATGGATCAATCCCTGCCTGAAACGGACTGGCGTTCGGTTCTGCCGATCGGCCTGCTCTCGGCCCTCGTTCTGGTTTTCGGTGTTTATCCCGAACCGCTTCTGGCGCTCGGCCAGGCCGCCGCCGATGGCCTGGCCGATCCGTCCGCCTATATCCGCTCGGTGTTTCCAACAGGGGCAGCGCCATGATCATCTATGTCCTGTCATTGATGATGGCGATCATCTGGGCCGCGATCACCGGCAGCGCCACGATCCACAATCTGATCTTCGGTTTCCTACTGTCGGCCGCGGCCCTGTGGATCGTTCGCGACGAGATGAGCGCGACCGGTTATCTCCTGCGTCTCGGCCGCATCCTGTCGCTGCTGCTGCTCTTCTTCAAGGAGCTGGCTCTGTCGGCCTGGAAGGTGGCGGTGCTCGTCACGCGGCGGAAGATGCAGGTAAAACCCGGCATCTTCGCCTTTCCCTTGACCGTGGACAGGGATTTCGAGATCACGCTTCTGGCCAATCTCATCACGCTCACCCCCGGCACCATGTCGGTCGACGTGTCGAAGGACAGGAAGTTCCTCTACGTCCATGCCATCGATTGCTCCGATGTCGAAGCGACGAAGCGCGAGATTGCCGAAGGTTTCGAGCGCAAGATCATGGAGGCGTTCCGATGAACATGTCGGGCATGACCTTTGAGCAGGCGATCCTCCATGCCTCGATCTGGATTGCGCTTGCCGTTCTCGCCGTTGCCTTCCTGCTCACGGTCTGGCGGGTGGTCAAAGGTCCGACATTGCCCGATCGTGTCGTGGCGCTCGATATGCTGGTCGGCATCGTCATAGGCTTCATCGCCCTGATCGCCATCCGGACCGGCTTTACACTCTACATTGATATCGCCATAGCACTTGGCCTTGTCGGCTTTCTGGCAACTGTCGCTTTCGCTCGCTTCATTCTCGCTGGTGCGGCAGGGCAGGCCGGCGCCACTTTGACGGACGGGCCTGGAGAAAAGGTCAGCAAACTCGGCGGCAAGGCGCGCAAAGTTTCGACGAAGAAGATCGTCGATAGCGACAGCAAGTCGGCTTCGAAACGCTCCGGCAAGCCCGTAAGGCCAGTAAAGCCGGAAAAATCGGCCCCATCCGTCAAATCGCCCAAGCCGGGAAAGGGGAAGTGATGCAGCTTGTTCTGGCAATACTGACTTCTGCTTTGATCCTTGCCGGTGCGGCATTTGCCCTGGTTGCGGCAATCGGTCTCAACCGGCTGCCCGATATCTACTCAAGGATGCATGCGGCATCCAAGGCCGGAACGGTTGCTTCGGGGCTGCTACTGCTCGCCGTTGGGCTCCAATCAGGCGATATCGCGGTGCTTGCACGGGCACTCGCCGGCTTCTTTTTCTTCGTGCTGACAGCCCCGGTATCTGCGCATTTGCTGGCTATGGCGTCGTTGAAGGCGGGATATTCAATGGCGAATCAGTCTGTCTGCAACGAAATGCCAGTGGTCAACAATGAATAATATTTTTCAGACGGTATTTATAAGCGCGCGATGATTGTAAAATCGCCTTATTGCCAGCAATAAATGTCAGAAATATGCGATATTCGTTGAGAAACCACTCGGCATTACTAGATTTCGCAATTGGACTTTCCTGATTGTAGTGATAATTGAATAGAAGTAGAGCAATGATGCTGTTGTAGACTAACGTTTTACCGCGTATTTATCTGAATTAGATCGGCCTTGATAAGGCCGCTTCGGATAAACTGGACGAATATGCGGTTTACGGAGGCTACATGCAGCATCTGGTGACGATCCGTTTTTCTCGCAGGAAGCTTAGGGGTAGGCTTCTGTCCTTGGACGCTGTGCGAAGGTTGGGTTCTCGTCGCCATCGCTCGACTACGGAAGAAGCCGCGGAGGTCGCGGCTGGCTCCGTATATAAGTCGAACAGGAGACCGGAAATGACAGATATGGCACTGGGCAAGGGTCCCGAGCTGCTGGTGGAACTCACCGCAGATATCGTGGCTGCCTATGTGAGTAACCACGTAGTTCCCGTCGGCGATCTCTCCAACCTGATTGCAGACGTACATACCGCATTGAGCGGCACATCTTCCCCGACCCCGGTCGTCGCAGCGGTTGAAAAGCCGAAGCCGCCGGTGCCGATCAAGAAGTCGATCGAGGACGATTATCTGATCTGCCTCGAGGATGGTCAGAAGTTCAAGTCGCTGAAGCGCCACCTGATGACCCATTACAACATGACGCCGGATGAATACCGCGAGAAGTGGGGCCTGCCGGCCGATTATCCGATGGTTGCTCCGGCCTACGCCGAAGCTCGTTCGCGTCTGGCGAAGGAAATGGGCCTCGGTCAGCGCCGCAAGCGCACCCGTAACTGATCTGTAGAGACTGGCCGGGCTTCGTCCGGCCAAAAGCAAATCCAGTCAGAAGCCACTTCGGGCGAGAGCCGCCTTGTGGTGAGCCAATGCCGCGCGCTTCTGCATATGGAATTGGGTCGGAAACCAAAGCTTGAGCAATGGCTGTGATCTCTCGTAGCCAGTCTGCTTTGGTAAAATGCGCGCCCTGAGGCGCCACGAAAAGCCGGGCTGTCGCTCGGCTTTTGCGCATCCGGCCCATGTCCGAATGCTGGTCCTGATCTGCTTTTTGACAGAAAACGGGGATGGATTGAGGAAATAAATCCTACTTCCGCACGGCGAAATTAAAAAAACATAAGCATTATCAATGTTTCTGTAAGAAGCGGCTCTTGCCTATATTCCCCGTTGGCGCTCAAGGTGTATGAATTAATTCCTATTCAAGAAGGAGTTGTCATGCCTTTTGAGACTTCGACCAAACAAGGGGGGCCGACGAACGGGAGACGCTCCGATACGCTTGCTTGCAATATAGGTGCGGTTCCTCTGGTTGCCGACGCGAAACCCGTCTACCCGGCAAGCCTTCCTGCGCGTATCGTTTGCCGTATCGTCAGCCAGATCACGGCGGAGACGATCTCGCTTCTGAGCGACCGGGTGATGGTGCGCAACGAGCGGCGCCGGCCTTCCTGCCATGTGCGGCAGATTTCCATGTATGTCTGCCATGTGGCGCTGCGAATGTCGTTCAGCGATATCGGCGCGGCTTTCGGCAGGGACCGCACCACTGTCGGCCATGCCTGCCATGTCGTCGAAGACCGGCGAGACGATCTGGCCTTTGACGAATTCGTCTCGGCGATCGAACGTATGGCGACGGCAGTCTTCCAGTCCTCGGACCTTTTCGGACGCGAGGGTGGTCATGACTGAAGGATCGAGGCGTGACCGTTCAGTGCACCCGGGGTCGTCCACAACATCGGTGCAGGCCGTCTCCGTCAAAGGTCTCACGCGCCTGGTGCGTCACGCCGTCAGTGCCGGAAAGGCCGGGCTGGTGATCGCGAACGGCTCTGCCGGTACCGTTCACCTTGGCGAGGAGCGTCGTTGTTATCCCGAGACGGTGCTGAGACAAGCCGTTTCGCTCGGCCTTGTCACTCGCGCAGCCGGCCTCGTGCAGGCATCAGCCGAAGCCCGCAACTTCCTGCGCCGCGCGCTTGCTTCAGCGGGGATGGAAGGTGAGGATGGATTTGCCGGGCAGCATGGCGAGATCGTCAGGACCGCGGTGGAAATCGACGGTGCGCGCCAAAATGTCAGTCGAAATCTCGATGATACGCCGCTTTCCAGCCTGGCGCGCCTGAAGGACAAGGCCGGCACCCCTTTCTTTCCCTCCGAGGCGCTTGGCGCCGGCGAAAAGCTGCTGGATGATTTCACTCGCGGTCAGTTGCAGCCGCGTATCACCTCTTCCTGGGAGCCGCGCCTGTCTTCGCGCGGCAAAGGCGAGGCGGGCGGCCTTGCCGATATCGCTGCAAGCGCGCTGGAAGCGCGCCGGCGTTTCGGCCGCGCGATGGAGGCGATGGGACCGGAGCTTTCGGGTGTAGCAGCCGATGTCTGCTGTTTCGGCAAGGGGCTGGAACTGGTTGAGCGGGAACGGCAATGGCCCGTGCGCTCCGCCAAGCTTATGTTGAGGACGGCGCTTCTTGTCCTTGCCCGCCATTATGCCCCGCCGCCGCGTCATACCCAGAGGCCCCACAGCCATCATTGGGGCACGCAGGATTTTCGCCCCGCCGCCGACTCTTACGGCAGCAGCGGGTCATCGTAGATCTATCAGGCTGCAGCTTTCAAACGCGCCTCTTCGCGGATGCGCTTGACCATCGAGCGCAGTCCGTTGGCCCGTTGCGAGGAAAGATGTTCAACAAGCCCGATCTGGTTGAAGATATCGATCGCATCGGTCGCCACTATTTCCGAGGCGTGCTTTCCAGAATAGGTGGCCAGTACGATGGCGACGAGCCCGCGCACGATATGGGCATCGGAATCACCTTCGAATGTCATCACCGGATCGGCGCTTGCATCCTTCACATGGCTTACCAGCCACACCTGGCTGGCGCAGCCCTGCACCTTGTTTTCAGCCGATTTCTGCGCCTCCGGCAGGTCGGGCAAAGCCTTGCCGAGTTCAATCACATACCGGTAGCGATCTTCCCACTCGTCCAGGAAGGCGAAGTCGTCGATGATCTGGGAAAGCTCTGCCATGGTCTCGTCCGGTGTTTTTCTGTTTTCTCCATATAGGTATTTTGCGCGCCGATAACAGAAAAAACTGAATAGATGCAGGCAAGAGGTGCGGTGGCGTCCCGCATCATTGCGAATTGGCTGAACGGCTGGCGTGCAAGCTTTCGCAACCGAAACCCTCAAGGCGTCAAACCCGTTTCTCTTGTTCGTATGGAACGAGGGATATCGCCACAGTCTTTGCCCGGATGAAGCCGTCCAGGCCGTAGCAGGGCAAAAGTTCGATCTCGATATCAAGCTCATCCTGAGGCAGTGCGTAATAATCGGATCGGCCTCGATCGGTCGCGCGCTGGAGCAAAAGCCCGCCGATTACATTTTGACCGCTGAAGCCATCCAGTTGCAGGTCCATGATGCCTTCCAGAGTGAAGGTCACGATGGCATGTTTGTCGAGTTTGATGAACCCGTCAGGATCGACTGCATCGGTCATGATCCAGCCATGTATCTTCAGCTCGCTGGCTCCGCTTCTGTTGAGGGACAGACTGATAATCTCGGCATCGTGGAATGTTGGCAGTTCTCCAAACCATGCCAGCAATTCCTTTCCGCCCGCAACATCTTCGTAAATCATCGATCATCCCGCGCCCAACCCGGTCGTGCATCACAATAGCCGGCCGCGGAAGCCTTGCAATGTGCCCGGTCAACCCATCGGTCGATTGCCGCGCAGGGTGGCGGTGTCCTGAAAGCCGGGATCCCTTGCAAAAAAATCGCCGCAAGGAGTTTCTTCCTTGCGGCGTCAGCAGTTGCTGAATTCAGGGCGGGCAGTCAGGCGCCGGGAACCGTTGGCTGTGGGGCCAGGCGCAAGTCGTAAAATGCAAGGAATGGTCCGTTTATTGCGCGGGGCGTTTCAGCGGCAGCGGCACGGAACCGGTATGGACCGGGGCGGAAGGGGCGATCGACTGAGTCTTGACCGCATCTCCCGGGAAAGGCGTCGGCTCGGGATCCTGTTTCAGCGCCACATCGGCGGGATTGGCGGCAGGCTTGTTGTTGAAATGGCTGTCGAGTAGTTCAAAGGCGACATGCGCGCCTTCGGCAGCGCGCACGCCGAGAACGGAAAGCGTCTCCGCGCCTTTTGCGCAGACATCCGGCTTTTCGGCGCATAGACCAGAAATATAGCTGTAGGCACCTGTCGCAGCCGAGATTGCGTCGCCCATCTGTACGGCGCCGGCACCCTCGCTGACCTCAAGCGGCCTGTTGCTGAAGTATGAAAGCACCACCAGCACGGCTGCGAAGAAGATACTTCCCTTGATCAGAAACCACATTGCCCTATTCCGTCCGACCTGGCCTGTCCCACCCTCGGGTCCGGCTTCGCCACTTGTTTTTCCACAGCAGAGTATTTCTGCCGGGCGTCGGTCTGTGCCGCTCTTGAACACCACCGTACCGGGGGGAAGCAAATACCCCTTTGACGCGACCGCTCGGATTTATCTAAAATTTGATCTAAATCGACACACGCCCCGCATTTTCGCCGTCCAGCGCGGCATTTGTCTCAAACTTTAGCGAATTCCGTTAAGCATAAATGGGGCGGCGGTTCGAAAGGCAAGGCGTTTTGCCCGGCCCGTTCTGCCACAATCATTAACAGCACGCGAAAAATCGAGATAAATCCATCGCTTACCTGTCGTTAACTACGATTGCAGATGGGTGTCCGATTATGTGCCAAAGCCGGAAGACCCGGCTTCTGACAGAGTGTCGAATCGCGCATCCTTAGCCTTTCTTTAAGTCGCGGAAGCCTAATGTGACCGCGTAAAACGAGTTCGTGTCAGGGTATTGAGTGCGCGTATTGGGTAACATTGCCGGGAAGGCTGTTGAGGTAGTCGACAAGACCGCCGAACGCTGGCTGGCGCGCCTTGGTGGCGAAGTGGTTCGGGGAACCGACATCACGCTGCTGCGCCGTATGGTGCTGACCGCCGCCGTATCGCTCGTCGCGATCCCGATGGCTTTGACCGCTCTGCTGCGTCCGGTTCTGGCGCTGCCTGTCGGTGTTGCAATCGCCGCCTCGGCTTTCCTTGTCGCCGCTGCGATCGCCTTTTCGCGTCCCCGCCCGCTGCCGCAGCCGGCAGCCAGTGAAGATCTTTCTTTCGATGCATGCCCCGGCCTGATGTTGTCGCTGGATGCCCAGGGACATGTGCACAGGGTCGGCGGCCGTGATGCCCATTCGTTTCCCGCAACGATCCGTGATTGCGCGGGCGTAACGCTCGCCGAGCGCGTTCATGTTTCGGATCAGATCGCGCTACTCCAGGCTTTCGACATGCTGCGCCAGGGCGCATCGCGGGCCGAGACAGACGTTCGGGTGCAGAAGACGTTTTCGGTTGCCGATGGACGCCAGTTCGTTCTCGTCCGTTTCGATTTTACCGCCATCCGCGACGGCGAGGGTAGCCTTGTTCAGGTAATAGCCCAGGCGCGCGATGTCTCCGAATACGATGCGCTGAAGCGCGAGGCCGAGCGTCGCCAGGAAGAGGCCCGTTCCGCCCACGAGACGAAGTCGCGCTTCCTAGCGGCCGTCAGCCATGAGCTGCGCACGCCCCTTAATGCCATTCTTGGTTTTTCCGACGTGCTGGCCGGTGAATATTTCGGCAAACTGGCAAACGACCGCCAGCGCGAATATGTCGGGCTTATCCGCCAGTCGGGCGGTCATCTTCTTTCCGTCGTCAATACCATGCTCGACATGTCGAAGATCGAGGCCGGCCGCTACGAACTGCTGATCGAGCCCTTCGCGGCATCGGAAGCGATCGAGGCCTGCCGCGCCATGCTGGACCTGCAGGCCCGCGACAAGGGTATCACTCTGACGGCGCGCGTCTCCCGCGCCCTGCCGGAAGTGCAGGCCGATCGACGCGCTCTGCAGCAGATCCTCATCAATCTCGCCGGCAACGCCATCAAGTTCACCGAGCGCGGCGGCGTGGTGTCGATGGATGCTGCGGTCCGTGGTCGCGATCTCGTCGTCACAGTCAGCGATACCGGCATCGGCATCGCGCCGGAGAAGCTCGGCACGCTCGGCCAGCCTTTCACCCAGGTGGAAAATGGCTATAGCCGCAATTACGAAGGCACCGGCCTCGGCCTGGCGTTGACAAAGGGACTGGTTGCGCTTCATCGCGGCACGTTCGCGATTGCCAGCAAGCCGGGCGAGGGCACCGTCGTGACGATCACCTTGCCGATGGGCGGCCCCGATACGGCCGATGCCGACGAGCCGATGGCGGAAACGGTGGAGTTCCCGCCGCGGCTGAGGACCGTGCAGTTGAAGAATTCGGATGAAAAGGCCATGATGGAAGGGTCCGCGATGGAGCGGTCCGAAATTCAGCTGGGATGTGTAAATGACCACGCGGAAGCGAAAAGCGCCTAAGGGGCGACGGACAGCGAAGGAGCAAAGCCTTCCGTCCCGCATCCTTGCGGGCACGGGCTCCGCTGTGCTTTACGGCGCGACCGGTTCCGCACGCGGTATCGGCGGCGCCATCGTCCGCAATCCCAAGGCCACTCTTTACGCCACGACCTTCATCGTTGCTTTCTCCTTCGTTGCAGCCAATGCGCTCTGGTATCAGCCGGGTGGCCATCCGGCCCCGTTCCTTGCCACGCGTGATGCTCACGATCCGAACGCGATTGCCGGTTATCGCCAGTTTCGCCAGGCCGATCCCGCGGACGTGACCACTTTCCGGATCGAGCGCGCGCCGGCAGGCGGGCAGACTGCGCCTGAAAGATCCGCCGCCCGCCCGCCTGCTTCCCTACAGACGGTGGCCTCACCCGCGACACAGCCCGTGACGACGGCACCCGTGGAAGCACCCGCTGACGACATCCGTTCGATCATCGCAGGCCAGACGCCGGCGGCGCAGTCCGCGCCCGGCACGACGACGGATGCGGTGCTGGTTGCAGGCATCCAGCGCGAGCTTGCGCGCCGTGGTATCTATCAGGGCACCGATGACGGCCTGATGGGTCCGCGCACCGAAAGCGCCATTCTCTTCTTCGAGGAAGCCTCCGGCCTTCCGCAGCGCGGCAAAGCCACGCCGGAACTTCTGGTCGTTCTTCAATCGCAGTCCGGAAGTCGGAGCCAAGCACAGGCCACGGCCGCGCCGCTGCCGATCCCGCGCCAGGCTCCAAGAGCGGATGCATCCAGAGCCGAGGCGCCGAAGGCTGAGGCGCAAAGAACTGCGGCTCGACCCGCGACCCAGCCTGTCGTCCAGCAGATAAAGGCTCCGGCCCGCAACGAAGATCCGGTCACGGCTGCAATCCGCTCCTCCGAGCGTCAGCCGGGCATGATGCCGCCGGCCGAAATTCCGGGCGCGCGCCGGGCCGCTGCTGCGCCCGTACAGACCGCCGCCAGACGATCCGATCCACTGCCCGCCTCGCAGATGGTGCTGCAGATCCAGAAGGGCCTGTCGAACATTGCCTATACCGATGTCGAGATCGACGGCGTCGCCGGCACTCAGACCAAGGCTGCCATCCGCCGTTTCCAGAAACACTACCGCCTGCCAGAAACCGGCGAGCCCGACGAGGTCGTGCTGCAGAAGCTGAAGGCGATCGGCGCGCTGTAGGGGAGGGGAAATCGAAATCGGCAAAGATCTTTTTGTCGTGCCCACGCCGCAGCGAAAGCCCGCCCAGGATCGTATAATACAAATTACCGCGGCGGATCAGTCGCACAGGAGCTTTGAAGAAAATAGGATAGAAGAGGGATTGTAGCCATGGCGCTGCACGATCCGCTATCGATACGCACTGGATGGCATGAGCATTTTCATTTGGCGCGGACATTGTTGAATGAAACTGAAGCCGAAATCCTTAGATCAAGATCCATGAGCAATTTGAATACATCGGTGTTACAGACCGAAAAACGTTGCATTTTCTGCGGCAACAAGCCCAACGATAAGAACCGGGAACATGTCATTCCGCGCTGGCTGATTTCTCTCACGGGAGACCCGAAGCGTGAATGGCATCTGGGCTTCAGAATGGATCGGCCGGACAAACCCGAACGCCGATATGCGGCTGACCAATATGTTTTCCCCGCCTGCGAAAGCTGTAATTCCCGTTACTCCGCCCTCGAAGACCGGGCGAAGAGCCACGTCGAAAAGCTCCTGAATGATCAGCTTCTCACCGCGCAGGAATGGGATGACTTGATGGACTGGTTCGACAAAGTCCGGATCGGCCTGTGGATCGGCAATATGACCCTCAACAAGGATTGGCATATTCCCAATCCGAATTTCTACATCGATCAGCGCATTGCCAAAAGAGATCGCTGCCTGCTGGTATATCAACATCCGGATCCAGAGAACATCGGATTGAATTTCATCGGCACAATGGATCCTGTATTCTACTATCTTCCATCTGTATTCATGCTGGTTACCAACAGCCTGATTTTCATAAACGTGTCCTACGAATTCATGCTCTCGGAGCAAATGGGCTTTCCATACCCGAGAAAGACGGGGTTCGGCGAAGGCGAACATGCTCGACAGAAATATGTCGAAGATTTCGCAGCGACCTACAATGCGTGTGCGCCATTCCTGCGGTTCAACCTTTTTCCGCCGAAGATGGCCGCTTATCAAGCCATGCTGCTCGAAGCCGGCTTCGATGACGAAGTGTATGCCTCGTTGGTTGCGAATGACTACATTAAAAGCAAACGGCTCCCTGGCGAACCGATAAAGTCGCAGATTTGCACCTTATATGACGGTAAGCCGCAATTTTTGCAGCCCGATGAAGTTCTGGGTTCAGCCAATGGACAAGCGCCCGCTTATGTTGAGCTTTTGAAGCACTGCGTCCGGCTCTTGGAATTTCGACACAGCCTTCTCGACCATCTGCTGGGCGCACAGCTCGGTGATCGAAATCTCTTCAAGACGTTGAAGAGATATAACAACGAAGCAATCAGGAAGGTGCAGCAGTAAGTCGGCTACAGAGGAAAACCTTGCCCCTCATTTGCCTCCGCCCCCAATCCATCCTATTCACCCATGCGTCTCCGTTCCGATATCTATGTCTCCGCTCTCATCCGCCGCGTCTTCGGTCTCGGCGGTTTTGCGGCTGTCGAGCACAAGGGGGCGGACGCGGCGGGGGCGATTTTTATCCGGCAGCGGTTTCGCGACGGGCTGGAGAGCCTCTATGCTCCGGCACCGCAGAACTTCTTTTCAAGTGAGGATGACGGCAGCCGTAAGTTCGAGATGCGGCTTGAGCGTGGCGAGCCGGATCTCATGCGCGAGGCGCTCGACAGGGAACTGCGCTTCGATCCCGATCTGTGGCTGGTCGAGCTGGAGATCGACGACATCGGCGATCTCTTCCCGGTGGTAAAGCCGGATCCCTGATCCTCAGCGGATACTGAAACCGGAGGCGCTTCTGCGCAGCGTGGCCGAGGTCCGCACAGACCTCTCCTCGATAAAGGCGTCGGCTTGCGTTGTGTCGGTATCTGCGCCGGAAAACAGTCTGGAAGCAGCCTGGTCCGCACCATAGGTGTAACGATCGGCCCTGCGCCAGGCTTCCACACGCGCATTGCACTCTTCTTCGTCCAGTGACTGCCACAGGCTTTCTGCCTCCGACAGGCCATCCGTCGCTTCCGCCAGATGGCCGTAGAGGCGGGTAAGGATATAGGTCGCGTCCGCCGATTGCATGCCGAGGCTCTTCAGCACGGTGGCAAGCTGGCGGCCGGAGAGATCGAGCAGGACACGTTCGGCCAGCCAGCGGCTGGTCGTCAGGATGTCCGAAAGCGCGGTGACGAGAAAGGTCGCTTCACGGTTGCGAGCAAACCGCACCAGAAGCGCTTCCTGCACTTCCGAAAGGCTGCGCAGGCCGAGACGATCGCCTTCGACCCGTTCCACATGGCCGGCAAGCAGCTTGATCCGGCGGCGCAGATCTTCTTCACGCGCACGTTTGTCGGTATCGATGGACGTGTCGACTTCCGCCCTCGGCATCTCCACGGGCGCCGAACCGGGATAGGGCTCGGCTGTGGCGCTTCTGGCCTGCCGGGAAATATCGGGACGCAGGCCTACCAGTGCATCGATGACTGTCGGAGAGAGCGCGGCACGGCTCACGATAGCGCGCGCATGCTCGGTGCCCTGGCAGCGGGCGATGGTGACCAGCGCCTCGTCGGAGAGGCAGGTCGATGTCATCAGGAACGGGGCTGCGACGGCGATCGGCTGGCTGCCGAGAAAGAAGGCGACGGCGGCAGGGACGTTGGGAGATTGCGCAAGGGCGGCGACCGCCTGCCGGCGCGCCTCGTCGGATGAAGCGGAAAAGATCGGCATGAAGAGTTCGGCGAACTGCCGCAGCTCCGAACGCGTCGGATGGGACAGCGCTTCAAAGCTCGTCACCGTTGCCATTAGCACGACGTCCTTCCTGCGCAGCGCCTGCGGTCTCTCAAGGTCTCGAAACTCACTCGTCACGGGCAAACTCTTCGAACGCAATACAAACAGAGGTGCCGACAAACGCGTTTGGCCGCCGCAGGGCAGCCGACACGTCATCTACCTTACCTTGGAAACTCCCGGTGGGCGGGCAGTATCAGCCGGCGTTTCCGCCGGTTTCGTCACCCGCTCAAGGTCGATTTGATGCTAGGCTCAATAGGGTTAATGTCTGGTGAAGACGGCTCGTTTTGGGACATCCTGTCCACAGCCGATATGCTGGCCAGCGACAGGTCCGCATCCCGCCAGCTGGCCTCGGTCGCTGCGCCGTTCGCGGATAAATAGAGAAATCTGAATTCTGTGGCCCTGATAATGAACCAAATCTGCAACACCGCGTTAATGATCCGATCTTGAAAGCGGATTTCCAGCGGGCGCTACTTTAGCGTTAATATCTCGTTAACCGTCTTATGGCTGAATTTCAGCAATGACCGGCAATAAAGCCGGAAAGGGCAGTAGACTTGATTGTTGCTGCAGCTGCTGGTTCAGGCGGAACGGGCAGGTGAAATGTCGCAGCGTCTGGCAAAAAGACGCTTTGACGAGAAAGACGCGGATGTCCGTGAACCCTTCGGGGCAGGCACGGGCGCGTCGGCCCAGTTGGGCAGGATGAAATAGAGCCGCCTTCATCCCTCTCGATCCCTTGATTGGAGACGAGCATGGCAGAGATAGTGGTAATGAATCTATGGCGTGATCGGAAAGGCCGAAAGGTTTCGAGCCCGACGGATGCTTCCAACCTTGCTCTTGCGGGTGAGATCGTGATGTTCACCGGCGTGCGTTACGAACGCTTTGACGATCGCATGGACCGCAAGGCCGAAAATCACGCTGTCCGTATCGAACAGAAGTGAATTCAAAAACCTGATCTTGTGAGATGCTGAGGAATGCTGCGCAAAGACGCACGGCGGCATTGGTTTCAAGGCACGCGAGGAATACGGTGACCCCAGACGTCGCGAGCGGATCCGGGCGATCGAGACGCGCTTAGAACTGGACCCTGGTTCTCCACTGGAATGGAGCACAGGTCGCCTGATCGAGAAATTTCGATATGACCGGAACGACGCTTTTATGCGTCACGAAACTTCTCAAGACCGCATAGCCCTCCGTCTGCTGCGCCTCGACCAGCACGGTCTGTGAAAAGCCTCTCGGCAGGCTCTTTCGAAGAGCGGCAAGTTGTGCCGGCGTTCCCACGACTACATCCAGAACATGATCTGCCGATGTGCGGTCGTTGATCGAGAATATCTCGTCGGACGAAGCATCGAACACGCCGAGCGACCAGAACGGAACACCGCTGTTCGGCGCCGTCAGTCTCACCGGTGTTTCGCTTATGTCGAATGAACAGACCGACATCTCAATCATCGGGTCTTCTTTGGAAAGCCCGGCGCGGTCCGGCTGCTCGCCGAGACGATAGAAGCGGTGGCTCTCTCCCTCGGCGATGATGCGCGTATAGGCGTCCCGCTGGGAAAACTGTGGCAGCGAAAAGACGATGATCAGGTGCAGCAGGGCTGCACCCACAAGCCCGGTGAAGATCGCAAACAGAATCTTCAGCCACAGGAAGTCGCGTCGCAGCGAAAGGAAACTGAACAGCCTAGACATTGCCGCATCCGATCCTGCGGATGGCCGGCATGGAAAGGTCGATCAGGCCGGAGCTTCCAGCCGCCGGCGTATCGAGCAGGGTCAGTGTCAGGCGAAACTGGCCTTGCTGAGGGCTTGCCAGCCAGTTGCCGGGGCGGGCGCGCGAGGCGATCGTGATGTCGAGAGAACCATCCGGTTGTCGCCCCACCATGCGGGAATTGAGCGAAGAGGGCAGGTCCGCATCCGCAGCCGGTGGACGGCCGTCCGGTCCTGTTGCAAACAGCGTCCAGAAGCGCGCGGTCGGCGTCTGTCCGGTCAACTGATAGGTGCAGCTTCCGGAAAGTCTTGCGCCGCTGTCATCGGTCGTTGCCGTGAAGCTCAATCCTTCCGCCGTGGCATAAAGAAGCTTGCCTGCATTGGCGCGGTGAGACTTGGCATAAGGATCCGCATCCGCCGTCTGCGCCTCCGGGAAGGCTTCCCAGGAGCCGAGCTTGATCGCGCCGAAACCGATCGTGGCATCGAGCGCCAGCCGGGTCGACCAGATCCCGCCTCCGAAGGCGATGGCAAGCGCGATTGCGACGAGAAAGGGAACACGGAACACGAGCAGTCTGGGTCCTCGGCAGAACGGTGCAGGGAGGATTAGCATTGATTCTTTTGTGGGGAAATGCCGAGATGCCATTCCGTTGTGGGGAGCGTAAGTCCTCTCACGGTATCGAATTCGTCACCACCGGGCTTACGGTCGCCGTACCCTTGCGCAGATCGCTGGCGGAACCCTGTCGCAGTCCTGCTGCGGGTCTCGTGGCTTCGGCAACCTTTTCGACACCCGCGACCAGCGGCGGTGCGGCCTTCAGCGCCTGTGCCAGTTGCTTCAGAACGCGGGTCGATTCACCCGAGAGCGAACGCGGGCGCGTCAACGCCATCAGTGCCGGATCCTCTTGGCGTTGCTCGGCCGGCGTATCGCCCTTTTTGTGGTTCCCCGTCGGAAGCGGATTTTCGATGCCGGGAATGGGTCTGAGTTCAATGCCCTGATGCGCATAGTCCATCAGCTTCTTGAACGTCATCGCCGGCAGTGCGCCGCCGGTCATGTTGTTCATCGAGGTGAAGTCGTCATTGCCGAACCAGACGGCAGTCGTGTAATTCCCGGTAAAGCCGATGAACCAGGCGTCGCGATAGCTCTGCGACGTACCGGTCTTGCCGCCGGTGACAATGCCGCCGTCAAGCGCTGCACGCCGCGCCGTGCCGATCACCGGGATCTGCGTCAGGATGCGGTTCATCGACGACATTGCCTTTTCCGAAAGCACGCGGTTGGCAGGCATCTCGTCACGGTTGAAGTCGTAGAGAACCTCACCGCCATAACCCAGAACCTGTTCGATCCCGTGGCGACGCGATTGCATGCCGCCTGCCGGCATCACGGCATAGGCGGTCGCCTGGTCGAGCACGGTCACTTCCGAGGTGCCGAGCGGAATGGTCTTGTCCATGCGCAGCGGCGTCTCGACGCCCATTGCCTTTGCCGTTTCGACGATCACCTTGGTGCCGAGCACATCCTTGGCAAGCCGCACGGGCACGGTGTTGAGCGATTGCGACATGGCGGTCAAAAGCGATACGCGGCCCTTGTAGGAGCGGGCATAATTCTGCGGTGACCAGCCGCGCCAGGTGATCGGCGCGTCGGAAATCATCGTTTCCGGCGTCATGCCGTGTTCCATCGCGGCCGAATAGGTGAACAGCTTGAACGACGAACCTGGCTGGCGCAGTGCCTTGGTGGCACGGTTGAACTGGCTCTCGCCATAATCCCGACCGCCGACCATGGCGCGAACGGCACCGCCATTCTCGATCATCGCCATGGCGCCCTGCTTGACCTTGTAGCCCTCGCCGAACTCGCGCAGGCTGGATTCCATTGCCGCGTCGGCTGCCTGCTGCAGGCCCATATCGACAGTGGTGCGAACCACGACCGAATGTTCCTTGATCTTGCCTTCCTTGGCCAGCCGCTGCACCTCATCGAAGGCCCAGTCGAGGAAATAGTCGGGAGATTTCACGTCGGCGCGGTCGATAGCGGTTGCCGGGTTGCGCCGCGCGCCGATCACCTGGCCTTCCGACATAAGCCCGCTCTGCACCAGATTGGACAACACGTCGTTGGCGCGGGCGCGCGCTGCCGGCAGGTTGACATGCGGCGCGTATTTCGCCGGCGCCTTGAACAGACCGGCCAGCATTGCGCTTTCCGCCAGGCTGACATCGGTGATCTTCTTGCCGAAATAGAATTGCGAAGCCGCCGCCGCCCCGAACGTGCCGCCGCCCATATAGGCGCGGTCGAGATAAAGCGAGAGAATCTCCTTCTTCGACAGGTTGGCCTCCAGCCATACCGCCAGAAAGGCTTCCTTGATCTTGCGCTCGATCGAACGCTCGTTGGTCAGGAACAGGTTTTTCGCCAGCTGCTGGGTCAGCGTCGAGCCGCCCTGCACGACGCCGCCCGCCTTGGCATTTTCCGTCAGTGCCCGGCCAAGCCCGATGAAGTCGATGCCGTAATGGTCGAAGAAACGTCGGTCTTCGGTTGCCAGAACCGCCTTGATCAGGTGATCCGGCAATTCGTCGATCGGCACCGAGTCTTCATGGATAATGCCGCGATGGCCAACCACATTGCCGTAACGATCAAGAAAGGTGACGGCAAAATCGCCGCGGTTCTTCCAGTCTTCCTTGGTCTCTTCGAAGGCGGGAAGTGCCAGCGCCAGAAGCACGACGAAGCCTGCCGTGCCAAGCGTCATGGCCTCGCCGGCCACCTCGAAGGCGAGCTTTTTCCAGCCGCGCACGCGAAAACGACGGAAGAATATGGTGATCTCTTCCCAGGCCTCGGCGAGTTTGAAGCCGAGGTTCCAGACGGTGGAATCGATCCAACTGTCGACACGCAGCAGGATGTGGCGCTTCTTGCGCGGCCGGCCCTCGGGTGCTTTGGGTTCGTCCTGCAATCTTTCCTCCCGTCCGCAATGCCATTATTTTAGCTTTTGCGTTTGGCTTGACGTAGCCCCTGACAACGATCAAGAGCATAAGCTGGCCACGGTTAATCAGCATTAGCTGACAATTGGTTGATGCGCGATTGTAAAATCGCAACGTGAAAAGGGCGGCCGACACGAATTGTATCCGACTGCCGCAAAAGTGATGATGAACGACGTACCTTTCTGGAAACTGAAGTCCCTCGACGAGCTGACGCCGGGCGAATGGGAAAGCCTGTGCGATGGCTGCGGCCTCTGTTGTCTCAACAAGCTGGAGGATTGGGACACCGGTGATGTGGTCTTCACCTCGGTCGCCTGTCGCCTGCTGGACGGCACGACCTGTCGCTGCAGCGACTATCCCAACCGCCAGAAAACCGTACCCGACTGCATCCAGCTGACACCGCAGGAAGTGCGCGAGATCCACTGGCTGCCGCCGACCTGCGGTTATCGCCTGGTTCGCGATGGCGAGGATCTGTACTGGTGGCATCCGCTTGTCTCGGGCGATCCGGAGACCGTACATCAGGCGGGAATTTCGGCGCGCGGACGCACGGTCAGCGAGGTCGAAGTCGACGTGGACGATTTCGAAGACTATGTCGTCAGCTGGCCGCTGCATGTGGGAGGTGAGCGTGGGTGATAAGCGTTAAACCGAGATAAAGCGCAGGTTTCGGTCGCTGGCGTACGATACCGTACCAAGCATTTTGACTGTTTAGGCCGATCTTCTTCTATGTTGTTCGACGCATATATAGTCTATGGATGGGCTGATATATATCGTTGCAACTGTCGAAAATCGTGATTTCACTTGATGAATGCGCAAAGCACCCTGGCAGATCGCCTTTACGAGGCAGCCCTTGTCCCCGAACTCTGGACGGAGACTTGCGAGCAGCTTGCGCTTGAGGCGGGGTCGTCCACCGCGGCCATCTTCACCTTCGATGCCGAGGGCACTCACCGCTACGTCGCCACGCCCAATATTGTCGATGTCTATGAGCGCTTTTCCAGGAGCGAGCTTCGTTTCCAGAACATACGGCCCAAAAGGGCGATGGAAAAATTCCCGTTCTCCTTCTGCCGCGATATCGATGTCTTCACCGCGGAAGAGCTGGAGCAGGATGTCATCCTGAAGGAATTCATCCAGCCGGCCGGCATGCAGTGGGAGGCCGGCTACGGCTTTCAGGAGCCGACCGGGCACACGATCATCATCGCGCTGATGAAGGCCACCGGTCACGATAATTTCTCTAATGAGGACATAGCCCGGCTGAATGCGCTGAAGCCGGATCTGGCGCGCGCCGCCTACATGTCGTCGCGGCTTGCCTTCACCGAAGCGCGATCGATGACCGACACCCTCTCCATGCTTGGCCTCCCCGCAGCCGTGATCGGCGATGGTGGCCAGGTGATCCTGATGAATGAAGAACTTGAGGCGCTGGCTCCGCGCATCCGCTCCGGTGCAGGCGACAGGCTGGTCCTAGAAGGGGCGGGCGCCCGTGCTCTTCTCGATGAGGCGATCGAGCGCTACAAGGCGCAGGCCGTCCCGGCGGTACAGTCGGTGCCGATGATCTCTCGTGATGAACTGCCGCCGCTGATCCTGCATCTGTTGCCGATCCGCCGCGCCGCACGCGACATCTTTTCGCGCTCCATGGCCGTGCTGGCCGTGACCCAGGTGGGGCAGGTGGGACCGCCGGACATGCGGGTTCTCTGCGGCCTCTTCGATCTGACGCCCGCCGAAGCCAAGGTGGCGCGCGGCATCGCCATGGCCCAGACACCGGAAATGGTCGCAGCCTCGCTCAATATCTCGTTGGAGACGGCGCGCTCGCACCTGAAGCGGATCATGCAGAAAACCGGCACGACCCGACAGGCCGAACTCGTGCTTCTTCTCTCCGGCCTCAACGCACCGGGCATGGGGCAGGGCGGGCGGTAGGGCGCGATCCTGCCCATGCGTTTTTGTCGCGGCAGAATTATTTCGTCCTGTCCTTGACCTTCCCATGATGGGAAGCCTTACATGCGGATGCGAAAGGATCGCATCTCATGAACCAGCACGTTGGACACCACACTTCCGGCCCCCTCGAGCCGCTGACCATTCCCGTCGAAGGCATGACCTGCGCCTCCTGCGTGCGCCGCGTCGAAACCGGCGCTGCCAAGCTGCCGGGCGTGAAGACGAGCGCGGTCAATTTCGCGACGAAGAAACTCACCGTCGAGACCGGCGAGGGGTTCGATCCGCAGGCGCTGGAAAAGGCGATCCACAAGCTCGGATATGAGGTGCCCGCCGGCGCGATGGAACATGCGCTGCGCGAGGCGGGATGGCTGGTGGATGCTGATGTGCCTGAGGTTGCCCCTCACCCTAACCCTCTCCCCGCAGGCGGGGAGAGGGGACGTGGCTCACAAAAGGTTGCGATGGGCGAAAAGGGCGCGGCATATCCCTTCTCCCCGTCAGAACGGGGAGAAGGTGGCGGTAGCCGGATGAGGGGCAGCGCCGACACCAGCGAGCATGCTCATCATCATGCATCCCACTCAGTCTCCCACGATCACCCCCACACCCACCACGGCGAAGAGACGGCCCTGAAGCGCGATCTGGCGATCGCCTTCATCTTCACCCTGCCGCTGTTCATCCTGGAAATGACCGGCCATGCCTACGCGCCGTTCCACCACTGGCTGATGGGCGCCGTCGACACCCGGAATCTCCATTATCTGTACTTCGTGCTGGCCACTGCGGTGATCTTCTGGCCCGGCCTGCGCTTCTTCAAAAAAGGCCTGCCTGCGCTTTTCCGGGGTCACCCGGAAATGAATTCGTTGGTCGCGGTCGGCGTGGCCGCCGCTTACGGCTATTCGCTGGTCACCACATTCGCACCCGGTCTGCTGCCCGAAACTGCCCGCTACGTCTATTACGAAGCCGCAACCGTCATCGTCACGCTGATCCTGTTCGGCCGTCTGATGGAGGCCCGCGCCACCGGCCGCACCGGTGCCGCGATCGA
Source organism: Neorhizobium sp. LMR1-1-1.1 (assembly GCF_040675795.1). Classification (NCBI taxonomy): domain Bacteria; kingdom Pseudomonadati; phylum Pseudomonadota; class Alphaproteobacteria; order Hyphomicrobiales; family Rhizobiaceae; genus Neorhizobium; species Neorhizobium sp. LMR1-1-1.1. The sequence goes on from NZ_JBEGHE010000025.1 coordinate 995,683, forward strand.
AAAGCTCGCAGGTCTGCAGGCTAAAACCGCTCGCGTCGAACGCGACGGCCACGAGATCGATATGCCCACGGCAGAAGTCGTTCCGGGCGATATCGTCGTCATCCGACCGGGCGAACGTATCCCCGTCGATGGCACGGTGCTCGACGGCCAGTCCAATATCGATGAATCGATGATTTCCGGCGAGCCGATCCCGGTGTCGAAATCCGTGGGCGCCACCGTCATCGGCGGCACGGTCAACACGACGGGTACATTGCGCTTCACCGCCGAAAAGGTCGGTCGCGACACGATGCTCGCCGGCATCATCCGCATGGTGGAACAGGCGCAAGGTGCAAAACTGCCGATCCAGGCGCTGGTCGACCGGGTGACCGCCTGGTTCGTACCGGCCGTTCTCGTTCTTGCCCTCATCACCTTCGCCCTCTGGTACATCCTCGGGCCGGAGCCGAAGATCACCCATGCGCTGATTGCGGCGGTCGCCGTGCTCATCATTGCCTGCCCCTGCGCCATGGGGCTTGCCGTGCCGGTCTCGATCGTCGTTGGCGGCGGCCGGGCCGCCGAGCTTGGCGTTCTCTTTCGCAAGGGCGATGCGCTGCAGGGTCTGCAGGATGTATCGGCCGTCGTCGTCGACAAGACCGGCACCATCACCAGGGGCCGGCCGGAACTCACCGATTTCATCGTCGCCGAAGGTTTCGATGAAGCCGAGGTTCTGGCGCTGGTCGCCGCCGTCGAGGCCCGCTCCGAACACCCGATTGCCGATGCCATCGTCAAGGCCGCAAAGACGAGGGGGCTTGAAGCTGCAAGCGCCGAAGAATTTTCGTCCGTCACCTCCTACGGCATCCGCGCCAAGGTCGGCGGCCGCGAGGTCGCAGTCGGCGCCGACCGCTACATGCAAAAACTCGGCGCTTCGGTTGAAATCTTTGCCGATGCTGCGAAACGTCTTGGCGACGAGGGCAAGACCCCGCTTTATGCCGCCGTCGATGCAAAGCTCGCCGCCATCATCGCCGTCGCCGACCCGCTGAAGCCGTCGAGCGTCGACGCCATCCGCGCCCTGAAGGCAATGGGCATCGAGGTCGTCATGGTCACCGGCGACAACCGACGCACGGCGGAAGCCATCGCCCGGCAGGTCGGAATCGGCAGGGTGGTCGCCGAGGTGCTGCCCGAGGGCAAGGTCGAGGCGGTGCATGCGCTGCGGGCCGACGGGCGAAAACTCGCCTTTGTCGGCGACGGCATCAATGACGCACCCGCACTGGCCGAGGCCGATATCGGCATTGCCATCGGCACCGGCACGGATGTGGCGATCGAAAGCGCCGATGTCGTTCTGGTCGGCGGTGAACTTACCGGCGTCGTCTCGGCAATCGCCGTCAGCCGCGCGACGATGAAAAACATCCGCCAGAACCTGTTCTGGGCCTTCGGCTACAATGTGGCGCTCATCCCTGTTGCCGCAGGCGCGCTCTATCCGGCCTTCGGCTTGACATTGTCGCCGATGATCGGTGCCGGCGCCATGGCGCTGTCTAGTGTTTTCGTGCTCGGCAATGCGCTGCGGCTGAAAACCTTCAGGGCGGAGGATGCCGCATGAATATCGGTGAAGCATCGAGCGCATCCGGCGTCTCGGCCAAGATGATCCGTTATTACGAGCAGATCGGCCTGATCGCACCGAAGGGGCGCACGGAAAGCAATTACCGGGTCTATGGCGCCGAAGAGGTGCATGTGCTGCGCTTCATCAAGCGGGCGCGCTCGCTCGGTTTTTCGCTGGAAGAGACCGAGACGCTTCTAAAGCTCTGGCAGGACAAGAGCCGCACGAGCGCCAGCGTCAAGGAAGTCGCCACGACCCATATCAACGACCTCGAACGCCGTATCGCCGAAATGCAAGGCATGGTGAAGACGCTGAAACATCTTTCCCATTGCTGCGGCGGCGACCACCGGCCGGATTGCCCGATCCTCGATGATCTAGCGGGCGAGAGCCCTGCCAAGGGCGAAAGCGTCGCATAGCCAAACACCATATCGAACACGCATAACCAAACCAGCTACCAAGGAGTTTTTCAGATGACCGCCATATTCACCGTAGCCGACATGACCTGCGGCCATTGCGAAAAGACTGTCCGCGCTGCTCTTTCCGAAGCCCTGCCGGGCGCTGCCGTCACCATCGACCTGCCGTCCCACAAGGTCACGGTAGAGGGCGACCGGGCAAAGGCCGAAGAAGCAATTCGCGAGGCTGGCTACACGCCGGAAACCGCAGCCGCCTGAGCGGCTCGAAATTGGGGACGGGACCATGAGGCAACGGATCATCGTATGTCCGTTGATCGAAAATGACGGCGCCTATCTGCTCTGCAAGATGCCCTCCGACCGGGGTGTGTTTCCGGGCCAATGGGCGCTTTCCGGCGGTGGAATGGAAGCCGGAGAAAAGATCGAGGAGGCGCTGCGGCGTGAGATCCGCGAGGAATTGGGGGAGGGACTGACGATTGCGGAAGTCACACCCTGGACTTTTCGCGATGACGTCAGGACCAAGACCTATCCGGACGGATCGACGGAGGAGATCTACATGATCTATCTCATCTTCGACTGCCGCGCAGAAAATCGCGACATCACCATCAATGACGAGTTCGAAGACTACGCCTGGGTGCAGCCCGGCAAGTTCGAAGCCTATGACCTGAACGCGGCGACGCGGGTGACGTTAAGGGCGAAGGGTTTGCTGTCGGATTGATATGTGTTTTGGCCGGTCCATGTGCACTTTGTTTGCGAATGAATAGCTGATTGGCCGGTCTGCCCGCTGCCGTCCACAATCACGGGATCCAAGAGATGTTGAGGTTCAAAGCCGAGTGGGAACGTTTTCATGGTAACACGCCCCCTATAGCCTTTATGCTGAGGGACGTTGCAGGAAAGCCATGGGTTCGTTTTCACGCATTGCCCGGCTCCGTCCGATACGCCAAAACCAGGCAAGAGCAGGACGAGATCCGGCGAAGAGCGGCTGTATTGGCAAACGAAACGCTCGAGGAGGGCTGCGATTGCTGGCTGGTTCAGTCTTGGCGTGAAGAGGATTCTAAACCCTCAAACAGCGTTTCCGATTGCGAAATCCGGTACCGTGAAGATGGCGACGAATTTCAATGGGTAAGCTCGGCATCCCGCGTCCGATGGCACGAAGACGCATTTGGCGATCTTCTGGGAGACATTGCGGAAGATCGCACCGGGCCAACGCTCTGGTTTGATGGCAAGACAGGAAGGGTCTTTGCACCTTACGATGGCGGGTTCGATCTTTTTCTGACTTCGGTGGAAGAGGTCCGCGAGTTTGAGAAGCGACATGAGGGGTGGCTATCTTCCCATCCGTCCGGCCTCTAAGAATACCTCGTCGTCGTTATTCCCACTCATCCCCAAAGAGCCTCGCCATCATGCTCACCTACCGCCCGGCGGTCCCGTCCGACGCTCAGATGATCATCGACCTGCACGTGTCGATGAGCCAGAGCGTCTACGCGCATATCCTGCCGCAAGCCTATCTGAAGGAGGTTCTTCCGGCTGAAAAGCAGGAGCTTTGGCAAACGCGATGCGCCGAGCTGCCATCTCCCGATCACCTCGTCATCATTGCCTGCAACCGGGCGGAAATCGCGGGTTTCTGCTGCTTCGTCTTCAATGAGGAAACCGAATTCGGCACCTATCTGCACAATCTCTACGTATCGCCGTTTTTCCAGGGAAAGGGCGTAGCGAAAACGATTCTCCGCGAGGCACTCTCCAGCTTCGAGAATTCGCGAAAAGACCTGCCGGTCCATCTTGTCGCCTTCGCGAAAAATATCCCGGCGACAGCCGTCTATGACCGGCTTGGCGGTTTGGTGATCGAAAGGCGGGAGGTCACACGGGCGGGCAATCCGGGCGTGGAACTGGTGCGCTATCAATGGCCCACAGCGCACGACCTTCTGGAAAAGCTTGCGGCTTGAATGATGTCGTCGGCCCATAACCGACGCATTCCGGTGCCAGACAGCCCGCCACCGAAATCCATGCAGGGAGAACCATCCGATGAACGATAGCTGTCCCGTCCTGACCCCGGTAGAGAGGCAATATATGGAGATCGACGAGAAGGCCCGGCATGCCATGATGGCCAGGATTTACAAGGCGATCGAGGATGCGACAGCGCAGGCGGCCGAAGAACTGAAATCGACCGAATGGACGGACGCGCCGCCGGCCTACGAATATTTCGTCTCGGTCGCCCACCAGAAGCTCTTCGTCCACCTCTGCGGCGGTGATCCCGAAACCTTTCAGGGCGGCGATCCCGAACTGGCCGCCCATATCCTGAAGAACGGCCAGAACATCGTCGATCATTATTTTATCGGCGCAAAAGCGGACCCCGGTGCAGATAAATCTCCGGCCTGAAGAAGCGGCCGCAGGTGGATATCAACGCCCCTGCATCACCCTTATCATGTTGGGAGTGGGCGTGCTCCAGACAGACTTCACATCTTCATAGGTGATGCGGCCGCTCGCCAATCCGCCGTGCAACCTGTTGCAGAATGTCGATTTCGCCTGCTTTTCCCGCACGTTCATCAGCTTGGCCAGGTTTTCGGTTTTTTCCGAAGACCAGTGTTTCGTCGTGCAATCGGCGATGACCTGCGCACGCACCTTGGGGCTGCCTTCAAGTGTCGTCTGCAGCGCATCATATTGAGCGCGTGTTGGCGCACAGGCACTTAAGGCAGCAACCAGCGATATTGTTGTCAAGATATTGATAAATCTCATTATATCCCTCGATTCTATAGATCGTGCGATAATCCTTCAAGCGAACGGCCGCAACATCGCCGATCACTATTTTATCGGAAAAAATCAAACCTGCTGTCGGATCGGCGATCAGCCCTACGTCTTCAATGCGAGATGGACCTGCGATCCGCCCGAAGAGGAAGAGCCGGACGCAACAGCAACGGGAGGCCTGCCATGAACAAGAACACAATCTGCCTTTGGTACAACAAGGATGCCGAGGACGCGGCGCGGTTCTACGCCGAGACGTTTCCCGACAGCGAAGTCGGCGCGGTGATCCGCGCTCCCGGTGACTATCCGGATGGCGTCGAGGGCGATGTTCTGGTCGTCGAATTCACCGTCGCCGGTGTCGCCTGTGTGGGCTTAAATGGCGGCCCCCACTTCAAGCACAATGAATCCTTCTCCTTCCAGATTTCCACCGAGAACCAGGAAGAGACCGACCGCTACTGGAACGCCATCGTCGGAAATGGCGGCGAGGAAAGCGAATGCGGTTGGTGCCGGGATCGCTGGGGCATTTCCTGGCAGATCACGCCGCGCACGTTGATGGAGGCGCTTAAAGTTGGCGGCGCAGAGGCCAAACGTGCTTTCGACGTGATGATGACGATGAAAAAGATCGACGTTGCCGCAATCGATGCTGCGCGCCGGGGTTGAGGCAGGTCTCTGTCGGCTCTGGCCCTGATTGCCGCAGGACAATATGACGTCCTGCTTTAATATCCCTTGCAATCAGGTTGGCCCGAGGAGTATGGAGCGCCCATTCCAACAGGTATCGAGACGATCCCGGTATGGCTCGGGGTCTTTTTCCCGGCTTGTTCCCGGTCGCCATCGAAAATGGCGTCGCGGAGCGCCGAAAGATCATGAAAGCAACAACGGCTTATGCCGTCGGCGGCAACGCCATTCTGGCCGGCATTCTTCTGATGTTGCTCGGCGACCTGATGTTCGCCCTGAACGATGCCATGGGCAAATGGCTTGTCGCCAGTTTTTCCGTCGGCCAGGTCCTGCTGCTACGTTCGCTCGGTGCCTTTCTGGTTCTGGGGCCGCTTTTGGCCCGCAGTTCGACAACCTCGCTTTTCAAGGTCGAAAAACCGGGCCTGCAGTTTGCCCGTGTGGTGATGGCAACTGCCGATACCGGCCTGTTCTACGCCGCCGTGGTCTATCTGCCGCTCGCCGACGTGATGACCTTCTACATGGCCGGACCGATCTATGTGGCGGCGATCTCGCATTTCTTCCTCGGAGAACGGATCGGCTGGCGGCGCTGGCTGGCGGTCCTGATCGGATTTATCGGCGTCATCATCGCGCTTCGCCCGTCGGAGGCGATGCTCTCCTGGCCATCGGTCTTCGCCCTGGTCGGTAGCCTCTCCTTCGCCCTGTCGCTTGTGCTTGGGCGCGTGCTGCGCTCGACGCCCGACGTGACGCTGGTGACCTGGCAGACACTCGGCGCCCTTGTTGCAGGCATCTTCTTCAGCGTCGGCAACTGGAGCCCGTTTACCGGCCAAGAGCTTTTCGCACTTCTGTTGCTCGGCGTCGTTTCCTGCTCGGCGCATCTGCTGATCACCCGCTCGCTCAAGCTTGCACCGGCCTCGGTTCTCGCACCGCTGCAATATACGCTGCTTTTATGGGCGATCGTTTTCGGCTGGGCCTTCTTCGGCGATTTCCCCGATGCGCAGACGCTTGTCGGTGCCGCCATCATCGTCATCGCCGGCATGTTCATCTTCCACCGCGCCAAGGTGAAAAAGGTCGAGCCCGTCGTGCCGAACAATTCCAGCCACGGGTGAGGGGTGGTAGCGGTTGCGCGAGATCGGAACATCTCGGCAGTCGCTATTGCCAGAACGGCTTTTTGCCTTCCCGTAAGGCCTCGGATCGGCTGATCCCCAGATCCCGAAGCTGTGTTTCCTCCATCTGGCGCAGCGCGCAACGCTGACGATGGCGGTCCGGCCATGTCCACCAAATGAGCCGGATCATTCTCGCGAGGCATGACATGTGTTCACGCTCCCGATAACAGGATGAAGATGCTATCAAGCGGTGTCATGAAGCAATTCGGCCGGTTGGCAGTTATGCGACTATAGGGCACCATCCAGCGATGCGATAAATGCATCGAATGCGCCGATATCGTAGCGGAGCGAGTTGGTGGTGATGGAGCCAAGCGGAAGTCCGGTTTCCGGCAGTCCCCAGCGCACACGACCCGCCAGTATTTCGCCCATCCGCGTGTACCAGCGCAGAAGCGATGGCTGCAGCTGTACATTGAGATCGAACCGGTCCCGCGATTTTGACCTGTCGCCGTCACGCTGCTGCCGGGCGATGGCGGGATCGATGGCCTTGACGAAATAGGCATCGGCGAAGCCGAGCCGCTTTTCGGCAAATGCCGCGCGGCTCGTCTCGAGTTGCAGCAGCCATTGTGATTCCGGCAGAACGCCGAGCTGAAACATGCCCCAGTTGTAGTGCAGCTTATGCGGGTCGGTGTCGCAGATGGCATGGCCGGTTGCCTCTTCCATGGCAAGCGCATCGCCCCACCGCTTGGCATTCCAGTTCGTCCAGTAACGTGCCGTCGCCAGTCCCGTCTCGGGCTGTTCCCTGCGATCGGCGGGATAACTCTCGCGGATCAGATGGGACTGTGCATGCTCCCGGCACCAGGTGGTTTTTCCCGCGGCGCTGATGCCCTCTATGACGATGATCACTGTGCCCTCCCTTGTGCTTTTCCGGTTCAGCTATCCTTCAGGCGAACCCGCTCGGTCATCTGCGTCATTGATCCGCGCCGTCAGCACATGGTCGCGCCATGCTCCGTTGATCTTGAGATAGTCCCGGGCGAGCCCTTCCACCTCGAAGCCGAGGCGCTTGAGCAGCGCGCCGCTTCTTTCATTCTCGGGAATGTAATTCGCCATCACCCGGTGCAGTCCATAGGTGTTGAACACATGCGAGATCAGCCTGTCTAGCACCTCGAACATCAGGTTCCGGCCCTGCATGTCGCGGTCGATCGAATAACCGAGATGGCAGGCCAGAAATACGCCCCGAATGACGGTGGTGAAATTCGCCACCGCGATAATCTTGCCGCCTGTCTCCAGCCTCACGACATATCGATAGGCAAAACCCTTGAGCGCCTCGGCGGCACAATCCCTTGCCCGGTCCTTCCATGCGTCGGCCGAGTGATAGCCCTCCTCGCGCAACGGTTCCCAAGGGCCGAGATGCTCGGCATTGCGCAGGTAATAGGCGGACAGATCATCCGCATCGTCGGCGCGGACGAGGGTGATGAGCGTTCGTCCCGTTCTTATCTGTTGCATCTTGCTGTCCGCAATTTTGACGCTCCGGATGGCTGGCCTGCGATCTGTGGCGTGTCGTCGCTATCGTGCCTCGCATCCGCCAAGTCAACCTTTCCCCGCGCGGCCGGCGTCTAACGCTCGCTTGGCTGGGGCAATGCACAGGATATCGGCAGCGCCGATATCCGTCTGACCAAGCACCGTAATAGAAGCGCCGCATAGGCTCCGGTGCGCACAAAAAAGCCGCCCGCACAAATCGTGCGGACGGCTTCTCCTCGTGCCTTGACAGGCGGTATTCCTAGAACTTTACACCCACGCCGACCTGGAAGACATGCTGGTTGAAATCGACATCCAGCCCGCCGATATCGCCGTTGCCGTAATCGTTGTAACGGTATTCCAGCCGGCCGAAGATGTTGTCGGTAAAGGCGTGGTCGACGCCCGCGCCGATCGTCCAGCCATGCAGGGTGTCGTCGTCGTTGAAGCCGGCAGGTCCGTTGACCTCGACATTTGTCGCAGTCCAGCCGCCAGCCGCATAAACCAGCGTGCGGTCGAAGGCGTAACCGACACGGCCGCGAACGGAACCGGAGAAGCCGCTCTCGGCATCGAAGCCGGCGCCGATGTCTTCGTTGTTCCAGTCGTAGTTCACGTCACCTTCGATACCGGCAACGAAACCGTTGGAGAACTGCCAATTATAGCCGGTAAACGCGCCGAGACGCCAGCCGTCGAAATTGTCCGAGCCGACGCCTTCGAGATCGCCATCACCCCAGCCGTAACCGGTATGAGCGCCAAGATAGAAGCCTTCCCAGGTAAACGACGGCGCCATTTCAACGGCGACCGGCGCGGTCGGGATCTGCTCAACGGCGTCTGCTGCATAGGCTGCGGTCGATGCGCTGAAAGCGGCGACGGAAGCGGCGAGAATGAAAAGACCCTTCATGGATTTTCCCTCCATAAGCATTGCGTTCTGACATGGCATGTAGGAGCGATTGCTAAAAAGGCAGTAGTAAAAATGTCACACGCTGAAAAATCGATCATTGCGTGATTATTGCTTGGTCGTTTTGCCTTTGATTTATGCGCTGGAACATTGGTCGAAATCGTAAGCGCGAATCATATTTCGCTTGGGCTGGAAAACAGAAGCGGGCCGCTCCCGCCGGCTGCCAGTGCATCACCGGGATTGCGCAAGGGGCAGGCTTTCAGCGACAGGCAACCGCAACCGATACAGCCGCTCAACTCGTCGCGCAGTCGCGTCAGCGTTTCGATCCTGGCATCGAGTTCGCCCCTCCAGCCCGCCGAAAGCCGCGCCCAGTCCTTTGCATTCGGCGTGCGCTTCTGTGGCAGGGTTTTCAGCGCTTCGGCAATCTCTTTGAGCGGCACTCCAGCCCTTTGCGCCACCCGGATGACCGCGATACGACGAAGAACATCGCGACTGTAGCGCCGGTGATTGCCGCCATTGCGCCAGCTTTCGATCAGCCCTTCCGCCTCGTAGAAATGCAGTGTCGAGATCGCCACGCCGGAGCGTTCCGCGACTTCTCCCACACTAAAACCCTGAAGCGCTTTGATCTTTTCCGATTTCGTCATTTTTGCCGTTGACCTCAACCAAGGTTGAGCTTTTACGGTGCCGATCCTGAAGAGGAAAGGCCTGTTGAAGCAGGCGCGCATGAAAAGGTACGAATGCGATGACGGAATTGATCGGGGAGCCGGATGGCCCAATGGGGGATGGAGTGACGGCTGAGTCCGAAGCCTCGGACTATGCAAGCCTGTTGCGCGGAGAAAGCGGCCGCATGCTGGCGCTGATATCGAGCGGCATCGGCCTGCATGCCTTCAACCAGTTTGCCATCGTCGCCGCCATGCCGCTTGCGGCAGCCGAACTCGGCGGGCGAGAATGGTACAGCTGGGTCTACAGCCTCTATTTCATCGGCTCGATCGCCGGCGGCACGGCGGCGGCTTCCATCCGCGACCTGCTCGGCGTGCGCAGGGCTCTCGCCCTCTCGTCTCTCTTCTTTGCCCTCGGTGGGTTGAACGCCTTTGTCGCCCCAGATTTCGGCTGGATCGTCTTCGGGCGTTTTCTGCAGGGCGTCTCCGATGGCCTGATCGTGGCGATCTGCTACAGCCTTATTCCGGCGAATTTTTCATCCTCTCTGATCGCCCGTGTCTTTGCCGTCGAAGCGACCGTCTGGGCGGTAACGGCACTGCTCGGGCCGCTGATCGGTGGGCTGATGACCGAGACGATCTCCTGGCGCTCCTCCTTCCTCGCGGTCACGCCTTTTCTCCTGACGCTGGTGTTGTTCACTTTTCTGACCGAGCCGAAGACCGGTGAGGGCAGGGCGGCAAGCTTTGCGCCGGTCTCGGTTGGGCTCTGCGTCGTCACCGCGCTGATCTTCGCGCTGTCTTCGACCAGTGGAGAGCCGATCTGGCAGGCCGCGCTTCTGGTCTTCGGCGCACTCGCGCTGCTCTCGGTCGTCACCCTTGATGGCCGTTTCGGTTCGCCGCTCTTCCCGGTCGGCACCTTCCGCTCCGGCTCGGTGCTCGGCCGCGCCTTCGTGATGCTGTTTCTGATGTCGGCCGGGCATTCTGCGGGCAGCACCTATCTGGCGCTTCTCGTCAGCGAAGTATTCCACCTTGGCCCTGCGGTTGTCGGTTATATCGTCGTCACCATGGCGCTGGTCTGGAGCGTCGTCGCCATGTTCGCCAGCCGTTACGAGGCCTTCGCATGGCGGCATGCGACCATGTGGGTCGGGCCGCTATTTCATCTGTTCGGCTTTGTCGCGCTGGCAATCGCCATCGGCCTGCAATGGCTGCCGCTGGTGATCTTCGGTCAGGTTCTGATCGGCATCGGTTTCGGCCTTGCCTGGGCCAATGTCAACGAAGCGGCGATGAGCGCTGCCGAAGGAGCGGAGCGTGATCGCGCCAGCGCGCTTCTGCCCACCATGTCGACGGCAGGATACGCGGTCGGTGCCGCCCTTTCTGGCACGATCGCCACCGCAACCGGCCTGACGGCAAGCCTTGCAACGGGAACGGCCGGCGATACTGCGGCCTGGCTTTATGGTACGGCCGCGCTGGGCGCGCTGGTCAGTTTCGTTCTCGGCTTCGGCGTGAAGCTCAAGAAAACCTGATCGTCAGGCCTTCAATGCGCCCTTCAGCGTCTCGAAAATACGCGGATCGAGCGTCTGCGAGACGTTGAAACGCATGCAGTTTCTGGCCGATTGCGACAGGCTGAAGGCATTGCCGGGCGCAAGCACGATCTGCTTCTGCAGGCAGGCGCGCGCCACCTCGGCGGCATCGGTCTCACCGGGGAGCCGGCACCATAAAAACATGCCGGATTGCGGATGCAGCACCGGCTCGATGCCGATTGCCGCGAGCTTCTTGGTCACCTCCGCCATCGCCTTGGAAAGCCGTGCCCTCAGCGTATCGAGATGCTTGCGATACCCGCCGTCCGAAAGGGCGGCATGAACCACTTCCTCGGTCATCCGTCCGCCCGCAAAGGATGTCGCGATCTTCAGGTCCGTCAGCCCTTCGATCCAGTCCGGCCGTGCCGCGATGAAACCGCAGCGCGCCGCAGCCGACAGCGTTTTCGAAAAGCTGCCGATATGGATCACCCGCTCCAGCCCGTCGAAGGCCGCAAGCCTCGGTGCCGCAACCGTCTCGAAATCGGCAAAGATATCGTCCTCCACGATCGTCAGGTCGAACTCCTCGGCGATCTTCAAAACCCGATGCGCCGTGACCGGCGAAAGCACTGCCCCGGTCGGATTGTGGATCGCCGAATTGGTGATGTAGAGCCGCGGCCGATGCTCGGAGACGGTCGCGGCAAAGGCTGCAAGATCCGGCCCGTTTGCCGTATAGGGCACGCCGATTATCTTTGCCCGATGCGCCCGCAGCAGTGCATGGAAATTGAAATAGCAGGGATCGTCGACCAGTACGGTATCGCCCGGCTCGATCAGGAAGCGGCAGAGAAGATCGATCGCCTGCGTGCCGGATTCCGTCAGCATGATCTCATCCGGCGAAGCCTCGATGCCGCGATCTCCCATCCGCCGCGAAATCAGCCTTCGCAGCGGATAAAGGCCGAGCGGCGTGCCGTAGTCAGCAAGTGATGAAGGTTCCGCGCGTGACAAGGTCCTGAGCGCCTTGCGCATCGCCTCTTCCGGAAGCCATGACGGCGGCAGCCAGCCGCAGCCGGGTTTCAAACTGTCTTCGCTGCTTTCCAGCGATTGCCGCGAGATCCAGAACGGATCGACCGCCCGGTCGAGTTTCGGCCCGGCCTCTGCCGGTGAAAAGGGCGCCGCCTGGTTGGCCACGTAAAACCCCGATCCCGGCCGCGAGACGATCGCGCCTTCCGCGACCAGCCGCTCATAGGCATCGACGACCGTCGAGGTGGAAACCGAAAGCGTAGCCGAAAGCGAACGCACCGAAGGCAGCTTCGCCCCCGGCGTCAATGTCCGCCCGGTGATCCGCTGCCGGATCACGCCCATCACCATCTCCGCCTTGGACGAGGTTGCCGACAAATCCATTTTCCAAACCTCCTGACTGTACTGCTTTATGAAGCATAACAGTTTGTCGAAATCGTATCAGACCGTTTCTGGCGTGGCCATGCTGAAAAGAGCATAACGCCGCCATTGGAATGCCTGAAACAGCGCCCACGGATTGCCCCTGTGCGGCGAGGGGAGAATGACATGGATCGCAGTCTGTCGGGTTGGCTCAACGGGTTTATCGGGGTGCTGATCTTTTCCGGTTCGCTGCCGGCCACGAGGCTGGCGGTGATCGGCTTCGACCCGCTGTTCCTGACCGTCGCCCGCGGCACGATTGCCGGTCTTTTGTCACTTCTGCTGCTCCTGGCTTTCCGGCAAAAACGGCCGCAAAGCAGCGAGATCTTTTCTCTCGTCATCGTCGCACTTGGCTGCGTCGTCGGTTTCCCGCTGCTGACGGCACTGGCGCTGCAACATATCTCGTCGGCCCATTCGGTCGTCTTCATCGGGCTTCTGCCGCTCGCCACCGCCATCTTCGGCGTCATTCGCGGCGGTGAACGCCCCAAGCTCGCTTTCTGGGTCTTCGCTGTTCTCGGCAGCCTGCTCGTCACCGGTTTTGCGCTGGCGCAGGGCGGAACAGTTGCTTCGATCGGCCTGTCATTCGGTGACTGGCTGATGCTGGCGGCAATCATCGTCTGCGGCCTCGGTTATGCGGAAGGTGCGGCATTGTCGAAGCGGCTGGGCGGCTGGCAGGTTATCTGCTGGGCGCTGGTCATCTCGCTGCCGGTCATGTTGGTCGGCGCGCTGGCGCTGATGCCGGTGACATTTGCAGGCGTCGGCGGCGCTGCCTATGCGGGCCTCGCCTATGTCTCGCTCTTTTCGATGCTGATCGGCTTCATCTTCTGGTATCGCGGCCTCGCCCAGGGCGGCACGGCGACAGTCGGCCAACTGCAGCTCATCCAGCCGTTTTTCGGCTTGGCGCTGGCGGCGCTCCTGCTCGGCGAGCAGGTAACGTCCTCGATGTTCATCGTCACCCTCGGCGTCATCCTCTGCGTCGCCGCGGCCAAGAGGTTTGCTCGGTAGGGTTACAGGCGTCCCGCAAGGATTTCGTCGCTGATATTTTGGCCTCGACGGAATACACCGACGATCACGACGCTATCGCCCCTTACGACAAATGCGAGGCTGATGCTGTGCCGATAGCCGATGATTCTTAATCCTGGAATTCGGCCACTGCGTACCGTCCCTCTTTCGGGAAAGGTCTCCAGTGCTCGAATAAAGGCGATCAAGCCGGCAAAGAAACGGTCGGCAATTGGCAAGCCTGCCGCAGCAGCTATCTCAGCATAAATTCTATTGAGATCGAGTGTCGCATCGGAAAGATAGACGATGCGATGCCCCATTGTTTATTCGGCCTTTTTGGCGTTGCTTATCCGCATGGCCTCGAAACGGGCATGTACTTCTTCTGCGGGAATGGCCCGAGAAGGATCCTTCAGATATGCCTCATAGCGAGCGGGAAGCTCTTCCTCGATCCAGCGCTCCAAGACACTTTCATCCTCAAGCAGCCTCAGCCCGGCGCGCACCACGTCGGCGGCATCCGCATAGTGTCCCGTTTCCAGCTGTTTGCGGACGAGTTCTTCGTCGTCTTTTCCGAGCGCAACGTTGAGCATGGCTCCACCCTTTCGTTCCCGCCAATATGGGCCAGCTTTAAGGAGACAGCAAGAAAAACGGCGCGCCCCACCCGGAGACGCGCCGCATAAAAGCCCTTATCAGGCTTCCTCGAAATTGAGCCTTAAAGCGTCGCGCCCAGCTTGCGCAGGTCGGCGAGGATCGGGGCCTTGGGCAGCCAGATCTTGTCGTATTCGGCAATCACCTTGCCGGCGTCTGCCACCTGAACATCCTTGACTGCGATGACCTTGCCGAACTCGTCGAGCAGCTTGGCTTCGTTGGCGACGGTCGCATCGATCTGGGCGTCGAGCGCTTCCTTGGTCAGCTTGGTGATCAGTTCGCGGTCGGCGGCCGGCACGTCTTTCCAGACGCGGCCGGAAGCGAGCGCCACGCAGGGCATGAAGATCGCGTTCATCTTCAGCATCGTCTTCGAAACCTTGTCGAAGCGCTGGTTCCAAGAGAAGTCGAGATCGGCCTCGAGCCCGTCTACCTGGCCGTTCGACATCGCATCGAACACCTGCGGCGTCGGGATCGGGGTCGGCGCGGTGCCGAGCAGCTGGTAGAAATCGCGATAGGCCGGCGTCGTATTGATGCGCAGCTTCATGCCGTTCAGGTCGTTGATGCCGCCGATCTCCTTGGCAGTGAAGACGACGCGCATCGTGGTGATACCCCAGGCAAGACCCAGCGTACCGGTTTCCTTCGGCAGCACGTCGAGCATTTTCATCGCCAGCGGATCGCGCACCAGCTTCGCCACCTTTGCGGTGGAATCGACGACGTAAGGCGCGTTGATCGCCGCGATCGAGGGAATGCGCGAACCGAGTTCGGCGGTCATGATCCAGCCGAAATCGAGCGAACCGGCCTGCATCTGCTGCATCATCACGGCTTCGGTGCCGAGCTGGTTGGCCGGGAAGACGGCGAGGTCGAGACGGCCCTTGGTCTCAGCCTTCAGCATCTCGCCCACCTTCAGCGCCGCATTGTTCCACGGATGGCCGGGCGGCGTGGTGATGCCGAGACGGAAGGTTTTGGCCTCCTGTGCCCTGAGCACGTTCGGCATCGAGAGCGTGCCGGCGGCAACGGCGCCGGCTGCCGCCATCGTCGAGTTGCGGAGGAATGATCTGCGGGAAATTGTCATGGTCTAATCCTCTGGAGTTTTATTGTTGTGGTTGCGGTTACTTGACGAAGAAGGTCGACAGGATCGGGAAGATCGAAAGCAGCACGAGCAGCACGCAGGAGGCGAAGAAGAAGGGCAGGGTGACGATGAACATCTTGCCCGGTTTCGCCCCCGTCACCGCCGAGGCGACGAAGAAGCACAGACCGACCGGTGGCGACAGGAAGCCGAGCACCAGGTTGACGGTAACGACGACGCCGAAATGGATCGGGTCGATGCCATAGACCTCGGTCGCGATCGGCAGCAGGATCGGTACCGTCATGATCAGCCCGGGCGCGCCATCGATCACGGTGCCGATGACGAGCAGGATGACGTTGACGAGAAGCATGAAGGTGATCGGGTCGGATGCGATCGTCTGCACCCAGGCGGCGACATTCTGCGGCACCATGCCGTAGACCAGTACCCAGGAGAACACGGCCGCGGCCGCGACCAAGAGGAGCACGACGGCGGAATAGATGCCGGCCTTCAACAGCATCATCGGCAGGTCGGAGAATTTCAGGTCGCCGATCCAGTAGCGCCCGACGAGAACCGCAGCGACCACGCCGACGGCAGCCGCTTCCGTCGCATTGGCAATGCCCGCCATGATCGAGCCGACGATGATGATCGGGATCGACAGCGTCGGCAGCGCGCCGAGCACGATCTTGACACGCTGTTTCAGCGTCATCACATCGCCGCGCGGATAATCGTAACAGAACCAGCCCATGCCGGCGATGACGACGCAGAAGATCGCGGTCAGAAGAATGCCGGGCAGCATGCCGGCCGTCAGCATGTCGCTCACCGGCACCTGCGCAAGAACGGAATAGACGACGAACATGATCGATGGCGGAATGATCGGCCCGAGCATGCCGGCGTAAGCTGTTAGCCCCGCCGCAAAGGTCTTGTCATAGCCCTTCTTTTCCATCTCCGGCACCATCATCTGCGCCATGATGGCGACCTGGGCGGTGGCCGAGCCGAGGATCGACGAGACGAACATATTGGCGAGCAGGTTCACATAGGCGAGCCCGCCCTTCATCGAACCGACAAAGGCCATGGTCATGTTGATGATGCGGCGGGTAATGCCGCCGCCATTCATCACTTCGCCGATCAGCACGAAAAGCGGAATGGAGATCAGGCCGTAATTGTCGACCCCGCCGAAAAGCTGAACCGGAAAGCTGGCGAACAGAAGCGTGTTTCCGGTCGCCCAGATATAGACGGCGGCCGCCATGCACAGGCAAAGGCCGATCGGCACGCCGACCAGCATGAAGAAGGTGAAAAATGCGGTTGTGACCATCAGTTGACCCCTTCCGCATTGGCGAATGCAAGCCGCTGTCTTTTGGGAGCGAACTTCATCTCTTCAAGCAGATTGGCGGCGGTATGGATCGTCATGGTGACGGCAAACAGCGGCACGACGAGGCTGATCGCCCAGACCGGCCAGTTCAGCGTCTGGGTGTATTCGGTATAGAGGAAGTTGAAGCTCTCACCGGCATATTCCTTGGCGTCGAATCCTGCGGCTGCGATGCCGATCGGGTCCATCCAGTTCCAGCACATCACGCCGAGCCCGATGGAAAACAGCATCGCGAGAAAGGTCGCGAAGGCCTGCAGCCGCTCGGCATTCTTCTTCTGCAGCTTGTCGCTGATCAGCGTCACGGCAAAATCGAGCCGCAGGCGGGTGAGCGCCGAACCGCCGATGAAGGTGAGCCAGACCATGGCGTAAACCGCCGCCTCATCCACCCAATAGAGCGGCATGCCGCCATAACGGGTGACGACATTGAGCAGGATGAGGAAAAGCACGAGTGCCATGAAAAATCCGACGAGGAGCTTTTCCACGGCAAGCACGCCTTCCGACAGTCCGATGATTGCGCGTGCGGCAAGGGGAGGCGAACCGGGCGGCAGCCCGTTCTCCGTCAAGGCAGTCGTCATTATTTCAGTTCCCTCTTTGTTGGGTATAATGTAGATTTTATACATTTCGAGAGTCAACTGGCTTTTCGACGGAAATGGTGTAGCGGGGTTGCATGGCCTTAAAACTGAAACACAAGACGCTTTCGGGCGCCCTCATCACCGAAATCCGCCAGGCGATCCTGTCGGGAAAATATGCCGGCGGCACGCAGCTCAGGCAGGATGCATTGGCGGAAACCTATGGCGTCAGCCGCATTCCGGTGCGCGAGGTGCTGTTTCAGCTGGAAGCGGAAGGGCTGGTAAAAATCCTGCCGCAGAAGGGCGCGATCGTCTCGGAACTGTCGCGTGCCGAAATCGACGACGTGTTCGACTTGAGGATCATGCTGGAGCCGCGCCTGCTTCTGGCTTCCGCTCCGGCGCTGAACGAGAAGGATCTGGCCGAACTCGATGAGCATCAGGCAAATTACGTCAAGGCGATCGCCTCGGGCGAGCGGGATGATTATGGCCGGTTGAACGCTGAACTACACATGGCCATGTATCACCGCGCCGACATGCCAAGAAGCCAGCAGATCGTTGCCTCGCTTCTGCAGACCAGCGACCGCTATACCCGCCTGCAGCTGTCCAACGAGGCCGCAATGGAAAAGGCGATGTTCGAACATGCCGAACTGATCGGCCTGATCCGCGCCCACCGCTTCGAAAAGGCCGGCGAGCTGCTCGCCACCCATATCGGCTCCGTCCGCGAAGACCTGATCAAGGTCGTCGAGGGCAGGGGATAAGAAAAGTCGGGAATTTAAAGCGTGTCTCCCGAAAGTGGTCACCGGTTTCGGGACGAAGACATGCGCAAAAACAAAAAGCGAAAGTACGGCAAGCGAATTTGAACGATCGCGAAGTGCTTTAGCGGACGGCCAGCGTGATCTCGCGGCAACGACGTGACGTCAATCTATCGCCCGACCCCGTTCTAAAGTTAACGGCATTCGCGTCCGGTGGGGCTTGTGGCAGAAAGGGACCGATAAGTCCAATCGTAAAGCTATCGGTCGTGCCTGGCTAGCCGATTGCGCCCGGTTACGGTCATCAACTTCGGCTGCGCGAAGACTGGAGTTTGACTTTGGGCGTTCGGTGTACTATCTGAGGTATATCGATATTTTTCTTGCCGAGATTTGGTTACTGCGCGAGTGGCACCGCGTATTGAACGACACTCCCTTTAAAGCATCGTTATTATCATCCGCGGCGCTTTTGCGCAGCGGTCCCTCTATGTTGCTATGAAAGGGTTCATCATGACCACTGGCACAGTTAAATGGTTCAATTCCACCAAGGGCTTCGGCTTCATCCAGCCTGACAACGGCGAAGCTGACGCATTCGTCCATATCTCCGCTGTCGAGCGTTCGGGTATGCGTGAACTCGTAGAAGGCCAGAAGGTCTCCTTCGATCTGGAGCGCGACCGCAAGTCTGGCAAGATGTCGGCCTGCAACCTTCAGGCTGTCTGAATTGGTATCCGCTTTCGTGTGACCACGGATGTACTGGCACTGTCGAAAGCATGGGACCACAGGAGGTCAGGCAGCCGCCTGGCCTTTTTTTATTGCCGTTGAAGAGCGGATCACGCTGTCGATGGTGCTCAAATGGCGCTGTAGCAGTTTCAGGTCTGCACATCCTGCTTTGCGAAAGTCCGGACTTCTTATCGAAGCGCCGGCGCGCACAAACCGAGGAAGACAATGACCGAGCAACACAGCAAAGCGCGACAGGTTGCCGAAAAGGCATTCGACAAGACACAGGCTTCAAGTGCTGCCGGCGACCGTGCCCGCGATGAACTCGATGCCGTTACTAAGGCGCGTCAGGAAAAGACGTCCCGGTTGCGTGAAGCGCGTCTCGCCATGGAGGCGCAAAACGCGGCCGATGTGTCCGTCAGGAAAACCTGAGCGATTTCGAAACGGACCTGCTTGAAAGCGGCAGTGAGCGGCATTGACGCCTGTTGCGAAGAGAAAGAACAAAGACATGAACAGCACGACAACTGCTGCGCTGACCATTGAATTGACGCCAACCCAGATCAGGGGATTGAAGCTCGCAAAACTCGGCGACCTCCACCCCCAGGACGGGAACCGCTGGACCCATCTTGGCGCCACCGAGACCTACGCAAAATCCGACCGCTTCAAGGAGCGGCCGCTGAAGGTAAAGTTCGCGACGACCGCCACTCTCGAACAGCTTACGGGCTACGGCCTTCTCAAAGGACTTGACCCCGATGCCGAGGCCGGCGAAACCCCACATGGAATAACCATGGCGGGCAAGATGTGGCTGCTGAAGCACAAATGACGACAGGCGGCGCCTCATCAGGGCGCGTGGGGCGGGATTTTGATCACGCCCTTGGCGATGATCTGTCTTCAGGTGATCAGGGCGCTGCTGACCTTCCGGATTGCCAGGCCTGTGGTGCCTGCTGTTCCTATTCGTCCGAATGGCCGCGCTTCACCACGGAAACCGATGAAGCTCTCGACTTGGTTCCGCCGCAGTTCGTTGCTGCGGACCAGCGAGGCATGCGGTGTGAGGATCAGCGATGTTCGGCGCTGTCCGGCCGTGTCGGTGAGAGTACCTCATGTCTGGTCTACGAAGTTCGTCCCGACGTATGCCGCGCTTGCGCCCCCGGAGATCCCGAATGCAGGACCGCTCGCTGGGCTTTCGGTCTGAAATAGGCGCAGTCAAGTCAATCAGGGGCAGTTGATCAGAGAGCCAGCGTCGAGTGCCTTGACGAGCGCCGCGCTCCTCACGCTTCCCGATATGCCCATCCGGTTCAGGCGTTTCTTGATCCGCCAGTCGCTGACCTTGAAAAAGCCGCCGAAGAAGAACAGTGCCACGGACCCGATGACACGGGCGTCCGAAGACGCTTCAACATGGCGCGGATATTGAGCTTCTTGCCTTAAGTCGCCCGTAACGGATAGCTGCCAATGGTATGGGAAATATCGTCCAGAGGCTGTTTCATGTCCATTTCGCAAGATGATCCGAACAGGGCCGCGGCCCGCATCCGCCTCTTGCAGGAACTTGATGCAGCGCTGCCGCGGCTGGCGGTATTGATGGAGGAGATGCAGGCTCACTATGAGGTGCCGTGTCCTGCGCGCGCGGAAATCATTGCCGGGCTGCAGGCGAGGCCGCAAGGGGCAGAAATTCTCGTTGCCGAGCAGGAAGAAAGCGTGATTGCCTTATGTGCATTCAGTGCGATCTATCCGGGGCCGGGCTTGAAACCGGGCATTTTCCTCAAGGAGTTGTATGTCGGCAGAATGTCTCGTGGTCTCGGCGTCGGGCGGGCCCTGATGCGGGAACTCGCCGCCTTGGCCGGCCGGCGGGGGTTGTCGAGAATAGACTGGACCGCCGACGCGCAGGACGACAGGCTTCTTGCATTTTATGATGAGATAGGCGGCGTCGCAAAACCGGAAAAACTGTTCTACCGGCTGGATGGCGAGGCGCTGGCAAGGCTCGGCGACGAGGCGTCCTGAAAACGCGTGGCGGGGCCTGAGGTTTCAGGTCTCAAGCCGCTTCCCGTCCCGCATTGACCTATATTCCCCCTGCAAGGCGGCGATTCCGCCATGCGCGTATTCCTTCGCGCGGGTTGATCGTCTCCATCGCCCGAATGCGCCTGATCCGGGCTTTAATGATAGGGCGTTGCTGGGCCTCGAACGGGCGGTGCGGGTGGATAAACGGTGCTTCGATGATTCGAAGCAATATCCCTCATATGGGGTATGCCCTGTCTGCAATATAAGGTATGGTTAACTTCCGGTTAACTCTTGGAGTGGCGCATGGAAAAGCTTTTTCGTCACCTTCAGCTGCCTTGCAGTTTCCTGAAGATGCTGCTCGCGTCTGCTTTTGTTGCTTGCGCTAGTCTGATTTCAGGCGATGGGGCGTGGTGGGCTGCCGGCTTTGGTGTCGCCTCTCTCGTCTTCATGCAGGTCGGCTACTTCGGTGCCGTCGTCGCCCTGTCTTTCGCGGAAAAAAGCCGTAGAAGATAATTTCCGGCTTCAGAACAGAGACCATACGAGTGCAAAAAGGCCTGTAAGCCAAGCTATGGTCAAAACCGCGACGCAGACCAGAAACAGCTTTATGCGCATTCTTCGTCCTCCAGTTGGAGAAAATAGGCCAAATGCCCGGCTCGGCAAATCTATTTTAGAATCCGCTTTTATTCTTTTCCGTCACAGTTAATCGACAGCTGATGATAGGGCGTGTTTTCCGCGCCAGGCTGCGGGAACGGCTGACTCAAAGCCAATGTCTCCAGAATTGTGATTTGAAAATAAGCACGCGAAATATTGATGATAAAATGTGCAGGGATACTTGCGCGGTTGGCGATTTGTCGTTTTCTATGGGTCAATAACAACCAGCAGGGGAACATGATGCTGACTCGTAGATATCTGACTAAATTGGCCGCCCTGGCCACGGTGGCCTTGGGCACCGGCTTCTCCGGCGCGGCCTTTGCCGAAACCAACATCAAGTTCACGCTCGACTGGAAATTCGAAGGCCCGGCCGCCGGCTTCCTGCTTGCCGTGGACAAGGGATATTTCAAGCAAGAGGGTCTGAACGTCACGATCGACACCGGCAATGGCTCGGTGGAGGCGATCCCGCGCGTCGCGACCGGCACCTACCAGATGGGTTTCGGCGACATCAACTCGCTGATCAAGTTCTTGGACGAGGACCCATCGCAGAAGGTCAAGGCGGC
Organism: Neorhizobium sp. LMR1-1-1.1; assembly: GCF_040675795.1. Taxonomy (NCBI): domain Bacteria; kingdom Pseudomonadati; phylum Pseudomonadota; class Alphaproteobacteria; order Hyphomicrobiales; family Rhizobiaceae; genus Neorhizobium; species Neorhizobium sp. LMR1-1-1.1. The sequence continues at coordinate 1,017,505 of NZ_JBEGHE010000025.1, forward strand.
GATGATGATCTACGAGCGCCCGACCTTCGCGGTCGTCGGCCGCAAGTCGCTCGGCGTCACCACCGATCCGAAGTCGCTGGAAGGCAAGAAGCTCGGCGCACCGCCGCCGGATGGCGCATTCGCCCAGTGGAAGGCCTTCAAGCAGGTGGCAAAAATCGACGACAGCAAGATCACCATCGAGTCGATCGGCTTCCCGGTGCGTGAGCCGATGCTGGCCAAGGGCGATGTCGATGCCGTCTTCGGTTTCGCCTTCTCGGTCATCCTCAACCTGAAGGCTCAGGGCATCGCCGATGACGATATCGCGACCATCCTGATGGCCGAACACGGCTTGAATCTTTATGGCAACTCGGTCCTGGTAAATACCGATTTTGCCAAGGAAAATCCCGAAGCCGTGAAGGGTTTCATGAAGGCGCTGGCCAAGGGCTTTGCCGCCGCTGTCGCCAACCCGAAGGAAGGCGTCGATGCCGTGTTGAAGCGCAACGAGACGCTTAACCCGGATATCGAGATCCAGCGCCTGAACATGGCCAACGCCATGAACATCAAGACGCCTTACGTCGTTGAAAACGGTTTCGGCGGCGTCGACATGGCAAGGCTCTCCGCTTCCATCGACACGCTCAAAATCTCGATGGGCCTCAAGGGCGCTGTCAAGGCCGAGCAGGTCTTCGACGCCAGCTTCTTGCCGGCAAAGGCGGAGCGGATGCTGCCGTAAGGACAGAGGAAAGTCCCCGCCCCAAACCCCTCCCCACAAGGGGAGGGGCTTAACCCGGCCGCACTCTCTACGCTTGATTTTGCCAGTTATGGTGCCGCGTGTTCAACCCTCCCTCTTGTGGGGAGGGTGGCCGGCAGGCGGGAGGGGGTTTCGCGACAAGATTGTTCGATCAAGGAAATTCTGATTGGCACACCTCGTTTCCATCGATGATGTCGATATGCGTTATGGCGGCGCGGAAGGCACGCTTGCTGTCTCCGGCCTCACCATGCGCGTCGACAAAGGCGATTTCGCCGCCGTTGTCGGCCCGTCCGGCTGCGGCAAGTCCACGCTGATGAAACTCGTCACCGGCCTGCATATCCCGCAGGTCGGCACGGTCATCGTCGCCGGCCAGCATGTCACGCAGCCCGTCTCGATCGTCGGCATGGCCTTCCAGAACCCGACCATGCTGCCTTGGCGCACGACGCTGGAAAACATCCTCCTGCCGCTCGAAATCGTCGAAAGACACCGGCATCGCCTGCGCGCCAACAAGAAGGAATACGTGGAGAAAGCCGAGCATCTGCTTGAACTCGTTGGCCTCAAGGGCTTTGGCGAAAAATTCCCCTGGCAGCTTTCCGGCGGCATGCAGCAGCGCGCGAATCTGTGTCGCGCCCTCATCCACGAGCCGGAACTCCTGATGCTCGACGAACCCTTTGGCGCGCTCGATGCCTTTACCCGCGAGGAGTTGTGGTGCGTCATCCGCGATCTTCACGCGGCACAGGGCGTCACCATCGTTCTCGTCACCCATGACCTGCGCGAAGCGGCCTTTCTCGCCGACAAGATTTTCGTCATGAGCGCGCGCCCCGGCCGTATCCTCAAGGAACATCGCGTCCCCTTCGAGCGGCCGCGTGATCTCGAGATCATGTATGAGACGAGGTTCAACGACCTCGTGCACCAGCTGCACGGCGAGATCGCGCAGGCGAGGGCGGTAGCATGACCACCACGACCGAGAATTCCACTGCTCCAGCGATCGTCGCAAAACAGCCCGCCCGCATCAACTGGGTGAAGGCCGCGCCCTGGCTTTTCACGCTTGGGCTGTTTCTCTTCTGGGAACTATTGGTGCGCGGCCTCGGCACGCCGGTCACCATCCTGCCTGCCCCGAGCCGCATCTTTCAAGCAGTGGTGCAATACTGGTCGCCGCTTCTGAAAAACTCCGCCCAGACGCTGTTCACCACCACGCTCGGTTTCGGCCTGGCGGTGGTCGGGGGGCTGGCAATCGGTCTGTTCATCGGCTGGTCGAAGACCATCTATGCCGGGCTTTACCCGATCATGATCGGCTTCAACGCCATCCCCAAGGTCGCCGTCGTGCCGATCCTCGTCATCTGGTTCGGCATCGGCACCATTCCTGCCGTCATCACCGCCTTCCTGATCTCCTTCTTCCCGATCGTCGTGAATGTCGCGACGGGTCTGGCGACGATCGAGCCGGAGACGGAGGATGTGCTGCGGGCACTCGGAGCAAAGAAGCTGGACATCATGCTGAAGGTCGGTATTCCGCGCTCGATGCCCTATTTCTTCGGCTCGCTGAAGATCGCCATCACGCTTGCCTTCGTCGGCTCGGTGCTCAGCGAAACCGTCGCCTCCAATTACGGCCTCGGCAACATGATGGCCTCGGCCCAGAGCCAGTTCAACGTGCCGCTGGTTTTTGCCGGTCTGCTTGCACTCGCCGTCGAAGGCATCGCCATGTATTCGCTGATGGCGTGGATCGAACGCCGCATGACCGGTTGGGCGCATCGCTCGACCATGGCCAACTGAGATCGAAAATGCCCCGGCGGGAGACCTGCCGGGGCGTTATATCTCGAGAAAGGACGGTTTAAGCTGGCAGCGGCGCCGCGGGGTTCACCAGCTTTTCCGCCCTCAACTCCCGCCAGAAATCGGCAGGCACGACTTCCTTCAGGGCCGCGCTGTCCTCGGCGATGCGCGAGGGCTGGCTGGCGCCGGGAATGACGGCGGCAACGGCCGGGTTGGCGAGTGAGAACTGCAGGCCGGCAGCCTTCATGCTCACCTGATGGCGGTCGGCAATCGCCTTGATTTTCGCGATCTTCGCAGCCATGTCAGGCTTGATCGGCGCATATTCAAAATTCGGTCCGCCAACCAGAGCGCCCGAGCTATAAGGCCCGCCGACGACGACACCCAGGCCCCACTCTGCCACCATCGGCATCACCCGCTGCAAGGCCTTGTCATGGTCGAGCAGCGTGTAACGGCCGGCAAGCAGGAAGGCATCGGGCTTCGGTTCGTCCAGTTCGAGCACCAGCTCGATCGGCTCGACCTTGTTGACGCCCAGCCCCCAGGCCTTGATCACCCCTTCGTTGCGCAACCGGTCGAGTGCCTTGAAGGCACCATTTCGGGCCTCCTCGAACTTTTCCAGCCACCGGTCGCCCCAGAAATCCTGCGCCAGATCATGCACGAAGGCGATCTCGATATGGTCGGTCTTCAGTCTTTCCAGGCTCTGCTCGATCGAACGCAACGTGCCGTCATGGCTGTAGTCGTTGACCACCTTGTTCGGCAGACCGTGGCTGAACACGCCGGCCTTTTCGCCCTGCTCGCGGGCGCTGACATCCTCGATCTCGTCGAGAATGTAGCGGCCGACTTTGGTCGAGATCACATACTGGTCGCGCGGCTTGTCCTTGAGCGCATCGCCCATGCGGATCTCGGCCAGCCCTGCGCCGTAGAAGGGGGCGTTATCGTAATAACGGATGCCGTCGGTCCAGGCGGCTTCCACCGTGGCGCGCGCCTCATCCTCGGGAATATCGCGAAACATGTTGCCGAGCGGGGCTGCGCCGAAACCAAGCCTGCTCGGCAGAATATCCTTGAGTGCCATGGGGTCTATCCTTCTTTTCAGGGGTGTCAGCCGAGATTGACGGGAGTGACCACATAGGCGGACCGCTCGGCCAAGCTGTTGATCTTTGAAGCGTAGTTTTTGAAATGGGGCGTCTCGCGATGCGCTTCAACCGCATCCGCATCGATATAGAGTTCATCGAGGATAAAGCGTTCGGGGTTCGCCCGGTCCTGCCAGACATCCCAACGCAGATTGCCCGGCTCGGAACGGCAGGAAGGTGCGGTGTCGGCAAGCAGCGCCCGCAATTCAGCGGCCTTGCCGGGCAGGGCGGTGAGTATGGCGATGATTTTGGCGTTGTTGGTTTCGGTAGTCATGGCGTGTTCCTTTGGGTGAGCCGTCGCGCGTGTAAAAAGTCCCCTCCCAACCCTCCCCACAAGGGGGAGGGCTTAGCCCGGTCGACCTGCCGTGGCTTAATTGGGACAGGCGGTCGCCTTAGGTCTTCTCCCCCCTTGTGGGGGCTCGAAGAGCGGGGCGAGACAGGCGGCTCGCCCCAGGAAAGCCGGCAGGCCAGAGGGGTATTTCTGCCAAGTATGTTTACTGTCACGCAGCCAGCCTGCGATCCAGTGCCTCGATCAGTGCTGCGGCGATCGGGTGATCCGAACGTGGGTTCTGGCCGGTGATCAGTTCACGGTCGATGACGACATTCGGTTCGAAATCGATCTTGGTCTTGCTTACATCACCACCTGCCGCCGTCAGCGCCTCGATCATGTTGAAATAGAGTTTGGCGTGCAGAACATAATCCTCGACGACCTTTTCTTCCGTGTCGGAAAAGACTGTCATCTTGTAGCCCGCATATTGCCAGCCCTTGGCCCATTCGCGCGCCTTGGCCTCATCGCCGGCCACCAGTGCCGAGCGAAATTCGCGGGCATGCGGCATGGCGGCGACAGTCGCTATCGGGCCGTGGCACAGATAGGCGGAAGGCTTGCCCTTTTCGTGGAAATGCCTTGCGATTTCGCCCATGTCGGGGTCGATCATCAGGTCGACGACCGGGCCCTGGCCGCCGGGAACGAAGATAGCCGCAAAATTGTCGAGCCCCTGTTCTATTGCGCCGCGCAGCGTCAGGCCGCTGTTCATCGACGTGTCGTTTGCCCAGAAGGCCTTGGCCTTTTCGTAAGCCGCGACATCGCCACCGAAATGCTCTGCACTGTCGGATGCCTCGTCCATATGCGGCTTCGCTCCGTTCGGCGTCGCCAGCACAACCTCGTAACCGGCATCGATCAATGCCAGCATCGGCACCACGGTTTCGTTGAGATATTGACCGGTCGCACCCGTGCGGCCGTCTTTGGTTTCGATCCGGGTCGCATTGGACCCGATGACCAGTACCTTGCCCTTGCTCATCGTCTTTCTCCTTAGAGTTGTGTTGTCCGTTTTGGACAGCCTGACGATGCGCCATCTCGACACATTTCGGAAATTTATTTAATCTATTCCAGACATAATCAAGGCGTTATAACTGAATAGGCGTTGTGTTTGAATGAGATACGACCTCAACCTACTGCCGGTCTTCGTTGTCCTGATGGAGGAGCGCAATGTAACCCGCGCCGCTGAACGCCTCGGCATCACCCAGCCGGCGCTGTCCAACACGCTCAACCGGTTGCGCGAGACCTTTCGCGATCCGCTTTTCGTACGCGAGCGATATGGCATCCGGCCGACCGAACTCGCAGAAGAGATCGCCCCTGCGATTGTGGAGGCGCTGGCGAAGCTGGATGATGTCATACTCGGCCAGCAGGACTTTGACCCGCTGACTGCCGAGCGGCTGTTCACCATCGCACCCAACGATTATGTGGAATTCGTGTTGGTGCCGGCCATCGTTGAGCGGCTGCGCCAGGCGGCGCCTGGCATCCGGCTGCGGCTCACTCCCTTCGGCAGCGATATCGCCGAGACGGGCGTGATGTCCGGCACCACGGCTATGGTGCTGGGGAGGCTCACCGATCCTCCGGATAATCTCGTCGTCCAGCATCTTATGGAGGATGGACTTGCCTGCGTTGTCCGTGCCGATCATCCCGATATCGGCGACAGCATCTCCAAGGAGCAATATGAGCGGCTGAAGCATGTCAACATGCTGCCGCCCGGCCGGTTACGCGCCGGCCTGTTCCAGTCTCTGGAGCGGCAGGGGCTGAAGCGTGAGGTGGCGGTGTCCGTCACGCATTTCCTCTCCATTCCGGAACTTGTAGCCGTCACTGACTACTGCACCACGCTTCCGGCATTGATCTGCCGGCGTATTGCGCTCGATCCACGGCTGAAGGTGCTTCCCTCGCCAGTCGATCTCGGCACCTTTCCCGTCCAGATGGCCTGGCATGTCCGCCACCGCAACGACCCGGCGCATCGCTGGCTGCGTGGGTTGATCGGTGACGTTGCCAGGGAGTTGGCGCGCTGAATATCAGCTATGCCTTCATTCGAATTCTGAACACTGCGGATATCTATATCAACGAGAAGCGACATATGTCCGAAAGGGTCGCTGTGTGACTGTCCGGGCTGCCTATCGGAATGGTTATTTGGCGAAAGCAATATGGCCATATCCTGCCCTAGGCAGACCCGCAGAAACTGACGATAATCCAAAAGATTGCAGAGATGAGGGGCTGAACCCGCCATAACCGATCTTTCATAGGTATCGGATATACCGATGCCGACCAGTTACACTATTCCTGAGGGCATGAAGGCCTTGGACGACGACAAAACGATGTTGCAGGCCGTCCGGCTGATGGAAGCCGCTGACGTCTGCGTGGCGCTCTATGACGACCAGGATCGGCTGCGTTATGCCAACCGTGCGTTTCGTGCGGCATGGTTCATCGAAGAAGGTGAACATCCGCTCTGGTCGGAGTTGATGCGTCGAAATTTCCACGCAAGGCGCGGCACCGTCATCAAGGTCGAAAATTTCGAGGCATGGCTGGCGTCCACCATCTCCCGGCGCGGCAAGGCAGGTTTTCGCGCCTTCGAAACGGACCTCCACGATGGCCGCTGGTTGTGGATGACGGAGACGACGCAGGATGATGGCTGGATGCTCTGCGTGGCGAGCGACATCACCTCAATCCGCCCCGACGAGCGTGCCTTGCGGCAGGACCGCGACGACGCGATCAAGGCTTCCCATACCGACGAACTGACCGGTATTCCGAGCCGCCGTTTCGTCATGGCAAAGCTCAACGATCTTCTCGCTATGCGTGACGAGGGTAACGTCAACGGGCTGCATTGGGGGCCCGTAGGCTGTATCGCCGTGCTCGACATCGACAATTTCAAATATATCAACGACCGTTTCGGCCATTCGGTCGGGGATGCGGTGCTGAAGGATTTCGCCGCCACCTTGCAGAGCTACGTCCGCAAGACGGATGTCCTCGGCCGTGTCGGCGGAGAGGAGTTCGTTCTCATCCTTCCCAATACCACCGCGGAAAATGCCGAGGTGATCGTCGGGCGCATGCTTGAGGCAGTCAGGCTGTCTCGGCCTCTGCCGGATCAGGTCAGTTTTCGCTACATGTTCTCCGCCGGCATCGCCTGCGCCGAAAGAAACGAGAAGGCTGACGACCTCTATCGCCGTGCCGACCTCGCGCTCTACGCCGCCAAGATGCGCGGTCGCAACCAGATCAGCCTCGATACGGCGGCGCGAGTGGGGTGAAAGATCAAAGACCCCGCACCGCCGCCGCAGGATCCCTGAGCGATGGCAGGTGACGGCGGATATGCTCTCCCAGCATCGCGGCAGCGGAGGACGGGCGGCTTTCGGAAAACTCAAGCGCTATACCGATCGTCGGCAGACGCGGCAGCCCATGCTCGATGATGTGAAGGTCAGGCGGCACCGCCGTTTTTGTCAGTACACTGACCGCATGGCCTGCGCGAGTGATCGCGATCAGCCCAGCAAGACTGTCGCTGGCAAACGCTACTCGATAACGGCGGTTGACGGCCTCCATCGCGTCACAGGCGGCGCGGTAATCGAGTGTTGTCGGCGCCGATAGCGCCAGCGGCAGGATCTCGTTGGACAGCAGCTGCGTATCCGGCCTGTCCGCCACCCAGACGAAGCGCTCCTGCCGGATCACCGCGGCATCATCCGCATCGGGCAGCGACACCAGCGCCATGTCGATCTGCCGGCGCTGGATGAGCGGCCGAAGCCCGATCGTCGGAGCGCAGACAAGCCTCAGCTCCACTTGCGGATTGGCAGCGCAAAAGCGTTTCAGCAGCTCCGGCAGGAAAGCGATCGAATAGTCCTCCGGACATCCGAGGCTGACCGCCCCCTTCAGCGCCAGCCCGCCCATATCTGCCAGGATCTCGTCATGCCGCGCGATCAGCTGTTCGGCATGGGCCAGCAGTCTCTCGCCTGCCGCAGTCAGCCGCATGCCGGCGCCGGTGCGCTGCAGAAGCGGCTGACCGACCTCGGCCTCCAACCGCTGCATCTGCATGCTGAGTGCGGATTGGGTGCGCCCGACCTGGTTGGAGGCAAGGCTGATGGAACCCGTGCGGGCAACGACGACAAAGTTTTTCAGAAGCGCGAGATCAAGCATGGCAATATCAGCGAAATGGATATCGGATTGAAATACTATCAATTGGACTGAGGTGCCAGTGGCTTGTTACCCTCCCGGCCAATCAATCACAATGGGGAACCGTCATGGAAAACGCCGCCAGAAACCTCACGTCGCGCAATGACGATCCGGCCTTCTGGGCCGATGCCGACAAGCACCTGACCCGTTACGGGCCGGCCTTCGAGGACGTCATCATCGAACGCGCTGAGGGTAGCTTCGTCTACGATGCCGATGGCCGCGCGATTCTCGACTTCACCTCCGGCCAGATGAGCGCCGTGCTCGGCCACACCCACCCGGATATCGTGGCGACGGTAAACCGCCAGATGGCCTCGGTCGCGCATCTGTTCTCCGGCATGCTGTCGCGTCCGGTGGTGGAGCTGGCAGCAAGGCTCGCCGCGCTCGCCCCGGGCCTCGACCGTGTCCAGTTGCTGACAACGGGTGCCGAATCCAACGAGGCGGCCATCCGCATGGCGAAGCTCGTGACCGGCGGGCACGAAATCGTTGCCTTCGCCCAGAGCTGGCATGGCATGACCGGAGCTGCGGCTTCCGCCACCTACAGCGCCGGTCGCAAGGGATATGGTCCGGTCTCGGCCGGCTCCTTCGTCATCCCGGCACCGAATGCCTATCGCCCGCGCTTCAGGAACCCGGACGGATCGAACGACTGGCAGGCCGAGCTAGACGATGCGTTCCATCTGATCGACAATCAGTCGACCGGCAATCTCGCCGCCTTCATCGCCGAACCGATCCTGTCTTCCGGCGGCATTCTCGAACTGCCGCTCGGTTATCTCGCGGCCTTGAAGAAGAAGTGCGAGGAGCGCGGTATGCTGCTTATCCTCGACGAGGCACAGACCGGCGTCGGCCGCACCGGTAACATGTTCGCCTTCCAGCGTGACGGCGTGACGCCCGATATCATGACGCTGTCGAAGACGCTCGGCGCCGGCCTTCCGCTTGCCGCTGTCATGACAAGCGCGGAAGTGGAGCAGAAAGCGTTCGAGAAGGGGTTCCTCTTCTACACGACCCACGTATCGGACCCGCTGCCGGCTGCTGTCGGTGTGACCGTGCTGGATGTGATGGCACGTGACAATCTGGTCCAGCAGGCGATAACCCGCGGCAAGCGCCTGAAGGACGGGCTGTTGGCGCTGCAGCAGCGTTTCGAATGCATCGGCGACGTGCGCGGCCGCGGTCTTCTGCTCGGGCTGGAAGTGGTGACCGACCGCCACACCAAGGCGCCCGGTTTCGAGCTTGGCGCGAAGATCATGGAAGAAGCGATGGTTCGCGGCCTTTCGATGAACATCGTCAAGCTGCCCGGCATGGGCGGCGTCTTCCGCATCGCTCCGGCGCTAACCGTTTCGGACGCCGAGATCGACCGCGGCGTCGAGATCATGGCCGACGCGATCGTGGCGGCTCAAGGATAGCCGATAGACGGAAGACCGCTCGGAGACACGGCCGGGCGCAAACCTCCAAATGACGAATATCGACCGTATCCTGCCCATGCGGCAGGATACGGCATGAGGGCTGATGAGCCGCGGGCCCAATCTATTCGGCATCCTCAAGGGGGCGTTTCACACAAAGTGCCACCCTCGCCATTACTTGGTTCTGAGTATCCTCCCAGTGCAACCATCGTGCTTCTGGATGGATGAGGCGATCACGTCTTTATCGTTTTCGGTGACCTGCGGAGGAATGGCCGTTCCACGAGGATCCAGCTGAGATAACCAGCCATATAGGCCAAGGGCAGGCTCAGCGCGATCATCATCGCTGGCGATTGGACACCAACGAAATAGAGAAGGGTGCCTGAAATCGGCCAGCCATATACACTCCGTAGGAAACGTCGTCGTCAGCGTTTATCCGCGATATCGCTTCTGATTTTACTGCAAAGGAGAACCAGAAGATCAGATAGCCGCCAAAGACGGCGAAGGCTGCGATTTCGAAGTACTCAAGGAACATCATCACGACCAGAGCGGTGGTGCTGGCAATGGCAAGGGTATTGGTGAACGGAATTTCCCGGCGGAACAGATAGAAGCACGCGCCGACAGAGAAGTTTGCAAACAGACGAACGCTTTCGGAATAATAACCGGTGAAAAATGCGATCCTGTTCGGGATCTGGATATCCAAAGGCATCATCGTCATGAGGAGCAGTGCCGCCGATATCGCAGCAAAGGCAAAGCGTTTTCGGCTCAGACCGACGAGGCCGACGAGCAAGGCGAATATGTAGCAACGGAATTCGTAAGAGATCGTCCAAAGCGAACCGTTCAGGATTTCATAGGGTAATCCTATGAAACCGGGTTGCGAGGGGCCGTGAAGCGTTACGATTTCCAGGGTGAGACGAAGCAGGTCACCCATCCCGTAATAACCGATTGCAGCGCCTGTCAAGGGTGCAAGCGCCAGGCAAATAAAGACCGCGACCAGATAACCCGGATAGATACGGAAAGCGCGTTTTTTCAGAAATGAAATTGGGTTGCTGGAGCGGTCGTAACTCTGAGTGATCAGATAACCGCTAAGAAGAAAGAACCCGTCCACGGCAAGCTCCGCGAATGTCCGCGCTCCAAGCGCGCCAGACAATATTTCTCGGGATCTATTACCGTCGATGATCTCTGACGCGTGAGAGACTATTACGAGAGAAGCAAACAGCAGTCGAAGAAAACCAATGTTGTTGGCATGCAGTGTCTGTTGCATAATATACCCGCTTCATTAATAATATAAATTCTTATTGTTTTGCGGGCTGAAAGTGTCAAGTTCAGTATACAAAATCCTTTTTATAGCATTAATGCCGGTGCCCTGAGCTGCGTCAGCTTGTGAGCCGGGCCGGTTTCAGCATGCTTTCGAGGAGGGCGGCCATGATGGCCGAAAGCATCATTGCTGCGGGAGATATCCTGATGATCCGGCGTGTCTATTGCCAACTGCGGGCGGAGGGCTGGGAGGACGGCGGAGAGCCCCGGCGTCTGGCAGCCAATCTCATCTATCTTTACAAGATCGGCGTGAGACAGGAAAATCAACTGCTTGAGCTTGCGCCCTATCTCACCTGAGGCGGCCCGGAGCCTGGTATTCCCATTGCAGAACAACGTCTTGAGTCCTGATTATCGTTAATTAAGCAAGTTTGAATGTATGGCGACACGAATAGCGCTTCTTTGCGTTAAATGCCGCCATGCTAATATTCGATAGAGCCAATCGCAGCATCGTTTCCGACCCGGCTGGTAACTTCGGGATGATGACTGCGCTCATCCTGCCCATGTTGCTGGGAGGCGCCGGGCTGGCGGTCGACACCGCCAATCTCATGGTTTCGAAACGCCAGTTGCAGGAGGCGACGGATGCCGCGGCCCTTGCCGTTTCAGGTGCTATGGCCAACGGTTCCGATACCGCGGCCGGCCAGAAGCTCGGCAAGGATTTTCTGGCGGGCCAGTTAGCCAATTACATGAACACCACCGACACCGCGACGATCAAGAACGCGACGACGGTGGCAATCGTCACCAACACGGATGCATCGACGGGGGCCAAGAGCTATACGGTCTCGGTAACCTCCTCTGCCGATATTCCGCTGACGCCGCTTACCAGTTTTTTCGCCGGGCGAACCTATCCCGTAAATGCCTCTAGCAGCACGATATCGGGCACCGGAAGCGGTACTGGTGCTGACGGAGCGGCTGCGGCAAGCAATGGCATATCGATGGAAATCCTGCTCGATGAATCTGCTTCGATGGCGGAGAACACGACGACGGTGAAGGGCACGAAATGCGTCATCAACCTGCTCGGCATCTGTATCGGCCAGCAGACTGTTTATGTGACCAAGGTGGAAGCGCTGAAACAGGCTGCAGCCACGATGTTTGACGCCCTCGACAAATCTGATCCCAAGACCCGCTTTGTCCGCACCGGCACGATCTCCTATACCAACGGCATCAAGGGCCAGTCGGCGGTCGCCTGGGGAACGACGGCTGCAAGGAACTACGTCAATGCCATGACGCTTAACCCGGTTGGTGGAACGGACGCGACGGCGGCGGTGACCACCGCGACCTCCAACATCAAGAGCAACATCTACGGCACCGATACCGAGAGCGTCGAGCAGGCCAAGAAAGGCAACAAGACATCGGATCGCATCATGATCCTGATGACCGATGGTGATATGACCGGCAATAGCGTGGACTGGAGCCAGAGGCTGGACCAGAACGTACGTGACGGATGCGCGGCCGCAAAGACGGCCGGAATAAAGATCTACACCGTCGCCTTCATGGCTCCGCCCAAAGGGCAGGAACTGTTGAAATACTGCGCCTCTGCCGCTGGCAACTATTACGAACCCAACACGATGGAAGCCCTGGTTGCATCGTTCAAGTCGATTGCCGACAACGCGATCAAGCCGGTGAACCGACTGACCAACTAGCCTGCCTTTAGCATTTCCTCCCGCGTCACGCGGGAACCGGACGGCGACCTTCCTGTTCTAACCTTCGGAGGCACAAAGGAAAGGGATGCATATGGTTGAGGCACATGGAGAAAAGACGCAGGCTCTGGAACTGGCCGAGGAATATCGCAGGCTCGGCGGAACGCGGCTTGCCAAGCTCGACGATAATTTCGTCACCACCCGAAAGTGGGAAGACGAACCCGAGGAGGCATCACGCTTCTGGCACGACCGGGTGGAAATTCTCGATGACAAGCGTCAGGCGGAGGTCGTCACCCATCTGAAATCCATGAATTCCTGACATTTCGAGATAGCAGGCTCCCAAGGCGAAAGCCGCCATTGCCCGGGCGGACCCAAGTGATCCGTCCGGGCAAATGGTTCGGTCGGGAAGGGCTAGAACACCGCCAGATATTTCAGAAGCGAAATGATGCCGATGATGATGACGACAACCCGCACGATCTGGCGGACCTTTGCGTCAAGCGGCAGCATGTTGACAAGATAAAGTACCAGCACGATCACGAGGAAAGTGATCAGGATGCTGATCAGAAGCGACAAACCCATAGCCCCAGTCTCCATAATTTGCGGCGCGTCCTGCGCCGATCACGAAACTGTAATTATGAGACGATGCGGAAAAGGAAAGGGTGCTCAATAAGATAGTGTGGGCGCTTTATCATTCGGTCCGGACAGGCACAGATGTTTCGGCTTGTTCCTCGCCTGCTATTTCCCATATTGGGCGAAAAGGCCCATATGCCCGATGGAGACATGCTTGTTCCACTTCGACAACTCCTATGCCCGTCTGCCCGACAGGTTCTACGCTTCGGTTTATCCCGAGCCGGTCGAGGGGCCGAAGCTGATCATGTTCAACGAGGCTCTGGCGAAAGAGCTTGGCGTCGAGGCCGATCTTTCCGATCCGGATCGGCTGGCGGCGACATTTTCCGGCAACGTGGTGCCACAAGGGGCGATGCCGCTTGCGATGGCTTATGCCGGCCACCAGTTCGGCAGTTTCGTGCCGCAGCTCGGCGACGGCCGTGCGATCCTGCTGGGCGAAGTGGTGGATCGAGGCGGTATTCGTCGCGATATCCAGCTGAAAGGCGCAGGCCCGACGCCATTTTCCCGCCGTGGCGACGGCCGTGCGGCTTTGGGGCCTGTGCTGCGGGAATATATCGTCTCCGAGGCCATGGCTGCGCTCGGCATTCCTGCGACACGGGCGCTGGCGGCGGTGACGACCGGCGAGCAGGTCTATCGCGAGACGGTGGAGCAGGGTGCGGTCTTCGTTCGTGTCGCGGCAAGCCATGTGCGGGTCGGCACCTTCCAGTTCTTTGCTGCGCGCGGCGATACGGATGGCATAAGGGAACTGGCCGACTATGTTATCGACCGGCATTATCCCGAGTTGAAGGCGGCCGAGAACCCCTATGCGGCACTGCTGCAGGCCGTGGCATTCCGGCAGGCGGAGCTGATCGCGCGCTGGCTCGGCGTCGGTTTCGTCCATGGTGTGATGAACACCGACAACATGACCATATCGGGGGAGACGATCGACTTCGGCCCTTGCGCCTTTCTCGACGAATATCATCAGATGAAGGTGTTTTCCTCGATCGATCATGGCGGGCGTTACGCCTATCGCAACCAGCCGGGCATCGGCCAGTGGAACATCGCCAGACTGGCGGAATGCCTGCTGCCGGTAATCGACGCGGATCAGGACAGGGCAGTCGACGCGTCGAACGAGGTTCTGAGAGAGTTCGGCGAGCGGTTTCAGGCGGAATGGATCAAGGTGTTCAGGGCCAAGATCGGGCTTTCGAGTGAAGCCGATGATGATGGAGAACTGGTACAGCAGCTGCTTTCGGCAATGCAGGATCAGGAGGCGGATTTCACGCTTGTTTTCCGTGGTTTGGCGGATGCGGCGGAAGGGCTGGACGAACGGTTCCTGAGCCAGTTCGCCGATCCTTCCAAGGCTGCGGAATGGCTGGGACTGTGGCGCGAGCGGCTGGCGCAGGAGCCTCAAGGTGACGCTGGCCGTGCCGACGCGATGCGTGCCGTCAATCCGGCGATCATCCCGCGCAACCACCGCATTCAAGAGGCGATTTCGGCTGCCAATTACGGCGATTTTTCCTTCTTCGAGCGGCTGCTTTCAGCACTCGAAAAGCCCTATGAGGAGCGTCCCGGATTTGCCGATTACATGACGCCGCCAACACCTGAAGAAAGGGTGACGCGAACCTTCTGTGGGACCTAGTCCTTCAGAAGCGAGATGGCTGCTTCGATATCCCGAACGGCCTCCGAACCCAGCGGCAGGACGGGGCGCGGCGGCTGGGCTTTGGTGATGCCCATGAGGTTCGCGGCCGCATAGACCACGCGCAGGCTGCCATGCGTCTTGAACAGCTGCCAGAGAGGGTGGAAGGAGGTATCCAGCCGCTTCGTTTCTTCCGCGTTGCCGCTGATCGCCGCGCGGGTCAGGGCTAGCGCGGGCTTGGGGAACAGACCGGCGACGACGCTGTACCAGCAATCCGCACCGGCCAGCAGTGCATGCGGGCACTCCCAGTCACCGCTATAGCCAATGGCGAAATTGGCCGGTGTGGCGGCTCTCAATCGAGCGATCTCGCCTGAAAAATCGCCGCCCTTCGGCAGCGGCATTTTCACCGCGCTGACATTGGCAAGGCCAGCCAGGCGCCCGATCAGTGCCTCGCTGAAAGAAAAATGCGTGGTTGACGGGTTGTTGTAGATCGAAAGCGGCAGATCGGTTGCGGCGGCGACCGCTTCGAAATGGCGAAACGCCTCTTCCTCGGTGAGCGGCGTGTATGAGACCGGCGCAAGAAGCAGCGCGTGGGCGCCGGCTGATGCCGCATCCCGGGCAAGCGCCACCGCATCGTCGGTGCGCAGAGTGCCGACGCCGACGATCAGCGGGAGCTTGCCGCCAACGCATTCGACCGCGGCCTCCACCGCCCGGCGGCGTTCCTCGCGGGTGAGGTACATATAGGTTCCGGTGCTGCCGAGAAGACCGATCGAATTCGTCTTGGCCTCGACAACGCGCGAAAGAAGTCGCTGCAGGGCATCGGTATCGACGCGGCCGGCTTCGTCCGCAGGCGTCAGCGGGAAGGCGGAAAGGCCGGTAAAGGCGGGCGGTGTGGTCGGCATCGAATTCTCCGGCGAAACGAATGGGTGGCCACTATGAGCGATTGCACCACGATCGCAAGGGCTTAAGACGACAGCGCAGAGATCGTCTCCGCCTATTTACGAAAAACACCAAGATAGGAAAATAATCCTTGACGGCGTAACGGTGCTTTGATAGGGTTCAGGCATAGTCGAAGAACTGCGCTTGAGGGCGGGGGGCTTCGACGGGTGTGCGCCTATAGTTGAGCGCGCCAGGACTTGAGCAACCATTCTAATCCGACATTGCGATACGGGAACGAAACGCTGCAGCCGAAGAGGCTGGCGGCGATTTGCCTGTGCGCTTCATGGAGCCTGCCATGGATGAGTTCGACAGTTTCGATCCGGGCCTGTTCGGCATCTGGCGGGATCGCGCGGCCTATGGCGACGAGATGCCAACGGAGGATGCCGTGCTGGCGGATGAAGTGCGGATTGCGCTTGAGATCAAGTCGGCGGATGGCGGCGTTTCTGCGAGCGACGAACTACGCAAGCTATTAAACGACATGACGGTGGAGATGCGCGAGCAGTTTTCCACCTTCCGCAAGATGCGCGAGAGCGCGGCGGGCGCTCTGACGGATGGCGACGAGGCGGCGCAGAAGCTGGCGCGCGCCGACGTGAAGGCGGCGACCGACGCCATGAGCCTGATCGTGCGCACGCTCGAAAAGGTCGACAGTCTTCAAAGGCAGCTGGCGCGGGATCGCGAGATCGAGGCCGAGCGCGTGGCCGATGAGGGCGGCTATGGAGAGGCGAAAGACCGCCTGCAGCGGCTGATAGCGGACAAGGCGGATGAACGGGCCAAAAGTCTTCTTGCTACCTGGATCCGAAACGGCGCTGCCTCTGATGCCGAGCCTCGACGAGCGGGCACCGATCCGCCATCGGGCACGGGCTGAGCGTCGTGCACGGGCATCCGACGCGAGGCGTCTCGCCAAGCAGAAAAGTCGTATCGCTGCCCAACATCAGGCAGGCATGCAGGGTATCGACGAGCAGCATGAGAGTGAATGCATGGCGGTCACCAGCGCGGAAAACATATTGGCGCGAGGGGCAAGCCATGCGCATGAAATAGAAACGGCTGAAGCATCTTCGACAGCGGCGACGCAACCTTCCGCGGTCGTCGAGGTGGAGGGGCTTGTGGTACCGGCACGGTTCGTCTCTCGCTATGAACGGGACTGGGACGTCAACGGTCGACCGGAACAGAGGCCGCCCGCAGGTGACTGGCGCACGTGGCTGGTCATGGGCGGACGCGGATCGGGCAAGACGCGGGCCGGGGCCGAATGGGTGCATAAGCTGGCTTCTGCCGGAGAGCGGTCCGATCTGAGGATCGCGCTGGTGGCGGAAACGCTGGGTGACGCCCGCGAGGTGATGATCGACGGCGTATCCGGTATCTGCCGGATTGCGCGCGACAAGTCTCCGGACTTTGAAATCTCGCGGCGCCGGCTTGTCTGGCCGAACGGGGCGGTGGCGCAGATATTTTCCTCCGAGGACCCGGAGGCGCTGCGCGGGCCGCAGTTTCATTATGCGTGGTGCGACGAGATCGGGAAATGGAAACATGCCGAAGAGACATTCGACATGCTGCAGTTCGGCCTGCGGCTGGGCAACGATCCGCGGCAGCTGGTGACGACGACGCCGCGGCCGGTTCCGGTATTGAAGCGGCTGATCGCCGATCCTTCGACGCGGCTGGTCAGGATCGCCACCGGCGACAACCGGCAAAACCTGGCGCCGGGTTTTATCGAGGCGCTGGAGCGCCGGTATGGCGGCACGAGGCTGGGCCGGCAGGAACTGGCTGGCGAGCTGATCGAGGACCGCGAGGACGCGCTGTGGCGCCGCTCGGAGATCGAGGCCTGCGTGATCCGGGTCGTGCCGGCCTTAAGGCGGATCGTCGTTGCGGTCGATCCGCCCGCAGGCATAGGACAGAATTCCTGTTGCGGCATCGTCGTGGCCGGGCTGGAGCCGGAGGGGCGGGCCGTTGTGCTGGCGGATTGTTCCGTGGAGGGCGCGACGCCTGCCCAGTGGGCGCAGTCTGTCGTGAGGGCATATCGGCGGTTTTCTGCCGACAGGATCGTCGCCGAGGTCAACCAGGGCGGCGAGATGGTGACGGCGATGCTCCGAAGTGTCGACGTGGCGCTGCCAATCACCATGGTCAGGGCGACGCGGGGAAAGTTTCTGCGGGCCGAGCCGGTGGCGGCGCTCTACGAACAGGGAAGGGTGGCGCATGCAGGGCGGTTTATCGAACTGGAGGACCAGATGTGCGATTTTGGTCCCGACGGGCTGTCATCGGGGCGCTCACCTGACAGGCTGGATGCGCTGGTCTGGGCGCTGACGGCGCTGGTTCTGGAAGGGCAGGGCGAACCGCGGGTGCGCGGGATATGATGCAATGCGCTTTAGGGGCAAAGCTCAATCAGGATAGGGGCTTTGACCCTAGAGCGTGCAGCTTTCGGCAAGGTCCTTGTAAAGCCGAGCCTCGGTCTGCCTTCTCAGCGCTTCACCGTTGCGGCCCGGCCCGAAACACCGATCGCCTGGTCTTATCTGTTCGGCGATGAGCGCGGCGCGCTCGCGATAGAACAGGCATTGTTGATTTCGCGGCAGTGATGACAGCCGCAAGAGAGTTTGTTCGGATTGCTGCATTCGGCGTGAATGCTCGGCTTGTCGCGGAGCGCAGGATGGATCCATGGCCACCCTGACCAGCATGCTTGCACCAAACAAAAGCACCGTTCCCATAAGGACCGGTGCCACGTAATTACGCCATCCGGACATCGGCGATATCCGGATGGGTTATCTGGCTCAGCGCTGGTTCGGCTGGCGGGAATTGTTTTCCTGCATCTGCTTCCATTCGGATTCCATGCGATCCAGAACTTCCTGCGGGATCGGTTTCGAAGGGGCTGCCTGAGCGGGCTGCGGCATCATCATGATCTCCTTTTTTGTTGCGCTGCACCATCATGGAAAAGCGTCGACATAACGTCGCATGGCCATATTGGTTCCATAGCTCGAGACAAAAGTAAATTAGCCTTTAAGTCGTTAAAACGATTTAGTTTTCTTAAACCGATTGAAAGTCGCAACACGGTGAAGGCGAGCGGTAAATGGGTAAGCTTAACAATGCGGCGGAACGTCGCATTTTCTTCGACGAGGTGCGCAAGAGCCTGTTTTCCGGGTGTCTGAAGCAGCGCGAGGTTAACGGGCTCAATACGATTCTCGACGGATGGACGAAACTGAGCGTGGCCGTTCGAAAGTCTGCAGGTGGCGACGATGCGCTGGCCTATGTGCTGGCGACAGCCTTCCATGAGACGGCGGCGACGATGCAGCCGGTGCGCGAGACGCTGGCGCTCAATGATGAGGAAGCGATTGCCCGGCTGGAAAAAGCCTTCAAGGCGGGTCGGCTTCCCGCGGTGAAGACACCCTATTGGCGGCCGGATGCCGAGGGCAGGACCTGGCTTGGCCGCGGCTTCGTGCAACTGACACATCGGAGAAATTACGAGGCGATGTCGGCACTGACCGGGATCGATCTCGTTTCCGAGCCGGGGCGTGCGATGGAGATGGGCGTTGCAGTCGCGATCCTTGTCAGTGGCATGCTCGAGGGCTCGTTTACCGGTCGCAGGCTCGGTGATTATTTCGCTGACGGCAGGAGAGACTGGACCGGTGCGCGAAAGATCGTCAACGGGACGGATCGGGCGGAACTTGTGGCGGGATACGCCAAGGCATACCGGCTGGCTTTGCCGAGGCGCATTGATGCGGGCGGGGACGCGTGTTAGCAGGCACCTTGTCTGAATGAGGTGCTGCGGAGTTTCGATGATACGCCATATCGTGTTTTTCACGGCCACGTCCGAAAATCTCGAGGATGTCAGGGCAGGGCTTTCGATGCTGACCGCAAACCCGCATGCATCGCTTCTGGAAATCGGCACGAATGTAAAAACCGACCAGTGGGACCGGGAAGTCGACTTCGTCGTCTACGGCGAGTTCGAAAACGAGGCGGCGCTGGCAGCCTACAAGGCGCATCCGATCTATCAGAAATCGACTGAAACCGTGCGGCCGCTTCGCGAGATGCGCATTGCTGCAGACTATGACAGCGACAAGGCGGCAAAGACGCCGCTCAGGTAGGCTATATCCGTAACTGACCTGAACTGACCTGTATGAGATGCACTTGTTGACACCGATAGATGTCAGTGATTTTCTCGGCTGCGGGGGCGGTTATGGATTGGGAAAATACTGCACATTCAGTTGATGACTGGATAGCGCTTGCGCAGCGACATCGAAACGGCGCGCGCGCCCTGAAAAAGGATAAGCAGTTTTCCTTAGTTTGGGACCATACCGGCTTTGCCGTCGAGTGCTATCTCAAGGCTGCGATCATGCAGCAAAAAGGGTGGAACAGATGGCCTGATAGCGGTGAGCGTAAGGACCTCTGGGTTCACGAAACGTGGGGGCTGCTGAAGGAACTCGGCGTAACCCCGGAGGGCTTAGGACGGCATCCGATTAGATTTCGCCTGAAGACAATTCTGGATTGGCGGCGCCGGCATGGCTATAATCCAAGCTCCATGCCTGAGAAATATGCCGAACAGATTTATAGAGATGCATTCTCAAGCGAAGGAGTGGTTGAGTGGATAGTGAAAACCTTTCACCTGCCCTGCTGAGGGCCGGCCAGGAATATCTGGCATCATTGCGGCGTTTGCGATTAAACCCCGAGGGTTTGCTGTGGGCTCGGGTCAATGAGACGCAAATGGTAAAAGATAGCGCGACAGGCATGCAGTTCGATGCCGGAGGTTTGGGAGAATGGCATCTGGTTCTCGTTACGGGCGCCATCGACGAAGCTGGTCCATCGGCACTCAATGAACTTCTTTTCAAAGCTTACGACGCTTCAGCGACTCCGAAAGAAATATCACCATTCATCGTCGAGGTCATGAGCGCTAAGTCACCATTCGTTTCACAGCTTTTGATTGCGCTGAATAATCCGGTTGGACCAATTGCCATAACGAGCGGTACGACCGGTGGAAAATCCTATCGTCAGGACATCGACCCATATGAGGGGCAGCAGATGGTTGCCGGCCTATGGTTCGATCGGAAATGGATATATCATCTTACGGGACTTCACGCACGTCACGCAGAAAGAAAGCGGAGCTGGAAAGATTTTAAGCAGAGCGTAAACGCACTTGCCGCTTAAAATCTGTGAGAGCCCGCCACTTCCGGCGCGCAGACTCCACTCCACGGTTAGTTTGGCCTTTAAATAAAGGATCACTGGAATGAAATCTCCTTTTCGCCTGCCGTGGCTTTCCACGGGGGAACGCAAAGCCGTGTCTGCAGATCAAGGGAAGGGCGTCGCGTCCGCCTTTGCGGTGCTTGCCAGCGAGGGAACGGCGCATTGGTCCGGCAGGTCTTATGCGGCGCTGGCGCGGACAGGGTTCATGCGCAATCCGGTGGCATATCGGGCGGTGCGGATGATTGCGGAGGCTGCAGCCGCTGTGCCGTGGCTGGCTTACGAAGGTGTTGCGGAGGTTGCGGATCATCCGGCGCTGGCGCTGCTTCTGCGTCCAAACGGACGGCAGGGCGGACCGGATTTTTTCGAGGCGCTCTACGGGCATCTGCTCCTCTCCGGCAATGCCTATGTCGAACCGCTGGCGATCGGCGGCAGTTTGCGCGAACTGCATCTGTTGCGGCCCGATCGGGTGAGCGTCGTTGAGGGGCGCGATGGCTGGGTGACGGGGTATGATTATCGCGCCGGTGGGGGAACGCGCAGGCTTGCGGCTGAAGCCGAGGATGGGAGGCTTTCGCTGTTGCACTTAAAACTGTTTCACCCGCTCGACGACCATTCTGGCTTTTCGCCGCTTGTGGCGGCGGGAGCAGCACTCGATCTCTCCAATGCGGCGGCGGGTTGGAACAAGGCTTTGCTCGACAATTCGGCGAGACCTTCCGGCGCGCTCGTCTATCAGCCGAAGGATGGCGGCAATCTTTCGGCCGACCAGTATCAGCGGCTGAAGGACGAGCTGGAGGCGGGGTATTCCGGTGCCGTCAATGCCGGGCGGCCCTTGCTGCTTGAGGGAGGGCTGGACTGGAAGGCGATGGGGCTTTCGCCGAAGGACATGGATTTCATCGAGGCGCGCAATGGCGCCGCAAGGGATGTCGCGCTGGCGCTCGGCGTGCCGCCGATGCTGATCGGTATTCCCGGCGACAATACCTATGCCAATTACCAGGAGGCCAACCGCGCCTTCTACAGGCTGACCGTGTTGCCGCTGATTGCGCGAACTGCCGCGAGCTTCTCCGCCTGGCTGTCCGAGATCTACGGGGAATTACGGCTGGAGCCGGATCTCGACCGGATTGCGGGGCTGAGTGCCGAGCGCGAAGCACTGTGGGCGCGGGTCGGGGCGGCGGGTTTTCTGACCGACGACGAGAAACGCGAGGCAGTGGGATATTGAGCGAATGGCCGCATGGGTGTAATTTGTAATACGTCGTATTACAAATGGAGGCTCCTATGGCTGACAAGAAGAACGCCGACAAATCGGCCGACAAGCCGGTCCTGTCCGATCCGATCACGCTGCGTGTGCCGCAAGACATTCTCGAGGATATCGAGAGGATTGCCGAAACTGCCGATCGCAGCCGCAGCTGGGTGATTGTGCGGGCGTTGAAATATTACCTGATCAATGAGGGCAGCGATCTGCTCGAAATTAGGCAGGGGCTGGACGATGTGAAGGCCGGTCGCGTCCACGACGCCGAAGAGGTTTTTGCCGAACTTGAGCGCCTTTCTAGAGAAGACGCCGCCTGATGAAAATTCGCCTTTCGGATCGAGCTTTGGCCTATCTGAAACGTGAGCAGGGCTATCTGGCGAAATTCGATAAGCGTGTCGCTCTTGCTGTTGTTCGGCAAATCAGGGCCGCGACCAAACTGATTGGCGAGTATCCGCAGATCGGACCTGTCATCGATGGTGCTAAAGGGGTTCGGCGTTATATCTCCGCGCCCTACCAGATCGATTATCAAGAAGACGACGTGGGGATCATGGTGGTTGCCATTCGTCACGGAAGACAAGCCCCGAGAGAGGTCGAGGCCGAGTACCCGCAGTTCAAGCTCGACTGAGCGTTGAGAAGGCAGGTATCGGCTGCAGCTTTCAAGCTTCAGCCTCTCACGCAACCTCCGAAGCGTCGGACTCAACCTCTCAAGGCTTCTCTACAAGCGATTCTGAAAGTTGACCAATATCCGCCTGCGCTCGCGGTAACACGGCGCCGCAATTGTCCGAAGGTGCTGTGGGTACACGCCTTTCCGAGATGCGCCTGATTGGGATCTCGACTGACTGCCCCCCTCTCTAACCGACAAGGGATTAACTATGGCTGACCTTGGACAGGATCCGGGCGCGATCATCGGCGTCTGGGCGGCAAAGACGGCGGGTGCTTTTGCCGGCGCCGGCGTGTCGCTGATCTACCTTCTGCCCAAAAGCAGGCGCGAGGCGGCGAGCCGGTTTGCGACGGGCGTGACATGCGGGTTGATTTTTGGCGGACCGACGGGGCTGTGGCTGGCAGAAAGGCTCGGCATTTCCGGCATGCTCTCGGGAGCGGAAACGATGCTGGCGGGGTCGGCTGCGGCGAGCCTCTGCGCCTGGTGGGTGCTGGGCGCATTGTCGCGGGTGGCGGAGAGATACGGTGGTCGACGTTAGGTGGTCAGCTGTGGATTTCACCACCGCCACCTTCATCGGTGCCGGTATACATGACCGCGTCTCCCAGGGCGTGATCCGCTCTTTCGAGGGCATCGGCCAGAAGCGGCTTTCGGAAAATGGCTGGTGGATGCAGGGCAAGGCCGACTGCTCCAGCTATCACTGCCGTGCCTGAGATGAGACCGAGTGCGATGAGCATCAACGTCTGCATGGCGCGCTCCATTCAAGGACCCGTGCTCCGAATATAGTGCGGCTCGCACGGGGCTTCAACTCAGCCAAGAGCGCACGCCGAGCCGTTCGTTCAGTTCATTCAGGAGATTTCCATGCACGCTTACCGCGGGCATCGCGCCCCCATGCGTATTCCTTTGCGCCCGACGGCCCGAAAATTCGCCAATCTGGAACTGGCCGGGATTACCGGCGACGGCACCTTTTCCGGTTATGCCAGCGTCTTCGGCGAGGTCGATCTCGGCAAGGACAAGATCGAGCGCGGGGCGTTTCTGAACTCGCTTGTCGCCCGCGGCGCGGATGGCGTGCGGATGCTTTACCAGCATGATCCGAACGAGCCGATCGGCGCCTGGAAGACGATCCGCGAGGATGCCCGCGGGCTTTTTGTCGAGGGCGTGTTGTCGCCGGGCGTGGGCCGCTCGCGCGAGGTGTTTTCACTGATGAAAACGGGTGCGCTGGACGGGCTTTCGATCGGGTTTCGGACCGTCAAGGCGCGCACCGATGCCAAGACAGGGGTGCGGCGCATCCTCGAAGCCGATCTTTGGGAAATTTCCGTCGTGACCTTTCCGATGTTGCCATCGGCCAGGGTTTCCGACGTCAAGCATGCCCGGTTCTTTCGAGATCGGGAAACAGAACTCGTCCGCCAGATGCGGCGGGCGGCGAAGATGATGTTCACCTCAAGCTTCAAGGGAAAATCGATATGACGGAGCAGGTTATGCAGGCAAACAAGGTGGCGCCCGAAGTGAAGGCCATACCCGAGACGGTAACGGCGGCTTTCGACGAGTTCATGGAGGCATTCGAGGCCTTCAAGGATGTCAACGACCGCAGGCTCGGCGAGATCGAGCAGAAGCTGACATCGGATATCGTCACCCGTGACAAGGTCGACCGTATCAACCGGGCAATGGACGACCAGAAGAAGGTTCTCGACCAGCTTGTTCTGAAAAAGGCACGGCCGCAGCTCGGATCGGCCCGTGCCAATACCCATGGAGGAGCCGAACTGTCGCCGGAGGTGGCGG
This sequence comes from Neorhizobium sp. LMR1-1-1.1, assembly GCF_040675795.1. NCBI lineage: Bacteria > Pseudomonadati > Pseudomonadota > Alphaproteobacteria > Hyphomicrobiales > Rhizobiaceae > Neorhizobium > Neorhizobium sp. LMR1-1-1.1. The sequence continues at coordinate 1,041,966 of NZ_JBEGHE010000025.1, forward strand.
AGCACAAGGCCGCCTTCGATGCCTATGTCCGCCGTGGTGACGAGGCGGGATTGCGCGAGCTGGAAGCCAAGGCGATGTCGGCAGGCAGCGGTGCGGATGGTGGTTATCTCGTGCCGGACGAGACGGATAGCGAGATCGGCAGGCGGGTTGCCGTCGTCTCGCCGATGCGGGCGCTTTCGACCGTGCGCACCGTCTCGACCGCCGTATTGAAGAAGCCGTTCGCGACGACCGGTCTTGCTACAGGCTGGGTGGCTGAGACAGCGGCGCGGCCGCAGACCAATGCGCCGCAGCTTGCCGAACTGTCCTTTCCGACCATGGAACTTTACGCCATGCCGGCGGCAACGCAGGCGCTGCTTGACGATGCCGCGGTCGATATCGAGGCCTGGATTGCCGGCGAGGTGGATATCGTCTTTGCCGAACAGGAGGGCGATGCCTTCATCCGCGGCGATGGCGTCAACAAGCCGAAGGGATTTCTGTCCTATACAGCGGTGGCCGACAGCGCCTGGACCTGGGGCAATCTCGGCTATATCGCGACCGGGGCCGCGGGCGCCTGGAAATCCACCGGACCATCCGACACGCTGGTCGACGCGATCTATTCGCTGAAGGCGGGGCATCGGCAGAACGGCACCTTCATGCTGAACCGCAAGGTGCAGGCCGATATCCGCAAGTTCAAGGACGCCGACGGCAACTACATGTGGCGCCCGCCGGCATCTGCCGGTCAGCCGGCAACGCTGATGGGCTTTCCGGTGGCGGAAGCCGAAGAAATGCCGGATGTGGCGGCGGGTTCGCTGTCGATCGCGTTCGGCGATTTCCGCTCCGGTTATCTGGTCGTCGACCGAGCGGGAGTTCGTATCCTGCGCGATCCCTATTCGGCCAAGCCTTATGTCCTGTTCTACACCACCAAGCGCGTCGGCGGCGGGGTGCAGAATTTCGAGGCGATCAAGCTGGTGAAGTTTGCGGTGAGCTGATGCTGCCGCGAAGCGAATAGGGAGTGGCGAATAGCGAATGGAGGGGCGGACGCGACCGCTTTCTCCCATCGCTGCAAGCCATCTCCCTATTCGCCACCCTCAATTCGCTATTCGCTTACCCAAGGGATTTCCATGACCTATGCACTGATCGATCCGCCATCGGCGGAACCGCTGACGCTTGCCGAGGTGAAGGCGCATCTGCGGCTGGATGGCGGTGACGAGGATGCGCTTCTCGTGTCGCTGATCACGACCGCCCGCACGTTTCTGGAGAGCGAGACGGGGCTTTGCCTGATCGCGCAAAGCTGGCGGCTTTATCTTGACCGATGGCAGACGGACGGAGTGATCCCAATCCTCAAGTCGCCGCTGCAAGCGATTCTATCCGTTACGATTTATGATGCGGATGGCGCGGCCGTTGATGTTTCGCTTGAAGACCATCTGCTCGACCGTGTGGGGCGTCCGGCACGGCTCTGGCTGCGTGAACCACCTTCTCCGGGCCGGGCCGTGAATGGTATCGAGATCGATTTTTCGGCCGGTTATGGCGAGGCGGCAACGGATGTGCCGGACACGCTGAAACGGGCGATGCTGATCCATATAGGCCACATGTTCGCTTTTCGCGGCGTCATCTCGGCAGAGCAGCAGCCGGCCGGTGTTCCCGACGGCTACGAGCGGCTGATCGCGCCGTTCCGGATGCGGAGGCTCTGATGGTGGTCTTCTTCGACCCCGGCCAGATGACGGCGCGGCTTTTGCTGGAAGAGCCGGTCAGCATACCGGACGGGCAAGGGGGCGCGACGGTGAACTGGACCGAGACCGCCGCCATGTGGGCCAAGGTCGAACCGGTATCATCAAGCCTTGCCGAACGGGCCGGTGCCGAGATCGGCACGATTACACATCGCATCTGGCTGCGGTTTCGCAGCGATATTTCTGCCGGACAGCGTTTGCGCAAAGGCGCTCGGCTGTTTGCGGTGAAGCTGGTCCAGGACCCGGATGAGACCGGGCGCTATCTGACGTGTCTTTGCGAGGAGGGCGCGGGATGAGTGCGGCAAATGCACTTCTGAGGGCTATCCATTTGCGGCTTGCAGGCAATGCGGTGCTGACGGCGCTGATCGGGCCGGATGGCATTCGTGATCGCCTGCAGACGCGGCCGAAACTACCGGCAATCGTGATCGGCGAAATGGAGACCCGCGATCTTTCCACCGTGACCGAGCCCGGCGAGGAGCATTTTCTCACGCTGGAGGTCTGGTCCGAGGGGGAAGGACGGCGGCAGGCATTGGAGATTACCGCGAAGGTGACGGCACTGCTCGACAATGCGGATCTGGCGCTCGACGGTGCCCTTCTGGTGAACCTGCTCAGGATCAGCGCGCGGAGCCGTCGCGAGCCGAAGACCAGATATTATCTCAGCGAGATACGTTTCAGGGCCGTGACGGAGTGACGATGCTGGCCGTTCGGCGCGCTTTTCTGACAAGCGAGATCAAAAGGATGACCGAGCAGAGAGCGACAAGCGTGAGCAGGATTGAAATGATGAGTGCGGTGGACACCCCTGTTCGGTCAAGCAGGGCGGTAAACAGGATAGGGGCGATGGCGTTGGCGATATTCTGCGGCATCATCAGCCGTGACGCCTGACGGCCGTATTCGCTCGGCGAAAACAGCGCCAGCGGCAGCAATGCGCGGGCGACGACCAATATGCCCGAGCCGAAGCCGTAAAGTGCGACGAAGATCCAGAGGCTGACAGTTGACGGTGGCAACAGGAGAAGGCTGCTAAAGCCGGCAACCATCAGGCTGATACCGCTGACCGAGGTGAGAAAGGGATTGCCGCGCTTGCCGAGCAACATATCGAAACCGCGTGCCGAAATGCCGAGCACGCCGCGTGCTGCGGCAAGCTGCAATGCGAGTTCAGGCGTGGCGCCGGATTGTTGCAGCACTTCCAGAAGGGAAGGCGACAGGCCGAAGGTGACGAAGGAGGCGATTGCCGTTGAGAGCGCCACGAAGATGAAGGCTGCCTTTTTGCCGGCTGCAGTCAGCGGTACTGGTGCGGTGTTGGCCGATGTGCGTGCGGTTTCCCGGACGACCGGTTTCGGCAGGCCGAACAGATAGAGCGGCAGGCAGACGAAGACCTGCAATCCGGCGGCCCAGAGGAAGGTCGAACGCCAGCCGATCAGATCATGCAGCAGGTTGAGCAGCGGCCAGGAAATCGTCGGCGACAGGCCGGTGAACAGCATGAGAATGGCGATCGTGCGCTTTCCCTCGACGCCTTCGCGTTCGACCACGGCGGTGAAAGCCGGGGCATTGAGGGCAAGCGCTGCACCAAGACCGAGAATGATCCAGGCAGTTATGTAGCCGATCACCCCTTGTGCGCTGGCCAGAACGCAAAGCCCTGCGGCGAAGAACAGGGTTCCGATGGAAAGCACGCGTGAGGCGCCGAAACGCTCCAGCATCCTGCCCGTCAACGGGCTTGCGAAGGCGCTCGTGATCATCATGACGGATAGGCCCGCAAAGACGATCTCGTTTGCAAGGCCAAGATCCGAGCCGAGCTTGCGGCCGATCGCCCCGACTGCTTCGAATGTCGTTCCCCATCCGATCAATTGCCCAACGGCGAGGACGCTCACGGTTCTGACCGAACTGGGGGGATGAGGCATGGCGGGACATCGCGAAGGGAACTGGCGGTAACGGCTGTAGCAGGTCCTCGTAACAGCGGGAAGTGGCCTTTCGGGCGAAGACGACAACCAATCGAAAAGGAATGGTAGAATGGCAGCGCAGAAAGGCCGGGACCTGCTTCTGAAGGTTGACGATGGCGGAACGTTCATGACGGTGGCGGGGCTGAGATCGCGTCGTCTCGCATTCAACGCGGAGACGGTGGATGTAACGGATGCGGAAAGCGTCGGGCGTTGGCGGGAATTGCTGGGCGGCGCGGGTGTCCAGCGCGCATCGCTGACAGGCGCCGGGATATTCAAGGATCAGGCGAGCGATGAAAAGATAAGGGCCGCCTTCTTCGCCTCCGCGATCTTGAACTGGCAGGTCGTGGTTCCGGGTTTCGGTACGATCGCCGGTCCGTTTCAGGTGAGCGCTCTCGAATATTCCGGCGAGCATAATGGCGAGGTGCGCTTTGAACTGGCGCTTGAATCCGCCGGCGCAATCACCTTCGGTGCGCTGTGATGGCCGGGGCGACGATAACCGGCAGCCGGGCCAACCGGCACCGCGGCGAGGTGGAGGCGGTGCTGAACGGCGAGCGTCGTATCCTTTGCCTGACGCTGGGCGCATTGGCGGAACTCGAGACCGCATTTGCCGCGGAAGACCTGAACGGGCTGGCGGCGCGTTTTTCCTCCGGCAGGCTGAAGTCCGCCGACATGATCCGCATCATTGGCGCGGGCCTGCGCGGCGGCGGAAATCTGCTTTCGGACGATGAGGTGGCGGCAATGAGCGTCGAGGGAGGGATCGCGACCTATGCCGGTATCGTTGGCGACCTGCTGACGGCGACCTTTTCCGGGCACGGGGAGGGTGCTGCAGCAAACCCTTGAATGCCGCAGCGGGAAAGAATGTGCGTGACGACAGGGCAGGCGGGTCGGCGCCATTTCCCTGGGACGTGGTGATGCATGTCGGCTTCTCCCTGCTGCGGCTTTCTTCACGGGATTTCTGGACGCTGACGCCGGTGGAATTCCTTCTCATGACAGGCGCCACGCGGCCACGCGAGATGGCGGCTGGCAGGGCCGAACTGGATGCGTTGATGCGGGCGTTTCCGGATGTGGGCGTCGGCGCAGCAATGTCTGACCTTCATCCTGGTCCTCTCCCCGCAGGCGGATGATGGACTGTGGCTCACGGAGAACAACAATGGAAAACGACGATACGGATGTCTCTGCAACGCTTGCCGGTGCAGAGGCGCTTTCGGACGTGATGGCGGATCTGGAGGCCAGGTCGCAGCGGTTCGGTGCGGCGCTGACCGGTGCGCTGAGATCGGCAACGACCGGCAGCAAGGGGCTGGAGGATGTGCTGCGCGGATTGGGCAACCGGCTGACGGATATTGCGCTGAGTGCCGGCCTGAAGCCGCTTGAAGGCCTGCTCGGAAATGCCGTGGGATCGCTGATCGGATCCGTGACGCCGTTTGCCGATGGCGGGGTCGTACGGGCACCAAGCTATTTTCCGATGAATGGCGGCACCGGCCTGATGGGCGAGGCGGGGCCGGAGGCGATCCTGCCGCTGAAACGCGGCGCCGATGGCTCGCTTGGCGTGGCTTCGGCTGGCGGCGGGGTAGGGCCACAGATCGTTTTCAATGTGACGGCGACGGATGCCGCGAGCTTTCGCAAGAGCGAGGCGCAGGTGTCGGCCATGCTCGCACGCAGCGTGATGCGCGGGCGCAGAGGGCTTTGAACCGGACACTTTAGAGGGAAATCGGCATGAGCGGGTTTCATGAAATACGTTTTCCGTTGCGATTGGCGCTCGGCGCGAGCGGCGGGCCGGTGCGGCGCACGGATATCGTCAATCTCTCGAACGGGCGAGAACAGCGCAACCAGCGCTGGCGCGATAGCCGCCGCAGCTATGAGGTCGGATCGGGTATCCGCTCGCTCACCGATCTTTATGCCGTGCTGGAGTTCTTCGAGGCGCGGCGGGGGCAACTCTATGGCTTCCGCTTTCGCGATCCGGTGGATTGGGCCTCCTGTTCGCCGGGCAGGGTGGTTTCCGCAAACGATCAGATCATCGGCACCGGCGATGGCGTGACAGCCGCGTTTCAATTGGTGAAGGCCTATCAGGATGCGGGTGGCGGTTGGGCCCGGCGGATCACCAAGCCGGTTCAGGAGAGCGTGCTGGTTGCGGTGGAAGGCGTGGCTGTCACGGATGCGGTCTATACGGTCGACGCGACGACCGGGATGGTGACCTTTGCTGCGGGGCATGTGCCGGTGGCCGGCGCACTGATCGAGGCCGGATATGAATTCGACGTGCCGGTGCGTTTCGACATTGACCGGATCGACGTCAACCTGGCGCATTTCGATGCCGGACGTATCCCGACCATTCCACTGACGGAGATATTGGCGTGAGGACAATCTCGCAGGCATTCAAGACGCATCTCGACGGGCAGGCGACGACGACCTGCCATTGCTGGCGGGTGACGCGGCGCGATGACGTCGTGATCGGTTTTACCGACCACGACCGCGACCTTAGTTTCGACGGCACGAATTTTCTGGCGGCGAGCGGCTTTGAAGCGAGCGAAAGCGAGCAGGCCGCAGGACTTGGCGCGGAAGCTGACGAGGTGGCAGGTGGGTTTTCAAGTGCGGCGATCGAGGAGGGTGATCTGGCGGCCGGGCGATATGATGGCGCTCGGGTGGAGCTGTTTCTCGTCAACTGGGCCGCGCCGGATGAGCGCATGTTGCTGAATGTGCGCGAGATCGGCGAGGTCGTGCGGGCCGGCGGCCGGTTTCGTGCGGAGCTGCGCAGCATGGCACACCGGCTGAACCAGCCGCAGGGCAGGCTTTACAACCGCCGCTGTGATGCGAGCCTGGGGGATGGCAGGTGCAGGATGAATCTTGTCGCCTGGCGTGGCGAAGGATCGGTCGTCGAGATGATCGATAGAAGCAGGCTGCTCGTATCGGGGCTGTCCGGTTTCGCCGATGGTTTTTTCCGGCAGGGCAGGGTCGTGTTTTCGTCAGGCCTCTCCGCGGAGGTGGATGGACATGGCAGGCGCCAAGACGGGACTGCTGTCCTTTCACTCTGGTTGCCGCTGGAAGAGAGGATCGAGCCGGGCCGGGCATTCACCGTGACGGCCGGCTGCGACAAGACGTTTTCAATGTGTCGGGAGCGTTTCGCCAATTCTCTAAATTTCCGTGGCTTCCCGCATGTGCCGGGTTCGGACTTCGCCTATTCCTATGCAGACGGGGAGCGGGTCCATGACGGCGGCCCGATTTTCGAATGACGGGGCCGGGTGATCGGATCGTCGCGCTGGCGGAAAACTGGATCGGCACGCCCTATCGCCATCAGGGCGCAGTAAAAGGCGTGGGCTGCGATTGCATCGGCCTGATCCGTGGCGTCTGGCGCGAGCTTTATGGCCAGGAGCCGGAAGTCGTACAGCCCTATGCGCCGGACTGGGCCGAGCGCAGCGGCGAGGATAGACTGATGCAGGCCGGGCGGCGATTGTTCGGACCAGCCTTGCCATTGGCAGAGGCGAGGCCGGGAGATCTGCTTCTATTTCGCTGGCGGCCGGATTGTGCGGCAAAGCATGCCGGTATTCTGGCCGGTCCGACCCATTTCATTCACGCCTACGAACAGGCTGCGGTGATACGCTCGGCGCTGGTGGCTTCATGGCGGCGCAGGATTGCGGCCGTGCATCGCTTTCCGGAAACCCGGATTGATTGAAAACGGCTGTCAGTTGGCGTATATCATCGGAGTGGTGAGCGGGGTTGCAGCCCCGCCCGCCGTTTTGCTTATCTGTTGAAATTTACCCGGACGGTCATTGACCAGCCCGTCCGGGTCACTGTCCGGATAAGTGTAAGGCTAATCGGCCGAAGCTTCATAACTTTACCTCCATGTTCGAAAGCAGGGCTTCTGCCGAAGTCAGCGTAGCCAATCTTCGCTGATGCGCCGGGTTGGCTCGGCGCGTGCTGCTTTTGCTCTCAAACATACACACGCTATCACAATTTTAGCGCGCATCTAGTCGTAAGGGCCGGTGCGTGGGGAGAGACCATGGCTACTCTTCTTTTTCAGGCTGCGGGCGCGGCGCTCGGCGGCGTTTTTGGCCCCATCGGCGCGATTGTCGGTCGGGCTGCGGGCGCTGTGGCCGGGAGTATGGTCGATCGGGCTTTGATCAACGGAAACGCGACAATTTCGGGCACAAGGCTCGGTACAGCGCGGATTCCGGGTGCCGATGAGGGCAGTGCAATCAACCGGCTTTACGGGACGGCGCGGATCGGCGGTACCCTGATATGGGCCACGCGTTTCGAGGAGGAGGTGACGAGTGAACGTACCGGCGGCAAGGCGACGGGCCCGCGTGTCGAGACGTTTCGCTACTTTGCCAATTTCGCCATCGGGTTGTGCGAAGGGCCGATCGCTTCGGTGAGGCGTGTCTGGGCCGATGGCCGGGAAATCGACCTGACCGCGATCGAAATGCGCGTCTATCGCGGCGACGAGGAACAGCTGCCCGATCCGCTGATCGAGGCGAAACAGGGAGAGGGATTGGCGCCGGCCTATCGCGGGCTGGCCTATATCGTCTTCGAAAGGCTGCCGCTCGATGCGTTCGGCAATCGTATTCCGCTGCTGCAGTTCGAGGTGCTGCGACCGGTTGGCAGGCTGGAGGCGCAGATCCGGGCGGTGACAATCATTCCGGGGGCGACGGAGCATGGCTATCAGACCCGTCAGGTAACGGAGAGCACCGGTGAGGGCAGCGGCCGCATCATCAACCGGCATACGACGACGGCGCTGACCGACTGGCAGGCCTCGATCGATGAGTTGCAGGCGCTTTGCCCGAACCTTCGACGGGTGGCGCTGGTCGTCTCGTGGTTCGGCACGGATCTCCGTGCAGGGCATTGCCGGATCAAGCCGGGTGTCGAAGTGGAGGGGCGGCGCGATGAAAGCGATCCCTGGTCGGTAGCGGGCATCGGGCGAGGTGAGGCTTACCTGGTCAGCCGGCGCGACGGCGCGCCTGCCTATGGCGGTACGCCGAGCGATAGGAGCGTCAGGGCGGCAATCGCGGATCTCAAGGCGCGTGGGTTGAAGGTCTATCTCTATCCGTTCGTGATGATGGATGTTCCGGCTGGAAACGGTTTGCCCGATCCTTATGGCGGCAGTGAACAGGCGGCCTATCCATGGCGGGGCAGGATCACCTGTCATCCTGCCCCAGGAAAAGCCGGGTCGGTGGACAGGACGGCGGTTGCGCGAGCCCAGGTGGAGGCCTTCAGCCGAGGCAGTGAAGGTTATTGCCGCATGGTTCTGCATTATGCGGACATGGTGGGCGATGCTGATGGTGTAGATGGTTTCATCATTGGCTCTGAACTGCGCGGGTTGACGCGATTGCGCGATGGGGCGGATCGGTTTCCCTTTGTTGACGAACTGGTCGAACTGGCCGGGGACGTCAGGGCGAGGGTCGGAGCGGAGACGAAGATAACCTATGGTGCCGACTGGAGCGAATATTTCGGCTATCATCCGCAGGACGGTAGCGGCGACGTTTTTTTCCATCTCGATCCGCTCTGGGCCTCTCCGGACATCGATGCGGTGGGCATCGACAATTACATGCCGCTCGCCGACTGGCGCGACGATGACCTCATAAAGCGTAACCCGGATGGCTTTGCTGCGCGCGACGACATGACGGGGATGGCAGGGCAGATTGCAGCCGGTGAAGGGTATGACTGGTATTATGCCAGTGAGGCTGACCGGCAAAATCGCCTTCGCTCCCCCATAACCGACGGGCTGGCGGGCAAGCCCTGGGTCTTTCGTTACAAGGATATCGAAAGCTGGTGGTCGAGCCTGCATTTCGACCGTGTAGATGGTGCGGAGAGGGCGACGCCGACTGTCTGGATGCCGGGAATGAAGCCCGTCTGGTTTACGGAACTGGGATGTCCGGCAGTGGACAAGGGCGCCAATCAGCCGAATGTCTTCGTTGATCCGAAATCGGCTGAAAGCAATCTGCCATACTTCTCTTCGGGCGGAAGATCGGACAGTCAGCAGCGGCGTTTTCTTCAAGCGCACCACAATCATTGGCAGGGCAATACAGTACCGCAGGGCATGGTCGATCCGGACCATGTTTTTGTCTGGACATGGGACGCACGCCCGCAGCCGGCCTTTCCGCATGACCTGTCGTTCTGGAGCGACGGCAGCAACTGGCGGACCGGGCACTGGCTCAACGGGCGTATTGGCGGCACCACGCTCGCCGATGCGATTGCCGCGATCCTTGCCGATCATGGCATCGAGGATTTCGATGTTTCTGCGGTCAGCGGTGACCTGACCGGTTTCGTGCAGGCGGACCTCACTTCGGCGCGGGCCTTGATCGAGCCGCTAATGGAGGCATTCCAGATCGATGCGGTCGAGGATGGTGGACGGATACGGTTTCGCTCGCGCTTGGCATCGAGCCTCGTACCGCATGAAATCGCCGTTCTGGCCGATATCGAGGATGAGCCGCTATGGACGGAAAACCGGGGGCACGACAGCGATTTCCCTGCCGAGACCGCATTGGGTTTCTTCAATCCGGTGCTGGACTACGAGCAGGCAAGCGTGCGCTCGCGCCCGGTTTTGGCCGCGGCCAAGCGGGTGCTGGGTTACGACCTGCCGGCAACGCTTTTTGAGGAGACGGCGCTTGCTGCGGTTGAAGCTGCCCTACGGGCAAACCGTATTGCACGGCGGACCGTGAATTTTGCGATTTCACCGGCTGACCAGGCAATCGGGACGGGTGACGCGATCCGGCTCGCTGATGGGCCTGATGGAATATTCGTGGTCGAGCGTATCGAAGAGGGCGCGATTCGCCGGATCGAGGCGCGCCATCATGTGGCGGTGCCGCCTTTCGGTTCGTATGTGGCGACCAGCCGAGGTCATACAAGCGGCGGAGGCGTTTCCGATGCCTTTCAGCCTGTCCTGCACTTCATGGACCTGCCGCGCCTGACGGATGCCGCATCGGAAAGCTTCGCCTGCGTTGCCGGTTACTGCCGGCCCTGGCGGCGCATGGTGATCTCCTCCTCGGCAACCAGCGAGGCATTTCGCACACGGGTGACGCTTGATCGCCCTGCACGACTCGGGTTGCTGACTTCGCCGCTGCGGCCCGGCGTCTCGGGGCGGTTCGATCATGCGAATGTACTGGAATTGGATCTTCATTTTGGCGGACTGGCATCGGCCGATGACGTTGCAGTTCTTTCCGGCGACAACCGGATAGCGGTGAAGGCGCAGAATGGTGCCTGGGAAATCATCGGCTTTCTGTCGGCGCAGGAAATTGCGCCAAAACGCTGGCGGCTGTCCGGTCTGCTGCGTGGGCTTGCCGGCACGCAGGATGCGACAGTGGCCGGTGCCGGGGTCGGCAGTCCGTTTGTCGTGCTGGATGAAGCGGTGGTGTCGCTTGGACTCGGCAGCGAAGAACGCGGGCGGTCGCTGAACTGGCTCGCCGAGAGCCTTGGCAGCGGTGGTGGTCGGGCCGGACCTCGTGTGTTTACGGGCGGTGAGCGAGCAGAAACTCCGTTGGCACCCGTGCATCTTTGGGCCGAGAGGAGAGCTGAAGGAGACATCGTCATAGGCTGGACGCGATGCGGCCGGGTAGACGCTGATGGCTGGGAGGCCTTGGACATCCCGATAGACGAACCACAGGAGCGGTATCGCATCGATCTGATCGCTCATGGCGATGTGGTGAGGAGCATCGAAGTGACTGAGCCGTCCTTTTCCTATGCCGCAGAAGACGAACTCGCCGACTTCGGTGAACGGCAAACAAGTATCGATTTCGCAGTCAGGCAGATGGGACGCGCGGTTCCTCTGGGCATTCCTGCGCGATCATCGATCAATCTTTGATAACAAGGAGATGAACAGATGGATTTGATGAAGAACTGGTATCAGTCGAAGACGATCTGGGGCGCCCTGATTGCTGTTGCAGCCTCCGCGCTACAGCTTGCTGGCCTTGAGATCGGGGCTGCGGATCAAGCGGAACTGGCCGATATCGCGGTGACATTGACGGGTGCCGTCGGTGGCCTTCTGGCGCTTTACGGGCGCCTTGTGGCAACCGGCTCAATCGGTGGAAAAGCCCCCTCCAGACCATCCTGAAGGGGAGGATTACAGAGCATTCATTTGCCATTCAGCCGTCATCCGATACATAATCCATAACATGCATTGGACATGACCTTTCGTCGGTTGAGTGGAAACAGGTACACATGGCGCGACTGCCGATCATAGCGATTTTGGCTGCCGGCACTGCATTTGCAGCATTGCCTGGGGAGCCTGCGACTGCACGAGACTATCTCGTTCTTGTTGCGGGCGACTGTGGCACAGCCGCGTCTCGCGTCGTTCGTGACACGGGTGGACAGCTTCTGTCGGCCCAGCCGTCCTCGGACGGTCAGACCTGCATTGTAACGGTCCTTGTGCAGGGCAATGGCAGCGAACGGCCGCGCAAGGTCACCGTCCGGGTGCCGATGTAGGCGGAGTATACTAGACATCAGCGCCTTTTTGGATCCGAAACCGGGTGCGGTTTTCGGGTTGATGCGCTAGATACTTGCAAGATTTTATGCAGGGGACGGTTCATGCGCATTCTCGTGGTCGAAGACGACGTCAATCTCAATCGCCAGCTTTCGGACGCATTGAAAGAATCCGGCTATGTCGTCGATACCGCATTCGACGGCGAGGAGGGTCATTTCCTTGGTGATACGGAACCTTACGACGCGGTGATTCTCGATATCGGCCTGCCTGAAATGGACGGCATCACGGTCGTTGAGAAATGGCGTTCCAACGGCAAGGGCATGCCGGTCTTGATGCTGACGGCGCGTGATCGCTGGAGCGACAAGGTGGCCGGCATAGACGCCGGTGCTGACGACTATGTGGCAAAACCCTTCCATGTCGAAGAGGTGCTGGCGCGAGTGCGGGCGCTGATCCGTCGCGCGGCTGGTCACTCGTCGTCAGAGATCGTCTGTGGCCCGGTACGCCTCGACACCAAGGCTTCCAAGGCAACGGTCGATGGCATTGCCCTGAAGCTGACCTCCCACGAATTCCGCCTTCTGTCTTATCTTATGCACCACATGGGCACGGTCGTATCGCGCACCGAACTGGTCGAGCATATGTATGACCAGGATTTCGATCGTGATTCCAACACGATCGAAGTGTTTGTCGGTCGACTGCGCAAGAAAATCGGTGTTGATCTGATCGAGACCGTGCGTGGGCTTGGCTACCGGATGCAAGCGCCGGCCGATGCCCAATAGTCTCCCCAAACAGCCTCCGAGCCTTGGCATGGGAGGATTTCGGTCACTCACCGCACGCGTGCTTCTGCTTGCGACCGCATGGTCTGCCGTAGCGCTGGTGGTGATCGCGATCGTCATCTCGCAGCTCTACCGGCAATCGTCGGAACGGGCTTTTACCGATCTGCTGCGTGCGCAACTCTATAACGTCATCAACTCGATGACGATCGGTGAGGACAACAAGCTTTCGGGCAATCCGCAACTCGGTGACCTGCGTTTCTCGCAGCCGGAGACGGGCTGGTACTGGATCATCGAGCCGCTCGGCACTTTCGCAGCGACGCCGCTGTCGTCTTCTTCGCTCGGAACCTCGAATATCAAGGTGCCGACCATTCTGAGCGTGCCGTTTAACAATCGGTACGAACGGTTCTACCGCACCAATGATGCTTTCGGGAATACGGTACTCGTGGCCGAGACCGAAGTGGTTCTCGACGGTGAAGGGCGTGCGGCGCGGTTTCGCGTTTCGGGCAATTTGGCAGTCGTGGAAGATGACGTGCACGGATTTTCGCGCAATCTCTATATCACGCTTGCCGTGTTCGGTGTTGGCAGCCTGATCGTCAATGGCCTGGCGATCCTTTTCGGCCTGTTGCCGTTGAAGGGCGCACGCCGTTCACTGGAGCGGGTACGTCGCGGTGAAGTCGAACGACTGGAGGGACGTTTCCCTCGCGAAATCATGCCCTTGGCAAACGATATCAATGCGCTGATCGAAAGCAATCGACGCATCGTGGAGCGTGCGCGCATGCAGGTGGGTAATCTTGCCCATTCGTTGAAAACACCGATTGCAGTGCTGCTTAACGAAGGGCGGCTGGGCGAGAAAGTGCCGTCCGATCTGGTGCGCTCGCAGGCCGAAGCGATGCAGAGCCAGGTTCAGTCCTATCTCAATCGCGCCCGGATCGCCGCTCAGCGCGATTCGCTTCTCGCCAGAAGCGAGGCCGAACCGGTGATGGAGCGGCTGGTGCGCGTCATGCGCAGGTTAAACCCGGACACGCAGTTCCACCTTTCCGTTTCACCGCCGTCATTGGCGGTGGCGCTGGAACAGCAGGACCTTGAAGAGACGGTTGGCAATCTTCTGGAGAATGCCGCGCGTTTTGCCAAGACCGATATCTGGGTAGCGATCGCTCCGTCGTCTCCGCCGCCGGGTTCCGAAGGCGAGGCTGCCCGAAGGGCATGGGTAGAGCTGATTGTAGAGGATGATGGTCCCGGTCTCGAGCCGGAGCAGATCACCATAGCGATGAAACGCGGAAAACGGCTGGACGAAAGCAAGCCCGGTGCCGGTCTCGGCCTTTCGATCGTCAGTGAAATCGCCTCTGAATACAATGGTACTTTCAATCTGGACCGTGGTGCGCACGGAGGATTGCGAGCAAGACTTCTGCTGCCCGGAGTGACCCGTGACGCAGCCTGACGCCGGTCATGAAACCTGTGGCCAATGAGCAACTGCTAAAGACTTGCTGTCATATCTTCTGGACGATCGCATCGCCTGCTATATCATTGAAGTGAAAGGCGGACGAACAAGGCTCTGCAACGGTCTCGATCAACCTAGCCAGGGAATTATTTCCCAAGGCGGGCGGAGATGCTGATGTGAAGACCTCGTTTTCTGCCGAGCATGCAAGTCGGAGACCATAAGCAAGCGATGCGCCCCACGAGCTTTTCAACCGTGCTGTTGACCCTTTGCGGAATAGCTGTCGTTTCCGGCTGCACGTCGACGTCGCGTTCTGCGGCCGGTGCGCGAGGGCTCTTGTCTCCAAAGCCTTCTGCCTCGGCAGGCTATATTACCGCCCTGCAGGGCGGTATCGTTGGGCGTAGTGGTGCAGAGCTTTCATCCAGCGACCGCTCGCGCGCATTGGAAGCTGAATACCGTGCTCTGGAAGAGATGGCCGGCGGGCAGTCTGTTCAATGGAAGGGCGATAACGCCAACGGCACGGTCGTCGCCAACGCACCTTACCAGGTAGGCGCACAGAATTGCCGGCAATACCGGCACACGGTTACTGTCGACGGTCGGGACATGCTCGCGAGAGGCGCCGCCTGCCGCAATTCCGACGGGACCTGGACGCCGCTCAACTGAATTCGTGTCGGATATGCCCGCACGGATTCGTGAATTTGATACAGGTCATAGTAGTCGATAGACATTCCCATCAGTCTTGAAACGTTCTAAAGACCTGGCCCGTGGCGTGGCCATGGGCCACGGAGATCTCTCAAATTCACGTCAACGGCATGGGACCGATTGGAATGTCACCGCCGTTGCAGTAATTGGCGAACATGATTTTATGGATCCTTCTTGCGCTCATGACGGCAATCGTCGCTGCAGCGCTGCTTTATCCGCTCTATCGGCGTCCCGAGGCCCTTGCGCCTGACAATGCCGGAGAGATCGAGGTCTATCGTGACCAGATGAAGGAACTCGACCGGGATCGTGCCGGCGGCCTGATCAGCGCCGAGGAAGCGGAATATGCGCGCGCCGAGATCGGTCGCCGGTTGCTGGCCGCTGCGGGCAAGGAAAATGTAGATGCTGCGGACGCGGCAAAGACGAGCGGATTACGCAGGATGGCGATCGGTATCGTGACTGTCGCGCCGCCTGCTATCGGGCTCTGTCTCTACATCATGCTGGGCAGCCCAGGTTTGCCCGATCAGCCGCTGGACGCGCGGCTGGCGAACCCAGGCAATGACATGTCGCTGCTGGTGGCGAAAGCCGAGCGGCATCTTGCGCAGAATCCGAACGATGGTTCCGGCTGGGATATTCTGGCTCCGATCTATTTCCGCACTGCACGGCTTGGGGACGCCGAACTTGCTTATCGAAATGCGATTCGCTTGATCGGACCCAATGCGGCACGTCTGTCGGGCCTCGGCGAGACGCTGGTCGTTGCCAATGATGGTATCGTGACCGAGGACGCCCGCTCTGCCTTCGAGCAAGCGGTTCGGCTGGAGCCGGGTGATGTGCGCGCGCGCTTTTATGTTGGCGTGGCACAGGAACAGGCCGGCAAGGCGGCTGACGCGAAAGCGACCTTCGAGGAGATCGCCAAGGCTTCGCCCCGCGATGCTCCGTGGATGGGCCTGATCAACGAACATATCGCCAAGAATGGCGGCACCGTTGCGGTGCCTGCCGCGCCGCCTTCTCTGGGCGGCCCGAACGCTGATGATGTAGCCGCAGCGCAGGATATGTCGCAGGGTGATCGCCAGGACATGATCCGCGGCATGGTCGACAGCCTCGCATCAAAGCTGGAATCGGATCCGAACAATATCGAGGGCTGGCTGAGGCTGGTAAGATCCTACATGGTGCTCGGGGACAGACAGAAGGCTGAAGCCGCCTTGAAGACCGGGCTGGAGCATTTCCCCGCCGATGGAAACGAGGGCAGACAATTGATCGCGCTCGCACAGGAAATAGGACTGTCGGCCGAAGGCGCGGAAAATCCGGGAGCCACCCCCAAGATGGGAGTAACCCAATGACGCGCAAGCAGAAACGATTGGCCGTAATCGCCGGCGGCATGAGCTTTATCATCATCGCCGTCTTCCTCGTGATGTTCGCCTTCTCGCAGTCCGTCGCTTACTTCTTCATGCCGGGCGATCTGGCCACGGCCAATCTGCAGCCTGGAACCCGCATCCGGCTCGGCGGTCTGGTGGAGGATGGATCGGTGAAGCGCGGGCAGGGGTCTACTGTGAGCTTTACCGTGACCGACGGCAAGGCGACCGTGCCTGTGAGCTATACCGGCATCCTTCCCGACCTGTTCCGCGAGGGGCAGGGGGTTGTCACCGAAGGTTCCTTCGATGCCGCGACGCATGCTTTCGTGGCTGACAGCGTGCTTGCCAAGCATGACGAGAACTACATGCCCAAGGAAGTGGCCGACCGGCTGAAAAAGGATGGTGTCTGGGAGGACGGAACCGGCAAGGGCATGGCGCCGGCCAAGGATGCCAAGAGCGGACAGGTTGTCGGGAGCACTACGCCATGATCGTCGAGATGGGCCATTTCGCGCTGGTTCTGGCGCTTGCGACCGCAATCATCGTTTCTATCCTTCCGCTGATCGGCGTCCATCGGCGTGACGCCAGCATGATGGCGGTGGCGACGACCGGTTCGCTCGTCATGTTCGGCCTCGTGGCGCTGTCATTCGCCGCGCTGACCTGGGCCTATGTGGTTTCCGACTTTTCGGTGAAGAACGTCTGGGAGAATTCCCATTCGCTGATGCCGCTGATCTACAAATATTCCGGTGTCTGGGGCAATCACGAAGGCTCGATGATGCTATGGCTGCTGATCCTCGTTTTCTTCAGCGCTCTGGTCGCCGTCTTTGGCCGCAATATTCCCGAGACGCTGAAGGCCAATGTTCTGGCCGTGCAGGCCTGGATCAGCCTGGCCTTCCTGCTGTTCATCCTTCTGACCTCCAATCCGTTCCTGCGCCTCGATCCGGCGCCGGCTGAAGGGCAGGATTTGAACCCGATCCTTCAGGATTTCGGCCTCGCCATCCATCCGCCGCTTCTCTATCTCGGTTATGTCGGCTTTTCCGTCTGCTTCTCCTTTGCCGTGGCGGCGCTGATGGAAGGCCGCATCGATGCGGCATGGGCACGTTGGGTGCGCCCATGGACGCTCGCCGCATGGACCTTCCTGACCGCCGGCATCGCTATGGGCTCCTACTGGGCCTATTACGAACTCGGCTGGGGCGGCTGGTGGTTCTGGGATCCGGTCGAAAACGCCTCCTTCATGCCCTGGCTCGCCGGCACGGCCCTCCTGCATTCGGCACTGGTCATGGAAAAGCGTGAGGCCTTGAAAATCTGGACCGTGCTTCTCGCGATCATGACCTTTTCGCTGTCGTTGCTAGGTACCTTCCTTGTGCGCTCCGGCGTGCTGACTTCGGTCCATGCGTTTGCCACCGATCCGTCGCGCGGTATCTTTATCCTCTGCATTCTGGCGATCTTTATCGGCGGAGCGTTCATGCTGTTTGCATGGCGGGCGCCGACCTTGAAGGCTGGTGGCCTGTTCGCGCCGATATCGCGCGAAGGTTCGCTGGTGCTGAACAACCTGATCCTGACGGTTTCGACTGCGACCGTCTTGACCGGAACGCTCTATCCGCTGGTGCTGGAAACCCTGACGGGTGAAAAAATCTCGGTTGGTGCACCGTTCTTCAACATGACCTTCGGCCTGTTGATGCTGCCGCTTCTGATCGCCGTTCCGCTCGGGCCGATGCTTGCCTGGAAGCGGGCCGATCTTTATGGGGCGCTGCAGCGGCTCTGGGTTTTTGCCGGCCTTGCGCTGCTTCTGGGTCTGCTGCTCTGGTATATGCAGAATGGCGGGCCGGTCCTTGCGATCTTTGGACTGGCAATCGGTTGCTGGGGCATGCTCGGCGCGATCGCCGATCTGTGGTATCGCGGCAACTTCGGTAAACTGCCGGTGATGACCTCGTTTGCCCGCTTGAAAGGCCTGCCGCGCTCGGCCTGGGGTACGGCATTCGCCCATTTCGGCCTCGGCGTGACCGTTGTCGGTATTGTTGCCGCATCGGCTTTCAGCACCGAACATGTCGTCGAGATGAATCAGGGGCAGACGGCGGACGCCGGCGGTTATTCGCTGACCTTCGACGGTTTTCGCGAAGCTGTCGGCCCGAACTTCACCGAGGAGCGGGGGCATTTTTCGGTGAGCTCCGGTGGCGCTGTGGTCTCCGATGTCTGGTCGTCCAAGCGGCTTTATACGGCGCGTCGCATGCCGACCACGGAAGCCGGCATCCTGACCTTCGGGCTCAGCCAGCTTTATGTCTCTCTCGGTGACCCGATGGATGGCGGTGGCATCGTCGTGCGCATCTGGTGGAAGCCTCTGATCCTGTGCATCTGGGGCGGCTGCCTGATCATGATGGTCGGTGGTTTCGTGTCTCTGTCGGATCGACGCTTGCGCGTCGGCGCACCGTCGAGGAAGGCCAAGCCGGTCAAGGTGGTGATGGAGCCGGCGGAATGAATTGTCAAAACCCCTCCCCAACCCCTCCCCACAAGGGGGAGGGGCTTTATCGCCCCGCCCTCGACTCTAGATTCGGGCAAGACGGTGCCACGGATTTTCTCCCCCCTTGTGGGGGAGATGGCCGGCAGGCCAGAAGGGGAAATATCACCAAACTCCTGATCGCTCTTTTCCTCCTCCTCACCCCCATCCAAGCCTTCGCCGTCAATCCGGACGAGGTGTTGAAAGATCCGGCACTCGAACAGCGTGCGCGGCAGATTTCGGCGCAGTTGCGTTGCATGGTCTGCCAGAACCAGTCGATCGATGACAGCAACGCCGAGCTTGCCAAGGATCTGCGCGTCCTTGTCCGCCAGCGGCTGACCGATGGCGATACGGACAAACAGGTTGTCGATTACGTCGTGTCGCGTTACGGCGAATTCGTTCTTCTCAATCCGCGGCTCAGCGGCAAGACGATCATTCTCTGGTCCATGCCGATCGGACTTCTGATCGCGGGTATTTTCGCTCTCGTCATTTTTGTCAGGAGCAGGCCTGCGCGGCGTCCTTCCGAGGTGTTAAGTGCCGAAGAGAAAGCGAAGATCGACGAATTGCTCGGCAAATAGGTCTTGGACCAACGGGCCGGATATTTCGAAATATTACGAACATTTCATGCTCTAGCCACCTGCAGTTAAGGTGACGGCGCCTATATCTGTCTCATCGAACAATGGCGGGTTGCCCATCGGCAGCCTGGCCAAGATTGAGTGACGAAGAGAAGAAGGTAGCTTTCACCATGACGTTTGGACGTCCCTCCCTCAAGACAGTGCTGAAGACCTCGACCGTTGCCGGCCTTGCCGCCGTCATGCTGTCCACCGGCATCTCAGGCCAGGTCATGTCCTCATTTGCTGCTCCGGTTTCGGTAACGGCGCCGCAGGCACCGAGCTTCGCGGACGTCGTGTCTGCGGTTTCCCCCGCCGTCGTTTCCGTTCGCGTCCAGTCCGACGCCCAGCCGGCCTCCGACGACAACAGCAATTTCTCCTTCAACTTCGGTGGCCGCGGTTTCGACCAGCTGCCTGACGATCACCCGCTGAAGCGTTTCTTCAAGGAATTCGGCGGCCAGGGTGGTCCCGGTGGCCCAGGCCCGGGCGCAGGCCCGCGTGACCGCGCAGAGCGCGGTGGCCCCGGCGGGCCAAATCGTCCGCACCACCTGCGTCCGACTGCCCAGGGCTCCGGCTTCTTCATTTCCGAAGACGGTTACATCGTCACCAACAACCACGTCGTTTCCGATGGACAGGCCTATACGGTCGTGCTGAACGATGGCACCGAACTTGATGCCAAGCTGGTCGGCAAGGACAGCCGTACCGACCTAGCGCTCCTGAAGGTCGATGCGCCGGCCCGTAAGTTCACCTATGTCTCCTTTGCCGATGACAGCAAGGTTCGCGTCGGTGACTGGGTTGTCGCAGTTGGCAATCCGTTCGGCCTCGGCGGCACCGTGACTGCCGGTATCGTTTCGGCCCGTGGCCGTGACATCGGCTCCGGCCCATATGACGACTATATCCAGGTCGACGCAGCCGTGAACCGCGGCAACTCGGGCGGCCCGACTTTCGACCTGAACGGTCAGGTTGTCGGCATCAATACCGCGATCTTCTCGCCGTCGGGCGGCAATGTCGGTATCGCCTTCGCGATCCCTGCCTCCACCGCCAAGGACGTGATCGCCGACCTGATGAAGGACGGCAAGGTCGAGCGCGGCTGGCTTGGTGTGCAGATCCAGCCGGTAACGCAGGACATTGCCGACTCGCTCGGTCTGAAGGAAGCTTCCGGTGCGCTGGTCGTTGCTCCGCAGGAAGGCTCTCCGGGTCAGAAGGCAGGCATCAAGCAGGGTGACGTTGTTCAGGCGGTCAACGGCCAGCCGATCAAGGATGCCCGTGATCTCGCCCGCCGTGTCGCAGCCTTTACGCCGAATACCAAGGTCGATGTCGATCTGTGGCGCGACGGCAAGAAGCAGACCATTCCGGTGACGCTCGGCAACATGGCAAGCGATGAGGCTGCTTCCGCTGAGCCCACGCAGCCGGACGATCCGGCTCCGGCAAGCGAACAGGCGCTGGCAAGCCTCGGCATCACCGTTGCCCCGGCTGAGGACGGCTCCGGCCTTTCCGTGACCGATGTCGATCCGGACAGCGAAGCAGCCGCCCGCGGCCTGAAGAACGGCGAGAAGATTCTTTCGGTCAACAACAAGAAGGTCGAAAGCGCAGCCGATGTCGGCAAGGTTCTCGAACAGGCCAAGAAGGACGGTCGCACCCGTGCGCTCTTCCAGGTCGAGGCCGATGGTTCCAGCCGCTTCGTCGCTCTGCCGATCAACGAAGGCTGATGCCGCGCAAAACATCTGAGTGACATTGCGGGGGTGGCACCTCCAGGCCCAGCCGCAGGATCAAGCTCATCAAGGGGCGCCGCCGGAAACGTCGGCGCTCTTCTTGTAACGGAGACCATCATGCAGACCCCGTCGTTTTCCTCGGCCAATACGGAAGATTCCGATAGTGCAAATGTTTCCGCCGAGGCTATTGTCCCGCATATGAAGATTCTGGTTATCGAAGACGACCTCGAGGCGGCAGCCTACATGACCAAGGCCTTTCGCGAGGCCGGCATCATCGTGGACCACGCCAGCGATGGTGAAAGCGGCCTGTTCATGGGCTCGGAGAATTCCTACGACGTGATGGTCATCGACCGCATGTTGCCGCGCCGCGATGGCCTGTCGGTCATCAGCGAATTGCGCAAGCGCGGCGTCAACGCGCCGGTGCTGATCCTGTCCGCGCTTGGCCAAGTGGATGACCGCGTCACCGGCCTGCGCGCCGGTGGCGACGACTATCTGCCGAAACCCTACGCTTTTTCCGAACTTCTTGCGCGTGTCGAGGTGCTCGGCCGCCGCAAGGGTACGCCGGAACAGGACATGGTCTACCGGGTCGGAGACCTGGAGCTCGATCGGCTTTCTCACGAGGTCAAGCGCGCCGGCAAGGATGTGCTGCTGCAGCCGCGTGAATTCCGCCTGCTCGAATACCTGATGAAGAATGCCGGTCAGGTCGTGACCCGCACCATGTTGCTCGAAAACGTCTGGGACTATCACTTCGACCCGCAGACGAATGTCATTGACGTGCATGTCTCGCGCCTGCGCTCCAAGATCGAGAAGGACTTCGACAAGCCATTGTTGAAGACCATCCGCGGCGCCGGCTACATGATCAAGGACGAGGGGTAATGCTTTCCCGCATCGCCAAGCGCGCCCGCCTCATGTTCCGCTCGACGGCCGTGAGGCTGTCGGCGCTGTATATCCTCCTGTTCGCGATCTGCGCCGGGTTTCTCGTCATCTATGTGACGGCGCTTTCGGAAAAGACGCTGGTGCAGCAGACGCGCCAGACGATTACCGAGGAAGTGGCCGATATCCAGCGCGCCTATGAGCGCGGCGGCGTCAACCTCTTGCTGCGCATCATGGAGCGGCGCGCTCGCCAGCCGGGCGCAAATCTCTATGTGATCGCCGGACCGAACGGCGAGATGCTGGCCGGCAACGTTTCCTCAGTCCAGCCTGGCGTGCTGGACCAGGAAGGCTGGACGAACATGCCTTTTTCCTACGAGCCCTATGCCGAGATCGGCGGATCGCGCAAACATCTCGCCATCGCCAATGTCCTGCGCGTCGATAACGGATTGCGGGTGATGATCGGTCGCGATCTCGGTGACCCGAGCCGTTTCCGTTATATCGTGCGGCAGGCGCTGATGGTGGCGCTAGCAATCATGGGACTGGGCGCACTGGTCATCTGGTTCGGTATCGGACGCAATGCGCTGAAGCGCATCGACCGCATGTCGGCTGCGAGCCAGAAGATCATGGCCGGCGACCTGTCCCAGCGACTTCCTGTCGGTCGCTCCGGTGACGAGTTCGACCGGCTGTCGGGATCGCTGAACGCCATGCTTGGCCGGATCGAAAAGCTGAACGAAGGCCTGCGGCAGGTTTCCGACAATATCGCCCATGACCTGAAGACGCCGCTGACACGGCTGCGCAACAAGGCGGCTGACGCTCTGGGCGAGGATGATGAAGATGCACGCAGGGCAGCGCTCGAAGGCATCATTGCCGAATCCGACCAGTTGATCCGCACCTTCAACGCGCTGCTGATGATCTCCCGTGTTGAGGCTGGATCGATCGCGGCGGAGATGTCGAGCGTCGATCTCTCTGCCGTTTCCGCCGACAGCGCCGAGCTTTACGAGCCTGTCGCAGAAGAGGCGGGCATAACACTGATCACCGGGATCAACCCAGGCATCTCCGTCAACGGCAACCGCGAACTGATCGGCCAGGCTATGTTCAATCTGCTCGACAACGCGATCAAATATGCCAGCGAAGGTAGCGAGACGCCGGTGATAGAGGTCAGGCTTTCGTCCGAGAACGGCGAGGTGAGACTGGCCGTCAGCGACAACGGTCCGGGCGTACCGGCCGACAAGCGTGGTGAGGTGACCAAGCGTTTCTTCCGGTTGGATGCCAGCCGCTCGAAGCCGGGTACGGGGCTGGGTCTATCGCTGGTGGAGGCGGTGATGGAACTGCATGGCGGGAGACTGGAGCTTTCCGCCACCGACGAGGCGAAGACGGAGGCTCCGGGCCTGACGGTGACGATGGTGTTTCCGGTGGTGAAGGGGTGAGAGGGTAATAAAGACCCCTCCCAAACCCTCCCCACAAGGGGGAGGGCTTAACCCGGGCTTACTGTTGAAGGATGATTGAGGCAGGTGGTTGCAGCGGTTTTTCTCCCCCCTTGTGGGGGAGATGGCCGGCAGGCCAGAGGGGGAAGTTCTCCGCATCATCTGTGGCCGCTCACACCAACGGCGGCGCCAGGTTCATCAGTAGCACCATCACAAGCCCGACCACCGAGACGATCGACTGGATGATCGAGATGGTTGCCGTGGCTTCGCCCATCGTCATGCCGAAGGATTCCTTCACCAGCCAGAAACCTGCATGGTTGGCATAGTTGAAGAACAGCGAGCCGCAGCCGACTGAGAGCGCCAGGAGCGAGGCATTGAGCGACGGGTCATGTCCGACAAGCGGCGCGAGCAGTCCCGATGCGCCGACGATGCCGACCGTGGCGGACCCTGTCGAGACCGAGAGCAGCATCGAGATGATCCAGCCGAGAAGCAGCGGCGAAAGCGAGAACTGCTGGCTCAGATGCATGATCGCATCCCCGACTTTCGCATCTCCTAGAACATGCTGGAACGCCCCGCCGCCTGCGATGATCAGCAGAACATTGGCGATCGGCTTGACGCTGGCGGACAGCTGCGTGCGCAGAAGCTCGCTGTTGCCGCCGCGGCTGATGATCAGCGTCCAGGCGGCAAACAGCACGCCGACCAGCATGGCGATGCCCGGATCGCCGAGGAAATCGGTGATCGACAGCAGCGTTGAACCCTTCGGCAGGAGAAGTTCGGCAATCGCATGGAAAAGCATCAGCAGCGCCGGCAGAAGCGCTGTCAGCAGGCTGAGACCGAGGCTAGGCGGTGCCTGGCCCGTCGATGCGCCCTCCGCTGCGTCCTGCGAGAACTGGTCGATCAGCCCCTGATCTGGCTTGACCTTGAGGCGCGGGGTAACGATCGCGCCATAGACCGGTCCGCCGAGAATGATTGCCGGAATGGCGGCGATGAAACCGTAGAGCATGGTCGCGCCGATATTGGCGTTAAGCGAGGCGATTGCCGTTAGCGGGCCGGGATGCGGCGGCACCATGCCATGCATCGAGGCAAGTGCGGCAATGACCGGGACGCCGACATAGACGTAAGCCGAGCCCTTGATGCTCCCGGTCTCGTCGAGCTTGCGCGCGACGCTGAAGATCAGCGGCAGGAGTACGACGAGTCCGACTTCGAAAAACATCGGAATGCCGATGATGAAGGCGGCACCCGCCATTGCCCAGGGCAGCATGCGGGTGGAGGTTCTGGTGATGATGAGATTGGCAATGCTTTCAGTCACGCCGCCGGCGGCCAGGATGCGGCCGAGCATGGCGCCGAGCGCCACGACGAGGCCGACAGCGCCGAGCGTGTGGCCGGCACCGGCCTCGATCGACTTGATCAGCTTTTCGCCCGGCATGCCGGTGACAAGGCCGACGCCGATGGAGGTGATGATCAGCGCCAGGAGCGGATGCAGCCGGATGCGCGATACGATCAGCACGACGAGGAAAATCACGCTGCCGAGCGCTGTCGCAAGAAGCGCGATGTCTGAGGAATTCATGGTTTCTCCCGAGGGTGTACGCGGGAGCGCAAGGCAATTCGGATGACTCCACGCAACCGAAGAGCGGGAAGCGACCCGCTAAGGCATGGAGTACGAAAGTCTCCAAATAGATAGCGCCCTAATTAGATTGCGTCACTTGATAAACCGCAATCGTTCATGGGTTGTGGTTTCCCCTCATTCCGGTTTGTCTTCTCCGTCTGCGCAAACTAAAAGCTGCATGAGGGAGGAAACGGCATGAAAAGCGTAAAACGGCTCGATACCGTATCAGCGGATGTCATCCGTCCCCTATCTCAGGCGGAAGCTAAGACTGCTCTGGCGGCGCTGAAAGATATTGGACAATCCGAGGCTTCCGTTGCGCAAATGTTGAAAGAAGGCGGCGCGCTGAAGGATTTTCTCGTCGCGGCATTCAGCCTGTCGCCCTATCTGCGCGATACGGCTTCGGTCTCTCCCTCCTTTCTGGCGCGGGCTATCGGTGAACCGGTCGAGCCGGCGCTGTCTTCCCTGATCGACAAGGCGCGGAGTGCGTGGAGGCCGGTTGACGGGAGAATTCCTTCCGAGGGCGAGGTCATGACCGCCCTGCGGTCGGCCAAGCGCGCTTTCAGCTTTATCCTGGCGCTCGCAGATCTCGCTCGCATCTTCACGGCGAAGGAGACGACATGCTGGCTGAGCCAATTCGCCGAAGCCTCCGTCGCCTCCGCAGTCGACCATCTTCTCCTCGCTGCCCATGAGAGCGGCAAGCTGAAGCTTGTCGATCCCACGCAGCCGAGCCGGGGCTCGGGCCTCATCGTGCTCGGCATGGGCAAGCTCGGCGGGCGCGAACTCAACTATTCCTCCGACATCGATATCGTCGTTTTCTTCGATCCGGAGGTGGGCATTCTTGCCGATCCGCTCGATGCGTCGGAGATCTATGGCCGGATGATGCGCCGGCTGATCCGTATCCTGCAGGACCGCACGGCCGATGGCTACGTTTTCAGAACCGACCTGAGGCTGCGGCCTGACCCCGGCTCGACGCCGCTCGCCGTCTCCATGGATGCAGCCCTGATCTACTACGAGGGCAGGGGACAGAACTGGGAGCGTGCCGCCTACATCAAGGCGCGTCCGGTGGCGGGTGACATGGCTGCCGGCGATAATTTCCTGAAACTGCTGACGCCCTTCGTCTTCCGCAAATATCTCGATTATGCGGCGATCGCAGACATTCATTCAATCAAGCGCCAGATCCATGTCCACAAGGGCCATGGGGCGATCGCAGTAAAGGGCCACGACGTCAAGCTTGGCCGCGGCGGCATCCGCGAGATCGAATTTTTCGCCCAGACGCAGCAGCTGATCGCCGGCGGTCGCATGCCGGCGTTGAGGACGCGCGAGACGGAAGTAGCACTTGGGGCGCTGGCTGAGGCGAAGTGGATCAAGCCGGAGATCGCCACGGCGCTGACCGAGGCCTACTGGTTCCTGCGCGATGTCGAGCATCGTATCCAGATGGTGCATGACGAGCAGACGCATCGCCTGCCCGACAGCAATGCGGAGCTGAAGCGCATCGCCTTCATGCTCGGCTTTGCCGATGTCGCAGCCTTTTTCACGCGGTTGGAAAGCATCCTCAAAACCGTTGAGAGGCGTTATTCTCGGCTGTTCGAGCAGGAAGAGGGGCTTTCTGGAGGCGAGGGTAATCTCGTTTTCACCGGCCAGAAGGACGATCCCGATACGCTGAAGACGCTGGCCGAACTCGGCTACGAGCGGCCCGCCGACATGTCGCGGATGATCCGCACCTGGCATTCCGGTCGTTATCGCGCGACGCAATCCGTCGAGGCGCGCGAGCGGCTGACGGAGATGATGCCGGCTTTGCTCAAGGCCTTTGGCGAGAGCCGGCGTGCCGACGAGGCGCTGCTGCGGTTCGACAGCTTTTTGAAGGCGCTGCCGGCTGGCATCCAGCTTTTCTCGCTGATCGGCAAGAACCCACCGCTTCTCTCCCTCATCGTCACCATCATGGCGTCTGCTCCGCGCCTCGCCGATATCATCGCCTCGAAGCCGCATGTCTTCGATGGCATGCTCGATCCCGGCCTGATGTCGGAAGTGCCGACGCGCGACTATCTGTCGAAGCGGCTGGACACGTTTCTCTCGGGCTCGCGCCACTACGAGGACAGGCTGGATCGGTTGCGCATCTTTGCCGCCGAGCAGCGTTTCCTGATCGGTATCAGGTTGCTCACCGCAGCGATCTCCGGCGACGATGCCGGCCGCGCCTTCACTCATCTGGCAGATCTGTTGATCGATGCTGCGCTGACAGCGGTGAAAGGCGAGATCGAGACCGCGCATGGCACCTATCCGGGCGGCCGGGTGGCCGTGATGGGCATGGGCAAGCTCGGCTCGTTCGAGCTGACGGCCGGATCGGATGTCGATCTCATCCTGCTCTATGACTATGACAGCGAGGCTTTCGAAAGCCTTAGTCCGAAGCCGCTCGACGCCCAGCGCTATTTCACCCGACTGACGCAGAGATTGATCGCGGCCCTTTCCGCGCCGATGGCGGAGGGTGTTGTCTTCGAGGTCGACCTGCGCCTGCGCCCCTCCGGCAACAAGGGGCCAGTCGCCTCCCGCATCATCGCTTTCGGCAAATATCAGCGAGAAGAGGCCTGGACCTGGGAGCATATGGCGCTCACCCGCGCACGCATCGTCTGTGGCGACGAGAGCCTTGGTAATGAGGCAAAGGCGATCATAAGCGAGGTTCTGGCGACCAAGCCGGACGTGAAGAAGATCACGACGGACGTGGCCGAGATGCGGGCGCTGATCGCGGAAGAGAAACCGCCGCGCGATATCTGGGACTTCAAGCTCATTCCTGGCGGATTGATCGATATTGAGTTCATCGCCCAATACCTGCGGCTGATCGCGCCGACGCGGGCAGGGAGCAAGGATCTACTGGTCGACACCTATGGCCTGTCGACTGCGCAAGCACTGAAGGCACTGTGCGAAGACCTGCCTGAACGCGCCGATCTCGATACATGCCTTGAAGCCTTGCGTCTGTTCACCGAACTCTCGCAGATCATCCGCCTCTGCGTGGATGGTCCTTTCGATGCCAAGGATGCACCCACGGGCCTTGTCGAGCGGATCTGCCGCGCAGGAGACTGCCCCGATCTCTTGACGCTGGAGGGAGAGGTGAAGCGGTTATCGGGTGAGGTCAGGGGAGTGTTTGAACGGGTTATGAAAAGGTGAGGTAGGGTGAGGGGCTTTCGCCAAGGTAAATGCGGCGAAGGTCAGTTGTGATCGCCTTACGCCGCCCTTTTCCGTGCTTCCACGAAAGGCCGGTCGGGAATGAACAGCGACACGGCGGTGCCTTTGCCGCATTTCGAGCGGATACGCATCCTGCCGCCATGCAGCGCCACCAGCGAGCGGGAGATGGCAAGCCCGAGGCCCGAACCGCCCTTGCTCTTGGCATACTGACTCTGCACCTGTTCGAAGGGCTGGCCGATCTTCGGCATTGCATCCTTGGGGATGCCGATGCCGCTGTCTGCGATCGTCAGCATCAGGCCTTTTTCCATTCGGTGAGCACGCAACTCGATACTGCCGCCTTCGTCGGTGAATTTAACGGCGTTGGAGAGGAGATTGAGCATCACCTGCTTCAGCGCGCGTCTATCACCGACCATGTCGAGTACTTCGGGTAGCCGTTGATGGATCGTGATCTGCTTGTCCTGGGCGGAGATAGAGGTCAGGCGCAGGCTCTCTTCGACCAGGGGCACGAGATCGATCTTGTCCGCCTGGATGCGCATGTGGCCGGCTTCGATCTTCGACATGTCGAGAATGTCGTTGATGACGTTCAAGAGGTGCTTGCCGCTGTCGTGAATGTCCTTGGAATATTCGCCGTATTTCGGCGAGCCGAGCGGGCCGAACATGCCGTTCATCAGGATTTCGGAGAAGCCAAGAATGGCGTTGAGCGGCGTGCGTAGCTCGTGGCTCATATTGGCGAGGAATTCGGACTTCGCCTGGTTGGCGGCCTCCGCGCGTTCTTTCTCCGCCTGATAATTGGCGTTGGCGACGGAGAGTTCTGCTTTCTGTTTTTCCAGCGTCTTTTGCGAGGCTGAAAGGTCCCCAATCGTTGCCATCAGGCGGCGCTCGCTGTGGCGCAGGCGATCCTGGTGGCGCTTGAGAAGCGTGATATCGGTGCCGACAGAAACCGTGCCGCCGTCGCGGGTGCGGCGCTCGTTGATCTGCAGCCAGCGTTCGTCGGCAAGCTGAACCTCGGTAGTGCGGGAGAAACCGCTGCCATCCGCATCTGCGATGCGACGCTCGATCACTGGCCGTGCTGCTGCTGCATTGACGGTAGTACGTTCGGTTCCCGGCACCAGCACACTTTCAGGCAATCCGTAAGCTTGCTGGAAGTGAGTGTTGCACATCACGAGACGGTCGTTCTTGTCCCACAGCACGAAGGCTTCGGACGTGCATTCGATCGCGTCAGCGAGGCGCTGATCGGCTTCGGCATAACGTTGTGCCAGACGGTGCTGTTCGGTGACGTCCATCGCAATGCCGATCACGTGGATACGACCGGAAGCGTTGCGAATGACCTGTGCCCGTGCGCGCATCCACACATAATGTCCCGCCGCGTGGCGCATGCGAAATACCTGGTCGACCTGCTTGGCATTGCCGCGGCCGATGGCACGCGCGAGAGCGTAGATATTGCCGTCCGACGGATGCATCATCCTTGCGGCATCGGAAAACGAGATGATGCTGCCGGCAGCAGGCAGGCCAAGCATTTCGTACATCGAACCGGACCAGAAGAGCCTGCGGTTGGCAACATCGAAATCCCAAAGTCCGCAACGCCCATGAGACAATGCGGCTTCGATCCGTAGATTGGATTCAGCAAAGATCTCGTCGGCGTCGTGCGCACGCCTAACCTGCGTGTAATAGGCATAAAGGATGACGAGAAGAATGGCGGAAATGCCGGTAAAGAGAGTGACGTTGAGCGAGATCTCGCCACGCAGGAAATTGTTCGTGGTGTCGAGCGAATGCGCCGAGACGATCAGAGCGCCGTCATCACCGATCGGCTGAATGGCAGCATAGTGCGGAATGTCGCCGAGATAGGTCTCGATCACGCCGCCGAAGCGCCGAAGTGTTGCGGTCTCGGGCAGAAGCGAAGCAAGGCGGCGACCGATATAGGCGGAAGAGGCTCCTTTCGAGCCACCGAAAACGACACCAGACTTGTCGATGAACAGCGAGAAGGAACCATGCGGCTGCGGATCGGACGAGAGATAGGATGAAAGCCGTGCTTCGGCCGCAGCGCGGTTGGCCTGGGCGAAAAGGGTTTCCTGGCCGGTGAAAATCGCCTGGGTGGTTGCTGCCATCAGCGCAGTCGATTGCCGGGCGGCATCTTCCATACGGCTGTTCTCGCCCATGATGCCGAGAATGCGCGACGCTGCCACGACCATGAGGAATGCGATGATGAGAAGGGGAATGGATCGCTTAAGCACCAGTTCCACCTTCGGCGTTTGACGTGCGATCGGCTTGACCGCGAAATTGCTGTCTTTCGAAAGCGCTTTCTGCAGGCCCGAAACCTTCGGAAATTTAGGGCGCAGCCAAGCGCCGGCCGCGGTTTCCCGCTGCACGTCCGATACCGTATTCATCTAGTCCCTCGTGATGATCCGGTACGCCGCCCGTCCGAATCTACCCTAATGAATCATAGAGTGATTCTTCGTGTCCAGAGGGTTGGTAATATTTTGTTAACTATTTGAAAAATGCTGGAATTTGCAGGTTTATGTGGCGCAAATCAGCTGCGGCTTCAGTCGAAATCCGGATGCGAGATTTCAGGGCGCGTCAAGCAAAGTGTTTCAAAATGTATCAATCGCGGCCAAAAATGTGGCAGGCGCTTAAATGTGACCCGCAGCCCTTAAAGTGCTGCGGGTCACCAAGGCTATCAGTCCTTGAGCATGCGTCCGACGATGTCGCTGACATCCGTCGAAAGGCCGGCTGCCTTGGCGATCTTCGAAAGCGCCAGCCGTGCCTGTTCGGCACGGACAGGCTCGAGCGAACGCCACGAGCGCATCGAGGTGAGGATGCGTGCGGCGAGCTGCGGGTTCTTCGGATCGATCGCAAGGATCTGGTCCGCGAGGAAATCATATCCCTTGCCGTCGACGCGGTTGAAGCCGGTCGGGTTGCCGAAGGCGAACGTGCCGACGAGCGAACGGACGCGGTTTGGATTGCCTGGGTTGAAACGCGGATTTTCCATCAGCGCCTTGACCCGTTCGAGCGCATCGACGCCGGGGATCGTCGCCTGGATCGAGAACCACTTGTCGATGACCAGGGGATTGCCGTCGAAACGGGTGAGGAAGCTGGCGAGAGCAGCCGTTGCTTCCGAAGCATCCGGGAAGCGATGCGCAAGCAGCGTCAGTGACTGCGCAAGATCCGTCATGTTGTCGGCAGCGGCAAACGCTTCGGCGGCGCGCTGCGGGCTGTTTTTAGCATACATGAGATAGGAGAGGGCAACGCCGCGGAGCGAACGCTTGCCGGCATCCCCGGCTTCCGGCGAATAGGCGCCTTCGACCTTCATCTCGTTATAAAGGCGGACGAAGACTTCCTCTCCAGCCTTGGCGATCGCCTCATGCACGGCCTTGCGGCCGGCATGGATCGCATCGGGATCGTTATTGCCACCGAGCGCGCGGGCGATATCGGCCTCGCTCGGCAGGTTCAGCGCCTGCGCCCGGAAGGCGGGCTCCAGCGACGCATCGCCGGCGCATTCCAGAAGAGCGGCAACGAAAGCCGGATCGCAGGTCACATCCTTGCCGTCGCGCGCATCGCGGGCAGCCTGCGTCAGGTTCGGCATGGCAAGGTCGGTCAGAGCCTGCCAGCGCGAGAAAAGATCGCTGTCATGGCGGGCGACATGGACGAGGTCTTCCAGCGACTGTTCGAATACCAGATTGACCGGTGCCGAGAAGGACCGGTTGAGCGACACCACCGGCCGGGACGAGACGCCCGAGAATGTGAAGCTCTGGCTGCGCTCCGTCAGGTGCAGCACGTCGCCCGTTACTTCGCCGCCGGTGACCGACGTCGGTTCGGCAATCGAACCGTTATCGAGGATCAGCGCGAAGGAGAGCGGGATATGCAGCGGCTCCTTGTTCGGCTGGCCGGGTGTGGCCGGTGTCGTCTGCTCGAGCGACAGCGTGAACGTGCCGGCGGCAGCGTCATAGGCGCCTGAGGCGGAAACCAACGGCGTGCCGGCCTGAACATACCAACGGAAGAACTGGCTGAGGTCGCGACCGCTCGCATCCTCGAAGCATTTTACATAATCCTCGACGGTGACGGCCTGTCCGTCATGGCGCTCGAAATAGAGGTCCATGCCTTTGCGGAACTTGTCGCGTCCAAGAATGGTCGCGATCATCCCGGTGATCTCGGCACCCTTCTCGTAGATCGTCATCGTGTAGAAGTTGTTGATCTCGCGATAGCTGTCCGGGCGCGGCGGATGCGCCAGCGGGCCTCCATCCTCCGGAAACTGATCGGACTTCAGATGACGCACGTCGGCAATCCGTTTGACCGGGCGCGAGCGCATGTCGGAGGAGAATTCCTGGTCGCGATAGACCGTGAGGCCTTCTTTCAGGCAAAGCTGGAACCAGTCGCGGCAGGTGATGCGGTTGCCGGTCCAGTTGTGAAAATATTCATGCGCGATTATGCGCTCGATATTCGCATAATCCTGGTCGGTGGCGGTTTCCGGGTCGGCCAGCACGTATTTGTCGTTGAAGACGTTGAGACCCTTGTTCTCCATCGCCCCCATGTTGAAATCGGAGACGGCGACGATCTGGAATATGTTCAGATCGTATTCGCGGCCGAAATGCTCTTCGTCCCACCTCATCGAGCGCTTCAGCGCATCCATGGCATAGGCTGCGCGCGGCTCCTTGCCGTGCTCGACATAGATCTTCAGCGCCACTTCGCGACCGGACATCGTTTCGAACGTGTCTTCGATCACGCCCAGATCGCCTGCGACCAGCGCGAAGAGATAGGCCGGCTTCGGATGAGGATCGAACCATGCGGCAAACGAGCGGCCTTCGTCATAACCGGCGCCGCCGAGGAAATTGCCGTTCGACAGCATGACCGGGTTGGCCGCTTTGTCACCGATGATCGTGATCGTGTAAGGCGCCAGAACATCAGGGCGATCTGGAAAATAGGTGATGCGGCGAAAGCCCTCGGCCTCGCACTGGGTGCAATAGACGCCGTTGGTCCGGTAGAGGCCCATCAGTTGGGTATTGGCTTCCGGATTGATATGGGTGGTGATCGTCAATTCGAACGGGGATTCGGCCGGCAGGTCGCGGATCGTCAGGCTTTCCGGCGTCGCGTCATACTGGCTTGCCGGCATTTCCTTCTGGTCAAACAGCAGGCCGGAAAGCTTAAGTTCGTCACCATCCAGGACCAGCGGCAGCGATGCGTCGACGCCTTCGCGCCGATGGAAGATCAATCGGGCCTCGATCTTTGTATTGGTCGGATCGAGTTCGAACGTCAGGTCGACCCGTTCCAGAACAAAGTCAGTGGGGCGGTAATCCGCCAGATGCACGATCTGGCCCGTATCTGTTCGCATGATGTTTCCTGAAACGGCTTAACGACTGGACGTGACGACGTGAGACCGGTCCCTGAAAAGACTGGTTTGGCCCCCACGCCGCGGGCATATTTACATTCAATGCTAAACGATTGTTGAACCGCGGCTAAAATAAAGTGTCGCACTGTCAGTATAGTGATCGATTTTCATACAGTGCTATTTCGGAGCTGTAGGCAAAAGATCGCAAATCCGATTGTCGGCTGCGTCGATTGGCGCACTGGCGAACTTTCGTCAATTTTCACACACGGCGCTCCACTTTTGCGTTAATGTCCTTGCGAATCCACCCCGCCTATTTCCGGATCAAGGCCCAAGGCCTGAACCCCAATGAGTTCCCTTATGGCCCCCGATGCCCGAAATCCCCTGCACGGGATTATGCTGAAAGTATTGTCTGTTGTCGTATTCGTGATGATGCAGACCTGCATCAAGGCAGCCGGGCCGGATCTCCCTGCTGGGCAAGTCACCTTCTACAGATCGGCTTTCGCGCTTGTTCCGATCATGGGATATCTGGCGTTTCGCCGGGAATTGTTTCACGCCTTCCACACCAATAGCCTGTCGGGTCATCTCAAGCGCGGCGTGCTCGGCATTATGGGCATGATATGCGGCTTTTATGGCCTGGTGCATTTGCCAATGCCCGATGCAATAGCACTCGGTTATTCGATGCCGCTGATCGCCGTCGTCTTTGCCGCGATATTTCTCAAGGAGACCGTAAGGCTCTATCGCTGGACCGCGGTTGCTATCGGTATGGTCGGCGTTGTGATCATTTCATGGCCCAAGATGACCATGTTCAGTGGTGGTGGCATGGGGTCAGAGCAGGCAATGGGCGCGGTTGCAGTGCTCCTGGGCGCCGTCATGGGCGGCTTTGCGATGATCCAGGTACGCCAACTCGTTCAGACGGAAAAGACCGCAACAATCGTGCTCTATTTCTCGCTGACCGCGGCGATCTTCTCAATCATCAGCCTGCCCTTCGGCTGGTCTTCCCTGAGTGGTTATGCGCGCCTATGCCTGATCGCGTCGGGATTTTTCGGAGGGCTGGGACAGATCCTGCTGACGGAAAGCTATCGGCACGCGGACGTCTCGACGATCGCGCCGTTTGAATACACGTCCATCATTCTGGGAATTGCGATTGCCTACACGCTGTTCGGTGATATCCCGGCGATCAATACCTTGATCGGTACCGCAATCACCGTCTCGGCCGGTATCTTCATCATCTACCGCGAACATCAGCTTGGGCTGGAGCGCAGAGCCGCGCGCAAAGCCTCTCCGCCGGGTGCATGAGGATCAGGGAAGGGAAAATCAGAGCGGGATGCCGGAAAGCGGACTGGCGGAACCGATCGCCTCGCCCCGAGTTCTGCTTGCCTCGGAAAATTCGCGAGATGCGTTCACGGCGGCGTTTATCTGACGCAAATTTTCACGGAGAGTGCGAAGAGGACTGAATATCGATCTCATCGCACATCCTCCTCAACGTTCGCGAAAATCGGCAAACATGGCCGAGGGGCGCGAAATGCCGCCCGGACGCACCATGGCGCGCGATGTGATCTGCTCGTTGGTTGCCGAGCCGAAGCGATGGTAGCCCTGCGTCGAGCGCGGGCCGACGCCTGCGGCGCGGAGTGTTTCAAAGCCCGAATGTATTGGGCGAAAGCGGCTGGTCATTACCGTGGTCCTTTGTCTGGGTTCCTCCCAAGACATTACTAATATTGCTTAAAATGCTCTGATTCAGCAATGTGGCAGAACGCCACGCTGCCATGCGTTTCTCGCATGGGTTGCTTCATATAATGGTAATAATTTGCATTTCGTCAGGTTGATTGCACGAAATATGTGCAATTCCGGCTATTGAAGACCGTGTCGAAAGGCCAGCAGATCTTGCCAGGTCAGGGCTTTGTTGGCGGGGGCGGCAAGAAGCTCCTGCGGGTGAAATGTCGCAAGCGCAGGGATTTCCATCCCTGCAAAGCTCACGGTCTGCCACTTTCCACGCATCGTGTGGATCGTGCCGTTGCCGCCTATGAAGAAGCGGGCCGGGAAATTGCCGAGCAGCAGCAGCGCCTTCGGTCGGGCAAGCACGATCTGGCGCTCGATAAAAGGCTGGCAGATATCCATCTCGGCCGCCGACGGCATTCTGTTGCCCGGTGGGCGCCAGGGAATGATGTTGGTCATCAGCACGCCGTCGCGCGAAAGGCCGATTGCTGCAAGCATCCGCGCGAGAAGATCTCCGGCCCGACCGGAGAAGGGGGCACCATCGCGATCATCGTCCGCATTCGGCATCGGCCCGATAATCGCGATCCCGGAAGACGGATCGCCGCTGGCAAACACAGTTGAGCGGGCGCTGTTCTTCAGGTTGCAGCCGTGGAATGTCTCGATCGCCGCCTTCAGCTCAGCCATTGAACCGGCAGCGCCCGCCGCCAAACGTGCAGCTTCCACCGCCTGTCCGGCCGGCACGGAGACCGGTGCCGTGGTTGCCGGGGGAGGGGCGGTCGCACCCGGCCGCCGCGAGGGCGCACTCCCACCATTCGAAGCCGAAGATGCGCCGTCCTGCGGACTGTGCTCCCGCGCACTTGCCGGGGCCTTTGCCTGAGCCCTTGCGGCCTTCTGCGCCTCGAACTGAGCAATCCGATCGACCGGTTCGTCGTCGACGAGCCATTCCACGCCGGCATCCGCATAAAAATGCAGAAGCGCGGCAAGCTCGGCCGGATTGAGATCTGAGGCGGCGTTCATGCTTTCACCTTAACGAAGCCGAACTTCGTGGGAAAGCCTTAAGCCGCCCATTCACCGACATTCTCGCTCTCTCCGATCAGAGCCAGACCATGAGCGATCGACAGAAGCTCTCCGCCGCTTTCGATCTTCGATGCGTCGAAACGCCGGGTAAAGATCTGGCGCACTGCGGGAACGAAGGAAGTGCCGCCGGTGAGGAACACCTTGTCGACTTCGGCCGGTGCGGTATTCGTCTTGGTCAGCACATCGTCCAATGCACCTTCGATCTTTGCCAGATCGTCTGCGATCCAGGTCTCGAAATTCGCACGTTTGACCATCGTCGTGCCGGCCTTGCCGAGCGGTGCGAAATTGAACTCGGCTTCTTCCGCGGAAGAAAGCGCCATCTTGGTGGCCGAGATCGCCTGATAGAGCGGATAGCCTTCGTCATGCTCGACCAGTTCGATGAACAGTTCCAGCTTGTCCGGGTCTATCGCCGAGCGCACCAGCGATTTCAGGTCGTTGAACTCGCGGGTCGTCTTGAAGATCGACAGCTGGTTCCAGCGCGCAAAATTGGCGTAGTAGTTCGATGGTACTTCCAAGAGCTTGTCGAAACTCTTGAAGAACGTGCCTTTGCCGATTTCCGGGGCCACCAGATGTTCGATCATCTTCGCATCGAAATGGTCGCCTGCAATGCCCACGCCGGAATGGCCGATCGGCTTGGCCGTCAGCTTGCCGGCCACGCGTTCGAAGCGGATCAGCGAATAGTCCGTCGTGCCGCCGCCGAAGTCGGCGACCAGAACATTGGCATCGGTCTTCAGCGTCTGGGCGAAGTAATAGGCGGCTGCGACAGGTTCATAAACATAATGGATCTCGGGAAAACCGAGCCGTGTCAGCGCTTCGTTATAGCGATCCGTCGCAAGCTTCTCGTCCGGGCTGGCGCCGGCAAAATGCACCGGCCGGCCAGCGACAAGGCGCGAGACTTCGGCGGGCCAGTGCCCGTCCGCATAAGTCTTCAACCGCTTGAGGAAGACCTCCATCAGATCTTCGAATGTGTGGCGACGGGCAAAGACCAGCGTACCCTGGAAGATCGGGCTTGCGGCAAAGGTCTTGATCGACTGCAGGAAACGGGCGTCACCCGGATTGTCTATGAACTGGCGGATGGCCGCCTGTCCGGCCTCGACCTTTAGTGCCTGAGCGCCGAGCTGTGCATCCTTCATGAAGGAGAGCGCCGTGCGCATCGAGTCCGTCTCGCCTGCGCTGCTCGAAAACTGCATCGAATGGGTAGTGCTGCCGCTGTCTGCCAGCGCCAGAACGGTATTGGTCGTGCCGAAATCAAGCCCGAGCGCCCGTGCCATGGCCGTGCTCCTTGTGGTCTGCAAAAATGATTGAGCCGGGACGCTCCCGGACGCGATAAGGGCGAAGCCGCTGCCTCGCCCTTTTTGAGAGCGCGCCTGATGCCACAGGCTCGGCGCCAAAGCAAGCGGGAAGGGGGCGGTGGATGCGGAATTACGT
Organism: Neorhizobium sp. LMR1-1-1.1; assembly: GCF_040675795.1. NCBI lineage: Bacteria > Pseudomonadati > Pseudomonadota > Alphaproteobacteria > Hyphomicrobiales > Rhizobiaceae > Neorhizobium > Neorhizobium sp. LMR1-1-1.1. The sequence goes on from NZ_JBEGHE010000025.1 coordinate 1,079,698, forward strand.
GACGAACGTCACTAGTCGTGAGCGCTGCGGCGCTGGCGGGTTCGATCGTAAATTCATCCAGAAGTAGATGTCCGCAAGGCGCCGATATCGTTGAAAAACTCGCCGGATTTGCCATTCATCCGCTCCTTTTCGTTTTCTCAGCGGAGCGAGCTGCCCACTTTATCGCGCTTCAGCGCAGGGTATCGATCATTGCCGCTCTCAGGCGGCAATGATGGTGTGCATTGGCCTCAGTTTGGCTAACCTCCTTAGGTTTTGGGCTGTTGCTGCAAGCAAGAATTCGTCTCTCGCACCGCACGGTCCTCGCAGTCTTAGCCGAGCCAGCCGAAGGATGCGTTTGAGGTGTGCGAAGAGCATTTCAACCTTCTTCCTGCGATGCCGCGACTGCACGTACTCCGGTGTCGTGGCAATTGCTCGGGCGACATCACGAGCATCCTCGTTGAGATCGCGCGGCACTTTACGCATCGGCATATTCGGGCAGCAGCGAGGCTTCAATACGCAGCGATCACAGTCTTTCTTGCTGGCGCGGTAAAGCCGTGTGCCCGCCGCTGTGATTCCAGATCGAGGTGTCGCATAAATTCTGTGGAACTGCTTCAGCTCCTTACTCGCGGGGCAGATGTAGCGATCATTCTCGGCTTCCCATGTGAAGTCTGAGCGCGAGAAAGTGCCATCCGTCCTGTTGGACTTGTCGAAGACCGGAATGTGCGGTGCTATCTTCTTCTCCTTGACCAGCCATGCGAGGTTGTCAGCAGAACCGTAGGCACTGTCAGCAGCGAGATAACCAGGTCGTAAACCGAAGCGGTTCTCCGTTCGGTCGAGCATCGTGCGAGATGCTCTGACCTCCGCCTGACGGATTGCGCGTGTCGCTTCCACGTCCAGAATAACGCCGTGCTCTGTGTCGATCAGGTAGTTGGTCGCATAGGCGAAGAAGGC
>NZ_JBEGHE010000026.1:0-61461 GCF_040675795.1 Neorhizobium sp. LMR1-1-1.1
GTTTAAAAGTCCCATGTGGATCACTCCGTTGCCCCCGTCGCTCACCGCGTTGGGGGAAGGTTCACATGGCTCAATTCTCAATGGAAATTATGCGCCTAACCGGCTCAGTTCTGCGTGGAAACCAACAGGATAAGCGAAATAGCGCCGAAATGTTTAACGCCGCGCTCGTCGAAAACCTTCGTGTGGAATTCTCTGCTGATAGAAGTTCGTATACCGAAGCCCGAGCCCGCTTCAGAACAATGCTCCAATGTGAAGAGTTTGAATCCAGATTGGCCGAAGGCGCGCCCGACCGGTCTGTGCCACTTTCCAAAGCGAAGTCGAAACTCAAGACGAAAACTGACGTGATTTGGTCCCTTGCAAATGACGGTCACTTGCCGATTTTCAGAGCGGACAATCCGAAGCCCCATTGGCGAATACCGATCAAGGAGCTGGAGGAATTTATGCGGCGACACATGTCGCGTCTTGAGTTGAGCCAGTGTCTCCGAGACTGGCGAAAACTAGGGCGACGTCACCGGATTGAAGACTTCACTCCCATCATTTCCGAAGCCGATGTCGGCGAGGCTTTCTACGATCGGACCGAAATATCGCAGTTAATTTGAAACTTTGTTTGTGCCGGGCGTCCGCCCGGTTTTTTATTGTCTAAGCATTTGGGAAAAACGAGACTTCATTTTGGGAATCGGGCTTTGCTTCGACATCCGAAAGAGGGCCAGAACATAAGGGTTTGCGGGGTCTTGTCCACTATTTGGGAAATTCGACCTTGCTTATTACAACATCGAGATTTAAAAACGGAACCAAGTTTGGCCCAAACTGCGATCTTTTGGCCCAAACCGGAAAGTAACGTGGCCCAACTACAAAGAGCGTGCGGACTCGGTCGTTAGGTATGAAGCATCTGACACAGTGCCGGGACGACCGCTGGAGACGTTACGGGGATTGTCAGCTTCCCGCAAACGGGAAATGGCTTAGTCCGCAACCTGTCAAACCAAGGTTCATCCCACGCTTCAGGCAACGGGAATTTCCCGACTTTTCTCCCAACAAATGGCGAAAGCGACGCAATCAATTCCTTAGACCTGCCTGTTATTTGCGAACTTTGAGTGCAGACGCTCTCGTTCGTTAAGCGGACATTCTTGTCGCTGATATCGACGATGACTTCGCCTTGATCGAGAGGGCCTACCCCGACCATAACGTTGGGCGCGATAGCAAGGAATAATTCAACCCTTGGATCGCTTAAATCGTTGGTTTCCGGCGGCGTGAGCTTCAAAACCGGTCGGCTGCCAAGGACAAACGACTTCTTGGGAATTGGTATTCTAACAACGGCTAGTCCCCTACCCCCAATCACGCTGAGGATGTCGTCGCTTCCAGTTTTCAACGATGAGACTCCGTTCTTCTGGCATGGTTCAGCGCGTCGGCAATGCCTTCGATGATATTGATAAAGTGGCTCCTGGACCGGGCTTGGATCGAACGGTTGGAGCTAGTTATGGGTGCGGAAACAACGAGCGTATCATGCTTCAAGCCCATGACATTTGGGAGAATAAGGGACGACCTGAAGGCCATCATAGCGACACGGGAATGGGCGTAACCACAGAGCACGCCAGCGCTCTCTACAGCGCCGTTTCCGCATGAAAACGAACCCGCACGAAGATGTCATTGTGCCACGATGCCCTGGCAGTAGCCAACGACACGACGACTTTTCAAAAAAGTCCGCTCATTAAGCGTTCATACGCCTTTTCTGGCTTCCCATACGCATCGGCAGCGAACTGTTCCATTCCTTCACGATCTCTGATCGTGACGAGTCCCCGGTCTGCTCGAATGAAACCGTTTCCCTCTAGCACGTGAAGCGCGGTAGTCACGCTTGGGCGACGGACAGCGAGCATCATGGAAATGAAATCATGGGTGAGCGGCAGCTCGTTTCCATCAATTCTGTCGTCACACATAAGCAGCCATCTCGCGAGGCGCTCGTTGACATCATGAATAGCGTTGGAGACAGCCGTATATGCAAGCTGAACAGCAAATGCCTCAATCGCTCGGATTATAACTTTGAGAAAATTTCGCCGATTTTCCATCAGATGGCGAAAGTCATCGTACCGGATACGATAGCCCGCAGCATCCAGCTGCACGTAAACATCGTATGTGTACACATCAACATCAGCAATGGCAGAAGTTGGAATATATCCATCGTAGCCAAAGATGCCCGCCTCCGCCCGCGCGCCCTCAGGTGTTTTTGCAATCACAGAGCAAATGCCTTTGGTGAGAAAGTAGACGTGCTCAATCGGCTGGCCTTCCACACCAAGCATCACCCCATGGGTGAGACTAACTGGCTCCAACCCGTTTGCGACATCATTGAGGTCTTCACTTGGCAGACGCGCCAGTAACTTATTGCCACGCGCCAAATTGAAATCAATGCGCATCTCTCTGTTCCCCCTCACAAAAGCAGCATGCAATATGGGCGGCTTGCTCACCCGAACAGCCGGAACAAGTGGAGGCCAGCCGGGTTACGCTTTGACAACATGCTAAACTTCATGGGTGGCAGATGCCAAGATACTATTTCCATCTTCGTGACGGCGACCGCCTAGATCGAGATCCGGAAGGAACTGAGTTGGCGACATTGGACCTGGCCGTCGAGGAAGTTCGACACGCTGCAAGAGAGTTACTGGCGCACAAAATACTTCAAGGGGAAGTTGTTGATGGCCAGATTTTCGAGATCACAAGCGAGCAGGGCGAGGTCTTCGACAAAATCCCGCTCAAGTCGGTCGTCCGTTTCGAGTAACTGGGGCTGCGATAGTTCCACGCCCAAAGCGAGTGATGATGAGTTTCAAGGTGAAGGACGGAAGCCAAAAAGCCGCGGGAGCGACAGCGTCCGATGCGGTTAAGCAGCTTGAAAAATCGCACGGTAAAAAAGTGGTCGTCATGGAACTCATTCCCGGGACTAACAACCCCGAAGCAGTAACGCTGTCACAGCAAGAGATCGAAAGTCGATAACTAGCGGAAAAAGCTTCACAACAGAATGAGGGGAGCTTCTCTGATAGGCTGTCCAGTGCCGAAACTTCTAAATCTACGCCGGTACAAGTCCGTAGGGTGTCAGGCAGCCGCTTCCAACGGTAAGCTTTGGACCTTCTTAACAGTCCGTCGCCTGCTGCGATGAGGCCTTGTGACGTCCGCAATGATCGAGTGCGCGACGACTTTACCCAATTCGGCCGCACTCGTAATACCTTGGATGAAGGGACGTTTGTGAAGCAGGTATGCTACTGCGGGGAAGAAGAGCCGTCGGATCGGCTGTGTGCCAGAGATCAGCGGGCGACATTGTGCGTCGAGATCTATGCCGCCAGTTCTTCGTTGGTTGCCTGTCGTAGTGACCGTCCATCCCTCAGAAATGAGGCCACGCTCTACCAGCCCTCGAAACGGTAGGTCGGCAGCTGAGCGATTTTTCTGCCCTGTCGCATCTATGAAAGTGTCAAATACCCTTCGTCCGCAAGCCGAATTTACCGTCACGCCACGTGCGAGCCCGTCGCTGGAAATCTCAGAATCGTTTCCGAGAGCGAGGATTTCGAGACGGCCACACTCGTGGAGAGCGAGAAGACGCTCAATCGAAAGATGCGGCACCGTCGCATAGTCATCTGCGAAGATACTTTTGAATGACCGGTTGAAGCGCTCTAGATCGTCGGCATTTAGACAATCGACCGCAGCTTCGATAATCTCATGTGTAATTAAGATGGCGTACCGCCACTGTACCGTACGCTCAGCGCTATAGTTTCGGCCTGCCTCAACAAGATTTTGCCTAGCCCACTCAAAAGGCTCAATTTTATCCCGAACGCCGTAGTAAGCTTCAGCAAAGTCGTCGACTGTTAGTTCGTCCAGGCCGATGGCTGCAGCGTATTCAGGATCGGCGACAGCAATCTCTTGTTTGAACAGATCGAAGAGATCGTCCAATAGCCCACTAGAGCCTAGCCTGGTACGATCATCCACGGCCTGCTTTGTACAAATCCGGGGCTCGAGATAGGGAATGGGAAAATAGAAGTCGGCCTCCGGTAACAAGCCTTTTCGAGACATCATTGTCATATGAAGGCGGCTGCCGGATTTGCTCGGTCGGTATTCCAGAATTCCCTTTTTCGTCCGCCGAAATTTGCCATACGTGGTCGCAACAGTCATGATCGCATCGATCGCACTCAGTGAGGTACCAAGAACTGCCACCTCTCCACTCGGGATGGTTTTCAGGGCAGTCGCAGGCCATGGAGCCTCGAAAAAGCCAGGTGATTTTTCAGGGTTGGTCGGAAAGCTGTGGCCCGTCGCTGCAACGACGTAGTCGAAGACACAATTGTCTTCGCGATTACGCCCTGCGATCGTCAGCTTGAACATATCCTCGACAGGCGTGATGTCCTCTACCTCACAGCTTTCCGACACCTGGACTTCATGACGAGTTTCGCATGCACTATCAATCAGCGTGGAAAACTGCGATTTAAAATAGTCGCCGACAACTATACGTGGATAGAAGGCACGATCTGAAATCTGATCTCGAGTGACGTCATATTCAGCAAGATACTTATCTGACTGCAGAAGAAGCCATCTGTATAAAGTCTGCGGTAGTGGTGGGATTTCTACGCTGGGAATATTCGATAACATCGACGGGTCATTGATGCCGCGTTGGTAAGGAGTTCCCTTTCCGGCGATTTCGCTCCGCTCGAAGATCGTGATATGAAGTTTAGCGCTACAGGAAAGTAATTCTTGAAGTGCATAAATGCCTGTCGGGCCGGACCCAACGATTGCGATGCGTTTACTCATTTGGGCTCCTCGCACCGCCATGCGCTGTGCTGCTTCTGAACGGGCCAAACCGGCGTGCGTTCCCTCGCCGTACGCTAGCGGACCAAGCGCTGAACGCAATTTTCTACTGCAGCTCGGGATTCCGTTTTCAACTTTTAGTTTTGGATACCCATTGAAGGTTCAAAGATTAGAGCCATATCATTTTCATGGAAAAATCTCAGATTGACGACATCGATGCGCAGATTCTGAAGCTTCGTACGGCGCTGCCAATATGGGGCGTCGAAGCGAACGATCTCGTGGAATTGGCCCGCAACGCGGAGCGAGCTGCAATACAGGTAGACGAGCGCACGATGCAGCGTGTACGCGGATTGATCGAAACCACCACTGGTTGGCACAACACCCTTCTCTACTGGGAGCAGCAAGACGCGGCTCCTGCGCTCAGTGCAGAGATCCGTGTCCTTCGCGGGTCACTCGATGCGATGCGCAAGGAAGTCGCCGCGTCGGCAAGGATGTTTCCATCGTGATGACTGATGCTGAACTAAAGTGCACTGAAACGTAGTTTTTCATCAACCGACCGAGCGTCTCTCGTTTTAGTCGGACATTTTTCCGCGTTCTGACAAATTATTCGCGTTCTTGTTGCTTCAGCTGTCATCGACATCATCGTTGTATCAGAGCCAAACAAATCAACTATCGATAGCCTTTTGAGTTAGCGTATTCAAAGGGATGGACTAGGCCTTCATATCCCCTTTTGCGTGCATCCCCATGGAGAGCAAGATGATGGAAAAGAAGCCCAATCCTGAAAGCGATGATGCTCGCAGCGGCGACGATGCGGACAAGAACCGCGAGGAACTTTCGAGGGCTGCTGAAAAGGGCCTCAAGGACGCTCGGAGAAACAATCCAAAACGCGACGCGCTATGACCGATCCTAAGGTCAATGAAACTGGGACCGAAGCACGACAGGGGCGCACCGGCCGACCGGTGCTTATAGTTCTAATCGCAGGCTTGACGCTAGCGTTGCTTGCCTGGATAGGCGCAGAGATCTGGGGGGAAACGACTGACACCCCCGCTGCTCAGACAGTTACGCCGCCTGCTGGGGACAATAACCCGACCACTGCGTCTCAGAGCGTGGAGCCAGCCGTGCCTACTGCTATTTAAAAAACGCCGCACTCCGATGGCGGCACACGGGGGCCTTCAGAAAGCAATCAGCCTGCTGGAAGTACCACCCGACCTTAGGCGGACCACGTTGTGTGTATGCCTAAATGAAAGCATCCTCAGAACCGACAGACCGAAGCGTAGTCAAAGTCGCGATAGCAAAGGTGACTTCGGGCTGGCTAGGGTGGTGCCACGTTAGGGCTATCTCACAAGTCGGGAATTCATACCAATATTGGGAGGCGACTGTGACTGAGGCTTTAGACACAGAGAATTTTGAAACTCGCCTAAGCACAAAAGAAAAACGGATGTTTTTCGAGGCCTTGCGTATGGAAGTCGTTAAGACCTTTAAAGGCTTCGACCCTACGACAAAACGCCGCCTGGCGGGATCCGCCCGCAAACTTATAGAAATCTTGCAATTATTCGAGCGAGATCCGTACGATTCTCCGCATTGCTCGTTTGCCCAAGTGGTCGACCTTGCGTGTCAGTTTACCGCGCAAGGAAACCGTACCATTCAGACGTCGAAGATAAGCGCCACGCTTCATTAAAGGTCAGCGCTCCTACAATTCGCGGGAACGCTATTTAATGTTACTGCTTCGCGTTCACGCCCTCAAATTCAAGAGCCTCTTCGAGCTGCTGCTCTGTGACGTCAAGAACGGTGCGCTCAGGAAGGCCGTCGGAGCCAACAGCCCTATCGGCTGCGGCTCTCTCGGCCGACGGGGTCGCGGTTGGGGGGGCGCATCAGTTGTTGTCGACGCGGTTGTCTCGCCTGAAACCTCCGGCGTTGCCGCGGGCGAGGCCGGTGCACATTTCAGCAGTAGCCCCCGGCGCGTCGCCCTCGCCTTCCTGAAACAGCACAATACCTTGAAGTTGATTGTTACGGATGTGCAGATGCCCGGCCGCCTCAATGGGATTGAGTTGGCCAACTACATCGGGGAGCACTGGCCAGATATCTCCATCATTGTCGCCTCTGGCGCTGTGATCCCCGAAGAAGGGGAATCTTCCGACCCACGCTCGTTTCCTCAACAACCCGATTAATCAAGAACTTGTTTTGACGACGATCAGAGAATTATGCGATTGAATTTGGTGATATAAGGTTTCGGACAGCAAGCGTCTCCCTGTCCGTTTCGATAACTGCAACCGTCGAGACCGGACAAGATTATTGACGCACGAATTTCAAGCTGACATCGATGCCATTGCCGATATTCCCGCGGTATCTTCGATCTTTGACGTCATCCGCCAGACCACTGGCATGGGATTTGCTGCAGTCGCTCGTGTCACCGAGGGACGGTGGATTGCCTGCGAGGTTCTCGACAACATCGATTTCGGCCTAAAGCCAGGTGGCGAACTCCAGGTCGAAACCACCATCTGCCACGAGATCCGCCAAAATCAAGAGGCGGTCGCAATCGACCATGTCGACAAAAGCGATATCTGGATTGGGCACCATACGCCGCTGCAATACGGCTTCCAGAGTTATATCTCAGTTCCGATTACCTTGAGTGACGGCACATTCTTCGGGACGTTGTGCGCGATCGATCCACGCCCGGCGCAGGTGAACAATTCCAAGATCCTGACGATGTTCAAGCTGTTTGCAGAACTGATTGCAAATCATCTGGATGCACGCAATCGGCTCGTCGCCTCTGAAGAGCGGCTCCAGGAAGAGATTGAGGTCGCGGAAATCCGCGAACAGTTCATCGCCGTGCTCGGGCATGACCTGCGCAACCCTCTTGCCTCGATCGGAGCTGGCGCACGGCTTCTGACCAAGTCTACTCTGGACGATCGCGCCAGAACAGTGGTCGCGATGATGCTGAAGAGCGTTGATCGCATGGGGAACTTGGTCGACAACGTCATGGACTTTGCCCGCGGCCGCCTCGGCGGCGGCATCTCCCTTCAGCTGTCGGATGAGCCACTCCAGCCGGCCCTTGATCAGGTTGTGGGAGAACTACGGAGCGTCTGGACGGAACGAGAGATCGTTACCCATTTTGCGCTGGAGCGACAGGTGTCGGTTGACCACAAACGGATTGCACAGCTCTTCTCTAACCTGCTTGGTAATGCTCTGACCCACGGGGCTGCCGATCTGCCCGTGCTCGTCATGGCGGCCACATCGGACACCGGGCTGGAGCTTTCGGTATCCAATGGCGGCAAACCAATACCGGACAGCGCGCTGGAGAAGCTGTTCCAGCCGTTCAGCCGGCATCACGGTCAGGAACGTACTGAAGGTCTGGGCCTTGGACTTTACATCGCCTCCAGGATCGCCGAAGCGCATGGCGGCCGGATCGATATTGTCTCCACCTCGCACGAGACGCGGTTCACTCTGCGCATTCCGATGGCGCTCCTACCCGAATGACGATGCCTTCCGACGAGCTGCCGGCACTAAGTCAAAACCGCGCTTGACATCTCGGTTGCAGCCTTGAGCGGCTGACGGTCGAGAGCGAGATGAACGCCTCCCCGTCAGTTCTGAGAAATCATCTCTCGCACGCGGGCGGCTAGGAGTTCCACCGGGAACGGCTTGCTCATGACGGACATTCCTTGATCGAGGTGACCATCGCGGACAGTCGAACTCTCCGCGTATCCGGTTATGAAGAGTACTTTGAGATCCGGCCGTGACTGGCGTGCAGCGTCCGCCATCTGCCGGCCATTCATACCTCCCGGAAGGCCGACGTCACTGACGAGGAGGTCGATCCTGACGTCCGATTGCAGGATCTTCATGCCAGCAACGCTATCACCAGCTTCAATGACCGTGTAGTCGAGCTCATGCAGTATATCCGAGATCAGCATTCGCACTGTCGGCTCGTCATCGACCACCAGAACGGTTTCGCCCTGCTCAGAGCGCGTAAGCACTCGCTGCTCGGCCTGTTCGTCGTTTACATCACCTTCCATCACATGTCGTGGAAGATATATGCAGACGGTCGTGCCCTTTCCTTCTTCCGACGAGATCGTCACCTGTCCGCCGGACTGCTTTGCGAAGCCATATATCATCGATAGGCCGAGCCCAGTTCCTTCGCCGAGCGGCTTGGTCGTGAAGAACGGCTCGAAAACCTTCTCGCGGATGTCTTCGGGGATACCCGTACCGCTATCGCTCACGCAGATCAGGAGATATTCACCCTTAGGCAAGTCATGCGCCGAAGCCGCAGCCTGATCCAGCACGATGTTATCCTTGTTGATGGTAATTCGTCCACCATTCGGCATGGCGTCACGGGCGTTGATGCACAAGTTGAGAAGCGCGTTTTCCAGCTGAGATGGGTCCACCAGCGCCGGCCAAAGGCCGGTCGTCCCGATCACATTGAGCTCGATCGACGGACCAACAGTGCGACGGATCAAATCCTCCAGTTCGTTGATCAGCCGATTGACACTGGTCGGCTTCGGATCGAGCGTCTGGCGGCGCGAGAAGGCCAGCAGTCGGTGCGTCAATGCGGCGGCCCTCTGAACGGCACCCTGGGCTGCCGAGAGATATCTTTCGACATCTGCCGTGCGACCTTGGTTAAGGCGGCGTGTCACGAGTTGTAGGCTTCCGGATATCCCTGCGAGCAGGTTGTTGAAGTCGTGAGCAAGGCCGCCGGTCAACTGGCCCACGGCCTCCATTTTTTGCGCTTGGCGCAACGCCTCCTCCGCCTTGAGGAGTTCTGCTGTACGCTCGGCAACCCGATGCTCCAGGTCGTCGTTCAAAACCTGCAGCATGGCGATCGCCCGGTCGCGCTCCGCCGCGACGGCACGGCGATCGTCAACATCTATGAGCACACCGGGAAAACGAAACGGCTTCCCATCGGCATCGCAATCGACACGACCGTTTGCTTCGATCCAGTAGTAATTGCCGTCTTGACGCCGAACGCGATATTGGTGGGCATAATGCCCTCGCCGTTCGATTGCATCATTGATGGCCGCGACGAGCCCATCGCGATCTTCCGGGTGGACTGTGGAAATGATCTGGTCCAGGGGAACCCCGCTGCGACCCAATGCCGGATCGAGACCAAAACTATCCGCGAAGGCCGCATCGATGGTGAACTGGTCCGTCGGAATATCCCAGACCCAGGTGCCGATGATCGCCCCGGCGCTCAACGCCAGTTGGACACGCTCGGCGTTAACGCGGTCGCGTGACTGCGCAGCGAGTAACTCTGTCGTCTCGTAGGCGACATCCAGAAATCCCTGGATGGTGTCTCCGTCGCGCAGGGGGCTGTAGGAAAATGTCCAGTAGGTATCTTCCGGATAACCCTTGCGGGTCATCACGAGGTGAAGGTTTTCCAGATAAACGGTTTCGCCGGCCATCGCCCGCGCAATCAACGGCTCGATTTCCTGCCACACTTCGGGCCAAACCTGGTCGATAGGTTGCCCCAGTGCCCAGGGATGCCGATCTCCGAGGAAGGGCGCATAGGCTTCGTTATAGAGGAAGGTTTTTTCCGATCCCCAGGTCGCGCACATGCCAAAGCTGGTAGAAGACATGATGTCGTAGGTCGTGCGCAACGCTGACGACCATGTTTCTTTTGGACCTAATCGCGTACTCGCCCAGTCGAAGCCTTCCCAGTAGTTCAAAACGCTGCTCCTGTCTGACGCGCCACATGGTCCAATGCCATAGCTAACTTAAATGGTGTAGTGGGAAAGCTTTGAAAGTATCTAAGCCGTTGAATGCGAAATCCGAGACCAAGGCGCTTCCATGTCCAGCCATCGGGCTATTCGTTTTTTGCAGCATAAGCTCGCGTCTAACCTGGAACACCGCGTCCTGCCGAAGCGTTTACTCCCCGTCACGCAAGAGGAGATACCGATGGCATTTGTCGAGGGGAAAGATGGAACGCAACTGCATGTAAAAGACATGGGAAATGGCCGCCCAGTGGTTCTCATCCACGGCTGGCCGCTGACCGGCGACATGTTCGAATATCAGACCCTCGCGCTTCTCGAAGCCGGATACAGGGTCGTGACCTATGACCGCCGCGGATTTGGTCAGTCCGGTCATCCTGCAACCGGTTATGATTACGATACGTTTGCCGATGACCTGGCAAGCGTTCTTGAGGAACTCAACCTACAGGACGTTGCACTTGTCGGCTTTTCGATGGGCGGTGGTGAAATCGCGCGCTACCTGAGCCGCCACGGGGCGTCTCGTGTGTCCAAAGCGATCCTGGTTGCATCGGTTGCGGGATATCTGCTGAAGGACCAAAGTAATCCCGATGGCGTGGACGTAAGCGTATTCGAGGATATGAAATCCCAGATCCGCAAGGACCGGTTTGCCTTCCTTCAGGATTTCGCAAAGACGTTCTATGGTGTTGGATGGGTCACAAGCCCGGTAAGCGACGGCATTCTCGACTGGTCTTTTACACTCGGCATCATGGCCAGTCCAAAAGCGACGATCGATTGCGTGGATGCGTTCGGAAAGACTGACTTCCGGGGCGATTTCTCGGCGTTCACCATCCCGACCCTCATCATCCACGGAACGGCGGACAAGACCGTGCCGATCGATCCATCCAGCCGGACCGCGGCCGCTGCGATCCCAGGCGCAAAACTCATTGAATATGAAGGTGAGCCGCACGGTCTGTTTGCCACCGCACCCGCCCGGCTGAACAAGGATCTGCTCGATTTCTTGGCATAGCCAAGGCGAGGACTGTTATTTAGCTAGTTGATAGGCTTGCTCCGTACGCGACGAGCAAGCCTTTCGGCACGAGAGGGCATTCGATGGGCTTGATGTCTCCAACATCCTCCGAACCTGGGCGATCCGCTGACTGTCATAGGGGATGACGATGGACGCCCGAAGTGCCGCTGCTAACCGTCGGCAATCAAGAGCTATCGTCGGCGAGCTCAAGGATGTCACTGCCCTTTGGCTATCCGCCTCGACGACTGAATACCATCAGGCAGATCGAGCCGAGAATTCCGGCGACGACGGAACCCATGAGGATGCCGATTTTGACATTATCCTGAACGACGGGATCATTGAACGCGAGCAGGCCGATGAACAGGCTCATCGTGAAGCCGATCCCGCACAGGAGTGCGGTTCCCATCATCTGACCCCAGCTTGCTTTAGCCGGCAGGTCGGCCAGTCCCAGCTTGACGAGAAGCGCGACCGTCCCGAGAACGCCGACCAGTTTGCCGAACAGCAAACCGGCCGCTACGCCCATGGTCAAAGGCTCAGCGAAAACATCTGCCGTCACTCCAGCAAACGAGACACCAGCATTGGCAAAACCGAAGACGGGCACGACGATGAAAGCCACCGGCTTATGGAGACTATGCTCGAGTTTGTGGAGCGGGGATTCGGCATGAGTGGCTTCCGGCGTGCCAGGCGTCAGCTTCAGCGGGATCGTCAGGGCCAGCATCACGCCAGCCAGCGTCGCGTGAACACCTGACGCAAAAACCAGGACCCACAGCGCTGCCCCGAGAACCAGATAGGGCCAAAGCGCCGTCACTTTCATGCGATTGAAGATGATCAGGTTGCCGAGCACGATTGCAGCGCCGGCAAGCGCCATCAGGTTGAGATCTTCGGTGTAAAACGTGGCAATGACGATAACGGCGCCCAGATCGTCGATGATTGCCAGTGCCGCGAGGAAGATCTTGAGCGATGCAGGTACGCGCGATCCGAACAGCGAGATCACACCCAGCGCGAAGGCGATATCGGTGGCCGTCGGGATTGCCCATCCTCGCAGCGCCGAGGGATCCTGCCGGTTGAAGAAGACGAAGAACAATGCCGGAAACAGCATGCCGCCCGCAGCGGCCGCACCGGGTAGGATGCGTCGGCTCCACGAGGAAAGCTGGCCGTCCAGCATCTCGCGCTTGATCTCGAGCCCAACGAGCAGGAAGAAGACGGCCATCAGCGCGTCATTGATCCAGTGCTGCAGGCTGAGCGGGCCGATATAAACGTGCAGTGCGTGGAAATAATCATCAGCGACCGGCGAGTTCGCCGTAATGATCGCCAGGACGGCGACGATCATGAGGACAATACCGCCAGATGCCTCCTTGTCGAGAAAGTGGCGGAGAGTTGATTGAATGCGGCCCTTTGAAGCTGTCGAAGACATGGGTTCGCGCTCCCTTGGTTGGAAGGTTGATCGAAGTCTCCGTGGATTTCGGGGGAACCCGCAGCACCGCAGCACGCGCTGTCGAGTTATCTTAACCCAATGCGCCGTACTTTGCCACTGCCGCTGACGACGTTTCGACCGGACGAGGACAGCGATCACGACGAACGAGCGTGAAACGGTAGCGTCGATGATGCCTCAGTTTGGCAATTCATTATAGCGTGGAAGATTCGGTCCATCCGGTTGGCTGTTCAAACAGCTTGGCGGCAAGGCTGCGGATGGCCAGCTTGCTCGCGATGTTGAGGGCGTTATGCATCAGGTTGATGCCAGCCGATTGTGAGGATTCATGATGCTGGGAGCAATCTTCGGCACACCCTGACCCTCCGACCAACGCCCGCATCGCATCTCATAGGCCACTAACGCCTCCCCGATATCGCCTCCAGGATGTCGAGAGGGGCAACCATCGCTGGCTGCTTGATTGGCGAGGAGCGCACATGGTTGCGCTGTAGCATCGGGCCCTTCTAAACAGCAGCATGATTGGACCGACGAGAGAGAGCGAAAGCCCGTGATGCCGCAAAGCCCTATCCACCAATCGGTTGAATACGCGGGCAGCGTGGTTGGCAAGGAAGCCCGGAGCGACTGCCGCCGCTGGATGCATATCTTCGTCCTGTTCTCGGGTGCGTCTTTTCCAGGCGAACTACGCTCAAATTGGCATGCCTTCCAAGGCATAGGACGCCCTGCAGGACAATTTTCCGAGCCTGACTGGAACGCATTGAGAGAAAGACTAGTTTGTACGATATCGGACGGTCGGTTCGAGGGCTTGAAGCAGAGCCGCTGTCCTCGTTTGGAGATCTGGCGTCGTGCAATCATTCCCTGTCACCGTACTGGTTGTCGAAGACGAAGCCCTCATACGCTTGGCTATAGAGGACGAACTCGAGGATCAGGGTTTTGTCGTTTTCTCTGCCGGCAACGCGGACGAGGCCATCAAAATGATCGAGCACCATCCGGAAATCGCGGTCGTTTTCACCGACATCGATATGCCGGGAACTATGGACGGTATGAAGCTTGCGGCTTTTGTGCGAGATCGCTGGCCGCCGATCAAGATCATTGTCACTTCAGGTCGAGTAAATCCGTTGGGGAATTTGGCCGAAGACATACCTTTTCTCGCAAAGCCGTACGACCACGCAAAAGTAGTGGGCACGATCCGCAGCCTGATGTCGCTTTGAGCGATACCGGAGAATGCAATGGATTTTTGCTGAAGATAGCATAGCGTCGAGCCGAAGAGCGTCCGAGCCACAGCGGCTAAGGATGCCAGCGCCCATGCCGCCAAGATCGTCCGCTCGTCATCAACCGCCAATGCCCGCGCCCGCAATACATCTGCTGAACGCTCTAGTCGAAGGCCCGGAGGCAGCGCCATCGCCCCATCGCCGTCGCGTTGCTGGCGATCTCGCGCAACATGTCAGGATCATCGTAGCGTCACCGGATGTGTGGACCTCTGTCCTGGCGACGGTGAGACGCGACGATGGAATCGGTATCTGGGGCCAGCAGATCATGCTCGTCGGCAAAGGCGACTGCGCAGCAGATGAGCGCCGAGCATGAGAAGACGACCGGCGAACTCAAGAGCCCGGTCTGTTATTATGAGCAGATTAGGAAGCAAGGTTGCCGTAGTTATCGGCGGCGTGGGTGGGATCGGGGGAGCCATTTCTGAAAGGTTTGTAGCCGAGGGCGCAAAGGTCTACGCGACCAGCCGCAGGGGAGCTGGGGACGAGTCACAGGTCCAAACCGTAAACCTCCAGACGATCCGGGCAGATGACAGTGATCGAGCCGATCTTCAGCGCGTATTCGAGCAGATCCGAGCAGAGCAAGGCCGCGTCGACGTACTCGTCGTGAATGCGGGAATATCCGAATACGCACCGCTTCAAGACATTTCCGAGGATCATTTCGATCGGACATTCGGCTTGAATGTGAAATCCCTCGTGTTCGCGGCGCAGGGTGCGATCGACATGATGCAGACGGGCGGAACGATTGTGTTGATCGGCTCGATTGCGGGAGACATCGGCACCAAAGGCTATGGCGTGTAAGGTGCGACCAAAGCTGCAGTCCGTTCGTTTACACGAACCTGGGCGAACGAACTTGCTCCCAAAGGCATCCGCGTTAACGTCGTTAGCCCTGGTCCCACCGATACGGCCATGATGGCCGCAGCCTCTCAAGAAGTTCGCGACGCACTGTCGAATATGATCCCTCTCGGGCGCATGGGTCGACCCGAAGAAGTCGCGGCCGCAGCTCTCTTTCTTGCAAGCGAAGAGAGCAGTTTTCCGACTGGTTCAGAGATCGCTGTCGACGGTGGTATGGCACAGATCTGATGCCGGACTTCGCCATCGCCGTCGAGAATTGATTTTGGCGTGCCGCAGGTCAAAAGGCGTGCGCTCATCGAACAGCCCTATGGTCCTCGGTCGCCTACATTTCGTTTCGGGCATCTATGTTGGTCCATGAAGCAGTTAATCGGGGCGAGAGAGCCGCCCCGACACAAATCACTTTGCCACTTAGGTCGATTTCGCAAATTCTACGAGATCTCTGCTGAAGCGAGGGACTTCCTCCAGAAAAGGCGCGTGGCCTGAATTAGGATAGACCTTTGACTGCACGTTGGGATTAAGCTCCTTCGCGCCTGCGATGCTGGCGCCAGTCATGACCAGATTGTCTTTGCCACCGTAAAGCAGCAACACGGGCACCCGAGCTTTCGGAAGGCCATCTGCTACATCAACCGTCATTGACGGTACCGTTTTGTCATCACCCAAGACGCCATTGCGGCATTCGACAGAAGTCGCTCGAAGGTCGCCGCATCGGGTTGCGTCTGAAAGCACAGAGCAAGGAAGGTGCGTACCGCATCAAGGTGCGTTTTCAGATCATCGGATGCCATTCCGGCATAACGGTCGCCCTTGAGACGATGCGGTCAGGATGCGTGCGGAACCTTTTCTGCGTTGATGCATTAAGCCTGCAAGCCGGGGCCTATCCATGAAACGTGTGAATGACGAAACAAGCGTATTTTACGACGGTGTAGCCAAAAGCGTAGTGATTGTTCAGGGTCACATGATTGACTACGTTATCGGGCCACTCGAGACCCAAGCCGACGCATTTGAAGCTGCAGGCGAGAGATGTCGTAGACTTGGCTGGATCTCTCCGATCGAAGGGGTGACAATGAGATTGCAGCGAAGGTGGCTTGAGCCGTTACAAAGCTATGGCGCAGCTATCAGTGTCGTTCTCGGCGGCCTCATGTTCGTTTGGCTCGTGCAGTAGACAAATAGAATGCTGCTGCTCTAATCGATCACCCAGCGCCTCCTTATCCGACCGATGTCGCTTAATTGGGACCCGATGGTCTATTCACCAGATGTTCTAACGGTTCAGCAAGCGAGGGCGTGCTGCGGCCACTATAAAGCAAGCTGCGTCAGTGAAATTACGCATGCAGCTATTCTCCTTAGCATCTTGAAGTTCTCACGGTGCCTCCCAGATCAGCGAAACGCCCCAAAGACCTCAATTCAAAGCGTCCGGACAAGTTTTTATGGATCAAGAGAATGATTTTCGCGACGCTCAGGATGCAGGCGATCGCCTGATTGCAGCACATGCTTCAGAAGACCCGTTCGCAGCGGCATTCAAGGCGACGAGAATGCCGATGATTATCACCGACCCCAGACAATATGATAATCCGATCATTTTCTCCAACGACGCATTCACAAAACTCACCGGCTACTCACGTGACGAGCTCATTGGCCGCAACTGCCGCCTTCTTCAAGGCGCCGAAACTGACCCTGAAGCGATTGCGAAGTTGAGGACAGCGATCTCGGAAGAGCGGGATCTCTCGATCGACATCCTTAATTACAGGCGTGACGGGTCGACCTTCTGGAATGCGTTGTTTGTGAGCCCGGTCCGGGACGAAACCGGCGAAGTTATATACTTTTTTGCATCACAGCTTGATTTCACCAATATCAAGAGCAAGGAAGCGGAGCTCGCTGCAGCCAGGCATATGGCTGAGCAGGAGGTCGCGCGCCGTACTGTCGATCTGACCGCGGCGCTGACCACCAAAACTGCGCTCGTCCACGAAGTCGACCATCGGGTGAAGAACAATCTTCTGACCATTGCATCCATCGTCAAGCTGCAAGCCAGGATGACAGAAAGCGATGTTGTAGAGCGGACATTGATGTCCGTTCTAAACCGAGTTGAGGCACTAAGTACCGTCCAGCGAAAGCTCTTGAATGATGAGGATGTGGGGCACTTCGATGTGGCTGATTTCGCAAACGATCTCGCAACCGATGTCATTGGCGCCCTGAAACGCACCGATATCGTGCTGACGACAGATCTGCGCGAGGTAGTTGTGCCCGCAACGAAGGCCTCTCCATTGGCTTTGATCATCAATGAACTTGTCGGCGACGCGGTTCGCCGGGGGCTGCGCGATGGTGGAGGCGAGATCCATCTTGAAGTCAGGCGTCTGAACGGTCACTTCCTCATTCGGGTTGTAGATACGGTAACCCCGGTGGATGTTGACCGCGAGGAAGCAGCATTTAGCCAAAAGATGCTTGAAGCATGCTTGCAGCAGCTGCGCGCAAAGCTCGAACGCCGCGTGGAAGGCCGCCTTACTGAAGTCTCCGTCACGCTACTGGTAAAAGACTGAAAGGTTTCTTTGTGAAAATTCTGATCGTTGAGGACGAAGTGCTGCTCGCCATGGAACTAGAGAGCGAAATCGAGGCTGCGGGCCATGACATCGTCGGGCTGGCGGCGGACAGCCGGGAGGCCAAGGACCTCATTGACTCGGTCCGTCCAGACTTTGCCTTCGTCGATATTCAACTCATTGACGGGCCAACCGGAATTGAGGTCGGACGGCATCTATCCGCAAAGTCCATCCCTTATGTCTTCGTCTCAGGCAACCTTAAACGGATCCCGGAAGATTTTGCCGGAGCGGTCGGGGCGATCGAGAAGCCGTATACGATGAATGGTCTTCAGAATGCGCTTTCATTCATCGAAAGCTTCGTCGCTGGGAAGCCGGATGAAAAAACACCCCCTCCAAGTCTGGTAATGTCTCCCGAAGTCCTCGCAAAAATAGCAGCCTGAACGGACCTTCACAAAAAAGCAAAGGCTCAGATCGTTGGGCAACTCGTCAGACAGAATAAGAGCCGTCCGCAACTCCGGTCTACTCGACGCAAAGAACAAAACCGAATTTTATGACATAATCGAAGTTGTACAGGCGGGGTTGAACTGTCCAGTTGCGCTGGTATCGATCCTCGATGAACACCGCCAGGTGTTTCTCGCTCATCTCGGCCTGCCTGAAAAATGGGCCGAAGCCGCAGAAACACCGCTCACGCATTCGTTCTGCCAGCATGTTGTGCGCGACAAGCAGCCACTGATTATCGGTGACGCAACTTTACATGACCTCGTCCGCGATAACCTCGCGATAACCGATCTGGGCGTTATCTCCTATATGGGCGTCCCGGTTACCCTTCCCGATGGCATGGTGATCGGCGCCCTTGCCGCGATCGATGGTGAGCCGCGCGTCTGGACTGACGCCGAGCTTGAAACGCTCAGCAGGATCGGAAAAATCGTTTCCAATCAGATCGCCACGTTTCTGGTAGAGCGACGGTGGAGTTCGCTGTTCGAGCAGCTTGAAGAAGGCATTGTCATCGGCGCTGTGGTGCGTGATGAACGAAAGCGGATTGTCGATTGGCAATGCGAAACCGTCAACCCAGCAGGGGCGAGGCTGTTTCAGGTTGTGGGTGAGGAAACAGAAGGCCGAAACATTCGAGACATCCTTCCCAAGTTGGATGAGGAGTGGACTGTTGACGTTGAGGAAGTTGTCGAGTCCGGTCGACCCAAACGCTTTACTCGCAGGATTGAGGAAATCGCTCGCTGGTTCGACGGATACATCCAGTCAACAGGAGAAGACCGCTTCGTCATCACATTCGTAGACGTCACCGACCGGATGGAAGCCGTCGAAGCGTTGCGCGATAGCGAAACGACTTTACGCCTTATTGTGCAGGGCGCGAAGGATTACACAATCCTGACGCTTGACGAGGATCAACGTATCACAAACTGGTTTGGCGGGGCCGAGGAAACCTTCGGGTGGAGCAAGAGCGATATGCTTGGCCGCTCGTTCTGTGAAATCTTTACGCCAGAAGATCAGGCAGCCGGCGCGCCAGAGGCGGAAATCACGAGAGCGTCAATAGATGGCGTCGCACCGGATCGCCGGTGGCATATCACCTCGGATGGCTCGCGCGTATTTTTGGATGGAACTGTGAGACCGCTTCCGCGCCACCCAGAAAGCAAGTTAGGCGGCTACATCAAGGTCGCGCGAGACGCGACGGCACAAAAGCGGTCCGAGGATCGGCAGCTCGCTCTATTGGAACTCGGCGGCAAAATCCGAGAGCTAGACAGCGTTCACGAGGTAGCGTTTGCGGCTGCGGAAATCCTGGCCCATAGCCTGTATGGGTCTACGCGCGCGGGCTATGGGGTCGTCGACCCGATCGCAGAGACGGTACAGATGCTGCCTGACTGGTGTGCAGACGGAACGGATACCATCGCGGGTCTCCATCACTTCCGCCACTACGGTTCATATATCGAAGACCTGAAACGGGGTGCGATGCTTATCATCCCAGATGTCTCGACAGATCCACGAACGTCAGCGTCATCGGACCTGCTTCACTCGATCGGCATTTCCGTTCTGGTAAACGTTCCGATCATGGAGCATGGGGCCATCGTCGGTGTCATGTTCGTGCACTACGATAAGCCACACGATTTTACCGCCGAAGAGCGCGATTTCGTACGCACGATCGCCGACCGGACAAGAGAAGCTATAGCCCGTATACGGGCGGAAGAGCAGCAGCAAGTTCTCAATCACGAAATCAGCCATCGCCTGAAGAACACGATGGCGATGGTGCAAGCGATCGCCACCCAGACACTTCGTCCTGTGACGGATCGCGCTCCAGTCGAGGCGTTCACCAGTCGACTGCATGCTTTGTCGAAGGCCCATGAGGTCCTACTTGGGCACGATTGGTCGACGGCACGGATGGCGGCTGTCATCGATTCGGTGCTAAGCCAACTCGCTTTGTCTGATCGCTTCACGATCTCTGGCCCGGACATGGAGCTTGGACCCCGAACGGCCTTGTCGCTTGCTCTGATCATGCATGAGCTCGGCACCAACTCACTTAAATACGGCGCGTGGTCAAGCGAGAAGGGCAAGGTGTCGGTGTCTTGGTCTATCGGAAAGACTTCATCCGAGGACGCGCTCATCCTAAAATGGCAAGAAAGAGATGGACCAATCATCCGAGGCACGGTTGGCAAAGGGTTCGGATCGAAGTTGATCAAACTAGGTTTGACGGGAACCGGCGGGGTCGAAGTCGAGTACGACGCGAACGGTTTGACCGTGACGATGCAGGCTCTTGTTTCGCAGTTGAGGCAGTCATGACGTCGGGAATTATACGTCCCATCGCTCCGCCGGTAATCCTCATCGTCGAGGATGAGCCACTTTTGCGCTTGGCGGCCATTGATCTAGTTGAGGACGCCGGCTTTCAGGCGATCGCCGCAGCGGACGCAACGGAAGCCGTGACTATCCTGGAATCACGATACGATATCCGGCTTGTCCTGACAGATGTCGACATGCCTCGAGGCGTCGATGGAATGCGGCTGGCGGCCATCATCCGAGACAGATGGCCGCCCATCAAGGTGATCATCGTATCCGGACATATCGACGATCCCGGCGGACAAATCCCAGCGGAGACCGCATTTTACACCAAGCCCTATCGTGAACAGCAGATCGTTGAGAAGATCCGCGAAATGCTTGCTTGATGTTCCTGTAGTCTGATGTGTCACAGTAAGTGATATTGACTTGATATGGCAGAACACTCAGGCAGTAGTAGTCTCGCAGACGTAGGATAGAATGAGCACGATACGACGCCAGTTATTCGGTCTTAGCGATCGTGTTCGAGCCTCTCCCCTGAAAGCGTGGAGCTTGGCTATTTGCGCGTTCATTGTCTCTCTTTATGTCAGGTTCCTCTCAGACCACCTGCTCCCGCCAGGCTTCCCCTATCTGACTTTTTTCCCCGCAGTCATCCTCACCACGTTCATGGCTGGCCTATGGCCCGGGGCCGTATGTGCTTTGGCCTGCGGCTTTGCTGCATGGTATTGGTTTATTCCCCCATCAGGAAACTTCGAGCTGAATGCGTCCGTCCTGGTCGCACTTGCATTTTATGCCGGCGTCGTCATCGTCGATATCCTTCTCATACAGGTGATGCACAAGGCGCTCGACAGTCTCCAGGATGAGCGTCGAAAAAGCGATGCACTTCTTGTTGAGCAAAAGCGTCTGCTCGGCGAACAGAGAGATAGAGAGCGGCAGCAACGTATCTTACAGCGCGAACTCTCTCATCGCATGAAAAATACGCTCGCGATGGTCCAGGCTGTCGTTTCGCAAAGCCTGCGCAATGCGACTGACACGAAGCTTGCAGCAGAGCAGGCATCCGCACGTATCCAGGCATTGGCCCTGGCGCAGGACGCGCTGACTGCGACAGACTGGGAAGCGGGTGACGTGGAAACTGTCGTCCGTACGGCGATTGCCCCTCATAATGACGGTCACAATCGGTTTGACATTTCCGGCCCATCAGTGGCAATCGCCGCACAACCTGCGCTCGGATTGGCGCTCGCTATCCATGAACTCGCCACCAATGCCACGAAATACGGAGCGCTGTCGGTACCGGATGGCAAGATCATTGTCCGCTGGCAGACGCCGGGTGACAACCAATTCCAGTTCAGTTGGACCGAAGCCAATGGGCCAGTCATTATGGAGCCAAAGCGCTCGGGATTTGGATCACGGCTCACCGAGCGGATTGTGCCTACCTACTTCAAGGGAAAAGCTCAGGCTACTTACCCCGCGGGAGGCTACGAATACCACCTTCGCGGCACCCTCGGCTCAGAATACGAAACATGACCGGACCGAACATTTTGCACTGTTAAGCCCAGGAACGTTCGCTGTGCTGCATCGTTGAAGACGTCAACTGTTGGAAGATCGAGCTGTATCCACCGTCGTCGCATTTGGTTAGCCCTCTGCGAATTTGAGACGGGGTGACGCCGAAGTCCTTTCCGCCGACCGGCTCTTCGCAGTTCATCAGCATGCCGGTCTTGCGGCGGACGTCGCGATAAAATTACTCCATCGTCAACGCCTTGCGATTTTCGGCCCTGGCCGGGAACTCTTCATGAGACACGAGGCGTTCCAGCACGTTGATCCATCACGGCGATGGTTGAGGATATTCACGGCGAGATCACGTTCGTGCAAAATTGCTTCCCTGAGACTGGCCACCGCTTGAGGATCTGTATCCGGACCTTCACCGAATTGGCTCTTCACGCCGGCCTGGACACTGGCTTACATCTTGATCGCTGTCGCAGGGTGGCTATCCACAGTTCTCGAAGGCTTCAATTCGACGGCCCGGCTTTGGAGGTCGCAGAAGCTTTTGAACTGGACTTGGACGCCAACATTCGTCGGTTCCGATTGCATCGCTCAGCGCTCCAGCGCCGAGTGCTGCGGCTAACAGCAAGATCCACTTTTCCAGGCCTGACCCTTACCACGCTTGTTCCGGCATCAATTCGGGAAAGCTTCATTCAGATCGGTGATCGCCTCGCAGGTCAGACGAGAAACCGGTCGGTCACCGACAAGGAAGAACAGCTTCACTGTTTCTTCAAGTTCCTCATAAGCATGAACCGCATCTTGCAGAGACTTACCCGAAACGATTGGCCCATGATTGGCAAGCAGCATTGCCTTGTGTCCACCGGCAAATTGACGAACCGCATCAGCAAGCTTTCCATCTCCGGGCCGATAATAGGGCACAAGCGGCAATCGGCCGATCCGCATCATTTGGTACGCGGTGAGCGGCGGAAGCACATCAGACGTGTCCTCATGGCAGAGGCATGACAGAGCAACTGCATGGGTGGAATGAAGGTGGACGATCGCGCTTGCTGCCGGCCGTTCCTGATAGACCGCCAGATGGAAGAAGGCCTCCTTCGACGGAGGGTCGCCGGCTACATGGGCACCCTCGGCCGAGACCTTCGATATCAGCGCGGGAGACAGAAAGCCCAGTGACGAATTTGTCGGCGTGACGAGGATCGTGCCGTCGTCCAGCTTTACCGAAAGGTTTCCGGCGCTTCCATGCGCAAGTCCGCGCCCGTAAAGAAGCGCGCCGAACCTCACGATATCTGCGCGTAGTTCATCCTCTGTCACCGCTTGCCCCCCGTTTCAGATTTTCCAATGCCTTGGCAAAGAAATCCGGCGCACCGAAATTGCCGGATTTGAGCGCTAGCGCAATCCTGCCTTTGCCGCCGATCA
The DNA here is from genome assembly GCF_040675795.1 of Neorhizobium sp. LMR1-1-1.1. Lineage (NCBI taxonomy): Bacteria > Pseudomonadati > Pseudomonadota > Alphaproteobacteria > Hyphomicrobiales > Rhizobiaceae > Neorhizobium > Neorhizobium sp. LMR1-1-1.1. Next base: position 23,238 of record NZ_JBEGHE010000026.1, read on the forward strand.
GGATCGGTACGCCCGGGTCGATTTCCGGCCCGATCGAAAGCGCTTCGAGATCGAGCGCCTGGGCGACCGCGCCGGATGTCTCGCCGCCTGCCACGACCAATCTGTTCACGCCACTTTCTACCAGCGAACGGGCTGCTTCGGCGAACAATCCGTCGAGCGTCGCGGCCACCTTTTCCCGGCCATAGCGCTTCTGCAGGCGCTCGACCTCCAATGGATCATCCGACGAAAAAAAGAGAGGTGCATTGCCACGATGAACTGACGCGAACTCGATAATTCGGCCTATGTCCAACCTTCCCGCCATAGCAGCTTCGACATCGAGCGCCATGGTCGGATGGCCTGCGGCATGGATGGCGATCTGCCGGCGGGTCGCATCCGAGCAGCTGCCGACCAGGATCACCTCGGGTCCGTCTACGCCGGAAAAGGCGCTGACCGCTCCCTTCGCCTTGCCGCTGCGCAGGAAGTTTGCCGGAAGGCCGATCGCGATGCCCGAACCGCCGGTCACAAGCCGCTGCCCTGCCGCCGCTCTGCCGAGCGTGACGAGGTCTTCGTCCAGCGAGGAATCGCAGATGACCATCGTCGTCCCGTCGGCGGCCGCGGCATCCAGCGCCGCCCTCACCGCTTCGCTTCCAGAGCGCACGGTCGCCGTGTTCACCAGCCCGACCGGATCGCGCGTCTGCTGTGCCAGCCAGCGCCGGATGTCGGAATCCGTCATCGGCGTCAGTGGATGGTGTCGCATGCTGGATTCGCTGAGCAGCCGATCCTGGACGAAGAGATGGCCCTGATGCACGGTGCGCCCGACCGTCGGGAAGGCAGGGCAGGCAATCACACCTTTCACACCGAGAGCAGCCGCGAGCGCCTCCGCTACAGGCCCGATATTGCCTTCCGGCGTAGAATCGAAAGTCGAGCAATATTTGAAGACAAATTGCTCGCAGCCTTGGTTGCGCAGCCATTCGAGCGCCGCAAGCGATTGTTCGACCGCATCCTCTACCGATGAGGAGCGGGTCTTGAGCGAGATGACCCCCGCTTCGACCGATCGGTCGGCCTTCACCTTGGGAACGCCGAGATATTGCGTGACCGCAAGTCCACCCTGCCCCGGCAAGCCCTTTGCAAGCGTGTTGGCTACGTCTCCGGCCCCGGTAAAATCGTCGGCGATAACTCCGAGCAGCATTGTCTAGTGCTCCTGCCTGTCCATCAACTGTTTCATTCGTGTCACCGCGCTGCCCGGCGCGGTCAGCACGGCGCAATCCACCGCTTCTCTGACCGGACCGGCCGCCCGCGCCGTTGAAAAATGGGCGAGCATGATGGCATCGCAGTCGCCAAGGCCATGCGCTGCATGGGCAACCCGTGCATCATGGTCGGCCGCATCGCCCTGCCGGAGCTTCTCGATCGCGCCATGCGCTATGACGGTGCGAAGTCGCGCCGAGCTTCCCGTCTCTGCCGCAAACTCGCGAAACTCGTCTTCCATCGTTGCGACTGCGGGGGCAAATGTCGCCACCATGCCGATGTCCGAGCCGGCCATGATCGCGGCGCGAAACATCGCCTCGTTGGGCATGAGGATCGGTATCCCTATCTCCGACGAAAGTCTGCGAATGGCCGGGCCGAAAGCGGAGCAGGTGATCAGGATACCATCTGCAGCGCCGGAAACGGCCTGCCGGCCGAGAGCGACGAAACGCTCGCTGAGGCCCGACGACAGTGGCCCAACCTCTCGCGCCCGGTCCAGTGACAGGCTCTCGTCGAGAATGTTGACGGCCTCGGCCTCCGGCCAGAGTTGCCGCATGGCATCGGTCACAGGCGCCATCGCAACCGGCGTGGCATAGAAGAGGAATATGCGCGGCTTGAACGTCATGGCGATCTCACTGCGCGGCCAGGAATGTACGGTCCTGCAGCCGGCGCATTTCCCAAAGCGACGAAGCCTGCGGCTCCTCCACCATGTCATAGGTGATGAGCGTACCCGCCGGGATATCCACCTTGGCGCAATTGCCGGTGAGAAGATGGGCGCAGGCGGGGTTTTCAAGCGCGACAGGCACCGCCGGGACGATGCGGGCCTTCAACATCGGGCTATGGTCATTGCCGAAGACTTCGCCCGCCTTGATGTCGCGCGCCGCGACCTTGACGAGATCGTAGCGGGGCCGATAATCATCCGATCCGGTATCGATGCCGAGCAGGCCCGCCATCAGCAGCGAGGTCGAGGTCTCGACGCCGCAAAGGTGATAAGGGCGGTAGATGACCGCGGTCGTCTCGTCATAGTTCGGGATCTGGCCCTTGGTCACAAGGACATGGTTGGAATAAGCATTATCGCACCGGACGACGAGAAAGACGCCGCCGCCGAGCCCTGATTCATCCGGGCGCCTGAGGCAGGTGGCGAGGTCGATCGTATCGACCTGTCCGAAAAGGCCGCCATTGGCGATTTCCGCATAGGCAACCGGGATTTCGGTGATGCGAAGGGCCGCATGGACGAGCGTATCGACGGCAGGCTTCATGCCGGTATAATTGGCCGCGACCGTGATCTCGCAGAGATCATAGGCGCCGGGCTGCGGCAGGCGCGCGAGAATGTCCTTACGCCTCGCGACATATTCGGCAGCCTGTCCCTCGGGGATCATGGCGAGCCATTTGCGATCCTCATCGGAGACGACAACCGTTTCGACATAGGGCTCATGGATCTTCTTGTCGGTCTTGATCGAGACCGTGCCGGCCGCCTCGTCATAGACGAATTCGCCATCGGTTGCCTTGCCACCGGAAATCACCGTCAGGCCGACCGATTTTGCCCATTCGTAGAACTGGATCAGCAGCCCGTGCTGATCTCCGTCGACGGGGGTGTAAATCACGCCCGCTTCCTTTGCCAGACGCTTCAGCATCGGGCCGACCGCGACGTCGCAATCCTTCGTTACCATCGCCACATGCTTGCCGGCCTCGATAGCCTGCATGGCATATCGCACGCTTGCCTCCGGCACGCCGCTGCACTCGCAGACGATATCGACGGCACCAATCGCGCCGATGAGTTCCGGCTTATCGGTAAAGATGGAATTGCCGCGCGCAAGCTCCCATTTTACCTGCTCTGCCGTTCCGGCATAGGCGACCTTGGCCATGTCGAAGCCCGCCTTCTCATAGGCACCGCGTGCGGCATCGATCGAAATGTCGGCAACAGCAACCACATTCAGCCGCGGCGTGACCGGAGCCTGGGTGACGATGGCAGTGCCGTAATTGCCGGCGCCGATAATGCCGACCTGAACTGCAGAAGCCTTGGCGAAGCTCGCGTAAAGATGGTGGTAAACCATTGTTTAAGATGTCCTTTTCATGCGCGTCCGGTGACGCTCTGGAGGATGCTGGACCTGCGGCAAGGCCGCATTGGATAGCGACGCGCAGCGATTGCCTGCATCTGGAATGAACATGCGATGTGGTCAGGCAGACCGGGCAATCCGCGAGACAGGATCGCCCCTTGCCGCCTCAGCCGATTTTCTTGGCCTGCGGCTCGTCCATCTGGTGTTCCTTGCCCGCGCGGTTTTTGAACAGCCACGGTGAGACCAGCAGCACGACGGTGATCAGGATAATCACCAACGCGATCGGGCTCTGGAAGAAGACGGCGACATTTCCGTCCGAGGCGACCAGGGTGCGGCGAATGCCACGCTCCAAGATGGGGCCAAGGATCATGCCGAGAACCAACGGTACCGGCGGGTAATCCAACTTCATCATCAGGTAACCCAGCACTCCAAAGCCGATCACCAGAGCCACCTCGAACATCGCATTGTTGATGCCGAAAATGCCAAAGACGATGATGGCGATGACCGCCGGGAACAGATAGCTCGGCCGCACGAAGGCACAGGTGGCGAGCACCGGCGTCAGGACGATGGTGATCGCGACCAGCGCGAGATTGCCGATGTAGAAGCTGCCGAAAATGGTCCAGACGAATTCCGACTGTGTCTGGAACAGCATCGGGCCGGGCTGCAGGCCGATCATCAGCAGGCCGCCCATCAGCACCGCCGTTGTACCGGAGCCTGGAATGCCGAGCGCGAACATCGGGATCATGTTGCCATAGGCGGCGCTGTTATTGGCCGCTTCGGGTGCTGCAACACCTTCCATCGCGCCATTGCCGAAGCGTTCGGGATGTTTCGAGGTGCGCTTGGCGAAGGCGTAGGAAATCATCGTGGCGGCGGTCGCGCCGGCGCCGGGCAGGATACCGATGAAGAAGCCGATCAGCGAGCCGGAGCCCAGTTCACGCCAGCATTGCAGCGTGCCGCGCACATCCGGCAGAAGTTCACGGAAGCGGAACCGGTTCTTCTCTTGCGGCTTTCCGATCGAAGGCGGTGTCGCATACATTTCCGCAAGGCCGAACAGACCGACCGCGATAATGGAGAATTCGATGCCGTCGAACAGCCGTACCTCGCCGAAATCGAAGCGCGGCAGGCCGACCATAGGGTCGAGCCCGATCGTGCCGATGAAGAGGCCGGTAAACAGCGACATCATCGCCTTGTTGAGATCGCGGCCGCCGAGCACGCTGACAAGCGACAGCGAGAAGATCATCAGCGCGGTCATCTCGATCGGCCCGAAGGCGATCGCGGCCTGGGCGATGGTGGTGGCAAAAGCGGTGAGCAGGATGAGGCCGATTAGTCCGCCGATGAAGGAGGCGGCAATACTCAATCCGAGTGCCGCGCCGGCCTTGCCGTTTCGGGCCAGCTTGTGGCCATCGATGACGGTCATGGTGGCAGAGGCATCGCCTGGAATGCCGAGCAGGATTGCGGTGACCGCGCCGCCATACTGGGCGCCGTAATAGACGGCCCCGAGTGCCGCGATCGCCGCCGTCCCATCAAAGCTGACGGCGACCGGCAGGAGGATTGCAACACCGGCGGTCGGTCCGAGGCCCGGCAAGGCTCCGATGAGAAGGCCGATGATGGCGCCAACCATGATGGCGGCGAGAACCGAGGGTTGCGATGCTGCGACCAATCCCTCGGCAAGCAAGTGCCATGATTCTAGCATGATATCTTCTCTTCTTCAGGGATCAGAGCAGCGGGATGGCGAGAACCACGCCAAACACGAGATAGAGTATGAATGCCATCCCAACGGCGATGGCGCTGACGGCCGCAATCGAGCGGGCGTCGCGCGCCCCGAATATGCAGCCGATGACGATCATCAGCGGCACGGAGGCGACCAGCATGCCGATGAATTGGGAGAGCAGGACGAAACCGACCAGTGCCAGACTGACCAGCCCGACCCGGACCACTTCCATCCGCTCGACGCTGCCGAGAAGGTCCGACTGTTTGGCGACCTTGAGAAAATTTAGCGCGGAAAAGAGTGCCAGTCCTGCCCCGATCCAGACGGGGAAGAAGCCGGCCGATGGCACGGAACCCTCCTGGTAGCCGTAACCGCTTCCCTGCCAGATCATGTAGAGGCCGAGCAGGCCGAAGATCGCAGAAAGACCAAGATCGAATGAACGTAAGGGTATCATCTACCGCGCCTCCCAAGCGTAGAGCATTTAAATTCGTGTGGAACTATCGGCCCCCAAGCTGATCGGGGGCCGCCAATCTCACTTGATCAGCCTCACTTGATCAGGCCGAGCTCGCGCATCAGCGTCTCGTAACGCTGCGAGGTGGCGACGATCTCCTCGCCGAACTGCTTGCTATCGAGGAAGAGCGGTATTTCGTTGAACCGGTCGACATACTGGCTGCGCCATTCCGGGCTTTCCGCCACGGTTTTCATCACGCCTTCCCAATAGGACACCGCTTCCGCCGGAACGTCCTTGGGCATGATTATGCCGCGAAGCTGGGTATGGACGATGTCATGCCCCAATTCTTCGAAGCTTGGAACCTGCGGAAGAGATCCCATCCGTTCCGCCGAGGTGACGGCAAGGGCCCGCATCTTGCCGGCATTGACCTGTTCTAGGATCTCGTTCGGATTGCCGAAGAGAAGATCGAGATGCTTGCCGAGAACCGCCGCCATCACCTCGCCCTCACCGTCATAGGGCACGACCTTGATCGAGCTGCCGAGCTGCTTGTTGAGGAGATGCGACAGAAGTGCCGGGTCGGAGACTGCACCGGCCGAACCGATCGTTAGCCCCTTGGCGCTCTTGAGGTCATCAATCGACTTGATCTTGGAATCTGCAAGCACAGCCAGAATGTAAGGCGAGCGTGCGATCGCCGCGAGCGGGGTAAAGTCCTTGTAGCTCAGCGGCATCTTGCCGAGCAGTGGCGTGGTGAAGAAGCTGACGCCAACGCCGCCGAGATAATAGGGATTGCCCTTGCGGGAACTGATATAGGAATAGCCGACAGCTCCCGACCCGCCCGGCCGGTTCTCCACCAGCATCTTGACCGGAATGAGCTTCTTTTCGTCGATCACCTTGGCCATGGTGCGTGCGACGATATCGCTGCCGCCACCTACGCCGAAAGCGACAATGTAATTGATGGTGTCGCTCGGATAGGCATTGGCCCGAGCCGTGCCGATTGCAAGCGACTGAGCTGCGACAAAGGCCGCGCTGCATCCGAGCAGCGTACGCCGTTTCATGCCCCTAGGGGTTTCGTGGGTGTCCAAGATATTTCCTCCCGATTTGAAACTCGGTCCTCGAGCCGATGCCGACAATCCCTTCCCGATTGCGGTTTGCCAACTTTGGACCCGTGAGCAGTGGCAAGGCAAGTATAATAATGATACCTATTGGTCTCTTGCAGTGACCAATAGGACGCTCGATGGATACGATCAACGATATCAATCTCCGACTGCTACAGACTTTCCTCGTCGTTGCGAACGAAGGAAGTTTTCGCCTCGCAGGTGAAAAGCTGAACCGGGCCCATTCAGCCGTCAGCATCCAGATCCGTCAGCTGGAGGAACAGCTTCAGGTGAAGCTCTTCGAGCGTACGACACGCAGCGTCAAACTGACGGAGGAAGGTGCCAAACTGCAGGGAAGTCTCAGGAAGGCGCATTTCGAGATACTGCATGGATTGCGGGAGATACGCGAAGCCGCAGATCTCAAGCGTGGACAGTTGTCACTCGCAAGCTCCTCTCATGTGGCCTCAGTTCATCTGCCTCCCATACTCACGCATTTCGTCAGCCAGTTTCCAGAAATCGCCGTCACGATACGTGAGTTGACTTCAGCCGATTTATATGAGGCCTTGCGCAAGCAAGAAGTCGATTTCGCGATCGGGCCGCATGGAACGGACAATGCCTTCGAATTCAGCCCGATACTGGTTGAACCGCTTCACGCGGTGGTCCATCCCCGCTTCGTCGGTCCTTCCAGAAAAACAATAACCTGGAAGGAAATTGCCCAATTCCCGATACTTCTGCCGGCCCCGCAGACTGCGATGCGCCGGATCGTCGATCAGGTGTTGCACGATAACGGTCTGGAAGAGACGAACCGCTACCAATTCATCCAGGCCGAGACGATAATTGCCATGGCGGAGGCGGGGCTCGGGATCGCTGTCCAGCCGAGTACGCGGCTTGCCAAGCATCCCCCTGTCACCGCGCGCGTGATGACCTTGACCGCCCCGCATATCCGAAGGGCCATGTCCCTAATCCGAATGAAGAAGCGGGATCTGTCTCCGGCGGCAAAACACTTGGCCGATACCATCATTCGTGAGGTGCGCCGGGTTACGGGCTATGTAGAAGGGGAGGATTTTTTCACGCATTGAAAGCTATAGGGGCGAATTTAGCTCTTGAACTGCTTCGTCCCTACGCCCCACACCTCCACTCGTTCAGCCATGGAGAAGCCGGTCCATTCGTGCAAGCGGGCGACCGCTTTATGACATAGACTGCGAATCGACTTTACATTCCTGAATATAATTAAGGTATAGCCCACGGTGCGAGTTGAAGCGAGTAGCGCCGTCTTCCGAATAAGGTGGATGGCGTCGATATCCGGCGCGAGACATTTATGATATCGCCAGGCGTACCGCTCATTCGCTCACGAAAGACGCCAATCACATTGGTATCTCCCAACCTCATAGTCACCTCGGTCTCAGACCCCACAGGCTAGATGAGCACGATTTCGCCAGAAACGCTTCCGCTACCTAAGTGTCAGTCAATCGAAAGTGTTCGGGATGAATCCCGTAAACGGCAGCCCGCCCCATAGTGGTGTCCATAGACCTAGGCAGGGGCATAACCACGCCGATGTTTGGAAGCTCGCTTTCGTTATCGTGCCATTAAGGAAATTCATCGACGGCGATCCGATGAAGCCCGCAACGAACTGGTTTGCCGGGCGGTCGTAGGGATCGAGCGGCGCACCGATCTGCTCTATCCTGCAGCGATTCATCACGACGATCCTGTCGGGGATGGTCATGGCCTCCACCTGATTGTGGGTGACCTAGAAGGTGGTCGTTTTCAGCTTATGATGCAGCGCCTTGATCTCGCCGCGCATAACGACGCGCAGCTTCGCGTCGACGTTCGACAGCGGCTCGTCGAATAGGAAAACCTGTGGATCACGGACCATCGCGCGGCCCATGGCGACGCGCTGTCGCTGGCCGCCGGAGAGCTGGCGCGGATAGCGACCTAGAAGATTGGTAAGACCCGGTATGCTGGCCGCCCAATTCACCCGCTCCGCGACTTCGGCTTTGGTGGCACCGCGGTGCTCCAGCGAAAAGCCCATATTCGTCGCCACCGTCATACTCGGATATAGCGCATCGGACTGGAAGACCATGGCGACGTGACGATCCTTCGGATCGAGATCATTGACCCTCCGGTCGAGGTCGACACTGTGAATGGTCTTCACGCCGCCATAACTCTTGCGGATGTCTGAGCCGCAGCATGACCCAAACAAACTAGCATAGCAAAAAAGAGGCCGTAAACAGGATAGTACCTTGCGCTTTGGCAACGACAGTCGCTTTCGTGCGTTGAAACAGTGAACAACCGGGAGGTGGATATGCGGGAAGTGATGCGTTTCGAGCTACTTGCAAAACTAGGCTATGCCGCCCGCGGCATTGTGTTTCTTCTCGTTGCTGTTCTGGCACTCTTCTCAGGTATGGCCGGTGGGCAGCCAGAAACGAAAACAGCGATCTCCACGCTGCTCCAACAGCCACTCGGCCGCGTCTGGGTTGGATTGATTGGTGTTGGTCTCCTCGGCTTTGTGGCCTGGCGGCTGGCCCAGTCGATCGCTGATGCCGATGGGCAGGGTAACGACGGCAAAGCTATGATAATACGGGCTGCGCTGCTTGGTAGCGCAGTTACTTACACTGGTCTCGCCGTATATGCCCTCGGTCACGCGGTCAGTGCGAGCGGCGATAGCGGTGGATCAGAAGAGAAAGGGCTCGCCCAATGGGTAATGTCGCAGCCCTTCGGCTCGTATGTGGCAATCGCGATTGGGATCGGACTGATGGTGGGAGGCATTGTCACTGGAGCTAAAGGCGCTCTCCGAAAATTCGAGAAGTATGTCCAGTTCCCCGATCGTAGCGGAGTGCTTTCTTACATCTGCGTGTATGGTCTCATGGCACGAGGTGCGGTGTTCTCTGTCACGGGGATATTGTTTGCGTACGCTGGCTTCAAGGTCGATCCAGATCAGGCGGGAGGTATCGCGGACGCGCTTGAGTGGCTCCGCGAACTACCTTTCGGCTCTGTCCTTTATGTCGTCATTGCAATCGGTCTAGCCGCATTCGGGGTCTATAACCTAATTGCTGCTAAATATCGCACCGTCAAAGGGCCAAGGCTCAATGATGTGAAGCGCGGGGCTCCCCTGAACCTACGACACTAAGGAAGCGGCTCGCGTTATGCTTGAAGGACAAAAACTCCCATGAACTCATCGTCGATCTTCAACGTAGACCAACTCAACACGATCAGAGACGCGCATCTGGAATGGTGTGCTGAAAATTCGGTCGACCCGAAAAGCCCGTTCGGAGAAGAAGCGGCCGCTTTTTTGATCAAAGCGTTCGACGTCGAGCACAACAGTGTCGATGGCCTGATCGCGGCGCTTGATCACTATGTGATGGAACGTGGGAGCCATGTGCGGGTCGGATCAACAAGCATACCCTCAACGGAATGATCGCAGCGGCATGTGCGGAAGCTCAATGCATACCGACTTTTCCGCTCCCAAAACGCGATTTCGCCTTCGCTATCATCCGCTATCATCCGCCATCATCCGATTCGTCCCTGGCTGCTTTGAAGTTAGCCATTATCCGGAGCGTGGCAAACGTGACTATCGAGAGAACAATTGCGGTGTCATAGGCTCCAAGTCCGACCGCGGTACCGATCGCGCCCGTCGCCCATATGCTTGCGGCAGTCGCCGTCCCGCGTGTTCCAAGTTTCCCTACAAGGATGGCTCCGCCGCCAATAAAGCCGACGCCGTTGATAATACCTTCGACGATGCGAGCCGTCGCCTCGGCATTTCCAACAGTAACGGTTTCCGCAGCCTGAACGAACCCGCAGGCGGCGATAGCGACAAGAGGAAAGGTGCGCAAACCCGCGCTCCGTTCGTTTTTCTCACGATCCCAAGCGATCGGCAGCGCAAGGACATATGCGATAAGCAACGTGATCAGGTGTGGGAAGATATCGAGTTCCACACCCATAGAAGCCAACCACTCGCTCACGTTCGCTCCTTTTTGAAGGTGACAATGCGGTAAATGTAATAGCCGACCAAAATAATCAGGACGGCTGTCGAAACGGGATCCACAAAGTCTTGGATCACGCTGTATGCCTGTCCCAAGAAATAGCCTGCCAAAGCCAACGCCGCCGTCCATACAAGCGTGCCAATCGACGAAAAAAGAAGAAAAGTCCCCAATGGCATATTGGCAACGCCAGCGGGAACGGAGATGAGTGTCCGCACCGTGGGGATGAGCCTTCCCAGAAGGACCGAAGAATTTCCGTGCCGCTTGAAACGGTCAGAGGCTGCATCGACATCGGATGGCGACATGGTGAGCCAACGACCATGGCTAGCCGCCAGACGACGAACGCCGTCGTGGCCGAGCCGACGCCCAACACAGTACCAGGGGAGTGTACCGAGCAGGGAACCTACCGTTCCGGAGGCGATCACGACAGAGATATTCATGTCTCCCCGCGTTGCCAGATAACCCGCAAGAGGCATGATCAACTCAGACGGTATTGGCGGGAAGACGTTCTCAAGGAACATGAGTAGGCCAATGCCGAATGGGCCAAGGCGCTGCATCATCATTTGCACGAAAGCTTCCATGATGCACCTAAGCAGCGAAGGCGTAGGGACCGCCCTTTTCGAGCGCATTGATATAGGCAGGCCGGGCATGGATGCGTTCCAGCCATGCTGTTATGGCCGGTCTATCCTCAGCCAGGGTTCCTCGCACATTAGCAGCCTCAAGCGGAAAACTCATCATCACGTCCGCTGCGCTGATCTGGTCGCCCGCAAACCAAGGCCTGGCAGCGAGGTGCCATTCAATGAAGTCCAGATGCGTATCCAGCATAGGCTGAATGCGCTTTGTCGCGACGCGGCCCAAGATCGGGATCTTGGAAACAACCAGCAGTGCGAAGAGGACTGGCATCACAGAACCCTCTGCATAATGAAGGAACTGACGATACAAGAGAGCGTCTATTGCCGCGTTGGGTCCGAACCGACCATCCGCTCGCTCGACAAGATACTCGCAGATCGCTCCAGTCTCGATCAGAATACACCTCTGACCATTCGCACCCACATCCTCTAAAATGGGTGATTTGCCGAGGGGATGAATCGCGTTCAGATCCTTAGGTGCAGACATGTCGGAGCTCCGGCGATAACGCCGGATCTCGTAGCCAAGCCCGAGCTCTTCAAGCAACCAAAGGATGCGTTGCGATCGGCTGTTATTCAGATGGTGGACAATCAACATGCCTGGCCACGCCCCTACATCTGGACCTTGGCGTTATCCCCCATGTCCGGACGGGAACTGCTGACAGCCGCCGCCGCCATTTTGATATAGCTGATGATGGTGCCCGGGCTGTCCCAGTATTCTGCGAAGGACGGCGTCACCTTGAGAATGCGGATCGACGGATCCTCGGCGTTATCCCACCAAGCCTTCGCAGGCGTCGCCCATAGATCGCGGATTTTCTCACGGTCATTCTGGATTTCGGCCGTTCCGGAGACTGAAACGTACTTTTGGCCCCTCGAGTCAGCAAAGGCGAGGCACACGTTTGGATATCGCGCGATCTCTTCATCCTTATGGCTCGCCACGTCGGTCAAAAAATAAAACGCGTTGTCGATGCGCTCGCTGTATGCAGACATTGGACGCGCTCGCAGATCGGAGCCGCTTTGCGTCGTCAGCATGCAGAACCCGATTTTTTCCGCCAGGTCCCAAACCGTTGAAATCTGATCTTCTTCGTGCGCCATAGTGGTCTCCTGTGTGACGCCAGAGAACGGGCGCTGCGAGTAAATGTTCCGCCGGGGCAATCATCTCTCTACCGAGTATCTCCGAAATGACACCAGTGCGCCCTGGATATCCTATAGCTGGACGTAGATCTTAACCTAAGCTCACGGGTTGGCACCGAAGTCGGGCACCGTCAATTGCGCCGCCGTCTCCCCGAGTGGACGCCGACGCCCTGATCCTTTGGAGCCGATATTCGAGGCAGAAGTCGTCCCGCTCCTGAAGGCCGCACCCGGCATCCTTGCTGTCGCCGTCTACAACGAGATGCTGCGCCGACATCCAGAACTGTCTGAAGGTATCCGTCGTACGCTTGAACGACGGATCCGGTCGTGGCGTGCTGTCCATGGCGAGGCGCAGGAAGTCATCTTCCGCCAGACGCACGAGCCAGGCCGGTTAGGCCTGTCGGATTTTACCGACGCCAGCCGCCTTGGTGTAACGATCGCCGGCCAGCCACTTGATCACCTGTTCTATCACTTCCGGCTTGTCTGGTCCGGCTTCGAACATGCCCACGTCATTCTCGGCGGAGAAAGCTTTGTCGCGCTGGCTGAAGGGCTTCAAAATGCTCTGTGGTCCGTGGGCGGTACGCCGCTGAGCGACAGCCTCTCGGCGGCATTCCGCAACCTCGACGCCGATGCCAAGGTCGATCTTACACACCGATACGATCAGCTTTGCTCCCATTATCGAATGACGTCAACGCGCAACAACAAAGGCGTCGCGCATGAGAACGGCTCGATCGAAAGCTCCCATGGCCATCTCAAGAACGCCGTTCATGATGCCCTGCTGATGAGGGGGACCAAGGAATTCGACGACCTCGGCTCTTATCGCGCCTTTGTCGATGAGATCGTCAGCCGTCGTAATGCTGCCCATGGTAAGCGCATTGATGCAGAACGATCCCATCTGCAAGCGCTGCCCGAGCGGCGGACCACGGACTTCGAAGAGATTGTCGTCACGGTGTCCCGGACCGGTGGCTTCACCCTGCGCAAAGTCTTCTACACCGTGCCGTCCCGCCTGATCGGCCACAGGCTACGAGTTCGCTTGTTCGACGATCGGCTGGATGTCTTCGTCGGCGGTACGCACCTGATGACGTTGCGCCGCGGACGCGGCCATCGTGTCTAAACCAAAAACAATTGTGCTAAAGAGGGGAACGGCTCAGCAATAAAGCGGAACAATTCCCCTCTTCTGGGTCGCCAACTCTGTCAATGTATTCGCAATACCCCCGCGAGTGCGAATAGTGTCGGCTGGCACCCTGATATTATTGAATAGTTGAGCCTGTTGTCGCAATTCCGAGAGTGCCCGCAAGAACCGCATCAGGTGTCATACCAAGTTCTGATGTTATCGCATCGAGAGTTGCGGCCAGTTGTTCTTCGACCTGCGTCGCCTTTATCATCCCGGCACATCCCCTTGCGTAGATCACTAGTCTGGCGAGGGCAGCCAGTTCCTGTTGTCTTTCAGTCGTGTCGTCAATCACTGCGATCCTCCGGGTTTGTGCAGATCGTAATCCCGGAGGCGTAGTCCGCAGCGTGAATTGAGCGTGACACAACGCATGCAGGAGAACCGGGCTAGTTTCTCCAGAGAGAGGTCTTTTGAAAAATCCACGCCGGAACAACTCCTCGATCAGTATTAGCGACGAGCCGCATAAGGCGTATGGCGTCGAGACGTTTCTGATCGACATAGTGGTCATGGCAGATCCGGGAGCGCGCCTCCGCACCGTTTCGACCAAATTTCGCGCATTGGCTGTAAAATGCCGACCAAGTGCGACGTTTGAAAAATAGGGTGGCGGCGATCTCTTCGATTTCCTGCGCCTCCTCAGCCGAGAAGATTTGCTGGTCGCGAAGCCGTTCCACCGTTGCGCGGATGTTGACGATCGGCACCGTCATGGCCCGAAAACCCAATTCCTTCGGCGCGTGAAGAAGTGCGACGGCGGCATCGTCAACCACGGCACCTGATGCGTAATCATCGAATATCCGGCCCACCCCGACCATGCCGAACGACTGGCATTCCGCCGCGCGCAACGCGCCCATACTTGCGGCGCCCGCTACCACCACACCCTTCGACAGGGCATACAGGATCTCCTTGTGCCATACGGGGGCAGTGTATTCGAAGCCCCCGTCGATGAGCCCAATCACGGTGGCTCCTTCGCGCACGGCATTCAGGATGTCGCTCTGAACGGCTGGAGGTCTTATCTCCACCGATGGTCCGGTGTATTCGGTCGCATCGGGTAGGCTTGGGCCGACAAAAACGACCTTCATGGCGAAAGCGCAGCGGCTATTGCCCTGGCACCATGCCTGAACTTTCTGTCCCCGGGCGGGTTCTCCAACTCGGGAGCAAGGATTTTGACGACAACGAACGGCAACCCAGGCTCCGACAGTCTGATGGAATAAAGCCGCGATAGCCCGCGTCGTTCTAATAACTGGACGATGGATTTCGATTGGCTGGCGTTCCGTTTCGGCGAAAGAGCGCCCGGCCGGATGGCCACAAGACGCTTAATATCTTCCGGCAACGGTCTCAGATAGGTCTCGGGATAGACGTCATCTCTCGCGCCGCTGATATAGGTCAGGCGGGATTGGGCGGCTTCGGTGATTGCGCGCAAGGCGGCTTTCGCGGCATCCACGTGGGTGCCGCAGCCGAATGTCACGTCGACATATCGCGGTGCCATCGCTTCCAAGACGCTCGCTTCGGCGATATAGGCCGCGATGGTGGGAATGCCAATATCGCTGGTAACATCAAAAAGCCGCAGCAGCATCCCCGCCCGCTCTACCTGTCTCGCGAGCTCCGTTACGCAGGAATTTTCGAATGCTGCCGGGGATACCGCAGAAGCGACTTGTCGCGGCTCCGACCGAAGCTGCCAGAGAGCCATTGCATCTCGCTCTATCCGCTCGAGCAGTGCGTGGAAAACGGCTTCTTCCTCCGTGTTTCCTGATGCCAGACCGTCCGAAGACTTCCAGTACCGAATATCCGGCACGGTCCGATCCAGGGACACGGCATCGTAAGGCACGAGTACGGTCTCGCCTGAGAAAAGGTCGGTGGCCTCGACGAGGGCAATCTCGTCTTCCGAGGCGCCAACATCCTGACGAGAGGCCAGAAATTCGGGTAGAAGGTCGTATCTGCGTCCATCACGCTTTAGGGCGGTGCGGCTAGCCGTGACCACGCCGACCAGCGGATCACAGGCAACTGCCCGTTCCAAAGCCTCCATTACTGCGGAAGTCCTCGCGTCATCATCCGTGAGGCCCTTCCCGTGGGCAACCACAATCGACTTCGCGTTCGGGATGTAGGCGCACCATACCGGAATGTTTAGGAAATCAAGTCCGGTATGGCGGCTTACCCGCGTAATGCCGTATTCCGCCAGGTGAGGAGACACTCGGCGGTAAGTCTCAGCAGTTGGATATGCTCGCTCCACGTCCCGCCTCAGCCATCGAACACCCCTGAAAAAGCAGCCTCTGAGGCACCAATCGCAACGGCGAAATCGACGTCCTTCACGACGGATCCGCCTGCCTTTCGGATGTCATTTGCCGAAGCGAGCGTCCCATTTGCGGGTACCTCAAAAGCAACAACCGTCCCGGCGTCCAGATCCGCCAGATAAAGTCCCGTTTCACCCGGAAGCCCGATTACAACTATCTTTGACATCAACATACTCCATTTGCGTTCGTGGAACATCTTACTGAAAACCAGCCTTCATCAGGCCTTCCCGATAAAGATCTTTCTGCCATTGCTCCCTCACCGGAAGGATCGACAGCCATTTCTCAAGCTCGAAGAGAGGATTGAGTTCCTGCGCCTTTCGGCGATGCATCCGCGCTCTTTGCATGTCTCCCGCCATGGCATAGCTGGCGGCAAGCAACCTGCGTGCCGAAGAGCCGTCCTCCATGCTTTCAATATGCGAAATGGCGCCGGAAAAATTTCCGAGAAAGTAACTCGCTCCCGCGGCGATCCAACGATAGTCATCAGGCGGCATCGGATTGAGCGATATGGCCTTGATGATCTTTCTCAGCCCGTCATCCGGTCTCGATGCGTGAACCAATGCGTCGGCGTAGCCGCAAAGCGCATCGGCCAGATGCGGACTGAGTTGCTCTGCTTCGTGAAATGATCGAAGGCTGGCATCGACGTCTCCTCTGTATAGAAGAGATAGGCCAAGATCGCGATGCGCCGTCGCAAGATCCGGAGACGCGGCCACCGCCTGTCTTGCCAAAGCCTCTGCCTGCACCAACAGCTCATCGTCTCCCCTTGCCGTCAGCACCCATTCCCATGAAAACGTTCGCGAAAGCCCAGACAATGCAGGTGCAAAATCACTGCGAAGCTTCAAGGTTTCCTTGAATGCGCTGCGTGCCCGGCGCATTCCTGGCAGTGTATAGGTGTTGAGATGCTGAATGCTGAAAAGATACGAACGATAGACCTCGGGCTGCGTGCGAAATTCGTCAAGCTGACCTACACTTTTTCCGAGATGACCCGAAATAGCACTCACGATGAGACCGGCAACGTCCTTGCGCCGAGACACGAGAGAGCTTCCGCCAAGAGGAAAGCGCTCCGCCCATAGCACCGCGTCTGCAGGAAGGAAAACCATTTGCGCAAACAGTCCCTCCTCCGAAATCCTTGTGTCGACCACATATGAAATCGAATGGGTCTCGAGCTGAGCGAGCTTATCGGAATGTTCTCTGATTTTCGCGGCCGTATATGGGGCAACCACCGCTGCGCTTCGAAGCGCACAGAGCCCGATGGTGATATCCTCGATCAATGCCGAGGCAACCCCTGCATCGACATTGCCGTGAAGTGTGGGCGGAAGCAGTACCAGACGCGGAAGATCCGGCTGAGCCCTGAAGGGCGCGGCTGGAGCACCGAGCTGCTGTACCGTCTCATGACGGGGTTCAGCATGCAGGCGAACAGAACCGCTGTTTCCCGAAATCCGTTGATGCGCACTGAACAAGATTTCCGCAACAACTTCATCTGACGGATCGTTTTCGAGAAGCAATTTTCCTCCTTCGCGAACGACCAACCAGTCGGATTTCTCTGCGGCATGAGGCGCTGATCCGACAAGAATTTCCCGGAACTGCCACCAATAGTCCCGCCGCCGCCTTTCTATCCAGCCAGCGAGCGGCGCCGGAGCTCCGACGATATCCAGAAACGGTCTTTCGATCAGTGATTTCACGGCCCGCAACTTTTGCAGCGGTTCAAGATTTGCTGCAAAGGTGCTGAAATCGGTCTGGACACTGTCGGAAACCCGCATGGTTGACGGCGAGATCTCGAAAGGATTCAGCCACCCCTCTGTCTCGCATTGACGCACGCGCTCTATCATTTTTCTGAGATTTAGTCGCGCCGTGCTACCATCGCCCGGCCATAAGATAGCCGCAAGATGTTCCCGGGAGGGATCTATGTTCTGCTCAGTCGCGAGATATGCCGCACACAACAAGGCCTTGCGTGGCAAAGGCAGAGCACCTTTTCCGCGTTCGGTCAGCGTCACGGGGCCGAATGTAGTCAAATGCAGCACCAGATCGGCCTGTCGTTAGAGCTTCGGATCCTCCGCCGTGGGATCAGTCCCGACAGACGCGAGTGATTTAATGAGATGAACAACGCTCTGCCGGGTTCTTGGGTCACGCAAGCGAACGAAGGCTGCGTTTAATTCTACGCCTTCCCGGCTCGAGAGAAACCTCATCACCACGTCATCAGGCCGCGGATCGAATTGCGAATTTTCGTTCGAACCGACGGTATTCGTGAAGAAAAATCCCACCGGGACCTGCAGAATGGATGCGATCATCTGAAGCCGGCTTGCGCCGACACGATTGGTTCCCTTCTCATATTTTTGAACCTGCTGGAACGTAACTCCCAATCCTTCCGCAAGTTTTTCCTGCGACATGCGCAACACAAGTCTGCGAAGTTTAATCTTTCCACCGACATGCACGTCGATTGGATCCGGTCCCACTTTCTTAGTCATCGTCTTCCCCTCGACAATTCTGCCAGAATGATTGAAGCGGGTAATCGATGCAACCGGTCTTGGTTGTGCCAGATCAAAAATTTATTGGGTCTTTGTTTTTGGGTGCCTATCGGTAATGGAGGTGTTTTTCTGAACTGAGCTCGCGAAATTACGCAGCGGCGGCTTTGAAATCAGGCGAGCAGTTGACGTTCAGAATAGGAGGACGAGTTATCCTCATGTCTAGCGCCCAAAAGCATGTCACGCTTGTTTCACGCCACCACACCGTCAAATCGCGCTAGTCAGCTACGTAAGGGGCAGATGACCACGTCTATACCTCTCTCGAGCGACTATTTGAGAAACGACATTTAGGTGTTTTCATATGGAATATGAGCAGCGGCAGTCGAAAATGCGAAAGCTCGCCGCACTTAAGGTCCGCAAAGATAGCCAGAGAGATTTGCGGCTGGCGCTCAAACATCACTTTGCAGACACATCTGCACAAAGCGTTTGCGATGCACGTGATACTCGTGAACGCGAACTTGAGATAAAAGTCTTACCTATCGACGGCCAAACGATGACCTGAAGTTCTCATCTATATTCTAGAGAGCGGACTTGTTAGGTTGGAACCAATGGCTCGCTGACTGTAAAATCGGTAACATTTTCAGATAGTCTCGCCGAAAAGCTAAAGTGCGCTCTGCGTCCCGGCCATCAGGCATGGCATGGACCGAGGAGGGCAACACCAGATCCCCGGTAATCTTGATGTGTCGCGTCACGCCCATCAACCGGTGCACGATGGCCATGGCGGCGATGAGTACATCCGTTGCATTTGCCGCAATCGCGAATATGTAAAGGGGCCCATCGCGTCGCAGTTGTTTCATCGACAGACATGATGCGCTCAGCAAACTCCGGGTGAACTGGCTTATACATCTAAGCCTGGAAACAAGTGCCCTTCTCAATGTCACGCCTCTGTATGCTAAGTATCCCGCGCGCAAGCCCTAAAACTGCCACGGCGGAAAAATACAGATCTCGGGATCCCGGCGCGCCAATCAAGCGGTCACGTTCGGATCAGCTTTACCGTCGCCGACCTTATCAAGCTCAGAGACAACGTTTGTATCGAGGAAATATTTCAAGGGTCGTCCTGGCAATCGTAAAGCGAGCACCTCGAGTTGCCCGATCGGCATACGCGACTGGATTGGATAAATCGAAAATTAAAACTTACGTAGCCTTGCTGCGCGCCATCCGCGGCCTGCCGAATGATTTCGGCAAAGCTCATAGATTCAAGCTCGAGGATGACCACCCGCTGGAAGCCAACAGAAAGCGTACTTTTTGTGTGGAAAGCGAACATAACACGGCTCAAAGACATTGAATTGATACAGCCCAACCGCGTCTCGCTCTAATGTCGCATCCGTCGTACTCGACGGCGAACTGGCGGCCGAGCTGAGGTCCGAGCCTTCAATATCCATTGCGATCAGCTTTATTGGTCGATTATTAAGTAGCTTACACTAATATAGATTTGGAGTTAGGCTGTGCGAAGGCACGTCCGTGAACGACGATGAGGGGGTACTCTCACAGATGAGCAATGCGCAATCCAGTTGGCAGCCTTCACCAGAAACCGTGAACAGTTGGACTGACAAGCTTGCGCTATTCAATCATCAATTCGAACTGATCGGCTTGACGAATGGAAGTCGGCCGACCCTTCGCGAAAGTGGCTCGTCGCTTTGGGATATCTATCCGGAACTGGATAGTGTCACCGTCTCGGCCCATCTCAAGACGAGGCCGGAGCAGCCGCTTCGCATCAGCCACGAGCTGGAAAACGGAGCAGTCCGCGAACTCACGTTTCACGCCATCGGGGAGTTTTATGGCGTTGTGCATACGTATCGGAGCGGGGACAGGGCGGAGCGCGCTGCCCTACTGCATCAGGCAACTCATGATCCGCTGACCGGACTGCCGAACCGACGGCAGTTTGCGAGCGACCTTTTGGCGGCGTTGAAGGACCTGACCGCCGAAGGCAATACCGTCTGTCTAATGCAGTTAGATCTCGATGACTTCAAACCGGTGAATGACACCCTCGGGCATGCGGCGGGTGACAAGCTGCTCAAATTCGCTTCAAGCCGGATCAGGGACTGCCTTGCCGGCAGTGAGCGAGTTTACCGTTTGGCCGGCGACGAATTCGCGATCATTTCCGTTGGCTCTGGTCATCGCCTTCGGAACAAAGAGGTTGGGGATGCGCTTGTTCAGGCCTTCAACCAATCCTTCACGATCGACGGTATTTCGGTGTTTGTTGGCCTGAGTGTCGGTATCTCGATTGCACCTGCGGATGGGGCCGATCCGGAAACCCTGATGAAAACCGCGGATGTAGCGCTATACGCCGCCAAAAAGGCTGGACGCGGCCGCGCCAGCGTCTTCGACGCTTCTATGCTGCAGATCATCGAGCAGCGAGAACTGTTGCGCAGAAGCCTGCGGATTGCACTTGAGAAGGACCAGTTTATTCTGGAATACCAACCGATCGTGGAGCATGGTCGACTGTTCGGATTCGAGGCGCTGCTTCGATGGCAACATCCACTGCTCGGCTCAATCCCTCCCGCTGTTTTTATTCCGATGGCCGAGGCGGACGGTCTGATGAGTGATATCGGTCGATGGGTTCTGGAAAATGCTTGTCGCGAGGCATTGACGTGGCCTTCCGAGTGCATCGTCGCTGTCAATCTATCTCCCGCCGAATTCCTAGTCAGCGGCCTAACCGATCGGATTTCGCAGGTCTTGGATTCTGTCGGCCTCGCCTCCGATCGTCTTGAACTCGAGATTACCGAAAGCGTTCTGCTGGAGCAGACCGTCAACAACCTGGATACTCTTAACACGCTCAGCGTGCTCGGAATTAGGATAGCTCTCGACGATTTCGGTACGCAGTATTCCTCGTTGAGCTATCTGAAGAATTTTCCGTTCGACACACTGAAGATCGACAAATACTTCGTTTCAGATCTCGAAATCGACCCTAAGAGCCAAGCCATCGTCCGGTCCGTCGTAACTCTCGCACACGATCTGGGAATGGAGGTCGCCGCCGAAGGTGTCGAAACGTCCGAGCAGGCCGATTGGCTTCGCGGGCTGGGATGTGATCGTTTGCAGGGGTATGCGGTCGGTAAGCCTTTGCCGGCCGCGTCGATAAAGGGCTTTATCCGGAGCTCGGAATCTCTGATTCAGGCACTCACCGGGCGCTCTGGTTCACCTGACCAGCAGGCACATCCATAGCCCTGATGAAATCGCATTCTTCCGGATCTATTTGTGGAGATGACCATGACAGGGCAATACGTTAGTCCGAGATCGGCAGAGTATCAGGACATGGCGGCGTTGACATTGGATGCCGCTTTGTTCGCGTGCGAGTTTCGCCTCTGCGACACGATTGCGGAATATCTGGCGACTATAATCGGCCAATCGCACGAGGATCCCGCGCGCTATGCCAACTTCAGTTCCCTGCTTGCCAACGAGATTGTCGAACTAGCCTTTCGCTCAGTGGGCCCGAGAGGCCGGATCGATTTCAATCTGCTGAAAAGCGATGCATGTGTGCGTATGAAGGTCGGCTTTCCACTCGACAAGCATGGGCGCGATAGCTGGTCGGCTCCGGCCATTTCCTCTGGGTCTGAAGGGCAACAACCTGCCGGGAACCTCATAATGATGGGCCAGGCCCTCGGAGTGACACTGTCCTTCGATAGCAGCACCGATGATCGGGTGACGCTGATTGCAGAATTCATTCTGCAGGAGGGCATCCATTGAGCCGATCTCTCTTATCGTTCTCGGCAGAGTTCAACGACGTAAATCAGGAGATCCTGCTGAGCGGCAGAATGCGCCCTCAGACAGTTCAGGAAATGGCGAGTGCGGCAGAGGTCATCAGGCGCAATCTCGATGGCCACAGCAACACCGTCTATGTGAATACGCGTCGCCTCACCCACATCAACATGACCGCGTTCAATTGTATTGCGGAAATCCTGTCCAGTGCGTGCAAGGCAGACCGACAGCGCAAGATCGTCATCGTGACGTCGAGTGTCATTGCCTGGTCAGCGCCTCTCTTCAGGACTTTGGCATCCGATGAGCCCAACCTGCTGGTCGAAATCTATGATTCAGCCTTCTATCCGGGTCAGACGTTTGTGGAGGATGAAAGCTTCATTCCCATCCTTCGAACCCAGACAAAGATGACCTGGCGCCATGAGCGCGAGATTCTTGGCCGACATGGCCTTCGAGACGGCCTGGCCATCGCGGATATCTGTTGCGGGATCGGCGACTTCGCGACCCTGATCAAACGACATTTCAATCCGACGCGTCTCCTCGCATTAGACCACTCGAGGAAAAGCCTGGAATACGCAAGGCGGGTGGCGGCAGACTTCGGCCTGACATCCATCGAATACACCTACGGGGATGCCTCCCAGATGCTGCTGGCAGACAACCAGTTCGATTTCGTCACGTGCCGCCATTCCTTGCAGATTTTCGATCGGCCGGATGTTCTGCTGCGCGAGCTCTATCGGATATGCAAGCCGGGTGGCAGGGTCTACATCACCAACGAGAAGAACTCCCATTGCCTGGGTGAGCCGCATTCGGAATCGATCCGCTGGACCTATGATCAGGTCGCCAGGCTCTTCAGCCATTTCGATATGGACGTCGAGATGGGGCCGAAAAGCCGGCGCCTGCTCACCGATGCCGGCTTCGATGCCATTCAGGTAGAGACCTTCATGGTAACCAATCTTGACGGAGATCCGCGGGATTTCGCCAACATGATCGAAGCATGGGAAAACGTCTATGCCGGGCAGATGGCGGTACGGCGAGGTGACCCGCCGGATTTCATACGTAGGTTCAGGCAGGGGTTCAAGGATCACGTTCTCGCGGCTCTTCATCCCAAGGGCTACGCAGGATGGCCGATCTGGGCGGCGTCAGGGCGGAAACCATATTGATGGCGAATACACAGATCGGCAACCGACCGTGGGGATCTTTCCGGGCCAAGTTCATTCTTGTCGTCGGTGGCGCTGTTCTCTTCGATCTGCTTATCAGCGGCGGGCTCGCTCTATGGAATGTCCAGCGCCTGTCACGTGACGCTACCGAAGAGGTCGGCCACGGACTTGAACAGGCCAGCCTGGACTATATTCGCACCTACGCGAATTCTACTGCAGCCCAGGTCTCGCTGCTTCTCGGCCAGGTGAACAACGATGTCGGTGTTCTAGCAGGCGTTCTGCAGGAGCAGATCGACAATCCGAAAGGACAGGCGGAGATTGGATCTGCGATATCCGGCATTTCACCGGGGAGCGTCGGGCTTTCCTTCAATCCTGCCGGACAATGGGCCCAAAATGCGCCCGGCAGTCCGTCTGTTGTCAGCGCCTGGGGCTACCTGCTGGACAAGGATCATTCACCGCGGACCGACGTACAGACCGAAATTAGAGCGAGCGCCGTTCTCGACCTCATTGCGCCGAGCCTGCTGAAAAACGGCTCATCGAAACTCCAGATGTATTTCATTGGACCGAAAGATCGGCCGATCTTCCGCACGGCTCCCTATACGGAGCAGGCGCAAACCTTCGACCGGCTCTATCCCGGCCACAACGACGCCAATTTCTGGGACTTTTTCTTTCCGGGCCTTTACGAGGCCTGGCAAGGCTGGGCGGTTGGTCGCGGATCGCGACCCGTGCCCAATGAAATCACCCAGACCGCTCCGTACACCGACGCCATTACCGGCAAGCAGATCGTCAGCTTCTTTCATCCGCTTTGGAGCGCCGACAGGAAAAGCGTGGCCGGAACCGCCGG
This sequence comes from Neorhizobium sp. LMR1-1-1.1, assembly GCF_040675795.1. Lineage (NCBI taxonomy): Bacteria > Pseudomonadati > Pseudomonadota > Alphaproteobacteria > Hyphomicrobiales > Rhizobiaceae > Neorhizobium > Neorhizobium sp. LMR1-1-1.1. The sequence goes on from NZ_JBEGHE010000026.1 coordinate 47,172, forward strand.
CGCCGACATCACCCTCGATCAGCTTGCCGGGATAGTCGAGAATGTAAAGGTCGCCGATAGTGGTTTCGGATTTCTGGCAATGTCCGACGGAAACGTCATCGCCATCAGCAAGGAGGGCGAAAGGACAATTGGCCTGCGGTCGGCAAGTGGCGGCCAGGGAACCGGCGTCACCGGCCTTGAGCGATCGCTCCGGGACAGTTCGCAGCCGGCAATCGCCCAACTGGCCGGCAATCATGATGACGGCATCAGGCATCTGCTCCTGGATCAGAACGGCGAGCCCGTGCCGTTCATGGTGATCATGAAGGAGCTTCCGCCGGTCAATCTCTGGGAACCGGGCAAGGTCAGGCAAGACGCGATGTCGCTTGGGATCGTCGTTCCTGAACGCGAGATCTATGCCTCCCTGTTTGCCGCGCAGACCAAGATCTTTGATGCGACAAACCGCATCGTTGTCTACCAGATTCTTGCGATCCTTCTGTCCCTGATGATCGTGACGATGGCGGTGCTGGCCGTGTCGAAGCGCATTACCGGCGGCATCAGCGCGCTTGCCGGCGCCGCACGACGCATCCAGGCGCAGGATTATTCGGTCCGTGTCCCGGTCTCCAGTCGCGACGAGGTCGGAGAAGCAAGCGAGGCCTTCAACCGGATGGCCGAGCAGATCAGCTACCACACCGACAATCTCGAACAGCTCGTGGAAGAGCGCACGGTCGAAATCGAAGGTGCGAAGGAAGAGATATCGGCGCTCAATGCGCTATTGGAGCGTGAAAACCGGCGGCTGGGCACGGAGTTGGCGGTCGCCGAGAGAATCCAGATGATGGTTTTGCCTCTCGCCTCGGAACTAGCCGCTTCAAAGGATTTGGAGATCGCGGCCTACATGAGTGCTGCCGACGAGGTTGGAGGCGACTACTACGACGTTCTCGAAGCAGACGGACGCTTCAAGATCGGCATCGGCGACGTGACCGGACACGGGCTCGAAAGCGGCGTTCTCATGCTGATGGTCCAGTCCGTCGCCAGAGCTCTGCAGGAGGCAGGTACAACCGATCCGGTCAAATTTCTGGTCGATCTCAATAGCGCCCTGTTCAAGAACATCGTGCGCACCAGGATCGACAAGCATCTAACCCTCGCTTTCCTTGATTATGACGGGAGCGATATGCTTATTTCGGGCCAGCACGAGGAGGTCATTGTTGTTCGCGCCAATGGTAATCTGGAACGAATAGCGACCATGGATCTCGGTCTTCCGATCGGGCTGGAATCCGACATCTCACCTTTCGTCGGCACCCGGAAGGTCCCGCTCGCGAAAGACGATATCATCATTCTCCACACCGACGGGGTGACGGAAGCCGAGAATGAAAAGGGCGAACTTTTTGGAATCGATCGCCTTTGCCAGGAAGCGGTGCGGCTGCACTTACAAAGTGCGGACCTCATAGTCGCCGGGATTATCGACAAGCTCATGGCCTATATAGGTCCCCACAAGATTCACGACGACATCACACTTCTCGTATTGCGGCACAGGTAGTCAATGTCAAAGACGATCTTAGGCATCTACGATCTTACCGAAGCGAGCTTCTTATCCGGGGCCAGCCTGACGCTCATCGACGGGCCGCTGGAGCTCGGATGGCGGCATTCGGGATTAACCTCGGACTTCATCGCCGATGCAATGGCTCTGCCGTTTTCCGCATCGAAAACGCTGCATGCCGATATCCATCACAGCATCGGATACCTGAGCAACGAACTGATCGAGAATGCGGTAAAATTTCGCCAGCCCGGCAAGATCATGATCGAGGCCTGTGTGATCGCGGGTGTTTTCCTAATGAGGGTGAGCAACGACATTGATATCGAGACTTCGCAGCGGTTTCAGGATATCCTGACGAAAATCCTCGCTGCTGATCCAAGCGAGCTTCTCATCGGGCAGATCGAGGCAAATGCAGCTTCCGACGCCACCGGTTCTGGGCTAGGTCTGTTGACGCTTCTGGCAGACTACGATGCGCGCATGTCGTGGGAATTCGAGCCCCTTGGCGGAGACCGCATCAAGCTTACGACGACCGCCTCGCTTACATTACCACTGGCTTCAAACGGGTGAGTTTCAGATGGAAATCAGGTACGAGAATTTTCGAATCTGGACAGAAGACGAAACCGTTTTTTTCGACGGCGTTTTGCGCCTGGCCGGGCCGGAGGCTTACGCTCCGATCTACTCGCTGGCCTCGGCGGCGCTTCACGAAAATAATGAGCGCGTGATATTCGATCTCACCGGTCTCGAATTCCTGAACTCTTCGGGCATCAATCTGCTCGCAAAACTCACGATAGAAGCGCGCACGTTGGCCGTCGTGCGACTGGTCGTGAAAGGTACGGCGCGTTACCCTTGGCAATCCAAGTCGCTTCCGAACCTCAAGAAGCTGTATCCTCAACTTGATCTGCAACTCGCCTGAACAAGCACCGCGGATTTCTTGATTCTAAAAGCGACAGATGACCAGCTCAAGCCGACCTCATCGTTAACTCGTGATGAAGATCGAACCTTTGACGCACCTATCTGACATCGACAAAGACGCGCATTTGGATGCGGTAGTTTTTGAACTTGATCTCGTGCAGCCAGCCGGAGCCGGATGGAGCCCGATCCTGGGATTTGCATAGCTGCGGCGGCAAGAAGGCAGGCTGTGGGGACATGCTGGAGCGCCTACCTTGCTTCGACACAGAGTGGTTCCCGCTGCAGGGCGGCCTCGGTCGGGAGACGCCTTTCGGCTCCCAGTAACCGCGATCCCGTAGCATAACGGTACCGCCGCCATATTCGCCCTTCGGGATCGTGCCTTTAAAGTCACCGTAGTCTAGGGGTTGATCTTCCACCTCGACGGCCGGCCGCTTGTCAGCAGGGTCGAGAGACGGGCCCGGGTCACCGCGCAGGATTTGAAAACACCATCAAGTTCCAGGCGCAGATCATGATGCAATCCAGTGGCATCATGCTTCTGGATAATGACCCGAAGGAAGTTGGGCGGCCTAACCTCGAGATCGCCGGATGGCTCCTGGGTCTTCTTAAAATCGCGTTTCGCTTGATAGGCAGGAACCTTGTTGGGCATCACGTGTCACCTGCCAGTGCCACTATTCTCGATCGACTTCATATCCGATCTAACGATAAACCGGTCGACGAGCACCCTTACCGTCTCTTCCTGTCCGAACTCATCGATTACAGGGATAGGATCGGATGCAATGGCTTCCAGAACCTCAGGTCCGGCACCAGCTTGGGACGCATCGAGAAGAGCTTCACGCGTCTCCCTCTCGGATTTGAGCCCGAGGTAGAGCGCGTGAATTATCTGATCTCGTACCTCGAGATCAGCTTTGCAGTGTTCGTTTTTGTTCGGTGACACGCTCATGTCTGGACAAGGCGCTGGCTGACGTGAGGTTCCAATCGATCACGAAAAAATTCATCGACTGCGCTGCTAAGCCAGTGTGTGCAACAGCTGCAACGGTGCTCATGGGCATCTCATAAGTACAAAACCTTCGAAATCAGTTTCACAACGACACTGACGCTTTGCGCGAGGGTTGGAATGGGCACCATAGGGACTACTTGGGATAGTGGAGCCGCCATGAACCCATTTTTTCGAAGGAGTATCCTCATGAAATCCAAAGCCGCCGACGTAATGACCGAGATCCTGTACTCTGCCGGCGTAAAAAGGATTTATGGTGTTGTCGGCGATAGCCTGAATGGGCTGACAGAATCCTTGCGCAAACGAGGTGATATCGAGTGGGTTCATACTCGCCACGAAGAGACTGCAGCCTTTGCCGCTGGCGCGGAAGCTCATATCACCGGCGAACTCGCTGTTTGCGCGGGTAGCTGCGGTCCGGGCAACCTGCATCTGATCAACGGGTTGTTTGACTGCCACCGGTCGGGTGTCCCCGTTCTGGCGATCGCAGCACAGATACCGTCGGGGGAAATCGGCAGAGGCTATTTCCAGGAAACGCATCCAGATCAGCTCTTTCGGGAGTGCAGCCATTATTGCGAGCTCGTCAGCCAACCCGAGCAGTTGCCTGGGGTCATGGAGGCTGCCATTCGGGCGGCAGTTGGCAAACGCGGCGTTTCGGTGATCGTTATCCCCGGCGATATCGCCCTTGCCGATTTTTCCACGAAAATCTCCTCTCCGGCAGCTCTGAAAGTGGCCTTGCCCAGCGTGGTCCCGGCCGGTGATCAGGTCAACGCCTTGATAGCGCTGCTTAGCGAAAGTTCAAAAATCACTCTCCTTTGCGGTCGTGGCTGCCAAGGCGCGCATGACGAGGTCGTAGCAATAGCCTCGCGCCTCAAGTCACCAATCGTCCATGCGCTTGGTGGCAAAGAGCATATAGAATGGGATAACCCGTATGACGTGGGCATGACCGGCCTGATCGGGTTTTCGTCCGGCTATAAGGCGATGCTCGAATGTGACACGCTGATCATGCTCGGGACCGACTTCCCTTACAGACAATTTTATCCGGCCGATGCGAAGGTCGTGCAAATCGACGTCCGGCCCGAAAACCTCGGCCGACGAACACCGCTCGACCTGGCGATCGTCGGTGACGTCAAGTCGACGCTTAGCGCAATACTTCCAAAGCTTAGAGAGCAGACGGACACAAAACACCTCGATCGCTGCCTTGCAGCCTACGAGAAAGCGCGTGAAGGTCTGGATGACCTCGCGACCGGCAAAGCCGGAGGGACAATTCATCCGCAACATGTTGCGAGGCTGCTGAGCGAACAGGCATCGGACGACGCGATCTTCACCTTTGACGTCGGAACGCCCACGGTCTGGGCCGCACGATATCTCAAAATGAACGGAAAGCGACGCCTGATTGGATCGCTTGTTCATGGCTCTATGGCTAACGCTTTACCGCAGGCGATTGGAGCGCAGGCTGCCGATAAAGACAGGCAGGTCATCAGCATGTCCGGCGACGGCGGCTTCACCATGCTGATGGGTGATTTTCTGACGCTGAAACAGGAAAATCTTCCCGTGAAGGTTATCGTCTTCAATAACTCGTCTCTGGGTTTCGTTGCCATGGAGATGAAGGCGGCAGGATATATCGAGACGGGAACCGATCTTGAAAACTAGACTTTGCAGCGGTCGCGCGTGCCGCCGGCATTCATGCTGTCCGTGTCGAGGATCCCGCTGAACTGGAACGCGGCATTGAGGCTGTTCTACGCCATCCAGGCCCAGCGCTTCTGGATGTTGTCACAAATCCGCAAGAGCTATCCATTCCTCCGAAAATCAAGGCGGCACAGGTAATGGGCATGAGCCTTTGGGCCGCCAAGGCGGTGATGAGTGGTCGAGGAGACGAACTGATCGATGTTGCAAGATCCAACTTCTTCTCTCGCTAAAGATGGGCGGAACGCATCACACCTCGCGGCGTTTTGCTGTTTGTACACAAGGAGGCTTCAATGCATAAAATCATCATTCCGCTGTTGGCGGCGTTGGCTTTGACCGCATGCTCTTCGACAGAACGTGGCGCCGGCATCGGTGCTGCGAGTGGTGCCGTCATAGGTGGTGTTGCTACGGGCAATGTCAGAGGTGCAGCCGTTGGTGCGGCTGTCGGCGGCGTATCCGGCGCGTTGATCGGCAATGTCGCAGACCAGCCAGGGCGTTGCTACTATCGCGATCGAAACGGTAACAGGTATGTGGATCGCTGCTGATGGTTTGTGAGGGGTAGGATAGTCTCCTACCCCATCCACCGTTATCCATTCCAATTTTGCTACTTATCTCTCATACTATCTGGCGCTGAAGTAGGCTGCTACAGCTGAAATATCATCGGCCGTGAGTTCCTTGGCAAACCCGGTCATCAGATGGTGGTATTGAGAGCCACCGCGCCCACCGGATCGAAATAAGGCCAACTGATTTTGCAGATAGGCTGAGTTTTGACCGGACAATTTTGGGTAGGCCGGATTCGCATCTGCTTTATCATGGCAACTCAGGCACGCCGGGATCTTGTCGGCATAACGTCCCTGCTCCGCGAGTACCCTACCCTTCTCGACCAAAATGGGATCATGAACAGCACCGGCACGAGCCGCTGGAGCCTCCTTGGCATAGTAGGCAGCCAGTTCTGGCAGGCTCTCAAAGGACAATGTACCGACCGCCACCTGCATAATGCCACTTGGGCGCGTCTTTCCGGCATAAGCTTTGAGCGCGTTCAAAAGGTAGGCTTCCGACTGGCCGGCCAGCCGCGGAACGAGGCTGCCGTCATTGAGTTTGCTTTCCGCGTGGCAGCTTTCGCAAGTGATCGGCAAAGGCGAGACCTCGCCTGCATGACCTAACCCATGCAGGCCGGATGCCTGGAGATAGGCCTCCGCGTCCATATCCGGCAGTTTGCGAAGCAACGCCACAATCGACCAGACCTCGTCGTCTCGCGACTGGATGGGCCATGCCGGCATGCCAGTAAAACGGACACCGTGCTTGACGATCTCGAACAGTTCGGCATCTGTCCATCCAGGTACCACGGCCGTCAGGTCCGGCGGTGGGGGCAACATAGCGAGCACTGAATCCGGCCGCGGTTGAGCCGGCGAACCGTGACAAACGGCACAGCCCGTCTCGTAATGGCCGGCGGCACCCGGGACAAGCCCAGGATCGTTGAGCGGCGGCACGTCGCCGGTTGTAACCGCTCTGGCCGAGACCGAATTGCGCATCACCCAATGCAGGAACCAGTCGGTGACGGCCCAATGGCCGCTTGAGGCGCGCACGCTCAACAGGCCGGACCAACCGACGGCGAGGCCGAGCAGGGGCGCGAGGATGGCGAGCACGATCAGGTGTTTCGAGCGAATGGTCATCAGCCTCTCCTGCGCGATGCTTGCGGACTGCCGGAATTGAGCATCGTGGCCAGAAGCGAGACGCCGCCAACGAGATAGATCGCTGCTCCGACCAGCAACATGATGACGCCGCCTGCCTGCTGATCGACGATCGGGGTGAGCGGGATACCGAAACAGCTCACATCGCCTGAGCCATAAAGTGCCCGCGGCGACAGCGCCAGCAATGCGCCGAGCAGCGTCATGTGCATGGAGGTGAATAGGAGGCCGATGGCTCCGGCCATGCGTCGACCGTCCCTGCCCGCTTCAAGCCCACCGAGACAGGATAGCCAAAGTGCCAGACCTGCCACGAGAAAAGTAATCTGCTCAAGTGCGGCGATGAATGGAGAGATTTCCGAAACTGCCCGAAGGGCGGGGATATGCCAGACCCAGACAGCGGCGAGTTCCAATATTGAAGCAACGATCGGCGAAAACCACGGCCAGCGTGCTGGGAAATCGAAGCGCGTGCCCGAGAGGCTGATGGCGACCAGTGGGGCCACACCAGCAACCACGCCCATATGGGCGATCATGTGGATGGTGAACGAGGCTCGGTCGGCGAAGGGTAGCAACACCCCCCAAAGCGCTACGAGCAGGATCAAACCGGTATAGAGCGAAGCGCGTTTCATCGCTGGCACTCCGCGATGAAAATCAGAGGAATAGCGGCGTAGACGACGGCGACAAAGCTGAGGCCCGAAAGAAGCAGCGTCGCATAGCCCTGAAACAGGGTACGGCCTTTTTTCGTCGGTTCGTCATGTGGTGGATCATGCACGCCGAAGCCCCATTGCCGCCAGGCGAGCCAGGCGGAAAGCACAATGACTGCCAATGCGAGGATGGTGAGGCCTGCCAGAAGCAGCCTTACCGTCTCGAAGCCGAAACCGAGGGATGAGGCTTTGGCGCAATAGACGGCAACGGTCGTATAACAGCCAACGAAGTGCACTGCCCAGACGGTCGGAGCGGTAAACAGGGTCCAGAGGCTTTCCACCTCGCGCGGGATGACGCTCTTCATGCGCTCACCATCGGGAAAAGGCCGAGCACCGCGAAGGCGACGACGGCGGTAAAGGCCATGAAATGCCAGTAGAGCGTCACATTGCGGATATCCTGATCATAGACCGCAGTTACGCGGCCGGTAAGGCTGCCGACAAGGCAATAGGCCTGCATGATTACCCCGACCGCCCCATGGGCGACGGTCCAGATGGCGATGATCCAGACGGTGGCAGGATAGACGTTGAAGGTCGGATCCATGCCGTGGAAATAGGGACCGGCAAGCCCTGCGAGACAGGCTGCGATGGTGACGAGCATGCCGGCGGCGAGCGCGATGCGGCAGCCAGCAGGTCCCTTCTCGTTCAGCTGCCTTGCCGCGATGGTAAGGAGCCATGCGACGACGAAGAGGGCGAGCGCCGCCATAGGCCAAGATACGCCTGGGCCTACTGCACCGGAGGTAAAATCATCATGCACCGTCCAGTAGAAGAAATAGCCGAAGATCAGGCTGGCAAAGGCGGTGCCGTCGCCGACCATGGTGATGAACATCGCCCACCAGCCGACCGAAGCTGGTCCGGAGACATAGACCGGCAGTTTTAGTCCAAGGCCGACATCCACCTCTTCCGCTTCTGGGATCTGCGCCGTCCCCGTCCAGAGCCAGACCATGATCGCGATGAAGGTTATGATGGCGCAGATGATGGTTGGGATCCACCAGTGGAAGGTCAGCGCGATGAATACGCCGCCGAGTGCCAGGGCGGCCACCATCGGCACGTAGGAGAGGCCGCCGACGCGCAGGCATTGGATCGGCTCGGCATCAAGCACGGAAGTCACAAGCGTCTCGCGCTTGCCCGACTTCGCGTCCGGGAGATAGTAGCGTCCCGCTTCAATATCGGCCTGAAGGTTCGGTTGTTCCCATAGCGGGTAGCGGCTGGTGATGATCGGCACCGAACGCATACCCCAACTTTCACTTGGATCATTGGTCCATTCCAACGTGCCGGCGTTCCAGGGGTTGAGATTGCGCTCCATGGTCTCGGGCTTCGGCCGAAAAATATCGATCACGAAGGTCATGACCCCAGCAGCAAAGACGAAAGCGCCAATCGTCGAGATCATGTTGAACAGGTCCCAGCCGACCTCTTCCGGATACGTGAAGACGCGGCGTGGCATGCCGCGTAACCCGGAAAAATGCATCGGGAAGAAGCCTACATTGAAGCCTACGAACATCAGCCAGAAGGCCGTCTTGCCCCAGGTAGCTGAAAGCTTCTTTCCGGTGACGAAGGGGAAATAATAGTAGATGCCAGCGACGATCGGGAAGAACATCCCGCCAATGATCACGTAATGCAGGTGCGCAACAATGAAATAGGTGTCATGTGCCTGCCAATCGAAGGGTACGAGCGCCACCATAACGCCGGTCAGGCCGCCGATGGTAAAGATCGCCAGACCGCCTGCCCCGAACAGCATCGGCACGGAAAAGATCACGCGGCCCGCCAGCATGGTGGCGATGAAGACGAAAATCTGCACCCCGGTCGGGATCGCCACGGCCTCCGATGCAGCAGAAAAGAAGGCGAGCGATATCTGCGGCAGGCCGGTGGTGAACATGTGATGCACCCATAGGCCGAAGCTTAGGAAACCTGTGCCGACCGCCGCAAGCACGATCCACGAATAGCCGACGATCGGCCGTTGCGAGAAGGTCGGCACGATCATCGCCATCAGCGCAATGGCCGGCAGAAAGATGATGTAGACCTCCGGGTGACCAAAGATCCAGAACAGGTGCTGCCATAAGAGTGGATCGCCCCCGCGCGCGACATCGAAGAACGGCCAGTCGAACATCCGTTCCATTTCGAACAGAACGTCCCCGGCAATCAGCGGCGGGAAGGCAAAGAGGATCATGCCGGCGACGATCAGGAGATACCAGGCGAACATCGGCATCATGTTGATGCGCATGCCCGGAGCACGGCATTTCATGATGCCGACGATGATCTCGACGGCGGCAGCAATCGAGGCCACTTCAATGAAGGACAGGCCGAGCAGCCAGATATCGGCGCCGATGCCGGCATATTCCTTGTCGGTAGCGAGCGGCGGGTACATGAACCAGCCGGCATTGGGTGCCGCATTGAAGAAGATCGATCCGCAGACAAAAATGCCGCCGAGCAGAAAGCTCCAGTAGCCGAAGGCGGAAAGACGCGGGAACGGCAGTTCGCGTGCGCCCAGCATGGATGGCAGTAGGAAGATCGCGATCGCCTCGAAGATCGGCACCGCGAAGAGGAACATCATCACCGTGCCGTGCAGGGTAAAGGCCTGGTTGAACAGCTCGGAGGAGATCAGATCGTTGTTCGGCACTGCGAGCTGAGCGCGCATCAACAGGCCCAGCAGTCCGGCAAACAACATGAAGGCGAAGGCGGTGACGCCGTACCAGAGGCCGATCTCGCTATTGTTGACCGAGGTCCAATAACGCCAGCCGCCCGGCGTCTTCCACACCTTGCGCAACCGCTCCTCCTGCGCCGCCCTCTCCTCGGGCGAAAAATTGCCGAGCTCCACCATCACTTGAGCTCCTTCAAGTAGACCGCGATTGTCTTGATGTCGTCTTCGGGAAGCATGCCGAAATGCGGCATCTTCACACCCGGCTTGATCACGCCTGGATAAGCGACGAAGCGGGCGATGTCCTCGACAGTGTGGGGCAGTGTTCCGGCTGCAAGCGTCGATCGTTCTCCGAATGCGGTGAGATCTGGACCGATACGACCATTCGCGGCCGTGCCGGAAATAGCGTGACAGGCCCCGCAGCCATTGTTGAGGAAGACCGCAAGCCCTTCGGTATCCTGGGGGCTGGAGGCCCTTCGCTCGGCAAGCCAGGCTTCATGCTCATCGGGTGCCACCGCACGCACGGTGAAAGCCATCAGCGCATGGGACTCGCCGCAGAATTCTGCACAGACGCCGCGGTAAGTGCCTTCGCGGTCGGCCGTCAGCGTCAGCGGATTGGTGCGACCGGGGATCATGTCCATCTTTCCGCCGAGCGACGGCACCCAGAAGGAATGGATCACGTCCGCCGCCTTTAGCGAGAAATGCGCCGGTTGGCCAACGGGGATACGCACCTCATTGGCCGTCTCGAACATCGTTTTGCCCGCCTCGTCGAAATAGCGCACCCGCCACCAGAACTGTTCGCCGGTGACTTCGATGCGCCGCACCTGCTGATCGTCAGGCACCCATGGCCGGATCGCCGGCATGAGCCACATGCCGTAAGAGAGGAGCGCGCAGAGGATGATTGTCGGGATGACTGCCCCGCCCCAAAGGATTACCCGACCGGCGCTTTCCTCACTGTGCTCCCGCTTTTTCCGAGAGGCGTAGATGATGGAAGCGACAAGCCCTAGCCAGATGACTACGGCGCCGACCAGCATGAGGAAGAAAAGCTGCGCGATGTTTGCAGCCTCCGGGCCGGCGGGGTCGAGTGCGGAGTGATTCCCGGAGCAGGATGGGAGCGGGAGGACGAGCAGTGCGACGAGGCAGGGACAGAGCCGCGACAAATGCCTTTGCGACGGTATCGGTTGGAATAGGCCTGTCACCCCGCCATCTGGCATTCAGAACCGCCCCTCTGTATCTGAACATTCGATGCGAAACGGTGGCGGAACCTCATTGTTCCAAGTAACTGTCATTTTCCTGCTCGTCTGTCCTTGGCGACATCAGTCGTGAGCCGATGGAGATCGGGACCGTACCTATACGGGAACAATTCACGCCGTGATGCGGTTGATTGACACAAGCTCACCTGTGCCACGGAGTGACAAATGGCCGTCCTTTCCTCGCCAAACCGCGATTCCGCGGCATACCCTTTGCAGTCGCTCTTTGTCCCTTTTCCCCTCGTCTGCTTCACGCTCACGCTAGGAGCAGACATCGCCTACTGGCAAAGCGGGGGTAACCTGATCTGGTTGACTTTCGCCTCATGGCTTCTGTTTGCCGGACTTTTTTTTGGGGCAATCGGCCTTCTGGCGGGCGTAGTCGACATTCTCCGGCGGCGCACAAGGCCCCTTCGCCCCGGCTTCATGGCCATTCTGCTTTACATTGCGATCCTGTTGCTCGCCTTCGTCAACAGCTTCGTTCATGCCCGTGACGGCTGGACGGCCGTCATTCCGTTTGGCTTTGCGATCTCGACGGCAACATTCGTGCTCACCGTTTTCGCTGCCGTCACGTCAGCAAGAAAATACGCAAGACTGGCCTGGAGGGTCTGAGATGAAATCGTTCTTTCCTGGCGTGTCCGTCCTTGCTTTGACCGCCTGCCTCGCAGGCATTGCAATGGCGCAAACTGCGGCAGTCGATGCGTCCCAGCAGATCGGGCCTGACCCGGTCCTGCCGGAACCGCAGCAGGAATTGCTGCCGGACCTCAAGGTGGCCAAGGTCATCGGCTGGAAGGATGGCGAAACGCCGTTAGTTCCGGAAGGCCTCAAGGTGACAGCCTACGCCAAAGACCTCGCCAACCCACGCACGGTTCACACGCTGCCGAATGGCGATGTGCTGGTTGTGCAGTCTAAGGCGCCGGAGGGAAAGCCGCTCAGTCGTCCAAAGGATTTCATCCGCGGCTGGATCATGGCGATGGCTTCCGGCGGTGGCGGCGAGCAGAAGGAAACCAACCTCATCACCCTGCTCCGCGATAGCAATCGCGATGGAGCGGTAGACGAACGTCATGATCTTCTGACCGGCGTCGATTCTCCCTTTGGCCTCGCATGGGCCGACAACACGCTCTATGTGGCGTCCGCCAGCGCCGTTCTCGTCTATCCTTATGAACTCGGCCAGAACCAGATCAGCGAAGCGCCGAAAACTCTGACCCCACTTCCCGGTGGTCCGTTGAACCATCACTGGACCAAGGATATGGCGCTGAGCCCGGATGGTCGCATGCTCTATGTCTCCGTCGGTTCGAATTCGAATGTCGCCGAAAACGGGCTTGAGGCAGAAAAGGGCCGGGCCGCAATCTGGCAGGTCGACCGACAGACGGGTGCCGCACGCGTCTTCGCCTCCGGCCTGCGCAATCCGAACGGGCTGACATTCCATCCGCAAACCGGCGAACTCTGGACAGTGGTCAACGAGCGGGACGAGCTCGGCCCCAACCTTGTGCCGGACTATATGACATCGGTTAAGGATGGCGGCTTTTATGGCTGGCCATGGAGCTACTATGGAGATCACGTGGATCCGCGCGTTTATCCCCCACGTCCCGACATGGTCGAAAAAGCAATCAAGCCTGACTATGCGCTGTCGAGCCATGTGGCCGCGCTCGGCATGGCCTTCACCGAAGGCTCGGCCATGCCGCAAGCCTATGCAAACGGAGCGTTTGTCGGCAACCGTGGCAGCTGGAACCGCGACAACTTCAACGGCTATAAAGTCGTCTACATTCCGTTTGAGAACGGCAAGCCATCGGGCAAGACGCAGGATGTCGTCACAGGTTTCATCAATGGCGAGCAGGCTCGCGGTCGTCCCGTCGGCCTGGGTGTCGATGGCACCGGCGCGCTGCTCGTGGCCGATGACGCAGGTAATACCGTCTGGCGTGTCGCGTCTTCGGACGGAACCGTCATTCCGCAAACGAGAGGGACTGACGTTGTCCCTACGAACGTTCAAGGCTCCACAAAATTGAGGACCGATCGCATTACTGATACGGCTTCCGCGATCGAAACTAATACAGGTACGCCGCAGACATCGCAGGAGCGACTGACGGGACAGGAGGTGATGTCCGGCGCACCTGAAAAACTGCGCCCCGCCCAGATGCAGATCGCGCCTGCGACAGGGCCATAGCGGCCGGTCAGATGTGGAGCTCATTGCTGCTCATACTTCAGAGCTCACGGGTAGCACACGCGGATTTTCGTTCTGGCGGTGGGTCGGTATTGTCGAATCGTTGAAGCCCCATCGCAGCCCATGATCGTAGCCCGGCGCGCACTACTCCATCCGCGCCGCCCCGCAGACCAGAGCGGAACACTTTCCAGTCTACTAGGTTTACTCCTCCTCAGTGGGAGGAAATGAAATGACGGATCGGAAGGTCGTTGAAAATGCGACGGATGCGCGGCAGGGGCGGACAGGAAAACCTGTGTTGATCGTGCTATGTGTTGGCCTTTGCCTCGCAGCGGTCGCTTGGGTTGGTGCTGAGTTTTGGGGGGAAGCAACCGATGCTCCCACCGAGCAGACTGCTACACCGCCCGCCGGTGACACCACTCCAAAATCCGCGGCAAGCCCGAGCGAGACCTCGACGACGCCCACCTTGGTCGATCGGACGCCGCATGCCGAAAGCGGCACTGGCGGATCTTCACAAAGCAACGCGCCCTCCGGAAATACCACTAAACCATAAAGGACAAGCGTCGGCTCGAGGCGGCTAGGGAGGGTACCGGACATTGATCGGAATGATTCAATCGCACAAGTTTAATCCTATCGATGACCTAGGACGCGGACTCATTAGCTGATGCGATCCATATCCTTGTCGCTGCAAGTTTGAGGGCGGCGAGATAGTTGTCGGCACGTCTGTCGTATCGGGTTGCCAAGCCCCGCATCTGTTTGATGCGATTG